>CAWCWV010000016.1:7500-664022 GCA_963799365.1 uncultured Flavobacteriaceae bacterium
CAATTCTGAAATGATTGTGAATTACCATTTCCTAAATCCTGGTTGGTGTAACTATAATTAGTTCGGAATGTAATTTTTTTCCAAATGTACGCATCAAAGTCAATCGATGGTGCATTCGTGATAAATGTAGTTTCACGATTGCCCTGATTGTTATTGGTTACACTATATCGATACTGTAGGCTTACATTGGGTGCTATTTTAAAGTTGGTGCGAATACCAGGAGTATAGGTTTGGGTATAGCCTTCATTTAAGGATTGCTGCCCCTGGATAAACTGATTAATTTTGCTGTAATTGAAGCTTGCATTTAAACTGGCTCGTACCTTCCCGAAGGTACGTTGCACCCTGCCAAACACATTTACATTTTCATCGGCAAAGTTAGAGTTGAAAAAAGTGCTGGTGCGAATTACGTTTTCGAAATTAGTCACACTGCGTATTTGATCTATATTACTAGAATAAGCTGCTCTGGCAAATACATTGGTGTAGTTAAAAAGGTTAAAACTGCTGTAAAGCAAACTTACATTGTGCGAAAGGGCATTTTGTAAATCTGGTGCTCCAAACTGAATGCTGTTATAATCGTTAAGTACCAAGCCTTGTGCTAATCGGGTTACATCTGTAAATTGATTGCGCATTTCGTACCGAGCTGTGAGGGATTCACTTTTTTTAAATTCAATGCGCGTTTCAAAATCTGGTAAAACACGAATAAAATTGTCTTTAAAAGTTGTTCCAAACTGGCTGTTTTTATTCCCATAGGCGTGTACTGAGAATCCTGGTGTGAGTGTAAACTTTCCAGATTTTATTCGGTAATGTGTGCCTATATAAAAATCACTAAAGTTATATTTGGTATCGTTGGTTGCTCTTCCATTGTTAAAGGTAGGTGCTATCTGCTGTTGGGATTGGGTGTTTAAAAATTGAAAAATAGAGGAGTTAAATTCCTGAGTACTCAAGATAGTACCTAGTGTAAAATTAAGATTGCTTCTCTGATTCAGAATATGATAATAATCGAGCTTTGCGTCCAATTGATTCGATTTTATGCGTCTATTCTGACCCAAATTATAATTGTTTAATGTAGTATCAAGACCCAGGGCTTCTGCGGTGCTATCGAACGCATCCTGGTTATTAGGGTTATTGTCTAGAATAGCATTGTAGAAGGGATCTTCATTTTTTATAAGGTGCTGTACTTCGAAAGCGAAAATATTGTTCTCATCTAAGGTATAATAGTAATTCAGATTTTGATTAATGCTATAGGGGGTTACTTCATCAATTTGTATTGTATTTCCAAGAACTGAAGAAAACAAATTCTGGTTTTGGGTATCACTAGATATTCTGCTTAAAACGTCGTAGTCTAATTGATTATTCCCGTTAGGTTGATAGGATGCACTTAACTTTACCAATCCCTGATCTGAGCGTTCCCTGCTATTTTGTTGTGTCGCTTCGTCTGGAATACCCAAATCGCTATTGGTGTATTGTACAAAACTCGTTTCTTTAGATAAAATTCTACTGCTGTTGTATATAAGAAATCCGCTAAGGTCCAACCCTGGATTTGGCGCATAACTAAAGTTTCCTGTTGCCAGTTTGTTTTCAATTTCCAGTGCATTATTTTGATTGGTCAAAAAATTTAAACCATTATCTCCCAAGTTTATATCGGTACCACTACTCCTGCTTGGTGTTCTAAATCCGCCACCAAAGCCACGGATATCGCGTTGTGTTAAAGCCACTTCGCCTGTATTATTAAGATCGCCTATAAAATTAACACTGTATTTAGGGCTGTAATAGAAAAGCTTTGGTTGAAGTAGGTAAAGCTCATTGTCTGGGGTGGTCCCACCTCCAGCAGTAATATTTCCGAACCAAAAGTTTTCTTTACCTTCTTTTAGTTTGATGTTTAAAGCTACATTATCCTGATTGTTTCTAACACTGCTTAACTGTCCAACTTCGGCATAATTTCGTAGTACCTGCACCTTGTCTACAGCATTAGAAGGAATATTTTTGGTTGCTAATTTGGTATCTCCATCAAAGAAGTCTTTGCCATTAACCATTAACTTGTTTACCACTTTACCTTCCACTTCAATTTGTCCGTCTTCATTTATTTCAACCCCAGGTAAATTTGCAAGAACATCTTCGAGTTTTCGTTCGGTTCCAGTATTAAAAGAGTCTGCATTATAAATTAGGGTATCACCTCTAATTACTACTGGCATATCGAAGGTAAGTTCAACTGCATCCAGCGTATTGTCTGCCTGAAGTATAAAATTTTTGGTAGTATTGGTTTCTTGTGTAGTAAATACTTCTTCATAGGTTTTTAAACCTATGTAACTTACTTGTAATTTGTAGGTTTTATTTGTTTCTAACGTTAAGCTGTAGGCACCTTTTTCGTTCGTAATTCCGTAGGTTTCCAACGCATTTGTTTCCTGATTTATAGCCACTACGTTCGCTAGTTCCAGAGGTGTATTTAAACTATCTTTTACAACGCCATCCAGCTTTATTTGCGCATACGTACAAGCTAAAAACAGTAAAGAAAATATGCAGCAAATACTTTTCACAAGTTTAGTTTTGAGGTGTTTATGATAAATGGCAATTTTTTGCCTAGTTTCTTCTTCTTCCTCTATTGTCACGCATCTCGGTCATTTTCTCCCGAACGGTAGCCTGGTATTCACTTTTTGTAATTTCTTTCCCTTTGTCTGGCGCTTCAATTTTAATAGTTTCTTTTGGATTTAAGACTATTTTAGAACAAAGCATCACGGTACTACCCGCACTTACTTCTAAAATAAGACCAGGAAGCCACCAATATTCGCCGGGACCATGGCTTACTGGAATTTGAAGTGTATACCAGGCCTCAACTTCGGTCATTGGAACTTCAGCAGTGTCTGAACTCTCTTCGGAATCTGATTCTCTTAAATCACCCCAAGAAAAGTCGTACCAGGTTAATTCTTCAGTAGGTATGGAAGCTGTGGCTTTAAAACAGGTATACTGGCCAATAATTTTTGATTCTGAACCCATTTTCCAGTCTATTTCCTGCAATTTGTCCTTTACTAAAAACTTTTTGCCATAAAATTCCTGACTTTGTAAGAGCTGATTCTCTTTTACATTTTTATATTGTTCTCCTCTAGTGAAATTACTTCCCCAAGTATCTGTAGCACCTGCAATGGCATCTATTTGGTCTTCTTCATTAAATACAGACTCTGTTTTATTGAAATCGAGTACATATGTTTTTTCAAGTCTGTTTTTTAAACGTGCGTAGACTTCTTTTTTTTGTGCTTCGTTCATACGTGCGCCCCAAGTTCCTAATTCCATTTTGGCTTTAGAAAAATAATATGCTTTCCCTTGAAATTCTTGGGAGGTATTTGTAAACGATACAAGTGTTGAAACCGCGAGGGCTGTTAGAAAGAGATAAAATATTTTCATGATATCATAGGTTGTTCAGCGAATTTATACAAACATTAAACAATTTAATTAATTTTGTACAAACATTAACACTCGTTGTTATTGTAACAGCTAGCATTTGAAGTTGTTAGATATTTGTGATGGGGTGCGTTTAGAAAGGGTTTAAGCATAAGCTGGAGCGCATACTATTTTGCATAAGGAAACCATCCACCTATAAAAGCTTGTTTATTGTATTAATGAGTTTTGCAACAGGGATAGTAGCGTCATCCTTTTTGCGCCAGCGGATACGCGCAAAAAGATATAGCGAATAGCCCGGCTGTTGCCAAAATAAACTTGTTACTAATTAAAAAGTGCTTTTAAAATTATTTTTATACCGTTAAAAAGCAGGTAAATGGTAGCTGCCATGCCAATTATTGCCAGCGGAAGTAAATAGTACATTGGAATGGTGTCTTTATTTAAAAATGTAAAGGTAAAGGCGTAGGTTGTTATCACTAAAAGCGGAAGGGCAAGTGCCAGACGTTTTAGTCCTTTTACTAATAGTTGTTTGTCGGTATGTTTTTGAGGGCGGTTATCCATTAATATATGCGGTTATTGCTTTACGAACGCTTCCGTGTTTTTGTAAAAGTACTGCTGCTGAATCCTGATCGATTTTTAATTCTTGCATAAGCATTCTTGTACCTCTATCCACAAGCTTGTTATTGCTCAATTGCATATCTACCATTTTATTGCCTTGTACGCGACCCAACTGAATCATTGCCGCAGTAGAAATCATATTGAGCACTAATTTTTGAGCCGTCCCAGCTTTCATTCTTGAACTGCCTGTTACAAACTCGGGCCCTACAATCACAACCACTGGAAATTGAGCTGTTTTGTGTAAGGGACTATCTTCATTACAAGTAATACAAGCTGTAGCAATTCCAAGCGAATTACATTTTTCCAGTGCACCAATTACATAGGGGGTAGTGCCAGAGGCCGCAATACCAATTACAACATCGTTAATACCTACCTGATGATTTTTTAAATCTTCCCAACCCTGATTTGCAGAATCTTCGGCAAACTCTACCGCTTGTCTAATAGCAGTATCACCACCTGCAATGAGTCCAATTACCACGCCGTGGGCTACCCCAAATGTTGGTGGAATTTCACTGGCATCTACCACGCCTAATCTGCCACTAGTACCAGCTCCCATATAAAATAAACGCCCGCCATTTTTCAACTTTTCTGAAATGATCGTTGTAAGTACTTCTATTTGTGGTAGTGCTTTTTCAACGGCTTCTGGGACTGTTTTATCTTCATAATTGATATGGGTAAGCAATTCTTTTACACTCATTTGTTCTAAATGATTGTAATTTGAATCAGACTCTGTTGTTTTTATGAATTTCATTGTTTCAAATTTACTAAAAAACATCCCCCACTAGCGCCTTCCGCTCACTAAAAAGCTCTTTGGATGCAAGGCTAATGATAAATTACAATTTATTCAACAGTATACGTCAAGATGGACACTTCTGAAATCCTGAAATAACCCAATGGGAAGTTGTCCTCATTGGTTTGATTTATAAAATTTCCACGAACTGTTGCAGGTTGTGTTTCAAAAGGACCGCCACCTTGATCACCACTCTGTTGCAATAAGATAAACATAAAATTATAAAACTGTTCATTTACCCCGTGCAGATAGAACGTAACTTGGTCTCCAGGTTCAAGATCTTCTACTGAGTAAAATCCAAAAATTTCATTTCCGTCAAAAAACTCATCACTAAGTGCGTCTGCTTCATTTCCCTTCACAGATAGCCCTTCAAAAAGGTAAAAATTTTCAACATTTGGAGGGTCCTTAAAAAAGACCTTTAGCTCTACTTCGTCATTGGAGAAACCACCTTCATTATCTTGTTCTACAAATTCTAGTGGTACGCCAGTGACCAGGTTTTCGGTGGCGCTATAGGTTTCGCCATCTACAGTAATTTCCAGGGTATAGGCAATCCCTAATTCTGGCTCTAAATCTGAAAGCTCATAACGTCCATCTTCTATAAAAGGAACTGGAATTATACCTCCATTTTCTGGTGTAATAGTTACGATTGCGTTATCTACGAACGTAGGTACTGAATCGAAAAAAGGAATTGTTTTACTTAAGTTAATGCTTAAGATAGCATTATCAAGATCTATCTGGGTTTCAAAATTTGCTTCAATCACTAGTTTTGGAGTGCCTTCATTTAAATTTACTTCTACGACATCTTCACAAGCGCCAAAAGTGACAGCTAGGAGTACTAAATACAGGATTTTTTTCATCATCATCAAAATTTAAAATTATAGGTAACCGAAGGGATAATTCCGAAAATAGACAATCGAACGGCTTCATTCTGTCCAATATCTGTATTCTCGCTAAAAGATATCGAAGCTGCATTTTTCCGATTGTAAATATTATATACACTGAATACCCATTCGCCTTTCCAGCGTTTAGGGCTGTTAGGTTTTGGGGTCCATGTTGCTGAAATATCTACATGATGAAAACTAGATAGTCTACTACTATTTCTTGCCTCATACACTGGGATCACTAGATCGTTAAACTCATATTGTCCATTTGGAAACGTACTGGGTCTTCCAGTTTGGTAAATTGCATTGGCTCCAAAAGACCACTTATCATTAAGTTCATATTGTGCAGTAATAGAGATGTCGTGTGGCTTATCCCAAGCAGCGTTGTACCATTTACCTTCGTTTATGCCAATTTCTTCAGGAGTTCGTCCAGGAGTTCGTTGTTCACTTTTAGATAGGGTGTAGGCTATCCAACCTTGTAATCTTCCTGTGGTTTTTCTTAATAAAAATTCAAGACCGTACGCTCTTGCTTCCCCTTTTAACAAAATTTGTTCTACGGCATCATTCGCTATTAAATTTGCATCGTCCACATAATCCAGCCGATTGTCCACTTTTTTATAAAAAGTTTCTGCTTCCAGAGAGAAATTTTCAAATTTCTTAAAAAACCCGAATGCTACTTGATCTCCCACTTGTGGTTCAATAAATTTTCCGCTGGGCGCATAAATATCGAAGGGTGTTGGAGAAGTTGTATTGCTAATTAAATGAATGTACTGTGCTGTACGATTATAACTTGCTTTTATAGAGGACGTTTCATTTAGCTGAAAAGCAGCAGAAATTCTAGGCTCTAGGTTTCCAAAGGATTTAATAATGTCACTTCTTTTAAAGGACACCGTATCTATTGGCGTCGCTTTTTGATAAATATCCAAATCTGAATTATACAGAATTGGATTGTCATTTTCATATACATTTAAAGCATCCTGTCCCAGTCTTGCGAAAGTAGAAAACCGTAATCCTGCCTGAAAAGATAGTTTGTCACTTACTTTTATTTCTGCATCTGCGTAGATGGCATTTTCGGTAGCGTATTTTTTAGTGGTTTGAAATGGATTTATGCCCGAAGTTTCGGTAGTAGGATTTATTTCGCCGGGGTTAAATTGATAGTAAATTCCGTTGAACCCGTATTGTAGTTTTACTTTTTCTGAAATATAATGGGTAAAATCGTATTTCAGGTTAAAATTCCGAATCCCGCTATCAAAATCGAATTCAACAAAACCTAGTTCCAGCCCATAATAGTAATCGGAATAAATCAACGATAGATTGCTGAAAAGTTGATCGTTAAACAAATGATTCCAACGTAAGTTGAAAGTAGTATTTCCGAAGTTATTGCTAAAACTATCTGAAATTTCAAATACATCGCGCCCAAAATATCCCGAAAGAAAAAGCCTGTTTTCTTTATTAATGTTATAGCTAATCTTGGTGTTTAAATCATAAAAATAGGCAATATTATCATTATCGAAAAGGGGCAAAAATAGATGTGCATAGCTACTACGTCCACCAATTAAAAAGGAAGCGGTATCTTTTTTAATGGGGCCTTCCAGTAATAGCCTGCTAGCTACCAGTCCAATACCTCCATTGGCTTCAAACTGTTTCAGGTTCCCATCTTTCTGATAAATGTCCAATACTGAAGAAATGCGACCGCCATAACGAGCCGGAATTCCACCTTTGTATAAGGTTAAATCTTTAATTGCATCTGGATTAAAAACCGAAAAAAAGCCAAACAAATGCGAAGAATTATAAAGTGTAGCTTCGTCCAAAAGAATTAAGTTCTGGTCTGCGGCACCACCACGAACATTAAAACCACTAGCACCTTCTCCAGCGTTTGTCACTCCTGGTAGTAAGGTTATGGCTTTAATTACATCCTTTTCGCCCAACACCACAGGAATCTTTTTGATGGTTGCAGCGGTCAACCTGTTCACACTCATTTCGGGTTTACGAATATTGAGTGCTTCTACATCTGCTTTTATGATAACTTCGTCCAGTTGTTGCGTGTCCTCAGAAAGGCTTATATTTTCTGAAGTATTGGCAGTAAGTGTAATACGTTTCTGAATCGTGGTAAATCCTATATTACTAAAATAGACCTCATAGGTCCCCTCGGGCAAGGTAATAGAATAAAAGCCGTATTCGTTGGTTATGGTGCCTGTTTGTAGTTCTGGAATGATCACATTAACGTTCAGTAATGTTTCGCCAGACGATGTTTCAGAAATTACGCCACTTAAAGTGTATTTTTCTTGAGAGAATGCTGAAATACTTAAAAATAAGCAAAACAGCCATAAAATATTTTTCAATTGTAATTTTTTACAAAAGTACGAACTAGCGATCTATAAAATTGTGAAGGACTAAGAATTAAATTTGAAAAATATTAGTTTGAACGCAGTCGAGGACTAAATTAAACCTTTCAATTTTCAAAAAGATTTCGACTGCGTTCAACCAAACATAGTTATTAGTTGACCTCTATGCCAGTTTTATTTTAATTTAAGCGATTTCTGAAAGTATGCCATTAAGTGTTTTACTAGCCCGCATTTCTTCATTTACTCTATTTTCATTTGGATAATAATAGCCTTCAATATCTACAGCTTGGCCTTGTGCATCTATAAGTTCTTTTAAAATAGTGTCTTCATTAGCATTTAATTTTTCTGAAACAGGAATGAATCTATTTTTCAAAGCTTCATCTTTTTGCTGACTTGCCAATGCTTCTGCCCAATATTTTGCAAGATAAAAATGGCTACCACGGTTGTCAATTTCGTTTACTTCTCTGGAAGGACCTTTTTTGTTCTCCAGTAACTTTTCAGTAGCATCGTCTAAGGCTTCTCCCAAAACAACGGCATTGTTATTTTGATACGTTGAGCCTAAATGATCTAAAGAAACTGCTAAGGCTAAAAATTCTCCTAAAGAATCCCAACGCAAATGCCCTTCTTCTACAAATTGCTGAACGTGTTTTGGAGCAGATCCTCCAGCACCAGTTTCAAACAAGCCACCACCATTCATTAACGGAACGATAGACAGCATTTTTGCACTGGTTCCTAATTCTAAAATAGGAAAAAGATCGGTTAGGTAATCTCTTAGTACGTTTCCTGTTACGGAAATCGTGTTTTCTCCTTTTTTAACGCGTTCAAGTGTATAGTCTGTAGCTTTTTCAGGAGAGAGTATTTTTATTTCCAATCCGTTTGTATCGTGATTTGGTAAATAGGTATTTACTTTTTTAATAAGCTGTGCATCGTGTGCTCTATCCTTATCCAACCAGAAAATTGTTGGCCAACCTGTTGCTTTGGCACGATTTACGGCAAGTTTCACCCAGTCCTGAATAGGAAGGTCTTTTACCTGACACATACGCCAGATATCACCTACACTAACTTTATGTTTCATTAAAACCGCTCCGTTGTTATCAACAACTTCAACGGTTCCATTTTTTTGAATTTCGAATGTTTTATCGTGTGATCCATATTCTTCGGCTTTTTGAGCCATTAAGCCTACATTTGGCACAGTTCCCATCGTGGTTGGGTCGAAAGCCCCGTGTTTTTTACAGAAATCTATGGTAGCTTGGTATATCGCGGCATAACTACTATCCGGAATCACTGCTTTGGTATCTTGTTGTTTCCCTAGGGCATTCCACATTTGTCCAGATGTTCTAATCATTGCTGGCATAGACGCATCAATAATGACGTCACTTGGAACGTGCAGATTGGTAATTCCTTTATCGCTATTCACCATGGCTAGATCCGGATTGTTTTCCATTGCCTTGTCTATTGCGGCTAAAATTTCATTTCTTTTTGCTTCGGGAAGTTTTCCAATATCACTTAACACATCTCCAAAACCATTTTTAGGATCTACGCCAATTTCTTTAAAAGTACTTCCGTATTTTTCGAATACATCGGCAAAAAATACACGAACGGCGTGCCCAAATATAATAGGGTCGCTCACTTTCATCATTGTGGCTTTCATATGTAACGAAAACAATACGCCTTTGTCCTTCGCGTCCTTTACTTGTTCTTTTAAGAATGAAAGTAATGCGTTCTTTTCCATTACGGAAGCATCTATAATTTCGCCTTTCAAAACGGCAACGTTTTCTTTTAATAGTATTTTGGAACCATCTTCACCATTCAAAACAATATTCACCGAACCTGCTTCTGCCAATGTAACCGATTGCTCGGTATGGAAAAAATCACCCTTGTTCATGGTAGAAACGTGTGTTTTGCTATCTGCGCTCCAGGCTCCCATGCGGTGTGGATTCTTCTTTGCGTAGTTCTTTACAGCCTTTGGGGCACGACGATCGCTATTACCTTCACGGAGTACAGGGTTTACGGCGCTACCTTTTACTTTGTCGTAGGCCGTTTTAATTTTTTTCTCTTCTTCGGTCGTTGGATTTTCAGGGTAGTCTGGGATGGCAAATCCTTTTGATTGTAACTCTGAAATCGCAGCAATTAATTGAGGTACCGAAGCACTTATATTGGGTAATTTAATAATGTTGGCTTCAGGTGTTTTTGCCAATTCTCCCAATTCTGAAAGCGCATCATTTACACGTTGTTCTTTTTTCAAATAAGACGCCATAGTTGCTAAAATCCGTGCTGCCAGCGAAATATCCCTAGTTTCAATTTCAATATTGGAAGGTTTTGTAAATGCTTTCACAATAGGTAAAAAAGAATGTGTGGCAAGATATGGGGCTTCGTCTGTTTTAGTGTAGATTATTTTAGCGGTCTTAGTCATATTAGAAGAATTTTATTTCGGTTGAAAATGAAATTTGTATTGGTTCCGTACTCTTAATTTACGGGTTGCAAAGATACGGATTTAGGTGAGTCTTTAAAAGGGAAGACTTTAACTAGATTGAAAGTTTAATAGTTTTTTAATACATAGTTGGTAGCTTGTAGCAACTAGGACCTGCCTGTCGTGCCTAAGCAGGCAGGCGCTTCGCTAGTCCTTTTACTGGTTAGTGCGTTGTATATAGTTCATTACTATTTTGGTTCAGTATCTTTCGGTGAGGGATTGAGCGTCTAAACAATAAAAGCCATAACAGCGTGCTAGGCACTATGTTATGGCTTCTTGTGAAAACATACCGTTACCAACTTATCTTTACGATATCATGCAAGTTTATTAAACCCTTGCAGTTGTGGCAGCTTTCAAAAAAGAAGTATTGCTGTTTTTGTTTTAGGCGATTCAAACAATTTGCATTGCTGAAAGCATCCTTCAAAAACTACTTCTGTACTTTTTAAAAATCTCCAAACTAACCACTCACAAAGAACCGTTAGCTCGTCAAACAATTTTTAAAAAGAAATAAAGAACGTTACTTTAGTACTATTAAAACAATAGTTGTATTGTTTTAATAGTACTAAAGTAACATTTCAATTGAAATAAACAAATCCTGTAAGGCTTTTAATATGAACAAGTTATAAACCTTGGTTATTAACAATTGTTCACAAAGAAAAAGCGACCCCAAATTGGAGTCGCTTTACAATAATTTGCTAGTAAAGCCTATTTACGCTTTTCGCGGATTCTTGCTTTCTTACCAGTAAGACCTCTAAAGTAGTAGATACGTTTTCTGCGTACGCTACCTTTTTTGTTGATCTCAATTTTTTGCAATGCAGGCAGATTCATTGGGAAGATACGCTCTACACCAACAGTTCCTGACATTTTTCTAATAGTAAAAGTTTGAGTTGTTCCAGTTCCTCTTAATTGGATTACAACACCTCTAAAGAACTGAGTTCTTGTTTTTTCGCCTTCACGAATTTCGTAATACACAGTAATAGTGTCTCCCGCAGAGAATTTTGGAAATTCCTTTTTGGTTACGAATTCGTCTTGTACAAATTTTATTAACGCTTCCATTGTTATGGTTTTGATAGTGTTATGGTTACAGCAACGTTCACGTGTCTCGTCAGAGGTTGGTATAAATCGAGTGCAAAGATACCCTTTTTTTGAAATGAACAAACAGTAAAGTAATAAATTATAGTACTTATTTAATCAAGGAGTTTATCCAACTTGAAATTTCTACGAGTACATAGGGTGCAATGGTTTGCTCAATTCTTCCATATTCAAAAACTGAACCTTTTACACTTTCTTGAAAAAGATGGTTTAATTTTGGATAGGATTTTGTAGTGATATTTTTTTCAGGATAGTCAGCTTTTAAGTTTTCTAATACCTCTAGATTTTCTTTGTAAGGTACTTGCGTATCATTTTCACCATTAAGCGCTAGAATGGGACACTTGGTATTTTTAAGAACTTCGGCTGGATCGAAATTTAATAAATTATATAGCCAAGGGCTGGTATAAGATGTAGTGACTAGATTTATATAGCTTTGTGCATTCATTCCTCTGTTTTTAGCAAATTTCGGATTTTTGTCTAAGTAGTCTCGTGTGAAAATTTCTAAACTATCTGCCAGCTTTTCCAAGGGTGTTGAGGTAATTACGGGCATCAATTCATTGTCAAAAAGGACTTCTTGTTCAATATAGCTTTCTGAAGATCCCATGGCCCGTAACGAAAGTTCTTTTTGTAATATCATAAGGTCATCACCAGGAATGGTAACTCCGGCAAGCAACACAATAAAACCAATATCATCTGTACGATTGCTTGCTACCATTGGCGCTATAATTCCTCCTTCGCTATGGCCAATTAAACCAATAACCTGTTTGTTTATTTCGGGCCTGTTTTTTAGGAAATCTACTGCAGCTTCTACATCTTTGGCAAAATCTTGTGTAATCGCCTCATTAAAATTCCCAGTAGATGCCGCTGTACCGCGATCGTCATAGCGTAAGACCGCAATTCCTTGTTTGGCAAGGTAGTCTGCTAATACCCAGAAAAGCTTATGCCCCATTATTTCTTCATTTCTGTTTTGTGCGCCACTACCACTTATAAGTATAGCGGCAGGAAAATTTCCGCCATCTTTTGGAAATGTTAGGGTTCCTGCCAAGGTAACGCTGTCTTGTACGTTTTCGAAGGTTACTTCTTCAATAGCGTAGTAAAAAGGAGGCGCAGGGGTTTGAGGCCTATTTAAATTAGATTGGCACTTACCGCTAAGGGATAGACAAATTGCAAGAAAGAGTGTTGCATATATTTTCATACCAAGGTTTTTTTGTGGTAGGAAAGATATAGAATTTTAGGCTACAAATCTTGTTCGTTTAATAAATCTGGTCTACGCTCTTGGGTACGCTTGTAAGCCTGATCTTCGCGCCATTCGTCAATTTTTGGAGTATTCCCACTAGTTAATATCTCAGGAACTTTCCAGCCTTTGTAGTCTGCTGGTCGTGTGTAAATAGGTGGTGCCAATAAATTATCCTGAAAGCTATCTGTTAAAGCACTGGTTTCATTTCCTAATACACCAGGTAGTAATCTTATGACAGCATCGCATACAATCGCTGCCGCCAATTCGCCACCACTTAATACAAAATCACCTACCGAAATTTCTCGTGTTATAAAGTGATCGCGAACCCGCTGGTCTACTCCTTTATAATGACCACAAAGAAGAATAATGTTTTCCTTTAATGAAAGTTGATTGGCGATACCCTGATTGAGCGTTTCACCATCTGGAGTCATGTAGATGATTTCTTCATACGCTCTTTCGGACTTTAATTTTGAAATACATTTATCAATGGGTTCAATCATCATAACCATTCCAGCGCCGCCACCAAATTGGTAATCGTCTATTTGGTTGTAATTATTAGTAGAAAAATCCCGAAGATTATGGGTGTGCACCTCTACCAAACCTTTATCTATGGCACGTTTTAAAATGGACGCTTCAAAAGGACTTTTAAGTAATTCCGGGAGTACGGTAATGATGTCTATGCGCATTTTTACTGAGTTGTTTATTTAATTAGACTTTTAACCCTTCCGAATTTCGGAATAAAGAATCTCTTTATCATTAATATAGCTTGCCGAAACTCACCTTCCCTTTAACTCAGAGGTAAAATCCTGCTATTTCGTTATACACCTTTAGCTGCTAAAGGAAGGAGCTTAAATTGTAATTTTATAAAAACTTTAGTCTCAAATTCAAATGCTGAGATGCTCAGTGATTCAGTTTTTCTGCGGGATTGTATCGAAGGGCCTCTTTTTAAAAAGGTTTTTTGCCTTTATCTTTATTACGTTGGTTGAATCCTTTATCGCCTTTGGTTCTTGCCTTTTTGTATTTCTTTTTAATAATACGTTTATAGCTTCCACCTTGGTTTGTTCTGCTATTTTTTTCACTTTTTTCGTGAAAACTAGCTCCTCTTTCTTCGGTATCTATTTTATGCGGGTTATCTGCTTCTACAATTTTTGGCTGTTCTTCCCAGGTAAGTTTTTTTGAAATTTCAACGGCTTCTGGTAGTTCTAAAAGTTCAATCTCAAGATTCATTAGATCTTCAATTGCATTTTTATGAACTTGTTCGGCTTCTGTGCTAAGTAAAATTGAAGTTCCTTCAGCCTGGGCTCGTCCAGATCTTCCAATGCGGTGCATGTAGTTTTCTGGGAAGCGCGGCGTGTCTACGTTTATTACGTGACTAATATTGTCAAGATCGAGTCCACGCGCCATAATATCTGTCGTGACCAGGATCCTTGTCTTATTTTGATTAAAATTTTCAATGGAACGTATTCTGTAATTTTGTGTTTTATTAGAATGAATTACAGCAACTTCACTTCCGAAGAATTCATCTAGAATCTCAAAAACCAGGTCGGCACTTTTCTTATTGGGGACAAAAACTAAGGTTTTAGTATAGGTTTCAGTATCTAGGAGTAGGTCTTTCAGTAAATTTACCTTGGTGTAAAAGTTAGGAACATCATAAGCAAATTGCGTAATGTTATCCAACGGAGTCCCGCTAACGGCTACTGAAATAGTAAGCGGATTTTTAAAAAAGCTTGTAATAAATTCAGCTACATCGTCTGTCATGGTTGCTGAAAACATGATATTTTGTCGTTGCTCTGGAAGCAATTCGAAAATATTAGTAAGCTGAAACCTAAACCCTAAATCCAGCATAATATCTACCTCGTCGATCACCAACTTCTTGATGTTTTTTGGCTTTAAGGCCCTGCTTAATAGTAGATCGTACAATCTACCAGGCGTAGCCACAATAATATCGGCTCCCTGCATCACGAGCTCTTTGTGCTGATTAATATTTACGCCTCCATAGACACCAGCAACACGAATAGAACTATATTTTCCAAACTTTTCTATCTCATCAACTACCTGAATAACCAACTCGCGGGTTGGTACAATCACCAAAATACGAGGATCTATTTCTTTTGAGAACTTTAAGTCATTGAGCAGTGGGAGCATATAGGCGAAGGTTTTACCAGTTCCCGTTTGTGCGATACCAACTACATCCCGTCCCGACATAACAGGGGAGAAGGACTGTGATTGAATTTCGGTAGGAGTGGTAAAGCCTAAGTCTTCAATTGCGTTTTGCAATTGTTTATTTAGCTTAAAATCTTGAAAAGAATCCATGTATAAAGGCTTTTCGCAAAATTACAACTTTCTATAAAGTTACAAGGGGAATGCTTTACTTAAAAGCTAGGCGGATAAAATTACAAATCCCAAGCTCCAAATTCCAAAAAAGAGAAAAACGCTAAAGTCACAATGGATGTGCGACGCTTTTTTTAAATGAAGAATACCGAATTAGTGGATTGAATGATAAAGTTGAAGGTATTTCGAAAAATAATTAAAACAGCTCTTTTTTAGATTTACAACGTGCTATGGAAGCTTTTGCTCGGTCTAAAGTTGCTTGTTCGAGAGTGTTAAGACCTGCATTTCGATAGTTTTCTATGGCTAGGTCTAGTTTGCCCTGTTGCTCATACATAATTGCGTATTCGTTATACATAGTGGCTTTGGAGACGCCGGGAATGTTTAATGCCTGATCGAGTAATTCCTTCAATTCTTCCCACTTTTGCAAGGTTGAGAGCAAAACCGCATAGTTATAATAGATGGCAGGATACATAGGCGATTTTTCCAAACACATTTTATAAAGCGTTTCACCTTTGTCAAATTCCTTAAATTTCACTTCGTACAAATACCCCAAATGATTGTAGGTTTTACCAAAGTTTGGGTCCAGCTTAATCATTTCTTCCAACGTGTTTTCAGCTTTTTCGTAGTGGCCGTTTTTAATATCAGTGTTAGCACTTGAGAGCATTTCTTCCAGGCGGGTAATATGGTCCATTCTGAATGTTTTTAATGTTTTTGCAATTGCGCCAATCAATATCCAAACCCTAAGGAAATCCTGGTAGGATTACTTAAGAGTTCATAAACTGGTACTTAAAAATACGAAATTATGCGACTTAATTTCCCAAGCGAAGTAAAAATTTTGGTGTCTTTTTTCTAGCTTAATCGCTCTTTCCATAATTATAACCTTCGTCAGAAATACTGTCATGGGTTTTGTCTGCATCTTCTTCTTCAGCCCCATCAAAAAGACGTTTAAAAAAGCCGTCTGTCGTGTCGTTTTTACGTTCTTCCCGTCTTTGTTCTCTTCGCTTTTTCCGTAACTCTTGTTTCTCTTCTTTAGAAAGATTAGGGTCGTTAAAGGCATCTTCAAAATCTATGTCATCGTCGATATCTCCTTTGAAAGCGCTAATCCAGGCGTTTTCAAAAATATTGAAAATGGTAGGCCAAACACCTGCTTGCGCATTGTTTAAATCTCCTTCAATAGGCACGCGGGTTGCAATGGTGTCGGTTCCTTGATTTTTCAGAATAAATTTAAAGAAACCCACTAGTCCCTCCCATAAAACACCTAAGATACCATCTTCCTTTCCTATAAGTTTTGAATCTTTAAGCAATGGTTTTATATAACCTTTTAGGTAGCCATCGGCAATGGCAATTTCACTAAACATGCTAAAATTCCCTTCTTCAAAATCGATGCCTGCATAGTGACGAGTAAAAGGGTTAAGCGCTGTTACATTTGCGTTTTCCAGACTGAAATTTATATTCATATCTGGAATTTCTTTTATAATGTTTACATTTCCGTCGAGCTTTACTGCTCCGCCTCCAATGGAGATACCAGTAGCATTTACTGGAGATGGTAAAACACGTTCTGTTTCTTTTACATTACGGAGGTTTTTTGCTGTTAAACGAATTTTATCTATTTGCAAATCTATATTTGGATCACTCTCCAACTCAACAAATGCAAATTTTCCATCATAGACTTCAAAATTATTTATTTCTAACGGAACAATATCGGTGAGTGCTTTGGTCCAGTCGTCTATATCTGCTTCTCCTTCGGTAGGGGTTGTTTCCTGATCTTCCAATATGTAAATAACTTCAGGGCTATACATATCAATTTCAGCTACTATTTCTCCGTCGAAAAGAGCACTCCATTCTATGGATATATCACTTTTCGGAAATTTCAGAAAAGGTACTTGTGTTTCGGCATTTACCGTGTTAAGATACATTCCTTCAATTACGTAAGCACCTCTATATAAGGCCATATCCACATCTTCCACTTGCCCATAATAACCCGGAATATCTGCCAACACTTTGTTTATGTAATCCTTTACGTAATAAGGAAGGTAAATTCGCGCGGCAATGAGCACTATTAAAATTAGGATAGGTATGGTATATCTTTTCTTTTTATATGCTTTACGCTTTTTATTTGTTGTCATTCTTAATTGTTCATTTTGAACAAATTTCAGTCAAAACCTATTGATTTTCAGTTAAGATACTCATAAAAAAAGCCCGTCCTTATTGGGACGGGCTTTAAAATTATTCGTTTTAAAAATTCTAATAATAAGTATATCTTCTAACGTTTGCAATGTATTTTGCAAGTCGGATCACCTGGTGGCTATAACCATATTCGTTATCGTACCAAACATACAATACACAGTTTTTGCCGTCTTCCGTTACAATGGTAGCGTTGCTATCGTAAATGGAAGGAGCCGAAGACCCAACAATATCGCTGGATACCAACTCATTGTTTATACTATATCTAATTTGTTCTACCAAATCGCCTTCCAAAGCATATTTCTTCATAATGGCATTAATTCCATCTATCGAAGTTTTTGCCTCTAGCTCTAAGTTTAAAATTGCTAAAGAACCATTTGGTACAGGTACACGAATTGCGTTTGAGGTTAATTTCCCATCAAACGAAGGTAATGCCTTTGTTACCGCTTGTCCAGCGCCTGTTTCGGTAATAACCATATTTAAGGCTGCAGCTCTACCACGACGGTATTTTTTGTGCATATTATCTACCAGATTCTGGTCGTTGGTATAGGCGTGAATAGTTTCCAAATGCCCGTGAACGACTCCTAGGCTATCTTCAATTGCTTTAAGTACTGGCGTAATAGCGTTTGTGGTGCATGAAGCTGCAGAAAAAATATCCACAGTAGCAGGATCGTGTTCTTTATGGTTTACTCCGTGAACAATGTTGGGAACATTTTTACCAGGAGCTGTTAACAATACTTTGCTAGCTCCTTTTGGGACTAAGTGACGTGCCAAAGCAATGTCGTCTCTAAAGGCACCTGTATTATCAATGATTAAAGCATTGTTGATGCCGTATGCTGTATAATCTATTTCTTCTGGAGCGTTTGCTGAAATAATATGAACCGTAGTTCCATTAATAACCAACGCCTTGTTTTCTAAATCTACACTTACCGTCCCAGGAAAATCTCCGTGAACTGAATCATACTGCAACAAAGAAGCTCTTTTTTCCAATATGGTTTGATCAATGGCGCCACGAGTTACAATAGCACGTAATCTCATTTGATTCCCTTTTCCGGTGCGGGTCATTAATTCACGTGCCAACAATCTACCAATACGTCCAAAACCGTACAATACAACATCTTTAGGTGTGATATTTTTTACGTCTTTAGCATCTTTTAATTTATCTGATACAAAGGCTAAGGCATTAGCATGTTGGTTATCTTCCAGGTGATACTCGTAGGTAAGTTTTCCTATATCCAACTTTGCAGGGGGAAGGTCTAATTGGCTGATAGCTTGTGCAATTTCTACACTATCAAAAATTGAAATAGGTTTTTGAACAAACTCGCCGGCATACTCGTGTAAATTTAAAATTTCACTTACATTACGGTCTATTAATTGGTTGCGGAAGAGAACCAATTCAATAGATTTATCATACCACAAATCGCTTATGGTTTTAATAAATTCTACTGAGGCCTTTCGGCGATCGGTTTGAAAAGACAGTTCTTTTTCATAAACGTCATCAAAACTCATAGTTATGTTGTTTAAAGGCCCTAATTTTTAGATATACCGGGCGGGTTAAATTGGATGCAAAAATACTATTTTTCAACTTTTAATAATGCAAATTTTCTAAAAATAAACACCCCTAAACTCAAAGTCTAGGGGTGTATTTACAAATAACACTGGTTATGATTTTTTTTATCTGAATATGTAAGAGCTTAGTTGACCTTTGTTGTCTACGAACGTAAGTTTCACAGGATCTCCAAATCCGCCTTTTTTCATGATATCTTTTACATCGTCAATATTCGTAACGTTTTTGTCATTTACTTTTACGATTACAGCTCCTTTTAAGGCTGTCAAATCCTTAGTTGCTGTACCCGAAACTACCACGCCATTGGCTACTCCGAAGGCATCTAACTGTGCTTTATTTGCGTTGCGTATCTCAAGACCTGTGTCTTCAATAGTAAATGTTTCCAGTTTTATTAATGTTACCGGAACCGTTCTATTACTGCCATTTCTTTGAACCGTTACGTCTACAACGTCATTTGGTTTTTTTGAGCCTAAGTAACCCACTAAGTCTGAAAATTTAGCAATTTTAAACCCATCAATTTGTTTGATTATATCTCCTTGTTTGAGGCCTCCCTTTTCGGCGCCACTTCCTTTTTCAATATCGGCTATGTAAACACCTTGAGTAATATCTATCCCTTGCTGTTGGGCATATTTTGTATTGATGGTTGAGATACCAAGAATTCCTCTTTGTACGCCACCAAACTCCATAATATCTTCTACTACTTTGCGTGCATTGTTGCTAGGTACGGCAAAAGAATAACCCACATAACTTCCAGTTTCTGAAGTAATTGCCGTATTAATGCCAATTAGTTCTCCACGGGTGTTTACCAAAGCACCTCCACTATTTCCGCGATTTACGGCAGCATCAGTTTGAATAAAGGATTGGGGATTGCCATCAAATTCATTTAAATCACGTGCCTTTGCGCTTACAATTCCAGCCGTAACAGTTGAGGTAAGGTTAAACGGATTTCCAACAGCCAGAACCCACTCGCCAATTTTTATATTGTTACTATCTCCAAACGGCACGAAAGGAAATTCTTCATCGCTATCTATTTTTATCAGGGCAATGTCGGTTTTAGGATCTGTTCCTATTAATTCGGCAGTGTAGGTTTTATTATTGTTTAGTGTGACCTGTAATTGTGATGCGTTTTCAATAACGTGATTGTTGGTTACAATATATCCATCTGGTGAAATAATAACACCAGAGCCAGAGCCAACCATAGGACGTGCTTGTCCGCCGCCATTATAATACTCCATTAGGTTGGTAGGTTGACGCGTTATTGTTGTATTTTTTACGTGTACTACAGCATGAACTGTTTTTTCAGCAGCTATTGTAAAATCGGTTTCCATGGCTGATGCCATGGATGTGTAATTGGTAGGAATAAAGGATGTTTCGTCCTGTGTATTGTAAGCTATTGCAGTTTCGGATTCTATAAAATATTTATAGCCTCCTAAAGTAAGCGCTCCTGCTATAAGCGCAACTAAAAATAATTTTGCGGTCTGTTTCATATTCTTTCAAATTAAATTATACTTAGGTAACATTCAATAAGACGATACTATTGTGTTTTTATTTCGTATTTAACGCACATTTAACAGCTATAAAACTTTAGGTCTCACCACCGCAATTTGTACATTTGCACAGATGGAATTTCCCTTTTATAAATATCAAGGTACGGGCAACGATTTTGTAATTGTAGATAATCGCCAATTACTATTCTCCAAAAATGATACCAAATTGGTCGCAAAGCTATGTGACCGCAAATTTGGCATAGGAGCCGACGGTCTTATCCTTTTAGAAGCACATTCTAATGTAGATTTTAAAATGGTGTATTACAATGCCGACGGAAATTTAAGCAGTATGTGTGGTAACGGTGGAAGATGTATTACGCATTTCGCCAATTTTTTAGGCTTGATAGAAACTACCGCTACTTTTGAAGCAATTGATGGTTTACATGAGGCTAAAATTGAAAAAGAACTCATACATTTAAAGATGCATGATGTTGCTGAAATCCAAAAAGAAGATGGTTTTACATTTTTGAATACAGGTTCTCCGCACCATGTTGAAATGGTTGAAAATTTGTCAGTTTTTGACGTATTTACATATGGCCGAAATATTCGTAATAATCGCTACGGAAATAAGGGTTCCAATGTAAATTTTGTTGAAGCCCTTTCAGAAAATAAATTTTCAGTTCGCACGTATGAAAGAGGTGTGGAAGACGAAACACTTAGCTGCGGAACAGGTGTGACTGCTGTTGCACTTGCCATGCACGCTACTGGAAAAGCGTCTTCAGAAAAAATTATAGTACAGCAACCTGGTGGAGAGTTGCAAATAACTTTCAGTAAAACAGAAAGAGGTTACGAAAATATTTATTTAATCGGTCCAGCTATTCAAGTTTTTAGAGGTATAATTACAGTTTAAAATGCAAACATTACAAGGGAATTTAATACACTTGCGCGCATTGGAACCAACCGATTTGGATTTCCTGTACCAACTTGAAAATGACGAAAAAGTTTGGGAGGTAAGTAACACCACCAAGCCCTTTTCTAAATTTATTTTAACTGAATATCTGGAAAATTCCCACCGCGATATCTATGAAGTGAAACAACTTCGTCTTGTAATTTGTGCTGCGGAAGAAAATAAAGCTGTAGGTTTTATAGATTTATTCGATTTTGAACCCAAACATGAGCGCGTAGGTGTGGGGATATTAATTTTTGATGTGAAAGATAGGGGAAAGGGATTTGCTGCAGAAGCTTTAAAAATGATAGGGAACTATGCTTCAGTGCACTTAAAAGTGCATCAATTGTATGCAGCTATTTCAGAAGATAATAAGAATAGCATCAGACTGTTTGAAAAAGTAGGTTACATAAAAACTGGAGAGAAAAAAGATTGGATCATCACTGAAAATGGATTTAAAGATGAATGGTTCTATCAATTAATAATAAAGTAATAACTCGTACCTCGTAAATCGTATTTTAGAATATGTATATAAAGAAAATTTTAATTGCAATTTTATTATTGGGCCTTGTGGGAATGGCTGTTTTTGCTTGGTATGTGTACAGCACTGTTCTGGTTTCTAATACGGCTTTTAATAATAAAGAAGCGCACATTTATGTACCAACCAATGCAACTTTTGATGAGGTTTTGGAAGAGCTAGAACCGCTCTTAAAGGACACCGAATCTTTTAAAGCTGTAGCCAATAAAAAAGGGTATGTAAATAATATAAAGCCAGGCCATTACCTTATTAAAAAAGGGATGAATAACAATGATATTATCAATACAGTAAGAAGTAAAAATATTCCTATAAAAGTAAAATTTAACAATCAGGAACGTTTAGAAAATTTAGCGGGGGCTATATCAAACCAAATTGAAGCAGATAGTCTTTCGCTTTTAAATGCTTTTAGAGATGAGACTTTCTTAGCAGAGAATAAGTTAAAGATAAATACGGCTCTTGGACTTTACGTGCCTAACACTTACGAGTTTTATTGGAATACCTCTGCGGAAGCATTCCGTGATAAAATGGCTGTAGAATATAAACGATTTTGGAACGAGCAACGTCTCGCCAAAGCAAAAAAATTGAATCTCACACCTACGGAGGTAATTTCGTTGGCTGCTATTGTTCAAAAGGAAACCGCAAAAGTAGATGAAAGGCCCAGAGTTGCAGGTGTGTATATCAATAGACTGAGAGTGGGTATGCTATTACAGGCAGATCCTACAGTGATTTATGCCAAAAAACTTTCAGAAAACAATTTTGATCAGATTATTAAACGTGTGCTATACGTAGATTTAGAGATTGATTCTCCTTATAACACCTACAAATACGCCGGTGTTCCTCCAGGACCTATTGCTATGCCAGACATTAGTTCTATAGATGCTGTGCTCAATTATGAAAAGCACGACTACTTTTATTTTGTTGCGAATGTTCAAAATTTTGGCTACCATAAATTTGCCAAAACGCTTTCTCAACACAATCAAAATAAGGCCGAATATGTGCGCTGGATCTCTCAACAAGGTGTGAATAGGTAGTTTTCAATCACGCGGTGCTAATTACAAAGGGCAAATGTGATAATGCTTATATAGAATAGATTTTTGTAATCTATACTTATTTAAATTTCCTTTTTATTATTTGGTATTTTTAGGCCGTTAAATCTTTATTAATCTGTGGGTTAAAGACTGTTAATAGCTCTTATACCTGTATTTCTATGCATATATTTAATTAGTTGTTTTAAAAGAGCAACACAAGATATTTAAGTTCTTTGACGTATTAATTTCATAAAGCCTTTTAGCAAGCATGAATTTGCTAGCTACAATTTATGTTTGTTTTAGGAATTTCCTCTTTACACAAAGTAAAGGGGCAATAATTATAACTCTAAAATAAATAGAACATGATAAATCGTTTTATGAAATTGTCTGTGCTGCCCCTATTAGCTGCATTTGTAGCTTTAGGTTTTTCACCTTTTAAAAAGGCGGAACGTAATAGCAGTTCTATATTTATTTCAGAAATCGTAGGAGATATAGCCTATGTTCCTTACGAGTTCGAAGTAAATATGAACCCGAAAATGGACATTCCATTTCTCGGGAAGTCATATCTTGGGTTTAGTAATGACCTCGGCTTTTCAGAAAGCAGTGGAAATTACAGAGCTGTAAATAGATTGGGCTATGTAGGCAAATACCAGTTTGGTTGGTCGGCCCTTAAGTGGGTTGGTATTAACAGTAAAAATAGATTTTTAAACAATCCAGCTTTGCAAGAAGAAGCTTTTTCAACATTAATTTCTTTAAACAAATGGGTTCTTAAAGACTACATTGCAAAATACCACGGTCAACGTATTGCTGGTGTTCAAGTAACCGAATCTGGCATTATTGCCGCAGCTCATCTGGGAGGTGCTGGAAATGTAATTAAATTTCTAGAATCTGGAGGTAAAACGATCTTCGCAGATGCTAACAATGTACCAATTACGAAGTATATGAAGCATTTTAAAGGATACGATTTAACTTCAATTATTCCAGATAATAACGCAAGAGTGACACTATAATTATTGAAGAAGCTGGGTTGACAAGCCTGGCTTTTTTTAATTTACACGGTTCATAACTTAGTTGATTGTTTTTTGAATAATTCCTAATAATATTGAGTTTTGTTTGTTATAATTATACCATATTAACAAAATATAATCAGTATCGTTTTTTGTAAAAAAAGTTCTTTAACATAATTTAACATCCTGTATATCAAGTTTATAAAAAAAAGTGTATTTTTGCACGCTGAAATTTAGATAACGCATTGTTGTCTAGTATTCAATAAATATGAGATTAAAACTTTTACGAATTGGCGTCCTATTGCTTGTGGTTCTATTGACTGCAACAGGATTTTCTTTTAAGAAAGATAGCAGTGTGTCTATGTTTTCTTCGGAAGGATTAGATCTATATTACTACGTACCGAATTTTGATGAGGTCGAAGTAGAAATGCCTGAAATTACTGCTAATTACCAGTTATTTCTTGGAAAGACATATGTTGGCTTTAAGGAAGCTTTAGGATTTAAAGAATCCAGAGGCGATTATGCTATTATTAATGAATTTGGATATTTGGGTAAGTATCAATTTAATGTAAATACATTAAAAATGATAGGCGTACATAACCCAGATCGCTTTATGAAGGATTCTAAATTGCAAGAAGCAGCTTTTGCTGCCTACACCTCTAGAAATAAATGGATTTTAAGACGTGATATTAAGCGGTATGTAGGTAGAAATGTTGGTGGTGTTCACATTACCGAGTCTGGAATTTTAGCAGCTGCACACCTTGCGGGTGCTGGAAATGTAAAAAAATTCCTTCGAAGTGGTGGCGCAATTGGTTTTAGCGATGCGTTTGGAACTTCCATTGGGTATTATTTAAAGAAGTTTTCTGGGTACGATACTTCTTTTATTCAACCAAACCAAAAAGCGAAAGTAAAATTCTAGTTTACTTTCTTACTTCTGAATAATAAATATAGTGGGTCTCTTATTGAGATCCACTTTTGTTTTGGCCCAAACCGAAGCGGGCATTGTTTTAATATATTCAGTAGGTAGTGTGATATCGCAAGCTACACAAATTTGGGTGCTGGGGGTTACACTTGTTAAGATACTCTCTAACATCTGGTTGTTGCGATAGGGTGTTTCAATAAAAAGTTGAGACTGGTTTAATTCTTCCGAAAGTCGTTCCAGACGTTTAATTTCTTGTTTTCGATCCTTCTTGTCTATAGGCAGATACCCGTTGAACGCAAAATTTTGCCCATTAAAGCCACTTGCCATTAAAGCCAATAAGATTGAAGATGGCCCAACAAGAGGAATCACTTTTATGCCTTGCCTATGTGCAGCAGCTACTGCCAACGCTCCTGGATCTGCAACGCCAGGACAGCCAGCATCACTTAGAACACCTACATCAAAACCCTCATGGCAAGGGTTGAGCATCGCTGGTATTTCGGCTTCATCCGTGAATTTATTGATATGGTTAAAATGCAAGTTGGGTTGAGACTTTCTTGGAGATATCGCTTTAATGAAACGTCTTGCATTTTTTTCGTGTTCTACAATATAGTAATCTATTTCTTCAATTGCTTTCTTAACCAATAAAGGCAATACTTCCAAGGGAGGAGTATCGCCCAATGTACAAGGAATTAAATATAAGTTGCCCTTTTTCACCTACTTGAATTATTTAATCACCAATTTTTTAATAAAACTACCGCCAGTATTAGTAGTAATTTTCAGTATATAAAATCCAGCTGCTAAGTTCGCAACATCTATGGCTGTTTCAGGGGTACTCATTTTATCTTCCTTTAGTAGTACGCTACCTTTCATATCCATAAGTGAAAATTGTGTGATCGTTCCGCTTTGTATTTCAAGATTTACAGTAGTGTTGGCTGGGTTTGGGTATATTAAAATTTCAGTATCAAGCGAATAGTCTTGTATTCCCAATTCTAAATCTCCAATTATTTTGTGAATAGTTCCAGAGATATTTACAATATATAGTTGTCCTGTTATATCTTCTCCAAAAGATACCCATGAACCACTGAAGTTACCGTGTTCAACTAGATTTCCTGCCTGGTCTACGGTTCCTATAAGGCCACTGCATACATCTGCAAAAAAATACAGCCCTACCAGGTTTGGATATAATGCACCTCTATATACATTTCCCCCTGTAATGGAGCAGTTTCCAGAACCTGTACTTGATGAATATTCGGCAAATGGGAACTCTAAGGTCGATGGGTCCGGACATCCTGCGGTGTTAAAAGGATCTGATCCTTCATAACAACGCCACCCATAATTTAATCCAGCTTCATCGCTTTCGGCTCTATCTATTTCTTCAACATCACCCTGTCCAACATCGCCTATCCATAAATCATCAGTAGCACTGTCAAACGAAAACTTCCAGGGATTTCGTAAGCCATACGCCCAGATTTCTCGTTTTTTACTTGGGTCTCCAGCAAAAGGATTGTCTGCTGGTATTCCGTAATTATTTCCCCCACTTGGGTTGTCTACATCCAAACGAAGTAATTTACCTAATAAAAGTTCTGTATTTTGCGCTCTATTACCAGGATCACCACCACTTCCTCCGTCACCAGAGGAAATGTATAAAAAACCATCCGGACCAAAAGCAACGCAACCTCCGTTATGGTTACTAAAAGGTTGCGCATAATCTATAATTGGAAGTTCAGACCCAGATAATGCAATATTTGGATCTGCAGGATCTACCGAAAACCTGGATACTTGTGTATCACCATCCGTATCTGTATAATTAACATAAAAGAAGCCATTGTTAGCATAGTCTGGATGAAATGCCAATCCCAATAAACCTCGTTCTCCACAACATGAAACTTGACTAGAAATATCCAAAAATGGAGTCGAGTTCGTGGTTCCATCCGGATTTAAAATTTTAATAAAACCGTTTTGCTCTACAACAAATAAACGCGCATCTCCTGCATTTTGCAAATTGACAGGACTGTTGAATCCTGAAGCAAATGTTTCAATATCTACCGATTGTGACTGTGCATTCCACAATAAAGAGAAAGCAAAAAGACATAAAAGTAATTTTTTCATAAAAATAGTTTTTTACTAAGATACTTAAAAGATGCTGAAACAAATATTAAAGTCGCTTTGCAATTTTATCACAGGCTGCGTCCAGCATTTGGTATACTTTTTCAAAACCTTCGTCACCTCCGTGATATGGATCTGGAACATCACGCTTTTCTCCTGAAAATGTTTCTTCTAAAATAAGCTGTACTTTTTCTTTTTCTGAAGCTGAAGTAGCCAATTTTATTACATCATGATAATTGCTGTTGTCCATTACAAAAATATGATCGTATATCTCAAAGTCATAGGTAGAAAATTGTTTACCGCGTTGGTCCGTAATGTCCAAACCGTGTTGTTGGGCAACTTCAATGCTACGTGGGTCTGGAAGTTCGCCAACGTGCCAGCCACCTGTGCCAGCAGAGTTTACCTCTATCTTTGAAGCGTCTACTTTAGACTTTAAGATACCTTCAGCCAAAGGAGAACGACAAATATTACCTAGGCAGACCATTAGTACTTTTTTCATTGGGAATTTTATTTTCATTTCCGTTCAGGCGGAAATCTGATATTGGAAAGTCTAATTTAATAGAATATTCAATAAAAATCCCGCTCAGAAGCAGGATTTTACTATTATAATGTTAGTTTTTTCTGTAGATCTTCTACGTACTTTCTAAACTGTTTATCGGTGCTGGAAAGATTGTCTACCGTTTTACAAGCGTGTAATACCGTAGCGTGATCTCTTTGCCCAATTTGAGAACCAATAGACGCTAAGGAAGCTTTAGTAAACTTTTTAGCAAAGAACATAGCTAGTTGTCTTGCTTGTACAATATGACGTTTTCTTGTTTTGGATTGTAATGTTTCCACATCCATCTGGAAATATTCGCTTACCACTTTTTGTATGTAGTCTATAGAAACTTCACGCTTGGTGTGTTTTACATAGTTATCTACAATTTTTTTGGCAAGCTCTATCGTGATGTCCTTTTTGTTGAAGGAAGAATGTGCAATTAATGAAATAATAGCGCCTTCCAATTCACGAATGTTGGTTTTAATATTATTGGCCAGAAATTCAACAATATCTTCTGGCATTTCAACACCGTCACGGTAAAGTTTATTTTTTATAATGGCAACACGTGTGTCGTAATCTGGGTGGTTTAGCTCTGCTGAAAGTCCCCATTTAAAACGTGATAACAGGCGTTGTTCAATATCAATCATATCCACGGGAGCCTTATCACTGGTTAATATTACCTGCTTTCCGTTTTGGTGTAAATGATTAAAGATATGGAAGAATACATCTTGTGTTCCAGCTTTTCCGGATAATAATTGAATGTCATCCACGATCAATACATCAATAATCTGGTAAAAGTGAATAAAGTCGTTCCGATTGTTCTTTTTTACGCTCTCAATGTATTGTTGGGTAAATTTTTCAGCTGAAATATAAAGTACCGTTTTTTCTGGGTATTTATCTTTAATCTCAACCCCAATGGCATGTGCCAAATGTGTTTTCCCTAATCCAACGCCACCAAAAACCAATAACGGATTAAAACTAGTTCCACCTGGCTTATTAGCCACTGCCATTCCCGCAGAACGGGCTAATCGATTGCTTTCACCTTCTAAGAAATTTTCAAAATTATAAGATGGATTCAATTGGGATTCAATTTTTACATTGCGAATACCAGGAATCACAAATGGATTCTTTAACTCAGGATTTTTGTTTTTAATAGGCACATCTACTTCCTGAGATTGCATATTGGAACGGTTGGAGCTTGGTATTTTTTCGGTAAAAGGTTGTTTGTTGCCGTAAGTGTTTTCCATTCTAATTACATACACCAATTTGGCTTGGGTGCCTAATTCTTTGGTCAAGGCAACTTTTAAAATCTTCACGTAATGCTCTTCAAGCCACTCATAAAAAAACTTGCTAGGCACTTGAATGCTGAGGGCATTATCTGTAAGCTTTACCGCTTTGATAGGTTCAAACCAAGTTTTGTACGCTTGTGAAGTTATGTTATCTTCAATAAAGGACAAACAATTGTTCCAAACCGATAGTGCAGTTTTGCTCATAATTTAGTGTCGAAGTATAGTTAGTTAATGGTGATTGGTTAAGAAGGAGAAAAGAACTTTTCTAACGATTTCTTAACACTGCAAATATGTGAACAAAAAAATTAAAAAAAAAACGATAGGGGTATTGAATTTCTAATATTTTTTCCTCATACTGTATCTGGACCAAACTTACGAAAAACTTACCCCTTTTCCTCATTAAAATCATGAAAAAAAATCATACCAATTTACGAGTGCGTTATGCCGAAACCGACCAAATGGGGGTGGTGTATTATGGGAATTACGCACAATATTTAGAACAAGGAAGAACTGAATGGCTACGTGAACTGGGCTTCTCTTACAAATGGATGGAGGAAAACCAAGTTATATTACCAGTGACTCACCTAAGCATTAACTACAAATTGCCAGCACGTTACGACGATGTTATTTCCATTACAACGAAACTCAAGAAAATTCCTACTTTCAAAATTGAATTTTATTATGAAATTCATAATCAGGACAACAAACTTTTAGTCACCGCAGAAACTACTTTGGTCTTTATCAATTCGGTAACAAATAAGCTGATGAAAGCGCCAGATTATTTGTTGGAAAAACTTACTAAATAGTTAAACAAAAATCAATAAAAATTAAGTGTTTATAGGTTCAATATTTCAGTATAATTTGAAAATTAAAGTATCATATTTTTTTTAGTAATTTTAAAGCACAACAAATTTCTAGTATTGAAATAATGAAGGCAACTCCTGAACATAACGAACGTATTGCAAAAATTACTTTTGCGTCTGTATACCCACACTATATTACCAAAGTTGAAAAGAAAGACAGAACAATTGATGAACTTCACGGCGTAATTGAATGGCTGACTGGTTTTGATGAAAAAAAACTCAAAAAACTGATTGATGAAAAAGTAAATTTTGAAACCTTCTTTAAAAAAGCGAATTTAAACCCTAACGCGCATCTTATTAAAGGAGTTATCTGCGGCTATCGTATTGAAGAATTGGAAAATCCGTTAACCCAACAAGTGCGATACTTAGATAAAATTGTGGACGAATTGGCCAAAGGTAGAAAAATGGAAAAGATTTTAAGAGAACCCTCTTGAATTCGAATTCGAATTCTTTTTAATTAAAAACTAACAAACCAGCTGCTTCCCCCAGCGGCTCAAGTGTTAAAATGAAATTATAAATTTTATTCCGCGTACAGGTTTAAGGTCGAATTTGTTAAAAATTGAGAGTTGACAGTTTGCAGCCCGAAATTCGGAAGGGGGATTTTTTATTCAACTTTTTTAATCATTACCTTATACGTGTCTTCAAAAACCTGGAAAATCCGCTCCGCCTCTTTTTTCCGAACTGTAAGCACAAATTCACAATCCAATTCCATTTTTTGTGAGATTATTTTTAAATTTTCATCTTTAATGATTCGCATCACGGTATTCATTTCAGGGTAGTTGAAGGTGATGGTTATTTCCTCATTGATCGTTCGCTTTACAATTCTGGAAGCCTCCAAAGCCAGTTGCGCCGAAGTTTTATAAGCTTGTATCAATCCGCCAACTCCTAATTTAGTACCCCCAAAATATCGCACCGAAACAACTAAAACATTTGTAACATCAAAGGCTTGTATTTGTCCGTAAATGGGCATTCCAGCACTATTGTTGGGTTCCCCGTCGTCATTGGCTCTGTAACTGTCGTAGCTTTTGCCTAATTGCCATGCATAGCAGAAGTGGCGTGCGGTGTGATGTTGTTTTTTCAGTGTTTCTATAGTCTCTTTTACATCGTCTTCAGAAGTAACAGGAAAGGCATAGCCAAAAAACTTGCTGCTTCGGTCTTTAAAAAGTGTTTCGGCTCCAGGTTTCAGAATGGTTTTATAGGTATCTTTTTCTTCAGAGGTCATATCCATTTTTCTAAAGCTATTAAAAAGATACTTACCACGGCCAGTCCAATGCCTATCCAGTTTTTCAGCAATAGGCGTTCTTTAAAGAATAAAATCCCTACAATAGTTGAAAGCATTACTATGGCTACATTATTAACAGTAAAAATACCTGAACTTTCAAAAAGGCCGCTTCGTAGCGCTTTCACCAAAAAGTAAATAGAGAAGTAATTGGGAACTCCTAATACAATACCGCCTAAAATGTTTTTCCATTTAAACTGAAATTTCCCTCGAAGTTTCTGAAAAAGCAATACTAGCACTCCAATAGAAAATGCTGTAAAAAAAATGGTTGCAGAAAATAATGGAACGTCGGTTTCGGCCACAAAAGAGCCTTCTAGGTATTTAATGCTGGTGTCTATAATTCCACTTCCCAAGAATACTAAAACAGGAAATATAAGGTTCTTTGGTTGAATTTTTAATCCGTCCTTTTTCTTTACAGAAGCCAAATACACGGCAACCAGCGCCAATAAAATTCCAATGGCTTTAAAAATCCCTAAACTGTCCTTATAATATAACAGTCCAAAAATTACAGGAATCACCACACTCATCTTGGTCGCCACAGAAACTACTGAAAGTCCGCTGCGTTGTGTGGTAATTGCCATTAAATTAAAAACTATAATAAACAACGCTCCAAGTCCTAGGGTATAGTAAAACCAATCGTAATTTGGGATTTCGGAAATAGTAATTCTCCCACCATAACCAATAATCCCACTTAAACATGCCACAAAATAATTTACTACAATTGCGTGCAGCGTATTAATATTAAACTTGCTGAAGAGTTTAAAAACCACAAAAATTAGGGTAGAAGCAAGAACACTAAGAAGGAGGTATATCAAATGGTTGGGTTTTTATAATGAAAAAATTTATCAGTTGCAATGTTGGTTTGTTCTATTAGGCTACCATTAAATACAGGTGCTTTTATACCTTCTGTAAATGTAGACTTCCCTTCAAAAATAAATGCTTCGTCCCACAGATTTTCATCTATAAACGTTTGCAAAGTTTGAGCGCCACCTTCTATAATTAAGCTTTGTATGTTTTTATTGTATAAAATTTCAGCAATAATTGCTGTTGGATTTTCATTAAAAGAAAGTTTTTCAAAAGAGTTTGTACCTGCAGAGGTTGTTGTTTCTTCCGTTAAAATTAAAGTAGGAGCATCGTTATTATAAATAGCCAAATTTATATCAAGGCTATTTTGCTTATCTATTACAATACGTAATGGATTGTTGCCAAACCAATCTCGTGTCGTTAAACTTGGGTTGTCTTCTTTGGCTGTATTGGTGCCTATTAAAATTGCCTGTTCTTGGGCTCTTAATTTATGTGCTAATTGTCTGGAAAATTCAGTTGTAATCCAAACTGGTTTCTGTTCTTTTTTTGTTTTTGGAGCTATAAAACCGTCCGTAGTTTGCGCCCATTTCAATATTATATAAGGTCGCTTTTTTTTCTGAAATGTAAAAAACCGCTTATTGAGTTCGTTACATTCATTCTCTAGAACACCTACTAACACATCGCAACCAGCTTCTATTAATTTTTTAATCCCTTTTCCAGCTACTTTTGGGTTGGGGTCTGTTGTGCCAATAACCACTTTTTTGATTCCTTTTTCGATAATTAAATCGGCACAAGGCGGCGTTTTTCCAAAATGGCTACAAGGTTCTAAGCTTACATAGATGGTAGCTTCAGGAAGTAAAGAAGTGTTCTTAACAGTATTCACGGCATTGACCTCTGCGTGGGGTTTTCCAGCCTGGTAATGCCAGCCTTCGCCAATAACTATATTTTTGTGTACCAGTACGCTCCCCACCAACGGATTGGGATAGGTGGTTCCCAGTCCATTTTTGGCCAGTTGGATGCAACGCTTCATGTATTTTTCGTGTATCTTCACACCTTCATTTTAAATCCCAAAAATACAAGTTATAACTGAGATGAACGAACCCATTATACGTCCTATAGAGAAAAAAGATAATCTAAAAATTGCTGCTACAATACGAGAGGTTCTTTTAGAACATGGAGTTCCCAAGGTGGGTACAGCCTATGCAGATGCAGCCTTAGATTGCATGTTCGAAACCTACGGAAATTCAAAATCTATTTATTTTGTTGTCTCGCAGGGAGAGGCCATTCTAGGTGGCGCTGGAATTGCTCCATTGGCCAACTATAATGGTAATGTTTGTGAACTTCAGAAAATGTACTTTGCCACTGCTTTACGAGGTAAGGGAATTGGGCAAAAAATGATGGACAAATGTTTAGATGCGGCATCAAAATTCGGTTTTGAAAAATGTTACATAGAAACAATGCCTTATATGGAAGCTGCCCAAAAGTTGTATGTAAAAAACGGATTTGAATACATTGATGGTCCTATGGGAGATACTGGCCACTATTCCTGTCCAGTGCATATGTTGAAGGAATTATAATATAAATCCGATGTCACACTCATCGCAGTCGAAGTATAGTATGTAGATCCTATTTTAATGACCTTAAAGCAACTCAAATTATATTTTGTTACAACGCTTTCAGGAAGCTACCCTTCTGAAGAAATCCAGTCGTTTTTCAATTGGTTGGCTGAAAGCTATTTGGGATTTTCAAGATTTGAAGTTTCTGTAAATGGTGAAGAGGAAATTTCAGCAGCAATAGAAGTAAGATTTTCCGAAGCACTACAACGGCTACAACACTACGAACCCATTCAATACATCTTAGGAGAAACCGAATTCTATGGACTTCTCTTAAAACTAACGCCTGCAACCTTAATTCCAAGACCTGAAACCGAAGAGTTGGTAAATTGGATTATTTCAAATATAAAACCCAGGACTTTAAAATATCAACAGCGCGCTTCACCACTCACCACTCACCACTCACCACTAAAACCTCGTCGCTCGTCACTCGTCACTCAAAACTTTCTAGATATTGGAACTGGCTCTGGCTGTATTGCCATTTCGCTAGCCAAACATATAAAAGAAGCAAAAGTTTCAGCCATAGATATTTCAGAAGATGCTTTAAAAGTAGCACATAAAAATGCTTCTTTAAATGAAGTGGATGTTAATTTTTTCCAAGCTGATATTTTAAAAATAAAAAGCCTTCCACAGCAATATGACGTGATTGTAAGCAATCCGCCCTATGTACGTGAATTGGAAAAAAAACACATGCAAGCCAATGTCCTGCAACACGAACCCAACACGGCGTTATTTGTAACAAATAAAGATCCATTGTTGTTTTATCGTGCCATTGCAAAGCTTGCCAGAACCTACTTAATGCCAAACGGCATCCTCTTCTTCGAAATTAATGAGTATCTTAGTGAAGAAATGAGGCAATTATTGGAGCAAGAAGGGTTTACTGAAATTGAGTTTAAAAAAGATATGTTCGGTAAATTCAGGATGTTGAAGTGTAGACTATAATTTCTGTGAATCTCTGCTTCTTTTCGAATCTCTGTGTAATAACTAGGTATGAACAAGCTAAATAAAATATGTGTCTTCTGTGGAAGTAGCGACGGGAACGATTCCAAAATTACCGAAGCAGCCATAGGTTTAGGCAATTTATTCGCACAAAGAGAAATAACCCTTGTTTACGGCGCCGCCAAAATTGGTGTTATGGGTACCATCGCCAAAACTATGTTGGAAAACAACGGAAAAGTTATAGGCATCATACCACAATTCCTTAAAAAGAAAGAAGTGGTTCACTTGGGGCTTACTGAACTTATCACCACCCAAAATATGCACGAGCGTAAACTAAAGATGCAGGAAGTAAGTGATGGTTTTATTGCACTCCCGGGCGGGTTTGGAACACTAGAAGAACTTTTCGAAATTATTACGTGGCTACAATTGGGGTTGCATACCAAACCAATTGGCTTATTAAACGTAAATGGGTTTTATGACGATTTGTTGAAACTATTGGAAACAATGGTTCGCAAGGGATTTCTTTCTATGAAAAACTATGAGATGCTTTTAGTGGATTCATCTCCAGAAAACCTACTTCAGAAAATGGAAAATTTTAGAACGCCCAAAATTCCTAAGTGGTTAAAACCGGAACGAACTTAGTAGTCAGTAGTCAGTGGTAGCAATAGTTAATAATTATTGCAATGTCTCCGTGAATCTCAGCGTTTCTCTGTGTATCTCCGTGTAACAACTCACCACCTCACCACCTCACCACCTCACCAACTTACCAACTCACCAACTCACCAACTCATAAATTCACCAACTACCATTTCACAAATTAACCAGTTCACTATATTTGTAGCTATGACTATTGAAGAAAAAATAAACCAACTCCGCACACATCTTCGTGAGCACAATTATAACTATTACGTTGAAGATAATCCCACCATTTCAGATTACGATTTTGACGTGTTACTGAAAGAACTTCAGGACTTAGAAAAAATGCATCCAGAGTTTGACGACCCTAATTCGCCCACTCATAGAATAGGAGGACAGGTGACCAAAAATTTTGAAACCGTAGCCCACGAGTTTAGAATGTATTCATTGGATAATAGCTATTCCAAAGAAGATTTGGAGGACTGGGAAAAACGCATTAAAAAGATGGTAGATGGCGAGGTTCATTATACCTGTGAACTAAAATACGACGGTGCTTCTATGAGTTTAACTTACGAAAATGGTATGCTGGTAAGGGCTGTAACACGTGGTGATGGATTTCAAGGTGATAATGTGACTACCAATATAAAAACAATTAAATCGGTGCCACTTAAATTGAAAGGTGACTTTCCGCAGAAATTTGAAATACGGGGTGAGATTGTGCTTCCTTTTGAAGGATTTACAAAAATGAATGTAGAACGTGTTGCAAATGGCGAAGAACCGTATCGCAATCCAAGAAACACGGCTTCCGGAAGTTTAAAATTACAGGACAGTGCTGAGGTTGCCAAACGACCTTTAGAATGTTTGCTCTACAGTTTAAAAGGAAATAATTTACCCGTTGCCACTCAATTTGAAGTTTTGGAAAAAGCCCGCCAATGGGGTTTTAAAGTGCCTGATATTGCGGAACTGGCCAAAAGTATTGACGAAGTTTTGGAGTTTGTAAATTATTGGGATCTACATCGCCATGAATTACCCTATGAAACAGACGGTGTAGTGGTTAAGGTAAACAACCTTCAGCAACAAGAAGAGTTAGGCTATACAGCAAAATCGCCCAGATGGGCTATGGCGTATAAGTTTAAGGCCGAGCAGGTTTCAACAAAATTAGAACAAATTACCTATCAGGTAGGTAGAACTGGAGCTATAACACCTGTGGCAAATTTACAAGCTGTTGAGCTAGCAGGAACTATCGTAAAAAGAGCTTCGTTGCACAATGCAGACCAGATCGAAAAGCTAGATATCCGTGAAGGCGATACCGTATATGTTGAAAAAGGAGGCGAAATTATTCCTAAAATAATAGGGGTAGATTTTACTGAAAGAGATTCAAATTCGAAGCCTACACAGTATATTTCGGAATGCCCAGAATGTAAAACACCTCTCACACGTACCGAAGGCGATGCAAAGCATTTTTGCCCAAATGAGGATGGATGTCCGCCGCAAATTATTGGGCGGATTCAGCATTATATTTCCCGAAAAGCTATGGATATTGAAGGCTTGGGTGGTGAAACAGTTGCCTTATTAGTAACAAATGGATTAATTCATAATTATGCCGATTTATATCTCTTAAAAGCATCGCAACTGCTACCTTTAGAACGAATGGCACAGAAAAGTGCCGAGAATCTTGTGGAAGGGGTAGAAGCTTCAAAAAATATTCCATTTCAACGGGTTTTGTTTGCTCTAGGAATTAGATATGTAGGTGAGACCGTGGCTAAGAAGTTGGCAAAGCATTTTAAAAGTATTGATGCGTTAATGACAGCTACTTTTGAAGAATTAATTTCAGTAGATGAAATTGGCGACCGGATTGCCGAAAGCGTTATCGAATTTTTTACTTCCGAAGAACATAAAGAAACTATAAATAGATTGAAGGAATACGGTGTAGAGTTAAAAATTTCCGAAGAAGCCCTAGCCAAGCAGACTGATATATTGGCTGGAAATATTTTTGTGGTTTCGGGTGTTTTCTATAAAGTAACAAGAACCGAGTTAAAGAAACTTATTGAAGACAATGGAGGTAAGGTTTCATCTTCAATTTCAGCTAAGACGACCTATGTTATTGCTGGCGATAATATGGGGCCCAGTAAACGTGCCAAAGCAGAAGACCTTGGAATAGCGGTTATTTCTGAAGATGATTTTCTGGAAATGTTATAATTTATTGTAGTCTGAAATTTTCAAGATACCTTCTAAAACTAATTTTATTTTTATCCATAACTGCTCAAAATATAAGTTACTCGAACTGAAGACACTATTTTTTTTAAAATTTGGCCTTTCATTTTGGGTTGTTAATGAGAAAAATAGCGAAGCTTTTCAGGTAAAATGTATTAAAACACCTAAGTAGCCTATTTTTACAATAGTTTATTGCAATTATGATTTTTAAAAAACTGAAACAAAGATCCCTTAGAAAAGAGTTAGAATCACATCTTAAAAAGCGTGATACTTCCGGCAATGATAATAAAGTGAGAACTATTGGGTTTTTGGTGGACGAAACGCACAATCAAGATTTCGAAAAATTCTACGATATCTTCAAAGATCTTAATCTACAGACAAAAGATGTAAAACTGTTTTCTTATGTAGAAAGTAAAAAGAAGATTCCTAGTTTGCAACAAAACCAAGTCCAAAACAAAGATTTTGATTGGAAAGGAAACTTTCACAACCAGAATGCTCAAGAATTTTTAGACAAAGGGTTGGATGTTTTGGTGGGCTATTACCCAAAGAAACATGAAGTTTTGGACGTGCTTGTGGCCATGAGCAAAGCCAAATTTAAGGTAGGTTTTCTCGGAGCAGATGAGCGTTTGTTCGATTTGTTTTTGGACGTACCTTTTAAGGATTTTAATCTTTTTAAAAGCGAATTAAAAAAATATTTAAAAGTGTTCGGAAAAATCAATTCCTAGATTTTGAGAGCTTATTAACTTTATTTTTAAATTTAATTTGCATTTTATCGCCTAAAAACGACTTTAAATGACTCTTAACGAATTGATTATCAGAAAAAACCTACTTAATTATTTGTGAGATTAACTTCAAAATGTATCCCTTTTCGTTACATTAGTAATGTCCTAAAATACCTTCTACTTATGTGATGCTGTATCAAATTTTAATTTGAAAACATCACCATGAAAAAACTACTATTAATAGTACTGGTAATTCTTAGTCAAGGCCTCTTCGCACAACATAAGACTGAGGGAGAGTGCAAATTGAAGCTCGATAATAAAGATTGGTTATGGGACTTCAAGGAAGCTGAACAAAAAGAAGAGAAACTCACGCTCATTGTAGATAAGATAATAGAAGATTCTAATTATCTTGCTAGCACAACCTATATTAGCGATATAGAGAATGAGCCAGACTTTAATACTTCTTCGTGTGCCGATAAATGTGCCATGCGCTTCGTTCTTATTTATGGAAATACAAGTGGATTAATATTAGATTTGGTAAAATACCCCCATTTGGAAGCAATTTTAGCGGAGTTTACTTCAGAAAATATTTCAAAAATTGAGCTTAATGAAAAGTACGACCATAATATTTATGGGGTAGCTGCAAAAGAACGCTCGGGAATAGTCTTACGAACAGACGATAAAAATCTTAAGAAAAAAGTACGTCGCATCCTTCGCGATTATCAAAAATTATAGGGTAAAATGAGTTTTTAATTGTTCTTATATTTACTACCCTATCAAGGGAAATTACATATAAAATTTCTATAAAATGTCTCATTACAACTCTTGCATTGTGTAATTTTGTTTTTTCAAATTAAATAAATAATGAAAGAACTCATAGGGACAGGTGTAGCGCTTATTACACCATTCACGCAAGAAGGAGAAGTTGACGTAAACGGCCTCCAAAAAGTTGTAAATTTTCAGATTGAAAATGGTATTGATTATCTTGTGGTGCTAGGAACCACAGGCGAAAGCGTTACTTTAACCAAGGATGAAAAGCAATTGGTAATAGATACCATTGTTGAAACCAATGCAGGAAGACTGCCGTTGGTTTTGGGGATAGGAGGAAGCGATACTGCACAGGTTGCTATAGAAATGCAAACACGGGATCTAAGTGCTTTCACAGCAATTCTATCTGTTTCCCCATCGTATAATAAACCAACACAGGAGGGGATTTATCAGCACTTTGCTGTGCTGGCAAAAGTAGCTCCTAAGCCAGTTATTTTATATAATGTGCCAGGACGTACGGCTAGTAATATGTTACCAGAAACAGTGGCAAGATTGGCAACCGACTTTGAGAACATTGTAGCAATTAAAGAAGCTGCGGGAGATCTGGTACAAGCCATGAAAATGATAGAGAGCACCCCGGAAGGATTTTTAGTGATAAGTGGGGACGATATGATTGCCTTGCCAATGACCTTGGCGGGTGGCGCAGGAGTAATTTCGGTAATAGGGGAAGGCTTTCCGAAGGATTTTTCAACAATGATTGCCTTAGGCTTAGAGCGACGGGTAGACGAAGCTTACACATTACATTACAAAATTGCGCCCTGTATAGACTATATATTTGCTGAAGGAAATCCAGCAGGTATTAAAGCTGTGTTAAGTCGCCTTGGGGTTTGTGGAGATTCAGTAAGACTGCCATTGGTAGGAATTGGGAAACAACTACGTGATAAAATTGATGCATTTGTGACAGCGTATTAAATGAATTGTTATTAGGTTAGGCCCATTATGACAATTATGATTTATATATTATTGGTTATAAAAGCAACAAAAGAATTATTAACAATTATAGCCTGAAACAATCTCAAACAGTAAGCGTCTTTAGGCGGTACTAAGTATACAATATTTAGTACAATAATAAGTTTTGTAATCACGTATAATTCACTACTTTTGCACGATGTTTTTGAAATACTTTAAAATCACTTTTCTTAGTTTGCTCGCAGCCTTGGCTTTGGCCTCCTGTAGCGACTATCAGAAATTATTAAGATCTGAAGATACCGCAGCTAAATACGCTGGGGCAGATTCATTATACAATGCCGGGAAATATAAGAAAGCCCTTAAGCTAATGGAACAAATTGTTCCTGCGTACAGAGGCAAGCCGCAAGCAGAACGCCTTATGTTTATTTATGCGAATACATTCTATAAACTAGAAGACTTTTATTTGGCTGGTTATCAGTTTGATCGTTTTGAAACTTCATTCCCACAAAGTGACAGCGTAGAAATTGCTGCCTATAAATCTGCTCAAAGTTATTACCAACTATCCCCTCGTTTTTCATTAGATCAAAAAGATACTAGAACCGCCTTAGAAAAATTACAAAAATATATCAACAATTATCCTAATTCTGAGTATCGTTTAGAGACCAACGTTTTGGTGAAAGAACTTCGCGAAAAATTAGAGAAAAAGGATTTTGAAGTTGCTATGCAATACCTAGATATTGCAGATTATTTAGGATCCTACATTCCCGCAATTGAGGCATTCGAAAATTTTATCGTAGACCATCCAGGATCTGCTTACAAGAAAGAAGCATACTACGGCAGGTTGGAAGCAGCCTACAAAAGAGCAATAACAGGTGTGCCAGATTTGGTACAGGAACGCTTGCTTACGGCTCAAGGATACTATAAGTCTTTTCAGAAATATTATAAAGATGATACTTCTGAAACGAAACTAAAAGCAGATGAGATTGCCAGAGAAATTGAAGCAAGAAAAATTACCACAACCCAAGAACAACCTACACGTTAATATACACTGATTATGAGCGATATTAAAAATTCTGAAGCGCCTATCAATACAACAACGATAGACAAAAACAAAATAGATGCCCCAACTGGGAATATCTACGAAGCCATTTCAATCATTTCGAAAAGAGCTAACCAGATTAATGGAGACATTAAAAAGGAGCTTTTGGAAAAATTGGATGAGTTTGCTACTTACAATGACAGTTTAGAGGAAATTTTTGAAAACAAAGAGCAAATCGAAGTTTCAAAATATTACGAAAAACTACCTAAGCCACATGCATTAGCAGTACAGGAATGGTTGGACGAAAAAATCTACTACCGTAACACTGTAGACCAAGTTATAGAAGATTAAGATGTCTGTTTTAAGCGGTAAAAAAATTGTACTTGGCATCACAGCCGGTATCGCCGCTTACAAAACAACATATTTGGTTAGGTTGTTTGTAAAAGCGGGAGCAGAAGTGAAAGTTGTTATGACGCCTTCGGCAAAGGAATTTGTTACACCGCTTACCCTTTCAACCCTCTCTAAAAATGAAGTATATTCTTCGTTTACCAACGAAGATGATGAGAATGCCCAATGGAACAACCACGTAGTGTTGGCCCTTTGGGCAGATTTATTTGTAATAGCTCCTGCCACAGCCAATACACTTTCAAAAATGGCTCACGGCACTTGTGACAATTTGTTACTTGCTGTGTATCTTTCGGCAAAATGTCCTGTATATTATGCCCCGGCCATGGATTTGGATATGTACCAACATCTTTCTACTAAAGCTACATTTAAGAAGTTAGAATCTTTCGGAAATATACAAATACCGGCTACTCACGGCGAATTGGCAAGTGGTTTAGTAGGTCAAGGGCGTATGGCAGAACCAGAAGATATACTTACTTTTATTGAAATTGAAATTGCTAAGAACCTTCCGCTAAGGGGTAAAAAAATAGTGATCACTGCTGGGCCTACCTACGAAGCTATAGATCCTGTGCGTTTTATAGGAAACCACAGTAGTGGCAAAATGGGATATGCAATTGCAGATGAAGCCGCCAACCTGGGTGCTGAGGTAATTTTGGTTTCAGGACCCTCAAATGTTATTTTGAAAAATCCTTTTGTACACAAGATTTCGGTAACGTCGGCAAAAGAGATGTACGTGGCAGTTCATGAACATTTTAATACCTGCGATGTCGCAATTTTAAGTGCTGCAGTAGCAGATTATAGACCTGTAACGGTAGCTTCAGAAAAAATAAAAAAGAAAGAGGGTTCGCTTACACTTCAGCTTGAAAAAACAGAAGATATATTAGCTTCTATAGGGAAGATAAAGACCCGTCAATTTTTGGTGGGATTTGCTTTAGAGACTCAAAACGAGCTGGAAAATGCTAAAAGTAAACTTGAAAAAAAGAATTTAGACTTAATTGTGTTAAATTCGCTAAAAGATAAAGGAGCGGGTTTCAAAGGAGATACTAATAAAGTAACCTTTGTGACTAAGGACAATAAAGTAGTGCCTTTTTCAGTTAAACCAAAAACAGAAGTCGCTCAAGACATTTTACAATATATTTTACAACAAATTCATGCATAAGATTTTACTTTCAATAATCGTATTATTTGCTTGCTTTGCTAGTCATGCACAGGAGTTAAATGCGAGTATTACGATAGACGCAGAACAAACAGGACAGCCTAATCAACAAGTTTTCAGAACTTTGCAGAGCCAATTGACAGATTTTATAAACAATACGCAATGGACCAGTAAAAAATACTTGAATCAAGAACGTATAGACTGTAATTTCACGCTTATCTTAAGTTCCTACGATGGGGATTCTTTTGGAGGAACGTTACAGGTACAGGCATCACGTCCAGTGTTTGGTTCTACCTACGATAGCCCAATTTATAATTATAACGACAAGCAGTTTTCATTCGACTATGTAGAATTTCAACCACTTACTTTTAATATTAATACTTTCGATTCTAATTTAATGTCAGTTTTAGCATATCACGTGTATACTGTTATTGGATTAGATGCAGATACTTTTGAATTAAATGGCGGCGCTCCCTATTTTGAAACTGCCAAACAAATTGTGAATACAGCTGCTTCTAGTAATTTTGCTGGATGGAAATCTACAGATGGTATTCAATCGAGATTTAGATATAATGATGCTTTGTTGAGTAATGTGTATCAGGAATTTCACGAAGCTATGTATGTATATCATTTAGAGGGGATGGATATGATGCAAAGAGATCCCAAAATTTCTAAAACAAAAGTTCAAGAAGCTATACAGAGCTTAAAAAGTATTAACGATCGTAGACCTAATTCTTTTATCATACGTACGTTCTTTGATGCTAAAAGTGATGAAATTGCAGCTATTTTCAGTGGCGGTCCAAAAGTAAATATCACACAGTTCTTAGAAAATTTAAACCGCATGGCTCCTACAAGGAGAAGTACTTGGGCAGATATTAAGTTTTAGGATTTCGATCTCATTCGTTTTTAAATACGTAAACTTCTGCTATCTTAGTAGCACAAAATAAACGTGCCTTGCTAACCCAACTTTCCATAAAAAATTATGCCTTAATAGACGATATTAAGGTAGCTTTCTCTTCAGGCCTTACCACAATTACAGGTGAAACGGGTGCCGGAAAATCTATTTTATTAGGTGCGCTTTCCTTGCTTTTAGGAAAGAGAGCAGATATAAGTAGTGTTAAAAATCCCACAAAAAAATGCATTATAGAAGGTGATTTTATGATAGCTGTTTACAAATTGCAAGAATTATTTGAAACACTTGATTTAGATTACGAAGACCACACCATCATACGTCGTGAGATTTTACCTACTGGAAAGTCACGTGCTTTCGTGAACGACACCCCTGTTACCTTACAACAATTACAACAATTAGGAGAACGTTTGGTAGATATTCACAGCCAGCACGAAACCAGATCTTTGTTGTCCGAAAAAAACCAATTAGAGGTGCTAGATGCTATTGCTGGAAACGATATGCTTTTACAACACTATGCTGAAGGTTTGCAGGATTTTAAAAAACTACAGAGCGAATTGCGCAATCTTATAGCCGAAAAGGAAACAAGTGCTAAAGAACTGGACTACCATACCTTTTTATACACCGAATTACAGGAAGCAAATCTTTCCAAAGTAGATCAGTTATCATTAGAAGAAGCATATGAAAAATTAAACAACGCCGAAACGATACAAGAAGGTTTAGCAAGTGTTTTAAAGTTGTTTTCTGAAGAACAGATAGGCACGTTGGAAACAGCGAAGGAAGCCCGATTGCAATTAGGAAAAATTAAATCTTTTTCTTCTGCCTACGAAGGACTTTGGGAACGCTTAAATAGTGTTTTAATTGAATTGGAAGATCTAGAAGAAGAAGTAGGAAGACAAGCGGAAGATTTGGAAGCAGATCCTTCTGCTTTATTCCAACTCCAAGCTACGTTACAAAACCTATATAAACTTCAACAAAAACATACTGTTGCTACAGTTGAGGAATTGGTAGCTATTGAGAATGATCTAGCTTTCAAGATAGAAGCAACAGCCAATGTAGATTCACGTATTGCTATGTTGGAAGCTTCAGTAAAGACTGCCAAAGATAGCTTGCTGGAGATTTCAGAAAAACTTCACGAATCCAGATTAAAAGTCATCCCTAGTCTTAAAGCTCAATTAGAAACATTATTGAAAAAATTAGGGCTGCCTAATGCACAGTTTCAGTTTAAGATGACTAAAATTTCAGAATTCAAAGAACAGGGAACCGATACCTTAGAATTGCTTTTTACGGCTAACAAGGGAGCGCAGTTTGGAGTGCTTAAAAAGGTAGCTTCAGGTGGAGAATTAAGCCGAATTATGCTATCTATTAAAGCCGTTTTGGCGAGCTATAAAAATTTACCAACCCTTATTTTTGATGAAATTGATACTGGGGTTTCTGGTGAGATTGCCCAACAAATGGCAACCATAATGGAACAGATGAGTAAAACCATGCAAGTGTGTAGTATTACGCATTTACCGCAAATTGCGGCAAAGGGAAATCAACAGATAAAAGTGTATAAAGAAGACATAAATAATGTGACTACTACGCAATTAAAACAGCTCACCAACGAGGAGCGCATCGTAGAAATTGCTCAAATGATTGGCGGTCATACACTAACAGATTCGGCCTTGGCGCACGCAAAACAATTACGCAATTAACTGTATATTTGCGTACCAAGAAAAAAATAACACTAAACCAATACACCCATGGCATACAATCTACTAAAAGGAAAAAAAGGAATTATTTTTGGCGCATTAGACGAGCATTCTATTGCCTGGAAAACTGCAGAGCGAATTCATGAAGAGGGCGGAACTTTTGTGCTTACAAATGCACCTATTGCTATGCGCATGGGACAAATAAAAACTTTAGCTGAAAAAACAGGATCTGAAATTATTCCAGCAGACGCAACCAGTTTAGAAGATCTTGAAAATTTAGTAGAACAAGCTATGGAAATTTTAGGCGGAAAGCTAGATTTTGTGCTCCACTCTATTGGAATGTCTGTAAATGTTAGAAAAGGCAAACACTATACAGACCAGAATTATGATTGGACTCATAAAGGCTGGGATGTTTCCGCAGGTTCTTTTCATAAAACAATGCAGACGTTGTATCAGAAAGACGCAATGAACGAATGGGGAAGTATCGTGGCCTTAACTTATATGGCCGCACAGCGAGTATTTCCAGATTATAACGATATGGCAGACAATAAAGCGTATTTGGAGTCTATTGCCAGAAGTTTTGGGTATTTCTTCGGAAAAGACAAAAAAGTTCGTGTGAATACTATTTCACAATCCCCAACACCAACTACTGCTGGACAAGGAGTAAAAGGCTTTGATGGCTTTATTGCCTATGCTGAAAAAATGTCTCCCCTGGGTAATGCCACTGCTGAAGATTGTGCAAACTATACCATTGCTATGTTTAGCGATTTAACAAAGCGTGTCACACTCCAAAATTTATTTAACGACGGAGGGTTCAGCAACATGGGAGTAAGTGATTTGGTTATGGAAAAATTTATAGACAACGAATAAATAGAACATAATGATGTGTTAAAATCCGCCAGATAACCTCTGAGCGGATTTTTTTATGGTGTTTATCGACATTACGTTCTCTTCGTCGAATACATATTGTAATTACGGTAATTTTTAGATACATTTAAGATATATTAACTTAAATCTTAAAAGATTATGAAAAAAATTACCTTTTTAGGGCTTATAATGTTCTGTTTGGCAGGAACACTTTTTGCCCAAACTCCAGCAGAAATGGCGGAAATTCAAGCAGCGAAAGCAGTTGAAGGTCAGAGCACTAATGTTCAGGAGCTTGTAAATAGATTCGAAAACATTGGCACAACTGCTATGCCACTTACAAATTATTTTACTTCAGAAGAAATAGCGCTTATAAAAGCATACAAGCGATCTAGTTCTGTGAATCGTTTGGTAGACATTATTCCTACGGCGGGTGCCACTGAAACCTTCGTGGCAAATGTAGGAGACTTCATCTATGATCCATCTGATGGAACAAATGGCGGCCCAGGAGGTGATTGTTCAGTGACATCTTCGGGAGATCTGGGGGATTATCCAAATTGTGACTGCATCACTGTTACGACCCTTGATGCCCCTCCGGGTGAACAGATTTCGGTAACCTTCAATTCTTTCAGAGTCTTTGGAGCTTTTGACTGGTTTGCCATTTTTGACGGCTCAGGTCCCGTTACTGCCACAAATGGTAGTGGATCTGCTACGAATCCTACTTCGGGTGACCCAGAACTTTGGAATAGTTCTGTAGACGGTGATGAACTCGTTGACATGATCAATGCAGGTATGACAACTTTTACTTCTACTAATGGTAGCTTAACTTTTGCTTCCAGATTTAGTGGTGTGGTTAATACTTGTGGCTGGGAAGCTGAGGTAGTACCTGCCGGCGGTGGCGGCGGTGGCGGTACACCAATTGCTTATGGTTTTGAGGCATTTAATTTGAATATGTACGGAAGTTTTGATCCAGTTGCACCTGAGGTATTTACATCTCTTTCACTTGGTGCAAATGATGGGGATTTCGAATTAGCTGGAGATGTTGATACTAGCAATGCTGGAACAGCATACGTCGCTACTCTTAATACAACGAGTTTATTAAGTACTTTATATAGTGTAGATATCGCAACAGGTGCTTACACACTTGTAGGACCTATGACTGAAGGATATGTTGGTTTCTCTTCTAACCCAGTTGATGGGGTGCTGTACGGTTTTGATACTGCTCTTAACTTGTTTACTATAGATACAGCTACGGGTGCCTCTACACTCATTGGCCCTATTACAGGAACAGGTAGTGCTGGCTTGGCAGATATTGCAATTACTGGAGCAGGTATAATGTATGCCCATGATCTAGGTACAGATGAAATTTATACTATTGATCTTGTTACTGCCGCTGCTACTTTGGTAGGTCCTACTGGTTTTGATGCCAATTTTGCACAAGGAATGACATGGGATCCAAATAGTGATACTGTGTTTTTAGCTGCATACAACCCAGGGGCTGCTCGAGCAGAATGGAGATCTGTAAACATTACAACAGGAGCGACAACAGTTGTGGGCAACATTAATGACCCTGCTAATTCTGAAGTTACTTGGGTAAGTGTACCAGATGCAGATGCCGTTATAATTAACAATGACAACTGTGCAACTGCTGTTCCAATGGAATGTGGGGACGTAGAAGTAGGAGATACTAGCACTAATACAAATACTGGTGGATTTAACGCTTCTCCAGATGCTTGGTACTCTTACACAGGAAGTGGTGATGTAGAATTTGTGACATTCTCACTTTGTGATGGCGGAACTACCTACGATTCAAGACTTACGGTTTATGATTCTTGTGGTGGAACTCAAGTAGCTACTAACGACGATTTCTGTGCTTTTCAGTCTCAGGTATCATTCCTTTCCGATGGTTCTACAACATATTATGTAGCCGTTGAAGGTTTTGGAACTGCAAGTGCAGGTGCCTTTAGTTTGGAAGTTAGCTGTAGCCCAGTTGCAGCCAATGATCTTTGTGAAGATGCGATAGCAATAACTTGTGACTCTGTAACAGCAGGAAGTACTTCTAATGCAACTATCGATACTGGTGTTGCACAAGATTGTAATAATACTGGTGCTGGTCCAGCGGGTCCTGTAACTATATCGGCTCCTGGAGTTTGGTATACGTATACGGAAGCCATTCCTGGTTTGGTATCAGACATTACATTGTCAACTTGTAACGATGCAGATTTCGATACTAAAATTTCAGTATACTCAGGAGACTGTGGTACACTAACGTGTGTTGCTGCAAATGACGATGGTGATGGTTGTTCTGGTTTCTCTTCAGAGCTTACTTTCCAGAGTGACGGAGTGTCAACATATTATATTTTGGTACACGGTTTTCTTACGCAAACAGGAGATTTCAATTTAACACTTAGTTGTGCTCCGATACCACCTCCAAACGATATGATAGCAAATTCTATAGATGTAGATGAAATAGGGTTCCCTTATACAGATGCAGCTGTAGCAATGCCAGCAGCAACTACAGAGGCAGGAACACCAGCAGACTGTGATAATGCAGGTGTATTAGGTGTATGGTATAACTTTGTTCCAGAAATGGGCGGAACCGCTACAGCAACTGTAACGTCTCCAGCAGGATATACTTCTGTAACATTCTACACGGCTCCAAGTGAGTCTGCAATGGAAACAGAACTTACGTTGGTCCCTTGGTTCGATAACCAATGTGTACCAGGAGTTACTACTTCTATTCCAGTAGTTGCAGGTCAAGCATACTATGTGTATGTAGCAAACCACGAGGGAGTTACAGACATCGTTATAGATGGTGATTTCTTCCTTGGAGTAGGTGATGCGGTTGTAGATGGATTTACATACTTCCCTAACCCGACCAACAATGAGTTGAATCTGGATGCAGGAACACGTAACATAGACAGTGCAACTATTTATAACATTTTAGGACAAACAATTGTTTACCAAAATGTGGGTACGAACAGCACGCGTCTTGATGTATCCAACTTAAGTGTTGGAACTTACATTATGAAGGTAGTTGTAGAAGGAGAAGTTGGAATTTACAAGATTGTAAAGCAGTAATTTTTTCATATAATCAACCTAAAGTCGCCCTGGTAAAACCGGGGCGACTTTTATTATTAATAAAACTAAAACAAATTGTTAAAGAATAAAATTTGATTTACCTTTAACATAAATTAACTATAAATTATAATCATTATGAAAAAAATTACATTACTGCTTGTTTTGTTGGTAAGTTCTTTTGGTTTTGCTCAACAGGGTACACCCCTGAATTATAGCGACCTTTCGAGCAATGTTGATAAAACATTCCTCAAGAAGGCAAATCAAGAAAGCCGTACAACAATCTCACAAACTATTATTATTCCGCAAATGGAAGGTGGAAATGAGTACACCGTTAGAGTTTTTGATACGGGTTTTGGAGATGAAGTTTCTTGGGAGCTACGTGACAATACAACTGCTATACTTTTATCTGTAGCAGACGGAACTTATGGTCTCGGTTACGACGATACACAAATGGTTACCACTGGTAACGAGCCCTTAGAATTCTTTATTGAAGCAATGGGGACTTTTGGTGACAATACACCTAGTTACGAAATTTCTTGTGGCGGATCTATTTTGGTGTCTGGCGCTTTATTAGGTGGTGATGATGCTACCGAATCTGGAATACTTTGTGGTGGAGGGGGTGGCCCTAACGAGTTTACCGTTAGAGTTTTTGATACAGGTTTTGGAGACGAAGTTTCTTGGGAACTAAGGGATAATATGGCTACAGTTTTATTATCTGTTGCAGATGGAACATATGGACTTGGATATGATGACACACAAATGGTAACTACAGCTAATGAGCCATTAGAATTCTTTATTGAGTCTATGGGGACTTTTGGCGATAATACGCCCTCATACCAAATTTCTTGTGGCGGTTCTATTATTGCTTCAGGTTCATTATTAGGTGGAACTGATGCTACAGTTTCTGGACTTATGTGCGCTACCGGAGGTGGTGGTGGAACAGTTGTTTATGATACTTTACCTGATTTACAAGACGATTGTATTGGTTCGGCCAATTTTACATCAGAGAATTTTGAAGGTGTTGGTGTGCCCCCAGGAAGTGTTCAAGGTTGTGGTCCAGTTATCTCTAGCGCAGGTGACGGTTGTTATGCAGCTGGAGAACTTGAAAATGGATTTTCAATTACTGTAGGTGCCGGTGGTGGTGGTGGTGACACTGTTACTTTAGGTGCAGGCTTCTTAGGACAGGCTGATGTATTAGCAGGAGCAAATTCTTTTGCAGACTTTACAATTATTAACTTTACGGGTTCTGCAGAAGTAACAAGCGCAGGTTTTGATATTTTTAATAATACTGCAAATGTTATAGTACGTACGTACGATGCAGGTGGAATGTTACTCGATACCTTTAATGTGAATGTAGTACCTAATACTCAGGATTTCTTTGGGTTTATTGCAGAAGAACCAATTAGCCGAGTTGAGGTAGAAGGTGCTGCAGGTGCTGGAGAATTAATCGCAAACCTTACATTTGGAAATTGTTCTAGTAACGACGAATGTGCTGGCGCCATTGCAATGGATTGTGGTGATGTTGAAACAGGAGATACGAATGATTATACAAACATGGGTGGTTTTAATGCTTCTCCAGATGCTTGGTACTCTTACACAGGAAGCGGCGCTTTAGAATTTGTGACCTTCTCACTTTGTGATGGTGGAACTACCTACGATTCAAGACTTACGGTTTATGATTCTTGTGGTGGAACTCAAGTAGCTACTAACGACGATTTCTGTGCTTTTCAGTCTCAGGTATCATTCCTTTCCGATGGTTCTACAACATATTATGTAGCTGTTGAAGGTTTTGGAACTGCAAGTGCAGGTGCCTTTAGTTTGGAAGTTAGCTGTAGCCCAGTTGCAGCCAATGATCTTTGTGAAGATGCGATAGCAATAGCTTGTGACTCTGTAACAGCAGGAAGTACTTCATTTGCTACCATAGATACAGGTGTTGCACAAGATTGTAATAATACTGGTGCTGGTCCAGCTGGACCTATTACTATATCGGCTCCTGGAGTTTGGTATACGTATACGGAAGCCATTCCTGGTTTGGTATCAGACATTACATTGTCAACTTGTAACGATGCAGATTTCGATACTAAGATTTCAGTATACTCAGGAGACTGTGGTACACTAACGTGTGTTGCTGCAAATGACGATGGTGATGGTTGTTCTGGTTTCTCTTCAGAGCTTACTTTCCAGAGTGACGGAGTGTCAACATATTATATTTTGGTACACGGTTTTCTTACGCAAACAGGAGATTTCAATTTAACACTTAGTTGTGCTCCGATACCACCTCCAAACGATATGATAGCAAATTCTATAGATGTAGATGAAATAGGGTTCCCTTATACAGATGCAGCTGTAGCAATGCCAGCAGCAACTACAGAGGCAGGAACACCAGCAGACTGTGATAATGCAGGTGTATTAGGTGTATGGTATAACTTTGTTCCAGAAATGGGCGGAACCGCTACAGCAACTGTAACGTCTCCAGCAGGATATACTTCTGTAACATTCTACACGGCTCCAAGTGAGTCTGCAATGGAAACAGAACTTACGTTGGTCCCTTGGTTCGATAACCAATGTGTACCAGGAGTTACTACTTCTATTCCAGTAGTTGCAGGTCAAGCATACTATGTGTATGTAGCAAACCACGAGGGAGTTACAGACATCGTTATAGATGGTGATTTCTTCCTTGGAGTAGGTGATGCGGTTGTAGATGGATTTACATACTTCCCTAACCCGACCAACAATGATTTGAATCTGGACGCTGGAACACGTAACATAGACAGTGTAACTATCACTAACATTTTAGGACAAACAGTTGTCAACCAAAATGTGGGTACGAACAGCACACGTCTTGATGTGTCCAACTTAAGTGTTGGAACATACATTATGAAGGTAGTTGTAGAAGGAGAAGTTGGAATTTACAAGATTGTAAAGCAGTAATTTTTTCATATAATCAACCTAAAGTCGCCCTGGTAATACTGGGGCGGCTTTTTTTATTCTGTATCTTTGCTACTCAATGGAACGCTACTACTCGTTTATTATTCCAGTATACAACAGACCCCAAGAAATTAAAGAACTCTTGGAAAGTTTTCTGTTGCTTTCTTATATCAAGCCTTTTGAAATAGTAATCATAGAAGATGGAAGTTCTGAAAGTGCTGAGCCTATTGTTAAAGAATTTTCAGAAAAACTTTCTATTTCCTACTATTTTAAAGAAAATTCCGGACCTGGCGACTCTCGAAATTTTGGGATGCGAAAAGCAAAAGGGAATTACTATATTATTTTAGATTCAGATTGTTTAGTTCCTCCTCACTATTTAGAAACAGTAGGTAGTTTTCTAGAAAATACTTATGTAGATTGTTATGGTGGAGCAGATGCAGCTCATAATAATTTTACACCTTTACAAAAAGCAATAAATTATACAATGACTTCTTTTCTAACAACAGGAGGCATTAGAGGAAGTAAAAAAAGTGTAAATACATTCGAACCCAGAAGTTTTAATATGGGAATTTCAAAAAAAGCATTTGAGAGTACTGGAGGTTTTGCAAAAATACATCCAGGCGAAGACCCAGACTTATCACAACGGATTTTGAAATCTGGCTTTAAAACTGTTTTTATTCCAGACGCCTACGTATTCCATAAAAGAAGGATATCTTGGTCAAAGTTTTATACACAAGTAAAAAAGTTTGGATTGGTACGTCCCATATTAAACAAATGGCATCCTAGTGCTGCAAAAATAACATTTTGGTTTCCTACACTGTTTGTTGTCTTTACAATACTTTCGATAGTTTGTGGCGTATTTATTTCGCCTTTATACTTAATACCACTATTACTGTATTTGGGAGTGCTTTGTTTAGACGCTGGACTTAGAAATAAAAGCTTGGTTATTGGTTGTATGGTTATTTGGGCTGTTTGTATTCAATTTTTTGGATATGGATTAGCTTTTTTAAAATCTACGTTCTATATTTCATGGCTTGGGAGAGACCCCGAAGTACAATTCCCTAACTTATTTTTTAAATAAAATTAGAAAACGCTCATGGCAGTTTCAAAAAAATCTTTTAAAAGCATAAAAATTAATATGTTTTTTTTCTTTCTGTTATTGGCTATTATTTTTTGGGCACTCACTAAATTTTCAAAAGAAAATTCTGCAAAAATTGAAGCGAAATTAGTGTATACTAATTTGCCAGAAAACTATTTACTAGGGGATGATAATATTAATAGTATAACGTTTGATATTACTTCAAATGGATTTGATTTTTTAGTTTATAAAATGAAGCAACCCACAGTTACACTGGATGTAAGTAAGTATTTTGATGACACTACTAAAAAAGCAATAGTACAAGGCGATAATTTTAAAGAGGAAATTGCAAATCAAATTAACTATTCGGGTGCTATTAGGAATCTTTCTAAAAATGAGTTAAGTATAGATTTACAAGGAGTAGAGTCTAAAAAAATTCCAGTAATTATACATGCTGTGATAGCATACAAAGAAGGATTCAAGAAAGTAGATACGCTTATAGCCTCTCCAGACTCTATTAACGTAGCAGGACCACAGAGATTATTGGATTCAATAGCTAGTGTGGCCACAAAGCAATTGGTGTTACAAAACGTAGATAAAAACATTTCAAATAAGATAGCACTGGAAGACTTCCCCTTTTCAGGACTGTATTCAAAAACAAAAAATGTTATTGTTAAGCAAACAGTAAAGGAATTTGCACAAAAAAAAATAGTGCTTCCAATAAATCTTATAAACGTACCTAAAGAAATTACATTAAAAATCATACCTGAAAAAATTGAAATTACCTTTATTGTCCCTATCGAAAAATTTGCATCAATTACCGCTCAGGATTTTGAAATTGTGTGTGATTACAAACAACGTAATAACGAAGAAAATTTTTTAACCCCAACCATAGTAAACGCACCAAAAGAAGCTAAGAACATAGAGATGCTAACAAAAAAAATAGATTTTTTAATTTTTAAATAAACTTTTAGGTGAAAATTGTTGGACTTACGGGAGGTATAGGGAGCGGTAAAACAACGGTTGCTACTATGTTTAAAAACTTAGGAGTTCCAGTTTATATTGCAGATATTGAAGCCAAAAAGCTCACTAATTCATCTAAAATAATTAGAAAAAAACTAATAGAGCTCTTAGGAGAAAACGCATATGATTCCGCAGGTCTAAATAGAGCTTTTGTAGCAGATTGTATATTTAACGATGCTGAACTTTTACAAAGTGTGAACCAAATTATCCATCCAAAAGTCAAAGCCCATTTTAAGCGTTGGATAAAAAAACAGGAAGGAGTGTATTGTATCAAAGAAGTTGCTATTCTATTTGAAAATGGAGGTTATAAGGAGTGTGACTATACTATTTTAATTACAGCTCCAAAGCAACTTAAAATAGAAAGACTCTTACAACGAGACAACACATCAGCAGAGAAGATAGCCGCCAGAATGAAAAACCAGTGGAGTGATGCGAAAAAAATAAAATTAGCGCACGCAGTCATAGAAAATATTGAAATAAAGAAAACGCAAAAAGCAGTTCAGGCACTACATAAAAAACTTCTTACATCCCAGTAATACCGTTCCTTCTATAGTGTTAACATTTGGTTAAACCATCCTACGGCTAAATGTTAAAATCTTACTTTTGGTGGATGAACAAAAAATTATTTATCTTTCTCATTCTACTGATGAGTTTATCCCTTCTTGGGATAATTTTTGTTCAAGGATATTGGATATCAAATTCCTATAAAACTAAAGACGAACAGTTTAGTTCTACGGTAAAAAACTCCCTATTAAATGTCTCTAGAACTATCCAGGAAAGGGAGCTAGATGAATATTATTATATTTATAGCGGTATAGTGGATAGCTTAGGAAATCCAGAAGAAATTACTGTTAATGAATTGCTGTATGCAATTAGAGACGATCGTAACCAAGAGAAAAGTGTTTTTTATAACAGTATTTTATCTGAAGATTTTAAACTTTCTACAAATATTTTTGATACTGAAATAGACAGTATAAAATTTAAAAGAATTACAAATCGCAGAGAGGAAATCAAAATAAAAGATCCTGTTGATGGTGCTGAAGAAGCGGTGACAAGATTTGAAACCTTAAGTAGGTTAACCGATTTTGAAAAGAAACAATTTGAATCTGCTTTCAAAAATATTTCAGAAAGAAGACCAATCCATCAGCGAGTAAGCAAAGAAGAAATTGAAAAAAACCTGAAAAATGAATTAGAAGAAAGAGGAATTATTTCTCCTTTTCAGTATGCCATTTTTAGTAAAAGTCTAGCGACTAATGTACAATCAGATAATTTTGAGTTAAATCCAGATAACACATATAGTGCCCCATTATTTGTAAACGAGGACTTAAAAACGCAATACCAGTTGTTTGTAAGTTTTCCAGATAAAAAACGAGAAGTACTCAATTCCATTTTAGGTATGGCAGTGTTATCGTTAATTTTTACAGGAGTAATTATCCTTGCCTACAGCAGTGCACTATCGCAATTGTTCAAACAAAGACAGATTTCGCAAATAAAAACAGACTTTATTAATAACATGACTCATGAATTTAAAACACCCATTGCAACCATTAATTTGGCTCTGGATGCTTTAAACAATCCGAAAGTTAAAGACAATAAAGAGTTTTTGGCAAGATATCTTGGGATGATTCGTGATGAAAACCGACGAATGCACGCTCAAGTAGAAAATGTATTGCGTATCTCAAAATTGGAGAAAAATGAATTAGACCTGCCCAAAGAACGATTAAAACTACATGATATTATCGAAAGCGCAGTATCTCACGTTGGACTCATTGTTGAAGACAGAGGAGGGTATGTAAAAACACATTTTGGAGCCTTAAAATCTTCAGTACTCGCTAACGACTCACATCTCACCAACGTTGTTGTTAATATTTTAGACAATGGGATAAAATATTCTGAAGACGAACCAAAAATAGATATCTATACAGAAAATGTTAAAAACACCATCATTTTAAAGATTAGAGACCAAGGAATTGGTATGACCAAAGCGGTTCAGAAAAAAATATTTGAAAAATTTTACCGAGAACACACCGGGGATATTCACAATGTAAAAGGTCACGGTCTTGGTTTAGCTTATGTAAAAAGAATTTTGGAAGATCACGATGCCGAAATTTTTGTAGAAAGCGAAAAAGACAAAGGAAGCACATTCATTATTAAACTACACTTAATATCATAACTTATGGAAACTGAAAACAAAAAAATCCTATTAGTAGAAGACGATCCAAACTTTGGAACCGTATTAAAAGATTACCTCGCCATGAACGACTATGACGTTGTTCACGCCAAAAACGGTATGGAAGGTTTTGAGAAATTTAAAAAAGACGACTACGATCTATGTATCCTAGATGTTATGATGCCATATAAGGATGGTTTTACGCTCGCAAAAGAAATTAGAGAAAAAAATGAAGATGTGCCAATTATTTTCTTGACGGCAAAAGCTATGAAAGAAGATGTTTTAAAAGGATACAAAGTTGGTGCAGATGATTACCTTAACAAACCTTTTGATAGTGAGGTATTGCTAATGAAAATTAAAGCAATCATCCAGCGTAAAGCAACAGATTCTATAGCAGATAGCAAACAGTTTGAATTTGAAATTGGGAATTTCCACCTAAATTCAAAATTGCGATTCTTGACTTTTAAAAAGCAAGATCCTAGTAAGTTGTCTCCAAAAGAAAACGAATTACTACGTTTACTCGCCCTACACAAAAACGACCTTATGCCACGTGAATTGGCGTTAACTAAAATTTGGAGAGACGACAATTACTTTACCTCTCGTAGTATGGACGTATATATTGCAAAACTACGTAAATACTTGAGTATAGATGATGGTGTTGAGATCATCAACATTCATGGGGAAGGATTTCGTTTGGTTGTTAAAAACGAAGTAGACCAATAAAAATATTGATAGAAAGTGTCATAAGCGCCACCCGATTTATTTCGGGATGGCGTTTTTGTGTTCAATAAAAGTAAGGATTTTTGTAGGTGAGCTGTTGTAATCAAACCACGCTATTTCTTCATTTTTTTTGAACCAGGTACCCTGTCTTTTTGCAAACCTGCGTGTGTTCTTTTTTATTTCTGAAATGGCTTCTTCTTTAGAAATCACCCCGTCAAAAAATTGAAACAACTCACGATATCCAACTGTTTGCAGCGCGTTGAGCTCTTTATGGGCATATAAGTTTTTTGCTTCCTCCAATAAACCATTCTCAATCATAATATCTACCCGTTCATTAATTCGGTTGTAGACCAATGCTCTTTCGGCTGTAAGCCCAATATATAAGGTATTAAAATCTCTTTGAGCAGCTCCTCTATTCAGAAAAGACGAAAAGGGTTTTCCTGTTCCACGAATAATTTCCAAAGCGCGTATCACCCTGTGATGGTTTTGAATATCGACCTTTTTAAAATAAGTAGGATCTTTTTCCTTTAATTCTTGTTGAAGTGAAGCCAATCCATCTTCTTCAAATTCTTTGTTAAGTTGAAGTCTGATATTTTCAGAAACCTTCGGAAATGTATCGAGACCTTTTACGACAGTATCTACATACAGTCCTGAGCCCCCTACTAAAACAACCACATCATTTTTTTTAAAAAGTTTTTTGAGTGTACTAAGTGCATCTTTTTCAAAATCTCCTACGTTGTAAGCATCGAAAATACTTCGGTTTTGGATGAAATGATGGGGAACTGAAGCTAATTCTTCCGCAGAAGGAACCGCAGTGCCTAGCGTCATTTCTTTAAAAAACTGTCGGGAATCTGCTGAAATTATTTCAGTAGAAAAGTGCTGAGCAATTTTGATACCCAACGTAGTTTTACCTATGGCAGTTGGACCCACCACACAAATGAGTAGGGGAGTAGTAGCCATTATTTTATAATATCTTCGTAATGCAATTCAGTACCACAACGATGGCAAAATTCTGCATCGTCCCTATGTTTTGTTGCATTACAGTTGCGGCACGTCTGCGAATTTACATGAACGTAATCTTTGTCACTTATATTTGAGGGCCCCATACTCTTGGTATATTCTGCGCTTACAATCCCGGTTGGTACTGCAATAATACCATATCCCATAATCATAATAATAGCTGCAATTAATTGCCCTAGCGGTGTGACGGGGGCAATATCTCCAAAGCCTACCGTAGTTAATGTAACAATACACCAATATACGCTTACAGGAATACTCACAAAACCACTTTGTTCGCCTTCAACCAGATACATAAGTGTTCCAGCAATAATAGAAATGATAAGTACGGCAAATAAAAAAACCAGAATTTTTGGCCTGCTGTCCATCAATGCTTTTCGCAACTTATTAGACTCTCCTATGTAGCGTGTAATTTTTAGTATCCTGAAAACCCGCAACAACCTTAAAGCACGTACTGCCAATAAAACATTAGTTCCAGCCAAGATAAAAGACAAGTATAGTGGAATGGTAGATAGAAAATCTATAATCCCATAGAAACTGAAAATATACTTAGAGGGCCGTTTAATTGTAACAATTCGAGCTAAATATTCAAATGAGAAAAAGATGGTGATTACCCATTCGCCATAATATAAATAATCGTAGATATAACCAGGCCATCCACGGACACTTTCTATCATAACAAAAATTACACTTACCACAATAAGGATGAGCAGCACTACATCAAATAGTTTACCCATAGGTGTATCTGCCTCATAAATGATGCTGTGCAAATCTCGTCGCCAAGTACTTTTTTTAGTGGGTTCCAATAAGGAAGATTTTTGTGTTTTATAAAAGTAAGTAAGTTTCTTTAATTAACAGGGTCTGTAGCTAAAGGAATGATTTTTAATACGCGTCTCTTTTTAAGATATGTTTGTATAATATGTTGTGCATCTCTATTGTTGGACATAGGTGTAATAATAGATTTTAGTACCGCAGGATTATTTATCTGATAATTCAAATTATAAAATCCAAATCCTTTATAAACACCATTTTCAATTAATATAACCGAACGTTCATCGACATCCCGCCCTCGGTCTATTACCAGCATATGCTGATTGGCATAACTATATTCGTCCAAAAATAATTGTACCCGTACGTTATAATCTTCAGAAGTTTCTTTTTGAATACACGCTCCTTCACAATCCTTAACTGTATAGTTGAAACAATTACCCTTTGTTTTATGTAAACCTGTTAATTTTTGACAAAGGTTATATTTTTCAGTAATGGAATATACCGAAGATTTTGCTTGTTGGTAATTACTAAAGGTGGTGATGGCCTTTTTTCGGGCATCTGCTTTATCAATGGTAAGGTTAATATATCCATGTTCGTCCACAAATGAACCCAACTGGTACTGAAACAAAGTTCTTCGCAAAGCTCGATTGTATTGCGGTTTTGTATGTTTTATTTCTTCGCTTTCCTTTAATAGCGCTATAAGTTCGTTTCCAGTAAGTTCATAAGTAACAGCAGCTACTTCCAACTGAATTTTCTTAGACTTTCTATTATCACTGGTAAAATGCTGTGTAAGGCGTTTTTTAATATTTTTGCTTTTTCCAATATAGATAATTTCACCAGCTTCGTTATGCATATAATAAACACCAGTTTCCGAAGGCGCTTCAGCAATTAGATCCAGCAATTTAGTGTCCAAATGACGTTTTGGATCCTTACGCACCGAAGCTTGAATAATTTCTTTGTTTATATCTTTCTGAAGCAATAGCTTGAATAATTCTACTGTCGCTTTTGCATCGCCTTGTGCACGATGTCTGTCCGTAATTGGGATACCCAGGGAACGTACCAATTTGCCTAAACTATAGGAAGGCATATCTGGAATTAGCTCTTTGCTTAGTTCTACAGTGCAAAGTGTTTCTTTGTCAAAATTATAACCAAGACGGTCAAATTCTGTTGTTAATATGCGGTTGTCAAATTTGGCATTGTGGGCTACAAGTACAGTGCCGTCTGTAATTTCAATAATACGTTTGGCTACTTCGTAAAACTTTGGAGCACTGCGTAGCATTTCATTATTAATGCCCGTAAGATTTACCACAAAAGGCTGAATTTTCCGTTCGGGATTTACCAAACTGAAAAACTGGTCTACAATTTTATGTCCGTCAAAGCGGTAGATGGCAATCTCGGTAATGCCTTCTTCATTAAACTTTCCGCCTGTTGTTTCTATGTCTAGTATTGTGTAAATAATTAAGTGTCTAAAGTTAATAGTGCACCAGAGTGCTTAAAGTATTTTTTATTTTTTTATGATTTTACCCTCAATTACGTTCACCAAAGATAGAACTTCCCAGGCGCAGCATCGTACTACCTTCTTCCAAAGCTATTTGATAATCGCCGCTCATTCCCATACTCAAGATAGTAAAATCTTCTTGCGTTTTACTGAAATCGTCATACATACGTTTCAGTTTTTTAAATTCGTTTCTTACCTGTGTTTCGTCTTCCGTAAAAGTAGCCATTCCCATAAGCCCTACCACTGAAATATTTTCAAAATTTTGATATGCTTTCGAAGCCAATAATTCCTTTGCATCTAATTCGCTCATCCCAAATTTACTATCTTCTTCAGCAATTTTGAGTTGTAGTAAGCACTTAATAATTCTATTGCTTTTCTTAGCTTCCTTGTTAATTTCTTTTAATAATCTTGGACTATCTACGGCGTGAATTAAACTCACAAAAGGAGCCATATATTTTACTTTATTGCGCTGTACGTGGCCAATCATATGCCATTGAATATCCTTAGGCATTTCTTGCCACTTAGATTCCATTTCCTGTACTTTGTTCTCTCCAAAAACCCGTTGTCCATTCTCATAGGCTTCTAATAAATCTGAAACAGGCTTCGTTTTTGAAACCGCTACCAAAGTGACGTGATCGGGTATTTTTTTAATAAAATCTTTTATATTTTCTGAAATGCTCATGTAAATGTATTCTTTCTTTATAATTACATTTTTGATAGGGTATTCTCTCCGCAACCAACCAAAGTATGTTTTACTTTGATAGGATTTATACCTTAGATTTTCAAGAATTTATATAACCCTAATAAAGAAATTATACTTTCATAAAATCTCTAATGGGTTGAAAGTTCCTTAATAATTATTTTAAAAAAAAAGCGATACGATTTTAAAATAATTGTACCAAAGATTTAAAACTCATAAATAGTTACGCCACTTCTTAACTTTGGCTCAATGTAAGTGCTTTTCGGCGGCATGGTTAAGCCTTCATCTGCAATCTGTTTCATTTCCTCCACGCTTACCGGAAGCAAGCCGAAGCCTACTTTAAAATTGCCTTTATCCACTTCGCCTTTAACAAAAACCAGGTCTCTTTTTCCATCGGCATATGCTAATCGGGTATCATTGCGTACATCGTTAATTCCAAGAATTGGTTTTAATATGGTCGTATACAAAATTTGAGTGTCCAAAGCATCAAGAGCATTTTTAATTTTATAATTGTTTTTCCTAAGGTATAAAGAATAAAATTCACCGTCCAGATACATACTAAAATGATGTTTTTTAGAAGGCTTGTAATAAGCAACACCTCTACTTTCTATACGATACACTGCATCGAGCTTTATCAAAAATTCTTCTTTGCTTAGGCCGTTTAAATCCTTTACCAATCTATTAAATTCGTAAATTTTAAGGTCACTTTCAGGAATCAAAAAACACATAAAATAATTATACGATTCTTCCCCTGTATGCTTCTTATTCTTTGCTTTTAAATCTTTTGCCAACAATGCTGAAGAGGAAGACCTATGGTGCCCATCTGCAATATATACGGCTTTCATGTCGGAATAATACGCTTGTAGCTGGGTTACAATTGTTTCGTCATCTACATTCCAAACATAATGTGTATCTCGGTAGGTGGTTGTAAATTCATATTCAGCTCGTGTTTCCATCACCTTGGCAAATAATCTTTCAATTTCTGAATGATCTGGATAGGTAAGAAGTACAGCTTCGGCATTAAAACCCACTGTTTTTAAATATTCTTTAAAAGTATTTTCTCTGTATTCAATAGTTGCTTCGTGTCTTTTTATTAGGTTGTTTTCATAATCTTCGGCACTTGCAGCAGCTACAATTCCGTGGAACTCCAGTCCGTCTCGATTCACAATTTTATAGAAATAATAGCAAGGTTTTTGGTCTTGCATAAATATTTCATCTTCCTTAAATTCCTGATATCTATTCTTAACCAATTTATAACGCCGCTTCCCCGAAATCTCCTTTTGGTATTTAAACCCGGGATTCAAAATCTGTAAAAACGAAAACGGATTGTCCCGCAATCTAGATTCTCTTTCCTCAGGTGTATAGCTTTCATAGGAACGCGACGCCAAAAGGCTTACTTTATCCCGAGTGGGGCGTACAGCTTTAAAAGGAAGGATTTTAGGCATAATTTCAGTTTACAGTCGCCAGTTCTCAGTAAGCAGTTTTGAATACTGCGTACTGAACAATGTGTACTGGATTATTGGAACATTTTCGCTACGGTTTCAGCTTTTCGGCTTTCTGAATAATCATAGAAACCTTCGTCGCTTTTAATTCCCAGTTTTCCAGCCATCACCATATTTACTAATAATGGACAGGGCGCATATTTCGGATTTTTGAAACCGTCGTACATGACGTTTAAGATTGAAAGACATACATCCAGCCCAATAAAATCTGCTAGTTGTAATGGTCCCATTGGATGTGCCATTCCAAGTTTCATGACCGTATCTATTTCTTCCACGCCAGCAACTCCATTGTAGAGCGTTTCAATAGCTTCGTTAATCATTGGCATTAAAATGCGGTTGGCAACAAAGCCTGGATAGTCGTTTACTTCTACAGGAACTTTTTGAAGTTTTTCTGAAATTTCCTTAACGATGTCATAAGTTTCCTGACTTGTACTGTAGCCTTTAATGAGTTCTACCAATTTCATAATGGGTACTGGATTCATAAAGTGCATCCCAATTACCATCTCTGGACGGGATGTGGCGGCAGCGATCTTCGTTATCGAAATAGAAGAAGTATTACTAGCCAGAATAGTATTGTCTGGACAAAATTTGTCTAGGTCTCGGAAAATTTTCAGTTTTAAATCTACATTTTCGGTCGCGGCTTCTATGACAAGGCTGGCATTTTCTACGCCTGCTTCCAAACTAGTATAGGTAGTAATATTTTTTAAGGTGCGTTGTTTATCCTCTTCTGTAATACGCTCTTTGGCAACCATTCTGTCCAGGTTTTTGGTAATGGTGGCGATGCCTTTGTCGAGAGAATCCTTAGAAACATCTATCAATTGTACTTTATAATCGGTTTGCGCAAAGGTGTGGGCAATTCCGTTACCCATAGTTCCTGCGCCTATTACTGCTACGTTTTTCATCTAATTTGTTTTTATTTCATTAAAGCTACCTGCCACAAGGTACATTTGCCGAAATCTATAATTATTATCTATTAATTGTTGTTAAAATAAATTTTCTAGAAATGGTTTAAAAATGCTTATTACATTTGGATTCGACTGTGCTCAACCAAACAATTTAAATTTTACAACATCTTAAAATTCTCAATAACCTGCATCGCAACCGTCAAGGCTTGTGTTCCTTGCGCCAAACTAACTACAGGAATAGTATCATTATTAATAGCATCGGCAAAAGCTTCCAACTCGTCTAAAATAGCATTGTTGGGATTGATGTCCGGATTGTCAAAATAGATCTGTTTTTTAATTCCTTCAGCATTGGTTAAGATCATTGCAAAATCGTCTGGATCTTTTGGGGCGTCTTTCATCTTTACTACTTCTACCTTTTTCTCCAAAAAGTCTACTGAAATATAAGCATCGCGCTGAAAGAATCGAGCCTTTCGCATTTTTTTCATCGAGATCCTACTTGCCGTTAAATTGGCAACACATCCATTTTCAAATTCAATACGGGCATTGGCAATATCTGGTGTTTCTGAAATAACCGAAACGCCACTGGCATATACATTTTTAACTTTAGATTGTACTACGCTTAAAATAGCGTCTATATCGTGAATCATTAAATCCAGCACTACTGAAACATCGGTTCCGCGGGGATTGAATTCAGCCAAACGGTGCGCCTCAATAAACATGGGGTTTTCCATCATGTCTTTCACACCCATAAAAGCAGGGTTAAAACGTTCTACATGTCCTACCTGGCCTTTAACATTGTGTTTTTTGGCTAATTGTAAGAGCTTTTCGGCTTCTTCAACGGTGTGGGTGATGGGTTTTTCAATAAAGAGATGTTTTCCAGCTGTGACAACCTTTTCAGCACAAAAAAAGTGATGGATAGTTGGTGTTACTACATCAACCACATCGCAAGCATCGATTAAGGCTTCCATAGTCTGAAAACTTTTGTAACCGAACTCTTCTTCTATCTTTCGAGAAGCTTCTCTATCTGCATCGTAAAAGCCAACTAAATTATATTTAGTAGACTGATTGAGTAATTTTAAATGAATTTTACCGAGGTGGCCAGCACCTAGAACTCCAGCGTTAAGCATGCGCATTTATTTTTAACAAAGATAAAGGTTTCAAAGTAGAAATTAGAAAGTAGAAATACGAAAAAGGCAAATGTCGCCGCTAAATAATAAAGCCGTTCTCTTTGCAATTTCAGGCTAGAATTGAAGTGGCTTTTTTTGCGAATTCCTAATCTCTCTGTGTTTCTCTGCGTACAAGTTGTTACACAGAGATTCGCGGAGAACCGCTAAGGTTCTCGAAGGCTAACGTCAGATTTTATCTAAAAACCGAATTTGGAAAAACTACCACGCTCTCATGTCCATTTGCGCCAACGGCTGCCACTCCAAAAAAATAATTGTCTATTACAATCCCATCCAGCGTAAATTCTGAAACATCGCCAACATATCTGCTATGGTCCCAAGTTGGGGAAGTTGTGTCTCTCCAGTAAATTTTGTAACCAACAGCGCCATCCACTTTGTCCCATTTAAATTTTGCCGAAGGTTCAACAATCCCACCAATCGCTACTTTAGTAGGAGCAGGTGGAGCCCAGGCCAGACTTGCCATAGTAATAGCGTTTACAGCGGTGAGTTTTTTTGCATAGTCAAAATTGACGAACTCAAGTTTATCGCCGTATTCAATGCCATTTTCGGTGCGAATGTCTTGGTGCTGTTGGGTGTAATTTTCGTGGGCTTCCATAATTCTAATTCCGGCGTAGCCCAAATCGTTAAACGGACGGTGATGTCCGCCACGGCCAAAACGATCCAAACGATAAATCATCATGGGATTCATTTCGGGCATATAGGTTTTTACAGTTTTATGAACATAGCGCGCCAATTGTCTTGAGATGCCGTCTACTTCACCGCCATAGAAGCGTCTTCTATTTCGTTCTTCTTCAGTTTCGGTAGGAGGGACCGGTTCAGAAAATATTCGGAAATCTACATTGCTTATTATGCCGTCCACTCCTTTAATATTTCCGATCATATCATTATTCAGTACCCCAATAATATCCCAGTTTTTTTCTTTGGCATAAGCAGCAAAGCCAGCTCCACCGAACAATCCTTGCTCCTCGCCACTTAATCCTAAGTAGATAATGCTACTTTCAAATTTGTATTTTGAAAGTATTCTAGCGGCTTCAATAGCTCCTGCCATTCCGCTGGCATTGTCGTTAGCACCTGGTGCGTCTTTGGTAAAATCGCTACCGTCACTATTTCTGGAATCTATATCACCACTCATAATAATATAGCGATTAGGATACTTTGTTCCTTTTTGAACGGCGGCCACATTTACAATCCAAGTGTCCTGTGGAACTCGGCGATTGCCATCGGCTTTTACAAAATCTTTTTGATAAAAAACATCGAGACAGTTGCTGCAGTTTTTTGAAATAGTTTCAAATTCCTTTTTAATCCATCGTCTGGCAGCGCCAATGCCCCTGGTGTTACTCACGGTGTCACTAAAGGTGTTTCTGGTGCCAAAGCCAGCGAGGGTTGTAATATCTGCTTCAATCCTTTGTGCAGAAACTGCATCTATTATCTCGTAAATTTTAGGATTGGTTTGTGCTGAAAGCGATAACATACTTGCTACCATAAAAGCTGTGAGGATAATTTTCATAGTTTGGAATTTTCCTTAAAAATAGCGAAAAGAAAAGGTTTTGGCAATTTTTGAAATATTTGCTACCGAAGAAATGTAACTTTCGAAATTTTTCCGTCTGTAATTTCGTAGATAGCTATAACGCTGGAGTAATTTTCACCAAAACGCACATATTCTCTGTCCACGACCTTATTCCCTAACACAATCCTGTTTTTAATTTCGCAATATAAATTGGGAACGGTCTCAAACATCTGCGCAAATTGAGCTCGCAGTGCTTCCTTCCCGCTTATGGAGAGTTCTTCTGGGAAATTATAAATTTTAATATCTTCAGAATAGGTGTCTATGAAAGCATTTATATTTCTTGCGTTGTAAGCGTTAACCTGGCGTTGTACTATTTGTTCGGGGGTTTCAGAGATGATTTCAGCAGTATTTAAAGTCACACCATCTTTGAGTGTTATTTTAATAGTGCTCAGGTTATAAAGGCTTTCCAGCGGATTTTTATTCAAAACAAGTAAATCTGCTTTTCTACCCTCAGCAATCGATCCAATCATTTTTTCAAGTCCAAAGCCCTCCGCTGCATTAATTGTGGACGCTTTTATTACTTGGGGTACGGTAAGACCTGCTTTAACCATTGCTTCCATTTCTTGTATGTAGGAGGAAGCGTGCATTGTACCTATGTTCCCAGCATCGGTTCCTGTAACAATGTTCACACCTTTTTCCTGAAGAAATTTAAGGCTTTTTGCCATTTTCTCAATTTGGCTATCATAATAGGCCATAAAACGTTCTTCATTATCCCAGATTTGCTTCACATTTGCAGTGATGTTTTCCTTGGTGTATTTCTGAAAATACCGCATCGATTTATAAGTTTCTGGATTTGCAAAATACAGGTCGGCAGGATGATCACCAGGTTTGCCTAAAAATGCTTTTGTATAATTTTTTGAAACAATAAGCGTAGGAATATAGGTTACATTATTGTCTGTCAATAATTTGGCAAATGCCTCATCTGCGGGTTCGTCGTCTATGCTGTGTACTAAAATATCGGCGCCCGCTTTTATAGCCAACTCTGCAGTTTTCTTTTGGGTAGCGTGGACGGCAAGTTTTAACCCGTTGTCGTGTGCCATCTTTGCCACGTATTGCACCATTGGAAAGTTTTTTTCGGCGGGTTCATCTTTGTTAGCGATATACCAAACTTTTATAAAATCTGGTTTGTAGGGCAACATTTTATTGAAAAGTGCTGTAGCATCTTCTAGAGAAGAAATTTTATAAATGGGTACATCTTCTAGTGTAGCCAAGGCTTCTGGTTGATAAGGAGAAAACAAGGGTCCCGTAACAAACACATTGGGAGCCAAGGTTGTGGAAGCAAGGCTATCACGAATTTTAAAGTTTGAAAAAGGGCCTCCAACATCCATTACAGACGTAATGCCTAATCGCAAGTAGCGTTTAAAACTATCAGGCACCATTTCTTCAGCAAACTGTAATTCCTCCTCGTAGGTTTTTACAGCAGTCATATCTAGTGCATCTGGGCGCGTGTAAAGACTTCCTGTCTGGAAAAAATGTATGTGCGCATCTATCAAACCGGGCATCACGTAGTTTTCGCTAGCATCCATGGAAGGAATCTCTAACATTGGTTTTTTATTCGTGTTACCTATCTTTTCTATGATACCATTTTTGATGAGTATATACTGATTGGGAATAAGTTTCCCTTTTGAAACGTCCACAATAGTTGCGTTTTCAATAAGCACATTTTGTGAAAAGACACAGCTAGAAAATAGAAGAAAGAATAAAGCGAAATGTGTTCTCATAATGATGGGTTATTTCTTTAAAGGTACCAAATTAACCGTGGCCTATTTTTTTATTTCTGCTTCTGCAACCAATGCAATGCGTTTGCCATCCGGGCTTACCGTAATACGTGTAATATTTTGAATGTTATTTGCTGAAAGATCTGCAACTTCAACCCATTCACCAGGGCCAAAAAGATCGTATATATATAGTTTATAACCACTTCCTAAAAGCAGGGTAGTAGCATTAATCCACGTGTGGTCTTGAATGCCAATAGGGAGCTGGCACACAAAATAAGTGTCTTCCGCTTTGTTCACGTCTACCACATAGACGTCAAAGTTTTTCTCTTCGTTTACAGTTGTATAACTTATAGTGTTGGTATTGGGGACTTTGTGAATGGAACGCCCTACATTTTCCACATACAAACCCGCCTCATCTTTTGAAATGTTTGCAATTACTAAGTCTAACTGATTTCCGGAAAGTATAGAAGCTACGATATAGTTTTCATCATAAAATGCATAATAGGCTATTTCTAAATCGCTTAAAAGTAATTGCGACTCGCCTTTATTGGGATCTGTAAGAGCGTATTTGTATAGACGTTGTAATCCTGTGGTATCTAATCTAACTGCCGCAATATGGTTGCCATCTGGCATGAGGATTGGAGAATATTCGCCTCCGCGAGTAGGGGTATTCAAGCGCTGCTTTATATTTTCTGAAATAGTATACAACTGTATTTCTGTTTGACCATCTTCACTGCCTGCATATAACAATTTGTTAGCATCCATAAACGAAGGCTGATTATCATATCCATCGGAATTTGAAATATTCTTGAAGTTGGAAACGATAAAGGTGCTATCGGTTCTTTCAAAATCTATTAAATACACATCGGTATTTGGTTGGGCTATTGCTAAAGTAGAGAAAAGAAAAGAGAACAGAGAAAAGAGATGCGATACTTTCATATAAAAATTTTGAAAATGTAAGATACGAAGATTGTGCCATTTTCAAATTCAAATCCCAAATCCCCAAAAATTAAACATTTTTAACAACAAACAACAAACAACAAACAACAAACTCAATTAGGATTCAATTTTAAATGCTTGCAGCACAATTATTTTATTTTTGGAATTTGGAGTTTGACTTTTTGGAATTTTAATACTTTGTATGTTTATACCGAGGTAATTTAATTAGTATCCTTACTTTTGAAAACCGATTAATTTCAGCTTAAAATAATTACGAAAATGTTTAAAAAAATATTTGGATCTAAAAATACAAGTATACTTCCTAATGCCGAAGTAGAGAAGTTAATGACTACCGTGGACGGTAAGAAACTTGGCGAGTCTGAAGAGATGCTTCTATATGGAGGTTTCCAGGAGTTGAATGAGTATTACTTTTTTGAAGCTTTATTTATAAGTATTCCAGCTATTAAAAGTAAAAAAGGAGCAACTATTAGCTTTAGAAACAAAAATGAGACTATTACATTAAAGGCTTCTATGTTGGAGTTTGAAAGTGAATATGCAAAGCCATTACAACGAAACGCAACTCAAATTAGTTTTGATATTGAAAAAAACCAAATCAAAAAAATACAAATCGGAGCGTATAATACGATCGAATTCAAAGTAAAGAAAAAAGTTTTTACGTTGTCTAAAAACTGATTTCAATTTGTATAAAACAAAAAGAAAGCCACTCATTATTGAGTGGCTTTCTAATTTAGTTTGAATTCAGAACCTCTTAAAAAGGATATTTATTCTCCGCTGTCACTTTTTCAGCGATATAGTTTCTAAGACCTACAATGTTTGGCATGTTGTGATATTTGGTAAAACGTTTTAGTCCCATCAACATCATTTTTTGCTCATCGCCTTCCGCAAAAGAAATAATGGCCATTTTTGCTTTTGTAGCAATTACGTCCACCGCTTTGTACAAGTATAATTTTGCCATTGCAACTTGATACTCTGCATTTTCACTATCTCTTTTAGTGTTTTTCTCAGCTCTAAGGATAGCACTTTCTGCCATATAGATTTCAATTAGAATGTCACTGGCGGCCATCAACATCATTTGGTGTTGTTCTAATTCTGGTCCGTATTTTTGAACGGCTGTACCTGCAACCATTAGAAATACTTTTTTCAGTTTCGCTACCATTTCTTTTTCTTCGGCCAATGTTTCAGAAAAATCTGGCGTCTCAAAACTAGGAATTCCCATAAGTTCTTTGGCAACGTCCTGAGCAGGGTTTAGCAAATCTACGTGTCCTTTCATAGCTTTTTTCACCAACATTCCAACGGAAAGCATTCTGTTGATCTCGTTGGTACCTTCGTAAATACGAGCAATACGCGCATCTCTCCAAGCAGCTTCCATTGGGGTGTCTTCTGAAAAGCCCATTCCACCAAAAATCTGGATTCCTTCATCTGCACAATTCTGAATATCTTCAGAAACAGCAACCTTTAAAATAGAACATTCGATAGCGTATTCTTCCACACCTTTTAGCTCTGCTTCTTGGTGAGAATTACCTTCTTCCATTCTAATGTTTATTCTGTCTTCAATATTTTTTGCCGCACGATATGTTGCAGATTCTCCTGTGAAAGCGTTGGTGGCCATTTCGGCTAGTTTCCACTTGATAGCACCAAACTCTGCGATAGGTGTTTTAAATTGCTTACGCTCGTTAGCATATTTTACAGCTGTGGTAGTTACTCGGCGTTGGGAGTCTAAACAAGCTGCTGCTAATTTAATTCGTCCTACGTTTAGTGCATTCATAGCTATTTTGAAACCTTCTCCACGTCCGGCCAACATATTTTCAACGGGTACTTTGGTATCGCTGAAAAATACCTGGCGCGTAGAAGAGGCTCTAATTCCTAATTTGTGTTCCTCTTCACCCATAGAAATACCATTACTAGAATCGTTTTCTATTATAAATCCTGTGATATTTTTATCATCTTCTATGCGGGCAAATACTATCATGATATTACAAAAGCCTGCATTTGAGATCCACATTTTTTGTCCGCTAATTAGGTAATGCTTCCCGTCTTCACTTAAAACAGCTTTAGTTTTTCCGCTATTGGCATCACTACCTGCCCCTGGTTCTGTTAAACAATAGGCGCCAAACCATTCGCCAGTTGCTAATTTTGGCACATATTTTTGTTTTTGTGCCTCATTTCCGTAGAGTGTAATTGGCATGGTTCCAATACCGGTATGTGCTCCAAAAGCAGTTGAGAAAGATCCCGTACCACTAGAAATATAATCACAGGTTAAAACAGTAGAAACAAATCCCATTCCTAAACCACCCAATTCCTCTGGTACGGCTACGCTTAAGAAACCAAGTTCCCCGGCTTTGCGCATAACTTCTTCGGTTAAAGCGTAGTCTTTCGCTTCAAAACGATCTCTTTTCGCTACGATTTCACGGTCGTTAAATTCCATGACCGCTTCTTTCATCATTCGTTGTTCTTCTGAAAAATCTTCAGGAGTAAATATATCTTCGCAAGCGGTCTCTTTTACTAAAAATTGACCTCCACGGAGTATGTCTTTTTTTGTTGTTTCTGTTGCCATTTTTATAGTTATTAGTTTTGAGTAGTGAGTATTGAGTAAAAAAATAACTCCTATTCAATATGTTATTTGTCTATTATTAATTACTTGCTAGTCTCAATGAAAATATTTCTCAATACTAGAAACTAACAACTCAATACTATTTAAGAAACTCAAATATCCCCGCAGCTCCTTGTCCGGTACCTACACACATGGTTACCATACCGTATTGTCCCTGCATATTTCTTTTCCGCATTTCATCGAATAACTGTACCGAAAGTTTTGCTCCAGTACATCCTAATGGGTGCCCCAAGGCAATGGCCCCACCATTTACATTGACGATATCTTTGTCTAAACCAAGTTCTCTAACTACAGCTAAACTTTGTGAAGCAAAGGCTTCGTTCAGCTCAATTAGTTTAATGTCGTCTTGTTTTAAGCCCGCTAGCTTCAGTGCTTTTGGAATTGCTTTTACAGGACCAATTCCCATAATGCGTGGCTCCACACCCATAGCAGCATAATTAACCATTCTAGCGATAGGTTCTAAGTTCAGTTCTTTGACCATTTCTTCGCTCATCACCATTACAAAAGCTGCACCGTCACTCATTTGTGATGAATTTCCTGCGGTAACGCTTCCACCTTCCGCAAATACCGGGCGTAGTTTTGCCAATGCTTCCAGACTTGTTCCTTTTCTTGGGCCTTCATCTTTCGTTACGGTATATTTTTTTGTTGCTTTTTTACCATTATCGTCCACGTAGGTTTGTGTCACTTCAATAGGAACAATCTGGTCCTGAAAACGATTTTCTGCCTGTGCTTTTAAGGCTTTCATGTGGCTGTTGTACGCAAACTCATCCTGATCCTCACGAGATACTTTAAATTGGTTAGCAACCGCTTCGGCCGTATTTCCCATACCCCAGTAATAATCTTCATGCCCATTTTTTACGATGTCATAATTCAATTCTGGCTTGTAACCAGACATGGGTACGCTACTCATACTTTCGGCACCACCAGCGATAATACAATGTGCCATTCCTGATTGAATTTTCGCAGCTGCAATCGCAATGGTTTCCACTCCCGAAGAACAAAAACGGTTTACAGTCATTCCGGGAACGTCTACGATATCCAGTCCCATTAAAGAGATCAATCTACCAAAGTTTAACCCCTGTGAACCTTCCGGCATGGCATTACCAACAATTACGTCGTCAATACGTTTTGCGTCCAATTCAGGCAGGTCCTTCATCATATACTGAATGGTTTCTGCAGCCAAATCATCGGCTCTTTTAAATCTGAACACACCACGAGGTGCTTTCCCAACGGCGGTTCTGTATGCTTTTACTATATATGCTGTTTTCATAAATTTAGTATTGAGTTTTTAGTATTGAGTATTGAGATTATAATTTCTTTTGAAATGCGTAATTCATCTTTTGTATTTCAATACATAATTCAATTAATGGTTGTAATTTTTCTTTGTCTATTAGTTCAAAATCCCCTATAAGGATTAGCTGTGTTTGTAGTTCGTATGCTGACCCATTTGCAATGCTTAAAAAGTATTTAAATTCTTTATTAGAATTTCTTCCTGCTCCTTCAGCTATATTTGAGGGTATTGAGACTGAACATCTTTTAATCTGAGAACTTAGTCCAAATTTTTCATCACTTGGAAGGTTCACTGAAAGTTTATAAACCTCTTTTGCAAGTTCTATAGCTTTTCTCCAAATAATTAAATCTTCAACTTTATTCATATCGATTCAAAACTCAATACTAATTACTCACTACTTAGAAACATCAGTTTCTCAAAGGTTTCCCCTTCTGTATCATATGCTGCAATCTTTCCAAAGTTTTGCGTTCTCCCGTCAAACTCAAGAAGGCTTCTCTCTCCAAGTCCAGTAAATATTGCTCGCTTACCAGTGTTGGCTCACTTAAATCGCCACCCGCCATAACATAAGCTAATTTGTCGGCTATTTTCTGGTCGTGCTCACTAATATATTTGCTCGCTTCCATACTGTCTGTCCCTACGTAAAACATCCCTAAGGCTTGTTTACCCAATACTTTTATATCGGTTCGCATGGGAGGTTTTGTGTAGCCTACGTCTGCCATTTGTCTAGCTATAGCTTTTGCAGTTGCTAGTTGTCTGGATGTATTTACTACTACAATATCTTTACCATGTTTCAGAATATCAAGATCATAGGCTTCGTGGGCTGAGGTAGATACTTTTGCCATGGCTACGGTTAAGAAGTGCTGGCGTAATCTATTCAGCTCTACATCGTCTTTTTTGAAGGAATCACTAGCTCTTAGTGCCATCTCTTTAGATCCTCCACCGCCAGGAATAACCCCAACGCCAAATTCTACCAAACCTATATAACTTTCGGCTGCAGCTACTACACGATCTGCGTGTAAAGTCAGTTCACAACCACCACCCAAGGTCATTCCGTGGGGTGCCATTACTGTTGGGATAGAAGAGTAACGCAAACGCATTACCGTATCCTGAAAATATTTTATAGCAGCATTCAGTTCTTCATATTCCTGTTCTGCTGCCATCATAAAGATCATGCCGATATTGGCGCCTACTGAAAAGTTTTGTCCCTGATTTCCAATCACCAATCCGTCGTAGCTTTTTTCGGCCAGATCGATGGCTTTATTAATGCCAGCAAGTACATCTCCGCCTATGCTGTTCATCTTACTGCGGAATTCTACGTTTAAAATCCCGTCGCCCAAGTCTTGTACTGAAACGCCGCTATTACTGAAAATTTCTTTGTTCTCACGAATGTTATCCAAAATAATAAAGGCATCCTGTCCAGGTACTTTTACGTGTGCTTTCTTTAGAATGTCATAGAAATATGTATTTCCTTCTTTTACAGTATAGAAAGAATTTACACCCGCATCCAGCATTTCCTGAATCCAACCATCTACTTCTTTTCCTGCTTCTTTAATAAGCTCCAATCCTTTTTCAACACCTACAGCGTCCCAAATTTCAAAGGGACCGTGTTGCCATCCAAAGCCTGCCTTCATCGCATCATCAATTTTGTAGAGCTCGTCTGTGATCTCTGGGATACGGTGAGACACATAGGCGAACATAGCGCCAAAGTTTCTTCGGTAGAATTCGCCTGCTTGGTCTTTTCCTTTAATAAGAATAGGAAAACGGTCTGCTACATTGTCAACAGATTTTGTCAATTCTAGTGTAGCAAATTTTGCTTTTTTAGCCGAACGGTATTCTAATGAATCTAAGTCCAGCCCTAAAATTTCAGAAGAACCATCGTCATTTTTTACTTTTTTGTAAAATCCTTGTCCGCTCTTGCTACCCAACCATTTATTATCCATCATGGTCTGGATGAAGGCTGGAAGTTTAAACATTTCGTGCTCTTCGTCGTTCGGAACATTATCGTAAATTCCATTGGCAACATGTACCAAAGTGTCTAATCCAACAACATCTACCGTACGGAAGGTAGCCGATTTAGGTCGCCCAATCACCGGGCCAGTTAACTTATCAACCTCTTCAACGGTAAGTCCCATATCTTTTACCAGATGGAACATCGCTTGAATGCCATAGATTCCAATTCGATTACCGATAAAGGCTGGAGTGTCCTTTGCGATCACGGTGGTTTTTCCAAGGAATTTTTCACCGTAGCCATTTAAGAATTCTAGAATTTCAGGATCGGTTTTCGGTCCCGGGATGATTTCAAATAATTTTAAGTAACGTGGGGGATTAAAAAAGTGTGTTCCGCAGAAATGCTTCTGGAAATCTTCACTTCGCCCTTCGCTCATAAATTTAATTGGAATACCTGATGTGTTGGAAGTAATTAAAGTTCCAGGCGTTCTATGCTTTTCAATATTTTCAAATACTTGTTTCTTAATATCGAGTCTTTCCACCACTACTTCAATAATCCAATCTACATCTTTTACCTTGGCGATATCGTCCTCCATGTTTCCAGTGGTAATACGTCTGGCAAAATCTTCGTGATAGAGTGGTGCTGGTTTCGACTTGATGGATGTAGCTAAAGCCTCCTCCACCAAACGATTGCGAAAGGCCTCATCGTCCATGGTGATTCCTTTTGCTTTCTCTTTTTCATTGAGCTCACGTGGCACGATATCCAATAAAAGGACTTCCACACCAATGTTGGCAAAATGACATGCAATCCCGCTTCCCATAATTCCGGAACCGATGACGGCTACTTTATTTATTCTTCTCTTTGACATGTTTTTTCAAGTTTTGAGTTAAGAGTTTTGAGTTATGAGTTGCTACACTTATTACTCTGCACGCTGAACTTGTTTTGTATAAATTCTCTTATTATTGATGAGCTCTGTAATGGTATGAGCCACCTTATTAAATATTTTTAATTCTTCTTCTGAAATATTTTCTTTAACCGCCTCATCAAACTGAAGTACCACTCCTTTTGAAAAAGTTCTCATTTCCTTACCAAAAGGCGTTAAGTGAATAAGTACACCACGGCCGTCTTCTGGATTGGGCTTGCGCTCTATGAGGCCTTTATTTTCCATCGCTTTTAAGGTGCGGGAAAGCGAAGTAGCCTCCATTCCCATTTTTGGTCCCAGCGCAGTAGAAGGGGTGCCCTCTTCGGGGTCTATGCTAATAAGCGCAAAACCCGTTGCCATGGTACTTTCTTTACGGCCAGCCTCTTCGTTGTACATTTTTTGTACAGCCATCCAGGTACTCCTTAATATATAATCTATGGTTTTTTCTTTCATACTTCGACTCCGCTCAGTATGTGCGGAGAGATTTTTGACTACGCATTGAAAAGCAAAATTAAATTTTGCCTACCCTGAAGGCTGAGCGGAGTCGAATTCAAATATACAAAAATTTACTATGCGTGCATAATAAATTTGTTTAAATTTTTGTGAGTAGAGGGGTTGTGTTGAATTTAGTATGCTCTAATATAATCATTTGGCAGTACTGACTAAATTTTTTGCTGAAATTGATGCATTTTATGACAGGGTAAAGTGTTTTTAGTGTTCGAAAATTCCTACTCAATTAATTATCATATCTTTAGAAGAACTAACTAACCCGTTTCTCACCTTCGTGGGCAACTAATTATATGATTAAATTCTTCCGTAGTATTCGGCAGCGTCTTGTTGTTGAAAATAAATTTAATAAATATCTTCTCTATGCCATTGGTGAAATAATCCTTGTGGTTATTGGGATATTGATTGCTGAAAACCTTGCCCCAACCCTAAAGGGTGGGTTTTCTAAAGTAGAACTATGGAAGAAAATAAGTTAGAAATATTAATAATGCATGATGGAGCTACTCCATCTGTTTTTAGAAACGCCGCCAAATTGCGAGAGAAAATGACAGAACCTGAAATCAAACTTTGAGAATATCTAAAAACAAAACCTTATGGTTCTAAATTTAGAAGGCAGCATCCTATAGCTGGATATATATTGGATTTCTATTGCCATAAACTTAAATTTTCAATAGAAATCGATGGAGAATATTATCTTGAAAAAGAACAGCTAGATAGAGACAAGGAAAGAACTGAATATTTGAATCGAATAGGTGTAAATGAAATAAGATACACAAACCATAAGTTCTAAACGAATTTGAAAACGTATTGATTATTATAAATTCCAAGCTGAGCGCTGGTACCCTTTAGGGTTGGGGCGAGCGTGGGTAATGGAAACCAAAATCTTTAATAAATGATTAAATTCTTTAGAAAAATCCGACAAAACCTCCTTATGGAAAATAAATTCAGAAAATACCTATTGTATGCCATTGGTGAAATTACACTTGTAATGATTGGGATTTTACTTGCGCTTCAAATTAATAACTGGAATACAACTCAAAAAGACATCGCCACAGAACAGCAAATTTTACTAAGTCTGCAAGAAGAATTTAAACAAAACATCGAGGAACTTACATTTGACCATCGAATAAACTTGAGATGCATTAATGCAGTAATAAAACTTTTAAATTTTGATGAAAATACAGATTTTAAGACCAGAACAGTTGATAGTTTATTGGGACAAACCTTCAATTTTGCCACTTTTGATGCTCGATTAGGGGTTGTGAATGACCTTAGTTCCTCTGGAAATCTTGAGTTAATAAGAGATCCAAAATTACGATATGCCTTGAATCAGTGGACAGGCGAATTAGAGGATTACAAAGAGGATGTTATTATTAGAAGAGACTATTGGGTTAAAAATACTTCTTCTCAAGTGAATACCTTGTTGCCCGCAAGAAATTTTGATGCTGCTATGGATAGGGAAGATTATGTACGAGACATAGTTATAGCACCTCAACAATTGCCAAAATCAAATTATGTTGAATTTTTGACAAGCCTTGAAATCGATGGGTTTTTGTTCGATTATTATATGAATCAATCCTTTGTGACTATAAATGAAGAATCGATCATGGAATTTTTACAAAACACCTTAACATTAATTGAAAGTAATATTAACCAATAATCAAATTCTTTAAAAAAGAAGCGACAACCTCATGAAACAGAACGAAACAAAAAAGTCAAAAAAGAAAACCATCTCCTTTCCTTCGGCGCAGGCTATTCTTTTAATAATAGCTGCTTTAGTAGCAGTACTAACATGGATAGTTCCCGCGGGTCAATATGCGTCTTTAACCTATGACAAGTCCGAAAATGTTTTTATAAAAACGGCAAATGAGAAGGTGGAAAAACTGCCAGCAACCTTACAAACGCTAGAAATACTCAATATTAAAATACCACTAGAGAGCTTTACCTCTGGTGCCATTTACAAACCCATAAGTATTCCAGATACGTATCAGGATTTAGAAGCCAGGCCTCAGGGAATTTTTGAATTTGTACAAGCACCTATTAAAGGAATTATTGAAACTGCCGACATTATTTTCTTAGTCCTTATTATAGGCGGTGTGGTGGGTATTGTTGAAAAATCTGGTGCTTTTAGTGCAGGTATCCAGTGGTTATCAGAGTTTTTGAAAGGGCGGGAGTACATTTTAATAATTAGTACGACAAGCCTTATCGCTTTAGGCGGAACTACCTTTGGCTTTGGGGAAGAAACCATTGCTTTTTTACCCATTCTCATTCCAGTTTTTCTGGCGGCAAAGTATGATGCTTTAGTTGCCATAGCGTGTGTTTTTCTGGGCTCTCAAGTAGGGGTTATGGCTTCTACCACAAACCCTTTTTCTACTATAATTGCCTCGGATGCAGCAGGGATTGTTTGGACAACAGGGCTGTATGGACGTATTGCTATGCTTGTTATTTGTATAGCAATAACCATTATTTTCATTTTGCGTTATGCAAAAAAGGGAAAAGCAGATCCAAGTAAATCCATCATTTTTGATCAGAAAGCCCAGATTGAAAAGCTATTCAGCGTGCATTCCGACGTTAAGGTTCCTCCGCTTACAGGGAGGCTCAAGTTAATTTTATTTGTTTTTATACTTTGTTTTGTGGTGATGGTTTGGGGTGTTATCGCTTTTGATTGGTGGTTTGTAGAAATGACTTCGGTGTTCTTTTTTGGAGCCATTGTTATAGGGTTTATCGCAAAAATGAAGGAACTCCCCTTTATAAATGCCTTTATGAAAGGAGCAGGGGCGTTGCTGGGTGTTGCTTTTATCATCGGGCTTGCCCGGGGAATATCGATACTTATGAGTGACGGTTTAATAAGCGATACCATTCTTTTTCAGGCGGGCAGTTTTACAGATGGAATGCAAAAAGGAGTTTTTATAAATGCCTTATTTGTGGTCTATAATGTGATTTCATTTTTTGTGTCGTCTACTTCTGGTACAGCTGTACTTACAGTTCCTATCATAGCTCCGCTGGCAGATACGGTGGGTGTGGGGAGAGAAGTAATTGTAAACGCCTATCAATTTGGTCACGGCCTGTTTAATTTAATTAACCCCACAGGGCTCATACTTGCTTTCCTAGGTGTTGCACAAATAGGATATGGCCGCTTTTTAAAATTTATCTGGCCTTTATTAGCTATACTCGCTCTAGTAATCATAGTCTTTTTAACCCTATCCGTGTATTAAGAAAAAACATGTGATAAAATTCTTTCGCCATATCTGAAAACATCTCGTTTCTGAAAACAAATTCAGTAAATATTTGCTGAATGCCGTAGGCGAAATAATCCTTGTGGTTATTGGTATTTTAATGGCACTACAAATCAATAATCAAAATGAATTAACAAAGGACTAACAAAAACTGTACGTTATAATTTTTCAATAATTCTCAACTGAATAGCACACTACTACTGGTTATTTGCCAGCACATTCCAATAGGTTTTAAAATCTTTATCAAAACGCACCGTTTTTCCAATTTGATTTATATTCTCTAACCACTTTTTCTGAGATGGGCTTAGATATTTTTCAGGATTTTGCCGATTGCCCAATGCACTATTTATCTTAGTACGTTGCAAGAAACTTAAAGGGAGGTATTTGTAATTTGAGTGCTGTAGGTAGTAATCTTCATCTTTACTGGAAGCGCGGTAGCTTTTGTCTATTAGTATAGGCGCCATTTTATGTTGTTTGGCAAAGCTCGTTAAGTTGTTGTCGCTAACTATTTCTGGATTGTAGGTTACTTTTACGACTTCGCGACCGTTCATAAAACCAGCTTCGGTGTTTAAGACGCCTTCGTTGCTTCCTAATTGTTTTTCGCCAGTCCAGAAACAATACATACTGTAATAAGTTTCTTTGGCTGCTCCATATTTGTTACCTTTTAATTCTTGACCTAATAATGTGATGTATTTTGGGATTTGTTTGCCTTCTTTTTGTAGTACTTGGGTAATGGCATTGTAAACTCCAAGAGTAGAGTAGTCGCCTGCAATACGTTGGGTAAGGTTTTTGCCGTTTTTGTCCACTATGCGTACCACAGGGTTATTCCACGTAGGTTCGTTGTATTTCTGAAGGATCTGTTTGTCTTTTCCGCCTTTGTTATTGAAGATGGCAAGCGGGATAAATTCGTTTTCAATGGCTTCTACCAGCAGCGGATTGCTCATTACATTCTGTCCGTAGTTACGGCAGGTCATACAGCCAGGTACTTCCTGAAACAGTATAAAAACAGCTTTATTTTCTTTTGCTGAAAGCGCCACCGCTTGATCGTAATCACGATACCAGGCTACTTTTCCTAATTCTTCATCCTGATTATTCGGATTGGTTTTTTGCTGTGCATTTGCTGAAGTAAAAGGAAGCGCCAGCATCGTAAGGAGAATATATTGCATCTTTTTCATAGCAACTAATTTTTCAACGTAGTCGGGAGACCTACTTACATCTTACATAGCTGTAAAAAAAAGGAGCCCTTACTAGAGCTCCTTATACTTTATCAGTTAGCGGCATTATTATCTTCCGTATAACCCTTCATATAGATCTTTATACATTTCTTTAATTACTTTGCGTTTGGCTTTCATAGTAGGTGTTAATTGTCCGCCTTCTATAGTCCAAACATCTGGGGTAAGGGCAAAGGTTTTTACCTTTTCCCATTTACCAAAACGCTCGTTGTATTTGTCTACTTCCCTTTGGACGCGCGCTATCAATCTTTCATCTTTTGCCGCTTCATTTGGATTCTTGGAAATTCCGTTATTTTTCTTGTCAATCCAATCGCTCACAAATTCCCAGTTGGGTTGTATTAAAGCAGCAGGCATCTTTTCACCTTCGCCAACCACAAGAATTTGCTCGATAAAATTGGATTGCTTCATTGCATTTTCAATAAGTTGTGGCGCCACATATTTTCCTCCACTGGTTTTAAACATCGATTTTTTGCGATCGGTTATTTTTAAGAAACCTTCGCTGTCTATTTCACCAATATCCCCCGTGTGAAAATATCCATTTTTCAGTACATCATCTGTTTGCTCTGGATCTTTGTAATAGCCTTGCATTACTTGTGGTCCTTTTATAAGGATTTCACCATCCTCTGCTATTTTTACTTCGGTATCGGGTAACGGTTTTCCAACAGTACCTATTTTAAAACCATTATTCCGCATATCATTTACAGAAACTACTGGAGATGTTTCGGTTAAGCCATAGCCTTCCATAACGGGGCATCCGGCGGCATTAAACACACGAGCCAACCTTGGTTGTAATGCGGCACTTCCAGAGGCAATAGCTTTTAAATTTCCACCAAGCGCTTCCTGCCATTTGCTGAAAATTAATTTTTGGGCAATGCTCAATTGAGTTTCATACCACCAGCCATTTTGACCGTAGGGTTCCCATTTTAAACCTAGTTCTACCGCCCAGAAGAATAATTTCTTTTTTACACCTGTGAGCTCGGTTCCTTTTGCAATAATCTTATCATATACTTTTTCAAGTAGGCGTGGAACTGCGGTCATTACTTCAGGGTGGATTTCTTTCAGGTTATCGCTTATGGTTTCTAAACTTTCAGCAAAATGAATACTCACCCCACAGTATTGGTACATATACAACAGCATCCGTTCGTAAATATGACAAACTGGTAGAAAACTTAACGCTTTACTTTTTCCCATAACAATAGGAAGTCGACCTTCACTATGTTTGGCATTGCTGGCAATATTTTTATGGCTTAACATGACACCTTTGGGTCTTCCTGTAGTTCCTGAGGTATAAATTAAGGTTGCCAGATCCTCTTCTCCAATAGCATCTTTGCGTTTTTCCACCTCACTTTGTAGGTCTTTATGTTCATCTCCCAGTGCAATGAGTTCCATCCAATTAGAGCAACCGTCAATGGTATCAAAACAATATATTCCTTTTAATGAAGGCACGTTTTGCTTGATTTTTTTAATTTTCTCTAACACTTCGGTACAAGAAACAAATACGTAGGTAGATTCAGAATGATTTAAAACATACTCATATTCATCTTCAGAAATCGTAGGATAAATGGGTACATCCTGTGCGCCTGTTTGCAGGATTCCAATATCACAAATATTCCACTCGGTACGATTGGTCATGGAGATGATGGCAATCTTATCGTTGGGTTGTACGCCCAATTTAATAAGTCCACGGCTTATGGAGTTAGCTTTGTCTACATATTCTTGGGTTGATGTTTTTATCCATTCTCCATTTACTTTGCTCACAAGAGCACCATCCTGTGGATAGGTAGCGAGTTGATAATACGGGAAATCGAAAAGTCTTTTAGGATCGGTCATAAGTACAATAATTGTAAGTATGCAAAATAGGAAAAATTATTTAGTTTTATGGCAAAAAAAAGAGCTCACAGTGGAGCTCCTTTTATAATTCATAGTGTTGTAAATTATTGCTTAACAATTTTCACTGTTTGCGTGGCATCTTGGGAGGTTAATCTCATTAAGTAGATCCCGCTAGTAAAATTGCTGTAATTTATAGTAGTGTTGTTTGAGTTGTTTTCATTCTTATACACTAGTTGACCTTGTATTGTATATACTTCAACAGCATACTTAGCTATGGTGGTTTTAATATTCAACCTATCCTGAACAGGATTAGGGTAGAATGTGAATGCATCTGTTAGATTTTCCTCAACATTCAACACAGAATCTTCTACAATGCTTATGGTAAGATCGTCAAAATAAAAGCCATCTCTACGCTCTGCACCGTCTGAGGCAAATTGAAAACGCACTAAAATAATTTCACCTAAATAATCGCTAAGGTCAATTTCTTCCAGAATCCAATCATTTTGAACACCATCGTATAGTGGTTGTCCTTCTGGCTGTGATGGGTTGGTGCTACCGGCATTGGTATATTGTCCACATTGGGGTTCCCAAGAGCCCCCATTATTAGTGCTAACTTCTATTTGTACATAATCCCAATTATCTTCGATATCCCATTTTGCAAAAAAAGATAGGTTGGCTCCTGTAGCTGTTGTTAAATCTACCGGATTTGAAAGGGCAATAGTTTTATTCTCATCATTTTGGTAATTGCCAGTAGGCGAGTCTGTAATAGAACTAGACGGCGATACAAAGGTGCTTCCTGTAATTCCCCATCCATTGTTATTAAAATTATTGGTTGTACTATCTCCATTATCTTCAAAAATAGGAGTGAGGCTCCCAAATTTTTTGGTAACCAGTATTTTTGTATTGTAACTGCCATTGTAAACTACCAATTCATATACAACATCGTCTCCAGCAGTGGTGCCTCCTCCTAAAGAGAGGTTAATGCTTCCGGATTGTGTTTCTAATATATCCATTCCCGAGAAGGTGTCACCTCCTCCTACAAACGTAATATTATTTGATATAGGGTTTACGTTTACAGTAAATGAGCCACTGCCAGCAATACCTAATCTTTTAATATCATAGGTGGCCACAATGTTTGCCCCAGAACCTACATATTGTGATCCCGTAGAAGTAACCGAAGCAAAGTTATTTACCATTTTAGAAGCAGTAAGGTTTAGATACATCATACCTTTAGCTATAGGAATAATTTGACTAGATGGAGGCCAAAATGATGGGCCAATCTCTGGTGTGAAAGCATAAATCTTATCGTGTGTTCCTACTGTGCCGTACATAAAATCATCACTATCTCCAGCTGCTGCATACAAATCTGCAGAAATCTGGCTGGTAAAACCATTTCTAGAGACTAGCTCATTGCCAACTGCCTCAAAGAGGTCATTTTCTGGTGTTGGGACATTTTCTTCGTATCCATAAGGAAACAATAATAAATCTCCCGAAGTATGATTGTTAAATGCCATCACAAAATCGTGGTTTTCTACAAACCACTTCATCGCTTGGTTTTCAACTTCAGAAAAAGGTGCTGTACCTCTATAAACTTGGCTACCAGTATTGCCAGAGGTTCCAGCACCTCCCCAAACACCGTTTGCGGGGTTTCCTCCAACATAATAATCGTAATTTCGGTTGTTGTCTACTCCGTGTCCTCCTTTTCTATTCTTTCTCCAGAAACCTCCTCCGTTTGGATCGGTTTTTTGGTTGTAGAGATATCCATCTGGATTTACTACGGGTACGAAATAAAGTTCGGTATTGTCTACAATGCTTTTTATTTCTGGGTTGGTCTCATAGTTTTCTAGCAAATACCACATATAGAAAATAAGCTGCGAAAGAGATGCAGGCTCACGGGCGTGATGGATAGCCGAAAATAATATTTGTGGTTCTCCTTCAGCAGTGCCTGGATTATCACTTATTTTAACCCACTTAATTCCGTTTCCACCGATAGAAGGAGTTACAGAGTTATCCGGCTGTCCTTGAGTCAGAAAATTACTAATGTTTGCTTTTGTCGTTATTAGATTGGGATAGAGTGCTTTCATCTGGTCTAACTCATTCAGCATTTCCTGATAGGTTAAATAGCCTCCCATACTTCCCAAGTTGAAATTTGTAGGGGTTTCATAAACATCACCACCTTCAGCACAAGTTGGATTGCGTGTTGGGACTGGGTTTCGGTTTTGTTGAAGAAAAAGTGCTTTTGCATCGTCAACTAAGATGTCAACTTGAAAACCTGCTGCACGCACTTCTTGTAGTTGCGCTTCAGAAAATTCTGAAATAACAAAATGTCCTTTTTTATGGATTCCGTGATCTACAGCTAAACCTAAAGATTCCAACATTTCTAAGCTATTAGAATCTGTATAAAAAATTTTAGCTTTTTGGTATTTTTCTTGAACCTCTTGTGCAAATAGTACAGTGAAAAGTAAAAAAGTGGATATAAATAATACGTGTTTCATAATGGGGTTTTAGCTACCTAGCTATAGTCTAAATACAATTAAATTACTTACAGCCAATATCAAAGGTATATGTTTATAATGAACTTAAACTTGTAAATTATTGTACAGCTTCCAACCACTTTCTAACATTTGTAAAAGCCTCAATTCAAGGAGAAACTTCATCATTTTGCCTGTCTCTTGGGTAATTTGCCCAGTTCAACGGAAAGGTAGAGCGCTCTATGTGCGGCATTATTATCACCTGTCTTCCGGTTGCATCGGTCATCTTGGCGGTGTAATAGTCGCTTCCATTGGGTTTGCTTCACAACCATTTTTTGTAAAGATAATAGTAACTGCTCCCTTCTCAAATTTTAAATTATTATAATTCTATTAACGCAAACTACGCCTTTCTTTTTGAAAGAATAATTAAATTGCAGTCTCATTGTAACATAAAAAGAACATATAAATGGCATCGGGATTTTTTGCAGTATTAGATGATATTGCCGCACTGTTGGATGATGTTTCAGTGATGAGCAAGGTGGCAGCAAAAAAGACCGCTGGAATTTTAGGAGACGACCTAGCAGTAAATGCTGAAAAAGCCTCAGGTTTTGCTTCCGCTAGGGAAATCCCTGTACTTTGGGCTATCACTAAAGGGTCGCTCATCAACAAGCTCATCATTCTGCCTATTGCATTTTTGTTGAGTGCTTTTTTACCTTGGGCTGTTACTGTTATTTTAATACTTGGGGGACTTTACTTAGCTTATGAAGGTGCCGAAAAAATATACGAGTTTTTCTTTCCCCATGCACACGCCAATGAATCTTTAGTGGAAGAAGACCTCACAAAAGCCGAAATATTGGCGATTGAAAAAGAACGCGTAAAAAGTGCCATTGTTACAGATTTTATCCTCTCCTTAGAAATTGTTATCATCGCTTTGGGTACGGTTCTCAATGAGCCACTTGGTACACAGATTATGGTGGTGAGCGTTATTGCCATTATAGCTACGGTAGGGGTTTATGGCATTGTGGCCCTAATCGTTCGAATGGATGAAGCTGGTTATAAACTTATAAAAAACAGTAATAAAAACAGTGGTTTCAGGAACTGGTTGGGAAAATTGCTAGTACAGGCTTTGCCGGTAGTTATTAAAACATTAAGTATTGTGGGCACAATTGCACTATTGCTGGTTTCAGGAGGTATTTTTGTTCATAATATTGAATTCCTCCATCACATTTTGCCTCAATGGCCATCAATTATAGTAGAGTTTATTGTTGGGTTGTTGATTGGGTTTGTTTGTTTAATGGTTGTGGTGGGCGTAAAAAAAGTTTGGGGGATGGTGAAGGGGAAATAGTTTTTTTTTATAAAAATATTCATAGTTACCTATTTTTATAAATTGAATGCGCCTACTGTGTTTATGAGAATTACGATCTTGATCATTTTAAGATTTACGTGTGCAACAATTACACTCAATAAAATTAAAATTTCTAAGTAAGAAACATTTGATTTTGATTGATTTTTTTAAGAATAAAAATCACTACCATTTGGTTTCGCTGAGTTTTCATGTGAAATCGTATTTTCTTCAGAAATAGTAGGTTAGATACGTATTCCCTGTGCCCCCGGAATGAATAAACCCGATATCATAAATTTTTTATTCAGTACGATTGGTCATGGATATAGCGCAATTTTTTCATTTGGTTTGACGCCATTCGCAATAATGTGCGGCTTAAGGCATTGGCCTTATTTATATTCTTGTTTAGAAATTGCTGTCCATTAACCATTAAATTTGGTTTCAAGTGTTTTTTCCTATAGGTATTTTTCAAGTTGAGAATAGGGAAAGTCAAACTCAAAGAATCCTTTTAAATTTCTCACAATTTTTTTTGCTGTTTAGCTTGGAGAAGCAAGTTCTATTAGAAGATTGGTTTTTCAGGATTTCCTAAAACATCGGTAGTTTCGTTGCAATCCAGATAGATATTGCAATGGGGCATACGTTCTTTAAGGAGAAAGCCTTTTTCTAAAATTTCAGTTTCATTTTCTTCCGAATCTAAAAAGACTTCTTTTAGGCTTTGGTTGTTTAAACTTTCACATAAATCAGTTAATGTGATTTTTGTTTTTGTGATATTCAGAATTTCCAAATGTTGCATTTGGTTGAAGTAGGGGATGCTGCCTTTGGTTACTTTTTTATGATCTCGTAAAGTAAGCCCTTTTAATTGTTGAATCTTGCTTATGTGTTCAACGCCAGCGTCTGTTATCAATGTTCCTTTAAAATATATTTTAGGGATAACAAGAATACGTTTAGAGATATAAAACAGATATTGATCATCGTCATTCGTATCTATGCTGGTTAAGCCCGGCAGTTCAGTTGGAATATTTTCCAGTTTTTCAATACGGAAATGCCGTTGCCAGAATTTTTTTTCTTCTTTTGAGGGTTTCATTGGATGATTTTAGCGGCGCCTCTTTCCCTATTTAGCTGGATATCCATTTTTAGGATGTAACTAATCTCGGATCCTTAGGGTATCATTGGAATATGTGATGAGTTAAGTGGACGTGATAGTGGTGAACTGTGAAATTATTGTGTTTTTCATATTGAATAAAATTAACTTTGCATAAAGCAAAAATACTAGAGCCCAAAATGTACCACAATACATTGTCCTTCTTCAATATTAAATTGATTTCCAGAGTATAAAGGACAAAATTCACCAGACCCTGAGGCATTATAAAAATAGGAGCCAACCTCCAAAGTTAGCGTTAAGGCAGTTGATGAATTTTCACCACAGGGCGGTTCAGTTGGGGTAGATTGCGTTAATGTTCCTTTATTTTCTCCATCTATATAAATTTGTAAACCGTTAGAACAAGTTTCAATGAATCCATTTGTGGAATAAAACAATATTTTACCAGTGGCCGTAGTGGGTATTATTTCCACATTATTTACAAAGCCTACTTCCTCTATAAATGATTCTTTATTGCACGAATTTAAACTTATAAGTAATATAACCCAAAGAGTAATGTTTTTGAAAGTATTTGTCGTCATAACTTAAAGGTTTTTAGGATTAATCAATGTGAAGTATTTTCCAATACTGAAATGAAAAAAGTCTTTACTTATTGGTTCGGCGATATTAAATTGCTTATTACCCGCAATCACATAATTTTTTGAATACCCCACCTTTATTGCAAAACCTCCAAAGTTCATATATTCTAAATCATAAGTAAATATTGGTTTGGAAAATATATTTTCTGGATAAAAACTAGGTTTTTCAGCAAAAATATTAAGAATTATATGGCTAGCCTCCCACTCGTCGGTAAGGTCAACTTTTATACCGGCACCAAATCTTAAAACCGTATATTTAAATTCTGCTTTGCCCATTCTGTTTGTCGGACCATTATTACTTGGGCTTGATACGTCATAGTCAATCTCGTATTCTCCGTTTCGTGTGAGATACTCAACGGTATTTATGATTTTTAGCCGTTTAAAGCCATAGTCAAAATTCATTAGTCCAGAGTAATTAAACATAGCTGTTGAACTACCTTCTGAAGGGAGTAACCCTAAGTTTGCTCGTCCACCCAGATTGACACCAATATTATATAATCGAACAATCCAAAAGTCAATTCCAAAACTAACATCAGTAAAGGTAAATTGTTCAATATTTGTTTTTGATTCGGCCAGATCAGAAGTTTCATTAACTAATATAGGAAATTGCCCATAACCAATGGAGGCATAACCATTTAAAAGGCCATAATTTTCTCCCCCATCTGCGCTTTCCGTTGAAGAAATTAACTCAATACCAACAGAGTTTGAAATACCAGCTACTGCCAATTCCTGAACATACGTCTGGTGCGCTTGGTTCATTCTTTCAGCGAGTTCATATTTTTTTGTTAGATTTTCTGCTGGATATGCTGCTTGACTATCTAATGTAGCATACACAAGTTCTGCTTTTTTTCTATTATCTATTAGAATTTGACTCTCTTGGAGCATTCGTGCTCGTTGTCTGTTCTCTCCTCTACCTTGTTCACTTTTCCATTCCATTTTCCAGCCTTTGTTAAGAAAATCAATTTGTAAATTACATCTTTCTATTGAGGTCATGATATTTGTTTCTTCTCTGGAACCTTCGTCAACATACAGTAAGGTATTGATAAATTGACTTTTTGCATTATACATAGCAGCTGCAGCCTCACTATTTTTCATCAAATAGTTTTTATGATTATCCTGTCGCTGTTTTTCATACAGATCATCTGCGAAATATTGAATGTAATTATTATTATCCCACCATTCCCGTTTTAATTGTAACTCTTCCCAAGGTTTTATTTCAAGCGCGGTTTCCAATAATTGCTGTGCCTTCTTCAAATTTAGGTAATAGGCCTCCGCATTATAGCTCCTTTGACCTAAACTGGCAATGGATTTTATATCCTGACTTCTTCTTTTTTCTTCCTCTTCTCTTTCTTCTATTTTTTCATTTTCTTCTTGCGCTTTTCTGTCCTCTTCTTGTTTTTTATAATATTCCCCTTTTTTTTCTTCTATTCTTTTTTTATCGGCCTGATCGAGTTGTGCGGCTATACTATCCAACTTATTCTCCATTATTTTTTCAGCTTCACGTTCAATCTCCTTTTTCTTAGTTAGCGTTTCCTTTGCTTTCTTATCATTTTCAAACCTATCCTTTTTAAGGTCTTTATCTATTTGTTCCTGCACTTCCTTCGCTTGGTTTTCTAATTCTTTCTTCTTTGCATATATCTTCTCACCTACTGTATTTGACTTGGATTGTGCTAAAGAATTATCAAATCCTGTTGCCATTGCCTGCGAGTATAAATTTTGGGCTGCTTGCAGATTGTCATTTTTTTCTTCTGCTTCTCCCGCAGCCATGAGGTTGTCAAATTTGTCCTTTGCTGATTTTTTTTCTAATTCACCTTCAGCTCTTTTCATTTGAGTACTCGCGTAAGCGTTGGTCGGATCTTGTCTTAAAATTTTTTGATAGATCGAGCGAGCCTCCACATAATTTTTAGCAGACATTGCATTTTCTGCATCTCGTTCCAATTGTGCCAATTCTTTAGAGAGTTTCTCTTTTCTCAACTTTTGATCGAGCAGGCTTTGTACATCGAGCACACGATCAAAACCTATGCTAGTAACCTCTATGGGCGTAAGGGTATATTCCTCTGCATTTTTTTCTGAGGAAGATTTTGCATATTTGATTTCAGAGGAATTTCCGAAGTATGCTCCTCCTCCCATTCCTGTCATTACCCACAATTCCATTTCCTTTTCAAAACCATTCGGCCCAGAAACTTTTACTCTTATTTTTGGATCTCTTGGTTTCACGGATCTTACTTCTACTTCAGAACCCGTGAAGGACCATTCTCGACCTTTATATTGATATAAAAGATTTCCTTGACACTCGGCCTCATATATAAGAGTTATGACGCCAAAAATGTTTGCGAATTTGTACTTGAAATTTACTTCCGTTTCTGTAAGACCATTTTTTTCTTGAGGCAATTTATAGACCAAACGGGCAGTGTTTGAGGTTGAAGGTGCTGGATTTTGTCCAAACATGTAGCAGGTGCAAAAAATTGTAAAGCCTGCAATAAGGAGTCTTTTATATTTCATTTTTTTAAAATGTTGAGTCTTTTGTTTTAGTGTAACAGAAAGAAATCTTCAAATCCACATCTTTCAGAACAAGTTCCGAAGCATTGAATTTCAAAATTTTAAAGGTGCTTTTATCTGCGGTTTCCCATTCCATTAGCAGTTTTTTGCCATCCAACAAGTATTCTCCGGAAGTAGTCTGCTCCAGCATTTCTGAGCGGTTATAAAAAGCACCATTTGCCTGAAATTCAATCTGGCTTTGGTAAAACAGTTGCACTAGTGCCGCTGCTTTCTCATTCAAGTGCTCTAATTCATAAACATCCAATCGTTGCTCCGCACTAAGTTTCTTGTATAAACCAGCCTTAAATACATTGAGAAATCGTTCCTCTTGTCCTTCTCTTGGTGCAGTAATTTTTTTGTAGGAAATCTTTTCGAGTTCCCACGCAGCAAAGAACTGATTCGAGTTTTGCGAATAGCCGTAAACACCAAAAACGAGTACTATTATGCAGAGTATTAACTTTCTCATAGTATTTAAAAAAAGTTTACCTATTATGTAGGATTGAGGGGATAAAGATATTAGAAGCAACTTTTCAAAAAATACTGCTAAATGAGTATTTTTTGAATATTAAATTAGGCCGCTCAAAATACTTTCCTTTATCAGCTGAGAAGTATTTTTACAGTCAGATTTGCTTAACATATTGTTACGGTGTTTTTTTACGGTTAGCGGACTGATAAATAATGCTGTGGCTATTTCATTATTGTTTTTTCCATCGGCAATATGCTTTAGAATAGCTATTTCTCTCTTGGAATAGGTAACAGCCGAATGTTTAGGACCTTTTACCGGAATATTCAAATACGATGGCAGATCGTTTAACCCAATTAAGGAAAGGGTATTTGTATTGGTTTTGGTAAGATGGTCTATGCGTGTATGTATATTTAGGGACTTTCCAAACTTTCCGTCTTCGTCAATAGTAAGTAGGAGTGCCTGATGGTTTAGCAAGGCATAAGTGCCATCTTTCATCCTGCTTCTAAAGGAAAAACAAGATTTGTAGTGTAGGACTTTGTCTTTGCCCAACGTATCAAACAAAAATTTTATATTGGTTTTTTCAGCATTGGCTACAAACTCCAGGTCTTCGGGGTGAATCGTTCCCAAAATGTCATTGAAACTCACCGTAAGGGGGTCAAACCCATGTATATCAAATATGGATGGACTCACATTAGACAGTGACATATCAAAAAAGTCAATAATGTAAAAATAAAAAGGACCTGTACTTACGAGGGAACCTATCAGATCTTCATAATGAAGCCTGTTAAGCGTACTGCTTTTATTGGTAATTTGCTGAGATGTCTCCCATACGGAATGGAGTTTTTCAATCTCACTGCTCATAAAGTTTCTCCCATACAGTGGCTAATGTACTCTATTTTTTAGAACCAATTGTAGGCATTTACAAAAGCATGAACCCAAGGAGAAACTTCATCATTTTTTCTGTCTTTTGGATAATGTGCCCAGTTCCACGGGAAAGTAGAACGCTCTAAATGTGGCATCATTACCAAGTGTCTTCCAGTGGCATCAGTCATCATTGCGGTGTTATAGTCACTGCCATTTGGGTTGCTTGGGAAAGCATCATAGCCGTATTTCCCAACAATGTTGTAATGACTTTCGTCTTTTGGAAAACTGAATTTCCCCTCTCCGTGTGCCGCCCAAATTCCCAGGGTACTTCCAGCTAAACTTGAAAGCATCACCGACTTGTTTTCCTGAATGGTTACTGAAGTAAAATTACACTCAAACTTTCCTGTTTCGTTATGAAGCATTTTTGGTTTTTCAGTATCTTCAGGAGTCAATAGGCCTAGCTCTATAAATAACTGGCAACCGTTACAAACCCCTAAGGAAAGCGTGTCTTCCCTGTTAAAGAAATCTTTTAAGGCTTTATTTGCTTTTTCGTTATATAAAAAGGCACCTGCCCAACCTTTGGCACTTCCTAGGACATCACTGTTTGAAAATCCTCCAACGGCAGCAATAAACTGAATATCTTCCAAGGTTTCACGACCTGTAATTAAATCGGTCATATGGACGTCTTTTACATCAAAGCCTGCGAGATACATAGCGTTTGCCATTTCGCGCTCGCTATTACTTCCTTTTTCGCGAATGATAGCCGCTTTAATTCTAGCTTTTCCTTTAGTAGGTTCTGGGTGGTTTGGATTTTTCCCAGTGAAATGCTGCGGAAATTTAAATTTTAGGGGTTGCTTGTTATAATTTCTGAAACGTTCCTCTGCTTTGCTTTCCCCGCTTTGTTTTTTATCCAGTAAATACGAAGTTTTGTACCACATATCCCTCATTTCAGGAATGGAAAAGGTTTCTTTGTCTGAATGATTTGTAATTTCTAAGGTTTCAGATTCTGTTACTGAACCAATCTTTACAAAATCAACATTGTTTTTAGTGAATAGTTTTTCAACGGAAGCATCGTTTTCAGCCTGAATCACCACGGCACAATTTTCAGCAAACAATACTTTTACACTGTCTTCTTCTCCTAATGCGGAAAGATTGACTGTAGCCCCAAGATTCAAATCTGCAAAGCACATTTCCAACAAGGTGGTAATCAATCCGCCTGAAGCTACATCGTGTCCAGCAGCTATGTTTCCTTCAGCAATTAATGTTTGTATGGTATTGAAAACCGTTTTTACATACGTAGCACTTTTCACGGTTGGCGCTTCATTTCCAATTGCATTTAGAGTTTGAGCAAAGGAAGAACCACCTAATTTAAAACTGTCTTGCGAAAATGAGATATAATATAGACTGCCTTTCTCTATTTTCAAAACAGGCTCTACAACTTTTGAAATTGCATTACAATGTCCAGCTGCCGAGATAATAACAGTTCCAGGAGAAATCACTTCTTCATTCTTATATTTCTGCTTCATCGAGAGTGAATCTTTCCCTGTTGGCACATTAATACCCAGATCGATAGAAAATTCACTAACAGCTTCCACTGCTTTGTACAAACGGGCATCTTCGCCAGGATTATTACAAGGCCACATCCAGTTGGCAGAAAGGGATATACTTTTTAATTGCGCTTCCAACGGAGCCCAAACTATGTTAGTTAGGGACTCAGTAATAGAATTTCTGGCACCTGCCACAGGATCAATTAATCCAGAAATAGGGGAGTGGCCAATACTAGTGGCGACTCCGTTTTTTCCTTTATAATCCAATGCCATCACTCCGCAATTATTGAGGGGAAGTTGTAAAGGTCCCGCGCATTGTTGTTTGGCAACACGTCCAGTTACACAGCGGTCTACTTTGTTGGTAAGCCAGTCTTTACAGGCAACGGCTTCCAATTGTAAAACATGAGAAACATATGCTTTCAATTGTGAAATGTGATACACAGGATTTGGATAGTTTTTTTTTATAGAAACATCATTCATCACGGTTTTTGGAGAGCTGCCAAACATATCGGCCAATTCAAAATCCATTGGTTTTGCACCTGTAGTTTTGCTTTCAAAAACAAATTTATAATCGCCCGTTACTTCACCTACTTGGTACATAGGAGAGCGTTCACGGTCTGCTATGCGCTTTAGTTTGTCGATATCTTTTTCGGCAATAACCAAGCCCATGCGTTCTTGAGATTCGTTACCAATAATTTCTTTGGCTGAAAGTGTAGGATCACCTACAGGTAATTTATCTAAATCTATTAATCCGCCAGTTTCTTCCACTAATTCACTTAAACAGTTAAGGTGCCCTCCTGCGCCGTGATCGTGAATAGAAACAATACTGTTATGGTCACTCTCTACCATTCCTCGTATGGCATTGGCTGCTCTTTTTTGCATTTCTGGGTTGGAACGTTGTATGGCATTCAATTCAATACCACTAGAGAATTCTCCTGTGTCTGCACTGGATACTGCAGCGCCGCCCATTCCAATACGGTAATTTTCACCGCCTAGGATAACAACTTTGTCCCCTTTTTTTGGAACGTCCTTTAAGGCTTGGTCTGCTTTACCATAGCCAATACCACCAGCAAGCATGATTACTTTGTCATACCCCAATTTTCGGACACTGAGCGGAGTCGAAGTGTCTTGGTGCTCAAAAGTTAATACCGAACCAGCAATTAAAGGTTGTCCAAATTTGTTCCCAAAATCTGAAGCACCGTTACTGGCTTTAATTAAAATATCCAAAGGTGTTTGGTACAACCATTCACGAGCGTCCATTGCTTTTTCCCAAGGACGGTTTTCTTCTAACCTGGAATAGGATGTCATATAAACAGCAGTTCCTGCCAATGGAAGGGAACCTTTCCCGCCAGCCAAGCGATCTCTTATTTCCCCACCACTGCCTGTTGCTGCGCCATTAAAAGGCTCTACAGTTGTTGGGAAATTGTGTGTTTCGGCTTTTATGGAGATTACACTATCAAATTCTTTGTTTTCATAAAAGGCTGGAACGTCTGGTGCTTTTGGGGCAAATTGGGTGGTTTTTGGTCCTTTTACAAAAGCAACGTTGTCTTTGTAGGCGGAAACAATACCATTTGGATGTGCTTCAGAAGTTTTTTTAATCATTTTGAACAGTGAAGAGGGCATTTCTTCTCCATCAATTATAAAAGTCCCATTAAATATTTTATGTCGACAGTGTTCGCTGTTCGCTTGGCTAAATCCAAATACTTCACTATCTGTTAATTTTCTACCTAATTTAATGGATAAATTTTCAAGATACACTACCTCTTCATCACTAAGAGCCAATCCTTCGGTTTTGTTGTAGGCTGAAATATCACTAATATCCAAAATGCTTTCAGGATTAATGGCAATAGTAAAAACATCCTGATTCAATACTGGATATTTTTGGGATAACATGGGGTCGAAATTTGTGAAACCTTCAGCAACGTTAGAAAACTCTTCAATCCTGATAATGCCTTCAACACCCATGTTTTGGGTAATCTCAACGGCATTGGTACTCCAAGGAGTAATCATTGCTGCGCGCGGACCAATAAAAAAATCCGCTATTGCGGACTGTTCTATTTTGGGTTGGTTTCCGAAGAGCCACACCAATTTTTGACTACTTTCTGAAGTAATTTCCCCTTGGGTTTGTACAGCAAAAATATTATTTTTTGCATTTCCGAAGAAGTGGATCATCCGCTTTAATTTTTAAGGCCAAAATTGTAGTAATTTGGGCGAGTTTTTCAAGATGCAAAGGTAGTGAATTTCAAATAATTTTATTGTGTTTGATTCTTAAATCCTGAAGGAATATTTATATCAGGACATCTTTTTTTAATTATGTGATTTTGTCGTAAATTACTCCTCATAATTTTGATGTAAGTTGTTGACGCTATGGCGACTTATTTCAAATATATTAATCAATTAAAAATAAATTTTATGAAAAAGAATTTTTTACTCACTCTTGCAGCAGTTTGTATTGTCACACTATCTTTTGCGCAAGAAACCTTCCCGCCTGTATTGGTTACACAAGGAATTTATTTAGGAGAAACTGCTCCTTTAAGAGATGCACCTATTGCCCCCGTATACACAGGAGCAATGACGGATGAATTTAGAATAGATCAAAGATTTACCTATACCGGAGGAATGACAAATGAAGGTTCCCCGGATGGATATGATCCTTTGGTGCAAACAGAGCCACCACTTTACGGCGCTCAAAACTTAGATCAAAATTTTGAGGGTATCAACGCAGCTGAGGCTGGAGGCTCTGCTCCGCCAGATCCTTCAGGAGCTGTAGGTCCAAACCATTATGTAACTGCAGTAAACTTACGGTTAAAGATTTTTGACAAATCTGGTGCTGTTTTGGCCGGACCAGTTGGTTTAAATAATTTCTTTGGAATTGTCGGAAATGGCGATCCTATTGTTATGTACGATCAGCTAGCAGATCGTTATTTTGTAAGTCAATTTCGTATTGCTAATAACGCTTTGTTGATTGCTGTTTCTACAACTGCAGATCCAACAGGAACCTACTACATATACCAATACCCTTTAAGTTCTTTCCCGGACTATCCACATTACAGTGTATGGCCGAGTGCTTATTTTTTAACAGCAAACAAAGGAGGTCAAACAACCTACGCATTTGATAGAGAGGTTATGCTTAGAGGTGGTGATGACCCTGCATTAGTAGGATTTACATTGCCAGGTGTGGTTAGAAACCCAGCTACGGTTTTTAGTCCCGAACCGGCAAATTTATTGGGGAGGGTAGCACCAGCAGATGCACCTGGTTATATCGTTTATCTCCAAGATGATGCCTGGCAAGGCGTAACTGTAGATCATATAAAAGTTTGGTCCATAGATCTGGATTTTGATGGTAACAGTACCATTTCTAGTCCACAAGAGATCCCAGTGCAACCGTTCGATAGTTTTTTTAATGGATTTGGTGTGGGGGATTTTAACCAACCGGGAACTTCACAACGAATTGATGGCATTTCCGGGGTTATTTCATATATGGCGAATTATAGAAGTTTCGAGAACCACAACTCCTTGTTAATAAATTTTAATTCAGATATAGGAGCTCTAAAAGGGGCTATTAGATGGATAGAACTTAGAAATGTTGGGAATGGACCATTCGCGGTATTTCAGGAAGGAACCTATTCTATAGCTGATGATGTGAACCGATTTATGGGAAGCACCAGTATGGATAAAGACGGTAACATTGGATTGGCTTATAATGTTTCTGGTAACACCACATTTCCAGGGATACGTTACACAGGCAGATTAGTAACAGACCCATTAGGCATCATGACTTTTCCAGAAACAACAATTTTTGATGGAGAAGGAGGAGTGAATAATTTTAATAGATTTGGTGATTATGCGCAAATGACAATGGATATCGACAACTTAACTTATTGGTATACTGGTGAGTATATAGGGCCAACAACCAACTTTTGGAAAACAAGAGTAGCATCATTTACATTAGGGACAGCAGAGACAAATGATGTAGGCGTGTATGCGTTTGCAAACCCATTGTATCAAGGACCGTTTACCAATGCTGAAACGATTGAGGCAGAAGTAGCTAATTTTGGGACTGATAGCCAAACAGGCTTTGACATGGAATTAAGATTGAATGGTACATTAATTACTACCGATACCTTTACGGGCACATTGGCTCCAGGTGAAAGAGCAACACACGTTTTTAGTGAAACGCTGGATCTTTCTGTTCCTGGAGACTTTTTAGTTTCAGGGACTGCTGTATTAGTAGGAGATACGTATGAAGCAAATAATGAATTTGTATTTAAATACGTTCAAGAAGATGTTTTAGGAACTAATGATCCGTCTTTTGTGGATAGAAATTTATTGATTTATCCAACTACAGATAGAACCTATGAGATTTTTCTTTCAACTACTACAGATTATGGCGATGTAGATTATATTTTATATGATTATACAGGAAAACAAATTTTCAACGGTTCTTTAAACAAAGAGAGCAATGGATATAAGGCGCAGGTAAATATGAATACCAAAGCTGCAGGAGTTTATATAGTGCAAATACAAAATCGATCTACTTCTATGAGTAAAAAGATTTTAGTAAAGTAGCAACATTAAAAATTCTACTTTTAAAAAGGACATTCAATAATTTGGATGTCCTTTTTTATTTATAAGCTTACAAAAACAATTCTTTTTTGAATTAGTATGTGAATGAATTTATACATAAGATGATAAATTCAATTCAAACTAAAAATTGAACAATGGGTAGTGCGTTTTCTTTATAATGTTTGTTTTTTACATGTAATTCTTTATAAAAATACTTTACTCAATTCAATAATCTGGATTCACTTACAGTAAACTAACATCTAGTGGTTTACTAGACTATGCTCTCTTAAAATTCACTATATTGAAGCTTCTTAAAAAACACAAAAATGAAAAAGAATTTCTATGTATTGGCCTTAGGCCTGTTTGCAACCACAATGCTATTTGCGCAAGAAAAATTTCCGCCCACGGAGATAATTACTGGAACCTATCTGGGTGAAACCATAGCCTTACGCGACTATGCTTTGAATCAAATTTCAGACGCTAACAACCCAAAGAACCAGATTATGGTTCCTAACGAGTCTACAACCCCCTTAAATGTTGTAGAAACTACTACGGTTATTCCTAACCTTCAAACTGAAAAGGGAAAAATTATTACGATGCCAATAGAACAAAATTTTGTTGGTTCCGGATCTTTTGAGTCAAATTTCTTTCCTCCGGATCCTACAGGTGCTGTTGGGCCAAATCATTATGTGCATTCGGTTAATTCATTAGTTAAAATTTTTGATAAAACAGGGAACCTTCAAGTAGGTCCTGTGAATTTAGGTACTTTCTTGGGAATTCCTTCAAATAGTGGCGATCCAATTGTGCTCTACGATCAACTAGCAGACAGATGGGTAGTAAGTGAATTTGGTTCTTTAAACAATTCTCTCGCTATTGGAGTGTCTACTTCAAGCGATCCAGGAGGGACCTATAATGTGTATCAATATGTTTTTAGTGGATTTCCAGATTATCCTAAATATGGCCTTTGGCACGATGGATATTATGGAACCGTTAATTTGAACGGTCAAACTACACGAGGATTCGTCATGGAGCGTGATGAAATGTTAACAGGAGGTGCCTCACCTCAAATATTAATATTCAATTTACCACAAATTGTTGTGAATCCTAATCAAGTAAAAAGTCCAGAGCCAGCTAGCTTATTAGGAACAACATTTGACCCTACCGCTCCAGGATATATAACGTATTTACAAGATGATGGCTGGAGTAGTGCTATTACTTTCGACCATTTAAAAGTCTGGGAAATTTCTGTAGATTGGAATAATCTTGGGAATTCTACCATTTCTAGCCCCTTAGAGATTGCCACAGATCCTTTCGATGCTGGAGAGTTATTTGGTAACGGAAACGGAGCGATAAGACAGCCCGGGACAAGCCAAAGATTAGCTGGGCACGGCGGTATTGTTTCTTTTCCTGCGTATTATCGTCAGTTTGGGACTCATAATTCTTGGATAATTACATTTAATACATTTATTGATGCCATGGAAACAGGAGGAATTCGTTGGATCGAATTACGCAACGATGCTGTTAATGATTGGAGTATTTTCCAAGAGGGTACCTACTCTATTGCAGATGGTCACGACCGCTTAATGAGTAGTGCCGCAATTGATGCGCAAGGAAATATTGCTATGGCCTATACCACGGCTAGTGAAAATTTGCCAGTTTCGCTGCGTTACACAGGAAGGTTTGATGGTGACCCTTTAGGACAAATGACGGTTGCTGAAACAGTAATTATTGACGGTCCGGGTATACGAACCAATAGTAATCGTTACGGAGACTATTCGCATATTACGATGGATCCAAATAATTTTACCTTTTGGTTCACTTCAGATTATTTCGGCGCTACCAACCAGTGGAGAACGCAAGTTGCTTCTTTCTCACTGAGTACCGGATTTGCATCAGATGTTGGTGCAGTTAATATTTTACAGCCCGTAAGTGGATTGCTAACAAATGCAGAAACAGTCGAGATTAATGTTAGAAATTTTGGTACAGCTCCGCAGAGTAATATTCCAGTAGAATTGCGTGTAGATGGTAATCTTGTGGCTTCTGAAATAGTTCCGGGGCCCATCGCTCCAAATACATTAGAAAGCTACACGTTTGCACAAACAATAGACTTATCAACTTTCGGGCAAATTTATGATGTAGAAGTAACAACTGAACTTATTGGAGACCAATTTATTCCAAACAACTCATTTCGTAAAGACATAAAACATTTGTTTTCGGATGACGTAGGAGCACTTGCAATTTCAGCTCCCGTTACAGGTACTGGATTAGGCATGGCAGATGTTTCTATCATCGTAAGGAATTTTGGAGCAGATTCGCAAACTAATTTCGATGTGCAATACGCTATAAATGGAGGGACTCCAGTAGTTGAAACTTTCACAGGAGTTTTAGACTCAGAACAACAACAAACATTTACCTTTTCGACTCCTGGAGATTTTACTGCTTTAGGTACTTATACCATTGTGGCATCTACATCGCTTACAGGTGATGATGATGGCACAAACAACGAGGCGACAGCAACAATCGAAAATTTACTATGTATGCCTTCTTTAGATTGTAGTGAAGGAGATGGATTTCAAGCTGTACAAATTGCAGAAATTAATAATGTGTCTGGTTGCGAAGGATATGGAGATTTCCGTACACAAATTGCAAATTTAGGCCAGGGCAGTTCGAACGACATTACGTTTACTACTGGATTTGGAGATCAACACGTACGCGTTTGGATTGACTTTAATGACGATTTCAATTTTACGAACGATGAAACAGTCATTCTTAATTACATTATGGCACCAGGAGAAGGATCAGGAAGTTATACAGAAACAACCAACTTAGCTATACCAGCTGATGCCCCTTTCGGAGAACACGTGATGAGAATTAAGAGTAATAGAGATGGCGTTGTGATTAACGATCCTTGTAACGATTCAACTCGTGGAGAAACTGAAGACTATACAGTTAATATAGGGGTTCTTGGTGTAAATGATTTCGCTATTTCAAATGGAGATTTTGTTATAACAACATTGGACAACAATCAGTTTGATATAACGCTAACAACAGAGTACTCTGGCGGTGTTTACCTTGGAGTATTTAATATTCTTGGGCAGGAAGTTGCTTTTAAGAAAAATGTTGAAAGAGAAGGAAATACCTACACAATTAAATTAGATATGTCTACGATGTCTAGTGGTGTATACCTGGTGCGAATGGGTGGTCAAACAACCACATCAACCAAGGTGGGTAGGATTATTGTAAAATAATCTTTGCTATATAGAAACTAAAAGAGCGGGCTTAACACCCGCTCTTTTTTTATTTACAGATATTGTAAAAACTATTTTTTCTGAAGTAATGCAATATAGAAACCATCAAAACCAGTTTTGTGCGCATAAATTTTTTCTTCAGAAACAAGTGTGAATTCTTTTCCCTCATCTCTTTTCAAGAATGCTTTAATTTGCTCCGTGTTTTCTGAAGGTAATATAGAACAAGTTGCATAGACCAACTGCCCACCCTCTTTTACCATCTTAGAATACGAATCCAATAACTCACGTTGGGTGTCCTTAATATTCTGAATATTCTCAGGGTTTAATTTCCATTTACTATCGGGATTTCTTTTTAACACCCCTAGGCCTGAACATGGGGCATCAATTAAAACTTTATCGCCTTTCCCAATAAGTTTTTTTATGGCTTTAGTGGAATCTATCAGGCGGGTTTCAATATTATGAATACCATTTCTACGCGCTCTTCGCTTTAATTCGTTTAATTTACTTTGGTAGATATCTAGTGACACTACTTGTCCTTTATTTTCCATTAAGGAAGCAATATGAAGACTTTTACCACCCGCACCTGCACAAGCGTCTATAATGCGCATTCCTGGCTCTGGATTTAGTACTTGGGCAACCCTTTGGGAAGAAGCATCTTGTACTTCAAACCAACCGTTTTTGAATGCTTCAGTACTAAAAATGTTGGAACGTTCTTTAAGTTGTAATGCGAAAGGATACCCTTTAATTGTTGCTGTTTCAACATCAACATCAAAAAGAGAATTTTGTAAATCTTTCACAGTAGTTTTTAGTGGATTTGTTCTTATGATTACTGCTGCTTGATTATTAAGTGCAGCGATTTCTTTGTCCCACAGTTTTCCTAATTCTTTTTCTCCTAATTCATCCAACCAATCTGGAATAGACTCGCGAAGGGCACGTGTTTTAATTGCCTCATCAAACCTACCTTTAATACGTCTTGAAGGGGTGTCTTCAAACTGCGGCCAATCTGGAATCTTTATTCCGTTAAGGGTAGCCCAAATGGTAAATAATCTAAAAAGGTTAGGGCGACTATACGGTGCTTTTACTTCAGCGATTTCAGCATAGAGGCGTTTCCAACGTACAATATCGTAGGTGGTTTCAGCAATAAAACCGCGATCACGGGCTCCCCAACGCTTATCGCGTTTTAAGGTATTGCGTAACACCTTGTCTGCCTGTTTATTTTCATTGAAAATTAAATCAAGCGAATCTATAGTAGCAAATACAAGGTTTCTGTGTAATTTCATCTTTAAAAAATTGAATGATTCTAAAGCAAAATGCTTCGGAATACGGAGGTGCAAAGGTACTATAATCACTTGGTTTTAATTACTTTTGAAAAAACCTTTTTAGCATGCGAATTTTATTACTATTGTTCACAATTGCCTTAATAAGCTCTTGTACTTCAGAATCTAAAAAATCCTTTACTTCAGTACAAATTGAACGTGTCTTTACAGATAGCTTGAGCATAAGAGCCATCACTCCCTTAGATGAAAATGCAGTTTGGTTTGCCGCTAATAATGGTAGGGTAGGGCTTATTGATGGTGCTACCCCAAAGTTGGCTACAATCCATTACGAAGACTCCATCCTGGCATTTCGATCGATTGCTAAAACCAGCAAAGCAGTTTTTGTGTTGAGTATTGCCAATCCTGCGGTACTCTATAAAATTGGTGTAAACAATAGAGAGGCAACAAATATTGAAGAAGTATATGTGGAAGCGTCTGAATCTGTTTTTTATGACGCTATGGCTTTTTGGAATGATAAAGAGGGAATTGCGATGGGGGATCCTACAGATGGATGTCTTTCAGTAATTATTACTAGAGACGGCGGAAATAAATGGAAGAAAATTCCTTGTGATAAATTGCCTAAAACTGAGAAAGGAGAAGCTGCTTTTGCAGCAAGTAACTCGAATATTGCCTTTCATGGTAACAACGTCTGGATTGTTTCTGGTGGGAAGCGTGCTCGTGTTTTTCATTCCCCAGATAAAGGAGAAACCTGGGAAGTTTTTGAAACACCTATCCTTCAAGGCAAAGCAATGACAGGTATTTATAGTGTAGATTTTTTCGACGATACAACTGGAGTTATTTTTGGGGGGAACTGGGAAGACCAAGCTTTTAATGAAGGAAATAAAGCCATCACTAAAGACGGCGGAAAAACATGGAAATTAATGAGCAATGGAAAAGGCCCTGGCTATAGATCTTCGGTGCGATTTATTCCTGGCACTAACGGTGAGGGAATCGTTGCTGTTGGCTCACCTGGAATTTCTTACAGCCCAGACCAGGGAAAAACGTGGAAAGAACTTTCAACAGAAGGTTTTTACGCCTTGGAATTTGTGAACGACACATTAGCTTTTGCCAGTGGGCGCAATAAAATTTCTAAGCTTATTTTTAAGTAAGCTTAATCCTTCCCTTTTTTATTTCGGTAACGTTCCAGAAGCTGTCGCTTAAAATCTTCTTCGGCTTTGCGAAGGAGGATGATTTTTTTGGGTGGGATTACACCCTTCAAATTTTTGACTAAAGCGCGATAGGCTTCTAGTTCTTTTTCCTTTACATCCAAAGATTTTTCAATAAGTGCTGTAGCATCAGCTTCTGAGAGGGTAGCAAAATTATCCTCAATCTTTTTCATAATATCTTTCCTTTCCGTTTTACGTAGTGCGTGCATTTTATCTTCACTAGCATTATAGATAGGCCAAAAACCTTGAGCTTCTTTAGCGGTTAAGCCAAGTTGTTCTGTAATATGTGCCACTTTTAAGGCTTTTATTTTTTCGTGTCTTCCTTGAGCAAATAGCGCCGTGGTACAACAAAGGGTGAGAAGTATTAGTGCTTTTTTCATAAGTGTATTATTCTAATAATAAGGTATTGTCTTCTAGGTTGTTAAACAAATAATCGCTTAAGTTTTCTACTGAAATTTCTTCGGAAGACCCTATTAAAGTTTCAAAATCTTCATCTTGAAGGTACATAGAAAGGTCATCTGTAGAAAGGTCCAGCTCACCATCTTGTATATAGGCTGAAATAGTCGTTGGGTTTATAGCGTCAAAAGAAAAAGAGTTGTTACTATTCATTGGGTACACCATGAAAAGTACTGCTAGTACCGCCGCGATACCTGCTAGCGCATATAATATAGGTTTATTAAGGGTGTTGCTACTTTTTGATTTTTCATTACGAAGTACTTTCCAGTTTGAGGTTGTTTCAGTTTGAAGTATTTTTTCTTCCACAGCATCAAAATAGCCTTCAGGAACAGTGAACCCCGTGTTTTTAGGTAATTGTTCCTCTTGTAATTTGTCGAACATACGTGTCTCAAATTCCTCGAAGTATGTTTCGGGAACTTTAAAACCTGTGGTGTATTTGTTCTTTTTCATTATAGTTCTTGGACTCTTAAATTATAAAATGGTTTCATTATCTTTTATGTAGGCGGTTATTTTCTTTGCTGCAATATGGTAAGTACTTTTTAATCCTCCCACCGAGGTTTCTAGAATTTCTGAAAGATCTTCATAGGTATGGTCTTCAAAGTATTTCATATTAAACACTAGTTGTTGTTTATTTGGTAAGGTAGCAATAGCTTTTTGTAATTGTAACTGTATGGCGTCGCCTTCAAAATAAACATCGGTTTGCAAATTTTCCAATGTTTGCTTTTGTAGTTCTTCACTGGTAATGTGTTGTCTTTTTGCCCTTTTATTGATAAAGGTAATAGCCTCATTTGTTGCGATCCTATATAACCAAGTATATAATTTACTATCTCCTTTAAACTTGTCTATATTTCTAAATACTTTTATAAAAGTGTTTTGCAAAACATCATCTGTATCATCGTGAGATTTTACAATATTTCGTATATGCCAATAAAGTCTTTCTTTATAGGTGGATACCAATACTCTAAACGCCTCCTCCTTTTGGGAAGGTGCTTGTAATAAACTTACAAGTTTTTGTTCCTGAACCACCAGCTAGTTTTGTTTAAATATATGACTTCTTTTGTTATAAAAGGTTTCATAATGTATTGGCAGATTGTTCTAAAATCGACCAAACGCAAAAAAAATCGACAAAAAACATAAATTCTTTGTTTTGTAGGAAAAAAGGACTACATTTACAGTATACTTCTTATGTATAGTTCTGCATTATTAGCCCCAAGCGTAATGCGAACACACTAAAGACGGGTCTTAGCGGGGGCTGGCCCGTTTTTTTTATTCCTGAAATTTGAATGATTAATTTTGTAGGAATAAAAGAGCTAAAAATTACATTAAATCGATAAAGTGTAAAATAAATACGATTAAATACATTTTTTATTTGGAATATTCAGAAATACGTTTATCTTTACCAAAGAATTATAATACTTATGTTAACATAGTGTCACCTGCCCCAAATGTGACACTATACCATTAAAAAAGAGCGGAGCCCCAACCGCTCTTTTTTTATGCGTTATATTTTAGTTTACTACTAATAAGGTTGAAAATAATTTTAAGCGAAGGATTGCATTTCTACTAGGCTGTGATACACCCCTTTTTTCTTCAATAATTGCTCGTGCCTTCCTTGCTCTACGATTTCACCTTTGCTCAATACTACGATCGTATCTGCATTCTGTATGGTAGACAATCTATGCGCAATCACTACAGATGTGCGGTGCTGCATCATTTTTTCCAGGGCATCTTGTACCAGACGTTCGCTTTCGGTATCCAAGGCAGAGGTGGCTTCGTCCAAAATCATTATGGGAGGATTCTTTAATACGGCTCTGGCAATACTCAAACGCTGTTTTTGCCCACCGCTTAATTTGTTACCGCTATCACCTACATTGGTATTTATGCCTTTAGGTAATGTTTCCACAAATTCCCAGGCATTAGCAATTTTAAGGGCTTCAATAATTTCGGTATCGGTGGCTTCGGGTTTTGCGACCAAAAGGTTCCCTTTTACGGTATCATTAAAAAGAATAGAGTCCTGCGTTACCAGGCCTAACAAATCACGTAACGATTTCTGGGTAATGTCTTTAATGTTTTGCCCATCAATTTTAATAGCGCCCTCATTTACATCATAAAAACGGGTGATGAGGTTGGCTATAGTGCTTTTTCCACTTCCGCTTTGTCCTACTAATGCGACGGTGTGGCCTTTTGGAACAGTTAGATTGAAGTTTTTAAGCACATATTCAGCTTCGTATTTAAAAGAAATGTTTTCAATGGTTAGCTGAGAATTGAAATCTTCTTTCACCAATGCATTTGGTTTGTCTTGGATGGCGCTTTCAGTTTCCAGAATTTCTAAAACGCGTTCTGCAGCTGCATTTCCCTTTTTTACACTATAGCTTGCTTTGCTTATTGCTTTAGCAGGCGTTAATATCTGGTATGCCAATGCCATATACACAATAAACATTTCGGCTTTTAGCGTGCCTTCTAATAGTACCATGTGCCCACCGTACCACAATAAGATAGCAATGGTCACAATCCCTAAAAACTCACTTGTTGGTGAGGCTAGATTTTGACGGTTTAAAAGTGTATTGGCATATTTAAATAAACGGGAAGTGGAGTCTTTAAATTTATGGTAGAAAATATTTTCGGCATTAAATCCTTTTATGATTTTGAGTCCGCCAAGCGTTTCGTCCAAAATAGAAAGGAAAAACCCCTGTTCCTGCTGTACCCGTTCCGATTTGCTTTTGAGGCTTTTTCCAATCCAGGAAATAATTGCGCCGGAGATAGGGATAAAAATGAAGACAAAGACAGTAAGCTTTACACTTATCAGAAGCATCGCTACAATAGCGAAAATAATAGTTAAAGGTTCCCGCACAATCAATTCTAATAATGATAAAAATGAATGCTGAATCTCCAACACATCTGCCGTTATCCTTGAAATAGTATCTCCTTTTCGTTTTTCAGAATAGTAGGAAACCGGAAGGTCTACGGTTTTTTTATAAAGATCATTCCGAAGGTCTTTTAACACACCATTCCTCAAAAATGTAATAAAGAACATCGCTAAATAACCAAACAGGTTTTTAAATAAAAACATGGTAATAACAAGAATTACCATAAATAGAAGCACTACTTCTGGGCCAGCATCTGCCTTTTGAGTTACAAAAAAGTTGAGGTACTGTTCAGCATAATCTTTTGCATTACTTAAACCTGTCCATTCGGGCTCAACGCGTAGCTGCTTCGTCTTGTCAAAAAGCACCGTTAACATTGGAAACAGTGAAACCATCGCCAAAGTACCAAACAAAGCGTAAAATACGTTCGAGATAATATTTAACCACGCATAAGTTTTATAAGGTTTTGCGTAGCGGATTATTTTTTTGAAGTACTTCATAGATTAGACTGCCAATTGCTGTTGTATGTTTTTTATCTTCTGTTGAAGAACCTGTGCGCCATTTTCAGTTCCGGGAGCGGTTTTTACGCTGATGTAAAACTTTATTTTAGGTTCTGTACCACTTGGTCTTGCTGCTATTTTACTACCATCTTCGGTATAGTAAATTAATACGTTGGACTTCGGAATCTTTAGCGCTTCAACCGAACCATCTTCCATATTTTTAGCTTCACTGGATGTGTAGTCTTCAATAAGAATCACCTTACTACTGTTAATTTCTGTAAAAGGAGTTTCCCGTAAATTTTTCATCATTGCTTTGATCTCTTCAGCTCCTTTTTTGCCTTTTTTTACGATGGAGATAAGTGCTTCATGATAGTCTCCATAGTAATCAAATAATTCTGAAAGATACGTATATAAGCTGCCATTTTCTTCCTTTTGTTGTGCGGCCATTTCACAAGCAAGTAGGGTAGCGGTTACTGCGTCCTTATCGCGTACAAAATCACCCACCATAAAACCAAAACTTTCTTCGCCGCCACCAATAAATTGAAGCTCAGGAAAGTCTTTTACCATCTTGGCAATCCACTTAAAACCAGTGAGTCCTTCTTTATAGATTACACCGAAATCTTCGGCAATTGCCTTAATCAATGGTGTTGAAACGATAGTAGAAGCTATAAATTGATCGCCATTTAATTTTCCGGCTTTTTTCCATTGAGTGAGTAGAAAATGCGTCATTAATATCATGGCTTGGTTTCCATTAAGAATGGTCATAGTGCCCTCATTATTGCGAACTGCAATTCCTAATCTATCACAATCTGGATCGGTACCAATTACAATATCGGCTCCAGTTTGGTTTGCCAATTGTATGGCCATGGCTAATGCTTCAGGTTCTTCGGGATTTGGAGAAACTACCGTTGGGAAATCCCCGTCTGGTGTTGCTTGCTCTTTAACTACAATTACATTTTTATAACCTGCTTGCTCCAAAACTTTAGGAATCATGGTAATGGAGGTTCCGTGTAAGGACGTAAAGACTATTTTTAAATTTTCTTTTGCTTTAGCTGAAGTATTAAAACTTCCGTTTTTGATAGAAGCTTCGGCATATGCTTGATCTATGTCAGTATCTATGAAGGTAATGAGATCACTATTTCCTTCAAATTGAATGGCATCGTATCCAAGGGAGTCAATTTCAGCAATTATTTCTGCATCCTGCGGCGGTACTAATTGCCCTCCGTCTTCCCAATACACTTTGTAACCATTATACTCTGGTGGATTGTGACTTGCTGTGAGTACAATCCCACATTGGCAACCCAAATGTTTTACAGCGAAGGAAAGTTCGGGAGTGGGGCGTAATTCTGAAAAAAGATAAACTTCAATCTTATTCGCCGCAAATACCTGGGCAACAACTTGCGCTAGCTCTTTACTATTGTGGCGACAGTCGTAGGCAATTACTACTTTACATTGCTTGTTTGGAAATTGTTGGTGTAAATAATTTGAAATTCCTTGGGTATTTTTTCCCAGCGTATATTTGTTAATTCGGTTATCACCAACGCCCATCACACCTCGCATTCCACCAGTTCCAAACTCTAAGCTCTTATAAAAACTGTCCTCAAGCCCTTCTGGATCGTGGGCAATCATGTCTTTAATAGTTTGTTGGGTGGTCGCATCGAAAGTAGGAGTGAGCCACGCATTTACACGTTCTAAAATTTCTGGAGCTACGTATATCATGAATTAAGTGCGTCTTTGTTTAAAACGGTGCAAAAATACGGAAATGAATTTGGTTAACTGGTGGATTGGTAAATTAGTGAATTAGTTGGCAGGTTAGCTGGTTATTTAACTAGTGAATTGGTTATTTTAGACTTGACCCCTTCCGAAATTTTGTGTTTCGATGCTTTGCGACTGATTTAACTAAAGTAACAAAATTTCACCTTCCCCTTAACGCTTTGAAAAGCAGTGAATACTCCACAATCAATATGCTAGGGGAAGGAACGAAATTTATTTTTTTTAATACCAAAAAGACTTGTACATGACGAATAAGCTCCTTCCCCCAGCGGCTAAATAGTTTTAATGGAAGTCACCATTAAGCTCCCGCGTGTCGGGGGAAGGTGGATTTCAGCACGGTAGTTTAATGCAATTAAATTTATTTTTTCTGAAATTCGGAAGGGGGACTTTTCTTATCTTTTAAACCTACAATCTATATAGCCACATTCCGCTGCTCCTTAATCAAGTAATTTTGAGAGTCTTTTTTATTTCGAAGTATCAATTCGCCTATAAAACCAGCTAAGAAAAGCTGACTTCCTAAAATCATGGCGGTTAAGGAAATAAAAAATTCTGGACGCTCGGTAATAAGCCTACCTGTTTCATTGATAAAAAGTTTATCTATTCCCAAGTACAATGCAAAGCAGAAACCTACAGCCAGCATTATGGCTCCCCAGGCGCCGAACAAATGCATAGGACGTTTGCCAAAACGAGACAAAAACCAGATAGTAATAAGGTCTAAAAACCCTCTTACAAAGCGTTCGGCTCCAAATTTAGTACTTCCGTATTTACGTGCTTGATGCTGTACTACCTTCTCACCAATTTTATTAAAACCAGCATTTTTAGCCAGTACGGGAATATAGCGATGCATATCTCCGGTTACTTCAACAGTCTTTATAACATCTTTTTTGTAGGCTTTAAGTCCACAATTAAAGTCGTTTAACTGTACTCCAGAGGTTTTTCTAGCAGCAAAGTTGAATAATTTTGAAGGTAAATTTTTAGAAACAACTGAATCATACCGTTTCTTTTTCCAGCCAGAAACCAGATCGTACCCTTCTTGGGTGATCATTTGGTAAAGTTCTGGAATCTCTTCTGGATTGTCTTGTAAGTCGGCATCCATCGTAATTACTACGTCGCCTTTCGCCAACGCAAAGCCTGCGTGTAAGGCTTGTGATTTTCCGAAATTCTTCAAAAAACGAATGGCTTTTACCTCGGGATGTGCTGTGGCAAGCGTATCTATTAAATTCCAGGAACCATCGGTACTTCCGTCGTCTATAAAGATAACTTCATACAAAAAACCATTGGACTGCATGGTATTTGCAATCCAATGGTATAATTCTGTAAGTGATTCTTCTTCGTTAAGAAGGGGAATAACAATAGATAGGTTCATGAAACAAATATACTACATATGCGCGGGTCTGTTCACTTTCATTACCAAACCTGTGATAAGCGAAATGATAAAGCCGAAAAATAGTGTCATTATTATAGCCATAGCAGAAATAATTGCTGGGCTCATCATCGTTTCAGTAATACCCATCCCCATATCAATTTGTTCTTGGGTCATATTCGGGTTTTGCTCTAACATGTTCTCTTCAGTAGCAGCAAGCATATTTGCAATAAAGTCTGGTTCAATCACAGTCATAAAGATTAAATTGAAAATAACGCCTAAAATTGCTGCGATGAGTGAAATTGCCAGGCCAACTTTTAAAGCCTCTCCTAAACTTAAAAAGCCTGCATTATCTTTTTTAAAGGTTTTAATACCTAGTATGATAATAACAATCATTGCTACAAAACCTAATGCGCCCTGCCACCAAGGTTGTTCGTAGGTGAGGTTCATTACGTAAACAATAACACTTAATAGTATAGTAAAAAGTCCTAAAACTGCCCCATAAGGCAATGCGATTTTTTTAACTGAAGCTTTTTGAATTTCCATGAGATAAGAAGTTTTTTGGTTTGCTAGTGTTAGTATCCAAAAATACTAAAATGTTACACGTTACCAACAAAACTGTGATTTTACGTGAGTAATTTAATATTCTTCAAAAAAATTATTTTTTATATTGCTGCATTTGGAAATTTCCTTACATTTGCACACTCAAAATCGGAGAAAAATAGTCAAGACGATGAAAAAAGATATACATCCAGCAAATTATAGAGTAGTAGCATTCAAAGACATGTCTAACGAAGAGGTGTTTTTAACCAAGTCTACTGCAGATACCAAAGAAACATTAGAGGTTGATGGTGTGGAGTACCCATTGGTAAAAATGGAAATTTCAAGAACATCTCACCCGTTCTATACTGGTAAGTCTAAACTTATTGATACTGCAGGACGTATTGACAAGTTTAAAAATAAGTACGCAAAATTCAAGAAACCTGCTAAGCAGGAAGAGGAAACTAAAGACAGCGAGTAAGCCAACTCTCTTTCTTAGTTATATATAGTATTCAGGAAGCCTTCGAGAAATCGAAGGCTTTTTTGTGCTTCGGTATAATCCCGATTGCTCTCGCATCGGGATCACTCAGCAACCTCCGATTGTTAGTTTTTATACTTTTAGGCTCACCCCTCACCCCTCACAACTTTACTCTGAAATCACATCGCTCACCAGATAAGCAATAGCTTTTCCAACTTGTCCAGGAAATATCTCTCTATTTGGTGCACCTTCACAGATATGTATATAGGCACACGTTTTTTTCGCTGAAAAATAGTGAAGAAACCTTCTGCATTCCTCCAAACTAAATCCGCTTGGGGTCATGGCGCTACTACCCATATTTGCAACCGCATCCAGATCTATCTCTAATCCGAATGGTTGCTGGGTGCAAAATGCTTCAGCTTCTTGAAGCGCTTCATGAAACGTTTTTGTTTTTTTTACTGAAATGTCCTCAAAAAGGGAAAATTTAATTTTTTCTGAAACCTGCGAAATATTATCAAATACAGCTTGTGACGTATAATTACGATGCAATCCGAAGATGAAATACTTGTTTAAATACCCATTTTCAGCAGCATACCTAAAACCATTACCACTATGGCGATGCTCCAGGGCTCTAAAGTCGGTATGGGCGTCAAAGTTGATACAGTTTATAGGATTTTCCAATGCTTTAGAAGCACCTTTCAAATTTCCGAAGCTGTTGTTATGGCCGCCTCCAATGATAATTGGAATTTTCCCGAGGACTATTATTTGTTCTATCACGTTGGCTACTAGATGGTCTATTTGTGTGACCAAATCCCCTAATTTTTCAACGTAATGTGCATCATTTTTTTCGAGTGTAGCGGCTTGTTGCATCTGCTGTGAGCAATCTATTTCGCCTAGAACTAATACATTGTTTGCTTGGCAATATGCCGTTTGTTGAATGTTACATAAAGAAACCAATGCAGCTTCCCAGGCTTTTGATGCGCCAGGTTTACCAAAATTTGCACGTACCCCAATATCTTCAGGAATGCCTAATAACACGTATAGATGTGATTTTTCTTTTAGCTCCTTCATAGAACCCACGGTACTTGCAATCTGACCAAACTTAAGTTCTCCCTTACGTATATTAGTATGGGCTAGTAAGATATCTTGGTTATAAAATTTCAGCATTTATTCTATTATTTTTCCGCTAATAATCACCGTTTCAATATTATTATTTCCGAAGTCGTAGGGTAAAAAGCCATAACTCGGAATTTCCTTTGTAATTATAACACTGGCATTTTTTCCTTTGGTGATGCTGCCGTGGGTGTCACTCAACCCCATAGCGTAGGCACCATTTATAGTTGCAGCATTAATAGCTTCTTCGGGTGTGAGTTTCATTTTAATACAGGCAGTGGAAATAACAAAATTCATATTACCGCTTGGCGTAGAGCCGGGGTTATAATCGGTTGCCAAAGCCAATGGTAATCCTGCATCTAATAACTTCCTTCCAGGTGTGTACGGAATGCTCAAAAAATACGAGCAGGAGGGAAGTGCTACGGGCATAGTATCACTGCCCTTTAAAACGGAGATATCTTCATCGGTTAGCACTTCTAGATGATCTACGCTCAAGGCATCGTGAATAACTCCAGCTTGCACACCACCAATAGCATTGAATTGATTTACATGTATTTTTGGGACAAGCCCATAACTGTTGCCAGCTGTTAGTATTTTATGGGTATCTTCTACAGTAAAATATCCTTCTTCACAAAAAATATCCACAAAATCTGCTAATTTTTCCTGGGCTATTTTTGGAAGCATTTCGGTAATAAGGAGGTTGAGGTAACCATCTTTATTTCCTTTAAATTCTGTAGGAACTGCGTGTGCTCCTAAAAATGTAGTTTTTACTGCAATGGGATAGTTTTCTCCAAGCTTTTTTGCTACTCGAAGCATTTTTAATTCGGCCTCGGTGGTAAGGCCGTAGCCACTTTTAATTTCAATGGCGCCGGTGCCAGAACGCATTACTTGTTCTAATCGTTTGGCAGATTGGTTGTATAAATCTTCCTGGGAAGTAGCTTGTAGTTTTTTGGCGCTGTTTAAAATCCCGCCACCTTTTTCGGCAATTTGTTGGTAACTCAAGCCTCTAATTCGGTCTACAAATTCCTGTTCCCGGTTTCCTGCATATACAATATGGGTGTGACTGTCGCACCAGGTAGGAAGCACCATTTTACCCGTACAATCTATTGTTTTATCTACGGAAGTTTCAGCTAAAGTATTCATACTCCCAAAATCTTTAATCACTTCATCTTCCAGCAATATCCATGCATTTCTAATACTGGGAAGTTCACTCATCGCAGTACCAGCCACTTTTCGTAATCCTTTCTCACGTATTTGAAGTAGTTCCTTTATGTTCTTTAACAATAATTTCATCTGCTAAATATAGCAAACCTTCATAAAGATTAATACCTTAGAGGTCTAAAATTTGAAGCCATGGGTAAAACTGAAAGAATGGGCATAAACACTATTTGCGCGCACGTTGGAGAAGTAAAAGACGAACAGTTTAAAGGAGCGATTTCTCCTTTGTATATGAGCAGTTCGTATGCGTACGAAAATGTAGACGTAAAGCGCTATCCACGGTATTTTAATACGCCGAATCAAGAGGCATTAGGAAAGAAAATTGCAGCCTTGGAGCATACCGAAGCTGGGATGATATTCGGTAGCGGGATGGCGGCGGTGAGTCACTGCTTATTATCATTTCTTCAAAAAGGAGATCATATAGTGTTGCCAAAAACATTGTATGGAGGTACCTATAATTTTATAGTAGAAGAATTCGGGAAGTTCGGCATTGAATATACCTTTACCGATGGTTTTGCGGAAACGGATTTCAGAAAAGCACTTCAAAAAAACACTAAAGTAATTTATCTGGAGACGCCAAGTAATCCGTTAATGCTTCTCACAGATTTAGAAATGATTGCCAAAATAGCCAAAGAATATAATTTGGTGTCTATGATCGACAATACTTTCGCTTCACCAATTAATCAAAATCCGGCCAACTTTGGCATAGACATTATTATTCATAGTGCGACTAAATATATGGGGGGTCACAGTGATATTTGTGCTGGTGCTGTTGCAGCAAGTGAAGAGCATATGTTGCGGATTTGGAACCTTTCTAAAAACATTGGAGGCAGTTTGAGCGATTACACCGTTTGGTTGTTGGAACGCAGTCTCAAAACAATGGCATTGCGCGTGAAAGCACAAAACCGAAATGCAAAAAGAATGGCAAAGTGGTTGCAAAAACATTCCTTAGTGAAAAAAGTACATTATCCAGGATTGAAAGACCATCCCGATTATGAATTGGCAAAGAAGCAGATGAAAGGATATAGTGGTATGCTCTCTTTTGAATTGATACCTTCTGTAGATGCCCAAGCTTTTATGCAAGCACTTAAGCTTATTAAACAATCCATGAGTTTGGCAGGCGTAGAATCTACTATTTTATCACCTACAAAAACTAGCCACGCTTTGCTTACTGCTGAAGAGCGAGCATACCAAGGTATTAACGATGGTTTGTTGCGGTTTTCAGTAGGTATTGAAGAGAAAAAAGATCTTATTGCAGATATAGAACAAGCTTTCGAGGCTGTTGCTAAAAAAGAATTTGTATAAAATTTAAATACTTTTCACCCTAAGCCTTTCGACGAGCTCAAGACAGGCTTGTCGAAGGTTTAACTTTTAAATATTTAACATAATGAAACTAGATATCCTAGCCATAGGCGCCCATCCCGACGATGTTGAAATGAGCTGTGGTGGCACCATCGCCAAAGAAATTGCCAATGGTAAAAAAGTGGGAATCTTAGATCTTACCAGAGGAGAATTAGGAACACGCGGCTCTGCAGAAATTAGAGACAAGGAAGCAAAAAACGCAGCTGAAATATTAGGGATCTCAGTTAGAAAAAATTTAGGTTTTGGAGATGGATTTTTTGAAAATAACCATGCCACACAACTAGAAGTAATAAAAATAATTAGAAAATACCGTCCAGAAATAATTTTATGTAACGCCGTGGACGACCGTCATATCGACCATGGAAAAGGAAGTAAGCTAGTGAGCGATGCTAGTTTTTTGAGTGGTTTGGTAAAAGTGGAAACCATCCACCAAGGCAATCACCAGCATCCGTGGCGTCCTAAAGCACTTTATCATTATATACAATGGAAAGAACTTACCCCAGATTTTGTCGTAGACATCACAGGCTATGAAGCTAAAAAAATGGAAGCCGTATTCGCGTATCGCAGTCAGTTTTTCGATGAAAGTTCCACAGCTCCCAATACGCCTATATCTTCTAAAAACGCTACCGATAGTATGTTGTACCGCAACAGAAACTTAGGTAGATTAATTGGCACCGAAGCTGCCGAGGGATACACAGTAGAGAGGTTACCAGCTGTAGACTCAATTTTCGATTTGATCTAAAATATTTTATGTAAGTATTGCGCAAACTGCGTTAATGCTTTATATTTGCATCCGCTAAAGTGATAAACGTTTTAGTGCGTATGCTACCTCTCGAAAGAGAATGCTACATGGTGGTTGTAGCTCAGCTGGTTAGAGCGCTGGTTTGTGGTACCAGAGGTCGCCGGTTCGAACCCGGTCTTCCACCCTAAAGAGTTTTCATGAAAATGGAAGCTCTTTTTTTGTATCCGATTATTTTTAAAATAAGTGTACATGAGAAATGTGGCCCGTAACTAGGCTAGAATTATATACAAATGGTGTGAAGACGGTGCTATAATATTTTGTTAAGGCAAGGCTGCATTTATTTATTATTTTTTATTTTAAATGAAAAGTAAGAAAATGTCAAAAAATTTAATCTTTAAAGGAGCGGCACTAATTGTTTTTTTGGTTCTTATCGTTTTTGGCCTTATACAGGCAAAATCATTTTTAGCTCCATTAATGGTGGCACTTATTCTATCGTTGTTACTATTACCTGTTATACGGAAATTAGAGCATTGGAAATTCAATAAAAACCTAGCCTCTTTCCTAAGTACCTTCACATTATTATTGATATCGTTAAGTTTTTTTTTATTAGTTATTGTTCAAATGAACAGCGTTGTTGATAAATGGGAAACCATAAAAAACATAATGGAACCTAAAATTGAAAGTGCTTCTACATTTTTAATTGAAAATACTCCTGTTACCGATAAAAAGATCAATGATTTTAAAAATAAGTTCAAAAATTTTAAAATCGTTGGATCTTCAACATCTAAGGGAAGTGCATTAGCCTATTTGTCGGGTTTTGTGGGATTCTTGGGAACTTACTTATTGGTGTTTGTATATGTGTTTTTTATGTTGAGATTTCGTTCAAAGTTTAAGGAATTTATTTTAAAATTATTTTCTGAAGAAAAAAGTAAAGAGGTAAAGAAGACGCTAAGTGAAATTAGCACTGTAGCTCAGGGATATCTTTTAGGAAAATTAAAATTAATAGGCCTTTTGGCTATTGTATATAGTATTGGTTTGGGAATTTCTGGGGTGAGTAACTTTATATTAGTAGCACTTATTGCTGCATTACTTACTATAATACCTTATTTAGGTAATGTTTTAGGATATTGTTTAGCGCTTATATTTGGATACCTCCTTAATGGTGAAATGGGAGTGTTATTGGGAATCACCCTTACATTTGTGATCGCTCAATTTATAGAAAGTTATATACTTCAGCCTTATGTGGTAGGGGATGAGGTAGATTTAAATCCATTCTTTATAATCCTTGCGATAATCTTAGGGAATCTTATGTGGGGTATCGTGGGTATGGTAATTGCAATCCCTGTTTTGGGAATTTTGAACGTTATTTTTCTGCATGTACCTATGTTAAAACCATTTGGGTTTCTACTTGAAAAAAATAAAAATGACTAGTGTATTTATATTGCGAAGAACATATTTTTTGAACTTTGAGATATGCGAATCCTCTGCTTTTGAAATTCAGAGGATTTCGTATTTTTTAGATATCTAATAATTCCTTAATTTCCTTTTTTATAATCTGCCAAAAACTGTTCCAAACCACTATCGGTTAACGGGTGTTTAAGTAAACCTTCAATAGAGGAAAGTGGGCCGGTCATTACATCGGCACCAATTTTTGCACATTCTATCACGTGCATGGTGTGACGTATAGAAGCGGCCAAGATCTGGGTTTCAAATTCGTAATTGTCGTAAATTAAACGTATTTCAGCAATTAAGTTTAGCCCGTCTGTAGAGATGTCGTCTAGTCTTCCTATGAAGGGAGAGACGTAGGTAGCACCTGCTTTTGCGGCTAAAAGTGCTTGTCCTGCTGAAAATACTAAGGTGCAATTTGTTCTAATTCCGTTGTCGCTGAAATATTTAATGGCCTTAATACCTTCTTTTATCATAGGTATTTTTACTACGATTTGTTCGTGTAATTCGGCAAGTTGCTCTCCTTCTTTTACCATCCCTTTAAAATCTGTTGCAATCACTTCGGCAGAAACATCTCCGTCTACAATTTTGCAGATATCCACATAGTGTTTCAAAATATTATTACGTCCTGTAATACCTTCTTTAGCCATTAAAGACGGATTTGTAGTAACGCCGTCTAAAACGCCCAAATTCTGGGCTTCACGTATTTGATCTAAATTGGCAGTATCGATGAAAAATTTCATAGGATTTTTTTTTAAGTTTTAGTAAAAATAAGGAACATCGTAGCTTCTTAAAAGCAATGTCGATAAGTTGTGATAAAAAGGCGATAGCTGTTGTTAGCTAGGACGCTTCGTTTGTTGAAGATTTAAGGAATTTACTTTAAACGATACACTATAAAATTACAATTTATAATGTTTCATAACCATTCGCTCATAAGTTTTATCGGGAAGCACACGTTTGAGGACGATGGAAAATTTCTGTAACACAGCACCCACTTTATAATGAATTTTCGGATGTTTTGTTTCTATAATTTTTAGAACGGCTTTTGCCATATCGGTTGGATCGTTTCCTGCGTCTACGTGAGTATTCATCATCTCTAAAGTTGCACTGTAGGCATTTTTATATGGAGAATTTTCTAGAACTGGAGCATGGTAGCGACCTGAAGCAATATTAGTGGCAAAATCTCCAGGGGCAATATTGGTCATTTTAATTCCAAATTGCTGTGTTTCCATTCGGTACGCTTCGGTGGTTATTTCTAGAGCGGCTTTGGTAGCACTATAAATACCGCGATAGGGTAACCCCATATATCCAGCTATAGAAGTTATATTAATAATTTGGCCACTTTGTTGGTTTCGCATTTGCGGAAGCACGGCTTTTATAACGTTTAGCGGACCGAAGAAATTGGTTTCAAAAGCATTTCTTATTTCATCGGTTGGGGTTTCTTCAATAGGGCCAGTGATACCAACACCTGCATTGTTTACAAGCACGTCTAGTTTCCCGGCTTCTGAAATAATTTGAGATACAGCTTCGGTAATAGTTTCGGGTTTTGTTACATCCAATTTCAATAGAGAAAAAGGAATGGAGCCTTTATATTTTAGCGGATCCCTACTTGTACCAAACACGGTATATCCTTTATCGTGCAGATGCAGTCCGATGGCTTTGCCAATTCCTGATGAGGCTCCAGTAATAAAAACAACTTTTGGCATATTTAATTTAATGAATGGCAAAGATGCACAGTTGCGGGTAGTAATCCAAAAAAATGTTGAGGAAAAGTAAATAGCCAGCCCCTTTGGTACAATGCTGCAGAAAAAGCGGAATCACTCAGAAACTTTTACTTTAATCTGAAAGATTAAAAAGTTTTGAGAGAATAGAACAAAGAAAAAAGTTCTTCTTAATAAAAGTTTACTGATTGATTTTGTGTGTTTTAGCCAAAAAAGGTTTAAGTAACTTTAGGGCACAAAAAATGGCAAGCTACCTACATCACACTGCTACAACCATTTACCCTTGCTGCGTTCCCGCCCTGGGGGATTCCATAGGAGCTAGTTGTGTAGGACTTGCCGATGCAAAGATAGTATACTTTTAATGCTTCAGCAAGCATTTTTGTCATCAATTATTTTGGCTATCTTGCATAAAAATTGATAACTATCATGAAATTTTATAAGGCTATCATCTTCATATTTTTAGCTAGCCTATTTGTAGGCTGTGAAGACGAAATTAAAAATGCAAACGATTATTTTGCTATTGAAATTGAAAACGGTAAGAAAGTTTTTACACCTGCTGAAAGTGTTTCGATAACACTCGCCAACAAGAAAAATGTTGAGATTAGAAACACAAAATTTATATTTGATGGAGCCGAAATTGAAACTGGTTCTATTCCGTTAGCACAACAAAAGATGGGAACACATCTTATAGAGGCAGTTGTGGATGTAGATGGGCAAGAATATTCAGTACAGAAAGAAATTATTGTAATGGCTGCCAATAAGCCAGAAATTTACGGTTATACCATTCTTGAAACTTATCCGCATGACCCGAAAGCATATACACAGGGACTGGAGTTCAGTAATGATACTTTGTATGAAAGTACAGGGCAGTACAAACAATCTACCATAAGAAAAACCGATTATACTACTGGTGAGGTGATACAACAAATGGCCATTGGTGATCAATATTTTGGTGAAGGACTTACGATTGTGGATGATAAAATATTTCAGCTTACCTGGAAAAGCGGTAACGGATTTATCTACAACAAAAACACTTTTAAGAAAACAGGTACTTTTGTATATGGAGAAAGCAAGGAAGGCTGGGGCATGTGTAACGACGGGGAGAACATTTATAAAAGCGATGGAACTGAAAAAATCTGGACACTCGATAAAGAAACTTTAGCTGAGCAAAAGTTCATTGAAGTATACACCAACAAAAGTAAAATAGACACTATTAACGAGCTGGAATGGGTAGACAATAAGATTTATGCAAATATTTTTCAAAAAGATGCTATTGCAATTGTAAATCCTCAGTCTGGTGCTGTTGAAGCAGTGATTAACTTAAAAGGCTTAAAGGAAAAAGTAACACAAACTGCCGAAATAGATGTTCTTAATGGAATAGCCTACAAAGGCGAGCCAAATATTCTCTATGTAACAGGGAAAAATTGGGACAAACTTTTTAAGATAGAAGTGGTGAAAAACTAGCTTCGATTTATTTTCACTGAATTTGTTTACAAAAATTCATTGAAAACATTCAGCTACCTTAATAATTGCGGTATTTTTCTATCGTACATCGTACATCGTACATCGTACATCGTACATCGTACATCGTACATCGTACATCGTACATCGTACATCGTACATCGTACATCGTACATCGTACATCGTACATCGTACATTGTATATCGTATATCGTATATCGTACATCGTACATCGTACATCGTACATCGTATGATTTCATATTTTCCCTCTCAAACAATATTCCCCTTCTAAAAAAGTTATATTTTTACCTAAAATTACACTTTAATGAAGTATTTGTACGGATTAGCACTTTTGGCCAGCGTTGTTATTTGGAGCTCTTGCAGAAACGATTTTGAAACAGTTGCAAGCACAGGGAACCTTGAGTTTTCTAGAGACACGGTTTTTCTGGATACCATATTCAGCAACATAGGTTCTAGCACCTACAATTTAAAAGTATACAACCGTAGCGATGAGGATATCAATATTCCTACAGTGGGATTGGCGCAAGGTGAAAATTCCAGGTACCGTTTAAATGTAGATGGGTTGCCTGGAAGTCAATTTCAGGATGTAACGGTATTGGCAAAGGACAGTATTTTTATATTTATTGAAACTACCTTCGATATTAATAGCGCCACCAACGAGAATGATTTTTTATACACCGATCAATTAGTATTTGATAGCGGAGGAAATCAACAAGAAGTAGAATTGGTTACTTTAGTAAAAGATGCCGTATTTTTATTTCCGGACGATTTAGGAAACGGAATGGTAGAAACACTAACTATAGGAGAAGGCGAAGATGCTTTTCAAATTGAAGGTTTCTTTTTGGAGGACGATGAACTTAATTTCACCAATGAAAAACCCTACGTAATTTATGGTTTTGCTGGAGTTCCATCAGGAAAAACGTTGACAGTAGATCCTGGGGCAAGGATACATTTCCATGCAAATAGTGGGATTTTAGTTGCTGGAGGAGGCTCGATGAAAGTAAATGGAGAAGCCAGTACAGATTCTGAAGCGCTTGAAAACGAAGTTATTTTTGAAGGAGATCGTCTGGAACCATCTTTTAGTGATATTCCAGGGCAATGGGGCTTTATTTGGCTTACCGCAGGAAGTACAAATAATGAGTTTAGCTACACTACAATTAAAAACGGTCTCGTAGGCATACGTATGGATAGTAATGACGGCGATAGAACATTAACGTTGGATAATGTGCAAATTTACAATAGTGCTATTAATGGTATTTTGAGTTTAACAGGAGATATTTATGGCCAGAATGTAGTGATAAATAATAGCGGTGAAGCTTCTTTATCGCTTGTGTTGGGGGGGAAATATAATTTCAACCATAGCACTTTTGTTAATTACTGGACCAATAGTTTTAGAGATTCCCCTACAGTAAATATCTCTAACGCTATAGCTACTTCCGATGGTATCATTGCTTCAGATTTGCTAGAGGCAAATTTTACGAACTGTATTATTTATGGGAATGAGCAAAGGGAACTTGGGTTTATAAATGAACCTGCAGCAGCCTTCAATTTTAATTTAACCAATTGTTTACTTCGTTTTGAAGATCCTAATGGAGATTTCAATAGTTTCCCCGAATACAATTTCAACAATGCGGCATTGTATACCAACACAGTTTTAAATCAAGATCCCGTTTTTCAGAATACCAACTTGAACAATTTCAATATAGAACAAGGAACTTCTGGTGCTGAAGGAATTGGCCTTGGTGGCGTAGCTCCAACTATAGATTTAAACGGAACTACACGTGACGCCAACACTCCAGATGCCGGAGCGTATGAAACTACTGTTTTTCCAGAACCAGATGGCAATTAATCGCAACCTAAATCTATTCGAGATTGTGGGTCGTTGTTAGGAATACAATTCCCCGATAATACTGAATCTGGCGCATAACGCGCTATGTTTGGATCGTATAATCCGTTTTCAAGAAAATCTACCAGGTTTGTAATCTCTTCTTCGGTTAGATTTAGGTTCCCAAATTGTGTCGCTATTTGTGCGTCTGGGACATCCATATTTTGTTTTACACCTCCGTTTTTATATTCCACCACCTCGCGAATACTTGTTATTGAACCTCCGTGACCGTAAAATTTATTTGTCTTTAAATTATAAAGTGTAGGTACCTTAAATTTATAATCGTCTTCGGCACGCCCTGTGAACTCTCCTCTTCCTCTTTGTGTTTCAATATTAAAAGATGTTCTTCTACCTGCAAAAATAATAGTTTCTTCAGGACTAAAATCAAGTAATCCCCAAGCGTGAAATTCATTAGATTTTAATGCAGGACCCGTATGACACTCAAAACATTTTCCTTTGTCAAAAAATACAGAAGCGCCTTTTTTCTGAGCTTCAGTAAGTGCATTTGTATTCCCGCGCAGCCATTCCTGCCAAGGTGCTTGATTAGCGAGAACTGTTCGATTAAAAGAGGCAATGGCTAAAGCTCCATTTATAGGAGTATAGCGTTCATCAATTGGGGAAGAGGAAAAAGCAGCATCAAAATAACTTTTGTATCCAAATTCTTCAGCGAACTCTTCATCTATTTTAAGTCGGTGTGCTTTTTGTCCAGCTATACCTTGTGTTTCTAACCCCTGGAATCCAAATAAATTTTCTGGAACTACGTCAGCATTTTGTTGTACATAAGGTGCGTTAATACCTTGCGCACCTAGGGCTCCATTCCAGAGTGCTACTTCTTGGTAAGCTACATTGATGAGTGTTGGAGGTTTAATAGGTTGTACATCTATACTATCTCTTGGCATGGAACTTTCATCCATAGCCACGCGTCCTTCACCAGCAAAACCAAACCCAATACCACCTTCACCAATTCCCTGGCGTATCCCAGCCGAAAACCCTGAAGCTGCTGGATGGCAGCTTGCACAAGCATACATATATTTATTATCGGGCATTTTAGGATTTCCACCAGTTGCCGTTTCGTGAACCAATAAACGACCCAAGCGAACCTTTTCTTTCGTAATTGGATTTAGAGGATCTTGTGGGATGCTGCTATAATCGGTTTCATTAGGCAATACAAAAAAGGAAAGATCTTCATTAGGCGAACGAGATTCTAAAAGTAGTTTTAAATCTTCATCCAAAGAAGTTGGAGTATCTGTATATTCATCAGATTCGCATGCAATGAATAAAACAGCTACTACAGGCAGTAATATGTTCCAATATTTCATAACTTAGTGTGTTAATTGAGTAATAAAATTATGAAAATTTTAAGAAAGCCAATTTTTTAATTGCATCAAAATCAGAACTTTTAGATGAAATGTAAAAAAAACCCTACAAAAAGCTATGTGGTCTTTAAATTTGTTTTTTTTAGAATTGTTAAGTTGTCAATTTTTCTCATTTTGAATAAATATTTTTTAAAATCCTTAAACAAAAATACCCTAATTCCTTGGAAGTAAATTTTTTGAATAGCAAGATACTTCTTCAGAAAAAATGCTAACAATCCTTGTATCTTTGTGATAAAACAAAGCTAATTTTCTTGTATTTAGCTAAGTTGTCATTCTTTAAATACAATACCATGAATTATATACTTTTTGACGGCAGTGTGCGCAACCAATTACTTCCTTTTACCTTTACACGTCCTGTGGCAGATATTAGGGTTGGAATTCTTACACTACGTGAAAAGTGGGAAAAGCACTTAGGTTTTAGCACAACTACTGTGACGGAGGATTACCTTTCCGACAAATGGCCTATGGTAGAGCTAGAGGAAAATATTTTGATAAACGCCTCATTTATACCTTCTGAAAAATTAGTGGACCAAATTAAAAATCTTACTGAAAATCAAGCCGTTTTCTTAGAAGACGAACCCATCGCATTTTTTACAATCGAAGGTCAAGAAGTAGATTTTGAAACATTTGAAGTAATCCAATACACCCACGATGATGTCCTGCGGATTGAGTATACCTGGGATATATTTGCGAAGAATCACGAAGCTATTCAAAGAGATTTCGAATTAATAACAGAAGGAAGAACATCGCAACCCATTCCCGAAATGACCGTTGCTTTCAACAAAGAAAATATTTTTATTGAAGAAGGCGCAAAACTTCCTTTATGTTCCCTAAACGCAACCGAAGGACCTATCTATATAGGAAAAGATGCCGAGATTATGGAAGGGAGTATGATTCGGGGTCCTTTTGCACTTTGCGAAGGTGCTACTGTAAAAATGAACGCTAAAATTTATACCGGCTGCACTATTGGTCCACATAGTAAAGTGGGGGGTGAACTTAACAATAGCGTGCTCATGGGCTATTCTAACAAAGGTCATGATGGGTTTTTAGGGAATTCAGTGATAGGCGAATGGTGTAACTTGGGAGCAGATACCAATAATAGTAATCTGAAAAATAATTACGCTGAGGTACGTTTGTGGGATTATGAAACGCAAGGATTTGCCAAAACCGGATTGCAATTTTGCGGCTTAATGATGGGTGACCATAGTAAGTGCGGAATTAACACCATGTTTAATACAGGAACCGTTGTGGGCGTGAGCGCTAATATCTTCGGAAGTGGTTTTCCAAGAAATTTTATCCCGAGTTTTAGTTGGGGAGGTAGTGCTGGAATGAGTACTTATAAAACCGACAAGGCTTTTGAAGTAGCAAAAATAGTAATGGATAGACGAGGGGTTACATTTACCGAAGATGACGCCAAAATTCTGGAGCGCGTTTTTGAGGAGACGGCGCAGTGGAGGAGAAGCTAGCTTAATGGTGGCCAGATATTATTTTCGGAACTGTTAGCAGGATTATAAACAACCTAGAGATGTTCTCCATTTGGACGTTTACCATTTACTTTGTCCCAAACTATAATGTGATTCTTTTGTGTCGTATTGGCAACGCTAAAACTATATTCAATTTTTAAAGGATGTACATTGTTTATAGCCTGATTGGTATCTTCATATATTTTTTCAATAATCCCTTTGGTAGGTTCCCCAAATTGTGAGACACCATTCACAGGTTAGATTGCTTCCAGTTTTAATGTATTTATAAATTTGAGATTAATACCTTATTCACACTCAAGTCGTGTTATGTTGTTTTTCCAATGTATCCAGTATTCATGGCATCCTTAAAGCATTGTCTTTAAGTCACTTATATTTAGTTTATGTCCATCCATAAGTAATTTCTGTAGTTGACCATTTCTTGCAGCAAGCGAAGGAGTATGGTTCCTACCGCCTACGTGATCAAAAGAAAAAGGCACTGCATTTGCCTTGTACTTCCGTAAAAGGAATATTCAAATAATAAATTACGGTGCCAGAGCCCATTCCTTCGGTAGTCATTTTTATGGTTGCTAAGTTTACCTTACTATACCTTCCAACGCGTTACAATTCTTTCAATGTATCTCCTACAGCTTGAGACATAGTATTAGAAAACTGATGCGCAACATCGTCACCATTACTAAATTCCAGACCTTTGCACGTTCCTTTGCAGCCATCGTTAGAATATGTAATTTCTTTGTATCCAGAGGGTTTTATAGACTTTTTTTTCTGAAGTGTACAACTTAAGAAACATACCGCTATAGTTAATAAAGAGAGATTATAATTCATTAAGGAAAAAAATAAATTGATTCAAATTTTTCCATAAGGTTAAGGTGATTGTATTTTAATTATTATTTATGGCTAAGTACGATAGTTACTGATTACCTTTATAAGAAAATTTTAATTATGAAAAAATTACTCCTGCTAATTATTGTATTTATAAGTTATGTTGCTATCGCTCAAGAGAATGAGCGTGTCACAATCAATGGTAAAATTATTGTTGAGGGTAACGATATTGAAGGTATTACCGTTTTCAATTCGACCTCCAGAAAAGGGACTGCTACCAATGAAAAAGGAGAGTTTCTTATTGCTGTTACCTTAAACGATATTTTAGAATTCAGAGCCATAGAATATGAAAATTTTGATGTTAAGATCAATAAAGCAATTCTGGAATCTAAAACTTTAAGTGTTTTTCTAATTGAAGAGATTAATAAACTAGATGAAGTTATCGTAACAAAAAGGACACTAACTGGCAATATTAATGCAGATGTCAAGCTGGCAAAAACATTTAGTCCAAAAGGTGATATTATTTATTTTGGAACAAATGCTAAAGACCCACTCATCACCAGTGATGCTAATGGCAGAACTGTAGAGAACGTCGCCGTTCAAAATCAAGGGCAGAACATGGTACATGGCTTAAATGTAGTAAATATAGTAGACCAGTTATTAATACCACTTTTTAGGTCCGAAGTGCCAGATAAAAAAATAGCTGGTATCCCTGATGTGCCTTCGAAATCTATAAAATATTATTTTGCCTCTAATTTTTTAACTGAAAATTTTAAAATTCCTGAATATCGTGTGGAAGAATTTATCCGTTATATAGAAGATGAAACCTTCGATTATGACTTGTTGAATTATGGTCGTGAACTTGAATTTCTCGAGGTTATTAGCGAGAAGAGTAAAGCTTTTTTATACATGAAAAAAAGTACCGAGTAAGAATAAATTAATAGTGACATTATTTTGTGCAGCAAATTCCTATAAAATCTTCTTTATAAAGTTGATATAATTAAATATTTATCTCGGTTTGTGAAGAAAAGTTCTGTTGAAATACTTTTATTTTCCAAATTTCAGTAAGTCTCTTTTTTATACTTCTTTTGAAATAGTACTATTTTTCTAATTTTAGCTTCTAAACGCACTTTCAAAAACCATCTATTGATGGTGATACGGCTCATTTCGCAAAATAGTAAAACCACGATACAATTGCTCCACCATAAAAAGGCGTACCATTTGGTGAGAGAAGGTCATTTGGGATAGAGAGACTTTACCTTGCGCACGCTCGTAAATATCTGGGCTAAATCCGTAGGGGCCACCTATCACAAAAATAAGGTTCTTTAGACCACTATTCATTTTTTTTTGGAGGAAGTTCGCAAATTTTACAGAAGTATAGGAGCTGCCTTTTTCATCTAGAATAATTAGGTGGTCGCTAGTAGTAGTTCGTTTTAAGATCTCGGCTCCTTCTTGCTGTTTTTGTTGATCTTCGCTTAGATTTTTTGCTTTCTTAATATCAGGTATTACTTGTAAATCGAAGGTAATATAATGTCCCAATCGTTTGGAATATATTTTTATGAGCGTCTCCAGATTTTTATCGTCTGTTTTGCCAATGGCAAGCAAGGTAATTTTCATAGGCTTAAAGATTGGGGATTCTCCTAACAGGGTAAGTTATTCAATGGTAGGTTTTTTTTCGAATTTTGTAGCTAGATCTACTTCAGCAGTAATATAACCAAACGAGGCCCAATCGCTTCCTGCAACAATGTCTTCAAAAATTTGTTTTGCCGCTTTGGTATCTCCTTCGCACAATAAATAATTTCCCAAACCATACAGCAAGGCACTGTTGGTGGATGTGCCATCTGGTTGTACTTGTATTTCGGCAGGTTGTAGGTCGCCTTTATAGAGTAAACATGCTTTTAAATAAGTTTCATTTTCTATCACCTGAAGGTCGCTGGAGATATTTTTTACATATTCAAATCCTAAGCTTTTGCGCCCCATTTGGCAGTTTATAGTATACAACCAGTGGGATGCAGATACTAAGTTATCTGGATTTGGTGAAGTTTGCAGGCATTTTATAAAGGCTTCAATCGCTTTTTGGTCGTTGTTTTTTAAATAATGTGCCAAACCAAGGTGGTAATAAATATTGCCGTGCATTGTGCTTACGGGTGTATTTAGTGCGTTGGGCATCCCGTCTTGTTCTATCATGTTTTCTTTTCCTTTAATGAGGGTCGCCGCTTTTTCAAAATCTGCAATTGCATTATCAAATTCGCGAACCGTTATATATCTGTGTCCTCGGTGTCGTAATAACCTGCTCTCATTCGGAAATTTTTCCAAGGCTTTGGTATAAATTTGTATTGCCTCTCTATAATTTCCTGTATAAGCAGTAAAACGGCCAAACCAAATGGTGTTTTCTAAGTTTGGGTTTTCTTCAAACGCCTTTTTTCTGGCCTCGAATTGTGCCATTAATTTTTCTGATGGTGGTTCGCTATAAAGCGTATCTCCAAATTTGGAAATCGCCTGATACGTATGGGTCCAATCTGAAACGATAACCTGCTCTGCTTTTTTTTCTTCGGAAGAATTACATCCCAAAAATAATAATCCTAATAGTGATAAATACTTGTACATACTCTTAATGTTATGCTTAAAGATACAATTAATAGGAAATAGTACCTAAAGGATATTTAATTAGTACTGTTACAATATTGTCTTGTTTAAAAACTATTCAAATTAGGTGTTTACCCGTATTGTTTTATATATGTGGTAGTTATATATTTATACATATTATTATATACTACATAAAATGGAATTTTATTCGAGTAAATCATTTCCCTTACCATTGGCTTTTCTGGCTGAAGAAAAAGCATTGTTTGCTGAAATTCCTACAGCGTCCTTTAATTATCATTATAACATTCGTACCCAAGAAGGTCAAGCACAACTTGTATATTTTAATGAGAGTACCCTAGCCTTAACACTATATCCTTCTATAGAAAATAAACTTCTTGTATTTACCAGCAATATGCAACCAACTTCTTATAATATTGGAGGCAAATCTATTGTCTTACACCGTGTGATTCTAAAAGTTAACTTAGAAAATAATGTTCGGGGCGCTGCTATGTTTTTTAATTATAGCGGAGATGTGCTATATTCTACTACAAATTATTACGAAATGGACAGCCCAGCAGCTTAAATTTAAGCAATACCAATAAGGTGGCTTTAGTTTTTTAAGTTACATAGGTATTTGTATTTTTGCACTCCTAAAAATACAGACAAAATATGTTTTGTATAAAACTCTATTTTTTTGAAATACACCAGACTTACAAAAGAACAATTAGAAGAACTGCATCCAGAATTTATTAATTTTTTGGCTACACAATCCATCACTGGAGAAGAATGGGCAACCATTAAAGCCAAGCAACCCGAAGTAGCCGAAGAAGAACTAGATCTTTTTAGTGATTTAGTATGGGAAGGTGTGCTTCAAAAAGCTGAATTTTTAGAGAATATTGCGCCACAACAAATGTTTCTCTTTAAAATCGAGGAAACTGAAATGCATCTTATTTCTTTAAAAATTTTGAAAGAGAGTATAGACATCACAACAGTTGAAGGCTACCAATGGTTACAACAAAATTTTGCTGAAGATTCTGTAGAGTTTTTCACAGCCTCTAAAGCATTTTCAGCCAGTAAATCTGAAGATATTTTCGCTCTCATTAAACAAGGCGCCAACATTACAAAAGGAGAATTGTATCGTTTTTTTGAAGGGATGGTAATGTAGTAACTAATTTACTTGCTAAACCTATGTAAGGTAAATGTCATCGCTGCTAGTAAGAAAAAAGAAACTACTTGGTGTAAAACACCCAATATTACAGGTACTTTTAATATAAGCGTAAACACTCCTAGCACAAACTGAAGAAATACCAATCCAAGCAGTATGTGAATTGCTTTTTGTTGGAAGACAGTTAGTGCCAAATTACGTGATTTCCACCAGATTATTCCAATAATAGCAACGACAACGTATGCCAGATATCGGTGTATAAACTGAACGCCACTTTTGCCCTCCACAAAATTTTTCCAGACTGGATTTTGCTCTATGGTTACAGTCTCGTGTATTAACTTTCCGTCGCTCATTAATGGCCAATGATTGTGTATCCAACCCGCATCTAAACCAGCCACAAAAGCACCCCAAATAATTTGAATCATCAAAATTCCCAACCCAACACGGACTAAATTTCTAAAACTTTTTTGAATTTCTTTTTTATGAGGATGCAATAAATCCAATGCTACCCAAAAAGTGTAGGCAAACGTAATAAAGGCAGTTGTTAGGTGCATCGCCAAGCGGTAATGGCTCACGTCTGGATTATCTACCAAGCCACTTTTAACCATATACCAACCCAAAAAGCCCTGAAATCCCCCCAGAAAGAGCAGTAAAATACATTTTTTGATTGTAGCCTTCGTAAGTTGTTTTTTCAATAAAAAATAGAGAAACGGAATAATAAATACCACACCAATAAACCTACCAATCACACGATGTATCCACTCCCAAAAATAAATATCTTTAAAATCTTCCAGGGTGAAAGTGTTGTTCAGTTTTTGATATTCTGGATATTGTTTGTAAAGGTCGAAAGCGGCTTCCCATTCGGTATTGTTCATAGGCGGCAATGTCCCAGAAATAAGCTTGTAGTTTGAAATAGAAAGCCCGGAATGTGTAAGACGAGTAATACCTCCTACAACCACCATAACAAAAATAAGCGCGCAACCTGTAAGCAGCCAGTAAATTACTTTTTTATTGTCTTTCATAGCATCATTTTAAAGATAGCATTCGTGCCACATTTTATTTTGAAGGCGTTAGCCCCAGTTTTATACCTTTTTGAAGCATAAAAGCATGTGCTGCCTCGTATTCGTTAGGGATTTTCCCTTCAAGAATAGCTTCTTTGATAGCATCTTTTATTTGACCAATTTCTCGGGAAGGTTTTAAATTGAAAGTACTCATAATTTCCTCCCCACTTACTGGTGGCTGAAAATTCCTGATGTGATCACGTTCTTCAACTTCCTCGATCTTATCACGTACCTGTTGAAAATTATTATGATACTTTCTGAATTTTTTAGGATTCTTGGTGGTTATATCAGCTTCACACAAGGTCATGAGGTCCTCTACATAATCTCCGGCATCAAACACCAACCTACGCACGGCACTATCGGTTACATCACTCGCTAAAACAATGGGTCGGGAGCTCATTAGCACCATTTTTTGAACAAATTTCATTTTGTCATTTAAGGGCATTTTTAAGCGCTTAAAGAGTTTATAAACCATTTTACTTCCTACAAACTCGTGCCCATGGAATGTCCAGCCAATTTTTTGGTCAAAACGTTTTGTAGGTGCTTTGCCAATATCATGCAATAAAGCTGCCCAACGTAACCAAAGGTTGTCCGTTGTTTTAGAAATATTATCGACCACTTCCAGCGTATGCCAGAAATTATCTTTGTGACGTTGTCCTTCTTTTTCTTCAATGCCTTGCAATGCCAAAAGCTCTGGGAAAATATGCTGTAGTAATTTGGTTTTATGTAGTAAGGTAAACCCTTTGGAAGGTACAGGAGACAGAAAGATCTTATTGATTTCGTCTACAATGCGTTCTTTGGAAATGATTTTTATACGATCTGCATTGCGGGTGATAGATGCTAGCGAATCTTTTTCAATAACAAAATCTAACTGTGTGGCAAATCGAATGGCGCGTAACATGCGCAACGGGTCGTCACTATACGTAATATCTGGATCCAGTGGCGTCCGAATTATTTTTTTTTGAAGATCCTCTACACCATCAAAAGGGTCCAGCAGATCGCCAAAATTTACATCATTTAAACTTATGGCAAGTGCATTTATGGTAAAATCGCGACGGTTTTGATCGTCTTGCAACGTTCCATTTTCAACGGCTGGATTTCGACTATTTTCAGAATACGATTCTTTTCTTGCGCCTACAAATTCTAGTTCTATTCCGCCAGAGGTAAGCATGGCAGTACCGTAGGTTTTAAAAACAGTAACTTTAGGATTTTTAGGTAGCATTTCAGCAACTTTTTTAGCTAAAACAATTCCACTTCCAACTGTAACTATATCTATATCTTTAGCATCACCACGTTTCAGGATATGATCCCGAACGTAACCACCAATTACGTAAGTTTCTAATTGTAGCTGTGCTGCTGCTTTAGAAATTATACCAAAAACAGGGTTTTCGAGAGCAGATTTATAATTGGGTTGCATAGAAGAATTTTGCTTTTGCAAAGGTACAACATAGCACTTTGGATGGCAACTTGCGGCTATTGTTTTTTACGCGCTACGGTAGCAAACTGAATGTATTTCATATCCATGCCGTTAAAGCCCAAAAAGATATTGAAAAGTACTGGTTTTAATGATTTCGATCCATTTATACCTTCGTGAGATACAATTTCAAAACCAGCGTTATGGTACATTTTGGCAATGCTCTTTTTAGTAAAAAATCGAACGTGTGTTCTATCCAAAATACCTTGATCTGTATAGTCCCACTCTCCCTTAAAAAGAATTTTGAAAAAGGTTCTAAAATACCGAATGTTAGGAATGGAGCTAATGATAACACCATTAGGTTTTAATTTGGCTTTCATTTGCTCTAAAACTGAATATGGATCCAACAAATGTTCCAAAACGTCATTAAAATAAATTACATCAAAATACCTATCGGGTAATTCAGAAATTGTCCCTTCAACCGAAGCGATAAAGACTTTATCCAATTTAGCTACTGCCAGTTTTCCGAAACTCTCAAAAGGCTCGATACCCCAAACTTCAGCATTGTTTTTTTTCTTCACAGCAGCACCAAATTGACCGTTACTACAGCCAACATCTAAAACAGTTTCAGCATTTTCAGGTAAATAAGCAATCATTTCTGGACGCTCATTTTCGTAATAATCGTTGGGTTTGTTCACGTAATCTAAGCCATCTGGAATTTTTGTCATTGTTTTTAATTTTTTAAAACCCTGAATACTTCAATATTCAATTAAACCTTAAACCTTAAACCTCAAACCTATTCCCTAATCACTTTCACCATTCCATCTAAGGTCAATTTAATAATCGCAGACGGCGTACCTCTTTTTTCTTTTTGGTTAAAATTAACCACGTAATCTACCCCGTTTTTAATTTCATCTGAAATTTCAGCAAAAGACAACGGAGTTGCTTTTCCACTGATATTTGCAGAAGTAGAAACAATGGGTTTCCTGAATTTTCGAATTAACCGCTTGCAAAAATCATCTTTCACCACCCGTATTGCTAGCGAATTATCCTCGGCTATAATATTGGTAGCGACTCTAATAGGGTCGTCGTAAATGATGGTTGTGGGTTTTGCGGCGTACTTTAAGATATCGTAGGCTACTTCGGGAATTTCTTCCACAAATTCATTCAACATTTTAAAATCGTGTACCAAACAAACCATGGCCTTGCTCTCTTCACGTTTTTTAAGTGCGTAAATTTTATCAATGGCATCTGCATTGGTGGCATCACAGCCAATTCCCCAAACGGTGTCCGTTGGGTATAAAATAAGTCCGCCACGTTTTAAAGTAGCTAGTGCGTTTTCTATTTCGGTGTTTTGTGCCATTATTTAGTAAATAAAATATCGTCAGATTGGTTTTGGGCCATAAGGTTATCTATATACGAAAGTGCTTCTTTCTCATTGTTGGAAAGTGAAATTTCTTTATTATTTCTAACAAAAATTGCCTTTTTAAAATGTGGTGCTATTAACTCTAAGAATTGCAGGCTGGTTACAGCTGCAACATTTATGAGATGGTGGGGTACAAATTCTACATACAAAAACCGCATTTCTTTTAGGGTTTCCTGCATTCCTTTTAGGGCGACAAATTCGGCGCCTTCTATATCCATAATCATCCCATTAGGTTGCGGGAGGTTGTTTGCTTTTCGGTGTTCGTCCAGCGCTACCATGGCTACTTTTACTTCAGCGGGCTTATCGTAGTTATAGAGAATAGAATCTGTAACAGGTTTAATTTTACTACCTCCTGTATTTACAGTATTCTGATAAAAAATAACATCTCTGGTGCTATCACCAACAGCGTTTTGAAACAGGCTTACATTTTTCAAATTATTTAAACACAAGTTCATTTCCATGTACCAAAAGGTATTTTCATTGGCTTCATAGCCTATTACTTGTTTTACCTTTTTTGCTGTGGGTACTAGCAAAGTCCCTACGTGTGTCCCGATTACATAAATTACGTCGTCAGGGTTCATTTTTGAAAGCAGGGTTTCAATTTCGGTAATATCCCATTGTCCTTTAAAACCTAATTCTTTACCAATTGTTAAGTCTTCAGCAGGCATAGCAATCACCCCATTTTGCGTATCGTAAATAATTCCTTTGGCGTGTGGGCCCAGAATTTTTTTCCGTTTTATTGATTTTCGGTTTCTAAAAAAGTATTTTAATTTTTTATTCATTGGTGTAAAATTTCAGTCAATATTAGAGAACTAAAATCGAATTTTTTGTTGGTGCTTTAGTGAATAAGACAAATTAGTTCCGCGCCACGCTATGGATAACAAATGCCATTTCTTTTGCTTAAAGATAAGTGTTATCGCATAATACCATTGCAAACTTTTATAATGAAATGGTGAATAATGTTTTTGAACCACATACAAATGTGATAAAAAAGCTTCTTTATTAATGCGTTCCGAAATACCCGAACTCTTACTCATAAAATGCTGTATGCGGGCTTCGGAAATTAAAACTGTACTTTTTCCTTTTTTTTCAAGCCGTTTGCACAAATCCATTTCTTCAAAATAAAGAAAAATATTGGTGTCGAAACCGCCAATTTCAGCAAAATCTATGCTTCTGAAAAATAACAAGCAACCATTCACCCAATTTACAGGAAGCGGATTCTCATACTTTTTTTTCCGCAGCGGATAGCGTTCAGGATTTTTACTATAAAGGAATTTTCTACCCATAAAAACACGCCAAAAGTCCTTAAAATGATCAAACGAAGGAACAAATTGTTCGTCTTGATCATAATTTTGTGCGCTACATAAACCTACATTGGGATGCGCATCCATATATTTTTTTAGAATGTTGAAGGTGTCATTCAAAACTAACGCATCGTTATTAAAAAATGCCAGATACGTGGCATTTGCAAATTGAATTCCCAGCATATTTCCCCCACCAAATCCTGTATTGATTGGGCTTCTATGAAGTATATAATCTTTATTTTCTGGAAAATTATTCAGCAAATGGCTATAGTCATCCCATTCCGAAGCATTATCAATCACAATAATCTGGTAGCTTAGGTTTGTAGTTGTCTGTTTTTCAATAGAGGCGATACAATCTAAGGTGTAGGTTGCCGTGTTAAAGTTAATGATAATAATGGCCACATCTTTCATACTACAAACTTAGCGTAAAATACTTTTGTAAACGTCCAGATATTGCTGTGCGGTTTGGGTCCAATTAAAACTCTTGGCTCTTGCAATGAACCAATCCTCGTAGGTAGCCTGATGCTCATAAAAAGTTTCCATACCCTCTTTCAGAATTGCAGCCATATAAGAAGGGTCGTAATGATCCCAATAAAAACTTTGTTCGCCACCAATTTCAGGTAAGGAGGTGCTGTTACTCAAAAATACAGGTTTTCCAAAACGCATAGCTTCAATGGGAGGAATCCCAAAGCCTTCTCGCAAGGAAGGGAACACAAATGCCTCACAATTTTTGAGGTAAAACGATTTTTCCAGATCGTTTACCTGACCTATTAAATGAATTTTATCCTCTAAGTTGTAAAATGCAATTTTTTCACGGATATCATTTCCGTAGGCAGTTTTATTATTTCCCGCAAGTATTAAATGGTAGTCTGGCAAATGTGGTAACATTTCTACTAAAGTCAGAAAGTTTTTGCGTTCACTAAAATCCCCAATAGAAAATAAAAAAGGCACTTCTGGCAGGGTAGGAGCTATAAAACTTTTTGGAAGCTCTGTGGAGCTAATTGTGTTCCCGTTGTAAATTACATACTCTGGTACATTTGGGACGTTAAAATGTTGATGAACATCCTTTTTTGCAAACTCAGAAATATAGGTAATAGTGGTGGCGCGATTTAGTTTTTCGTTAAATTCTTTTCGGCGTTTTATTTGCAAACCAGCAGAGCCCTCTGTTACAAAATGAATATCGTGAACCGTTAATAAATAGGGAATGTTATAAAAAGGTTCAATACGAATGTTTTGATTTAAACAGTGCCATAGATCGTATTTTTTTTTAATTCTGAAAGGTTTGTGACGTGTAATACTCCGGTATTTGTTATAGCTAAAGGTATCTCCAAATTGTGTTTTTAGCGCTTTGGTATTTTTAGCATTTAAGGTGATGTCAATATCTGAAAGATCTAAGCCAGCCAACCCATTTATAAGATGCAGGTTAAACTGCCCGAAGCCAGTAAATGTGTTCTTTATATTATGGGATTCTAAAAAAACCTGCTTCATTTTAGTTTATCTTTCTATACAATAACCATAAGTTCACGTAGCGTTTAAATACCGAAAAAGAATTAATATAAGCCAAGATAAATCCTTCTTTGCCATCTAAAATACCCAACCTAAGAAGATATTGATGCCAAAATCTATAGAAAGGCCTGAAAAAGAAATGAAAGATCGTAGGTTTTTTTCTTTTTTCGTACATCATTTGTGCCTGTAGTGCACTGTATTTGTGAAGCTTCGCTGTATACTCGTCAAAACTTTTATAGGTGTGGTGTGGCAAGCTATTTTTCAATCTTCCAGTAACGCCATCAACATCTATTATTTCGTGAACCAAGTTCCCATTATAAGAACATTTGCTTTTTTTAAAAAGACGCACCACCCAATCTGTTTGAAATCCGCTATAATTTATTTTTTTCTTCATAAAATACAACTGCCTTTTTACAAGATAGGCATCGCATGTATTGGTAGTTGCCGTTTCAACTATTTCTGTAGCAAGTTGCGGGGTTACTTCTTCGTCAAGATCAAAAAATACTACCCAATTATTTGATGCTTTTGAGATAGCAAAGTTTTTTTGAGCCGAAAAGTTGTCGAATTTGCGTTCGTAAACGGTTACTTTCTTATGTTTTTTAGCTTTTTCTACCGTTGCATCGGTGCTATACGAGTCTACCAGAATTATTTCGTCCGCAAATGAAAGCCTTTGTATAAAGCCATCTACGTTCTCTGCTTCATTTAAAGTAATGGCGATTGCCGAAATTTTTACGGTTTGCTTCAAGAGTTGGTGGTAGTTTGGGTAAAAATACTAATTTTACAGAAGTACTACACCTATAAACTTTGGCAAAACTTCCTATTTTAATGTACCACGATATCTCTCCTCAAGAAGGAAAGGGATTGCAGGTGAGCGCTTCTGGTTTTGAAGCACATTGTAAGCATTTGGCTTCTAGAGGCTATAAGACACATTATTTTGCTGAAATTTTAAAAAATAAAAAACCATTAAAAGGTAAAAACTGTTGTATCACATTTGATGATGGTTATGTGAATCAGTTAGAATTTGCGGTGCCGATCCTTGAAAAATATGGACTTAAAGCAACATTTTTTATTCCGCTAGGCTATTTAGGAAAAAGTGATGAATGGAACGATGGAGAACTTCCCATAATGTCTGCAGCTCAGCTAAGGTCATTACCACCCGAAACTATCGAGTTGGCGTACCACAGTTTTCAGCATAAAAAATACGACGATTTAACGCCTATTGAAATTGAAGAAGATTGTAAAGCGTGTTTCAACTTAGTTTCGGATGAAAACTTGAAATTTACCGAAGTAGTGGCGTATCCCTATGGAAAATTTCCGCAAAGAAATCCTAAGAAAGAACAGTTTTTTCAGCAATTAGAAACTAATGGATTCCAGTTAGGTCTTCGGATTGGCAACAGAATTGAAACATACCCTTTCAGTGCTAAATTCGAAATAAATAGAATAGATATAAAAGGAGAGTGGTCTTTACTAAAGTTTAAGCGGAAATTGAAGATTGGCAAAATATTTTAGTTATAAGAATAAAGAATAAAGAGTTTTTTACTCACTACTCACTACTCACTACTCACTACTCACTACTCACTACTCACTACTCACTACTCACTACTCACTACTCACCACTCACCACTCACCACTCACCACTCACCACTCACCGCATTCCCTTGTTCAGAAGCATCAGCTTTACATACCGTTGAAAAACTCCATACGCATTATTAGCTGCAATGGTCAAGCCCGGAATTCCATCTCTAAATCCACCTTTGATAAGGTAAGAACTGAAAAATCGCCAGGTAGGTTTTATAATTAAATGTCCTAAAGTGGTTTTTTTCCCTTTTTTCTGAAGCTGTTCTGCCTGAAACCAGGCGTAGCTTTCTTTTTTATTTAAAAAATGCTCTAATCCTTTGTAAGTAAAGTGTAAAACGGGATTTTTAAGTACACCAATACTGCCTTTACAGTGAAGTTTTTCATGAACCAAACCTGTATAGGAGGCACCTTCTCGTACTACCACCCGAAGCACATTGTTGCTGTGGTGATATAAGAAACGGTTCATATAAAAATGTGGAAAATTAAGCTTGTAGCCTCCGTGATTATTGCTGTTTATTGCCTCCAAAATTTCCTGTTGTAATGGATATGTAATCCGTTCGTCTGCATCCAAAAATAGAATCCAATCTGCCGTGGCATGTTCTAAGGCATAATTCTTTTGGTTGGAAAAATTATCGAATTTTCGCTGTAAAAAAGTAGTCGTATATTTTTTGGCGATCTCTGGCGTCTTATCTGTACTGTAAGAATCCACAACAATTATTTGGTCTGCAAATCTCACAGACCGAAGTGCAGCCTCCAGATAGGCTTCTTCGTTTAAGGTGGGCATGATGACGGCTAGTGTTTGCACATCACAAAGGTAACAAATTCTATAGGGTCCTTAGGAAAGTTTGTACCTTTGTACTTTATTTAAATAAAAGCTGTTTTGAACAATCTTGGCATCACTGTAATTGTAAGTACTTATAACAAAGAAGTATGGTTACAAAAAGTATTGGAGGGGTATAAATACCAAACCTACAATAACTTTGAAGTTATCGTAGCAGATGATGGATCACGCCCTGCAACTAAGGAATTGATAGCTTCTTTTCAAGAAGATTATCCCATTCCCTTGCGTCATATCTGGCACGAGGACGATGGCTATAGGCGACAACGAATCTTAAATATAGCTATTACTGAAGCCGCCAAACCCTATATTTTATTTACAGATGGCGACTGTATTCCACGAAAAGACTTTATAGAAGTACATGCAAAATATGCGGAAGAAGGCTATTTTTTATCGGGTGGGTATTGTAAACTCCCTCTTAAAACCAGTGAAGTCATAGACGATGAAGCCATAAAAACTGAAAATGCGTTTAACGTATCCTGGTTAAAACAACAAGACAAGCTAAAAGGAACACAAGCCCTTAAACTAAATAGTGGAAATACGCTAGCAACATTTTTAGATTTTATTACTCCTACCAATGCAAGTTTTAATAATTGCAATTCCAGTGCTTGGAAAGAAGATCTAATCGCTATAAACGGTTATGATGAACGTATGCAATACGGCGGACCAGACCGTGAGTTGGGAGAGCGTCTGGAAAACTACGGATTGAAACCAAAACAAATTAGGCATAAAGCCATTGTTTTGCATTTAGACCACGCCCGTGGGTATAAAACCAAAGAATCTTTAGACAGAAATCTAGCCATTCGTAAAGATGTAAAAGACCAGAATAAAAAATGGACTGAGCATGGCATTGTAAAAGGGAAGAAGGGAAATTAGAAAACGGAAAACAAAAATAGAGTATAGAATAGTTGAATACTATATTGAACTACTAACTACTAACTACTAACTACTAACTACTAACTACTAACTACTCACTACTCACTACTAACTACTCACTACTAACTACTCACTACTCACTACTAACTACTAATAACAACTAAGCAACCTTTTTATAAGCCCCAATCTTCCAATAAGTAGTTTCTTTGGTAGTTCGTACGGTATCATAGCCAACTTCCGTTAATTGCCGGTTTTCTTTAAAATACTCCCAGCAACCGTGACCTTCTCTAAAAATAGACGTTATAAGTACACCATCTTCAGAAAGGTTTTCCAACAATGTTTGAAGTACGCGGGTTTTTTCTGAATCTGGAATATAGTAAAATGACTCGTTAAAAATAATAACGTCGAAGGTTCTTTTGGGAATAAAATGCAGGACGTCGCAATGTTCAAATTCTGATTTTGGTAGTTTTTTTTCTTGTGCTTGCTTAATTGATTCCGAAGAAAAATCCACCCCCAAAAAATACGAAAATGGAAACTCCCCTAAGCGTTCATTTAACACTCCGTCACCACAACCTATGTCCAAAATACTAGGATTTTGGGGCGCAAATGCAACTAAATATTCCTTAATTTTAAAATATCTATCTGCCTCCAGATCGCTTTTTAGACTCTGCCAGCGTCCACTTCGATATTGTTTGTTCCATCTATTGCGACGGCGCCAGTGGTGAAATTTGTCCAATAAATTCATAGCGTGGTTATTTAGCTAAATGATGCTCTAAGTAAGGTTTAAGAGACGTTAAAATTAATTCTGGTGTTAATTCGTGGTACAATTCTGATGGATCTGCCTCAATTTTTTTTCTTTCTTCGCGCGTAAAACTTTCATATAATTCGGGTTTAAAATCTAGTAAATGTACAGATTGATGCAAAACACCATCTTCAAAACTGTTCCAATCTTCTTTTTCAATATAAGGAGAATAGATGGTAAAAGTAGGTTTGTTAAGTGCTTTCGTAATATGTACGCTGCCGCCTTCATTTGAAATTAACAAATCACAAGTATTCATTAATTTTATAAAACCACGAATGCTGTCTTCGTAAATATCCAGATGAATATTTTCCTTATGTTTACAAAGGTTATAAATAGCCTCTGCTTCGGTTTTTTGATAAGGCGCATAATTAAAAAGGAGTGAGGCGTTGTAATTTTCTGAAATATAATCTATTAATTGTGCTATGTATTTGTAGGGCATTGATTTTTGTGGTGTACTTCCTAAAACGCCGAGCATAATAACAGGTTTTTTAAGATGATTTATGCGGTCATATGCAGCTTCTTCTTCAGTAATAAAAATTTTTGGTGTGTCATTCATCTCTTGCATTGGAAAAACGGAATTCAATAAATTGAGTCTGTTTTCAATAGCTTTTCCACAAAACTGGGTGCGTTTGGGAATAAAATGAACTGGATGCGAATAAAATGGAAGTTTCAATTTTTTTCCTGGTCTTTTAAAACCAATTCGGTATTCGGCTCCAGAAAAATAACAAATGAGTCTACTTTGCAATTTTGCATACGGATCAAAAATAATATCAAATTTTCTTCGTCGGACCTGGGCGATTATTTTAAGCAGATTTGGCAATTTTTTGAGCCACTTTTCTTGTACGGTCCAAATATGATCTATATTGGGATTATGCTCCAAAACACCAGCTGTATGTGGGTACACAAGATAGGTGATGTTACTTTCGGGGAAGCATTTTTTTAGGTTGTTGGCAAGCACAGAGCTAATAAGCACGTCACCAATTCGTTTATTCTGTATAACAAGAATTTGTTTCATAAAGAGTACCTTCGCAAGGTATTTATTTTTTTTGAAGTGTTGTAAAGTTATCTTCAGAATATAAGCCAGCACTATTTTTCTATTATCATACAACTGTTATGGAAACTATTCATATACACCAAAATTACATTCATCTCAAAAACAAATTGGTACAGACTTTGACCAAGTTTGAAACTTCTGGCGATTATGTGACCAAAGGAGAACGTAATGTGATTAAAAAGTTTGAGATTGAAGGAGTTTTTTATAACATAAAAAAATTTAAAACCCCAAATGCGTTTCAAAGTTTGGTGTACCAATACCTTCGGAAGAGTAAGGCAAAACGCTCCTTTTTATATGCTGAAATTTTAACTAAAAGAAATATTAAAACGCCGTTTCCAGTTGGTTATATGGAACATTTTTCGAGCGGACTCAAAGAAAGTTATTATATTTCTGAACATGTAAATTACGATTTCGATTTTAGGAAGCTCAATCACAATCCCAATTGGCCTAACCGCACCAAAATTTTGCAGCAAATGGCTGAGTTTACTTTTACACTACACGAAAAGGAAATTAATTTTTTGGACCATTCGCCTGGGAATACATTGATAATTGATAAAAAAGATGGTACCTACGATTTTTACCTAATCGATTTAAACAGAATGCGTTTTGAGCCCATGAGTTTTGAAAAGCGAATGCATAATTTTAGAAGATTGTGGCTTTCTAAAACAATGATTAACGTCATGGCAAAAAAATATGCCAGATTATACAACAAAACCGAATTCGAAACCCTTGCGCTTATGACCGAATACAGTCGTGCTTTTCAGAAAAAAGTGAATAGTAAGAAGTTGAGGAAACGTAAAAAAAGTAGGCAGTAATCAGTGGCAGTATGCATTTTTTTAATTTTACGCACAACGCACAACGCACAACGCACAACGCACAACGCACAACGCACAACGCACAACGCACAACGCACAACGCACAACGCACAACGCACAACGCACAACGCACAACTCACCACTAAACAGCTACATCATACTCCCGCAAGGCATCATTTAGAGATGTCTTTTTATTAGTACTTTCCTTTCGCTCTCCAATTATTAACGCACAACTTACTTGAAACTCGCCTGCTGGAAATTGTTTGGTATAACTTCCAGGAATCACTACAGATCTTGCAGGAACCAAACCTTTCATTTCTTTTGGAGAATTGCCTGTAACATCTATAATTTTGGTGGATGCGGTTAAAACGACATTGGCCCCTAGTACTGCTTCTTTTTCCACACGAACCCCCTCTACAACAATACTCCTAGAACCAATAAATGCGTTATCTTCAATAATTACAGGAGCTGCTTGTAAGGGCTCTAAAACGCCACCAATACCTACACCACCACTTAGGTGTACATTTTTTCCAATTTGTGCACAGCTTCCCACAGTTGCCCAAGTATCTACCATAGTACCTTCATCTACATATGCACCAATATTAATATAGCTAGGCATCATAATAACACCTTTGCTAATATAAGCTCCATAGCGAGCCACGGCGTGAGGAACAACCCGAATTCCCTTTGCTTCGTAGCCTCTTTTCAGCGGAATTTTATCGTGGTATTCAAAAATACCAGCTTCCATCGTTTCCATTTTCTGGATAGGGAAATACAGCACCACCGCTTTTTTTACCCATTCGTTTACCTGCCATCCGTTTGGGGTTGGTTGTGCACAGCGTAATTCTCCTTCGTCACACAAACGTACAACTTCTCTAATGGCTGCAATGGTTTCTGGGTTGGTCAATAGGGAGCGATCGTCCCAAGCAGTTTCTATTGTTTTCTTTAATTCGGTCATTATAGGTAGATGCTAATTAGGTTTCAGTTTCTGAATGGTAAAGATACAATATGTATAATGTCTCCATATCCTTCCGTAGAGAAAAAAACCTTTAATACGAAGTTCCCTCAATCAAAAGGAGTGTTCCCTCATTCTAGCTTTAGTGCTTAAAATTTTGAGTTTAAATTTAGACTGTGCTTAAGAGTACTTATTAAAAACACCCTCATGGAGGAGGAAAAGTTGAGGTTGTTGGTGAAAGGAGTTTCAGAAATGGATCTCCTTTTTTTAGTAATCATTCTGTTTGAAAAATTAGAAGTTATTGTATTTTTATAAAAACTAAATTTCTATGAAAAAACAATTTCTCTTTACACTCTTGTTCATTGCTATAAGTTTCTTCGGAAATGCCCAAATCCTTTCTGAATGGGACCGCGCTACTATGCGAGATGAAATTTTAGCAGACCGCTTCAATAATCTATTACCTACCTTAATGGACGATACCGATATTGACATGTGGTTGGTTATCTCGCGAGAATACAACGAAGATCCAGTAATGCGCACCATGCTTCCTGCCACCTGGCTCAATGCACGCCGAAGAACTATCCTAGTGTTTTACCGCAACAAAGCAAAAAACACCATTGAAAAATTAGCAGTGGCTCGCTATGATGTAGGCGAGAACATACAAAGCGCCTGGGATAAAGAACAACAGCCAAATCAATGGCAACGTTTGGTAGAGATTATTCAGGAACGGAACCCAGAGAAAATAGCAGTGAATTATAGTAAGCATTTCGGAATAGCAGACGGATTGGTACATACAGATTTTGAGGAATTGAAGGAAGCGCTGCCAGGATTTTTGGAAGCCAAGATTGTTTCAGCTGAAAAGTTAGCTATCGCATGGATTGAGACTAGAACCGAAAAAGAAATGGAGCTTTACAATACCCTGGTTCAAGTGACCCATGATATTATTGACGAAGCGTTTTCCAGTAAGGTAATTACCCCAGGAACAACAACAACGGACGATGTGGTGTGGTGGATGCGTCAAAAAGTAACCGATATGGGTTTAGAAACTTGGTTTCACCCCACAGTAGATGTGCAACGAAGCAATGAAGCGCTAAAAAGCCATATTGAATCTTTCAGCAAAGCAAAAAAAGATGAGTTGATATTACCAGGAGATTTGTTGCATTGCGATTTCGGGATCACCTATATTACTTTGAATACAGATTGCCAGCAACACGCCTATGTCTTAAAAGAAGGAGAAACTAAAGTTCCTGGTTTTTTAGAAGAAGCTTTCGCAACAGGAAACAGGGTGCAGGATATTTTTACCAATAATTTTAAAACAGGAAACACAGGAAATGAAATTCTTTTAGAATCTCTTGCCGAAGCGAAAGCCGAAGGATTACGTCCATCAATCTATACACATCCATTAGGAACTTATGGGCATAGCTCAGGAACTACGTTGGGAATGTGGGACAGTCAGGGTGGTGTGCCTGTAAATGGGGATTATCCATTACATACCAACACAGTGTATGCTATAGAGCTGAACAATACCACCTATATTAAGGAATGGGACAAAGACGTACGCATCATGCTGGAAGAAGCTGGATTTTGGGGTGCTAAAGGCTTTCGATATGTGAATAAACGGCAAGAGGAAATTAAGGTAGTTTCTTGGAAGTAAATTGCAACCAGGAATTATGTTGAAACACTAAAAAAAAGTAAGTTTACCTAATCTAAAAATTACCCATGAAAAAGTCGATAGTTTATTTCCTGTTATGTTTTTCATTTTCTTTGAGTTATGCTCAAGAATGGCAATCACTTCCTAATGCTCCTTTTTCAGGACGTTTTGATGATATTTTTTTTATAAATGAAAATACAGGTTGGGCGGCAGATGGACCTGGAGGATCTATATACAAAACTACCGATGCTGGTAATAGCTGGGAGTTGCAATTCAATGAGTTTTCTTATTTCAGAAATATTGAATTTTTAAACGAGAATGTTGGGTTTTTAGGTACTCTTGAAAATTCATTTTACAGAACGACAGACGGTGGTGATACTTGGGGTATTGTAAACATGAGCCCTTATCCAGAAGCGATTTGTGGTATCGATGCCGTAGGTGAATCAACAGTGTATGGTGTAGGTGCTTATTTTTCTCCTGCGCATATGATTAAATCTACAGATGGCGGACAAACATTTACTTTTACCGATATGTCTTCCTATGCTGATGGGTTGGTTGAGGTTGAGTTTGTAGACGAAATGCATGGGTACACTTCAGGACGTGCAAATTCTGGTGGTGTCATTTTAGAAACCTTTGACGGCGGAGTGACGTGGACCGAAATATTCAACTCTGGTAATCCGGGTGAGTATGTTTGGAAACTTCAACTAAGAGATAACGGAACTCATATTTTTGGTTCTATTGAATCCAACAATCAAGGAAAATTGATTAAATCTTTTGATAGTGGAGCTACTTGGGTAACCAAAAATTTCCCCGATCCTAGTGTTCAAGGGATAGGTTTTGTAAGTGATACCCGTGGATGGATGGGGGGTCACAATTCAGGGTTTTATGAAACCAATGATGGGGGTGATACCTGGGAAGATATTGGTCTTGGGTTCACATTAAATCGTTTCTTTTTTATTAATGATGATGTAGCCTATTGTAGTGGAGAAACTATTTACCGTTTTGATCGTGAAATAATTTTAGACGTTCCGGAACAAGAAGTTAATCAAACAAAAGATCTTGAGGTGATTATTGCGCCCAACCCTGTACAAGATATTTTAACGGTATCATTAGGCTTTACGCACATAGACAATGTGTTAATAGAATTGTACGACATTAATGGTAAACTTATTAAAAGACTGATGCGGGATAAAATACCAGCTGCAGAAACTCGCAGTTATTCATTCCCGTTTACGTACGCAGCTGGGACTTATTTTCTTGACATTCATACCAACAATGGTAGAAGGTCCAAGAAGTTTGTTAAACATTAAACTATAAAAGTAATCTGGTGTCTAAAGATTCCTAAACTATTACTGCTGCATTTTCAGATACTTGTCTATAGAATGTTTTCCACTTCCATAAAAGAGGAAGAAAATACATACAAACAATACGGCAAGCGCCAATATAAGGTTGCTACTATTCATCACACCCACAAAATTGATGAGTACTGCTCCAACCAAGATAGGTAATTGCGCGATAATGGCCCAGCGTGTTAACAACCCAAAAACAATTAGAAAACCACCTACAAAATGAGCTGGAGCGATATAATGAACCAAAAGTACATCGCCAATAAGTGGTTTGATAGGCTCGTACAATTCTAAAAGTAACGGTAGGTTTGACATAAAGTAGACTCCCTGATAAAATAAAAGGATGCCTAGTGCAATGCGTAGCAAGTCAATGGGATAATAGCTGTTTTTATTAGCCCATTTGTTTAGAGATTTTATAGTTCCCATGGCTAAAAAGGTATTTGTTAGGTTTCACTAAGATACTCATTTTTAGCCATATAAATAAATTAAACTTGTATAACGCCCAAGTTAAAGGGCTTTTCAATAGGAGCGTGGTTTGCAGCTTCAATTCCTATACTTATCCATTTTCTAGTATCCAGTGGGTCAATTACAGCATCTGTCCAAATTTTTGATGCTGCGTAGTAGGGGGAAATTTGGCGGTCGTACCTAGCTTTTATTCGGTCAAAAAGTTCTTTCTCCACTTCTGGAGTAATGGTTTCACCTCTCTTTTTTAGGGAAGCAGTTTCAATCTGTAACAATACTTTTGCAGCACTGTTACCACTCATTACGGCAAGTTCAGCACTTGGCCAGGCTACTATTAATCTTGGATCGTAAGCCTTTCCGCACATAGCATAATTTCCTGCGCCATAGCTATTTCCAATAATAATTGTAAATTTTGGGACTACACTATTACTTACCGCATTCACCATTTTGGCACCATCTTTAATAATACCGCCATGTTCACTTTTACTTCCTACCATAAAGCCGGTTACATCCTGCAAAAACACTAACGGTATTTTTTTCTGGTTACAGTTGGCTATAAATCGGGTGGCTTTATCTGCACTATCGCTATAAATTACACCCCCAAATTGCATCTCGCTAGGTTTGGTTTTGGATTTTGTGGTCTTTACCAACTTACGCTGGTTGGCAACAATCCCAACTGCCCAGCCATCAATACGTGCATAACCTGTTAAGATGGTTTGGCCATAACCTTCTTTATATTCTTCAAAATCACTATCATCGACCAAACGTGTAATGATTTCTCGCATGTCGTACTGGTCTGCTCTGGATTTTGGGAGAATACCATAAATATCTTCTTGCTTTTCTGAAGGTTTTTTCGCAGCAATTCTATTAAAACCAGCCTTGTCAAAATCCCCAATTTTAGAGATAATATTTTTTATTTTGTCTAAAGCGTCTTTATCGTCTTTAGCTTTATAATCTGTAACACCACTTACTTCGCAATGGGTTGTAGCGCCACCCAGGGTTTCATTATCTATACTTTCGCCTATGGCTGCTTTTACGAGATAACTACCCGCTAAGAAAATACTACCTGTTTTATCAACAATTAAGGCTTCATCGCTCATAATTGGCAAGTAAGCGCCTCCTGCTACACAACTGCCCATAACGGCACTAATTTGTGTAATCCCCATACTACTCATGACAGCATTATTTCTAAAAATACGTCCAAAATGTTCTTTGTCCGGGAAAATTTCGTCTTGCATAGGTAAATAAACACCAGCACTATCTACCAGGTAAATGATGGGTAATTTATTTTCTATGGAAATTTCCTGTGCGCGAAGGTTTTTCTTTGCTGTTATTGGAAACCAGGCACCTGCTTTTACGGTAGCATCATTTGCAACAACTATGCATTGCTTGCCTTTCACATACCCAATCTTCACCACAACACCACCACTAGGGCAACCGCCGTGTTCTTCGTACATGCCGTCTCCTGCGAAAGCACCAATTTCTATACTTGGTTTTTTTTCATCCAGTAAGTAAGCTATACGCTCACGCGCAGTCATTTTACCTTTGGCGTGGTGTTTTTCTATGCGTTTTTCGCCTCCGCCTAATTTTACTTTCGCAAACCGATTGCGCAAGTCTGATAGTGCTAATTTATTATGATCTTCGTTTTTATTGAAGTTGATATCCACGTGTCTTATTTTTCCGCTAAGGTACAAAAATCTAGTGTTTTTTCGCTTCTGAAAATTTAGCTATTAAAAATATTCCTAGGTAATATTTGCCTAGGAAAATAAATATACTATCTTTGTTTAAATATGAAACCTATGAAAAAAATACTTGCCTTTGGAGGAAGCAATAGTAGTACTTCCATAAACAAACGATTGGCGGTTTACGCAGCAAACCAATTAAAAGATGTTGAGATCAATATATTAGATCTTAATAATTTTGAATTTCCGCTTTATGGAATTGATTATGAAAAAGAGCACGGGATTCCCGAGAATGCGCAACTATTCCTAAATTATATAAAAGAATCGGACGGAATTGTTTTGTCACTAGCTGAGCATAATGGGGCTTATAGTACCGCATTTAAAAACCTGTTCGATTGGATCTCACGTATTGATGGAAAATTATGGAGTGATAAACCAATGTTATTATTAGCAACTTCTCCTGGTGGAAGAGGTGGGGCAAGTGTACTTGAAATTGCAAAAGGAAGATTTCCCTATATGGGCGGAAATATTGTAGCCACATTTTCGCTGCCTAGTTTTAACGATAATTTTTCAGAATCTGGGATAATGGGTCAAACGCTCCACGATGAATTGCATCAAGCAATAGCTAGCTTTCAACACGCAATTAAATAACTAAATATTAGGATGGGCGATATTTCTAAAGACATTAACAGCAGTTTTAAAAATGATAAGCAGAAAGCAATGCTTAATATTATATATACAGCAAACTGGATTACAAGCCAGCAAAACAATTTTTTTAAATCGTTTGATATTTCACCCCAACAGTATAATATATTACGCATATTACGGGGTGCCGGTGAAGTGCTTCCCGTACAAACTATAAAGGATAGAATGCTACAACGAGCTCCCAACGCAACAAGGATGATGGATAAACTTTGTGATAAACAACTCATTAAACGTGTTGCCTGTAGTAATGATCGTCGCGTAGTACAGGTTGAAATTACAGAAAAAGGACTTTTACTTTTAACCGAAATAGACAAAGCACATCCTACAGAATATTTAAAGAATATCACGATGAAAGAGGCAGCTGTCTTGAGTGATTTACTGGATAAAATTAGATAATAATAACCCGTTGTGAATTTTAGCAATTCACCCTTTAGGGAGGGGCTAAAATTGACAAAATACTTCAAAATGCAAAATAGGGAATACTGTTAAAGATATTTATGAACCAAAAAGTAAACAAAAATGAAATTAAATAGCATAAAAAATATTGGACGAAGTGATTTTGTGAATATGGGACCCATTAAGTTGCGACAACCTATTCCAACTTCAGAAATTGAAATGATAGATCCTTTTATATTATTACACCACTATGGACCCTATCCTATTAATGAATTAAACAATCCGTTTGATTTAGGCCCACATCCACATCGTGGTTTTGAACCTGTTACGTTTTTAATTCAGGGTGAGCAATTACATAGAGACTCTTTGGGTAATGAAAGCGTTGTAAAAGCCGGAGATGTGCAATGGACTACCGCAGGACGGGGAATTATGCATGCCGAAGGTCCAACGAAAGAGTTTGTAAAAGCGGGGGGTGACTTAGAGGGAATTCAACTATGGCTCAATTTACCAGCAGCGAAAAAAATGATGCCAGCTGCATACCAGCATGAAAAAAATGAAGATTTTAGAGTGGTAGTTTCTAAAGATGAAAAGGTGAAAATTCAAATTATAGCGGGTGAGCTGGAAGAAACTTATGGTAGAATTGCCACACAAACAGCTGTAAATGCTTTTATGATAACTGCTACTGAGGGAGGTTTTTACGAAATAGCAGTTCCAAAAGACCACCAAGCGTTACTATACCTTATAAAAGGGGAGGTAAAAGTTAATGGAACCACCGATTTAAAATTGAATGACAACCAGCTACTATGGTTTGAGCAAGATGGGGAGGGATTTTCTATAGAGACAACTACTAATAGTATCTTATTATTTTTATCTGGAGTGCCTATAAATGAAGAAGTGAAGAGTTGGGGGCCGTATGTGATGAATACTCAAACAGAAATTATGGAAGCCTTACGTGATTATCAACAAGGCAAAATGGGATTCTTACCCGCCTAACAATTAAGCATCCTTTGGGTGCTTTTTTTGTATAAAAATCCGATATTTGTCGGGCTGTAAGAATGTAAAATATTATTACAGCTGGTTCTTATAGAAATTGGATGTTTTATGATATTTTTTGAATTAAAAAAGACAGCAGTACTATTTTCTATCTTATATATTTGAATCTAAATTTGCGTTAAGGATTGAGCGGTCTGTTTGAGCTCTCCCGATAGGTATCGGGAAGCGAGTAGCGAAAGCCTGACCTTCTAGAGTTGGAAGTATGATAGCGAAAGAAGGGAACGCCCAAAAAAATAATCTCATGATGAATAAAAATACTGTACTTGCCTGGGCCACATTTGTAATGATTATTGTTGGATGCGCGCTAATTGCCCTTGGAGCTTTTAGATACGATGATGTTGCAGGATGGGGATTCGCAGCTGTAGGAATAGGTTTCTTCGCTATTGCGTGGGTATTTAATGCCCTTAAAGGACGTATGTAATTCGTTCATTAAAGAAATGAATAAACTCAATCAACATATTAGCTAATTACTCAATTTAAACAACACTATGTCCGACGATAAAAAAGTGATTTTCTCGATGTCTGGGTTAACCAAGACCTATCAGAGCGCACAAACACCCGTTTTAAAAAATATATACCTCAGCTTTTTCTATGGTGCCAAAATCGGGATATTAGGTCTCAATGGTAGTGGAAAATCTACTTTGCTTAAAATTATCGCTGGCGTAGAAAAAAATTACCAAGGCGATGTAGTTTTTGCACCTGGCTATTCTGTAGGATATTTGGAACAGGAACCACAATTAGATGAAAGTAAGACCGTACTGGAAATAGTGCGTGAAGGTGCTGCCGAAACTGTTGCTATTCTAGATGAATACAACAAGATCAACGATATGTTTGGCTTGGAAGAAGTGTATAGCGACGCAGATAAAATGGAGAAATTGATGGCGAGGCAAGCCGTACTTCAGGATGAAATTGATGCTGCCAATGCTTGGGAACTAGATACCAAGCTAGAAATTGCCATGGATGCATTACGCACGCCAGATGGCGATAAACCAATTAGTGTACTTTCAGGTGGGGAACGCCGAAGAGTAGCGCTATGTAGACTATTATTACAAGAACCAGATGTGTTATTACTAGATGAACCAACAAACCATTTAGATGCCGAAAGCGTACATTGGTTAGAGCATCATTTAGCACAATACAAAGGAACCGTGATAGCTGTAACGCACGACCGTTACTTCTTGGATAATGTTGCGGGCTGGATCTTGGAATTAGACAGGGGAGAAGGCATTCCATGGAAAGGAAACTACTCCTCATGGTTAGACCAGAAAAGTAAGCGAATGGCACAGGAGCAGAAACAAGCTAGCAAGCGCCAGAAAACTTTGGAACGTGAGCTGGAGTGGGTACGTCAAGGTGCCAAAGGAAAACAGACCAAGCAAAAAGCACGTTTACAGAACTACGATAAATTAATGAGCCAGGACCAAAAACAACTGGACGATAAGCTGGAAATATACATCCCTAACGGACCACGTTTGGGAACCAATGTGATTGAAGCGACGGGCGTGAGTAAAGCTTTTGAAGACAAAATTTTATATGAAGATTTAAACTTTAAATTACCACAAGCAGGAATTGTAGGCATTATAGGACCTAACGGTGCTGGTAAAACCACAATCTTCAAAATGATTATGAATGAGATTGAACCGGACAAAGGTAGTTTTGCAGTTGGGGAAACAGCTCAGATAGCCTATGTAGACCAAAGCCACAGTAATATTGATCCTGAAAAAACAATCTGGCAAAACTTCAGTGATGGGCAAGAGTTGGTGATGATGGGTGGAAAACAAGTAAATTCTCGAGCGTATTTAAGTAGATTCAACTTTAGCGGAAGCGAACAAAACAAAGCAGTATCTAAACTCTCGGGTGGGGAACGCAACCGTTTGCACCTTGCAATGACCTTAAAAGAAGAAGGAAACGTATTGTTACTGGATGAGCCTACCAATGACCTGGATGTAAATACACTTCGTGCATTGGAAGAAGGTTTGGAAAATTTCGCGGGCTGTGCTGTGGTGATTAGTCACGACCGTTGGTTTTTAGACCGGGTTTGTACTCATATATTAGCTTTTGAAGGAGATAGCCAAGTATATTTCTTTGAAGGAGGATTTAGTGAATACGAAGAAAATAAAAAGAAACGTCTTGGTGGAGATTTAATCCCTAAACGAATTAAATATAAAAAGTTGATTAGATAACTTTTCAACCCAATTAAAAGCCTAAGCCCTTCTTTTAAATTTTAAATGAAGGGCTTTTTAGCACCTTCAATTTGAGCGAACCATTCAAACTTCTTATCTTTAAACTTCAAATTTTTCTCTTATGAATGTATTAAAGATTTTTCTTTTTGTTGGAATATTAAGTGTGTTTCAAATAAACGCTCAAGTCCAAAAACCATTTGAATATTTGGATGTCTTTCAGCTGGAGTATGCTGGCGATCCACAAATTTCTCCCAACGGAGATTATGTGGTGTACCGTCGAACAGGCTTTGATATTATGAAAGACCGCTCCAAAGGGGATTTATGGATGCTCAGTACAGATGATAGAAAGATACATCACAAACTTACGTCTAGGGAAGTGAATGAAAGTTCGGCGCGCTGGTCGCCCAGTGGAGATAGAATAGCTTTTGTAAGTGCTGCTGAAAATGGCTCTGAAATTTATTTGTATTGGACTGCTTCTAATGCCATTGCAAAACTTACACAGCTAGAAAATAGCCCATCGAACATCAGCTGGTCGCCAGATGGTAAACACATAGCTTTTACGATGAAAGTGAATGCGAAGGCGCCTGTGATAGCAAAAATGCCCGAAAAACCTAAGGATGCGAAATGGGCAGAAGCCCCTAGAATTACAGACAGATTGAAACACGAATCCGACGGACAAGGATATATAAACCCTGGCTTTACCCATATATTTCTTATTTCGGCAGAAGGAGGAGCGCCACGGCAACTTAGCGCTGGCGATTTTAATCACGACGGTAACCTTTCATGGGGATCCAACGGTGGCAAGATTTACTTTTCAGCCAATAGGAATGAGAACTGGGAGCACGATTTCAGAAATAGTGAAGTCTATTCAGTAAACACACAAACGGGTGTTATTAATGCGCTTACCGATGCGAATGGACCCGATAATACTCCTCTGGTTTCTCCAGATGGAAAGCACATAGCCTATCTTGGTTTTGTGGATAAAGTACAAACCTACCAGACACAAAACCTGCATCTCATGAAAATTGATGGAGCTGAAAAGAGGGTCCTTACTTCCAAGATAGACCGAAGCATTAGCGATGCCATTTGGGCAAACGATAGTAAAGGTTTATATGTGCAATATAATGACTTAGGTTCGACGAAGCTTGGCTACTTGGACCTTAACGGAAAATTGACTGAATTAGTGACAAATGTAGGTGGAACAACTTTAGGAAGACCCTATGCGAGCGGAAGTTTTTCAGTTGCTAACTCCGGAAGTATTGCTTACACCATTTCAAAAACAGATCGTCCAGCCGATGTTGCAATTCTTTCAAAAAAAGAAAAGACACCACAAGTGCTTACAGCTTTGAATGAAGATCTACTTCAGTACCGAAACTTGGGCGAAGTAGAAGAAATCTGGTACACCTCTACAGTAGACGGACGTAACGTACAAGGTTGGCTGGTGTATCCGCCAAACCATAATAAATCCCAACCTGCTCCTCTTCTTGTTGAAAATCATGGTGGCCCTATTTTAAATTATGGCCCTCATTTTTCTGCTGAAATGCAATTATATGCAGCTGCTGGCTACGTGGTGTTTTACCCTAATCCACGTGGGAGCACAAGCTATGGTGAAGAGTTTGGAAACTTGTTATATAATAATTATCCTGGAGACGATTATAACGATGTTATGGATGGTGTCCATGAATTAGTGAATCAAGGTATAGCAGATAAAGAACATTTATACGTTACAGGAGGAAGTGCAGGAGGAATTATGACTGCTTGGATCATTGGTAAAAATAATGAGTTTAAAGCTGCTGTGGTTGCCAAACCTGTGATGAACTGGATTAGTAAAACCTTAGTAGCCGATAATTATTACGGCTATGCCGATTCTCGCTACCCTGGACAACCGTGGGAAAACTTTGAAAATTATTGGAAATTTTCGCCTTTGTCTTTAGTGGGAAATGTAGAAACCCCAACCATGGTGATGGTAGGAATGGACGATTTGCGAACGCCGCCAAGCGAAGCAAAGCAATTATACCACGCTCTGAAATTAAGAAAAATAGAAACTGTGTTGGTAGAAATACCAGAAGCATCGCACGGTATAGCGGCTCGTCCTAGTAACCTTATCACTAAAGTAGCACACACCTTGGCGTGGTTTGAAAAGTTCAAGTAAAGAGCTTTTCTTACTTTTTATTTTGCTATTGAAGCTGTGAACGTAATGTTAGTTTTTTCGCGCTGTATTACTCGCATTTTACTGCCAAATAAATTACGAGTCCAAAAGGAGATTATAAATAGAATAGTAAGCTCTGTTGTAATATGGCCGCCATCACTGGTCTGTCCATAAAAACTCTTATTGGTATTTTCGAGGGCTCATTTTACAAAATTTTCTAGGGAAGCATCGGTTAGATTTTTTGAGAAAGAAGTTGTTGTTGTCCCTATAGAAATTGTGATTAAAATTGCAAAATGCAATCGAATGGCGAGGTATATAAATGAGGGTTCTAACAGTTGGTTACTCAATAATAATTTAAAAAAATACGCTATATATCCTGAAAGTCTAGCTTTTAGCCCAAAACAAGTTAAAATCCTTGACTCTTAGAACAGGAGTGTTAATCATGTTATCTATATCTTTATAGTTTTGGATACCAATCTAGTTGCACCACTTCAATTTCTTTGCCTACGCTGGATTTTGTGATTAGCATATTAAAACGTCCAACATCACTCAAGCCTTCAGTGCCTCTATAATGGTATGGGTATACTTTTTTTGGCTTAAAATCTACCACAGCGCTTGCAGCACTTTCAACCGTCATAGTGTAGGGTAAATTCATACACACGAAGGCAATATCTATATTTTTTAAGGCACGCATTTCACGGATATCTTCGGTGTCGCCAGAGATGTAAACACGTTGGGTTCCGTCGTCAATAACATAGCCATTTCCTCTTCCTTTGGTATGATATTTTAGGGCTTCTTCCCGTAGATTGTACATTGGAACAGCCTCAATTGAAAGGGTGTCTATACCTTGAATTTTGGTAATATTGCCATTGTCTAAAACAGTTACTTGGGGTTGAAGCTCTTCATCAATTTTTTCGGCTACTGCTTTGGGAGCTATAATGGCTGTACCGTCCAAGCTTACAGCACGAAGGGTTTCCATATCAAAATGATCTCCGTGAATATCAGTTATTAGAATAATATTTGGTTTGGATTGTCCGGCAAATGCTTCGGAACCTCCAACAGGATCTACATAAATTGTGGTTCCGTTCCAACCTAAAACCATTGTGGCGTGTGAAATTGGATTAATTTCGAGATTTTTTAACGTATTCTCAGTTTCCGATTTTTCACTGGTTAGGGTGTTCTCTTCTTCTACTTCAGAAATTTCTTTTGTGTTTTCTTTACAAGAAGCAAATACCACAAAAAGTAGCGCAACTAAATAGGTGATTTTCATAATTTTAATTTTCATAAAGATACAGACTGGAATGGGAACTATGAAAATTTATAGTTCATCTTAATATTACTGCGCTTATAATGGTTGGGTTGCTCTAAGTGAACTTCTAAAAAACCATATTTTTTATAGATATGAATGGCATTTTCTAGCAAAGTATTGGAATACAGAAATAATTGCTGGAAGCTATTTGCTTTAGCAAAATCGATACAGTATTGCATTAGTTTTTGTCCCACTTGTTTGCCCCTGGCTTCGGGTAGTACTGCCATTTTAGTAAGTTCAAAAGCAAGATTGCCTCTTTTTAATAAGGCCACGGTTCCTAAAACAGTTTCATTTTCAATTATGAAAAAAATATGTCCGCCAGGTCCTATAATATGTTCTCTTGGATTACTTAAAACCTCCCGATCGTAATCTTCCACATAAAAATAGGTTTCCAACCACTCTATGTTAAGATCATAAAAAGCTTTTGCATAGTTGGCATCAAATGGAACTATCCTCATAGAAATATAGATTAAGCAGTTATTTCAATACCAGCTTCCTTAATTTCCTTAAAACCGCCAGCAACATCTATCACATTGTGAATGCCTCTGGATTTTAAGATGGAGGCTGCAATAACAGAGCGATATCCACCTGCGCAATGCACGTAAAAAGGTTTGTCACTAGGAAACTTGTTTAAGTGCAGATTGATAAACTCTAAGGAGGTATGTGTAGCTTTTGGAATATGGGCGCTATCAAACTCACTATCTTTTCTTACATCAAATACAGGAACATTATTATTTAGTTCTTCCTTTAAACTTTCAGCAGAGACAGATTGCATGCTATCGGTTTCTTTGCCAGCTTTTTTCCAGGCGGTAATACCGCCATCTAAATAACCTAGGGTCTTATCGAACCCAACTCGTGACAATCTGGTTACGGTTTCTTCTTCGCGACCTTCCGGGGTAATCAATAGAATAGGCTGCTCCACATCAGCAATCAGGGCGCCTACCCAAGGGGCAAATCCGCCGTCAATCCCTATAAATATGGATCGAGGAATATGTGCCTCCATAAAATCTTTTTGATGTCTCACATCTAGCACAACTGCACCTGTAGTATTGGCCAAGGCTTCAAATTCATTCGGACCTAGTTTCTTAGTACCGCGTTCTAGTATTTCGGTAATATTATCGTAGCCTTCCTTGTTCATTTTTACATTTAGTGGAAAATAAGAAGGGGGTGGTAATAATCCTTCAGTTACTTCGGTAATAAATTCTTCTTTGGTCATATCTTGACGCAGGGCGTAATTTATAAGTTTTTGGTTGCCTAGCGTATCTACTGTTTCTTTCATCATATTTTTCCCACAAGCCGAACCTGCTCCGTGTGCGGGGTATACAATAACATCGTCTGCCAGTGGCATAATCTTGGTGCGTAAGCTTTCAAACAAAATACCTGCTAAATCCTCTTGCGTCATATCAGCCCCTTTTTGGGCAAGATCTGGCCTTCCTACATCTCCTAAGAATAGTGTGTCGCCGCTAAAAATGCAATAGTCTTTTCCGTTGGCATCTCTCAATAAATAGGTGGTACTTTCCATGGTGTGTCCAGGCGTGTGCAATACTTTTAAGGTAAGGGCACCCACTTTAAATTCCTGACCGTCTGTGGCAATAATGGCTTCAAAACTTGGGTTGGCATTTGGGCCATAAACAATAGGCGCTCCAGTAGCCTCGCTTAAGGATAAATGACCGCTTACAAAATCGGCATGAAAATGTGTTTCAAAAATATACTTTATAGTAGCCTTGTCGCGACCAGCACGATCTAAATAGGGTTTTGTTTCTCGGAGCGGGTCTATAATTGCCACTTCGCCATTGCTTTCAATATAGTAGGCTCCCTGGCTTAAACAGCCTGTATATAGTTGCTCAACATTCATTTTGTACTAGTTTATGCAAAGATATGAATAGTTGTTGTTTCATAATTAGATTTTTCTTAGTGAATAGTGAATAGTGAATAGTGAATAGTGAATAGTGAATTTTTTTTATTTAGTTCATTTTTTTATATTTCCAACAACCGCCAACCGCCAACCGCCAACCGCCAACCGCCAACCGCCAACCGCCAACCGCCAACCGCCAACCGCCAACCAACAACCAACAACCAACAATCATATACTTCCCAAAAAAACTCCCGAACTTCGTAACACTTTGTATCTTTGCCTTTCTTTTAATTTAAATAGAAATACATGAAATTACTTTTTTTAGCAGCCTTAGCAACTTTAACAGTAGGTTGTAATTCCGCTCAAACAAATATGGGCAAAACTATGTCCCGTGAAGATTATGCAAATACCATTACTTCAGCAGAACTAAAAACACATTTATACGAGTTTGCGAGTGATGAAATGCAGGGGAGAATGACAGGGGAAAAAGGACAAAAACTGGCGGCAGAATACCTTAGGAATTTTTACCAGGATCAAGGTATTTCGGCACCCATAGAGAAAAACAACTACTATCAAAATATTCCTGCTGAATATTTTAGCCGAATGAAAGAACCAAAGAGTTCAGAAAATGTGGTTGCCTTTATCAAGGGAAGCGAAAAACCTGATGAAATCTTAGTGCTTTCAGCACACTACGATCACGTGGGGATTAAGGATGGTGAAGTTTTTAATGGAGCAGATGATGACGGAAGTGGTACCATTGCTATGTTGGAAATTGCCGAGGCCTTTCAGCAAGCTGTAAAAAATGGAAATGGTCCTAAGCGTTCTATCTTGTTTTTGCACGTTACGGGTGAGGAAATAGGGTTGTATGGTTCAAAATATTATACCGAAAATCCTATCTTTCCTTTGGCCAATACAGTGGCGAACTTAAATACAGATATGATTGGACGAATAGATCCAGACAAAAAAGATTCGCCTAATTATGTGTATTTAATTGGTAGTGATAAGTTAAGTCAGGAACTTCACGATGTTTCTGAAGCTGTTGCAAAACAATACAGTGACTTGGAGTTGGATTATAAATATAACGACGAGAACGATCCTAATCGTTTCTACTACCGTAGTGACCATTATAACTTTGCAAAAAATAATATCCCTATCATTTTTTATTTTAATGGCGTACATGAGGATTATCACAAAGCAACCGATACACCAGACAAGATTGAATATGATTTGTATACAAAGCGTACCCAGCTAATTTTTCAAACAGCATGGGAAGTTGCAAATCGTGATGGACGTATTACCGCCGATAAATTGTAGGGGGTAAATAATTAGTTAACTAGCAACTGGTAGATGATTAAAATAAAAAACCGCGCTATTTTTAAATAGCGCGGTTTTTTATTCAAATCTCTTTAAAAAAAATTAGCTCCAGCTGGAGTCAGCTAAATCTTCTAAAGTCTTAACCTTATTGAGCGTATTTTGAATGCGACTCTTCTGGTTTGTTAAGGTGCTTTCAATTTGCGTAGGAAAACGGTTTTCTTGCAGGCGTTTTTCGTATTCTTCAACACTTGCTTTTTCACCTCTGATGCACTCCTCCAATACAGCTTCGTCTTTATCCCCGCTCAAGGAAGATTTTATATCTATCCAAGTACGGTGTAAGCTTGCTGTTGTACTACCACTTTCTTTTGGAGTTTCATTCAGACTTCTTATCTCATCGGTAAGTTCGTTGGCAAACTGGCTGCGCTGCGCGGCTTGATATTTAAAATACTGCTTCAAATTATTATTTTTTGCATCCTTCATTGCCTTGGTAAATCCCTTTTCGGCATCGTAATTTTTCTCCAGAAGCTCTTGAAGGTTATTTACTAAATTAGTATGAATAGCTTGATCTGCTTTTTCTTTTGTTGTTTTCATAATTTTCTATTTTATGCTGAACTGTTCAGCTGTTATTTTTTTCTTTCCCATAAAGATATACTATACGGATACTGAAAACTCTTAGCATATTCCTAATTGAGAAGTCTTTAACATTGGCTGTTAAAGAATATTAATGAAGTTTTATTTCCGAGGCACTACTCGTATATTTAATGGATAATCTTAAAATTAGAAGCCATGAGTTCAAACGACAAAAAAATACCCGGACAGGAAAATCACAAAACAAGCATTAAAGACAGTGCTATAGATAAAAAATCAAACCAAGCAGATGGGCATGAAATTAATGAAAAAGTAAAAGACAAAAGAGAACAACATCAACCGCGAGATACCGCATAATACATTAAAACTATGGACAAAAAGAAGAAAAAAGAAAAAGAACTTACAGAAAGTCTACATCCTGATACTCATAAAGGACCCCAAAAACCAGAGCATACCAATCAGTATGGCCATCAAGACAAAGCGACAAAGACACAGTAATTTCAGAAAATTTGATGTTATGAGCGATACAAAGAAACAAACTGATTTAAAACCTGTTATCACAAATAAAAAAGATAATCAAAAAGCAGGTTATGGCGGAAGAACAAAACCTACCGAGAAAGATAGAGAATTGGACGAACCCAAGGAGCCAGATACGCACGACGACGGGGATAGACCAAAAAAATTTAAAAATGACAATCCCAATGACAGGGAGTTAGATGAAGAGACCGATGCTGGAGACGCTTCTAAAAAGGAGGCATAACTAAAAACTTAAACGAAAAGTAATGAAAAAAGCAAATTTGATAACAGCCTTAGGAAGTTGTATTAACGCGTGTAACCATTGTGCCGACGCGTGTCTTGGAGAAGACAATGTAAAAATGATGGTAAGTTGTATCCGAACAGATCGTGTATGCGCCGAAGTATGTAGTAGCCTGTCACAAATATTACATACTACTTATAGTAATGTAAATGGACTTATAGAATATTGTATCAGTGTTTGCGAAGATTGTAAAAACATTTGTAAACAACACGATCACCAGCACTGTCAAGATTGTGCCAAAGCATGTGATGACTGTATAAAAGCGTGTAAAGCTTATTTGGCAGCTTAATTTAATTTAAAAATAACTACTATGGAAAACGACAAAAGAGCACCTTTGCTTGATAAAGACAAAAAGAACGAACAAAATATTAAGAATCAGGATTATTCAGGGGAGCCTAACTCAAAACCAGATATACCTGAAGAGCCTACTAAAGAAAACCCAAAAAAAGTTCCGGAATCCAACGACCCCGCAGGGTATAGCGAAGATGGAAACAAGAAAGAGTCTCCCTCAGGACAACGGGAACCAAAAAAATAGTGTCAAGTACTATATTATAAAAAAAGCCGCTCCTATTTGGTAGCGGCTTTCAACTTAAATAATAAACAATTACTTCTTCACAATTCGCTTAGTGATAACACCAAGTTCACCTTGAATAGTAATAAGGTATATTCCAGATGCAAGATCTGAAACGGTAAATTGCTTTTGAGAACCCATTCCTTTTAGATTAATGGTTTTTACCGTCTTTCCACTTACGTCTCGAATACTAGCGTTTTGTAGCGCATCACTCGTTTTGTTACTAAGTATAATAGACCCATTAGTTGGGTTAGGGTATAATAGGATTCCGTTTTCCAAGGTTACATCGTTCACACCTAAGGTAAGTTCTACAGTCACATCAAACTCACAGTCTGCTTCGTTACCATCGGCATCTGTAGCGGTGATGGTTACGGTGGTAGTTCCTGCATCTAATAAGGTTCCAGCTGCAGGATCTTGTGTGGTAACTGTTACAGGATCTGTACAATTATCAACTACAGTAGCATCTCCTGTTGCAAAGTAATCTGGTACGGTATATTGAGTTTCTCCTGCATCTAACGTTATGGTTTCGTCTGCTGGGCATGTAAGTAATGGTGCTTCTTCATCTGTTACAGTAATAGTGAAGGTACACATTACCTCATTTCCAGCATCGTCTGTTGCTGTAAATTGTATCGTGCTAACGCCTACTGGGAATTCACTTCCTGAAGTTAAACCAGCTGTTTGTGTAACAGAAGCAAGGTCTCCATTAGGGTCGGTTGCAGTTGCATCGGCAAAAGTTACTACGGCACTACATGCACCAGCATCGTTTGGCACAGCTATGTTTGCAGGGCAGGTAATTACGGGAGCAGCACTCAATTCAATACCTACTAAAACAGGGTCGTGGTCTGAGGCTCTAAATGCACTTCCTTCATAAATAGGCAATGCGCTGGATTCTCTTTCAAACGATTGTTCAGTTGGGTCAAGAATGTCATCGTTATAATCAAACACGGCAATTTCGTCTGCATTTACATGCCAAACGGTAGTTCCTGTTACTTGAGTTGCCATATTTGTTGAAGCAAGCGCATAATCTAAATATCCTAATTGTCCGTCAAACACATAGCTGTAAGCGTCTGGTCCTTGATAATCTTCAATTAAGTTGGTGTAATCATCGGTAGATCCAGCTGTATCATCGGCACCTATAAGGATGTTATCGATAGGGTCTTCATTTTTATACGAATTTAAATCTCCAATAATTAAGAAGTCATCATCCCCACTAGCGGTAGGGTCTGTTGCTAACCAATCTACTATCGCAGCAGCAGCTTCGGCTCTTGTAATATTACAGTTTCCTGCACCGTCATTTAAGTCTGGATCCCCATCGCCATCACAAGAAGAACCTTTGGACTTTAAGTGATTTACCACAACGGTCAATACTTCGTCTGTAGAAATCTGTGTAAAGGATTGTGCAAGTGCAGGACGGTTTCTATTATCATCGAAACGAGGATCTACGCTACTATCCAAAACTGCAAATGCACCTTCTAGGCTTACAGTTGCCGTATTGTATATAAAGGCAACAGCAATCTGGTCTGTACCAATAATGCCTGCATCCAAAGCAGCATAGGTGCTTGTACATTGGGTGTTAATACCATTGGTGCCATTTAATAAATCGTTTACTGCAGTAATACCATTATTTTCTATTTCAATAAGGCCTACAATATCTGCATTTAAACCACAGATAGCAGCGGCAATCTTCTCGCGTTGTCTGTCTAATTCAGCAATAGAATTAGCACCTCTTTCATTTAGAGTAGTAAAATAGTTCAATACATTAAAACTAGCTACTTTTAAAGAACCGCCCACATCTTCTGGCATTGCAGTTCTTGGATTGATGCTTGTAAAATCATACGAAAAAGCTTCATTTACAGGTCTAATTCTCCAGGCATCTGTACCACTTTGGCCTGCAAAAGACCAGTGCATAACTCCAGTTAAATTAATAATCTGGTCACCACCACGAATAAAGTTGGTGTTACTTAGTCCTGGACGAGGCCAGAAATACGGCTCATCTGTTGGACCATTCACATTACTATTCTGTATGTTGTTATCGTCGTCTAAGATAATGCGTGTTGACTCTAACTGCGCCAGAAAAGCAGCATATCCTGCTACGTTTGGCTCATTCTCGTCTGTAAATTGCTGTGCTCTGTTATTCGCATTTAAAATAAGCTGTCCGTAACGTGCCAGTTCAAAATATTCGCTTACCACTAGATCTGTAGTAAAGGTAACGAGCATACTCTCTACACTTTCATAGGTAGCTTCCATATCGGTTCCTGCAGGAGCAGGTAAGGTTAAAGTAGCAGGCGTTGGTAATGGGTTTGCATTGCTGGTTACGCTTACACTTCCTCCTGTAACATCTATTTGAGTAGTTCCGAAGAACTCCACCGCTGTTCCTGTTACTTCCACACGGTCTCCTACAGCTACAGCTGTTGGGCATGTTTCACAGAATACAAAGATCCCTTCCGAAGTCATCCCATCTGCATCTGCATCTGCATCTTCTTCCTGTAAAAAGAATCCACGTAACTGATCGTCTTCTTGATAATCTCCAATAACAATTGCGTCTACGATGATGGTCGTATTTTCTAACGGACTTGTGCCTGTGGCTCCTTGTACTTCGCTAATAAGAACGGTAACAGGTGTTGCTGCGCCACAATCGTTCACTACACCAGCAGTGGCTGGAGAAGAACACCAGGTATTGCTTAAGTCTTCAGAAGTTTCATCATCACCATTCACTCCATTTCCAGTACCTGAAAGTTCGGCACCTTCCATAAGGTCGTTTCTTTGAAAAGATTCTCCATTAGGATGCGACCCAGCAGCTACCAATTCCTGATTAGCGATGGGGGTATCATTTGCATAGGTACTGGCAATCCCATCGGTATCTGGGCCATCTATGCTTATTCCAGTTTTGTCTACTGCTTCATCGGTATCTCCCCAAAGCACGTAATCTAAGTCTGTTACTAAGTCGGTTTCGCCATCCCAGTAAAACAAGATAGCTACTTCGCCACCATTGGTTAAGCCACCTTGTCCGTTTATAGAACCTGGTAAACCTTCTATCATATCTGGAATACCATCTGCTGTAGCACCATCTTCGAATAATTCGTAGGTAGGTGCCGTTCCGTAGGTTGTGGTATACCCTTCAGAACCCGAAATTGCTAGCGTTTGGTAGGCACCCGCAGCAATCGTAGCGCTATTCGGGAAGCGTGCTAAAAAGTCACCAAAGCCGCCACCACCGGCATCAGCTCCTGTTACAATATTGTAATAATATGCGCCACCACCTGCAAAAGTAGCATCGGTGATATATACATTGGTTAAGTCTACCGCTGTTGCATTCGGGTTGTATATTTCAATAAACTCACCCGCAGTAGGGCTTACTGTTACTTCGGTAAGTAATAAAGGTAATACAGCAGTACCGCTTACTCCTGGCGAACCTACATCGCTTCCTGAGTTTCCGTTGGTAGCAATACTTGTATAACCTTCAAATAAAGGAGTGGCACCGCCATCTATGGAAAGCGCCCAGTTGGCTCCATTGTCATTATCTGCGGTAAGGTCGGTTAGGTAAATAGAAGCCGAGTTATCATCAACTGGCCAAGGTGTACTATCGTCAAAAGCAACATTATCTAATACGTTTACTTGTGTTACGTTGTCGCCGGTGTATGAAGCAAAATCTTCCCAGATACCAACTGTGTCGCCACTGTTATTAAGAGACATAGCACTCCAGTTAGTTACTGCAATTAGGTTTACATTGCCCCAGGCAGCAGTAAAATCAGTTGCTGTAATATCATCGGCATTGTACAAGATAGCTGAAGTACCTGCAGCAATAGTTCCTGCAGTAATGTTTGCCGCTTCTTGTGCTACACCATTATTATCGTCTACAACATAGCCTGCAAGATCTATAGTAGTCCCTCCTGCGTTATATACTTCAAGATATTCCCAATCGTCTTCATCGCTATTTGGGTTGTACATAATTTCTGAAATTACCAGTTGCGAACTGGCAAATCCGTTGATGGTAATATTGTCTATTCCCATGGGTTCAGACCCACTCGGACTCCCACTCCAACTTACACGAATGTTTACGGAAGCTGCTACCAACCCAACTAATAAGGTAGAGGTATAGGTGTCAAAATTTCCCGTAGCAGGATCGCATTTATCCAGGAAGCCAATCGAAGTTGCACTACCGTCAATAAATAACTCCAAGGGATCGTTAAAGTCTGGAACCAAACCTCCGTCAAGTGCTCTATAGGTTTTAGAAGCGCTTTCGTCTGTTGCAGCTCTAAAAATTTCCTGATATGCACCACCGTCTTCTGCGGCTTCAATTAAAAAACCATCGGTAGAACTGGCTTCAAAATCACCAATAGCACCTAAGTCCATTACAATAGAACTGAGTGTCGCTGTGCCCCAACCGCTAAAGGTCCAGGTAGCATTGTTTGTCGTTACACCATCTGCATCATTCAGTGCAAAAAAGGCAGTCGTGTTTTGTCCTGCCAATCCAGAAGTGTCGCCGGGAAAATTACCGCCTGTTCTGGCGCCGCTAACATCTTCTACAGTATCATCGGCTACGTCAAAAGGCATTCCATTACCGCCTAATTGACCGTCTACACGGCCAAAGACGTCACCACCAGTAGCAGTGTTATAATCTGCTACATTTATTGTGGCGTTGAGGTTTACGGAGTTGCTGTCAAAATCTTCAAATCCTAAGGTAGTTTGGGCAAAAGCCTGCGACATGGTTAGGAGTAATGTGAGTACAAAGTACACGGGGAGTTGTTTTCTTTTCATTTTCAATTTTTTTATTTAATTCATTCTTAGTACATTACCAATAGCGGGACAGGTACTGTGTTTGCTGGCAAAACTATGGGTATTTTACTAAAATACCTTAGGCTTTTTAGAAGCTTAATGTAGGGTTAATAGTAGGGTTGTTTTGTTACTGGTTTCTTGTTTGTAAATCAATGTTTTGGAAACATGGGTATGTAGGAAAGAGCATGAAGAAAAAAGAAAATAGAGAAGAGTAGGTAGTGGGTGGTGATGTATTTTATACAAGAATCACAGAAGGAATTATTTTTTGGAGAGAGGCTTTTAATAAGAACCTGCCCATCGTTGTTATATATTTTATAAAAATTGAAATGGGCAGGTTTAGTAATTTAGCGTATGTTATCTCCCAAAACGAATATAATGTGGGATTGTGATGTTTGAGCCTGAACCGTCTGTTCCAAGCGTATATCCTCCTGCGACCCATCTTGAGGCATCTGTGCCAGATCTTCTAGCTGTGTTATAATCTCCCCAACGAGTTCCAGATCGAGTACTCAGGGTGGGGTAGTACACCACAAAATCGCCCCACACCCCTACCGCGTGGTTTCCGTGGAATGTTCCTCCACCAAAACCTATGGATATCCCTAGCTCTCCAGTTCCAAATTCTCCAGTCACGTTTGTAGACAAAAAGGCATCCTGAAACGCAAAATCAGGGTTCCAAATCTGGACTTGCTCTTTAAAGGAAAAGTCGGACGCACCAAGTCGTACCATTTGTACATGTGAGTTAGCAAACCCGCCTCCGCTACCCGCTTGCCAGGCAAACCACACATCGGAACCTTGCAATGCGTTTCCATAAATATAGGTTGTAATGCCGGTTTCCCACTGCATCCAATCTACACCCCCAGGAGTAATTGAAGATTCTGAGCCACTGGGCCAACTATTTATGTTTATAGTTCTCCAATAATAGGAGTTATCTCCGTCTGGCCAGTTATAAATTCGCATTTGACTGGTATTTTCGTGTCCAGCCCAGAATACCTGGTTATCTGGGTTTTGGGTAATATGGGAAAAGACAGCTTGGGTCCCTGCGGTATACCGGAAATTTACAGTGGTACGCTCTGCAAGTTCTTCAAGGGGGATTCGTACTACAACTCTTCCACCGTTAATCATACTGTTCCAGTAGAGTGATGTTGCCGTAGCGGTCATATCATTATAATCTAAACTGCCTCTTGAACTGAAAGTATTGCTGGAAAAATCCCAGTAGGTCCAGGAGGTCCCACCGGAGCTATTGACTACATTTGGATTTTGCACTGCAATACGAATACGGTTATCTCTTGTGCCATCGGCATTTGTTGCAGACCTATATTGCATAAGCCATACAAAAAGATCAAACTGCGGAACATACAGAACCACCTGGTCACAACAAAGTCCGTTATCATCCTCTGGAAATAATGTAGTGGGGTTAATATAAGTAAAGGTATTCCCATCATCTTCAGAATACGCCATCCAGGTATTCCCTGTCATAAGAACAGTTCCAGGAGCTTCGGCAACACTTACCTCTCCAAAACTAGCTATTCTGGGAAGGTCGTCATCTATGTCTTCAAATTCATCAAAATCTATAGATTGGGACACGCCCTCATCGTAGGCTTCCACCTTTATTTGTGGATTAAGAGGCTCCATGGTTCCTCGTTGGGGCCCTATGGGAACGGGAGGGTAAGAGTCATGACTTGAATTGGGCACATAGGTAGTGTCTGGCGTTACTGGCGGATAGGGAGCTCCTTCGGTACGGTTTGGCGTTATTTTACCAGAGAAGGTATTGTTACTGAATTCGGGTCCCACCAAACCAATATCGTCACGATCAATTTTTTCTTCTTTATCGCATTGGCAAAGGAAGAGCCAAAGCAGCAATCCAATTAAAAAAATACATACGATAAGGATTAGGAATGCCAAGAATGGGTGTAGGTTACGTTTCATATTATTGGGTTTTATTAATTGATTCTGAAATTATTTGCTGAAATGAAATTCAGTGTGAACATCTAACACCTGATAAAGAGGTGTTGTAAATAGCTGTTTTTCATATCAATACCAAATATAAGACTGGCTTGCTAAAAAAATGCTGGGTAACCACCCCCTTTTAGTGGGGTATTTACCTAGTTTTAGGTGTTTTAAATAATTTTTTAAAGGTGAAAAGAACAGACTGTAATGTTTATTTCTGAAATCCTTGCCCCAAGCCTAATGGAAGTTTTTATGTATGTTGGTTATTCAGTTCATTTTTAATTTTTTGGTTTGGTGCAGTTTGGTATTTGATATCAATTTTTAAAATCCGTACCCCAAACCAAACCTCCAGTTTCCAGCCTTCAAGAGTCAATATTCCACAAAAATCCAGTATCTTTAACTTCTTTATACGTTATTTATTCTATATGAAATTTTTTCCCCTAGTCGCTTTTTTATTTTTATTCTTATGCTCAAGTTGTAATGAAATTGACCCCAAAGGGGAAGCGGAGGTACGCGCCTTTGTAACCCGATGGAACGATAACCATACTCAGTTAAAAGCACCTTTCTTAACCCGCGACTATATGGATGTGGTGAACTACTACGGAAAAGAGCGTACCAGAACTGAGGTGCGACAGGATAAACTCGTGTTGTTTGAGCAGTTTCCAGACTATACACAACATATTGTTAATGAAGAGCTTACCATCACCAAAGAAGGGGGTGCTTATTTGATAGTTTTTATTAAACACGTATCCTATAATGGGATAGAAGGGGAGTATGAATCCTTTTTATCACTCATCTTAAAAAACGGTGACTATAAAATAGTTCGCGAAGGCGTTGCGGAGGATGCTAAAAATCAGGATGCTGCTATTTTTCCCAAATACAGAGAAACTACTATCGCTAAATCCAGAAACCGCCAACTGTTTGGCGATTTTAATGGCGACGCACTCTCAGATTATGTGTATGTTAATAGTCCAGAGCTGCTAAATGAACCTTTAAGAAATGCTCAAACAGATGCCAACAGTTTATGCAAAGGCGATTGTACCAGCGTTATTAACTTTAGTGCTCCAGACCTAAACCCAATCACTATAGAAAACGCCTATCAATCGCAGTTAGAAAATTTAAAAGACCTTAATGGTGATGGGGCAGATGAGCTGGGTTTCTGGAATATAAAACCCACCCAGAAAAGCCTCTATATTTTTGATGCCACCAACAGCAAGTTACTTACCCAGCCTGTTACCATAAACACAGCTGTACACAAAAATTTATCGCTTATAGATGTCTTTAAAAAATCTGGCCCCAATAAAATCACGGTTACCCGTAGTGTGGAACGTAATGGGAAATGGATGTTGGAGAGCGAGGTCGTGGTGGTGGAGTGACTCCCCTAAAATATACTTTTTAATACTTTTAATTTTGAGAGTCTTATCAATTATCCATAAACCTTAAAACCTCTTCATACCTATTACTCCAAGGCCAAACATACTGCGTAATCATGGGTACGTGCTTTTTATTGAGTATGTCAAACTCCACTTCAGGTTGAAACTGATGTAGGCCTTTTAAAAACCGTCTGTTGGCAGTGTCAATGGATTTGTAAGTTTTACATCCCAAATAAATTTTGAACTTCGGGCTGTCTTTACCCAAAAAGTAAATAGGGGAGGCATCTTTCCATGCTTCTGGGTTCGCTGTCCAAGTGGTTAGATAATTGTCTTTTTCTGTTGGTGGGTTTTCTTGCAGGTAATGGAACATATCCAGCGCTGCAGCATCGTTTAGGATAATACCGGAGATACTTTTAGGGTCAATGCCATATTTGGGATTCAATGTAGCTAACGCTACTAAATGACCTCCAGCCGAGTGTCCAGTAAGGTAGATTTGTGAAGGATTGCCACCGTAATTCCCAATATTGTTTTGCGTCCAACTAATGGCTTCGGCAATCTGTTGCGCCATGGTATCGTAATTGGCAGCAGGGCTTAGGGTGTAGTCGGGGAGTACTGTAACTACATCGTGCTTGGTAAAATTGCGTCCAAAGAAACCGTAGAGTTCTTTACTACCACTATTCCAGTTACCGCCATATACATAAATAAGTACAGGGCGCTTGGTTTCACTTTGTTTTCTTGGTGTGAAAATATTTAGGGTAGGGATGCTACCGTTGGTTTCTATTTGCAACTCTGGTTGGCTGAGGTAGGAGAGGTTGCTATGTTTTTTAACAGCACAGCTTGTAAGTAATAGTGTAGTTAGGGCTATTAGTAGTAGGGGGCGCATAAAGTGTTTTGTTTAAAATAGAAAATAGAGGAAAGAAGTAAGACTACAAGCCACAAACTTTCATATTCAAAGATACCTGCTATTGCAATTGTAATCCGTTAAAGGAATGGTAAGGTTGCAGGAGGGATGTAGCATATATGTAATTGCATCTTGAAAACATAGTATCTTTGTGATATAATCAAATTATTTTGAAAGAAATTGAACCTTACTTTCTTGCCCTTGCCTATGTAGGCTTTGCTATTTCCTTAATGGCCTTTATACCCGTGTATTCTAAAAAAATTAAAATTACCTATATCATTCCACTACTCTTATTGGGGATGGCACTTTATTTTTTAGAGGCACCTTTACCTTGGCCAGATCCCTTATGGGAATTGGAGTTCGGGAAAATAGTTAGTGAGGTGATTGTGATCATAAGTTTAATGACGGCAGGACTCAAAATAGGTACCAGCTATACATGGAAAGATTGGAAAAAACCATTGTCCCTTATTGCCATTACCATGCCTTTATTTATGCTGGCAGTATTTGCAATAGGCCATTTTTTGTTAGGTCTTAATGGTCCGGTGGCATTATTGTTAGCAGCCATTCTCGCACCTACCGATCCTGTGCTGGCAAGCGAAATGCAACTGGAAGAACAACAGGATTTAGGTGAAAAAAATACTGGACTCCGCTTTACGCTTACTGCTGAAGCAGGTATCAACGACGGATTGGCATTTCCGTTTGTATTTCTGGCTATTATTTGGAGTGAGGCTTCAAGTTTTGCTGCCATAGATTGGGCGCACTTTTTTGGCTATTATGTGGTCTTTAAAATTATTGCAGGCTGTATTGTTGGAGCCTGTATAGGATTTGTATATAGTTATGCCGTAGCATATCATTCAGCTGAAAACCAGAAATACATCTTAAATGGCTTTATAGCTGTTGCGCTTACTTTCTTTTCCTATGGAATTGCTGAAGGGTTAGGAACCTATGGATTTCTAAGTGTTTTTGCTACAGGTGTTTGTATGCAGTACAAGAAAAATAAAGAGAAAAAAAATAATATAAATACCAATATGCTCAATTTTATTGAAGAAACCGAAAAGCTACTGGTAGCACTTTGGACTATTTTCTTTGGAGGAGCCGTAGTATCTGGTATTTTATCGTATACCGATATATGGGGAATTATAGCCAGCCTCGTCTTTGTTATCATTTTAAGACCTCTTTTTGGATATCTTGCTATGCGTACCACCAATTTTTTAAAGGCAAAAAAATGGGCAATTGGTTTCTTCGGAATTAGAGGGATTGGTAGTTTTTTCTATTTAAGCTATGCCATATTACACGGAAATTTTTCAGCATACGACGAACTCTTCGGGATTGTAAGTTATGTAATTCTATTTAGTATTATTATTCACGGGTTAACCAGTCTTCGGGTGATCGATTATTTTAAGAACAGCGCATAGTGAATTTAGATGATGGGTTATGAAGTATTGGACTTTTTAGTAATATCCATCAACCATTAATTAGAACATTTGACCTTCCAAAACACCCAGGCAAAAAACAATCCAAACAAAAGGTCATTGGCGCCGTAGATGGTGTAGAAAATTCCTGCAAAAGTATCCTGCTCATACACAGCCGAAAGCGAATTGTTGAAAAACCAAATCAAATACACACTCACATATATAAGTTTCTCCAAAACGAAAACTGCAATAAGCCAAGGCACAGCTTCGTAACGCTTGCGTACTGCTATATATGCCAATCCCCACAAGATAATAGCAATCAGTCCAAAATACCCCATAATGACGGGCTGGGTATTCAACAAGACCTCGTTGGTAAATAGTTTAGAAAATAGTAAAACACCTAAAATATTGCTAAGGCCAGCTACTAGAAAGCCTTTAGAAATGGTATTTTGTTTCATAGGGATGGCTTTATTTCATATCTTATAAAAAACCACATTTTAGTGAAATTATTTTCCATTATTAAATGTGGATGTCTTCTTATTGTTTTAATAAGTTATTCTTTATTATCTCCCTTATTGTTGCTGTTCTTAATGTCCTTTTTTTCTTGTTCGGTCAATTTTTCAGCGTGAGGAATGGGATGCTTTCCTTGTGTGTCTGAATAGTTTGATTTGTCCTTGTCCATGATATTTTGATTTAAGTTTATTAATTGGTTTCTATGTATTTCGATTGTCGTGAAAATTAGTCTTCTTCAGAGGTTGGATATTTTGGTTTAAAACCGTCTTCTTTAGATTGATCTTTTTCACTGTGAACACTTTTACTGCCTCGAGCCGTTTTAGTGCTGGAATCTGGAATAGTTTTACTTCCTTTACTTTGATTACTTTCTGCTTTCTTGCTCATAACGATGGTATTTTTACTTCACACATATATGTGAATATGGGTTACTTTTTCTTTTTATAAAGCTACATTCAATAAATGGCTTTTCGAATTTTAATAACGGTATTTAACATTGCTGTGTTAAGAAATTCAGAAATTCCAAAAAGGTTAATCTTTATATAAAGTGAATTCTTCTTAGGTTAGTATTGCTGTACCTTTAATTAAAATTTCTCCTATGGACATCCGTACCAATGAGCCCTTTTGGCTGATTAAAAACGCCCTGCCTGAAAGCTATCCTTCGCTCAAGAGCGATCTGGAAACTGAAGTTGTCATTCTCGGCGGTGGTATCACAGGCGCATTGATTGCCTACCAGTTACTTCAGGAAAAATATAAAGTAGTACTGCTGGAAAAGCGGGATGTCTTTAATGGCAGTAGTGCTGCGAGTACCGCTATGTTGCAATATGAAGTAGATGTTCCGCTGCACCAATTAATAGAGCAGGTTGGTCTTACAGTAGCAGTTTCAAGTTATAAGGAGTGCGAGAAAGCCATTTTCAGCTTAGAGAAACTGGTGAAAAATATTAAAAGCGAATGCGATTTTCAGCGAAAGAAGAGTGTGTATTTTACCACGAGTAAGAAAGATATTGCATTCCTAAAAGATGAATACGAAGCCAGAAAAGAACACGGATTTAAAGTTTCCTGGCTGGAAGCTGAAGCAGTACAAGCCTTAGGTATTGAAAAAGGACGGGCTGCCATTCTTTCCACTTCTGGCGCGTGTATGGATCCTTATAAATTTACTCAGGATCTCCTGCAGGTTTGTGTAGCTAAAGGCCTTACCATTTATGACCGGACCGAAGTGACATCCATCACTCATAAAGAAGATACTATTCAGCTTAAGACTAAAGAGGGCCAAATAGTGACTACAACACATGTGGTGCATTGTACGGGCTATGAAAGTTTACAAACGCTAGAGGAAGATATTGTAGCTTTAAAAAGCACTTATGCCATGGCTTCGGAAGTAGTACCGAAACTTCCTGCTACCTTCAAGAAGTATATATTCTGGGATACTTCCAAACCCTACTTATATTTTAGAGATACTCCCGAAGGTAGAATTATTATGGGGGGTGGCGATGAAAAGTTTAAAAATGCAAGCGCACGGGATGGCCTGCTTCCGAAAAAAGAAAAAGTACTAACAAAAGCAAGCAACGAAACCTTCCCTGAAATTCCTTTTATCCTAGACTATTCCTGGGCAGGGACTTTCGGCGAAACCAAAGATGGCCTTCCCTATATAGGCAAACCAGACCCAACAAAAAGGGAGCATTATGTCCTTGGGTTTGGAGGGAATGGGATCACCTTTAGCGTCATGGGAATGCAAGCCATTGGCGCGAGTTTGGAAGGAATTCCACATCCGTTTTTAGAATATTATAAGTTTGAGAGGTAAGCTACTTTTTATAGGTAGGCTTTCTAAGGTTATTACTATTTTTAAACATAATAAAACAGTATTGCGATGGTCGTACTATCTGCTGCACTACTGAATTACAGGTACTATATCAACATTAAAATCTATCATTATGGAAAATTGGTTATACGCATCGCTCCCTACGCTCTTAAAAGTGTTAGTGTCGGTTATTTTTATATTTACTACAATCATTATTATTACACGAATTTCTGGATTACGGACCTTTGCAAAAATGTCTAGTTTCGATTTTGCCAGTACCATTGCTGTGGGTTCCATCCTTGCAACGGTTGTCTTAAATACAAATACCTCCTTATTAAAAGGTGCGCTTGCTTTGGGTGGAATCATTGCGTTTCAGACGTTGTTTTCCTTTGCTATTAGAAAATCGGAAGGACTTAAGGCGCTTTTCACCAATAAGCCTATGTTATTAATGCGTAATTGCACCATATTGTACGAGAATTTAAAGAAAACAAATATGGGGGAAGACGATCTTATTGCGAAACTACGGGAGGCGAATGTTATCGATTTTGATGAAGTATTAGCCGTGGTGTTAGAATCAACTGGTGATGTCTCGGTATTACATACTTCTGAAGATAAAAAGTTGATGGGTAAACTCTTACAGGGCGTTAAAACTGAATAGTATTAAACAATATCTTTTACCTGCTCGTATCCAATTTCAGAAAAACTAGACACCACCATATTGGCGTTGCTATAATCCTGATCGGTACTGTGTTTGCTATCGTAACCAACTACATAAATCCCAGCATCGTTAGCGGCTTTAATGCCATTGCTGGAGTCTTCAATTACCATACAATACTCGCGTGGTTGCCCAGCGGCTTGGGCAGCTTTTATAAAGATCTCGGGATGGGGTTTGCTTTTTTCCAGATCGGCTCCGCTTAGTTTGGCTACAAAGTATTGGTCTAAGTCGAACCGCTCAAAGATTCTGTCAATATTAGGCATGGAAGCCGAAGACGCCAGCACGAGGGTTAGTCCGTTGTTATGGTAATCTTGTATCAAGTCCAAAACCCCGTCCAATAGTTGCAGCGTATCGTCGTTATCAAAAAGGTGCTTAAAGTGTTTGCGTTTGCATTTTACTAAGGTTTCTGGTGCTTCGGAAAGCTGAAAGTGCTCCACCAATTCTTTACAAATATTCAACGTAGCTTGTCCTGTAAAGCCTGTATACATTTCTTCAGTAACAGCGATGTTCATATCGTTAAACATCATAAAATAGGCCTTGCGGTGCAGGGGTTCGGTGTCTACTATTACTCCGTCCATGTCGAATAGTACTGCTTTTAGCATATTTTTAGATGATTGGTTAAATAAGTGTGTAAAGGTAAGATTATGCTTTGGAAATCTGTAATCCAAAATAAACTTTGATTTCTTTCCACTTCCTGTATCGGACGAAATTTTCTATAGTAAGCAATGCATAAGACATAAAATAGAAAGCATTCAGTACGCCAAAGACTTAAGCTTTCTAGGGACTAGCAGCGAAATGTATAAAAGGATATTGCATCACTCTTTCATGGAATCTTGCAGCCTGATATGTTAAGTAAATAGGGTGCTGGGTAACCAAGTTTGAAAAATTAATCAATGCCTATTGAGCTTTAAAAGTAAATTGAATTATAATATAAGTCACTAATTACCCAGTTACCCAGTTACCCAGTTACCCAGTTACCTATTTAACCAATTCCCCAATTCCCCAATTCCCCAATTCACCAACTCACTTCCTTATATCTTATAGATGTTCACTAACTTTTTTGTGCCAGGCGATATGTTCTTCCAGAGTAATTTTAAGATTAGCCATAGCATCGTCCAATTGGATGTAAGCTACGTCGCATAATTTTGCACATTTCTCGTGTTCCTGAGATAGGTTTTTTTCTAGGTCTTTATCATTGTCTAAGCCCAAAGAAGACTTAATATCTTCCCAGCCCATTTCTATTGCATTTGCAAGGGTTCTATTAAGCTGTAGCTGAGCTTCCGGTACGTAAGTTTTAAAATCGTGTACCAGTTGCAGGCTAAAAAACCGATGCATGTCTGCGTGCTGTCGGAGCATACCTTTAAGTGTAGCATTTTCTGCTACCACCGAAAACGAGAGGAACTTTGCGTTGAGGTCGTTATGTTTGGTAACAAGTTTATTGATAATTTCGGTAATGTCTTTGTGGGTTTCCATGGATTTACTCTTTATGTTTATTATTTTGGATGGGCATCATAATAGTGTGTATTGGGAAAGGAATCTCAATACCGTGTTGCTTACATACATCGTTAATTACTAAGATAGCTTCATCCTGCGCTGCGTACATCTGGCTTTTCTTTATATAATCTATCCAGAAACGTACTTTAAAGTTAATGGAACTATCGCCAAATTCGGTGTAATAAAATTCTATTTTTTCATCTATTTGCTGCGGAAAGCTGGCTTCAATAGTTTTCGTGATGAGCTGTTTTACTACTCTAAGGTCGCTACCATAGGCAACTTTGCTACTAACTGAAATACGCCCACGAGGATCCAGGCTGTAGTTTACAAAAGGTTCTTCTATAAACTTGCTATTAGGCATAATAACATATTTATTATCTGGTTGCCGTAGGACCAGGTTGCGAAGACTAATTTCATGAACAAATCCTGCATGGTCGCTCGTTTCAATAAAATCGCCTATCCTAATATTAGGTAAAAAAGAGAGCATTACCCCAGAAAAGGTATTGCTAAGTGTACCTTGTAATGCCAAACCAATAGCGAGTGCTACAACCCCGGCACCTGCAAGAATTGAGGTTAAAGCCTTATCGAGATCTAAAATCCCCAACGTAAGGAAAAAACCAATCAGGAGGACAGCACCGTAGACCATTTTGGCAATAATCCTACGTACAGATCGATTTGCCATATGTTTTCTAAGAATACGAAGGAGCATGTTTTTTATAAACTTAGCCAGTATAAAAAACAGAATAATAACTACAATGGCGACTCCTATATTAGGCAGTTTTATAATAAAAGCTTCCCACCAGCCCAGCAATGTATTTGAAAGCGTAGCAACAATGCCCTCGCTGGTGGTAGTGTTTTCTTGAGTTGTTTGAACTGAAAATAACATATTATAGGGCATTTGTTAATACTAGGGTGCCTACCACCCATAAAATTAGAGATAAGATACCACCAATAATGGCAAAGTGTTTAAACTTATATAATCCTGTTCCATAAATAAGGGTGTTGGTCTGGTACCCCACAGGTGTAAAAAAGCTGAAATTTGCCCCAAAGAGTATCGCCAAAATGAAAGGTTTAACATCCAGTTGAAAACCAGCAGCCATAGCAATAGCAATAGGGGTCATAACTATAGCCGTGGCGTTGTTGCTTATAAATCCTGAAAGTAGCATAGTAACACCAAACAATAAACCCATTACTAGCATAGGAGGTTGTCCTTGTAGTAGTTCTATGAGTTTTTCACTTATCCATACATCGGTGCCGCTGTTGCTCATTGCAATCCCTAGTGGAATCATTCCTGCCAACAAAAAAATAATCTGCCAGTTTACCCGATGGTAAATGTTCTCTAATGAAATAAGCCTAAAAAGTAGCATTGCCGCAACGCCTGTTATTGATGCTGTTAAAATTGATAGTACTCCACTAGCCGCTAAGCCTATTATACCTAATAAAATGAGGAGTGCCGTGACTTTGCGTTGTAGGGAAATAGCAGGTTCATATTCATGCTGATTTAAAATAGCGACATTCTCCAGGGCATACATCTTACCTAGTTGTTGTTCCTGAAGTTCTACCAGCAAACGGTCGCCAGGCTTTATGTTAATGTCGTTTATGTTTTTACGAATAAGTCGTTCTTTTGTGTTTCTAAGGTTGATTCTCTTTTTGATGGCTATAGGGTAGGCACCATTTAAAGACATACGGCGCATATGTTTTAAGGTATTGCCAATAAGTTTAGAACCTGGTAAAATTAATAGCTCAACATAAGTCATATCAATCTTTTTGTCACTTGCGTCATCACCATTTTCAACCTTTTTTTCCTGTGCATCTCTTTTTCTTTCATTAATGACCAATTCGTGCTTTTGTGCTATATCATTAATAGACTCAATAGTACTCATAAGTACAATGTTGTCTCCAGCTTTAATTTTGACATATTTTCCCGGGGCATTAATTACTTGTTTATTTCGAATTAGCTTTAGTGGTGTTGCAAGTTCTTCATCCATAAAATCTACTTCCGAAATAGATTTACCTACAAGATCTGATGCTTCGGAAATAGTCACAGTGAAGACGTAACTGTCTATATCGTATTCACTCTGTAAATCGGCTGAAGGATCTTTTGGAAGAAATCTTGCAGCTACCGTCATAAAAGTAATCCCGATGGCTAGAAATATGAGTCCATATAAAGAGAACTCGAAAAATGAGAACGCTTCTACCCCCGATTCCCGTATAATAGAATTAATTAACAGGTTGGTTGAAGTCCCCATAAGTGTACAACTACCTCCAAGAATACCTGCAAAAGAAATGGGCATTAGCAATTTGGAAGACGAAAAGTTATAGCGCTCTGCCAACTGACTAATAATCTTGATAAAAATAATTACCACCGCTGTGGTACTAATAAAGGAAGAAATGCTTGCAGAGACCAGCATAAAAGCTGGTGTGAGCAATATAAGTGGGAGTATTTTAAGTTGTTTAATTGCTCTGGTTAGCCATTGGATAACCCCATTGTCTTCCAGGCCAATTGCTATAATCATTAAAGACAAAATTGTTAAGACAGCAGGATTTGAAAAACCACTTATAGCTTCTTCCGGTGTGGTAAGCTGCAACAAAACAAGCGCAACAATAATAAGAAATGCAATTTTATCTATCGCAAAGTATTCTGTTACAAATAGCAAAATAGTAACACCAAGTATAATAAAGACTAAGACTATGGGTAGTGCCATTACAATCATTTTAGATCTCTTAAAGTTATTCGCAACAAGCGATATAAAATATTAAGGAAGTCATAAATAAATAGAAAATGGAGAATTAAAAAAAGAGGGAATGAAATAGTGAATAATTGAGTTGGATGAATTTAAAATTTTCGATTAATATTTAATCGTAAAAAGGTTACTACCGTAATTATTTCCCTAATTAACTAATACTTTAGTTACCTGGTTCCCTATAGTCCCTTTACATACTCACCAAATACCCATCCTTCGGTGCCATTTTCGCGTTGCACACGAGCCCAGAGTAGGGTATCGTTTACAGCTTGCAATAAAATTACACGTTCCCCTTCTTTTGGGAAAAAGGTGACAACCTTTGCTTTTAAGTTAGGCTCGGCCCGCATTCGTACGTCTTTACCAGTTATAGTGGCATTACCGAAAATAGTATTAGGAGCTTCATCTAGTACCGTATTTGTTACTACAACATCGGGTTCGCTAGTCTCTGAAACAGGTTTTATAATGGGCCAAAAAACAACACTCAATGCAATGATAGCAGCTATTATAAGTGTGCCGAATAGAAATGTTTTACCGCCTAGTGGTTGGCTGCTTTTGGTTTTATCCAACTCTTTCTTTTTTTTTGCTTCCAGAGCTTCTTGTTTTCTCTCTCGTTCTACTCTTTCAGCAGCTAAGCGTTTTTGTTCTGCTTCGTATTCTTCTTCAGCGATACGGTCTAGTTCTAATTGGCGTTGGTATTCTAACCAATCTCTTTCGGTATAATAAATATCGTTATCGGCTTGGTAGTAGCCTGTAAATACTTCACCTTGGTAGGGAGTTAACTCCATAATACGCCCCTCCGCATCCTTAAAAAACGGATTGTCATCCCTGGTTTGAGCTTCTATAATTCGGCGTAAAATGCTAGACATAGGTAGTTTGTAAAGTTGTATAAATGTACAGAGAATACTAACATCAGTTACAGGCTTTAGAGTTTTTTTAGGACAATAAAAACCTATATATTTTTGGATTTTACTGTAAAGTAGCTCGTTACGAATAAGTTAAATTATACCTTCATACGAGTAATTTTTTTAACTTTGCATACTTATGAAACAATATATCCATAAATCAATTGCAATCTGTATGGCTTGCGTGGTATTATTTACCACCATGTCTTTTACTGTAGATATGCACTATTGTGGAAATACTTTGGTCGATTTTTCTTTTGTGCAACAGGCAAAAACCTGTGGGATGGAAAAAATGGAGACGGCTTCTGATTGTGACAATTCTATGCTGGAAAGAAAATCTTGTTGTACAGATAAGCAAGTAACGAAGCAGGGAACAGACGATCTTAAAATTTCTTTTGACACACTTACTTTCGAGCAACAAGTCTTTGTTGCTTCTTTCACGTATACTTATATAAGTTTATTTGAAGGAACCCAATCTACAGCTATTCCATTTATAGCATACCCACCACCCTTCGTCATACAGGATGTGCAAGTGCTGCACCAGACCTTTTTAATTTGATTTATTAGAATTTGAAACGAAGCCCAACAGCACAGCTGAAAGGGCTAATTCTCGTGTTTGCATGTTTCTGCACCACAAAATTTCAACTATCTAATAATCAAATCGTATGCTCAATAAGGCGATTAAATTTCTAATAGAGAACAAACTTGTAGCAGTCCTGCTTTTAGCCCTTTTTGTGGGTTGGGGAGTGGTGAACGCACCTTTTAACTGGGACACTGTCCCGATAGCTATCGGGATACCTTCCAATCCAGTTGCGGTGGATGCTATTCCAGACATCGGTGAAAATCAACAAATTGTCTTTACCAAATGGCAAGGTCGTTCTCCACAAGATATTGAAGACCAGATTACCTATCCTTTAACCACTTCTTTGCTTGGTATTCCTGGTGTAAAAACCATACGTAGTTCATCTATGTTTGGCTTCTCTAGTATTTATATCATTTTTGAAGAAGATATAGAATTTTATTGGTCGCGTAGCCGAATTCTTGAAAAACTAAACTCACTTCCAACCAATCTTTTACCAGATGGTGTGAATCCTTCTTTGGGACCCGACGCCACTGGATTAGGCCAGATATTTTGGTACACTCTGGAAGGTCGTGACAAAGATGGAAATGTAACAGGCGGTTGGGATCTTCATGAATTACGAAGTATTCAGGATTATTATGTGAAGTATGGACTTTCTTCCGCCAGTGGCGTTTCTGAAGTTGCTTCAATTGGCGGATACGTTCAGGAATACCAAGTAGATATTGACCCAGAAAAAATGCGTCAATACAACGTGAGTATTAATCAGGTTGCCAAGGCCGTAAAAGAAAGTAATCAAGATATAGGGGCACAAACACTGGAAATTAACCAAGCTGAATACCTCGTACGTGGATTGGGTTACTTAAAATCTATTGAAGACCTAGAGAATGCGGTAGTCACTTCAGAAAATTTCACGTCTATCCGTATTAAGGATATTGCAAACGTCCATTTAGGCCCTTCAACAAGACGTGGAATCCTGGATAAAGAAGGTGCCGAAGTGGCAGGTGGCGTGGTTGTAGCTCGTTATGGAGCTAATCCGCTGGAGGTGATCAATAATGTAAAAGATCAAATAGCCGAATTAAGCTCAGGCCTTCCTAGTAAAACATTATCAGATGGTAGCACATCTCAAGTAACCATTGTTCCTTTTTACGACCGTACCGAACTCATCCAGGAAACTCTGGGTACGCTCAATGAAGCACTCACGCTTGAAATACTGATTACCATTTTGGTAATTATTGTCATGGTTTTCAACCTGCGTGCCTCCATTCTTATTTCAGGATTACTGCCTGTAGCCGTATTAATGGTATTTATAACCATGAAACTATTCAATGTAGATGCAAACATTGTAGCGCTTTCAGGAATTGCAATAGCTATTGGTACCATGGTGGATGTAGGCGTCATACTGGCCGAAAATATGATTCGGCATTTGGAAGATGAAAAACTCCGTTTTAAAGAAAGTGGCATCGAATACACCACAAACGAAATTATTTACAACGCCACGGCCGAAGTTTCTGGAGCCATTTTAACGGCGGTTCTTACCACTATTATTAGTTTTTTGCCTGTTTTTACGATGATAGGTGCCGAAGGAAAACTCTTTAGACCGCTCGCTTTTACCAAAACCATGGCACTTACCGCTTCGCTGGTAATAGCACTCTTTTTAATTCCGCCATTTGCAGCTTTTCTATTCAGAAAAACAAATATTCGCGAGCGTTCAAAGTATGTACTTAATGGGGCTTTGATTCTTTCCGGGGTCTTTGCTATCATTTTTGGTTATTGGCTTGGGATTATCTTAATCGCCTTTGGTGTGGTTGGAGTTTTAAGTATACGCAAAGTAGTTACTGCTAAGCGTGCTAATACTATCAACATCATCATTTCAGTGATCGCTATTATTCTTTTACTAGCCAGCTATTGGAGACCGCTAGGATTTGATAGAAGCATCGTGATGAACCTTCTATTTGTTTCAATTATCTGTTTCGGTTTACTGGGGATATTTTCTATTTTCAGAAGGTACTACGACCAAATCCTCCGTTGGGCCTTGGCAAACAAACTATTGTTTTTACTAATTCCAGCAACTGTTTTAACTTTAGGGTTCTTGATCATGCGAAATACGGGTAAAGAATTTATGCCCGCACTTAATGAAGGCTCCTTTTTATTGATGCCTACCTCGTTACCGCACGCCGGCGTAGAAGAAAACAAACGGGTATTACAGCAGCTCGACATGGCTGTGGCAAGTATTCCTGAAATTGAAACCGTAGTAGGGAAATCTGGTAGAACCGAATCTGCATTAGATCCCGCACCGCTTTCGATGTATGAGAACGTAATTCAGTATAAATCTGAATTTATGCGAAATGCAAAAGGAGAACGCCAACGCTATAAAGTAAATGATAACGGCCTTTTTGTGCTGAAGAATAACAAATTCATCATCAATCCCAACAACGAAATTGACGACGACGCAAATTATGAAGCATCAAGTCTTAAAACGAATGCCACACACGAAGATTTAGTGGAAGATGATAGTGGTGAGTATTACCGAAACTGGCGGCCAGAAATTAATAGTCCAGATGATATTTGGAATGAAATCGTCAAGGTAACTAAATTTCCCGGCGTTACCTCGGCACCTAAATTGCAACCTATCGAGACCCGACTCGTGATGCTGCAGACTGGAATGCGAGCACCAATGGGTATTAAGGTAAAAGGTCCTGACCTTGCTATTATAGAAGCTTTTGGGTTACAATTAGAAGATATTTTAAAACAAGCTGAAGGTGTCAAAGAACAAGCTGTTTTTGCAGATCGTATTGTTGGAAAGCCCTATTTGCTTATTGATATTAAGCGGGACCAACTCGCCCGTTATGGTGTTTCGGTAATGGATGTGCAAGAAGTTCTTCAAGTTGCTATTGGCGGTATGCCACTAACTCAGACGGTCGAAGGCCGAGAACGTTATGCGGTACGGGTTCGTTATCCAAGAGAACTACGTGCAAACCCTGACGACTTAAATGCTATTTATGTCCCTGTAGAAAGAGGTAGTCCCGTTCCGTTGGGCGAACTAGTGGACATACGCTACGAACAAGGACCACAGGTTATTAAAAGTGAAGACACCTTCTTGGTTGGATATGTACTATTCGATAAGCTCGATGGCTTTGCTGAAGTAGATGTGGTTGAAAATGCACAGGCATTAATTAAAGAACGTATCCATAGTGGTGAGCTTATTGTTCCGCAAGGAGTAAGCTATCGTTTTACGGGGACCTACGAAAATCAGCTACGGGCAGAGAAAACACTTTCTGTAGTTGTACCCTTGGCGTTGCTCATTATCTTTTTGATTCTATATTTTCAGTTTAAATCTGTTTCTACATCGCTTATGGTATTTACTGGTATCACCGTGGCTTTTGCAGGTGGATTTATAATGATCTGGTTATATGGTCAGGATTGGTTTTTCAATTTTAGCCTCTTCGGTGAGAATATGCGGGATCTTTTCAATATGAAAACCATTAATTTAAGTGTTGCTGTCTGGGTAGGTTTTATAGCCCTTTTTGGGATTGCTACAGACGATGGTGTGGTCATGGCGACCTATCTTACTCAGACGTTTGACCGTGAAAATCCTTCAGATAAAAAAGCAATTCGAATGGCAACATTAGAAGCTGCGGGTAAACGAATTCGACCATGTTTAATGACTACGGTAACCACGATCCTTGCGTTACTGCCCATACTCACCTCCACTGGAAAAGGAAGTGATATCATGATCCCAATGGCTATCCCAATTTTTGGTGGGATGATTATAGACATTACCTCCTATTTTCTGGTACCTGTGCTGTATAGTTGGAGAGCGGAAGCGAGACTTTCGAAGTTAGAAGTTGGAATTTAAGATTGAATACTATAGTAAGAAACATTAAGTAACAAAGTAGAAATTATGATAAAGTCCTTTAAAGATTTAAACGTTTATAATGAGTCCTATGAACTCGCTATGGAAATTTTTTGGATATCTCGAAAATTTCCAAAAGAGGAAATATACTCATTGACTTCTCAGGTTGTGAGGTCTTCACGTTCTGTATCGGCAAATATTTCCGAAGGATGGTCAAAAAGAAATTATGAGCAATTATTTAAACAGCAACTCATTACCTCATTAGGTTCAAACGGCGAAACGGAAACGTGGTTGGATTTTGCCAAAGATTGCGGTTATATAAATGCTGAAACTCATAATTTACTTTTAAAGAAAAACGATGTAGTAGGTAAGAAAATAAACAAGTTACATCAAAATTGGAAGAAATTTTAAAAGGAAGTTATGGAATATTCAAACAAGTTAAAAAGGATCACATTAGCACTAAAAGTACTTAAAAAAGTTTCGGCCTTCTTTGAGCACTATTTTCTAATTTTTCGTTTTCAATCTTCAAAAGTAAGTTTTGAGTTTCCAGTTTCTGGCCTCCAACTTCTAATGGCTCTTGCATCTTTAAGTATTTCCTTAAATGACGCTCAAGCTCAAACTCTGGAGGATTACATTAAAATTTCCCAAGAAAACAGTCCAGAAATTCAAGCTTTCGAGTTGCGGTATAACATTGCTGAAGAAAAAGTAAATGAAGCAAACTGGGTACCCAATACCGAAATTAATGTTGGCTATTTTGTTAGTGAAACTGAAACCCGAGTGGGCGCACAACGCGCAAGGATTGGAATACGGCAAATGTTGCCTTGGTTTGGAACAATTTCCGCTCGTGAAAAGTATGCTTCCTCTATGGCAGCCGCAGAATATGTAGAAATTACCATTGCCAAAAGAAAACTCACACTTTCGGTTGCCGAAACCTATTACAAACTCTATGAAATACGAGCAAAGCAATTGGTACTCGATGAAAATATCCAGCTTTTAGAAACCTATGAACGGCTGGCACTTACTTCAGTTGAAGTGGGTAAAGCATCTGCAGTAGACGTTTTGCGCTTGCAGATTAGACAAAATGAGTTAGTACAGGAAAAACTAGTGCTGGAACAACAGGCGTTGGGAATTCAAGCCGCTTTTAACAAACTGCTCAATCGCGATTATGATGTACCCGTGGAAACTGTTTCTTCACTAGACATACCTGAAGAGGACATCATAATTGGGTATGACGCACTATTACTTAATCCCGAATTGCTTAAATACGACAAGCTGTACGAATCTGTCACCCAATCGGAATTGCTCAATCAGCGGGATGGGTTGCCTATGATTGGCTTCGGTGTAGATTATTTACCCGTAAGCGAACGTACCGATATGAACCCAGTAGATAATGGTAAGGATATTTTGATGCCCATGTTAACACTCTCCATCCCTATTTTCAACAATCGCTACAAGTCTGTTTCAAAACAAAACGACCTGCGGCAGCAAGAAATCAAAACCCAAAAAGAGCAACGATTAAATGTATTGGAAGCTGCTTTTGCGAAAGCGATCTCTCAGCGCAATCAGGCGCGCATCAAATTTAACACCCAAACAAAAAACCTAAAGCAAGCGAAGGACGCCGAAGAAATACTGATCAAAAATTACGAAACAGGAACCATAGATTTTAATGATGTATTGGATATTCAGGAATTGCAGCTTCGGTTCCAAACAAATCAGGTGGAATCGGTTCAGCTATATTATATGCAAACTGCCCTTATTAATTATTTAACGAACTAATTATGGCAAAGGACTATTTCATAAAAAATATGGTGTGTGATAGATGCATTAAAGTATTAGAGACCGAAATTAAAGCAAAAGAAATGGAGCTTGTAGACATAGAGTTGGGGCGCATACGGCTTGAAATTAGTGGCAATGATGCCTTGGCAGGATTCAAGGATATTCTGGAGAGAAATGGTTTTTCCTTGATAGATTCAGCTGAAGTGAAACTCACAGAGCAAGTAAAAATAACGCTCATCAATTTGCTCGATAACCTTCCCTTATACCTGAATAGTAGACTTTCGGTACACCTAGCAAAAAATCTGGGAGCTGATTATTCAAAAATAAGTAAGATTTTTTCGATTACGGAAGGGATAACGATAGAAAAATATTTTATCAAATTAAAGATTGAAAAGGTAAAAGAATTAATTCAGGTTAATCAATACAACTTTACCGAAATAAGCCAACTTTTAGGATATAGCAACATTAACCATTTGAGTCGGCAATTTAAAAATGAAACTGGTCTAAGTTTAAGCGATTACAAAAACCAATCAAAAAATTTTAGGAATTCTTTAGACCAAATTATATAGATAACAACCAAGATTATGATACAGTTCGCTGAATGACAGGAGTATTTTTGTATAAAATTGAAAAAACCATGAGAACTAAAATTAGTTTCGTTTTATTATTTTTTGCCGTATTCAATGTGAGTGCCCAATTGGTCGCGAACGATTCTGAAGAAAATGTAGATAATTGGCCAGAACGTGTCTACGATTTGACGATTGACTATGAAACAGTAAATTTTACCGGAAAAGAGGTGCAAGCAATGACTGTTAACGGTGGAATTCCCGGGCCCAACCTAGAATTTAACGAAGGTGAATTTGCCATCATTAATGTGACTAATAACTTGGAGGTAGAAACCTCTGTGCATTGGCACGGTCTAATACTCCCCAATTTTTTTGACGGGGTACCTTATTTAACAACCCCTCCAATAGCTCCTGGAAAAACCCAACAATATAAATTTGCCCTTAAACAATCAGGAACCTACTGGTATCATTCACATACGGGACTTCAGGAACAGCGTGGCGTTTATGGTAGTATTCAGATAAATCCAAAAGAAACAAATCTGCAATACGATAAAGATTTAGTACTAGTGCTGTCGGATTGGATGGATGAGAGTCCAAATTCACAATTGAAAAACTTAAAGCGTGGTAACGAATGGTATTTGATTAAAAAAGGACAAATACAAAGTCTGGATAAACTCATCAAGAAAAAAGCAGTTAGCGCAAAGTTAAAAATGGCATGGCAACGCATGCCGGATATGGCTATTTCAGATAATTACTTCGATAAGTTTTTTATTAATGGTAATGCTGAAAAAAACTATACCAATTATGAGCCAGGCGAACGTTTACGTTTGCGTTTTATAAATGCAGCTGCGGCAAGTTATTTCTGGCTCACATTTGGGGGTGAAGACCCTATGTTGGTTTCCGCAGATGGTTTGGATGTAGTGCCCGTAAAACACAATAAAACACTTATTGGTGTAGCTGAAACGTACGATTTTATAGTAACCATCCCTGAAAATGGCAAACTTCAAATAAGAGCTACAGCACAAGACGGTTCTGGTGAAGCTTCGGCTTATATTGGCAAAGGGAAAACTCTTGACGCGCCTATAGTTCCTGAACCAGATTTAATTATGGGTATGAAGCATATGATGTCTATGGGAATGAAAATGGGGGCACCAGCGTCTAAATTCAATCCTTCCAAAAATGACTCTATTCAAGTCATGGAAAAGTATAAGATGGATATGAGCGGGATGCACCCGCCTGCCGGACGTGCAGAAATGGATGGGATGTCCATGGGCGATGATAAAATGAACATGGACAACGGTAAGATGAAAATGGACGGTATGGATATGAAAACAGATTCTGCCAAAATGGATCATTCAAAGATGGACCATGATAAAATGAAAATGAAAAATGATGAGATGAAGGATGGAATGATGGGTATGAAAATGAAAACAGATTCTACCAAAATGGATCATTCTAAAATGAATGGCAGCATGAAGATGGGCTATATGGTTCCAAAAGATAAAGTAGTGGGCGACAATATGAAAACGGGTGGTAATCCGGAATTTAATTATAACTACTTACGCTCCCCAGAACCTACCGAATTTGATAGCGACAAGCCAGTAAAAGAAATGCTTTTCAATCTTACGGGGAATATGAACCGATATGTTTGGAGTATCAATGGGGTGCCACTTTCTGAAACCGATAAAATACAAATCAAAAAAGGAGAAGTTGTTCGAGTTACTTTAAATAATCTAACCATGATGCATCATCCAATGCACTTGCATGGTCATTTCTTTAGAGTGTTGAATGAAAACGGAGAGTACTCGCCCTTAAAACATACCGTAAACGTAGCGCCTATGCAGAAAGTTGTTTTTGAATTTGCTGCAAATGAATCTGGAGATTGGTTTTTCCATTGCCACATATTGTACCATATGATGAGTGGTATGGCAAGGGTTTTTAGTTATGACACCCCTAGAGATGAGCGCTTACAAGAATACCCATTATCTAATCTTACCAATGAAGGAGATCATATATTCACCTGGGGCGAACTTACTGCAGCAAGCCATATGACCGAGGTATATGCCACCGCAACAAACATTCGAAATCAATTTAGCGTCATGGGCGAATATGGTTGGAATAAGAATTTAGAAGCCGAGTTTACCTACGAACGCTATCTCAATGATTATTTCCGAATTTTCGGTGGTGTAAATGTTGAAAATGAAGGAAAAGACAGTCTCGAAGAAGTCAATACTACAGCAATTGCCGGAGTACGATGGTTGATGCCATTGCTCATTAATTCAGATTTCAGAATTGATAGCAAATTACGTCCACAAGTTGCGTTTAGTACAGGCTTTATGATTTTACCACGACTGGGAATCTACGGAGAATATGAATACCAAATGGATTTTGGCTGGGACGGCAAACTTCCCGAAGGACAGGACTACGACGAAGAAACCACATGGCAAGTTGGTTTAGAATATGTTTTGAGTCGTAATTTTTCGCTTATGGCCAGTTATGACAATCGCTTTGATGCGGGTGGCGGACTTTCATGGAGATTTTAAAAATTATATAAACCTTAATTACAAATAAATACACAATTTATGAAAACAGTAAAAAGAGCAATAGGAATCGCCTTTATGGCATTAGTAACCGTAGCCTTTGTATCATGCAAAGATGGTTTGAAAGAGCACGACAACTCTGACGGACATCATGACAATGCGAATGCAACGGCAACACATGATGAAAATATGGATACCGATAAAGGAATGGCAACGAACAATAGTAAAAACGCAACGGCAGAGGTTATCCTGAAAGATTATTTCAATCTAAAAGATGCTTTGGTAGGAGATGATAATGACAAAGCAAAGGGATTAGGAGCAACCTTAGTAGCTTCACTAAAGAACTTTGATGCTTCTGGCTATGGCGACAGTCAACAAAAAGAATTGAAAGATATTATGGAAGATGCTATCGAACATGCAGAGCACATTGGTGAAAGCGATATCAAGCACCAACGCGAGCATTTTAAGATTTTAAGCAAGGATATCACAGATATGGTTGCCATCACAGGAACAGCAACTAAGTTGTACGAGCAATTTTGCCCAATGTACGATGGCGGAACTGCTTGGTTGAGTATGAAAGAAGAAGTTCGCAATCCGTATTACGGAAGCTCAATGTTGAAATGCGGTAAAGTACAACGCGAAATCAACTAATTGAAGGTATTAAAAATCATAGCGTGGATCGCATTAATTGCATTTGTGGTGATACAGTTTTTCCCTGTGAAGTATAATCAGAGTGAAACGGTACCACAATCCGATTTTATGTTAGCAAACAAGGTCCCTGCAGCAGTCGAGAAATCGTTGCAGGTATCTTGCTATGATTGCCACAGTAATAACACACAGTATCCCTGGTATAATAAGATACAGCCGGTAGCATGGTATCTGGAAGATCACATAAAGCATGGAAAAGGTGAGTTGAATTTCAACGAATGGGACACCTATTCAGACCGAAGAAAAAACAGCAAATTACGTTCAATCATCAAGCAGATTGAAAATGGGGAAATGCCGATGGAAAGCTATACCCTAATCCACGGTGATGCTGTATTATCCAAAGAACAGCAAACCGAGGTAATAAATTATATAACTGAATTAAAAAAGACAATACAATAACCTAAACCAAAACCAACATAATGAAAACTCTTAGAACTATCAGTTTACTAGCAATATTTTCCTTAGTTGTTTTTTCCTGTAATGAAAAGACAGCAGAAGTAAAACAAGAAGAAAGAAGTAGTAAAGAAAAAACCATTGATTCTTCAAAAGAAAAACAAGCTGTTATTTCAGTGATGAAAAAGTATAAAGACGCGATACAAAACTTAACTACCGATGGTACTTTTGAACTTTTTACACCAGATGCTACGGTATTTGAACAAGGTAAAGTGGAAGGCACGTATAAAGATTATATAGATGGACATTTAGGACCAGAATTAGGACATTTTAAAAGTTTCAGCTTTTCTGATTATGAAATTGAAACCATAGTGAATTTACCTTACGCGATTACCACTGAAAATTATTTATATACTATCGTATTAAAAGGAGATGAAGCAAAAGTCACAAAGAAACGTACTATTGAAAGTAAAGGAGTAGCGACTTCAATTCTCGAAAAAATTGATGGTCAGTGGAAGATTATTCATTCACACACCTCGTTTAAAAAATTAAATCAATAGTATAGTATGGACAATTTTCTCAAACAATGGGGTGAAGCAGCGTATACAACCACCGGATTTTTCTGGATGGCGTTGTGGGCTTTTGTATTGGGCTACATTATAAGTAGCATGATACAGATTTTTGTGACCGAAAAACGGATGCAAAAAGCCATGGGAGAAAATGAAGGAAAAAGTATGTTGCTGGGTACGTTTTTTGGATTTATAAGTAGTTCTTGCAGTTTTGCAGCGCTGGCTGGAACTAAGTCTATCTTTAAAAAAGGAGCGAGTTTTACCTCTTCCATAGCATATTTACTGGCATCTACAAATCTCGTCATAGAGTTGGGAATTATTATTTCCATCTTTTTAGGTTGGCAATTTGTTGTAGGCGAATATGTGGGGGGCATCCTGCTCATCCTTATTTGCTGGATATTAATTCGGATTATCAACCCGAAAAAACTCATTGAAAAGGCACGTAAAAATTTAGAAAATGAAGATGAAGGCGCCATAGATGATTCCAAAGATTGGAAGAAACAGATTAAGAAAGAAGAAAGTTGGGCACGTGTTGCCAAGAAGTATAAAATGGAATGGCAAATGGTCTGGAAAGATGTAACCGTAGGGTTTACCATCGCTGGTATCGTAGCCGCTTTTGTGCCCGATTCTTTTTTCCAGACGCTCTTTATTAATAGCGGTAATGGAAATACAGATTTTACCTTTCTCGAAATTTTAGAACACATTATCGTAGGTCCTGTGGCAGCGTTTTTAACTTTTATAGGTTCTATGGGGAATATACCATTGGCGGCGTTACTCTTTGGCAAAGGTGTTAGTTTTGCAGGTGTAATGGCGTTCATTTTTAGTGATTTGGTAGTTTTTCCTGTGTTGCGAATCAATGCGAAATATTACGGGTGGAAAATGTCGCTATTCATTCTTTTTCTACTTTTCACAGCGCTAATAGGTACATCCCTTGCGTTACACTATACATTTGATTTGTTTAGCATCTTACCAGATCCCTCACAGGTAACAATTCAGGAGAGCGAGTATTTTAAAATAGATTATACCTTTTTCTTGAATATAGCTTTCTTGCTTATTTCGGGTTATCTGGTTTATTTAGGGTTTTTCAAAAAGAAAGATGTAGACCACAATATGAGTGAGATGGCTCCTAAAAGCAAACTCCTTGAAAATATATTGAAATATGCCGCATTTGTATGCTATGCATGGCTTGCTGGAGGTTTAATCGTGAAATTTTTTATAACTTAAAATTGATAGCTATGAAAACAGAAGACACACTTTCAGAAACAATGAATCGCTTGATTTCTAAAGGGTATACGTATGATTTTAATCTATGTTCAGGACACATCGAGTGTAATTCACTCAAATTAAAACTGCATCCAGAAGATTTCGACGTTGAAGAGATGAATCGTTTTGAAGGCATGAGCAGCACCGACGACAATAGTGTCCTGTACGCTATTCAATCTAAAAGAGGGATTAAAGGTTTGTTAGTAGATGCCTATGGAGTTTATGCTGAAAATATTTCTGAAGCTATGCGAAAAAAATTAAGATAACATGAAACACACCTATCATATACACGGAATGACTTGCAACGGCTGTAGAAGCCATGTGGAACAAACGCTTATAGAAGTAGCGGGTGTTACGAGTGCTGAGGTGAACTTGGAAAAGGCCGAAGCAACCATCGAAATGGAATCTCATATTCCTCTGGAGACATTTCAAAAAGCATTGGCAGACGATGGCGGAAGCTATTCAATTTATCTACCCGGAGAACACCAACACCACGCAAAAGCGGAAAAGCCCGCACCATCAAAAGGTAAAGGCACTGGTACATTCTATTGCCCAATGCACTGTGAAGGTGACAAGACCTACGATGCACCTGGCGATTGTCCTGTTTGCGGAATGGATTTGGTAGAAGAACAGAATTTATCGGCTGCAACAACAGAACAATGGACCTGCCCCATGCATCCCGAAATCGTAAAAGATGAAGCTGGCGCATGCCCCATTTGTGGGATGGATTTGGTGCCTATGCAACCAGATCTTTCCGCTGAAGAGAAAACCTATAAAAAGCTGTTGAAAAAGTTTTGGATCGCTGTAGCTTTTACCATCCCCATCTTCTTGATGGCTATGAGCGAGATGATCCCTAACAATCCACTGTACGCTGTGATGGAACAAAAATGGTGGAACTGGATTCAATTGGGGTTATCTATTCCTGTGGTATTTTACGCCACATGGGTGTTTTTTGAACGTGCCTACCGAAGCATCAAAACGTGGAACCTTAATATGTTTACGTTAATTGGAATTGGTGCTGGAGTCGCCTGGCTCTTTAGTGTATTTGGAATGCTATTTCCAGACTTCTTCCCCTCGCAGTTTAAAACCGAATCCGGAGCTGTACATGTGTATTTTGAAGCTGCTACGGTAATCCTTACGTTAGTACTAATGGGCCAGTTGTTGGAAGCACGGGCACATAGTAAAACGAATTCGGCCGTAAAAGAATTATTAAAACTCGCCCCTAATAAAGCTATTAGAGTAATCAATGGTGTTGAAGAAGAAGTTTCTATTGACAAAATTGAAAAAGGAGATATCCTACGCGTAAAACCGGGAGATAAGATTCCAGTAGATGGAGTCATTACCGAAGGACATACTACGGTAGATGAATCCATGATTTCAGGAGAACCTATTCCAGTTAACAAAGCTGAAGACGATAAAATAAGCAGCGGTACCATAAATGGGAATCAGTCTTTCTTAATGAAAGCTGAAAAAGTAGGAAGCGATACGTTGCTTTCACAGATCGTAAAAATGGTAAACGATGCCAGCCGAAGTCGTGCGCCTATTCAAAAATTGGCCGATACGGTTTCAGGCTATTTTGTCCCTGTAGTAGTCATTATCTCACTTCTCACTTTTGGCGCATGGGCCATTTGGGGACCTGAACCTGCGTATGTGTATGCATTGGTAAATGCGATTGCCGTTTTAATCATTGCGTGCCCCTGTGCACTAGGTTTGGCAACGCCTATGTCTATAATGGTGGGTGTTGGCAAAGGAGCTCAAAATGGAGTACTCATTAAGAATGCCGAAGCTCTTGAAAAGATGGACAAGGTAACTACCTTAATTGTGGATAAAACAGGAACCATTACGGAAGGAAAACCTACAGTTGAAAAAATGGGGTCGTTTAGCACTACATTTTCTGAAGGCGATATCACCCAACTCATCGCGTCCCTGAACAGTTCCAGCGAACATCCTCTTGCCGAAGCCACAGTAAAATACGCAAAAGAACGAAAATCGGAACTTTTAAAAGCAGACAGTTTCAGTGCCGTAACAGGCAAAGGTGTAGAAGCAAACGTAAACGGTAAAAAACTAGCGCTGGGAAATGCTAAAATGATGGAACACGCCAAAGCATCTATTTCAACAGAAATGGAACAAGAGGCACAATCGTTTCAGAAGCAAGGAAAAACGGTGTCATATTTGGCTGTTGATGGAAACGTAACTGGATATGTAGTGATTGGAGACAAAATAAAACAAACCAGCGCCAAGGCAATTAAGGAACTCCAGAATAAGGGCATTTCTGTGATTATGCTTACTGGTGATAATCACGATACCGCACAAGCCGTAGCCAGCGAACTCAACTTAGCGAGTTTTAAAGCGGGAATGTTACCCGAAGATAAGCTGGAAGAAGTGAAAAAATTACAAGAGCAGGGTCAAGTTGTTGCCATGGCAGGGGACGGAATTAATGACGCACCAGCCTTAGCACAAAGTGATGTAGGAATCGCCATGGGAACAGGAACCGATGTGGCTATTGAAAGTGCCATGATTACCTTGGTAAAAGGAGATCTGCACGGCATTGTAAAAGCTAGGAATCTAAGTGATGCGGTGATGAAGAACATCAAACAAAACCTGTTTTTCGCACTTATCTATAACACCTTGGGGGTGCCTATAGCAGCAGGAGTATTGTTTCCAGTTTTCGGACTTTTACTGTCACCTATGATCGCAGCACTGGCAATGAGTTTTAGCTCTGTTTCGGTGATTGCGAATGCATTACGATTAAAATCAAAATCAATTAACTAATCAATTTTATATTATGAAAAAAACCATCTTACTATTCGTTTCGCTTATTCTACTAGTTTCCTGTAAAGAAATCAAAAAGGAGACTCAGGAAATGGAAACAAAAGAAGTGACTGAAGAACCACTCACGGCAGAACCTGATAAGAAAAAACCATTGAGCCCACATACCGAAACCATGGCAATGATTGGTGATGCTCATATTCATATAGATTATTCCTCTCCAGGAGTGCGTAACAGAATGATATTTGGCGGATTGCTTCCGTATGACGCTGTATGGCAAGCAGGAGCACACAACGCAACATGGTTGGAAACTAATAAAGATTTAATGATTGCCGGAAAAGAATTAAAAGCGGGTAAATATGGCTTTTTTGTGATTCCGAATGAAAAGGAATGGACCATTATTTTCAATAGTAACTGGGACCAGCACGGGAAAGACGACTATGACGAAAAAGATGATGTAGTACGATTTAAAGTAACCCCTACTCTTTCGGATGAAATTGTAGAACACCTCACGTACACGGTAACAAAAACGAACGAAACATCAGGCACGATAAAATTAGCCTGGGAAAAGGTGACCATTACGTTTCCTTTTCAAGTTAAATAACCCTTAAAACCATATATTATGAACACAAATGAACATGAAAATCACACCATGAAAAAAGGAAGTTACACTAAATTTGTAGGAATGCTCGCGGCATCTTTCGTCGCTATGTACATCACCATGTATTTGAATACTTATGCCATTGATCACGTTTATTTCAGTCTCACTCGTTTCTATATGAGTTGTTTGGGGATTGCGGCTATGGCTATCATTATGTTTGTAGCGATGCGAGGTATGTATCAAAATAAAAAGAAGAATATAGCAATCGTTTTGGGAAGTATCGTACTTTTTGTAACTGCATTAGGTCTGGTGCGTGACCAAAAATCGACCGTGGGCGATGTTCTCTGGATGAAAGCAATGATCCCGCATCACTCTATCGCAATTTTAACCAGTGAGCGTGCCGATATCCAAGACCCTGAAGTAAAACAACTTGCCGAGGATATTATCAAGGCACAGCGCAAGGAAATTGAGGAGATGAAAGCCATGATTAAGCGTTTAGAGGATTAATCGATGTGCGGATTTGTGGATTGTTTGATATGCGCATTTCTGGATGTGTAGCTTGGTGAATTTGTTAAATATAACATTAAGATGAAAAGAAATGAATTATTGGAAGTTACCACGGAGCTAGCACTTCAAGTGATTGCCTATTGTGAATTGCTTGAAAATGACAGAAAATATGTGATTGCAAGGCAGCTCTTAAAGTCTGGTACTTCTATAGGTGCCAATTCTAGAGAGGCCCAAGGAGCAGAGAGTAAAGCAGATTTCATACATAAATTAAAAATAGCATATAAAGAAGCGGAGGAAACAGCATATTGGATACTACTTTGTGAAAAGTCTAACTCTTATCTGAATCCACCACAAGAATTGAAGAATAAGTTGGCTTCAAGTCTAAAACTATTGGGTAAGATTATTTCATCTTCAAAAAAATAATAAAATGAAAAAGTATATAATTTATATTGCATTACTAATTGCTGGAATTATTGCAGGAGGGCTACTATTTTCAGGCTCCGAAGGAGACTTAGAAAATTCATCTGCACATTCGCATATCGAAGCATCTAATAATCCAGAAATGTGGACCTGCTCCATGCACCCACAAATTATGCAACCAGAACCTGGCGACTGCCCTATCTGCGGGATGGACCTCATCCCTGCCGAAACAGGTACAGAAGGCCTTGCCGTAAACGAAATAAAAATGACCGAAAACGCCATGGCACTGGCAAACATCCAAACTACTATTGTTGGAAATGGTACAAGTCAGGAGGAAGATGGAATGATCTCGCTTTCAGGAAAAATTGCCACTAACGAAGAAAATAACACGGTGCAGTCCAGTTATTTCGACGGTCGTATTGAGCGGTTAAATGTAAATTTTGAAGGCCAGGAAATAAATAGAGGTCAGTTGCTCGCTACTATTTATGCACCTAGTTTGGTGGCAGCGCAGCAAGAATTGATTACCACCGCTTCCCTTAAAGAATCACAACCGGCTTTATACAACGCAGTGCGAAACAAACTTAAAAACTGGAAACTTTCAGAAAGTCAAATAAATTCCATAGAGCAGTCCGGAAAGGTACGCGAGAATTTCCCCATCTACGCAACCGTTTCCGGAACTGTTTCTGTGGTTATGGCCGCCGAAGGAGATTATGTAAAGCAAGGACAACCTATTGTGAAGTTGAGTAATCTCAATTCAGTGTGGGCAGAATTTGATGCCTATGAAAATCAGATTTCAAATCTTAAAAAAGGGCAGAACATCAAAATTGTTACCAATGCCTATCCGAATAAAGAGTTTGAAGGTACCGTTTCCTTTATAGATCCTATCTTAAACAATGCTACACGTACGGTGACCGTGAGAGCTACCTTGCAAAATACCGACGATTTGTTTAAACCCGGAATGTTTGTGACAGGAAAAATAAAAGGAGCGACCGCTACTACTGGCACACAATTGAGCGTTCCAGCCAGTGCGGTATTATGGACCGGAGAACGCTCGCTGGTTTACTTAAAGACAAATCCGAACGAGCCTGTTTTTGAAATGCGCGAAGTTACGTTGGGAAACAGAAGTGGTGATAATTATCAAGTAACATCAGGGTTAACTCATGGAGATGAAATTGTAACCAACGGAACCTTCACAGTAGATGCGGCTGCACAGTTACAAGGCAAAAGGTCTATGATGAACAAAGGGATGAAAGAGGAAAAAATGACCACAATGGCTCCTATGAAGATGGAACTTTCAACAGCATTTCAGAAAGAATTTCAAAAAGCGTTACCGGCCTACCTTCAAATGAAGGATGCCTTTGTGGCAAGCAATGCCAAGCAGGTTTCTACTTTCGCAAAAGAAATATCGAAAAAATTAAAAGCGATCAACTCCAAAAATCTAGGCAAGATGGAGTTGTCACATTTCAACCAAAGCATCAACATGCTCGATGCTATTGCTGAAAACGATAATCTTGAGAATCAGCGGGAGCATTTTATTATTTTAAATGAAAATATTGTTGCGCTGGCGATGAATATCAAAAACCTACCAAGTACTATTTATGTTCAAAAATGTCCTATGGCAAATAATAATAAAGGGGCGATTTGGCTGAGTACCGAAAAAGATATTAGAAATCCCTATTATGGCGATGAGATGCTTACTTGTGGGAGTGTGATTGAGGAGATTAAATAAAATAAACTTAAAATGAATCTAGAATTAAAACAACATTATGGACTTCAGTTTGAACCTGAATTACTTTCAGAAATAAATAAGGTAGGTTCTTATTTAGAAATGGAAGAAGGAATGGATCTTATAAATATTGGACAATATGTGAAATCGATGCCTTTATTATTATCAGGTAGCATTAAAATATTAAGACCAGATAATGAAGGAGAAGAGTTATTACTTTACCATCTTGAAAAAGGGGATACTTGTGCTATGACGCTAAGCTGTTGTTTGGGGCAGACCAAAAGCGAAATACACGCAGTGAGCGAAACTGCTGTGCAACTCATTATGATTCCTATTGAAAAGATGGAGGAATGGTCCAGTAAGTATAAAAGTTGGCGGAATTTTGTCTTCCAAAGTTATCATAATCGAATGATGGAAATGCTTGAAAGTATTGATAGTATAGTTTTTAGTAAATTAGACGAACGATTGCAAAAGTATCTCGATACAAAAATAGAGCTTACTAATAGCAAACATATTTATACAACCCACAAAGAAATTGCAAACGATTTATATACCAACAGAGTGGTTATTTCAAGGCTGCTGAAAAAGATGGAGAACGACCATAAAATAATGCTGCACCGAAGTTTTATTGAAGTACTGTAACAACAGTTACATACATTAAAAATAATGCGCTGTACATTTGTTCTATAATTTTTAAAACCCTTAATGGAACTACTTGAAATTTTAGGATATATAGGAGCACTGCTCATAGGACTGGTATTAGGACTTATAGGCGGAGGGGGTTCCATACTAACAGTACCTATCTTAGTGTACGCACTTGCTCTTAATCCAGTAATAGCAACTGCATATTCTTTATTTGTGGTAGGTGCAACCTCACTGGTTGGAGCCTTAAAAAACATAAAGAAAGGGATGGTCGATTTCAAAACTGCTATCATCTTTGCCATACCTGCATTTATTGCTGTATACCTAACGAGAGCCTATTTAATTCCCGCCATCCCAAATGAGCTTTTCGAAGTGAACGGTTTTTTGGTAACAAAGAACCTTGCTATAATGCTGTTTTTTGCCATTATAATGCTCTTAGCTTCTGTGTCTATGATTCGGAATAACAGCAAAGAAACAGCCGAAGGAACTCCTGTCACATACAATTATCCACTTATTATTATTGAAGGCTTTGTGGTGGGAGTTATTACCGGAATTGTGGGGGCTGGTGGCGGATTTTTAATTATTCCTGCGCTTGTATTATTGGCAAAGTTACCCATGAAAAAAGCTGTGGCAACCTCCCTTTTCATTATTGCAATAAAATCTTTGATAGGATTTTTGGGAGATGTACAAAATCTTGAAATCAACTGGACCTTTTTGCTTTCCTTTACCGCAATTTCGGTGGTTGGAATTTTTATTGGAGTTTGGTTCAACAAATTTATAGATGGTAAAAAGTTAAAAAAAGCCTTCGGTTGGTTTGTATTGGTTATGGGAATCTACATAATTTATAAAGAACTAGCCACATAAAACAGGTCATTAAAAATTTTCTATTTTATAAAATATAATATTATGAATATTAAACAATTTGAATACAAACCTTTGTCGCATTACTCTTATGCTATTGTTAGTGAAGGGAAAATGGCAATTATAGACCCGGAAAGAAATCCACAGCAATATTACGATTTTGCGATATCAAATAATGCAAAAATAGTAGCTGTAATTGAAACACATCCTCATGCCGACTTTGTGAGCTCGCATCTTGAGATCCATAAAGAAACAGGAGCTATTATTTATAATAGTGAAAAACTAGGAGCGGACTACCCACATCACTCTTTTGATGAAGGCGATAGCATTACATTGGGAGCTATAACATTAAAGGCAATCAATACACCTGGTCACTCCCCAGACAGCATCACTATAGTTGCTTCAGAAGATAAGGAAACCGCGCTGTTTACTGGAGACACCCTATTTATAGGAGATGTTGGGCGCCCAGATTTGCGGGAAAAGGCGGGAAATATGAAAGCGAAGCGCGAAGAACTTGCCGAAATGATGTACGATACTATTCAGAATAAGTTTAATGAGCTGCCCGATAATGCCTTGGTGTATCCCGCACACGGAGCAGGATCCCTTTGTGGCAAAAGTATGAGTGATGCCAATAGCAGTACTTTGGGCAATGAACGTTTGGGTAATTGGGCATTCAAAGAACAATCAAAAAAAGAATTTATGGACACTTTACTCGATGGGCAGCCATTTATTCCTTCTTATTTTGGGTTTAATGTAGCCATTAATAAAGAAGGAGCACAGAATGTAACACCTGCAATTGCCAAAATTCCTTTTAAAGAAAAAGCTTCGGCTGAAGGGCTTGTTATTGATATGCGTGATGAAGGCACTTTCAAAAAAGGGCATCTAAAAGGAAGTATTAATATTCAGGCAGTCTCAGATACTGCAAAATTTGAAACTTGGCTGGGTGCTATTGTGGAACCTGAAGAAGCATTCACCCTGGTAATTGATGCTGTGAAAAATAAAGAGAAACTGTTACACCGAATAGCCAAAATAGGATATGAAAAACAGCTTACCCAAATAATAACTCTTTCAGAAGAAAATCTAGAGAAAACTGAAGTATTCAACTTGGGAGATTTTAAGAATAATCCGGACCACTACACTATTGTGGACATTCGCAATACGAGCGAAATAAATGAGGGGAAGTTTTTTGATACTGCCCAAGCGCATCCTCTAAATGATTTAAGAAACACAGCTGGCAAAATCCCTATAAACAAACCCATTGTAGTGCATTGCGCTGGTGGGTATAGAAGTGCCGCGGGAAGTAGTATTCTACAAAAGAAATTGGAAGGTGTAACTGTGTACGATTTAAGTGATGACGTAAAGCAGTTTCAAGAGTAACCAAAAAACTTTCTTGCTATTTATTAATAAAAATATATTTTTAAAATGAATTGGATTACAGAACCCTGGCCATGGTATGTTGCAGGCCCACTTATAACCCTAATTATGTTCCTATTATTGCTTTTAGGAAAACAATTTGGAATGTCATCAAACCTTCGCACTGCTTGTGCAGTAATGGGTGCAGGAAAAGCTTCTGATTTCTTTAAATTTGATTGGAAAACAGAACGCTGGAATTTAATGGTGGTACTGGGTGCTGTTGTTGGTGGGTTTATCGCTTCCAATTATATGAGCGATAATACTGTTGAAATCAACCCAGAAATTGCCCAACAGCTCGCTTCAGAGTATAATATTACCAGCGCAGGGTCTAGCTATTTGCCACCAGAATTATTTTCAACGGAAGCGTTATCGGATCCATTTAACTTTCTCATTTTACTGTTGGGCGGGTTACTAGTAGGGTTCGGTGCGCGCTATGCTGGAGGCTGTACTTCAGGTCACGCCATTTCTGGGTTGAGTAACCTTCAAATACCATCACTTATCGCTGTCGTAGGATTTTTTATAGGCGGTTTGGTTATGGTACATCTATTATTTCCCTTAATTTTTTAGCATATGAGATACATCGTATATTTAGTAGTAGGTATTTTTTTCGGTATTGTTATGTTTAAATCTGAAGCCGCATCCTGGTTTCGTATTTATGAAATGTTCCAATTTGGCAGCTTTCATATGTACGGTATTATTGGTTCAGCGTTGTTCTTGGGAATTATCGGAGTTCAAATTATAAAAAGGAAGCAAATTAAACCAATAGATGGAAGCGAGATGCGTTTAACGCCTAAAGATAAAGGAGTGGTGCGATACTTGGCAGGTGGAATTATTTTTGGTATGGGATGGGCGCTTGCAGGTGCATGCCCTGGACCGATGTATGTGCTTGCAGGTGCTGGGTATGTTTCCATTTTAATCGTGATATTTGGGGCGCTTCTTGGAACTTTTATATATGGTTTGTTGAAGAACAAACTTCCACATTAAGCTAACCATTTAATTACAATTGGACGTCTTTTATCAAATCCCAAAATTTAGCTAATCTCGAATGACTCCCATTTGAGTAAAAAAACACGATCTTTTTTGAAAAATAAGAATTACTAAATCTTAAATTCAACAATTGAAAGCCATTTTAGAAGGTGATTGTGATCTTTCTGATTTGCCATCCTCTAAATTGCCCAACCATCAACGCCTTATTTCAACAATTATATTTAATTTTGAATATATTCACCCCATCAAATAATTGAACTCTATGAAAAAATTTCTAATTGGCATTCTTTGTATGGTATTACTATGCAGCCACGATATGTATCTAAAAATGGACAGTTATTTTATAGCTCCAAACCGGGATGCCATTATACATCTCTACAACGGAACATTTGAGAAAAGTGAAAATGTCATAGATCGCAATCGAATGTTAGATGCGAGCCTCATTGGGAATGGAGAGCGCATAAAAATTGAAGACAACCAGTGGTCGGAAAAAGATAGTATCACCATACTGCGTTTTAAATCTGGAGAAGAAGGAACTTGGATCGCAGGAGTTTCAACAAAGCCAAGAAATATTGAAATGGAGGCTGAAGACTTTAACAACTATCTGGAACATGACGGTGTTAAAGATATGCTCCAGCAACGTAAGGACAATAATACCTTAGCTACAAATGCCATAGAAAAATATTCCAAACACGTCAAAACTATTTTTCAAGTAGGCGATGAACGGACATCCGATTGGCAGACGGAGCTTGGGTATCCCATAGAATTTATTCCATTGAGCAATCCTTACGAAGCTCATACGGGAGACACCCTTCAGGTAAAATTAATACTGGATGGAAAACCACTTGCCAACCAACTGGTGTATGCAGATTTTAAAGCTTCAGAACAAGGTCATTCTCATGGCGATACCGATCACTCACATGATAGTTCAGAAAAGACGCACTCTCATGAGAATACGGATACTGATCATACCCATGGAGATGAAACACATACTCATTCTAACGAAAGAGCTACAGATAACTCTGCACACGAACATTCGCACGAAGGTGAAGAAGAAAATGTAACCCATACCCACACTACTGGCCAGGAGTTGAGAACCAATGAGGAGGGTATAGTTGACGTAAACTTAACTAACGATGGTATTTGGTATCTACGTACGATCCATTTGGTAACTACTGAAGAAGAGGGTTTAACACATGAAAGCAATTGGGCAACCCTAACTTTTGAAGTTTCACACAGCCATGAACATTCAGAGGTTTCTCATGAGCATGAGCAAGAAGATGGATTTCCAACCTATATTTTTTGGATACTGAGTATTGTAATTATTGCCGGTCTGTTTTTCTGGTTTAGCAGAAATAGGAAGAAATAGTATATGAAGTATAAACTCGAATATCTTCCTATAGCAGCATTACTTTTTCTGCCTTCTGTGGCCCTGGCACATGGTGTTAGTTCATCAGATCAGGCAATTTTGGATTCGGGTGGTTTGCTATCTTATATTTATGTGGGTGGAAAACATATGCTAACCGGTTATGACCATCTTTTGTTTCTTGCAGGTGTTGTATTCTATCTATCTGGATTTAGGGATATCATTAAATTTGTCACCGTTTTCACATTGGGACATAGCATAACATTAATCGGAGCCACCTATCTTGGAATAAAAGTAGATGAACATTTTATTGATGCCGTGATCGCAATAAGTGTTTTATACAAGGGATTCGAAAATTTAGGAGGTTTTGAAAAACTAAAAGTCAAATCACCTAACCTATTATTCATGGTGTTGCTTTTTGGTCTTATTCACGGCTTAGGCCTATCTACGCGTTTGCAATCGTTTAATGTGGGCACTGAGCAATACCTCGCAAAAATAATAAGCTTTAATATTGGTGTTGAGTTAGGACAAATCTTAGCTCTTATACCAATAGTAATTTTAATCACCCAATGGAAGAAATTCAAAACGTATGAATCGTTTTATAAATCGGCCAACGTATACCTAGTGATTGCAGGTGTTGGTCTTTTTGTGTATCAAATGTATGGGTACTATGCTGCCTCTCTTTAGCATCTGATTTGAATAAATTGCTGGTTCTATTGAATCAAAAACTTAATTATCAACTAAAAAATAAAGCCCCGTCATCATTACGATTACGGGGCTTTTTGCGGAGAGTAAGGGATTTCTATCGTGATCCAAAGAGGGAATCCAATACATCATCAAAAGCTTCAGGCTATCGCCTTGGAGCTTTTTTTAGTTCACTTCGCTTTTGTGAGCTTAGGCTCACAGCTTTGTGAAATAAAAAAAGCTCCACCCTACGGGTGAAGCTTCTGGTAATGCGGAGAGTAAGGAACTATCCAAAATCTCATTTATCTAGGCTTTTCAAGCCTTAAAAGCCGCTTCAAAATTTAGTGACACCGAATTCGCCCCTTTTTAACAAAAGTTTGGGAACTCTGGTGAGTTTGAGCGCATTTTGCATCATCTGATGGCAAAATTTAGTTAAACAGAAATGTCTTTATTAATGATATTTCAAAAGAAAACACCGATTCAGGTAAAACCCTAAAATTAAACTTCAACTTTTTTTACCCAAAGTCTTTACACATTGACCTTATACATTGTCTAAATAACAATGAAAGAGGATATCATAGATACAAGTGTGCGTCTGTTTTTAAATCAAGGATTTAAAAGTGTTACGATGGATGATATTGCCAACGAAATGGGGATTTCGAAGAAAACCATTTATACACATTTCAATACGAAAACAAAGCTTGTGGAAGCCGCTGCTTTTCAATTGTTTGATAGCACGCGTATTGGAATGGATGCTATTTCAGACAGCGCACAAAACCCAATTGAAGAATTGTATTCCCTCAAGATGTATGTAATGCAACAGCTAAAAAACGAAACATCTACGACTCAAAATCAACTCAAAAAATATTATTTCAAAATTCATGAAACGTTCAAACTAATGCTTTGTGAGAAGATATATCTCTCAATTTTGGCAAGTTTAGAGCATGGCGTAGCAAGTGGTGTTTTTAAGGACACAATTGATATTGATTTTATTTCAAGAATGTATTACACAGGTATGACGGGTATTAGGGACAACATGTCTTTTCCACCAGGAAAATATAAAACACATTATCTCATGGAAAATTATTTGCACTACCACCTTAAAGCGATTACCACAAAAAAGGGCGAAAAAATGCTCAATAATTTAATCAACACCAATGAATCTTAATAAATGAGAAAAATAATCATTTTAATAAGCTTAATCACAACTGGTTTTGCTTTTGCCCAAGAAATCCCTACTACATTAACAATGCAAGAAGCCATAGAGTATGCGTTGAAAAACAACAGAACTGCGATAAATGCCTCAAGAGATATAGACGCTGCCAATCAACAAAAACGGGAAACTACAGCTACTGGTTTACCTCAAATTAGTGGAAGTATCGACTACCAAAATTTTTTAAAACAACAAGTACAGGTCGTTCCTGCCGAATTTTTTGGTGGGCAAGCAGGTGAATTCACCGATGTTATTTTTGGCACGGAACAAAGCGTAAATGCTTTTGCCAGATTGGACCAAAAGATTTTCGATGGTTCCTATATCGTTGCCCTACAATCGGCAAAAGTATTTTTGGATGTATCTAAAAATCTGAAGACAAAAACAGATTTAGAAATTAGAAAATCTGTTATTGATGCTTATGGCAACGTACTACTAGCAGAGGAAAACGTACAAATTCTGGAACGCAATATCGACGTGCTTCAAAAGAACCTCTTCGAAACCACTAAAATCTTTGAAAATGGTCTAGGCGAAGAGGAAAACGTCGAGCAACTTCAAATAACACTTTCGGGCGTTCAGAGCAACCTTAACAACACCCTTCGTCTCAAAAAATTGGCCTATCAATTATTAAACATCACTTTAGGAATTGATGTTTACCAAAGAATAACACTTACCGATAACCTTGAAACTTTAGCAGAAGAAAACAGAGCAATATTACTACTAGACACCACATTCGATTCAGCAAATAACATAGACTATAAAATCGCCGAGAACGATACTAAAGCAAAGGAACTTCTGGTAAAACTCGAAAAAAGTAACGCTTTGCCTACGTTAAATGCCTTTATCAACGGTGGATATTCAGCATTTGAAAATGATTTTACTTTTTTAAATAGCGACCAACAATGGTTTGGTTCATCTCTAATTGGTGTTAGTTTGAATATTCCTATTTACAGTTCAGGAAAGCGTAATGCAGCTACACAGCGGGCAAAAATAGAATTAGAGAAGTCCAAAACTGAACTTGAGCAGACCGAGCAACGTCTTAAGCTTGAAGTAGAATCTGCAAAAAGCGATTACCAGTTCTCTATAGAAGATTATGAAAATAAAAAGGAAAACTTAAACCTCGCACAGCGAATAGAACAAAAGAACCAAACCAAATTTTTTGAGGGCACCGGTTCGAGTTTTGAATTAAGACAAGCCCAAACACAACTTTATGCCGCCCAACAGGAATTTTTGCAATCTATGCTAGATGTAATCAATTCCAAAGCAAGGTTGGAAACCATCTTAAATACACCAATCAATAATTAGATAAATTCTATAGAAATGAAAAAAATATTCTTAATAGCCAGTACTACTTTATTAATTCTTTCCTGTGGAAATAACAATAAGAGTATAGATGAAATTGCTGCTTCAAATAATTTGGAAGAGATAAGACAAAAGAAGGTAGAACTTGACGGGAAACAACAAGAAATTGCAGAACAACTTAAAGTGCTATCTGCCAAAATAAAGGAACTCGACCCATTGGAAAAGGTACCGTTGGTAACAACTTTTTTAGTTGAGCATAGCCTTTTCTCACATTTTGTTGAATTACAAGGAAATGTAAAAACCAATGAAAACATTGTGATTTATTCGGAATTCTCTGGTGTTATGTCCAATGTATATGTAAAAGAAGGTCAAAAGGTTGTCAAAGGACAAGCCTTGGCGAAAATTGATGATGGCGGATTAAGTCAACAAGTAAAGCAATTACAAATTCAATCAGACTTGGCAAAAACCACCTATGAGCGCCAAAAAAGACTTTGGGAACAAAATATTGGAAGTGAGATACAGTATTTGCAAACCAAATCCAGTTACGAATCACAGCTGGAATCTGTCAATCAATTGAAACAGCAAATAGCTAAAACCATAGTAAAAGCCCCTTTCTCGGGAACGATTGACGATGTTATTACAGATATGGGTAGTGTAGTCACACCTAATCAAACAGAGCTTTTTAGAATTATTAATCTGGATGATATGTATATCGAAACCGAAGTACCAGAGCGCTATTTACAAGATGTTTCCAAAGGGAAAAATGTAAAAGTAGCATTTCCAATATTAGGTATAGAGTTGGACGCAAAAGTAAGACAGGCAGGTAACTATATCAATCCTGCTAATCGTTCTTTTAAGATTGAAGTTGCCATTCCAAACAAGGACAAGAACATAAAACCCAATCTTACAGCAAAACTCATGATTAACGATTACAGTAATGAAGAAGCGATGCTGGTGCCTCTCAATATCATTTCAGAAAATGCAGATGGCGAACAATATGTGTATAGGGTCAACGAGAAAAAGGATGGTTATGCAATCGCTGGTCGCGTGATAATTGAAACTGGTAAAACCCAAGGCGATTTTATTGAAGTTCTCAAAGGGCTTTCAGATAACGATGAAGTTATCCAAGAAGGTGCACGAAGTGTTTCCGATGGACAAAAAATACAAATTGCCAAAGCTGAATCAAAAACAGCCGAATCCTCTAAAAAATAAGTTGTAATGAGTAAGAGCAAGAAAAAAAAGAAAAAAAATGTAGATAAGGAGTTCATCCTTTCTTCTTGGGCCATCAACAATAAAACGACGATGTATGTGCTGATAGCACTCATTTTGGTTTTAGGAGCAAGTGCATATTTCAGTATGCCACGTGAGAATTTTCCAGAAATTAAGGAAACGAAAATTTACATCAGTTCCATCTATCCAGGAAATACTGCGGAGGATATTGAAAAATTAATTACCGACCCTATCGAGGACCAATTAAAAACGGTCAGTAACGTGGTGGAAATCACTTCCACTTCGCAAGAAGATTATTCTATTGTGGTAGTTGAGTTCGATGAAAGCATTTCCGTAGAGGCAGCAAAACAAAAGATCAAAGACGAAGTGGATTCTGAAACTGCTGGCGAAGATTGGCCAACGTTTAATGGCGCCAAGGTTGAACCAGATATTTTTGATTTAAGTCTTTCCGAAGAAACGCCAATTTTAAACATCAATATTTCAGGCGATTATCCCGTCAATAAACTTAAAGAGTTTGGAGAGTATTTAGAAGACGAAATAGAAAGTCTTCAAGAAATAAAACAAGTAGATATTAGAGGTGCACAGGAAAAAGAGGTAGAAGTTGCAGTCGATATTTATAAAATGATGGCAGCTCAAGTAAGCTTTAATGACATAATTACTGCCATAAAAAACGAAAACGTCACCAGTTCTGCGGGTAATATGATTTCAAGCGGTCAGCGAAGAACCATCAGAATTCTCGGAGAAATTGAAGACCCAAAAGAGTTGGAAGATTTTGTGGTTAAAAATGAAAACAACAACCCTATCTATTTAAAAGACGTAGCAGAAGTTGCCTTTAAGGATGAAGATAAAACCACCTACGCCAGAGAATCTGGCCGACAAGTAGTAATGTTGGACGTTAAAAAACGTGCAGGAAAGAACATGGTGGACGCAGCAGAAAAAATTCGAGTGATAGTAGCTGATGCAGAATCAAATATCTTTCCACAAGATTTAGAAGTCACTATTACCAATGACCAGTCAGAAAAAACAATAGGTCAGGTAGATGATTTGGTAAATAATATCATATTTGGAATCATCTTGGTTGTTACAGTTTTAATGTTCTTTTTAGGGTTCAAAAATGCACTATTTGTAGGGTTTGCCATCCCAATGTCTATGTTTATGTCCTTAATGATCCTTAACTTATTGGGCTATACATTAAACACTATGATTTTATTCGGGCTCATTATGGGTCTTGGGATGTTAGTAGATAATGGTATTGTGGTAGTCGAAAACGTGTATAGGTTAATGCAAGATGAAGGTATGGGTCGTATTGAAGCTGCCAAAAAAGGCATCGGCGAGATTGCTTTTCCTATAATCATTTCTACTTTAACTACAGTTGCTGCCTTTGTACCACTTGGTTTTTGGCCTGGTGTTATAGGTCAGTTTATGATATATTTTCCTGTCACGCTTTCGGTCGTTTTAGGGTCTTCCTTATTCGTTGCTATCTTTTTTAATTCGGTCTTGGTCTCTAGATATATGAACGTTGAAGACAAGGAAATGCCTTTAAAACAAATAATTAAGGTCTCTTCAATTGTAGCATCGATAGGAATACTCATCGTAATTTTCGGAGGTGCTTTTAGAGGTCTTGGTACGTTAATGATTTTAACTGCGATACTGCTTTGGGCGTATCGTTTATTCATTCGGAAATGGGCTAACAGTTTTCAAACAAAGTCATTACCAGTTTTAGAAAACTTCTACGAACGTAGGTTAAGAGGTGCTTTAAGAGGAAAAGTGCCCGTTTTTATAGTCATTGGAACAGTTGTTTTATTGTTTATAGCCTTTGGTGGTTTTGGCGCTTCTATTGGAAGCCAAAGAACCAAAGTAGAGTTTTTCCCAGATAACACCCCAAATCAGATTATCGTTTATATCGATTACCCTGAAGGAACTGCTATTGAAAAAACAAATACAACTACCAAAGCTATCGAAGAGCGCGTTTATACAATACTGAACGCTGATGCTTATACCGATGGAAACTACAATTTCTTAACCGAAAGCGCAGTCTCGCAAGTGGGAGAAGGAGCTGGAAATCCGCAAACAGATGGCGGCTCTTCAGCAGAAATGCCACATCGTGCAAAAATCACGGCATCGATGAGAGAATACAAATATAGACGAGGTGCAGACAGTAACGAGCTTTTAAAGAAAGTTCAGGACGATTTAGATGGTGTTTTCCCTGGTGTTTCAATTTCAGTAGAAAAAGACGCGGTTGGTCCACCTGCTGGTTATCCCATAAATATAGAACTTGAAGGCGAAGATTATACAGAGCTAATAGCTGCTGCCAATCGTATGAGAGAATATATAAATACCAAAAATATTCCTGGTATTGAAGAACTAAAGGTGGATGTCAACAAAGCGAAACCTTCTATGTTAGTTCGAGTTGACCGCAAAAAAGCCGGAGAACTTGGAGTCTCTTCTGGTCAGGTTGGAGACCAATTGCGTAATTCCATCTTTGGTGCAAAGGCAGGAATTTATAAAGAAGGAGGAGACGATTATGATATTTATGTACGCTTCAATAAAGAGAATCGCTATAACAAAGGTGCATTTTTCAATCAAAAAGTTACGTTTAGAGATTTGGCTTCAGGTAAAATTAAGGAAGTGCCGGTTTCTGCTGTGGCCAATGAAACTAATTCCATTGGATACAGCGCCATCAAGCATAAAGATGTTCAGCGTTTGGTAACGGTTTATTCAGGATTATCGGCAGGATTTACAGATGCTGGTGCTGTGGTTTCTCAAATTCAAAATGAAATGAAATCCTATGACGGTATTCCAGAAGGAATTACTATTGATTATACAGGTCAAATAGAAGAACAAGGCAAGCAAATGACATTTTTACTGTCTGCCTTTTTTATAGGACTTGGACTAATTTTCTTCTTATTGATTTTTCAATTTAATTCCATTTCAAAACCTGGTATCATAATGTTGGCGATATTCTTAAGCTTCATAGGTGTATTTGGTGGACTCATCATTACTGGGTCAGCTTTCGTTATCATGATGACTATGATGGGCATTATTTCGTTGGCTGGTATTGTAGTAAACAACGGTGTGGTACTTTTAGATTACACACAATTACTGGTAGATAGGAAAAAACAAAAACTGAATTTAGAAGATGAAGACTTTTTAGAAACGGATGATTTAATAGAAGCAGTCATTAAAGGTGGAAAAGCACGTTTACGTCCAGTATTATTGACCGCTATAACCACAATTTTAGGATTGATTCCGTTAGCAACAGGATTGAACATCAACTTCTTCACACTTTTTAGTGAGTTTGACCCTAAAATTTACGTCGGTGGAGATAACGTTATTTTTTGGGGACCATTGGCTTGGACTGTGATTTATGGATTGCTAATTGCTACTTTTTTAACGCTTATCGTGGTTCCTATTTTATACTTTTTAATTACAAAGTTTAAAATGTGGTTGCGTGTTAAGTTTGGTGATGAACCTTTAAGACCATCATTAGTTGTAGAAAATGATAACAACGCTATACTATTGGAGGATAAATAATGTAGGGTTACCTTGGGCAACTATCAGAGACTACCATTTTAAATTCAAGTAATCTGAAATCCTTTTAAAAACCCAATATATGTCAGCAAAAAAAGTAACTATTTTAAGTGCCTTCAAAACCATTATTTGGCCCAGAAGAAAACTGGTTTTAATTGGATTAGTTTTAATTGTAATAAGCAAAGCTGCCAGTTTTGTTGCACCACTGTCACTCAAATATTTAATGGATGATATAATTCCTAATAAAAATGTTGAGTTTCTAAAAGTTTTAGTTGCTGTAGTAGGTTTCGCTATTTTTATTCAGGCTATAACATCCTTTCTTTTGACAAAGATATTGAGTGTACAAGCCCAATATATGATATCTGAATTAAGAGCACAAGTCCAAAAAAAGGTATTGTCCCTACCTATTCGATTTTTTGACAATACCAAGTCAGGTGCTTTGGTGTCCAGAATTATGAGCGATGTAGAAGGTGTGCGTAACTTAATAGGTACGGGCTTGGTGCAATTAGTCGGTGGCACGATAACAGCGGTCGTCTCATTGATACTTTTGTTGCGAATTAGCTGGACGATGACAGTTTTCACACTAATCCCCTTAGCTGTGTTTGCTCTGATTGCTTTGAAAGCATTTAAAATCATTCGTCCTATTTTCAGAAATAGAGGTGTCATTAATGCCGAAGTAACTGGCAGATTAACAGAAACCTTGGGAGGAGTAAGAGTCATAAAAGGTTTTAATGCAGAAGAACAAGAGAATAGAATATTTGAGGAAGGTGTTGAGCGACTATTTCAAAACGTCAAGAAAAGTTTGACTGCAACAGCTTTTATGACAAGTTCTTCCACCTTTTTATTAGGATTGGCTACTACCGGAATTATGGGAATAGGTGGTTATAAAATAATGATGGATGAACTGACCATAGGTGATTTTTTGACCTTCACTTTTTTATTGGGTTTAATGATAGCACCAATTGTTCAAATGAGCAATATAGGTAGTCAATTGACAGAAGCTTTAGCAGGTCTTGACCGCACCGAAGAATTGATGAATATGCCCCCTGAATCAGATGAGGAAAACCGAACGGAATCATTGGATAATTTTGAAGGACATATCGTTTTTGATGATGTTTCATTTGCTTATGAAGAAGATAAAGAAGTTTTACACAATATCAACTTTGAAGCCAAATCTGGCGAAGTTATCGCCTTGGTGGGCAGTTCAGGGTCTGGGAAAAGTACTATTGCTGGTCTTGCTGCCACTTTTTTAAATCCGCAATCAGGGACAATAACCGTGGATGGTCAAGATATCGGAAAAGTGAATTTGAATAGTTTCAGAAAGCATCTTGGAGTAGTTTTACAGGATGAATTTCTTTTTGAAGGTACGATACGTCAGAATATTTTATTTCCAAGACCAAATGCCACAGAAGACGAATTGAAAGCAGCTGTAAAGGCAGCTTATGTAAACGAATTCACAGACCGATTTGAAGATGGCCTTGATACTTTAATCGGTGAGCGCGGTGTAAAATTATCTGGTGGTCAACGCCAAAGAATCGCAATTGCAAGAGCGGTTTTAGCAAATCCAAAAATCTTGATTTTAGACGAAGCCACCTCTAATCTTGATACTGAAAGTGAAGCTTTGATTCAAAAAAGTTTAGCTCAATTGACCAAGGGAAGAACGACCTTCGTCATAGCCCACCGTTTAAGTACCATTCGAAAAGCAGACCAAATTTTAGTCATAGAAAATGGTCGTATTGCAGAACAGGGCACGCATGAAGAGCTTATTGCTTCCGAAGGTAGATACTATAACTTGTTTACCTATCAGGCCAGAATATAATTAAGTAGTGCTTTTACCTCAGTTAATTTCACTTAAACTTATGAGTTAATGTCAACCGAATAATTCTAAAATAAAATGGTTATCGAATAGAGCACTCAAAAAATAATAAATCCGATAGTGATAATCGTTTGAACAAAAGTGAATCAAATCAAAATCGGTTTTTCAGCAAGGGTGGATAATTTATGATTAGCAAAAAGTCTTCAATAAATTCCCATCACAAAAAGCTTACTTTTTTTCTTCTTGCAAATACAATAAAATAAAATCGTCTAAAAAATTTAGCTATGTCCGTTGAACACAGAAAAATAGTATTTCTGTCGATTAGAGCTGAACGAGTGAAATTGAGTATTTAGAACCGAAATAAAAAAACCACAAAGTCTTTACACATTCAAAAAGTAGTTGTCTAAAAGTAAAAGGATAAATAAACTTAATAAAATCAAACGAATATGAAAAAGACAATATTAATAACTGGCGCAAATGGTGGGTTCGGTAAGTTAACTGTGAATAGCCTTCTTTCTAAAGGCCACAAGGTTGCCGCTGCAATAAGAGATATAGAAGGAAGAAACCGTGAAATTGCAAATAGCTTTACCGAAGCGGGAGCATTTGTTGTTGAAATGGACGTAACCGATACAGACAGCGTTAATACAGGTGTTGAAAAAGTTGTCAATCATTTTGGTCAATTGGATGTGGTGGTCAATAATGCTGGTATTGGTGTTATGGGAATGCAGGAGCAATTTACCGTAGAGGATTTCCATAAACTTTTTGATGTGAACGTCTATGGAATTCAGCGTGTAAATCGTGCTACAATTCCACATCTACGAGAAGCTAAATCTAGTATCATCATTTATACTTCAAGCCTACTCGGAAGGATGACATTACCATTTTACGGGCCTTACAATGCATCCAAGTTTGCAGTAGAAGCCCTTGCTGAGAATTACAGAGTGGAACTGTCCCAATTCGGAATTGAGAATGCGATTGTAGAACCTGGTGCATTCGGAACAGGGTTTTCAACGAGTTTGATCCCACCAAGTGACCAATCAATAAAGCAACCCTATGAAAAAATGACTGCAATGATGCACAAGATGGGCGAAGGTTTTCAGCAAGCGTTAAAAACTAATGAAGAACAAAAACCGCAACGGGTTGCAGATGCGATTGTTGGACTTATTGAAACCGAACACGGTAAGAGACCTTTTCGGACAACAGTAGATTATATGGGAATGGGTAATGCGGTAAATGGATTGAATGAAGTCTCAGATGAAATTACTAATGGGCTGTATAAAAACTTTCATATAGATGCAATGCTAAAGGTTAAGTAAATAGTTATCAAGCTACTACAACCTTCAACATTTTTTAATAGTATGCTTTCGCGAAATCGAGCTTGCGAGATTCACGACCGAAGCGGTAAAGCGAAATTTCAATGAAGTATTTACACATTACATATTCTACTGTCTAAATAATAAAGAACCCTTAAACCTAAAATAATGAATACAATTTTGAAAAGCACGTTTGCACTTTTTTCCCTCATACTGTTGGTTTCTTGTGGAAGCTCAAAAGAAATCTACACAGGCAAAACTACTTGTGTAGAAAAAGACATCGCAGCAGAGTTCCCCTTTGAATCTCAATATATTGAATTGGGGGAACATAAAGTTCACTATGTAGAGTCTGGAGAAGGCGACCCAGTAATACTACTTCACGGTTTACCGTCTTGGTCTTATTTATGGCGTAACGTTATACCAGAGATAGACGATAACAAAAAAGTGATTGCCATTGATTTTTTGGGCTTTGGTAAATCCAGTTTCCCAGAGGACAGAGACGTGTCTGTTGAGGTACAGTATAAAATGTTAACCGATTTTATAGCGGCAAAAAACCTTAAGAACGTGACGCTTTTCGTTCAAGATATCGGCTCTATCGCTGGAATGCTGTATACTATTCGTGAACCAGAAAATGTTAAGGGAATCGCCCTATTCGAATCCCCATTTATGCCTGCTGGCGAGTTTTATGATCAGTTTCCTTTCACGATGAAAGCATTTACTTGGTTTATCAGTAGAAGACAACGTGCTGAACGATGGATGGTTAAAAAGAACTTTTCAGGGACTAACATAGCCGTGAATTTTTTCACAGGTCGCCACCTTTCAAAGGAAATCAAGGAAAACTATAAAAAGCCCTGGGATGATAAAGAAAGACGCTGGGCGATTATCAATGGTCCAGATCCAGGTTCCTTGTATTCTACAAAAGGTAAAGGCGATAGCGAGTTTGAAAACTTGGTCAATACAATGGCAGCAGGAATGAAGGAGACCGATGTACCTATTCTTTTCTATTATGCAAAAAAAGGGCTTGTAAACCAAAAAGAATCTGTTCTGTATGCTCGGGAAAATTTTAAAAACTACACTGAGGTCTATTTAGGAAGAGGGAAGCACTTTTTAACTGAAAGCCATCCAAAGCAAATGGGAGCGGAATTTAACCTGTGGTACAACAAACTCTAACTAATGAAAAAGATATTGATTTGGGCATCTAAAATCTTCTTGGGGTTGATGGCTCTGCTGCTTCTTGCAACTTGGGGACGTTGGTTTGTGGACACACCTGCACTTCTTGAGCAATATGAACTGCAAGCCTTAAGTACCATCGCCCTAAACGCCTTAAAAACAAGTATGGGCGGTGCCATACTTATAATAGCTGTTTTTATCGTGTTGTATCTCATTAAAGGAAAAAAATGGCTGTACCCTATTGCCATCTCATCAGGAGCATTATTAGTTTCAAGGTTGATAAGTGTATTTCAAGACGGCCATACAACAATGATTTGGGTAGGTGTCATTTTTGAAATTTTAATTATTCTGGCTGCCATATATCTACATTCTAATTCTGAAAATCAAAAAGTAAAAACCACGAACAAATGAAAAAAATACTGCCATTCATTGCAATCATCGCTACAGGCGCTTTTGTTGGTAATATGATCAACATTGGGCTCAGTTATGCGGTACACTGGCAATCGCTGGAACCCATAGAATTTATGAAAACTTTTGCTATAGATTTTCCTTTATTATTGGGTCCTACAGCAGCCACATTATTGCCTGCATTTATATCGAGTTTGGTTTTGGTTTTCTTGAATAAGAGGAATACGCTTTCGCGAAAGCTGTGGCTCTACACGTTTTTAAGCTTATTGGCAACTATCATTATTACCGCGAGCTATCACCTACCTATGAATTTAAAATTTATGGAACAGGCATTTACCGCAGATGAAGCGACAGCTCAACTATCGGGCTGGATTTTGTTTCATTGGGTACGTATAGGCATTGCGATAGTCGCAGGTGTTTTTGGTATTATGGCATTGAAAAAGTCGAGCATTCGTTTCTAATTGATGCTATGTCTAAAAATAAAAAATCATTTTTATATCCTCTTAAAATAGACAAGACAAGGAATGAGATAAGGAATGCTTTAATGATAGTAAGTAACGCCCTAAAAGGCCTGAAAATAGACTACAGAATAAGTGATGATAATATTGAAAATAGAGTAACATACCACCTATTGATTCCGTTAACCATAATTCCTAATATAAGACTTACAGAAGTTGAGTTTATGTTAGTAGATACAGAAAGGAAATCACAAACGGTTTTGTTGGTGAAATTTAGATATGAATTAAAATCAACTGCCATTTTTAAAAGATTACATTTCTATATTATTGACAATCAATATCTAAAGGCAATTTTGATAAGACATTTGTATCGATTTAAAAAGGATGTCACTAAGTGGTTGTAATTGATTAAATTATAGAACAAAATAAAAAAGTTATGAACCCATTTTCCAAAACATATACTGAAGACACTACCGATGAAATTTTAATCCGTCAGGTGGTGGAAGGCGATAAAAAAGCCTTGAGTGACTTACTCAAATCCCACCAAGCATTCGTGTACAACGTGGCGTGGAAGATGACTGGCAACCCCATAGATGCCGAAGATTTGAGCCAAGAGGCATTTATTAAAATTATCACCAACCTTTCTAAATTCAAATTTCAAAGTTCTTTTCGTACCTGGGCATATCGCATCGTTGTCAATCACTTCTTGAATGATAAGAAAAAAGCACAGAAGATGTTTGCTAATAATTTTGAAGAATTAGGAATGCAGCTGGATGCAGCACCTGATGTTGAAATGACCCCTTTGGAAAAAGAAGAAAAAAAGGAGTTGACTAAAGAAGTGCGCTTACAATGCCTTTCTGGTATGGTGTTGTGCCTGACTAAAGAGCAACGCATCGTTTATATTATTGGCGATATTTTTGGTGGCGACCACAACATAGGTGCAGAAATTTTGGATATTTCAAAAGCTAATTTCAGAATGAAACTGGCTAAAGCCCGTAAAGACCTCTACAACTTTATGGACAACAAATGTGGTTTAGTTGACCAAGCAAATCCTTGTCGTTGTCACAAAAAAGTAAAAGCTGCTGTGGATGGAAAAATGATAGACGCCAAAAATTTACTGCACAACAAGAAGGAATATGCAACTTTTCAATCGTACATAGGCGAAGACGCTGATTTCTTAACGGGCGATGCCGAAATGAAATACGCAAGATTACAACAGGATTTGACTTTCAAAAAAGACTTTGACAAAAAAAATTTCATTGAAGACATTCTGGATGATGTTAACTGGAAATCAAAACTCAACCTAAATTAATCTGAAAGAGCTATGTCAACTGTAGATTTCAGAAGTTTAAGAACCCTAATTGTACTATTAATTGCCGCTACATCCTTGTCGTCTTGTACCGTATTGCAGTACCGAGCATCAGATAACAAAATTATAACTCAGTATGAGGAAAAAGGTATTGAAACGGAATTTGCATATTTTAAAATAGACAGTCTGGACAGAACGCTGCGTATGCAGAAAGTGGAGCGAGAAGGCAATACAAAAAACATTGTTTTTATTCACGGTTCACCAAGTTCTTCTCTTGCGTGGATGGATTTTTTGCCAGACACTACTTTGATTAAAAATGCCAACCTTTATGCTGTGGATAGACCTGGATATGGCTATTCAGATTTTGGTGATGAAATGCCGTCCATAAAACTACAATCTCTACTCATCAGTGAATTTTTAAAGGATTTAGACTTAAAAAATATCATACTCGTGGGCTCGTCTTATGGTGGTCCCATCGCTGCACGTATAGCTTTCCTAAACGACAACATTGATGGCGTAATTATGATTTCGGCAGCCATCGACCCTACTATTGAAAAAGACATCTGGGCATCGCGCTTAACCCAATGGTGGCTAACACGCTGGATGGTACCTACAGGGTATCGTGTAGCAGGCGATGAGAAAAAAGTACACGCTGAACAGCTTAAAACCTTAGAACAAGATTGGGCTCAAGTGACTATTCCTATTATTCACTTGCACGGTGATGCAGATGATATTGTTCCTGTAGAAAATTTAAAATATACAGATAGCGCTTTCTCGAAAGCAGAAACTAAAATATTCCCTGGTGTTGGTCATGAACTCGCTTGGCGCAATCCAAGAATCATGAAAGATGAAATAATTTCATTTCTAAATACTATCTATAATTCTGATCAGTAAAAATAAAATCCATGAGCCAGATTATCATACAAGTATTTTTATGTTTATACGGCATAATAGCTTTAATAACTGGTGTTCTCGGTATTACCACTAAATACGATTCTGAAGTTGATATAATGACCGATAATAATCACAGGTTCGTCTCATCCATTTGGGCAGCTACATCTATAGGTTTTTTTTATTGTGTATTCCATCTTGGTGAAACTAGTCTTTTTCGTTTTTTAATGTTAACTCTCGTCATTGGTGGATTGGTAAGGACAGCGTGTGCATTTTTGTATAAATTAACACCAAAAATCTTATTTGGAATTTTCTTAGAAATCGTACCACCACCAATTCTCTGGTACTTGCATTATAATATTTAACCAAAAACAACAACCGATTATAAAAAACTTGTATAATTTTTCAAGAATCAAGGGATTTTCCTTTGATTAGCCTCTTTTTTTTACTCAAAGTCTTTGCACTTCCTATTTCTTGCTGTCTAAAGAATATAACCATTGGATATATCTATGTTAGCAGGTCATTTTTCAACAGCTCTTATAGCACATCAAAAATACCCAAAGGGCACGCTTCTCTTTTTTCTTGTTGTTTCCCAGATTCAAGATTTGGCGTGGCTTATTTTTCACTATTTAGGTTTAGAACCTACGGTTCCAAGCAGTGTTATTGACGTAACACTTCAAGGTATTACGGTTGATATGTTGTATAGCCACGACTTGATACCCCAAGTAGGTTGGGCAGTACTCGTCTTTGGTACAGGTGCAATCATTTTTAAAAATTACAAGATTGGTTTGGCAGGTAGTTTATTGGTATTAGGACATTTTTTGATGGATTTTTTATCGGGCTATCCCCATCATATTTTTGGAGAGGATACCCACACAATTGGTTTAGCACTATACAATTCAAATGTATATTTAGCCATAGCTATTGAGGCCGTTTTTTCTGCTCTTGCTTTATGGTATTTCTTTAAGAAAGAGAAGGAAAAAGGGACGGAACGTACTTCAAAAAACAGAAGTTTTATAGTTGGTTTGTTCGTCTTTGGCGTGTGCTTTTTATTAATCATAGCTACGGTCTCGTTCAAGGAATGGTTCGGTTTTCCAGATTTAAACTTTGGATTTAACACCACTATTCCTACGCTTATATTGACCTATGTCGGGATGATATTCTATCTAAACCATTTTGTTTTAAAATCAAGTATTAAGAAATCAATCAAATAAATAATTTCAAATGAAGAAATCAAAAAACACAGTACTCATTACTGGAGGAGGTTCAGGGATTGGACTAGCATTAGCTAAAAAATTTATTGAAAATGACAATACGGTCATTATTACTGGCAGAAACCTTACCAAGTTGATAAAGGTGCAGACAGAATTCCCCAAAATTCACATTATTCAAAGTGATGTCACGATTGAAAAAGATGTTCGAGAATTAGTTTCCCAAACAGAAAAGGACTTTGGTGGTATTGATATTTTGTTCAATAATGCCGGAATAATGAATCTCTTGGATTCTGGAAACGAAAACAATGATTTAGATAAGCAAATGGATGAAATCGAAATAAATTTCAATTCCCCTGTTCGTATGCTACACTACTTCCTACCCCAATTAAAAAAGAGTAAAAACGCCATCCTCATAAACACCTCTTCTGGCTTAGCCTACGTTGCGTTTGCACAAGCACCCGTTTATTCTGGTACAAAGGCAGCACTTCATTTCTGGACACAAGCCATAAGGCCACAATTGGCATTGCACAACATTAGGGTTGTTGAGCTATTACCACCTGTTGTAGATACTAAGTTGGCAGAAGATGCTGATTTATCAGATGATAAATTAAAACCGATGCCACCAGAGAAATTAGCCGACCTCTTTTGGAAAGATTTTACAAGCGGAAAAGAAGAAATCACACCAGGACTATCAAAGCAATTAAAGTTAATGCAGCGTTTGGCGCCCAAATTCATTTTTAAACAACTCAATAAAGACGTCATTCCAAAACCTAAAACAACATAATTATGGACAATTTTACAATTTTCAACTTACAGAACCTTTCAGCATTTCTACTATTTTACTTGGCATTTAGATGGTGGGTGCAACCACGTCTGAACAAAATGACAATCTACGATGCCTTATTGCCAGTAGTATTCTACCACGGCATCCGTTTCCTTGGAATGACATTTATGGTCGATGGTCAATTTTACGAAGGCTTTCCTGAGGATGATGCGTTTATAATAGGTGTGGGCGACTATGTAGTGAGTGTATTAGCCATCATTACTGCTATTTCGCTTAAAGCGAAAAAGAAATTTGCCATACCCTTAACTTGGTTCACGATGATTGTTGGGTTAGTTGATTTGGTCAATGCGTTCCGTTTGGTAGGCGCTCAAGAATTCTGGCAATATGATATTGAGGGAATTTGGTACCTAATGTTGCTTACTGGGCCACCAGCAATTATTACCACCGTGTATGCCTTTTACAGGTTAATTAAACTGGACAAAATTGATAAGGTTTTAGCCCATAAGTAATCTCAATTATTGAACCCTAAAGGATTAATGCAAATACTCGTTTTTCAGACTTCCATCGCAACAAAAAAAGTCCGTTCGGACAGAACGTATCATAGAGAATATTGAAGTTTTAGACTATGACTTTTAAGTCCTTAAAAAAAAAATGATATTAAATGTAGAAGATAAAAATTATGAATAAATTCAAAGTGCTCTTCATATTTCAATTGATACTAGCGAGTTGCGCGACCAATAAACTTCAGGTAAGAGAATCTGAAAATGAAAAGAACGATATTTCAGAAAGCCAAATAGACCATACCTTCTATCTTATTGGCGATGCTGGATATTTTTCAAAAGATTCAATCTTAAGTAATTTACAGTCGTTTCAAAATGAATTAAGCAAAGCCAATAAAAATAGTACGGCAATTTTTTTGGGAAACAACATCTATTCTAGTGGTATGCCCAAGAAAGATGATAAGGGAAGACAGAAAGCTGAAAGTATATTGAATAATCAAATTGCCACCCTGTCCAATTTTCAGGGAAAAACAATTTTTATTCCTGGTAATCACGACTGGTATAGTGATGGCGTTAAAGGTCTAAAAAGACAAGAAGACTATATTGAGGATAAAGTAGGAAAAAATACATTCCAACCCGAAAAAGGATGTCCCATTGAGACTGTTAAAATAGGCAATGACATTGTACTCATTATCATAGACTCTGAATGGTATTTGACCAATTGGGACAATCACCCAACTATAAATGACAATTGCGACATAAAAACAAGAGCTCGCTTCTTTGAAGAAGTAGAAGATGAAATTAAAAAGGCGATTGGGAAAACGACCCTTATTGCGATACACCATCCCATGTTTTCAAATGGGCCACACGGTGGTTCGTATAGTTTCGCAAGTCATTTAACACCACTGCCTCTAGTAGGTTCAGTAAAAAATCTTGTTAGGAAAACTGGTGGATTGTCGCTTACCGATATGCAAAACACGCATTATAATGAATTGAGAAAGCGATTGATTACTCTAGCGCAACAAAACAAAAAATCTATTTTTGTTTCAGGTCACGAGAACAGCCTTCAGTATATAGTTCAAGACAATATTCCCCAAATTATTTCCGGCTCTGGCTCAAAAACTACAGTAACAAAAAATAAACTTGGAGGTCTATTTTCATACGGAAGTCTGGGATTTGCTCGGTTAGATACTTATAAAGATGGGAGTTCATCAGTTTCATTTATCTCTTCTGAAGAGAATCAAAAAGTTTTTGAAACAAGAGTGTTCGAAGCAGATAAAACCAACGAAACTTCTGCCTTTGATGAGAATTTCCCTACTTCGAAAAAGGCATCTATCTACACGAATGAAGAAACCATTGCTAGTAATGTTTATACCTTTTTATGGGGCGAGCGGTACAGAAAAGAGTACAGCACGAAAATCGAAGCACCGACAGTTAATTTAGATACACTTTATGGCGGTCTTAAGCCCGTTAAAAAAGGAGGTGGACATCAATCTAAATCATTGCGATTAGAAGATGCTAACGGAAATCAATACGTAATGCGCGCTTTGAGAAAACAAGCCATACAATACCTTCAAACAACTATTTTTAAAGACCAATATATAGACGGTCAATTTGAAAATACCGCAACGGAAGGATTAATACTTGATGTTTTTACGGGTTCTCACCCTTACGCGCCCTTTGTAATTGGGGATTTAGCAGATGCAATTGGCGTCTATCATACAAATCCCAAATTATTCTACATACCAAAGCAAAATGCGTTAGAGCAATACAATTCAGAATTTGGCGATGAACTCTATATGATTGAAGAACATACATCAGAAGGACATAATGAAAAAGCCAGCTTTGGTTTTTCGAATAAGCTAGTTAGCACGAATGATCTTTTTGAAAAAATAGAAAAAGATGAATCGATACGTATTGATGAAGCAGCATACATCAAAGCCAGATTGTTCGATATGTTAATTGGAGATTGGGATAGACATCAAGACCAATGGCGTTGGATTGAATTTAAAGAGAATGGAGAAACCATCTATAGACCTATGCCACGAGATAGAGACCAGGCATTTTCAAAAATGTCTGATGGGTTTGTCCTTTCTACAGCCGTTGCCCTTATTCCAACAGCGAGATTATTAAGACAATATAGAGGAGATTTAAAGGATGTAAAAGGCTTCAATATAGAACCATACCCTTTGGATATGGCATTTATAAAAAATGCTACAAAAGCAGATTGGGACGACCAAGTTGCTATTATTCAAAATGGAATAACCGAATCGGTTATTGAAAAGGCATTCTTAAATATTCCCGCAGAAGTAAGGAATGAAAACGTAGAAAATATTAAAACGATTTTACAAGAGCGGTTAAAAAATCTGACTCAAATTTCGGACAGGTATTTTAAATTCGTCAACAAATTTGGTGTCATAACAGGAACCAATAAAGATGATGTATTCATCGTAACTGCAAACGACGATGGTAGCGTTCTGGTGGAAGCCTTTCGTAAAAAAGATAGAGGATTAACAGATAAATTTCATAGTAAAACCTACGACCCTAAATTGACCAAAGAACTTTGGATTTATGGTTTAGATGACCAAGATTCATTCGTTATAAAAGGAAAAAGCAAAAGCATTAAAATTAGGTTGATTGGCGGACAGAATAATGACGATTATACTACTGATTATGGAAAAAACATCGTTATCTATGATTATAAATCCAAGAAAAATTCGGTCGAAAATGCAAAAAAAGCAAAGATAAAATTGACCGACGACTACCAAACCAATGTGTACGATTATAAAAAGCTGAAGACCAATACCAATCAATTGATACCCACATTGGGCGCAAATCCTGATGATGGTTTTAAATTGGGAGTTTCTAATACATTTACCGCTTATGGGTTTGAACGAAATCCGTTTACCTCAAAACATACCGTAAAAGCCGAATACTTTTTCGCTACGGAAGGATTTGATTTCGGTTACGCCGGCGAATTTTCTAACGTTATTAAAAAATGGAACCTACATATTGACGCAAGAATAACAAGTGATAATTTTACCCAGAACTTTTTTGGATTCGGTAATTCAACCCCAAATTTTGAAAGTGACAAAAATGATGGTATTGATGCAGATTTAGATTTTAACCGTGTCAAACAACAATACGCCCATTTCATTCCATCTTTCATTTGGAAGGGATACAACGGTGCTCAATTTAAAATTGGCGCAGGATACGAAAACGTAGAAGTTGCAAGGACTTCGGGTCGGTTTTTAGAAACTTTTTTCGTGGCAAATAATCCAGTTTTCGAAGATCAAGAATTTTTAGTGTATTCGGCTAACTATCATTACAAAAACCAAAATAACAAAACCTATTCCACATTAGGAATGGAAGCTGGTCTTACCGCCACCTTCAAGGACAATATAAATAATACCAACAACTTTGCAACTTTAGAGCCGCTATTGGCATTTCAGCATAAAATTTCAGCCAATGAAAAGTTAGTTTTGGCAACCAAATTTAAAGGAAGAGTCACATTTGGTAATGAATTCGAATTTTATCAAGCAGCGTCAATAGGAGCAAATAATGGTTTACGTGGTTACAGAAACGAGCGATTTACCGGTAAACATTATTTCTATCAAAACACAGATTTACGTTATAATTTCAACAGTATTAAAACATCGCTATTACCAATAAGTATTGGTGTTTACGGAGGATTTGATTACGGGAGAGTTTGGGTTGACGACGATATGGTAAGCGATGTGTCTTTCGACGATGACCAATGGAACACCTCTTATGGCGGTGGTTTTTGGATAGACGCTGTTGAATTATTATCAGCTCGATTTGGCCTGTTCAATTCAGATGATGGCCTACGGTTTTCATTTGGTCTAGGTTTTGATTTTTAGAAAGAATAAAAATGAAAAAAATAAGAAGACATCGAGTACTTGTATTGGCATTATCCTTCGCGATAATTGGCATCGGTCAGGTAGCTTATGACTATTTTACTCTTTTGAGCATATTGAGTAATGGCACGGCACCATCATATGATTTTTTAGAAGTGCTCTTAATCAACATTGCATCTGCTTTCTTTGGTGGTCTTGTAGCTGGATTTACTCTTAACTATATCGATTCAAAATTTAGAGGAAAACCATTTTATTATAGCCTTGCTATAATTATTGCAATGTTTGTTGCGGTTTGGGCCATTCAGAATATCATTTTAGCTATTGATATTTCAGAGAGCAATGAATTCACGTTCAATTGGCAAGTCAATCCTGGTGATTTAAAAGACATGATGTTCTGGACCTTTATGGTATTGTTAGGTTACTTTTTCTTACAAATGAGCAACAAGTTTGGTCCAGGAAATCTAATCCCCATTTTCTTAGGGAAGTTTGATAGACCTTTCGAGGAGCAACGTATTTTTATGTTGCTTGATCTAAAGTCCTCAACTACCATTGCAGAAGAATTAGGGAATATTAAATACCATCTTTTTTTGAAAAAAGTTTTTTCCGATGTTACAAATCCTATTTTAAATTCTGGAGGAGAAATTTATCAATACGTAGGCGATGAAATCGTAATCTCTTGGCCAGTTGGTAAAGACAAGAATACTTCAAGGTATGCAGAGTGCTTTTTTAAGATTCAATCTTTTTTAGAAAGTAAGAAACAAAATTACCTGAATGATTTTGGCGCATTCCCCATCTTCAAGGCTGGAGCACATTTGGGCGAAGTGACCGTTGGCGAAATAGGTGTCATTAAACGGGACATTACCTATTCAGGGGACATTCTCAATACCGCTGCTCGCATTCAAGGGCTGTGCAACGAACTAAACAGTAACCTTTTAATCTCTCAAGACCTTTATGATTATTCAAAGGATATAGAAGATTTTTATGCAACCGAATTTAAAGGGTCGATTCCGTTGACAGGCAAAAAAGAAGTTTTGAAATTAGTCAGTATTTCAAGTAAATAATGATTTGGTAACATGGAAGGCCTTTACACATCCATCAAAAAATGGTCTAAAGTTAGAAGTCAATAAGGCAAATAACAATTCACTAAATCGTAAAATTATGACCAAAAAAGAAATCATCAAGCAACTTAAAGCAATAATTGCTCAAGAGAAAAAAGACAAAAAAGAAAAGAAAGCAAAAAAACTGGAATCTGAAGGTGGTTCAAAAATCGACTGATTCGTAAAATGCTTTTATTCTAAATGCGGTTGTTTTCATCAAATGAGACAACCGCATTCTGTTGTTTGGTCAATTTTAAAAATATAATTAGTATGCAACCATAAAACTAGAACATATCTATGAACAATGAATTGATTTTAAAAGCACAGCAGTTTGTGACCAATCTTCTAACAAAAGAACTCTCTCAAGATTTTACATATCACAACCTGAATCATACCGCCATTGTTGTAGAGGGCATAATGACAATAGGTAAAACTGAAAACCTTACTGATGAAGAGATAGAAATCCTACTCATTGCTGGCTGGTTTCACGATACTGGGTATGTTCACACAAAGCTCGAACACGAGGAAGAAAGTGTACGAATTGCTACCGATTTCCTTAAAAAATGTAATGCCAACGAAATTATAATATCCAAAGTGAGCGCGTGTATAATGGCGACTAAAAATGACGTCGTACCAATTGAAAAGCTACATAAGGTCATTCGGGATGCAGATATGTTCCATCTTTCAAAAAGTGAGTACAAACATTTCGCTGAAAATTTAAGAAAAGAAATTTCGCTAGTCTATGGCAAAAATTATACTGATTTAGAATGGTATAATTCAAACCTCGCTTTTTTGGCCAGTCATCAATATTATACAGACTATGCAAAAGAATCCATCTTTGAAAGTAAAGAAAATATCAAAAAGAAAATTAGAAAAAAAGTCAAGAAATTGGAACAAGAAGTAGATTCTAAATTGACTCAAGAATTAGGTGTGACCGCAGCGGAACTAAAAGAATTGAAAAAGAAACTTCAAAAAATAGAGGGCAGACCTGAAAAAGGCATTGAAACAATGTTTCGATTAACTTCAAAAAACCATATTGATATTAGCGGAATGGCCGACGGTAAGGCGAATATTCTTATTTCAATCAACACCATCATTATTTCGGTTCTATTAGGATCTTTGATGCAAAAATTGGACAATAACCAGCACCTTATTCCACCTACAATTATTTTGCTCATTGTCACCTTATCTTCAATAGTCTATTCCGTTTTATCATTAAGACCGAACATTACGACAGGAAAATTCAAGAAGGAGGACATTGCGAATCAAGACACAAACCTACTGTTTTTTGGTAATTTTCATAAAATGAAACGGGAAGATTACCATTGGGGAATGAACCGGCTGATGGAGAATGCGTCATTCTTATATTCCAATCTTATTGATGATATATTCTTCCTTGGTGTTGTGCTCGCGAAGAAGTACAATTACTTGCGAACAGCTTATAATATTTTTATGTATGGGATTATTATCGCGGTAATATCGTTTGTTATAGCAATTTTATTTTTTGAACAAAGTGCCGTTTAATATGAGATAAAAAACTACAGAGATTATTGTAAACTTTCGAGTAAAGTACCCATTTTTAGTGTTTTTCTCGAAAGTTTACAACAATATGTCGTTGAACAATCTCAAATCAGAGGATAGTAAAATTATCATTTTAAAGGCAGATTTGATGCTTTTTAAGGTATTTTTGCTACTATAATGGTAATTTTAGAAAGACACCTTCTCTTCCAAAATCGTGATCAAATCAGCATCATAGTATTTGTAGATATCAGGAATTCCTAATACGTTAATTTTTGAGTAGTACTTAGAGCCTGTATGCTTTTTAATTTGGTCTAGATGTTTCTTTTCCATAACATAGACTTTATCAGCCCATTCTAACAAATCTTCAGTTAGCTCAGTCGTTCCTTCTTTTCTGCAAATTTTTGTATTTGTTCCTGCACTTTTATACTCGTACTCTGGAAATTTCTCAAAGAAATAGTCTTCAGCCGTTTTAGAGCGTTGTTTGTTTGCTGAGCAGATGAAGAGGTATTTCATAATGAATTTAAAAGTATATAATTCGGTTTAAATATAAAATATTTTAGTAAAGTTTCGAGAAATAGATTAATTTTTACTACTTTTCTCGAAAATTTACTACGATTGAACCTGTCAGACTTCATCACCAACCAGTTATCCTTTGAAAATTATGCGTTTACATACGACCAAATTGTTCAAGCATATGTGGGTAAGTCCGAAACGTCAGTACAAAGCGATTTAAAATATGCCACCCAAAAAGGATACATCATTCCCTTAAGGCATCACTTTTATTTAATTATTCCACCACGATATTCAAAATTTGGAAAACTTCCTATCGAGCTATACGTTGATGGCCTATTTAAGTTTTTAAACCGTAATTATTACATAGGCTTATACTCGGCAGCAAAATTTTATGGTGCTGGGCATCAACAAATTCAAAAGGAGTATGTTTTGCACGACAAAGCACCTTTGTTATCCATCTCTAAAAATGCAATCAATCTTGACTTTTTTACCGTTTCCAACTGGCCAAGCAAAAATATAATATCAAGAAAAGGAGATGCAGGAATGTTCAGCATATCCAGTCCTTGCTTAACCACCGTTGATTTAATTTACCATCAAACTAAGATAGGTGGATTAAATAGAATGCTTTCTGTTTTAGAAGAGCTAACAGAAGAAATGAAATGGGAAGACGCAAAAGATTTACTGTCTTGGTATCCTCATAAAAGTGTGTTACAACGTTTAGGATTTTTATTAGAAGAAATCAATACCGAATCTGATATAGCTAATCTCATATATGAACATCTAAAACTTAAAAAATTCTATCCAGTTTTATTGAGTCCGAGGTCTAGTGAAAAGGCAGGTGCAGTTGATAATAGATGGAAAGTTGATGTAAATATAAAAATGGAAAGTGATTTATGATACCGAGACCTGATATAGCTAAATGGCAAATGCACGCACCTTGGAAAGAATTTTCACAGGTAGAACAAGATTTGGTCATAAGTCGCGCCCTTGTCGATATATTTTCGGATGAATTTTTAAATGAAAGTCTAGCATTTAGAGGAGGTACAGCACTTCATAAATTGTATTTAAATCCTGCACTACGCTATTCCGAAGATATCGATTTGGTTCAAGTTAAACCAGGACCGATAAAACCGATAAAGCAACGCATCGCTGAAGTGGTTACTTTTTTCGAAGAAAAAAGAAGCACTAAAATCGGTGGTCACGGTGCAAAGGCGATGTATCGATTTACATCGGAATATGAGAATATTCGACTGCGTTTAAAATTGGAAATCAATTGTAAAGAACATTTTAATGTACTGCCTTGGGTTGAATTTCCTTTTGAAGTAAAAAATAATTGGTTTGAAGGTAAAGCAAATATCCGTACCTATAATATCAATGAATTATTAGGTACAAAATTAAGAGCATTGTATCAAAGAAGTAAAGGAAGGGATTTGTTTGATTTGGATTATTCCAGATTGAACCACAATTTGGATATCCCAACAATTATCGATTGTTTCTATGAATATATGAGTGTTTCAGTTGGAAAACCGCCCACCAAAAAAGAGTTTTTACTGAATGTGGAAGAAAAAGAAAATAATCCGGGTTTTATTGGCGATATGGAAGCCTTATTACGACCCGAAATTAAATATGACCAAAATGCAGCATTTGAATGGCTGAAAAAGGAGATTATTGAGAAACTTAAAAAAAAAAAATAAAACTATTATGACCAAAATTGAAATCTACACATTACAGTTAAATGATAAAAAATCTGGAAGTAAGATAAAATTTGAAAAAAATATTGCTGAAAATTTATACAAAGCAATCTTTCAAAAATTTCCAAAATATATAATGGAAGCACCTCCAAAGGATACTTATGGAGATATTATTAAGATTTACTCTATAGAAAAAAAATCTCAATGGAAAGGGCAATCGACGTATGGAAGAATTAATGGTGTTATAGTTGTTGGTCGTGATAGAGATAAAGAATTAACTTTCACAAATTCTGATAAATTAAAAACAGACGCAGGAAAAAAGAAGAAGGGTCTTTCAGTTGATAAACGACATTATTTTGATATAATAATGCCTGTAGGTAAATCCACAGCGTATTTAGTGTTAGAAAAAACTGATGGTAAATCATACAAAAAACACATTTTTTCTCTTCTTAGAAAATTTATACCTAGTGTTCAGCCTGGTTTAAAAGTAAATTTTGAGAAATTTATTGAAAAGGATTTAATTTTGAACTTTTTGGGAAATGGTGAGTATTCAAAACTAGAATTTATCAGAAAAGAAGTTCCATCAGACTCGATGACAAGATATTTAGGAGATTATAAGAACAAAGGAAAATATACTTTAAAAACTGCGATAATTTCAGAGGATGAGACTGATTTTCCAGATGAGTTAAAAAATGAGATTGTAAACGCAGTAGAAAACAAGCAGACATACTTTACACTACCACAATTAAAAAAGATGGGATTCGAAGAAGGAGAAACAAGTCTTAGAGTATCAAGTTCTTATGATGGAAGTACTCGTACCATTGACCTCTCTAATACAATGAGAATACAACCAACATATGACATCGAACTCAAAACGGAAGACGATGGTTTTGTAAAATATGAAGATATGATAATTAAAGTTACAAAATTGCTTCAATCTCTAGATCTAGATATCTTATAATTTGGAAAGTTTCAAAATAAATAATCTGCTCAAATGTTATGTTAGAATATTTTTCAAAGTCGACTCACTTTGGAAGTTAAATAGGCTGACAAAGAACCTTATCGTACCTTTGGTTATAGCTATAATAATACTGTATAGTATAGAATCATTAAAAGAAATTAAAGAAGCAATTTCATTAGTCCTCTCGATTTTAATTGGACTCCTCTTCAATTTTGTGAGTAGTTTTTCTAGTAGGTTAAACTCTGAACATCTAAAGCAAAATGCATCACAAAAAATTAAACGACTAGATCTCATAAAAAATACTTCGGATGGTGCGTTTGTTACAATAGTTTTATCTCTTTTAGGTTTAACCATTTTATTATTATTAACATTTATATCAAACAGTGATTATTTCAACCATTTTAATTTAAAAAAATGGATCAATATAGTATTTGGTTCTATATGTCTTATTGTTCTATATCACATATTTTTGATGATTATTTATATGATAAACCGATTAAGAAAATTGGTGAATGTAGATACAGATCAAGAAAAAGAATACTTAAAATCAGTTATGAAAAAAGAGCTTGATGAATGGGATTCTCTCGATTAACTCTTAATAAACTTGTAATATGAAAAAAATATTATGGCAAAAGGAAATTTAAAGGCAGATTTAAAAATGGAAGAAATTCCGTCTTATCAACAAGTGTTGCAAAAATTAAATGCAAGACCAAAACCAAAACACCTTATTATGGGTAATGGTTTTAGTATGTCATACGACCACACCATTTTTTCGTATAATGCCTTATATGATTTTATAGAGAAACTAGAAGACCCAACATTGTCAAAATTATTCGAAGTTATAAATACTAAAAACTTTGAGTTAATTATGAGGCAACTAGATAACTTTATTGAGTTAGCGAAAGCTTTTCATATAGATGAAAATATGGTAAACGCTTTAACTGATGCAAACCAATTAATGCAAAAAAGTTTAATTGACGCTGTAAGCGCATTACATCCAGAACACGTTTTTGAAGTTGGCGAAGATAAAAGCAAAGCTTGCTTTAATTTTTTAAATGAATATTTAGAAAAAGAGGGAAAGGTGTTTTCTACTAATTATGACTTGTTATTGTATTGGGTATTAATGAGAAACGAATCAAAAAAAGCGATCGATGGTTTTGGTCGTGAACACTTAAATCCAGTTCAAACTCGTCGTGGTAATGAGGATGCGGAATTTGGTGACTTAAATTGGGGTAAGCACAAGGACGAACAAACCGTTTACCACATACACGGAACTTTACCCATTTTTGACACAGGTATTGAAATTGAAAAAGAAGTATATACTAATCGTAAATATCTACTCGAAAATGTGAAATCAAGAATGGAGAGTAAAGACTACCCCGTCTTTGTAACAGCAGGAGATGGTACCGAGAAGTTAAAACAAATTTATCATAACAGATACCTTACTTATTGTTATGAAAACCTGTGCAACATAACTGGTTCATTAATTTCATTTGGTTTCAATTTTGGCGAATACGACTATCATATAATTGATGCTGTAAACAAGGCGGCAAAATATGGTGCACAATCTGGTGATAAATTATTCAGTATTTATGTTGGCGTCTATTCAGAAGGGGATTTAGAATATATAAAAAGTATTCAAGATAAATTTGAGTGCAAGGTAAATGTATTTGATTCTAAGACAGCCAACGTTTGGGGCTAACAAGTTGATTAGAAATTTAATATTAAAATAGTGAGTTAAAAATCCAAATAAGAAAATGACCACATATCTTTGATATATAATTAATCATAGAGATTTATAAATATTCATTGTGCTGTTTTTATAAGCTAGTAGACTCTAAAAATAACATTCATTTTGAGATGAATACTTAAAATTGAGCCGATAAATAAGTATAATCAACTCAAAAATTTACTATATTTGAGCCGAATAAAGATTTTAATCGGCTCATAATGATTTATAATTGGCAAAAACCGGAATGGCCTAACTTCACGTATTCATTAAAAAACGTGGAGGAGATTTTGTTTGACTATATGTCTCGTGTAGGTCAGTTGGAGGGTTATTTAGAAGGCTTAGATCGTGATGAACAGCTTGAAACGGTTATACAAACAATGGTCGCTGAAGCAATGAAGTCATCAGAAATTGAAGGAGAATATCTTGAGCGCGAAGATGTTAAGTCTTCTGTACGAAATAACCTTGGACTTAACGTGCCAAATGAAGTGGTTTCAGATCAACGGGCAACGGGAATGGCGGCTTTACTTACTGATGTTAGAGACACTTTTTCGGAGCCATTGACGCAGTCAACACTTTTTGCTTGGCATTCATCATTGATGATGGGAGCAAAAAATGTACTTGTTGGAAGTTGGAGAACCCATAAAGAACCAATGCAAGTTGTTTCTGGAGCAATGGGTAAACAGAAAGTACATTTTGAAGCACCACCTTCCAATGCCGTACCGAATGAAATGAATCAATTTATAAAATGGTTTAATGATAGTAGTCCATCTGGAAAGCATCCCATAAAGAAGCCTATTATAAGATCAGCAATTGCGCATTTATATTTTGAGAGTATACATCCTTTTGAAGATGGTAACGGCCGTTTGGGAAGATGTATTTCAGAAAAAGCACTTTCACAATATATAAATAGACCTATATTACTTAGTTTGTCGAGAGGTATTGAAGCTGATAAAAAAGCATATTATTATCATCTTGAAAAAGCTCAAAATTCAAACAATATAACGGAGTGGATATCTTATTTTGTTAAAACCGTTCTTATAGCTCAGGAACAAACAACACAAGAAGTTGCTTTTACTTTAAAAAAAGCTCGTTTTTTTGACCGCTTTAATGAGCAATTGAATGAAAGACAATTGCGTGCTGTTCAACGAATGTTAGAAGAAGGTCCAAAAGGTTTTGAAGGTGGTATGAACGCTCGCAAGTACATAGGCATTACAAAAACCTCAAAGGCGACTGCAACTCGGGATCTTCAAGATTTGGTATGCAAAGGCATATTTATTCCAACCGGTGGTGGTAGGAGTACACGTTACAATTTAGCCTTAGAAGTAGAATAATAATATTATATTACAACCCGTTCCACCCCATTCCTCTACATTTCGCAAAAAGCTGCATTCCGAGAAAAACGGTTCACTACATCAATCTTGAACACAGTCGCAGAAAAAGCAACAGCGTTCGCTAGGCAAAAAGATTACCCCGACCTTTTTCTACACAAAGTTTAAAATTCTGTCCGAGACGAACTGCATAACCGTTCGCTTGCTCACTTTTATAATTTCTTACTCAGTCATAATTTTAGTATTAGTTACCGAAAAGGTAACGGCGAGAGCGCTATGGGAAGTAAGTGAATAAGATTTAAATGAACGCTATTCTGTATCATTTTGCCACAAATAAACTCGGTAAGTATAAGAACACATAGAATTCAATACCAAAAGAAAAGGAAAACGCTCAAGATATAATAAGTAGGTGATTTTAAAGGGAAGAGTATGTCAAATTATATCATATAAAACCATCTAAAATGAATATGAAAATTAGTTTATTTAAATGATTGTCAGTTGTTTGTAAATAATTAACTTCACTTTATTACTAAAAAATTAATGGTGTTGAAAGTACCTAAAATAGCTTTTCTGCCTTGGTTGAAAAGTATGAAGATCCTGAAATGAAATGAAGGAATCGAATAGCAAGAGGGTAACAGGCAGTCGCCCTGTTACGTTAATTCGATTTCACCATAAACATATTGTTTATGGGAGTTTACAAGGTTTTTCTCTCTTTTTGAATTTGAATAAAAACACTATTTTTTACTAAAAACATTTGTTAACCGCCGTAAACAGGCGCTAATTTTACTAAAAACTATGGACAAAGGGTATGAAAAAGAGGGTTTTGAGACTTTAAAGATTAAAAGTTCTGTGGCTAATGAATTTAGGAAATTTAGTAAGATGCTATCGAAATCCCAATCGATGACATTGCTCTTAATGATGGACTTTTTTAAGGAGAACGGAATTTCCCCAGTAGAGTCAATGGGACCAAATATGGAAACCTTAGAAAAGCGAATTTCATTACTCATTAAGAAACGGATGAATGGAATGATTGCCATAATGAAAGATATTGAAAAGAACCAAACGAAACCAACCGTTGCAATGCTGTATTCCCTTTTTGAGCAAACCGAACCACCCAAAAAGAAATTGATATTAGCAAAAAAAAATGTGCAAGAAAAAAAAGAAGTTGGCTTGCCAGTCGGGAGGGGAAGTTATCGAGAAAAGAAATACCTAGACACTAATGAGAATGACTGATGGAAAAGGTTAACTATATTGTTCAGCTTAATGCAGTTTTTGAACTGTTTAATAAAGACTATAATATTAAACAGGGTCATATTACTTTGTATCTGGCATTCTTTCAGAAGTGGAACCGAGAATTTTTTAAAAAGACCATAACCATAAACAGAGAATGGATTATGGAAAAAGCGAAATTCAAATCAAAAACAACCTATCACAATTATCTGAGAGATCTTAATGATTGGGGCTATTTAAAATATTTTCCATCATACCATCCCGCAAGAGGTTCAAAAGTCCAGATGGCCATTTTTTTTAATTCAGCTGGTCAAAAAATGGCTACCTACGTCCCAGAACCAGGCCAAAATTTGGTACCTTCTTATAAACATAAAACAAAAGAAAACTTAAATAAACTGGCAAGGCCAAAAAATGAACTGGTTGTTTTAAATTTTTTTAAAGAAAACAATTGGCCAGCTATGCAAGGAAAAAAGTTCTATACGTATTACGATGCCAAAGACTGGGAATTGAGCAGAGGGCTAAAAATAACAAATTGGAAAATAGCTGCTATTAATTTCGTTGAGAAAGGATTCAAAATTAAAGAGGAAAGAACTAAGCCAAAATTTGGCCATCTGGATAATCTGAGAAATTCTAATAATGGGAAAAAAGACTATGGAATACCTCTTTAAATCCTCATCTAAATTTTGATCTTAGAATTGCCATATCTTTACTCACTTTCATATCTAAAATTTTAGCGTAGTGCTGGGTCGTTTTAAGATTAGTATGCCCAAGCATCTTACTAACAGACTCTATTGGGACACCATTACTTAAAGTTACTGTTGTAGCGAATGTATGTCGTGCGAGATGAAAAGTGAGATTCTTCGTAATACCCGCCAAGTTTGCAATCTCTTTGATGTAAGCATTCATTTTCTGATTACTTAGAACAGGCAGCACCAAGTCTTTTTCAATTAAAAGTTCATTGTCCTTATACTTTTCTATAAGTATCTTAGCTATCGGTAAAATTGGGATATTGCTTCTGGTATCAGTTTTAGATCTTTTCGTCTTCACCCACTCTTCGCCATCTGCGCCTACTACAATATCGCCTCTGTTCAATTTTTTAACATCTGCATACGCCAAACCAGTAAAGCAACAAAATACAAAAATATCACGCACTTGGTCGAGTCGTTCCATTTTAAAATCGAGGTCTATGATTTTTTGAATTTCTTCTTCGGTCAGAAACTCACGTTCAATAACTTTTAGTTTAGCTTTCCAATGTATGAAGGGGTCTTTATCAATCCAATCGTTAGCGTGAGCAATACGAATTATCTTTTTAAAATTTGTGATATACTTGATGGCAGCATTGTGAGAGCACTTGCGCGTCGTTTTAAGATAGTATTCCAGGCCAGTTATAAATTTATGGTCTACAGCTTTCACAGGAATATCATTTTTCTTGTATTTCTTCTTTATAAAATCCTGAACGTGATTTCTACAGGTTCGGTAGCGCTCAAAAGTTCCGACGGCAAAATCTTTCCCGATTAGACTTTGAACTTTGTCATTATGTTCCTGGAATATTTCGAGTAGCATTTTATTGACTTTGTCTTTTCCGAGAAGCACATCCCGAAGATCAGTTGCAGAATAAGATTCATTAACACGTTCAAAGTTTTGCTGAATCGAGTAAATCTGATTCTTTATAACACTCAAATGCTTATTCAATTCTTGTGCTTCAACAGAATTACCAAGTGCTAATTGGGTTTTGGAGTTCCATCTTTGAACTTAACTTTCCTTCGTACACTGCACTCAGCTCTTCGCCCATCGTGGGTTATGCGCAGGTAAATGTTAGCTTTTCCGAGTTCGTCGGCCTTGCTTTTTTTAATATAAAATAGAAGAGAAAGAGAATGTGACACGAATATTTTTAAAATTCTCTTCAATTTACGAAAAAATTATTAAAAATATGTAATCATAATCCATTAAAAACAAATATTTAACTTCAATTCGGTGTCAGTTAGAGTGAAGTTTTAAGTGACACCGAATTAGCCCCTTTTAGATTGCATTTATTTGATATCATATGATATCAAATAAAATGAAAAAACCTGTAAATCAACGATTTACAGGTTTTTTAGTGCCTAATGTAGGTCTTTCAGCGGAGAGTAAGGGATTCGAACCCCTGGAGGTGTGACCCTCAACAGTTTTCAAGACTGCCGCATTCGACCACTCTGCCAACTCTCCAAAGTGTCTATTCAAGCTGTTTGCCTGAATGCGGGTGCAAATATAAGATGCTTTTTACTTTTCTGAAAACAAAAATGGAAATATTCTTTCAGCAAATTGAAAACATAAGTCATTAGCTTCTTCAAGCTATATAAATTAATTAATTTACAGTGAGGTTTAAAAGTGTTTGCTTCTAAAGTTGTTGCTTTTCGGAATCAGTCCCAGCCTCCAAGATTTGCTTTTCGCTTTCTTTTCTAACCTCCTCTTTGGCTACGAACTTATTGTGTTCTTGTTGTGCATAGTGGTCTTTTTTTCTATTGTAGATGCTTTGGATACCTTCAGACTTTCCGTAGATAGTTACAACATCGTCTGGTAGAATTTTAAAATTTCCCGATGGAGATCCGAAATATCCGTTGCCTTTACGATCTACCCCCAAAATAGTAAGACCTTCTTCTCTCAAATTAAGTTGCTCAAGGGTTCTGTTGCCCATCCAACCATCGTGATCTACCTTGGCTTCAATAATGGTATAATCGTCTTTAAGGTGAAGGACCGCAGCAAAATCGTGAACTTCAATATTAGTGTAGCGTTTCAACATTTTATTGATAACCCGAGACAAGCCTCTATCTACCCATTTGCTGCGTACTGCCAAAAAAAGGACAAGCATTCCAATTACGACTATTAGCAATCCATAGAGTTTGGATGCCATGGTGTCTGGAAGTATAAAGGTTAAAATAAGCGAAGACATAACCGTCACAATACCTGCATTACCAATAAGCATTAAATGATAAATTATCTTTCTACGAACGGGATGGTTCATAATGTTCTCCGTTTCTTGGGTACTTAGCCCTGTCCCAGTGTACGCCGATCTAGCTTGAAACTTTGCGCTTTCTGTAGATAACCCTGTATGCATTAGCGCAATCGCTGCAATTTTGGTAATAAGCACAGATAATGAAACAATAAGAAATAGGGAGACTGCTGCTACCATAATATAAGTTTAATGTGACCACAAAGCTATCTAATTTCTTTTAGAATTTACTTAGTTAATAATGGTACAAATCAACAAAATTTAAAAGGCAATATTCTATGGTGAGATAAAAATGGTTTCTGTTAAAGAATGGCCACAGGCTTCTTGTCATCTCCAATAGCTACAAATGTAAAATATCCCGTCACCACTTTTTCTCGATTACTACTGTACATATCTTCCATAAAAATATCTACCTTCACGATACAACTGGTTCGCCCTACTTTGTTCACTCTCGCTATTAATTCTACAATACTACCTTGAGGTATGGGTTTGGTAAAATCTATTTTCTCCGTGCTTACTGTAACTACTTTTTTTCTGCTGAAACGAGTTGCACAAATAAAGGAGGCTTCATCCATCATATGTAATGTGGTTCCTCCAAATAGTGTGTCGTAATGATTGGTAGTATTTGGAAATACAGCTTTAAAGATTCGGGTTTCAGATTGGTTTTTACGATCTTCAAGAATGGACATTGGCTTACGCTATTTAGCTATTTTATAATATAATGTATCTATTCTTATGTAACGAAACAAGAATAGTATTTTTGTACATCAAAGATACATAAATGAGTTCCGAAACTTTACAAAAACTACAATGGCGTTATGCAACAAAGAAATTTGATGCCTCTAAAGCGCTATCAGTAGAAAAAATAAATATTTTAAAAGAGGCCTTTAATTTAACTGCGACTTCCTATGGATTGCAACCGCTTAAAATGGTTTTAATTCAGAATAAAAAATTGCAGAAAGAATTAGTGCCTTTTACGATGAATCAGCAACAGGTAGCAGATGCTTCTCACGTGTTCGTTTTATGTGTGGAAACCGAATTAACTTCGAGCTTCATAGAAACATATTTTAATACAGTAGCTGCCGTTCGCAATACCCCTAAGGCTATTCTTCAGCCTTTTGAATTATTTTTAAAAGATAGTTTTGCCGAAAAAGAAACTGAAGAGGTGAACCTATGGATGGAAAAACAGGCCTATATTGCGTTAGGAAATTTAATGACTGTTTGTGCTTTAGAACAAATAGATGCGTGTCCCATAGAAGGTTTCGAACCCGAAAAATACGATGCGTTTCTGCAGCTGAAAGAAAAGAACCTGCATGCAGTTTTAGTACTGGCCGTTGGCTATCGCCATAAAGACGACATTTTTGCCGACTTTAAAAAAGTACGCAGAGGCGTAGCGGAAGTGATTATAGAAATGTGAGGTGGTTGAATTAGGAAATTAGTGAATTAGTAAAAGAGTTTGTGGGTTCAGCTGTTTTTATAAGGCTTGTGTATTTTTATTTGTAAAAATCCAGCTAACTATTCGATTTTTTTTAAATTCAATTTAATATCAATATTCACTAATTCACTAATTCACTAATTCACTAATTCACCCAGTTACCCAGTTACCCAGTTACCCAGTTACCCAATATTACATCTCAACTTTCTCAATAGTAACTTTAGTCTCTCCCATTTCTGAAATACTAACTTTATAAAGCATTCCATTTTCAGTATCGCTAATCTGCTGGTATTTATTTTCGCCTACAATTGTATTTACAAGTGCAGGTGTAGTATTACTATGACCCACCACTAAAATAGTTTTCCCTTTAGTCGCTTCTTGAAATTCCGCATTGTATAAATTATCGGGATTGTATAATTGTACTGTCAGTGCTTTACTTTGGGCGGTAGGTGCAGCAGTTTCCCTCGTCCGGTTATAATCTGTGCTATATATTGCATCCAATGGTATATTTTCAAAATGCTTGGCCCAATGCTTAGCACGATCTTTTCCTTTGCTGATAAGACTAGGGTTGTCTGTGGTGTTCCTATCTTTTTCAGCGTGGCGAATTAGATAATAGGTGGTAGTTGTTTTTTCTTCTGAAGGTGTTACCTCTTTTTTATCATTACCACATGATATGAATACTAGAGTGATTAAAAACAAAAAATAACGCATAGAAAGTTAATTTAAAACCGAAAAATAACACTTTTTAAGAGAAGTTAGTAAAACAATAACAATTTAAATGAACTCTTTGGGAATGCCTTAATACAAAACCCGAAGCTTCATTTATATCTTTATAGTATCGAAAAAGAAAATAATCTAACTTTAAAATTTAAGACTATGAACTCAACAGAATTAAAAGGAAAATGGAACCAAATAAAAGGAAATGCTAAACAACAATATGGTGTTTCTTTTAATGACGACGAAGCCTTCAGCGAAGGTAAGTATGACGAAATGGTAGGAAAAATCCAGGAAAAAACTGGAAAAGCCAAAGACGAAGTTAAAAAAGAGATTGCGAGTTGGTAATTTCTTGAAATTATAAAAATTGCTATGAAATAAAAACCGTCCTTTTAAGGACGGTTTTTTTATTTACAAAACTGAAGCTGCAGTTACTACGGTATAGCTCACTACTATGAAGGTAATTGTGACAATATAAATTGCCAAAGTTTTGTTGCGTGTATATTTATTATTCTCTGCCGGATAAAATTGCTCTTGAGTTCTCATAATAATTCGATTTAAGATTGATATACAAATAAGACGACCAAGTAACTGATTTTGTTACAGCTATATAGAAAAAAAATTATTCGGCTAGTGTATAGTTAAAAAATCCGGTAAGCATTTCGTCTGTACTTTGGATGCCAAAGTGTATTTCTTTGGAGGCATCTGGATTAAAAGGATTTTGAACTGTGTTGTCAAAAACTCCTTCAACTAATATCACAGAACCTTTAGGAGCATAAATGGGTTCTTTCAATTCGTAAAGCCATTGCCAGTCCATATTAAAATCTGGTACAGAAACTAATGGGATTATAACTCCGTCTGGCTTAATTACAGACATTTTAATAGATTTCCCTCTATAATGCATATGTGGCATAAGGCTGTGAATATAGATATTTCGTTGGATGGTATCTTGGGCAATTATTTTGACATCTTTTGTATTTGGCGGTATGGTAAAATCAACATTAGTAGGAGAGAGGGGATAATACCATTTTTTTGGTTTTTCAGTGTGATAATAAAACCCAATTTTTGTTTGGTCTATAGCCTCTTTGCCAATAGGTGTATAATGCAACTGTATTTTTAATTTTTCGCCTTTTTTTAAGAATACGCCTGTATTTTCGGGAAAGAAAGTAGCTTGGTTAGCTCCCGCACCCAAGGCAATAAAATTATCTGTAAATCGTCTAAGTTTTCTGCCTGTGATGGGGCTAGATGTATAGCCGTCTTCGTGAATAAGTACAACGTGATGTAATAATTGTGGATTGCCTGGAATAATTTCTAAACCACGTAACCACTTGTCTTCAGGTAGATCTAATTCAAAAATTTGATATTGATAGGGTATTTTTTCAGAAGCAGGAATTTTCTCTTCTTTTAAAACAACCACCTTATCTGGTATCCCTCTTTCCCAACTTGCTATAGGGAATTCCAATAATTGCAAAGTATCCTTACCTGTCCCTGGTTGCATTCCTTGGTCAATCCATCGTATAATTTTTCTTGCATTGCTATCAGCTAATGAAAAATCGTGTTTAAAATCACCAATGGTAGGATCTGCTTTCCAAGGTGGCATACGTTTACTAAGGAGTACTTCTTTTATCATCCCAGACCATCCCACTATGGTTTGGTAATCTTCCATAATCCAAGGTGCTCTACCACCTTCTCTGTGACATTGTACACAAGTATTCGCAAGGATAGGGGCAATATGGTCACTGTAATTAAAAGTGATATTTTTTTCTAGGGTAGACAAACGTGTCACGGTACAACCTCTGGTTATTTCTTTTCTATCTGTAACAGATTTTCCATCAAGAATAGCTTCTAAAGCATCTTTTAGATAGTTTTTAGATGAAAGTTCTTTTTGTACTTCGTAATCCAACCTATTGTTAATAGGGCCTCTATATAGTATTTCACGTGTGGTTGGATGTAGCACAATTGCTTCGGCAGTTATGTTTATATTTAGTGCATCAGCCAGTATTTGTGCGTTATCATGAAGAACAGGAGTTGTAAAATTAAATACTTGTGCTTCTTTAGCAATTTCAGTACGATCATCCTGCATATTGCTGTTGATCATAAAAAACTTAAATCCCTTTTTTGAATAACTATCAGCAATGCTATTAAAATCTATCAATGCATTACGAACAATAGGGCAACCATTCCCCTGTACCCAAAGCACAATAGCTTTTTTATCATTATAGGTAGAAAATCTATGAAAATCTCCCTTGGAATCATACAGGGCATAATCACTTTTACGACTGTCTGAGACGGCCGTAGAAACATCTTTACAACCTATTACCAGAATAAGCAAGAAAGATATTGTAAAGATGTATACCGAAATCTTCATAGAAAGCGAAAGTACGTAATCCTTCGGTTTTAAACATAAAAAAACCACCCGCACGTGTTAAAGTGCGGGTGGACTAACCAACCAAATAATGAGGTTTTGTTGAAGTATCTCACGCTTCAAAAGGCAACCTCAGCCTTATTTTATTCAAATTTTCAATCTCAAATTTTAAGATCATAGTCCGGCTAATTTTCCTTCATTTCTGAAAACTAATTCATTGTTAAAACTATCTAAAAGTATAATGCTTTCTGTAGTAATCTTGCCAGCTAGTATTTCTTTGGACAACTGGTTCAGCACTTCTTTTTGAATCACTCTCTTCACAGGACGCGCTCCAAATTGAGGATCAAATCCTTTTTCTGAAAGATATTTAATAGCTTCTTCTGTAGCATCTAAGGTGATGTTTTGTTTAGACAACATTTTAGTCAGACCTTTCAGTTGAAGGCCTACAATTTCAGTTATATTCTCTTTATTTAATGGGGCAAACATCACGATATCGTCAATCCTATTTAAAAATTCTGGACGTACGGTTTGTTTGAGCAAGCCTAGAACTTCTACTTTAGCTGCTTCCATTGCAGTGTCTGCATCTTTTACAGTTTCAAACTTTTGCTGAATAATATCACTTCCCATATTACTGGTCATAATAATTATCGCATTTTTGAAATCGGCTGTCCTTCCTTTATTATCTGTTAACCTACCTTCATCCAGCAATTGTAACAAAATATTAAAGGTGTCAGGATGCGCTTTTTCAATTTCATCCAATAATACTACAGAATAGGGTTTTCTTCGTACGGCTTCAGTTAATTGTCCGCCTTCATCATAGCCCACGTATCCTGGAGGTGCTCCCACCAATCGACTTACACTGTGACGTTCTTGGTATTCGCTCATATCAATTCTAGTCATTGCATTTTCATTGTCGAACAAGTATTCTGCCAGCGCTTTTGCCAATTCGGTTTTACCAACACCTGTGGTTCCCAAAAACAAGAAACTACCAATGGGTTTTTTCTGGTCCTGCAATCCGGCACGGCTTCTGCGTATGGCATCACTCACCGCAACAATCGCTTCTTCTTGACCTACAACTCGTTTGTGGAGTTCTTTTTCAAGACGTAATAATTTCTCGCGATCGCTCTGTAACATTTTAGTCACTGGGATTCCAGTCCATTTTGCCACCACTTCGGCAATATCTTCATTGGTTACTTCTTCTTTTATTAAAGAATGTTCACTTTTATTTTCAGCCAACTCATTTTCTAATTTTGCTAGTTTTTCTTGTGCTTCTTTAATCTTTCCGTATCGAATTTCGGCTACTTTTCCGAAGTCTCCATCACGTTCGGCACGTTCTGCTTCCAGCTTGTAGTCTTCAACTTCAGTCTTATAACGCTGAATATTTTCAACAACTTCTTTTTCGCTTTTCCATTTGGCATTCAATTCGTTGCGTTCCTCTTTTAAGTTTGCCAAATCACTTCTAAGGGTTTTCAGTTTTAATTCATCCTTTTCACGCTTAATGGCTTCAATTTCAATCTCCAGTTGCATTACTTTTCTATCTAAGACATCTAATTCTTCTGGCTTAGAGTTTATTTCCATTTGGAGCTTACTAGCAGCCTCATCCATTAAATCAATTGCTTTATCCGGCAAGAAACGATCTGTAATATAGCGTTGTGACAATTCTACAGCGGCGATAATTGCTTCGTCTTTAATACGTACCTTATGATGGGTTTCGTACTTTTCTTTGATACCACGAAGTATTGAAATGGCACTTTCGGTATCAGGTTCATTCACTTGTACTTTTTGGAAACGACGTTCCAGTGCTTTGTCCTTTTCAAAATACTTTTGGTATTCGTCTAAGGTTGTGGCGCCTATGGCTCTTAGCTCGCCTCTAGCTAAAGCAGGCTTCAAAATATTCGCAGCATCCATTGCTCCTTGTCCGCCACCAGCACCTACCAACGTATGGATCTCATCAATAAAAAGTACAATGTCTCCATCGCTGGCTGTTACTTCTTTGATAACAGCTTTGAGACGTTCTTCAAACTCACCTTTGTATTTGGCACCTGCGATTAGAGCACCCATATCTAGGCTGTAAATAACTTTGCTTTTAAGATTTTCTGGTACGTCTCCATCTACAATACGATGTGCCAAACCTTCAGCAATAGCAGTTTTACCAGTTCCAGGCTCGCCAACCAGCATGGGATTGTTCTTAGTTCGACGTGTTAAAATTTGAAGGATTCTCCTAATTTCTTCGTCACGACCAATTACAGGATCCAGTTTACCTTCTTCGGCTAACTTGTTTAAATTTCTTGAGTATTTATTTAAGGAGTTATAGGTTTCTTCAGCAGATTGTGAAGTCACTCGGTCCCCCTTACGTAATTCTTCGATGGCGCTATTTAATCCTTTTTCGGTGACACCTTGATCTTTTAAGGTTTGTGCTATTTGACTCTTAGACTTAAAAATTGCAAATAGTAGATGCTCGATAGAAACATATTCATCATTCATTTTCTTTGCAATAATACTTGCTTCTGTAACCGCTTTATTTGCTTCACGAGACAGCATAATATCTCCTCCCGAAACTTTTGGGAAGCTCTCTAGTTGTTTGTCAAGCACTTGTTGTAATAGAACTACATTCACATTCAACTTTTTTAAGAGGAATGGGGTCACACTTTCATCAACGTCAAAAATAGCTTTTAAAATGTGCTCATTTTCTATTTGTTGATGTCCTAAGCTTTGGGCCAGCTGTTGGGCTTGCTGTATAGTTTCTTGACTTTTTATTGTGAAATTGTTAAAGTTCATATTGTTATTTATTCCATTAAAGTGGAATCTATTTTATATTCATTATTTTTTTTCTAATATCCGATTGAGAAAAAGAGAACCTTTATTTAAAGTACCGCCACAATCGCACACCGTGTAATTTTCAAATATTGAACCATTTTAAATTTACGACAGATTGTCTGTGTAAGCTATTGATTTAACAGACATTATGACTGTTTTTGTTATTCTTAAGAATATTTTGAGATGGTAAGTTTTTATCTTGTCGTATTTTTACAAAAAAGAAAGAGGATGGGATTATTCAGTAAATTCAATAAGACACAACGAGATATAGCTAAAGAAGAAATTGTCGAGGTGCCATGGCATGTGCTTTCTCAACTGAAACAATTAGACGAACTGGTTGAACAATCTAAAACGATGCCTGTAGTTATATTTAAACATTCAACAACTTGTGGAATTAGTAAAATGGCTTTAAGGAATTTTGAAAGAAATTATGAACTAACCGATGACCAAGTAAAGTTATACTATCTTGATTTAAAAGCCTACCGTGATGTCTCTGACGAAGTAGGATACAGGTTTCAAGTGCAACATCAAAGTCCGCAAATGATTGTTATAAAAAATGGAGTTGCTGTATCGCATGCATCACATCATAGCATACAAGCTGAAGAATTAAGAAAATTCCTCTAAAAAAAGCCGACGAAACCGTCGGCTTTTTTAGATTCTGATTATCTAAAATTATTGTTCTTTAGAATTTCTTTTAACCTTCCTTTAATGTTGTCCCCAGCATCTAAAAGCATTTGGGCATTGTCTGGAAATGGAATAAAATTATTTGTTACTAGCTGTTTATCTTCTAAGGTTAAGGCTTCTTCATCGCCCCGATATTTGGCGAAGACGTTTTCAAAAATAAACTCGGTAGCCAAAGGGTGGTTGTCTATGTTTCGACCACTATTTAAATCTCGATAAAGTACGTCTCCACCCACCAAAATAGATTTGGTTTGTAGGGTGTGGGTAACTCTTGCAGTCACCGTTTTAAAAATATCAATCTTTATAAAGTTTCCATTTTTGTCTTTTATTTTATCACCGTTACGATCTGTCTTATACTTCCAACCGTCTTTGATTTCTTTGCTACGACGGTATTCTTTTTCTGAAATGCGCTCTGGCGATAAAGAAATCTCTCTAAAATTAAGAACAATACCAAAATTATATTGAATATCCCGCTGTCTTTCATTATGATATTCGGTCCAAAAATCATCTAATTTATAAGTATTGAAATCCAACAACTCTTGCTCAAGACGTCTTGGTATTAGTATATTACTTCTATTGTTTAGGGTTACCAAAACAAAATCGGTTCCATAGAAATGTGCATCTTCCAGTAACTGATTTACATCTTTATAATTTGACTGCACATATTTCAATTCACTTAAAACATTATGTGCATCCCTAAATGCCATCGTGTTATTGCGAGCCATCAACTCCTGGGCTTCGGTGTATAATGAATAGGAATAGTTATTTCTAGCCCTTGTAAGTTGTTGCGAATAATTTACCATTGGAAAACTAGCGTCAAAACCCGTTTGCACATTGCGCAATGGTAATAATGGGCGAATTGCTTCCTGGCGACTGTCTAAGCCTTTATAAATATAATAAAGCGCTTGCAACGCTTCAGGCGAAGTGTTATTTTGGAGTCCCGTTATGCGGCGGTTGTCTTGAGAAACGGCCTTTGCGTAAGCTTCTTCCAAAAGGATGATATGTTCCTGTATTTGTTTGTCGTTTCTATCGTTACCAATTTTTTTTACGGCTAGATCGATGGCTTGGTCATAGCTACCTTTTAGTAAAAATTTCTGGTTTCGTTTTACGCTGTTACATCCTGCAAATGAAAATGCAATTGCAATAATGATAAGTAAGATTGCCTTTTTCATAACGAATTTATTTTGGTTACAATTGTAAAAATACAATTGGCGTGCCAAAATTTATTCCCTTGCCGGCAATACCCTTCCAGAACATTCTCCAAATCCTAACCGAAACCCGTCCTTTTCGCAGTAACCACGCATAATTACCGTATCTCCATCGTTGATAAATTTACGTTCAGAGCCGTCGTTTAAAGTAATTGGTTTTGTCCCTTTCCAGCTTAATTCCAGCATAGATCCGTAGCTGTCTTCTGTTGGTCCAGAAATAGTTCCGCTTCCCATCATATCGCCACTGCGCACATTACAACCATTTACTGTATGGTGGGTGAGCTGTTGTGCCATAGACCAATACATATATTTAAAGTTAGAATTAGTAACAACAGTTTCTTTACCACCTTTTGGTAAGATGGCAGCCTGTAAATGTATGTCTAAATTCTTTTTTCCTTTTTGTTGTAAATAGGGAAGGGGCTCAGGCTCTTGCTTGGGTCCTTCAACTCGGAAGGGCTCTAAAGCATCCAGGGTAACAATCCAAGGCGAAATAGTTGAAGCAAAGCTTTTCCCTAAAAATGGTCCAAGGGGCACATATTCCCAGGCTTGTATGTCACGGGCACTCCAGTCATTAAATAAAACTAAGCCAAAGATATTCTCTTCAGCATCTTTAATAGGAACTCGCTTTCCTAAAGCATTGGTAGCCGTTGTAATAAAAGCCATTTCCAGCTCAAAATCTAATAGTTGTGAGGGTCCAAACCCTGGTTTGCCATCGTCTCCTGGTTTGGTCTGTCCAATAGGTCTGCGAATGGGCGTTCCCGATGGTACAATGGAAGAACTTCTTCCATGGTAGCCTATTGGGATGTGCAACCAGTTAGGTAGCAATGCATTTTCGGGATCACGAAAAAGTGAGCCCACATTTGTAGCGTGTTCTTTACTCGCATAGAAATCGGTATAATCACCAACGTCCACAGGTAATTGCATTTCAATTTCGTCCAAACGGAACAATACTTCTTTGCAGTGATCCTTGTTTTTTCGTAATTCGTCATTTCCTTCCAAAAATAAATCTGAAACACGATTACGTACCAGGCGCCACGTTTTTCTTCCGTCGGCTATAAAATCGTTTAAGGTATCTTGTAAGAAGATATCGTCAGTAAGGTCAATTCCTTTAAAATATCCTAATTGGTGTAAAGCACCTAAATCTATAGCAGTTTCTCCTATACGAGTGCCAATAGTAATGATGTCGTCACGAGTTAAAAATACGCCAAAGGGAATATTCTGTATAGGAAAGTCACTGTTTTTGGGTACGTGTAACCAAGATTTTCTTTTTGGGTCGTTGGCAGTTAAAGGCATAGCAGGTTTTTTTTGTTTGTAGTTTTGTTAAATCAAATATATAATTTCTGAACAACTAACCACAAGCATTTTGTATTTTTGGTGGCCAGATACAATTTTTTATGTTTTCCTTAACGGAAGTCATAAAAAAACGTTGACCCTAACCCTAAAGGAGGCACTTTTTTGTTTCTTTTTTGGAATTTTCAAAAGTCATATTTTTGGGCTAGGACAATCTTTTATCACTAAAATTAAATGTACCTATGCAACGCGATCAACAGATATTTGAACTTATTGAAGCCGAAAAACAACGTCAATTAAATGGATTGGAACTCATTGCTTCCGAGAATTTTGTAAGTGACCAAGTGATGGAAGCAGCAGGATCTGTATTAACAAATAAATATGCCGAAGGCTACCCAGGTAAACGCTATTATGGCGGTTGTGAAGTGGTAGACGAAGTGGAGCAACTAGCCATAGATCGCGCCAAAACACTTTTTGGTGCCGACTATGTAAACGTACAGCCACATAGTGGTTCACAAGCAAATACAGCAGTTTTTGCCGCATGTTTAAATCCTGGTGATACATTTTTAGGATTCGATTTGTCACACGGGGGCCATTTAACTCACGGTTCTCCTGTGAACTTCAGCGGAAAATTATACAAACCAGTCTTCTATGGTGTAGAGCAAGAAACTGGCATGTTGAATTATGACAAAATTGAAGAAATTGCCGTGCGAGAGCAACCTAAAATGATTATAGCAGGAGCTTCTGCCTATTCACGTGAAATAGATTATAAGCGATTTAGAGAGATAGCAGATAAAGTGGGCGCATTGTTACTAGCAGATATTGCCCATCCAGCTGGACTCATTGCTAAAGGGATTATTAGCGATCCAATGCCACATTGCCACATAGTTACAACTACTACACATAAAACCTTACGAGGACCAAGAGGTGGAATGATTATGATGGGGAAAGATTTTGATAATCCCTTCGGAATAACATTGAAAAACGGAAATCTACGAAAAATGTCTTCGCTTTTGGACAGTGGAATTTTTCCAGGAAACCAAGGAGGTCCCTTAGAGCACATTATTGCCGCTAAAGCCATTGCCTTTGGTGAAGCATTGACAGATGAGTTTTTACATTATATGATTCAGGTAAAAAAGAATGCAGCTGAAATGGCCGAAGCTTTTATTACGAAAGGCTATAATATTATAAGTGGTGGAACAGATAATCACATGATGCTCATTGACCTGCGTAACAAAAACATCACTGGTAAAGAAGCTGAAGAAGCCCTAGGCAAAGCCGAAATTACGGTAAATAAAAACATGGTGCCGTTCGACGATAAATCTCCATTCGTAACAAGTGGTATAAGAATTGGAACTGCAGCTATAACCACTCGTGGGTTGAAAGAAGACGCTATGAAAAAGATAGTGGAGCTAATTGACGAAGCGCTTATGAATTTTGAAGATGATGCAGAACTCGAAGCGGTGTCAAAAAAGGTGAATACAATGATGGCCGGTTTGCCTTTGTTTAAAGAATAGTAGTTTGAAAATTACAAGTTTAGAAACAGAGCGTTTATTACTTCGCAAAATTGAAGTAAGAGACGCTCCTTTTTATTACGAGTTATTGAATAGCGAAGGTTGGCTAAAATACATAGGTGACAGAAATATTAGAACGGTTGCAGATGCCGAAAAACAAATCATAGAAAAATATATTCCCAGTTACACAGACAATGGCTATGGCTCCTATTTGGTGCTAGAAAAAACTTCAAAATTACCTATAGGCACTTGCGGGATCTATAAACGCGATAATTTGGACCATCCAGACATTGGATTTGCTTTTTTACCTCAATTTATAGGCAAAGGGTATGGTTTTGAGTCTTCTAAGGCTGTCTTAAAAGAAGCAAAATTAAAAATGAATATATCTAAAATACTTGCTTTTACAGTGCCTCATAATGTAGCTTCTATAAAGTTGCTAGAAAAATTAGGGCTAAGGAATTCTGGAAATTATATTTTTGAAGGAGTTTCAGAGCCCCTTCTTTTATTTGAACTACTTCTATAAGTTTAAGAACGCAAGAAGTTGGTCCTCCATACTCGGGTGAAATATATTGGTATTACTCTCTAATATTACACCATTCTTATCAATAATGAGTGCTTTGTTGTTTGAATAAAGCACCAGTTTTCGCTCTGCATTTTGAACATCTTCCAATTGATATTCTTTTGATTTGTTAAAACCAGATACGGTTACTGTATTTAACCATTTTTTATAATGTGTATCAGTATTAATTCCAATGAATTCAAATTCTGGATACTTGGATGCTAATTCTGCTACTTTTGCGTGGATGTCTTTAAAATGCTTGATAGACTCCATAGACCAAAAATAGAGTACAGTTCTTTTAGAAAGTATACTTTGGAGTTGCTTTGCTTCGTTGTCAGAATTTACTAGTAAAACATTAGGTGCTTTTTGACCTGGAGTTAGTTTCATTGTAGCTTGTGCCAGAGTTTCTAATTCTAAATGATGTTTTGGATTTGCATTGTATTTTTTTAAAATTTCAATCATTTTCGCACCATTGTCTGGATCTTTGGTCGCCAATAAGTATCTGCGTGCGTTTCTTCGTATCAAACTGTTTTTTAAAGAGTCGTTAGTGATAAGACTATCTATAACAGTTATTTTATTGCTATTATGAATATATGAATTTCTATCTCTTGCCGTTTCTTTTTCGTATTTGGGATAGGTAAGATTGTCTAAATAAAGGTCTAAAAACAAATAGTATGGATAGTATGTTCGTAAATCGCCATTTCCTAAATCTACAGTTTTTCTATATGCGTAGAAATTTTTCGGAAAATCTGCATTGGCAACACGTTCTTCATTCCTTGTAAATACTGAAGTGTAAAGTTCCTTTTTAGTGTATTCGTTATATTTTATATTGCATCCAGCAATTTTTATGAATTCTTTGGTTGGATTATTTGTTTTTATAAATTTATTAAGTTCATTTTTATGAATTATATTTAATGAGTCTATTATTTTGGCAAACTCCTTAGGTGTAAGTTCGTAATAATCTGATACCTTTTTTACTTCAGCTTCATTCTGAAGAAATAACTTCATTAAAAAATTATTTTCTTTTGCACCAATACCTGAGTAGTGAAGGGATTCATCAAAATCCATCGTATTTACACGCACTAATAAGCTATCTCCTGGTTGTAAGTAAAACATCTGGAACTCATTATGCTGAAAAGTGTATATCCCTGAAACAGGATTTTCAAATTTGTAAAAGAATGTATTATCTTCTTTAAGCATAATACTATCTATAACAGCACCATCCTTATGGATAATAATATGTTTGGTTTTAGGGTTTACAATTTCACCGCCAAAATATGTATCTCCTAACTCTTCCTTTTTGGAATTACAGGAAAAAAGTAGTGATACAGAAAGTAGAAATAGTAGATTTTTAATCATTTATAATATGCAAACTTGAAAAACAAAAGTATGCTTCCCTTATTCATCCAATTGTTAATTGCAGGTTAAAAGGAATATATAAACGTTAATGTTTCTTCAATCTAGGGTATTTGGTTAATTTTGCGCCCAATTAAAGAAAAAAAAAGATGTTATCAGTTTCCAATTTATCAGTTCAGTTTGGCAAACGTATATTGTTTGACGATGTAAACACAAAATTTGTAACAGGCAACTGTTATGGGATTATTGGCGCCAATGGTGCTGGAAAATCTACATTTCTAAAGATTATTTCTGGAAAACAAGACCCAACTTCTGGTCAAGTACATTTGGAGTCTGGAAAGCGCATGTCTGTCCTGGAACAAGAACACAACGCCTATGACGCGTATCCAGTATTAGAAACCGTAGTTCGTGGTAATAAAGAATTGTTCGCTATTAAATCTGAAATCGATAAACTCTACGAAGATTATACAGACGAAAACGCCGAGCGTATTGGAGAGTTGCAAGTAACCTTTGAAGAGATGAACGGATGGAATGCAGACAGTGATGCAGCGGCCTTGTTGTCTAACTTGGGAATAAGTGCGGAACATCATTACAGTATGATGAGTGATTTAGATGGGAAGCAAAAAGTACGTGTTTTATTAGCCCAAGCCCTTTTTGGAAGTCCAGATGTGCTTATTATGGATGAGCCTACCAACGACCTGGATTACGAAACTATTACTTGGTTAGAGAACTTTTTGGCTAATTATGATAATTGCGTGATTGTTGTATCTCACGACCGTCACTTTTTAGATAGCGTTTGCACACACATTAGTGATATTGACTTTGGGAAAATTAATCACTTTAGCGGTAACTATACCTTCTGGTACGAGAGTAGCCAACTAGCAGCGAGACAACGTGCACAACAGAACAAAAAAGCGGAAGACAAGAAAAAAGAATTGGAAGAGTTTATACGTCGTTTTTCTGCCAACGTTGCAAAGAGTAAACAAGCAACCAGTAGAAAAAAAATGATAGATAAGCTTGATGTTTCAAACATTAAACCTTCCAGTCGAAGATATCCTGCTATTATTTTTGAACGCGAACGCGAAGCAGGGGATCAAATTTTACATGTAGAAAATTTGGAAGCTACCTTAGATGGGGAGACACTTTTCAGTAAGATTAATATTAACTTGACCAAAGGAGATAAAGTGGTAGTCTTTAGTAGAGATTCGCGTGCTACAACAGCTTTCTATGAAATTGTAAATGGAAATAAAAAGGCAGATAAAGGAGAATACGCCTGGGGAGTAACCACCAATCAAAGCTATTTGCCATTAGATAACAGCCCATTTTTTAAAGAAGAAAATGGGGACGATACTTTGGTAGATTGGTTACGCCAATACGCTAAAACTGAAGAAGAACGAGAAGAAGTCTATATTCGTGGATTTTTGGGTAAAATGCTTTTTAGTGGCGAAGAAGCCTTAAAGAAAAGTAATGTTTTGTCTGGAGGAGAAAAAGTACGCTGTATGCTAAGCCGAATGATGTTGATGCGTGCCAATGTAGTAATGCTAGACGAACCAACCAATCACTTGGATTTGGAATCTATTACAGCTTTCAATAACTCCTTAAAGAACTTTAAAGGAACGGTACTTTTTACCACGCACGATCACGAATTTGCACAAACCTTAGGGAATCGAGTAATTGAGCTAACTCCAAAAGGTGTGATAGACCGTTACACCACCTTCGACGAGTATATGAGCGATAAGAAAATAAAGGAGCAGCGGGACGAGATGTATAGTTAGGATTTGGTTAACTAGTCTTAATGTTTAAGATGCTCCAATTGCAGTATTGTATTATTAAATAAAATTCAGTAAAAATGTTTTTCAAGAGAAAAATATCTTTTGAAACTATTATACAATATCTGGACTCTCAGAACCTTTTATACATTCGACATCGAAAGATAAAAAAAGGGTGGAATCCTTCTTTTGATGAAGGTGAAACTTTATTTAGCTTTATACATTATATGAAATTGTATTACGAAATAGATGCAACCGATTTAAAAGGAAATCCAATAATTATTGAAGTTATTTGGTATAAATCAAATTCGTTATTTCACAAAAACAAAGTCTATTTTAGACGATTTTGAGTAATTTAATTACCCAATTACCCAATTACCCAATTACCCAATTACCCAATTACCCAATTACCCAAGTACCTACTCCTCAATCTCTTTTAAATATCCAGCAATAGTATCCTGAGCCAGAGGCAATTCATCCTTTCTGATAAAAACCCGCACTTGTCCTGGCACGCCTATAGCAAAACCACTGGTAATGCCGCTTTGGTGATCGTCCTTTATAATAGGTTCTATCCCTAGATCGTTTAATCTTGCTCGCAGCCCTTGCGCAATCATTGCAGGTCCTGTATAAATTCTTGTAGTTTCTTCTAGGTTTTCGCTCATTTTGTAAATTTAGGCATTATAATATTTGCTATTCCAAATTGCATTATTAAAGTTTTTTCCTTTGGCAAATCCATAGAATAAAACAATTCCCCCAACGGCTTTAAACATAAAAAGAAACATTAACAAGTATTCCTGAGGAGTCACTTCTCCATAAGTAAAAAGATGCAATGGAGTAATAGAGGTTAGTAGAATACTAAGTACAAAAATTGTAAACACCAAATTTTCAAAATTCTTGTACGGCCACATTAACAATTTGCGGAGGGGATGTAGGTCGTTTCCCCATTTATGGATGAGGTAAAAATAATCGTCTCCCAATGGCAGAAATAACAAAGGGTCGTCCGCATTTTCTAATTTTAATAATTTTGCTGGTGCTATAATTTTAAAAGAATTAAATGTACTATTATGCTCCTTTTCTAGTTGTCTTATTTTTGAAATAGCTTCTTCAGGAATTTCCTTTTTGAAAAAGTGAGCATCTAAAAAACGCAAACGGTATACCACACAAATTTTCTTTATGTCTGAAATATGGTATATTTTTTCACTTTCAAGTTTAGATAAGTTTATAAAATTTTCTTTTACAGGAGAAGCAGACTTTAATCGTTTGGAAATTTTGGCTCTTTCAATTTCGTTTTGTTCAAAGATAGATTTCACTTCAGCAAGGAGGTCTTCAGAAGTAATACGCTTACGCCTAATACGCTGTAAGCTTACTTCAAGATTTGTCTTAGATAGCATATCAATTTTTTCTTTTAAAAATAAGAAATGTTTTGCAGGAATACAATAATTTAACAGGGAGGCACAATAAAAAATTAATAAAGGTGTAACATTTGCATTTTAAGTCTTGAAGCCTTTTTTATGTACCTTTGAGGTAATTACAATTGTTATGAAACTTAAAACTTTACTTATCGTGTGCATATTAGCAGCTTTCACTGCGTCCGCACAAAAATACACCAATACCCTAACACAAACTACAACCAAAGAGTGGAAGGGACTTACATTTTCTTCGGAAAAATCCCTCTTTCAGAATATTGAAAACGCCAATGCATTTTCTAAAGCAGCTCCCTTGTTTAAAGAAGGAGTTATTGCAGATGATGCTATGCTTACTGCATTTATAATGGTGGATAATTCTTTCAGCAAACTGGATGAAAATGAAGAAAAGTTATTATTCGCAAATTCATGGAAATCTTTTGTAACCTACCATTTAATACCCGGTCGAGTAGATAGTAATTCACTTGTAAAAGCTGTTGCTAATGGAAATGGAATAGCTTACTTTGACACTATCTTAGGACAACGTCTTGGAGTGAAAGAGGCAGAAGGAAAGCTAGTTTTGTTTGATGGAAATGGAAATACTGCAAACATAATTGCCAAGGACTATTACCATAAAAATGGATTCTTCCACATTGTAGACGGCTTGCTGTTGCCTAGTACAGAGCAATGATTTTGGACGTTCTTAAAGGTTAAATAAATCCCAAACTATTATATAAAAAAAACCTGCACTCATTTTATTGCGTTTATAGGGTACATAAACTTTAAAAACAAAATTAGATGAAACGTATTAAAATTATTACCACAGCTTTATTTGCAATAACCTTACTAGTTGGAAATTCCTCTTTTGCTCAAGACAAAATGATGAAAGACAAAAAGAAGGATAAGATGGAAAAGAAGATGATGAAGGAAAAAACCGTAATGGTAGGTGGAGCAGCTATGTATCCAAGTAAAAATATTGTCGAAAATGCTGTGAATTCTAAAGACCACACTACATTAGTTGCTGCTGTTAAAGCAGCAGATTTAGTTGCAACATTACAATCTGCAGGACCTTTTACCGTTTTCGCCCCAACAAATGCAGCTTTTGATGCTCTTCCAGATGGTACAGTAGCAACACTGTTGAAGCCAGAAAACAAAACAATGTTACAAGGTATTTTAACGTATCACGTTGTGGCAGGTAACATGAAAGCTGCGGATATTGTAGCAGCCATTAAAAAGGGTAAAGGGAAAGCAACTATGAAAACAGTAGCTGGCGGAACGCTAACAGCTTCTCTTAAAGGGAAATCTGTGATTGTAACCGATGAAAACGGAAATGCTTCTAAAGTAACAATCGCAAACGTAAACCAATCTAATGGTGTGATTCACGTAATAGATGCTGTTTTATTACCTGCACAGGATAAGAAAAAAATGTAAGGAATAATTAGGTGTAAATGCCTAATTTACAATGCTAACAGCTAAATTGTTAGCGCAATTGAGCTCCAAAATCGGTTTCAAATCGGTTTTGGAGTTTTTTCATGATTTTATCTATTTGTTTATCGGTTAAGGTTTTTCTTTCGTCTAGCAAAGTGAAACTAAGTGCGTACGATTTTTTACCCTCCGGAAGGTTTTTACCAGTGTAAACGTCAAATAAGTTTACAGCAGTGAGTAGTTGTTTTTCTGTAGCGAAAGCGGCTTCCTGTAATGCCGAAAACGAAATACCTTCGTCCAACAACAATGCAAAGTCACGTTTTACTTTTGGAAACTTCGAAATAGGGGCTACATGAAATGATCCGAAAGAAATTTCAGCTAAAATAGCATCCCAGTCAAAATCTGCGTAAAAGGTTTCAGCTTCCACATCAAAAGCTTTGAGAACTTGTTTTTTGAGCACCCCAAATTCTACTAAGGTTTTCTTGCCTTTTAGAAGTGCAATTCCCTCAGCCAATACAGTATTTTTTGACTGTTTTTCTGAAGTTCCATTAATTCCTAATCGTTCTATGACTGACATAACAATCCCCTTCAAATAGAAAAAAGTAGTTGTTTTTTGAGCGGTTGCCCAACTGTCTGCCAGGCTATTTCCTGAAACTAGTAAAGACATATGTTTGTGTTCTTCGCGACCACTTGGGAAATTATGGTATGTTTTGCCAAACTCAAATAACTTCACATTCGGCATTTTTCTATTTTGGTTATAGCTTAGGGCTTCCAGAGCGCCAAATAACATACTCTGACGCATAGCCGAAAGCTCATTGCTCAAAGGGTTGAGCATTGTTACATTGTGTTCAGTCTTTAAATTTTCAGCAAGAGCAACATACGAAGGATTGGTAAGAGAATTTGCCAACATTTCGTGGAAACCAAGAGAAGTTAATAAGCCACCAATTTTATTTTGCACCAAGTGATCTTCTACCTTTAAGTTGGTAGCGATGCTGGCGTTTAGTTTTTCAGTAAAATCTATGTTATTGTAGCCGTATACACGAAGGATTTCTTCAATTACATCTGCCTCACGGGTTACATCATTTCTGTAAGCTGGAATAGTCATCCCTAATCCAGATTCTGTGACGTTATTAATTTTTATTTCCAAAGAGGATAAAATATCTTTAATCGTCTCTTTTGGAATTTCCTGTCCAATCAATTTGTTGGTATTTTCAAAATTTAAAAATACCTGATGGTCTTCAATCTTGTTTTGATAAATATCTATTACCTCACTTGTAATTTCTCCTCCTGCAACTTCCTGAATTAAAATAGCAGCACGTCTAAGCGCATAGTCGCATATTTTCGGGTCAATTCCTCTTTCAAAACGGAAAGAGGCGTCCGTATTCAATCCGTGGCGTTTTGCAGTTTTACGTATGCTCACAGGGTTAAAGTAAGCACTTTCCAGGAAAATACTTGTGGTACTTTGGGTCACACCGCTATGCGCCCCACCAAAAATACCTGCAATACACATTGGTTTTTCGGCGTCACAAATCATTAAATCTTCTTCGTGTAATTCACGTTCAACACCATCTAAAGTGGTAAATTTTGTGCCGGCAGGTAGGGTTTTTACCACAACTTTATTTTTATCGATTTTTACCGCATCGAAGGCGTGCAAGGGTTGTCCAAGCTCATGTAACACATAATTGGTAGCATCCACAATATTGTTTATAGGTGCAAGACCGATGGCTTTTAGGCGGTTTTGCAACCAAGCCGGCGATGCTGCTACTTTAAGTCCGCTAAGTGTTACACCGCAATAACGGGGTGCTCTTTCTGTATCTTTTACCACTACATCAATTTTTAGACTCCGACTGTCTGTATGAAAATTACTAGTAGATGGTGTAATGAGTTCTAATGAAACTTTTTGTTGTAACAATCCAGCACGTAGGTCGCGCGCTACGCCCCAATGGCTCATGGCATCGGCACGGTTAGGAGTGAGGCCTATTTCAAAAACAACATCGTTTTCTACTTCAAAAATCGAGGCACATGGAGTGCCAGGTGCTAGTGATTTGTCAAGAATCATAATGCCATCGTGACTTTTTCCTAATCCAAGTTCGTCTTCGGCACAGATCATTCCCATACTTACTTCTCCACGAATCTTTCCTTTTTTAACCTCCCAGGGAGTTCCTTTTTCGTCATATAAAGTAGTGCCTACAGTTGCTACTGGTACTTTCTGGCCTTTGTCTACGTTGGGAGCACCACAAACAATTTGTACAACGGTACCGTTTCCAAGGTCTACTTTTGTCAATTTTAAGCGGTCTGCATTGGGGTGTTGTTCACATTCCAACACCTGACCCACTATAACACCTTCCAGTCCTCCAGGAACCGATGTAAAAGGAGTAATTCCTTCAATTTCCAGTCCAAGGTCTGTAAGGAGTTCACCCGTTTTTTGAGCTTCCCATTTCAGATTTATAAATTGTTTAAGCCAGTTATATGATATCTTCATCCTAAAAAATTCTTAACGAACCGCAAAGATAACATTTATACCATTTTTTGTGATTACTTTTATAGAATGAGTTTTATAAAAATTTATAACCCTTTACCTAACTAATACCATTTTCATGATTCCACAATCCATTATTAGAAATTTTGTTGTCTTAAGTGTATTCTTTTTGTTGCTTGGCTGTAACAGGGAAGTTAGTAAACCCATGAATGGCGAGTGGCGGGCAACCTTAGAAGCGATGGATGGGAAACAAATGCCGTTTTTATTTACATATGCTGAAGACACAGGACTAACGGTACTCAATGCCGAAGAAAAAGTAGTCTTTGATGAGGTAACTATAAAAGGTGATTCCATTATTATTGCGCACCCTATTTATGAAGGAGTTTTTAAAGGGGTATTTACGGCAGATAGCATTAATGGAAATTTTATAAAACCCAGTTTAAATAGGGTGATGCCTTTCAAAATGAAACAAGGTCGTAAAGAACGTTTTGCAGTTACCGCAGCACCAAAAGCAACCGTGACCGGAAATTGGGAAACCGTCTTCAGTCCCGATAATGCAGCAGATCGCTATATCGCCAAAGGTACCTTTAAACAAGTTGGACATAAGGTTACAGGAACTTTTCGAACCACTACAGGAGATTATCGATATCTAGATGGCTCTGTGGAGAATGATACATTACGTCTTTCCACTTTTGACGGGGCGCATGCCTTTTTATTTGAAGCCAAAGTTCAAGGGGACTCTCTAATGGACGGAATATTTTATTCCGGAAACCATTGGAAGGAACCATTTACTGCCCGTAAAAATGAAGCCTACGAACTCCCAAGAGCAGATTCCCTTACCTTCTTGCGTGAAGGTTATGAAAAATTAGAATTTACCTTTCCAGATACCAATGGTAAGGACGTTTCCCTAGCAGATGACCAATTTAAAGACAAAGTAGTGATTGTACAGATTATGGGAACCTGGTGCCCTAATTGTCTAGATGAAACACGCTATTATACAGAGTATTACAACAATAATAAAAACGAAAACCTGGAATTTATTTCTCTGGCTTTTGAATATGCAACCACCAAAGAAAAAGCAATAGCAGGCATTAACAGATTAAAAGAAAAAGTAGGCGTACCGTATCCAATCCTTTTGGCGCAATATGGTAGTAGCGATAAGCAAAAAGCCAACCAAAAACTACCTATGCTTAGCGATGTACTTAGTTATCCAACTACCATTTTTATAGATAAAACTGGAACTGTACGTAAAATCCATACAGGTTTTAATGGGCCAGCAACAGGAGAAAAGTATGATGAATTTGTAACCTCTTTTGAAACTTTTATAGGGAAGTTGTTAGAAGAAGAAATCCCCATTAAAGTCGAACAAGAATGATATTAACTAGCTTTATTTTGATTAATTTTTCAAATATTTTGAATTTCACACAGGAATGAATATGGTTTTTATTTAAACCTTTAAGAAAATGGGTAAAGCCTTACTAATCAATGGATATATGGGATTTAAAAATGGAATAAAAGAATTTAACCAAACCCATAAACCTACTCATTAAAAGTGGGCATTCTTAAGAATGTTCAATTTTATGAGTTCTTCTTCTTGGTATACTGTCACTTTTTCTATTTTTGCCCGTAAAATTATTTTGATGAAGTTACATTCTAAACTATTATTTTTATTGGCAACAGCAACTGTTGTTTCAAGTTGTTCTTACAAGGTATATAGAAGTTATGAGGCGAAGGAGTATGTTCCAGATGCCAATTGCACGTCCAGGTTGTTTAAAAATAAAGACCTTACGGGTGTAAATTATATTTATAAGGGAGCAATAGTCTTGGATGAGTCTGGTATTACTGCAGGTTGCAAAGAGGAAGACGCAATCGAGTATTTAAAGAAAGAAGCCTGTAATTTGGGTGCCAATACCATAAATATTATTGAGGAAGCCTATCCAGACCTATATAGCAGTTGTTATAGGTGTATAGCCAGTTTTTATACCGTGGCGAGAGATACACTTACCACACGAATACTTAATGCGTTTGAGCGTAAAATAATTGCATATGGATCTTCAGGAGCTTTGGAATGGGATGATTTTAGAATCCCGCTACCCGAGCATAACTCGTATCCCTACCAAATGCCCACCAGTATCGATGTATATGCCGATGGCAAAAGCTTTTGGCTAGGGGTTTATTCAACTGTAAAAGCTGAAGCAGTTTTTTATGAAGATGTATCAAAGCTAAAACCTTCTTACCGAACTCCAGAAAACCTTGCGCATGTAAACGGATTTTTCGACTTAGCACAAATTCAGGCTTTCAAACTAGCCGATACGCTCAATTCAATTCCAAAGAATAAGAGAGCGAAAGTGAATATAGACGAGTTTTTGAGACAAACTATGAAGTCACTGAAAAAACTAGAAACACAATACCAATCCGAAACTGATTACGGAGCCAATACAGTCTTGCAGGAACAGTGGTATGTGAGAATTGAAGAGGAAAAAAAGCAATATGGCGTTCAATAGGATTTAAAAATACTCTTACTCATCTAAATTATATATCTGCTTCGATATTCAAACTCATGGCATACAATATTGCTAAAATTTATAGTAATCTATTTATAAAGTAAACTTGTTATTGTTAACAAAGAAAAGGGCATTCACAAAAAACAGTTTCCCATTCTCCCAGAAACTTCTAAACAATACATCGTCTACCATATAGATAATACTACCACTTCCTACTCTAGCTTCACCAAAAACTAGCGAGTTGGTCAATTTGTTTTTGGCGTCGTCTCCCGAAAATCCAGAAACCGAAATTGGCGTTTCAATATAACCAACGTTGTAGCCATTTTCTAGAAATGAATACGAGGAACTTCCTAATTTCAAACTGTAGTAGTCTTCACCATACCCAAAAGCCATGGGATGGCTTGGATCTATTTTTACCTTGTAAATACTTCCTGTAATTAAATCTTTTACACTGGCACGTTCGCGTTGGTCGTAAGGAGTTAAATTACCTTTTTTCTCTTCCTTGTCATTTTTATCATCTGCGTCTTCATCTGCCTTATTTTTCTTAAGATCGAAACCATCTTTACCTGCAAAAGTATTCATAGCACCACCCATAGCAATAATCTTTCCGCCACGTTGTACCCAGGTTTTTACAGCGTCCATTGTGTCGCCATTTAAGTTAGAATACCAACCGCTAGGCATCACTAATACATCAAAATTGCTTAATAAAGACGCCCTAAAATCACCAGTATCAATAGATGTTATAGGATAGTGTAGCTGCTGCTCGAAGAAATGCCAAATAGTACCATAATTTAAAGATGAAACACCATCTCCACGCAATACAGCAATACGCTGGTTGTTGATTAGCTTGACGTCTGGCGAACCAAAATCGGTTCTGGTGTCTCCAAAACTTGTGTTGGATGCATATAATTGTCGGTTATGTTTATTGGCAATTTCAACTACTTTATTGTTGAAATTTTCATTGGTTCGGTTATCGCTTTTTGTGATCACCAGGCTGCCTTTGCCGAAATCCTTCCCATCAAATTTTAAATCTTTTTCAGTAAATCGAACACGAATATCTTCAGTTAATAATTCGGCCAAAAATTGTGCATCGTACATACTCCCCCAAGAAATTAAATATCCAGCAGCATTTGGAGATGCTACATTGTTTACCTGGGTCGCAGACAACTCTTTATCTGTGTCAATCAAACCTGTGGTTGCAACAGCTTCCAATCCGTATGCGTGCGGGATGCTCCAGGCTGTGATGTCGTAGGTTAAAGGTTCGGTTAACACGGCGTCTGGCTCCATCAATACCTTTACCATTTTACCTTTTGGCTGGTTGGTGCTTATTACCAAGGAATTGGTTGCGTTTAACGATCCATTTTTATTGTCGTCGTAATTAAACCCATTAACTGTTCCATTACTTTTAATTCCGTATTTGATTTTATGTTTATCAAGCAATGTTGCTAAGGCATGTAGCTTATCGGGATGTCCTTTTAAGACATAACTTTTGTATTTTAAGTTATCGTTTTGAAAGAATTTTTTAAATTCGGTATTCAGTTTTGCTGCATTTTTACTTCCCATTTCCACTGTAGATAATCCAGTAGTGGTATGGTGGGCGACGCGATCTACCAGGGTAAGTTCAAAACCTTCATCTGTGTTAATCCCTAAACCAGCTCTCCCGTGGCCTGCTTGCTCATAGGTCATCCCAATGGCACCCATAAAAGTAGGATAGGTATCCCCGTAGCTTGGGTATAACAAATCGAAACGCTCTCGGGTAAAAAACAACCAGCCTTCCGCATCAAAATACTTGGCGTGGTTTTTACCAATTTCAGTCTGAAAATCTCGCTGAAATGGACTAATAATTTCGTGAAAAGGCTCTGCTGCTGGTGCAAAGTAATACGGCTCATTAATACCCTGTTCGTGAAAATCTACGTGAATATGAGGCATCCATTGGTTATAAATTTCTAATCGTTGTTGTGTTTCAACCTGTGTAGCCCATGCCCAATCACGGTTTAAGTCAAATAAATAATGGTTGGGTCTTCCGCCTGGCCAGGGTTCGTTGTGTTCCACGGCAGCTTGCTTTGCATTGTATGGTGTTGCTTTTACTTGGTTATACCAGTTGGCGTAACGGTCGCGCCCATCTGGGTTCACACAGGGATCAATAATCACAACAGTGTTTTGTAGCCATGCTTGTTTTTCGGTAATGAGTTTGTAAAGGGTGCTCATCGCAGCTTCGGTGCTGGAAGCTTCATTGCCGTGAACATTGTAACTTAGCCAGACAATTGCAGTTTCAGGGTTGGCACTACCGTTTTCTAACCCAATATTCTTTAAATTATCTTTTCTTATTTGGTCAATATTCGCAATGTTTTGCGCTGTTGAAATCACTGCATATGTCAATGGCCTGCGTTCGTTTGTTTTTCCGTAGGTATCGTAAGTGACCATAGAACTGTTGGCAGCTACGTGGTCAAAATAGCGGACCACATCGGCATGGCGAGAGAATTCTGTCCCAATTTCGTAGCCTAAAAATTCGGCTGGAGATTGTAGTTGGGCACTAACGGTTATAGAAATAAAAAGGAAAGCGAACGTAAAATTTTTCAGCATGGTAAGGTTTTTAATAAAAGTAGCTAAGATACTAGAAATTCTATATTTGTTTAGATCTAGCTGAAACTTTAAACGCAAAAGCAACACAAAGTTGTCATAAATTCTGAATTCTAAATTCTGAATTCTTAATTATCCTGTATTTTTGAACAAACCTTCTGAAAATTTATGTCTAAAACAACTATCCCATATTCTGAAACTGGATTTTTCTCAAAATTGTTATGTGATTATTTGGCTGAAAAACCAGAATTAAAAGATTTTTACGGAAGCTTTCCAAAGTTAGAGAATTTTAAGGAGCAGATTTTAAAGAAGGGAAATGCGCTTCGACAGGCTCAGCGTGACAAAAAGTTTTCTAGAAAAACTTTAGTTGAACAACTCCAAAAACAATACGAAGGCTTTCAAATTTCCGAAGCCACTCAAAACAACATTCAATCCCTTTCCAATAAAAACACCTTTACAATCACTACTGGCCATCAGCTTAATCTTTTTACTGGCCCTTTGTATTTTTTATATAAGATTTTTTCGGTCATTAATCTTTCAGAACAATTGAACGCCGAGTACTCAGACAGTCATTTTGTTCCGGTGTATTGGATGGCTACTGAAGATCACGATTTTAATGAAATAAACTACTTTAATTTTAAAGGAAAAAAAGTAGTTTGGGAACGCCCAGACGGTGGGGCAGTAGGCGAATTTTCTACCGAAGGGCTTGCTGAGGTTGCTAAAGAAACAGCTAAAGCCTTTGGGGAAAGCGAAAACGGAAAACGACTGCAACACTTATTTGCCGAAGCATATACAAATCATAAAAATCTCGCAGACGCTACCCGCTATTTAGGAAATGAACTTTTCAAAGAATATGGTCTCGTTATCATAGACGGCAACGATGCTGAATTAAAGAAGCAATTTATTCCATATGTTGAAAAGGAACTTACCGAAAACCTTTCCTTTAAAAAAGTAACCGAAACCACTGAAAGACTTGTAGAATTAGGCTATGGTGAGCAAGTGCATCCACGTGAAATCAATTTGTTTTATCTATCGGAAGGAGTTCGCGAACGCATTGTGAAAGTAGAAGGAAAGTTCTATGTTAATGAGACAAAACTGGTCTTTACCAAAGACGAGATTTTTAAAGAACTAAACAAGCACCCCGAACGATTTTCACCCAACGCCTTGCTACGACCCTTGTATCAAGAAGTTGTGTTGCCCAATCTTTGTTATATTGGCGGTGGGGGTGAGTTGGCGTATTGGTTTCAGTTGAAGGATTATTTTGAAGCAGTTGAAGTACCGTTCCCGATATTGTTATTACGAAATTCAGTATTGTTGGTTCCCGAGCAACTTTCAGAAAAACTGCAGAAATTGGAGGTTTTCATTGCGCGTCTGTTTCAAAAGCAAACCGATTTAAAAACAGAATTCACCCGCCAGATTTCGGCGATAGAGATTGATTTTTCACAGCAGAAAGCACATTTGCAGCAGCAATTTAAAGATCTTTATGACTTGGCTAAAAAAACTGATGCTTCCTTTCTGGGAGCTGTAGGAGCTCAAGAAAAGAAACAATTAAACGGTTTGGATACACTAGAAAAACGCTTGCTAAAAGCACAGAAAAGAAAACTAGCAGACCAATTAGAGCGATTAACTGCAATTCAAAATCAGCTATTTCCAAAACAAAGTCTGCAAGAACGAAATACAAATTTTTCAGAATATTACCTCCAGTACGGAGAGGCTTTGCTTACAACTTTAAAAAATGACTTGGATCCGTTGGATTCAGAATTTTCAGTAATAGAGTTGTAGTTTTTATTCTTTATACAAATGTAACTTCCGTTGCAGGGTGTTCATTTCGGTTTGCAAGCTGTCTATTTTCCTTAAAAGATTAAGGATAATATCAATACCTTCTGGGTTTACTTCTAAATCTTGATGCAGCCTGATTATTTTGTCTACCTGGTGAACAGTTTCTATATGTATACAAGGTTCTTCTTCAATGGTTATTAATTGTACCAACCCTGTTTCATTAAGTTGCTGAAATAATTCCGTAGTTACTTTGTACTGGTTACAAAGATGGGTTACTGTAATATATTCTGTGGTGCTCATAATGTTTGAAGTTTAGCAAGTTCTTCGAATAGTTCTTTCTCTTTGGCTGAAAGTTTTTCAGGAATTGTGATTTTGTAAGTGATGTAAAAATCTCCAAAGCTATCTTCCTTTTTATATTTTGGGAATCCTTTTCCTTTCAACTTTACTTTGGTATTGTTTTGAGTTCCTGGTTTCACCTTCAATTTCACCTTACTCATAAAGGTGTCTACCGTAATATCTCCTCCCAAAACTGCAGTATATAAGTTTAAGTTTACAGTATGGTACAAATCGGCTTTGTCTCTTTTAAATTGGGTGTTGTTATGAATTTTGAAAGTAATAAATAAATCGCCTTTAGGCCCCCCACCAGCGCCTTCTCCACCGTGACCTTTTATTTTTATTGTTTGACCATCTTCAACACCAGCTGGAATGGTGAGTCGTATATTTTTTCCGTTTATTGTGAGCGTTTGTTTTTGAGCTGAGTATACATCGGTTAAATTAATCTGAAGGGAGGCATTAAAATCCTGTCCTTTAAATTGTGCTGAGCGTCCAAAACCGCCGTCGCCACGAGCACCACCAAACATAGACTCAAAAAAATCTGAATACCCGGTAGGATCACCACCAAAGCCGCCAAAATCCTGCTGTCCAGATTGTCGTTGGTATTGCTGTTGTTGCCTGGCACTTTCTATATCATCCGCATGCTTCCAGTCTTTGCCGTGTGTATCGTATTTTTTACGATTTTCAGGATTACTCAATACCTCATTAGCTTCATTTACTTCTTGAAATTTTTGTTGCGCTTCGGGGTCATTAGGATTCACATCGGGATGGAATTTCCTTGCCTGTTTACGGTAGGCTTTTTTTATTTCCTGTTCCGTAGCGTTTTTATCTATACCTAGAACCTTGTAGTAATCTATAAATGCCATAAATGTTTATTTAAAGTGTCGCCAACATTTTATTTTCTAAATATCCTTCATAGGTTTTCTTATAAGCAACTTTTCGTTCAATGGCCTCAACCACAGCGGCTGCAAAATCTTTTTCATAAGCATGTCCCATCATATTAAGTCCGCCAGGCGAGAATACATTTATCTCCATTAATTTATCTCCAACAATATCAATACCAACTAGAAACATACCGTCTTGCACTAATTTTGGACGTACAATTTCTGCGAGTTCCAGCATTTGTTTGGTTACTTTTACTTTGTCCGGACGTCCTCCAGCGTGAATGTTGCTGCGTATATCGCCTTCAGCATTTACCCGTTGAATTACGGCATATTCTCCATCTATCTGCAGCGGTTCTCCGTTCATTAGTATAAGCCGGGTATCGCCTTTTGTTGCGGCAGGAAGATATTCTTGTGCAATTACATAACCGTCACGGCAAATAGCCTCAATGGTCTGGCTAAGATTGTGTTCGTTCTTTTTATCCATCATAAAAACATTGGTGCCGCCAGAACCTTTTAAAGGTTTTAGAATCATCTTTTGTTTTTGTTTTTTGAAAAATGCTCGAATTTCTTCCTCATCTCTTGTAATGATGGTTTCGGGACGCAATATTTCAGGAAAATGCTGAAAGTACATTTTATTTACTGCACTGGCTAAGGTTGTGGGATGGTTAAGTACTAATACGTTATTTCTTACCGCAATTTCGCCAAAAATAAAGGCAGCATTTTGCGCCCATTCGCGTTCCCCTATTTCATCACTGGGATCGTTTCGCAAAAAGAGTACGTCTAGATTTTCAGAAGAAATAGGAGTTAATTCCTGTTCCTGTAATGCTTTAAAATAGTTTTCCTGGCTCTTAAACTTTCTATCTGTTAGTGTTTTACATCGGGCCATTAAATTTCCTTCGCTGGCATATCCCAATTCACCTACACCAATATAGGATACTGTATGTCCTCGTTTATATGCGGCATAGCCTATGGTAGGTGTTGTGTATTTTGCCTGTTCAGTTTCGTGACTGTTTATAATAAATGCTATGTTCATTTTTTTGTTAGTTTAGTAAATCGGTGAGTTGTATTCCCTTTCTTAAATTCTCTAAGCGTTCTTTCACACTGTGACGTTCTAAAAATCTTGGTAGTACAGGTTTTTTTAGAACCGCTCTATGCATTAATTCTTCAATGAGCGGCACGTGGTTGGTATTAAATTTTCCAGCGTATAAGGTTTCTAATTTTCCATCATTTTTAAGGTACTCCAAAACATTCATTAAGCCAGCGAGATATACTGCATCTTTTGTAAGTCCGCCACCACGATATATACGCATGGTAATGTAATAGCTGGTACGGGCAGGAAAACTGTGCATGTCTTTCAGCAGTTTAAAAGTTTCAATAAACGAAGCACCCATGACCAAACTATGCGCAGCCAAGACCCGTCCTGCCAACAATCGTAATCTGTTTACCGTGAGCCCATCTACTAAGTATTCTGCTAAAACAGCTAGGCCTTCCTGCAATTGATCATAGCCCGCAAAGCCAGCGTACATTTGCTTTATGGGTTGTCTTTTTCCGTTACAATAGGTGAGGATGTGGGTAGCTACCTCATGCTGTATTAAAGCATCACAACGGTTAGCATCTATGGACATTTGGTCACTTATGAGTAAGGTTGTTTCTGAAACCATGATCCCTGCCACATCTTTTCTAATCTCCAAGGAGAGATTTAACTGCGGAAACTTATCTTGATAATAATCTATTTCTTTTTGAGCATGAACGGCAAAATCGTCACAACTAAATTTTTCAATATGGGAAGGTGGATCACCCTCGGGAAATGCTTTTAGAATATCGCGAGCCCCTAGCAGTACCTCCTTTTCAATGGCTCCATATAAACTTTCCCCCACAAAACGGAAACTATTGGTACCCCGCTCTTCCAGCATGGTAAGTTGCTTTTCGATTTCCAGTCGTTTGTCCCGCAAAATATAAGCCAGGGTGGGATCGTCTACCTTTTCCAGCGGAATGTCATATAATTTTCGTTTTTGCTGTTCGGGATCTAGGGCAACGAGTCTGTAATTGAAAGAGGGTGTTCTGGCGAAATTAGATTGTTCAAATTTCTCCCATTCCTGGGAGCTGTTTACGGGTGTGGTTCGCATTAAAAAGGACATGCCTTCACTAATTTCGGCTAAAGTATGATCGGCTTCCATAGTGATTCTGTCTAAGTTGGTTTTACCTAACATTAAATAATGTGCAAACGGATTGGAGGTCTGGACGCGAATAAATTCGTATACAGCTCGTTTGATGATTTCAGAAAATTGGGATGCGAATTTTCTATAAAAGATGGAAAACACCTGGTTTTCTTCAGGTCTTTGATAGATGGTGGGAACTGCCAAGCCAATAACCAGACTCCCAGTTTCTTTAGTTTCGTCCAGATCTAATAAGGGCTTCAATCTGTCTGGATGTCTATGGTGTGTATCTGAAATGATTGCTGAAACTTCGGGGTAAAGTAATCGCATATTATCAATTCCATCTTTAAGTGCTTTGATGGTGGCAGGAGCTTTTCCTTCCGGACAAGAGATTTCAAATTCGGCTTCGTGATCTTTTCTAAGGGGCCACATTTCAATTATAAGAAAGGAATTCAGTTTTTTTGATATTGAAGTAGCGAGGGTCTCAATTAACTTTGAAATATCCACTGTATCCTTAATAATAATATAAGATGCCTGTGTTTTCAGCAAACCTGAAAAATATACATCGGGTTTTTTATAGCGGTACACACAAATGTAGGGTAAGACCTTATCAATATGTAGCAGGCCTCCTTCTGGTAGCAATTCATTTATAGGCACTTCATTTTCTAGCGTATCGCGTAGGGTGCGTAACAATTTTTTGTCCATCATATACAGTTAAAATTACTTAAAAAATGATTGAAAGAATGGTTAGTTTGCTGGATTAGGATATGTTTAACGTGGGCTTCGGTACAATTTTCATTAGTTGAAAGCTAGATTTCAACTAATGAAAATCACTCAGCCACCTTAGTTATTTATTGTAAAACCGTTTTTTTGTTTGCCCTCCCTAAAGGGAGCAAAAAATCTCAAATTAGTAAACATATCAAGATTAAGCCACCCTTTATGGTTGGGGTAAGCTTATTCGGTAATAAATGAACAATTCTCATTAATTAAGAGAATATAAAATTAGTTAGAATTAATAATGAAATTTTAACAAAAAGGCTACTGAGTGATTTTCCATATAAAAAGCGAGGCATTTTATATGAAAAATTGTATCGAAGTAGTATTTTTGCGGATGCAAAACAACGTCCTAATCCTTGATTTCGGCTCACAGTACACACAGCTTATTGCAAGACGTGTGAGAGAATTAAATATCTACTGCGAAATTCACCCATTCCACAAAGTACCAACAGATCTTTCCAATTTTAAAGCAGTGATTCTTTCGGGGAGTCCGCTTTCAGTAAGAAACGAAGACGCTGCCCATCCCGACCTTACCAGTATTAAAGGAAAATTACCTTTATTAGGTGTTTGTTATGGCGCACAATATTTGGCGCATTTTCACGGTGGAAGCGTAGAACCTTCAAATTTACGTGAATACGGAAGAGCAAAACTCTCCATGATTAAAGACGGTGAAGCATTATTTGAAAATATTCCAGAGAACACCCAAGTTTGGATGAGTCATAGTGATACCATAGCTACGCTACCTGAAAATGGTGTGCGTCTGGCAAGTACTGCAGACGTTATGAACGCCGCTTACAAAATTGAAGGTGAAGAGACCTATGCGATACAATTTCATCCAGAAGTATACCACTCTTCCCACGGTAAACAATTACTAGAGAATTTTCTGGTAAAAATGGCGGGTGTAGAACAGAGTTGGACTCCTGCAGCATTTGTAGACACTACAGTAGCAGAACTGAAGGCCAAAATTGGTTTAGATAAAGTAGTGCTGGGATTAAGCGGTGGTGTAGATTCTACAGTGGCCGCTGTATTGTTACACAAAGCAATTGGTAAAAATTTATACTGTATTTTCGTCAACAACGGCTTGCTTCGTAAGAACGAATATGATAGTGTCCTTGAGCAATACAAGGACATGGGCCTGAACGTAAAAGGAGTAGATGCTTCGGAACGTTTTTTAAATGCCTTGGCAGGAAAGTCGGATCCTGAAGAAAAGCGGAAAGCAATTGGCGGCACCTTTATTGAAGTTTTTGACGACGAAGCCCACGAAATAACCGAAGTAACCTACTTGGCGCAAGGCACTATATATCCCGATGTGATAGAAAGTGTTTCTGTAAATGGACCTTCTGTAACCATTAAAAGCCATCACAATGTTGGTGGGTTGCCTGACTTTATGAAACTTAAAATTGTAGAACCTTTACGTATGCTTTTTAAAGATGAAGTGAGACGTGTAGGGGCACAATTAGGTATTGATAAAAAACTATTAGGACGTCACCCATTCCCAGGTCCAGGATTAGCCATTAGGATTTTAGGTGATATAACTGCTGAAAAAGTGCGTGTACTCCAAGAAGTAGATGCTATTTTTATTGAAGGATTACGTAAATGGGATTTATATGATAAAGTATGGCAAGCTGGCGCAATATTATTACCCGTGAACAGTGTAGGTGTAATGGGTGACGAGCGAACGTATGAAAAAGTAGTTGCCTTGAGAGCTGTAGAAAGTACTGATGGAATGACTGCAGATTGGGTAAATTTACCTTATGAGTTTTTACAAGAAACGAGCAATCATATAATAAACCGGGTAAAAGGCGTTAATAGAGTAGTGTATGATATAAGTAGCAAACCACCTGCGACTATTGAGTGGGAATAAAGTGTGGCATGCCACTTGCAACTTTAATCATATTTTAAGAAGAACAAACCTGCTTTATCCGTATTTTTAAGAAAAAGTAAAAAACCTTGATTCGAACATTGAAATACATCCTCTATTTTGCCATCGCAGGCTTCTTAATTGTAAGTTGCGACGCCATTTCATCTCCAGTCCAAGAGTCTTACAAAAGCCATAAAGTTGTAAAAGGAGAAACTGTTTTTAGCATTGCTAAACAATACAATACGACCAAAGAAGCGATTTACGCGCTTAATCCAGATGCCAGAGATGGTGTGAAAGTAAATTCTGTATTAGTGATTCCGTCGCCAGACATAATCAGTAGTACGGGAGCTGGTTCATTTAAAATGCATAAAGTGAAGCGTAAAGAAACGCTTTTTGGTATTTCCCAGCAGTACGGTGTTTCTATGGACGACATTAAAAAATACAATAAACAGTTGTATGCGCAGCAAGTTAAAAAAGGAGAAAAATTACGCATTCCGATAGGAAAAAATGGACCCTCAGAAAATACCACAACTAATTCTTCAACTCCTTCTGAAGGAAATGATAAAGGTACCTACACCGTAAAACCAAAAGAAACAAAATTTGGAATAGCAAGAATGTACGGCATTACGGTTGCCGAATTGGAAGCAATGAATCCAGGATTAGGAGAAAATTTACCAGTAGCTACTAAACTAAATGTTCCAGCCAGCAAAGTTACTTCTGAAGCAGTAGACACCGAAAAATATACATTATACGAAGTACAACCGAAAGAAGGTTTTTATCGTTTAAAAGTAAAGTTTGGTTTGACAGAAGAGGAAATCGTTACTTTAAATCCCTATGCGAAAGATGGATTAAAAGAAGGTATGATCTTAAAACTTCCAAAAGAGGATAAATTAATTTCTTCAAAGAATATATCCGAAGTGAATTTGGAAAACAAACTGAGCAATAAAAGTGATAAAAACATTGCATTAATGCTTCCTTTTATGCTCAATAGAGCATCGGTAGATTCTGTAAGTAATAAAGAATTATTACAAAAAGAACGCACCATGCGCATAGCTTTAGATTTTTACAGCGGTGCTTTAATGGCTGCAGAATTTGCGAAAGATAGAGGAATTTCTGTAACCATGAATGTATTTGATACGGAGGCGAGTGCTTCTAAAGTAGGTACGCTAATTTCAGAAAATAATGTGGAAGATATGGATGCTGTCATTGGTCCTCTACTAAGTGCTAATATTACCAAGGCTTCTTCAGCTTTGAGTAGAAGTGAAGTTCCAGTTTTTTCACCCTTAAGCAATCGGAATATAAAAGCTGAACGTAATGTGTTCCAGACATTACCTTCAGAAGAAATGCTGGAAAATGGAATGATACAATGGCTTAAAGAGAACAGCGCCGGAAAGAACATAGTATTAATTTCAGATGTGAAACGTGCGAAGCAAAAAAGTAAAATAGTAGCGGCAATTCCTTCGGTAAAAATAATTACACCCAGAGAAAAAGGTTTCTTATACATTGGGGATATAGACAAACATATGGCTCGTGGCACCGCAGATAATTGGGTGATTGTAGAAACTACAAATGCTGTTTTGTTGAGTAATGTAGTGACGCTGCTCAATGGAATGCCAAGAGGTTATAATGTGAGAATGTTTACGTTGGATAAAAATGAAGCGTACGACTTTGATGATATAAGTAATATGAATTTGGCTAGATTGGGCTTAACTTTTCCTTCGGTAAGTAAAAGCTATGCATACGATGATAAGGTGCCGTTTTTAATTAGTTACAAAAATAAATACGGGGTGTTGCCAAATAAATTTGCCGTAAGAGGTTTTGATGTAACTTACGATGTATTGTTGCGTCTTGCATCTTCAAAAGATTTATTCCAGGAAACCATTGGTGAGTTTGAAACAGAATATATTGAAAGTAAATTCAGGTACGAGCCTCAATCTAATGCTGGGTATGCAAACAGGGCAATGTATATCTTACAATACAACAAAAAACTTCAATTTGACGTCGTAAAATGAGCACAGCTAAAGTAACATATCTAGGAAATTTGCGCACCGAATGTGAGCACCTTAAATCTGGTAGCACCTACATTACAGATGCTCCAACTGATAATAATGGTAAAGGAGAAGCCTTTTCACCAACCGATACCGTTGCTACAGGTTTGGCTAATTGTATGCTTACGATGATGGGAATTAAAGCTAAAGATCTAGGGGTAGATTTAACGACCAGTACAGCACTAGTAACAAAAACCATGGCTACCAATCCAAGACGTATTTCAAAAATTGAAGTTGAACTTTCATTACCGGCTAATATTTCAGAAAAAAATCAGAAAATTCTTGAAAACACAGCCAATACGTGCCCAGTTCATCATAGTTTGCATCCTGCAATTGAAAAATTAATAAATTTTAATTGGGCATAGCTTTAAGGAATCAGGCTCAATATAAACTTTAAATATTCGTTATTACTTTAATGAAAATTTTTGCAATCCTCTTTTTTACAATCTTTTTTATTCCTCTGGAGAGTGATAACATTAAGATGCAATGGAACGAAGATCGCCAACTTACCTGGAGCGATTTTAAAGGTGTGCCAGATGCAGGAGATAGCTTTGTGGCAAGCACCAATAGTGGGGTGTCATTTTCATTTTCATACAAAGTTAAAAATGGAAAAATGACGATGGAGTATGAAGTACTTTGTAACTTTTATCCTGAATTGTCCTGGTACAAACCAAATCTGGTATCTCCGTACGTCTTAAAACACGAGCAAACACATTTTGATATTTCTGAACTCTATGCCCGCAAATTACGTAAGGCAATGGAAGAAACTTCATTTTCTAATACTCCGAAAGATGAGGTGAACGAAATCTACCAAAACATGGAAAGTGCACGTAGGGAACTACAAACCAAATACGATTTTGAAACCGATCATTCCAAAAATGAACCTGTTGAAATAAAATGGCGTAGGTTTATAGCCAAAGAACTGAAACACTATGAGCGCTGGAAATCTTAAAGAAACTTCACCTTTCCCAGACCCTAATCATTTAAAAGAACTCGCCAATTATAAAATGCCGTTTGGCAAATATAAAAATCAGCGCTTGTTGTTTCTTCCAGAAGCCTATTTTGTGTGGTTTCAGCAAAAAGGATTTCCACAAGGGAAGTTGGGCAAGATGATGCAGGAAATGTTTGAAATTAAAATAAATGGTCTGGAAGGTTTATTAAAACCATTGGTGGAGCGTTAATTAATTTTTCTAAAATAACTAAAATAACTAAAAAAACAGCGCCGATAAAGCGCTGTTCTATTAAAATTATATTTCTGTAATTATATGGCAGTTGCTCCCGCAGTAGCCACTGCGTGATCGTTCTCTACTGAACTTCCACTCACGCCAACAGCTCCAATAACTTCATCGTTTTTGTTTTTTATAACAACACCTCCCGGGAAACTTATAAGTCCGCCATTGGAATGCTCTATATTAAAAAGTGGTTCGCCAGGTTGTGATAGGTTACCAATCTCGCCCGAATTCATATCAAAAAAGCGAGCTGTTTTTGCTTTTTTAAGTGCGATATCTGCTGAACCTAGCCAAGCTCCGTCCATTCTTACGAAGGCTACTTGATTGGCTCCTGCGTCCACCACACAAATATTCATCTTAGTTTTTAATGCTTTTGATTTTTCTTTGGCAGCTGCAATTATTTTTTCTGCTGTATTTAAGTTTATGGTATTCATTTAAGATTTGATTTATTTATTAGAAAGAATATCGATTTTTTTGATGTCTGGAGCCTGGGAAAGTAACCTGTCTGCATTTGCCATAAGTGCGTTTGCAATATCACCATTTAAGTGGGCGTCACGTCCTGCTTCGGTTTCAAAAGTGTCAAAAATCCCGAAGGTATTTGCGTCAATTTTAAAACTATACCAGGTGAGGGTTTTATCCTCTTTCCGAGCTAATGCTACAGCACCTTTTATAAATTCTTGTACTTCATTTTCTTTTCCTGGTTTGGCTTTTAAGGTTGCCAGTAATCCTAAATTTTTCATAGCTATATATTTTATAGCCCTAAGATACTTTATTGAAGATGGGATTGTGAGCTACTTCACGTAAGTTTAACGTCTTGAAAGCATGTATTTGCATCATTATATTTTTTATAGTTCTCAAATTTCCAGCAAAATTCTATTTTAACAAGTAAACAGGTTTTCAGAAAGATTCAAATCTGTTATATTTGGATTCAATCCTACACTTATGAAACAAATACTCTTTCTATTATTTCTAACTTTATCAACGACTACTTGGGCAAACGATTCGTTTTCATTTGAACTGGACAAAAACCAAAAATTTGAAGCAACCGTTTCTTTCGCATTAGAAAATGCTACGGTTCACTTACTCTTTGTTAAGAATAAAGACACAAAATTATACGAGTCCATACCTTTTTATATGAATTCTGACCAGAAAATTGATAAAATGCAGGTCGCATCATTTGAAGAGCTTCCTGAAATAATAGGCTTTCATGAAAATGGAGACCTATTTTCTTTGTTATTATTTGCAGATGAAAGTCTACATGTTCTAGATTACAGTAAATTAAAAGGAAATTTCAACCAGAAATCTTTTGATTCTCCAGATAAGCCTACTGTAGTTTTTCAGCAAAAAAATAAAACGCGTTTTTTAACTAGTGAAAACAAAGGGGGAACTATAAAAATTACGAGTGTATTTAATAGTGCGGAAGTTTCAGAAAAGATATTTAATGTCCCCACGGATATTCAAAAAACAGTAAAGGATATGCTAAAGGAAAGTGTAGACGTTATTGACAATAATCATTATGTGTCAAACGGTTCTATTAATACTATACAAGGTTACGCCACGGGTGATTATATGTATTTTACCTTTTATAATAATCTTAAAAAAGATAATCCTTACGTACTCGCTATAAATTCAGAATCTGGAAATATGACCCAGACCCAACTCGAAATGCCAGAAATAAAGCGACTGCTTGATTTTAATGCACATATAATCGACGATAAGATATTTGCTTCCTTTCTGGAAAAAGATGATTTTACATTTCAAATATATAATGCACAAACGGGTACGACTTTAAAATCACAAACACTAAAAGAAACATTGTCTCAGCTACCAACTATAAAAAGAAAAAGTGCGACTTATTTAAAGGAGATTAAGAAATTGAAACATCGCTCTACTGTGGCTGTAAACGAAACTGTAGATGGTAAGTATGCTGTAACAGTAGATTTTGTAAATATTGATACGTATACCTACAACAATTGGTTTTGGATGCACCACTTTTGGTTTATGAATCAAATGATGATGTTCAATATGGGAATGCCAGGTTTTGGACCACAAGAAATGTTGCCAGAAGCTTTTATAAATTATTGGGGGGAGACAAAATCTGTTCCATTAGAATTTGTACTTGATAGTAGCCTAGAACTTTTGCCTAATCACGATGGAGCTACAAAAAATATCGAAATAGATAGAGAAAAATATGGAAAACAACTTGCTGCCAATAAAAACCTTCACAACACTTCCGTTGGATTTTTAGAAAGTGAATATCGTTATATCTATACCGATAAGAAAGAGGATGTAATCTATATTAAAACTAAAGCCATTAAAAGACGAGATGCTCCTACACGAAGGTAGTTTTTTATAAATAAGGTTTAACTAGGTAATCTAACCCTTGGCTCAATCCACTTTCAACTTAAGAACAACTTTTTTTACCCTACTAGGGCTGTCTAGTTGAATACATGTTTGATGAATATCCTGTGGAAAAAACACAGCAAAAGAACCCTCTTTTAGTGTGAAATTTTCAGTTTCACAGGTGTAGAATGCATAATCTTTTTCTTTGTTTACTTCAAAGGGTTTTTGATCTTTTAAAATAGCAGTCCCTATAATTTCGGCTCCAGAGATGATGTATTGGATGTCAATATAGCTGAAATGTGCTTCAGAAAAACCTTCAGCTTTTGGTTTCGTTGTGTAGCTCATCACGATGGCAAAACAATTTTTTCCATCTATTTCGTAGGTGCCTTCGGCCAATTCATTCAAATCTTTTTCTTTTATAAACTGAAAGACAGCAGGCATTTGATTGTGAAGCGAAACATAAGTATTGTAATTTTCTAGTGTGTCTATAACCATACTGCCAAATTAGTGATTTTTCAGTAAAATGAATTCTAAAAACAGGAAACAAATACACCAGTAAGTTTCTAATTAAATTTCAGGATACTGTACCAATAAATACATACCTTTGCATCCCGTATAGCGAACATAGCAAAGGCATCCATGAACACTACAAAATACATCTTCGTAACGGGCGGGGTATCCTCATCTCTAGGAAAAGGAATCATAGCAGCATCGCTGGCCAAATTATTGCAGGCCAGGGGATACCGTGTGACCATTCAAAAATTAGATCCTTATATTAATGTTGATCCAGGAACTTTAAATCCTTATGAACACGGTGAATGTTATGTTACCGATGATGGTGCCGAAACCGATCTGGATTTAGGACATTACGAACGCTTTTTAAATGTTCCAACTTCACAAGCAAACAACGTAACTACAGGTCGTATTTACCAAAGCGTCATTGATAAAGAACGTCGTGGCGAATTTTTAGGTAAAACAGTACAGGTTGTTCCCCATATTACAAACGAAATTAAAGAACGCATCCAGATCCTTGGGAAAAGTGGCGATTATGATATTGTAATTACTGAAATTGGAGGAACTGTTGGAGATATTGAGTCCTTACCTTATATAGAATCTGTACGACAGTTAAAGTGGGAGTTAGGAGATGAAAATGCATTGGTAATTCACTTAACGTTGGTGCCGTATTTATCGGCAGCCGGAGAATTAAAAACAAAACCTACACAACATTCCGTTAAAACTTTGATGGAAAGTGGTATTAGAGCCGATATTTTAGTATGTCGTACCGAACACGAACTCAGCGACGATTTACGAAAAAAATTAGCGCTTTTCTGTAATGTACAAAAGGAAGCCGTGATACAATCCATAGATGCTTCTACTATTTACGACGTTCCTAATATGATGTTGGAAGAAGGATTGGATAAAGTGACGCTTTCCAAATTAAACATGAAAGACGACACCGAGCCTAATTTGGATAGGTGGAACGAATTTTTAAGACGTCACAAAAACCCCAAAGGAAGTGTAACTATTGGTTTAATTGGGAAGTACGTTGAATTACAGGATAGTTACAAATCTATACTAGAATCCTTTATACACGCTGGAGCAGAAAATGAAGTGAAGGTGAACGTAGTTTCTATACATTCTGAACATATTGACCCTATTACTATTTCGGAAGAATTTCTTGGGCTTGACGGCATTCTGGTGGCCCCAGGTTTTGGGGAGCGTGGTATTGAAGGGAAAGTAGAAGCCGTGAAGTATGCACGCTTGAATAACATTCCATTCTTGGGAATATGTCTTGGAATGCAAATGGCTGTGATTGAGTATAGCCGAAATGTCTTAGGACTAGCAGATGCTAATTCCAGTGAAATGAGTAAGCATACAAACCATCCGGTCATAAACTTAATGGAAGACCAAAAAGACATTCTAAATATGGGCGGAACCATGCGTTTAGGAGCCTGGGATTGTGCGTTGGAAGAGAATAGTATAGTGAGCAGTGTTTATGAGGATGATATTATCCAAGAACGTCACCGTCACAGATATGAATACAATAATGACTATCGCGATCAATTGGAAGCTGCAGGTCTAAGAGCCACGGGTATTAATCCTAAAACAGGCTTGGTAGAGGTTATAGAAATACCAGAACATCCTTGGTTTGTTGGTGTACAATACCATCCAGAATACAAAAGTACAGTTGCAAATCCGCACCCTTTGTTTGTGGCATTTGTTAAAGCCGCCCACGAATATTCAAAAATTAAATAAGACAATGTGTCGCTTTATTGATTTAAGGTGAAATTGTTGTAAAACAAATAAAAATTACCTGTGTCTGCTTGAGTACTTCGACAGGCTCAGTATAAACTGAAGTAGAACGCTATTTATAAAATAGAATTATAATATTCAGAACAATTCTGAAAAGATTTTAAACGAAACCCGCCTACGCGGGCACAAGCATGGAAGAAAAAAAGTTTGATAAAAATTCGCTGATTGGTTTCTTAATTATTGGAGCTATCCTTATTTGGATGCTTTATATGAACAAAGACGAACAAGCAAAAGACGAAGTAACCACAGAACAGGTAGCCGAAGAAACTACTAATGTTCAGGATACCACAACTAACAAGCAAGTTACGCCTGCTGAAATCAATACAGTTTCTGCTACAGATTCTTTAGCGGTAGAAGGCTTAAAAAACAGATTGGGATCTTTTGCTTATTCCGGGACTTTGCCTTCCGCAACCGATGATATTACTACAGTTGAAAATGATGTACTTGTTTTAAAAGTAAGCAACAAGGGTGGGTATGTTGTAGAAGCAATGTTAAAGGAACATACCACCTATACAGGTGAGAATGTGTATTTGATTAAAGATGGAAATAACGATTTTAACCTTCAGTTTACTGCTGAAAATAGATTGTTAAATACCCGTGATCTTTATTTTGAACCATCCTTGACCAAAAGTGGAGAAAACAGTGTGCTTAGCATGCGCTTAAAATCTGGTGAAGTTTCTTTTATCGAATATCGATACGTATTAAAACCTGGGGATTATATGTTGGATTTCAGCATAAAATCGCAAGGATTGGAAGGTGTAATGGATACGTCTTCCCCAATTTACTTAGACTGGAATTTGAAAGGGTATCGTCATGCCAAAAGTATCTCTTATGAGAATAGATATTCAAGATTAACGTATGAACATGACAATGAAGATTTTAGCAAACTAGACCCAACAGGTGAAGATGCTGAAGTAGAAAAAGATGTAAACTGGATGAATTTCCGTCAGCATTTTTTTAGTTCTATGCTATTAACAGATACGCCTTTTAAAGAAGTCGCTTTTTCTTCTTTGGATTTTGTGTTGGATGAAGAAGTGGATACGGTATTTACCAAAAAATATGGTGCTAAAATTTTACTAGAACCAAAAGGAGGTGCCTTAGCCGAAAACATGAATATGTATTATGGCCCTACCGATTACCAGATATTCAATGATTATGATAGAAACCTTGATGAAGCGCTACCTTTAGGTTGGGGAATTTTCGGGATGATTAACAAATATGTTGTGATCCCGCTATTTGGCTTTTTAAGTGGTTTCTTACCTGCAGGAATTGCGATTATTATGTTAACGGTATTGATAAAACTAGCTTTATCACCAGTACAATACAAACAATACTTATCTCAGGCAAAAATGAAGGTGCTAAAACCAGAAATTGATGAGATCAAGAAAAAGCACGAAGGAAATAATATGAAGATTCAGCAGGAAACGATGAAACTTCAAAATGTTGCCGGCGCCAGCCCATTGAAGGGATGTTTACCAGCAATACTTCAGATTCCGGTGTTCTATGCCTTATTCACGTTTTTCCCAACAGCATTCGATTTAAGGCAAAAAAGCTTTTTGTGGGCTGAAGATTTATCGAGTTATGATACTATTGCAGAACTTCCGTTTAACATTCCTTTTTATGGAGACCACGTGAGTTTATTTCCAATCTTAGCTTCTATAGCTATTGGTGCGTATATGATTATGAGTACTGGACAGAGTATGCAAGCCCAGCAACAACCAGGAATGCCGAATATGAAGTTCCTAATGTATCTTTCGCCTTTGTTTATGTTGGTGTTCTTCAACAACTATGCGAGTGGATTGTCATTATACTACCTTACGTCAAACCTAATTACCATTGGTATTATGCTGGTAATTAAGAATTATATTATTGATGAAGATAAGATTCATGCGCAGATTCAAGTAAAAAAGAAAACGCCTAAAAAGCAAAATCGTTTTCAGAAAAAAATGGCGGATATGATGGAGCAAGCGGAAGAACAGAAAAAGAATCAAAAAAAGAAGAAATAAAATAGTTGGTAGACGGCAGGACGCAACTAAAGTTGCTTGTAGTTTACTGGCTGCTACGCTTGCCTGCCAAGGCACGACAGACAGGCTCGCCATCTTTACTTGGGAGTGCTTATTTTTTTAGTTATTTTTCAATTCGTCTATCGAAATTAGTACCTCGTACTTTTTTTGGCATTCTTTTTGAAAATTAGAACATAGAATTCAATAGAATTTTTAAACCTACGTTATTTTATAAAGCGCATGCTATGGTACGTACTATCATTATCCTTTTAATTGCATTTATTTCAGCAAACTCAATTATTGCTCAGGAAGTTAATCAACTAGACGATGCAGGTAAACGTCACGGTATTTGGAAGAAATTTTATCCCAATACCAAGCAGCTTCGGTATGAAGGCCAGTTTGAGCATGGTGAAGAAGTGGGTACTTTTAAATTTTATTGTGAAGATTGTGGCGACAAACCTACTACAACTAAAGACTTTAAACCAAATAGTGATATTGCAGTTGTAAAATATTTCACCATTAAGGGCAAATTGGTTAGCGAAGGCCAAATGAAAGGTAAAGATAGAATAGGGGAGTGGGTTTACTTTCAGAAAAAGTCTAATAACATTATGAGTAAGGAGGTTTATGTTGCCGGCAATAAGGATGGCGTACAAACCACTTATTATCCTGACGGAAAAGTTACAGAGGAATTAACCTACGCTAACGGAATTAAGCAGGGAGATAACTTCTATTATTCCCCAGAAGGTACATTGCTGAAAAAATTAATCTACCACGACGACAAGCTCCACGGCCCAGCCGAATATTATGATGCAAATGGAAATGTGACCATTAAAGGATACTACAAAAACGATAAGAAACACGGCCTGTGGCAATACTTTAAAGACGGAAAAGTGGAATTGGAAGAAACCTACCCAAAGCCGGAAAACAGAAATTAGTCACAATAGAGCAAACCAATATAGGTATACTATCTTGGAATTTGGTTATTGTAATTTGTGATTTTCACATCGTATCTTTACATCGAAATGAAAAATAAAAAACGAGTAGTAGTAGGTTTGAGCGGGGGAGTAGATTCCAGCGTAGCCGCCTATTTACTGAAAGAGCAAGGATATGAAGTCATCGGCCTGTTTATGAAAAACTGGCACGACGATACCGTAACTATTTCTGATGAGTGCCCCTGGCTAGAAGATAGTAATGATGCCATGCTAGTGGCTCAAAAGTTGGATATCCCTTTTCAAACTGTGGATTTAAGCGAGCAATACAAAGAGCGTATTGTAGATTATATGTTTCGCGAATATAAAATGGGACGTACCCCGAATCCAGATATCTTATGTAACAGAGAGATAAAATTTGATGTCTTTATGAAAATTGCCCTCAGTTTGGGAGCAGATTTTGTTGCTACAGGACATTATTGTAGAAAATCAAGTTTTGAAAAAGACGGTCAAATAATGCAACAATTACTGGCAGGGAAAGATCCTAATAAAGATCAGTCGTATTTTTTATGTCAATTATCACAAGAACAATTGGCAAAAACCTTGTTTCCCATAGGAGAATTATTGAAACCAGAAGTAAGAAAAATCGCTGCGGCGCAAAACTTAGTCACTGCCGAAAAGCGGGATTCTCAAGGTTTATGTTTTATAGGAAAGGTGCGGTTGCCAGAATTTTTACAACAACAACTAGCGCCAAAAGAAGGTGTTATTGTTGAAGTAGCTTCAGATTTTGAAGGATATAAAAATAATGCACTTATTTCAGTAAAAAGCGAATTACAGGAACTTTCAGCAAAATTTAACTACAAAAAGACCGATGGCAAAGTAGTGGGAAGCCATCAAGGAGCACATTATTTTACAAATGGGCAGCGCAAAGGTTTGGCAGTAGGAGGGCATCAAGAACCGCTCTTTGTCATTGCGACCGATGTAGCAGAAAATATTATTTATACAGGTCAGGGAAAAGATCATCCAGGATTGTATAGACGTGGTTTGTTTGTTCGTAAGGATGAAATACATTGGGTGCGTAATGATCTAAAATTGCAAGAAGACGATACAATGGAAGTAATGGCTAGAATACGATACAGACAACCCCTAGAAAGCGCTACCCTACATCGCACTAGTTTGGGCCTTTATGTTATCTTTACGAATCCGCAGTCTGCCATTGCCGAAGGCCAGTTTGTAGCCTGGTATAAAAGTGAGGAATTATTAGGTAGTGGTGTGATTTCCTAAAAAAAAATGTTTAACATTTCAACCGTGCTTATATAAGTGTGTTTGTTAAAAGAAAATAAAATTTTACATGAAAAAATTACTTTTAATCGTAGTAATACTAGCTGCCACTATAGCTAAAGCGCAACAGGACGCTTTGGTCTTTTTTGCAGATAAAGAAAACGTAGCTACGTCAATTGCTAACCCTATTAGCATTTTAACCCAAGAAGCAATCGATAGAAAAGCAATGCATAATATTGCTATAGATGCTTTGGATGTTCCTGTAAATGAAGCGTACATTACACAACTTAAAAATACATCGGGAATTACGGTTCACGCTAAAAGTAAGTGGATGAACGCTGTCTATGTAAGAGGTTCTGAATCTAATATTGAAGCTTTAACCAATCTTGCGTTTGTTACTGAAGTTGAATTTGCCGATAAAAGTTTAAACCGAATGCCATTTCAAGGGAATACGGAGGATAAATTCAGTATCGAAAATGAGGGAAGCCGTATTGTCTATGATTATGGCGATGCTTTTAATCAAACCGAAATGCTTGGAGTAGATTTTCTGCACGAACAAGATTTCACTGGGGCTGGGATGGTAATTGCTGTTTTGGACAGTGGTTTTCCGAATGTACTGACCAATCCTGCATTTTCTGATATCATTTCAGAAGGTAGATTATTGGGAACCTATGATTTTGCTGAAAGACAAACCAACGTAGACGGAACAGGTTCTCATGGTGCCCAAACTTTCAGTGATATTGGCGCATTTCTCGATGGAGCAGAAAAATTTGTAGGTACAGCCCCAGATGCATCTTTCTATTTGTTCAGAACCGAATTTGCCCTCACCGAAAACCCGGTAGAAGAAGCCTGGTGGGTTGAGGCCTTAGAACGTGCCGACAGTTTAGGGGTGGATGTTGTTAACACCTCTTCGGGGTATCAGGATTATGACAATCCTAATTACGACCATACATACGAAGATCTTGATGGCGAAACTACTATAGCCGCACGCGGTGGGAACTTCGCTTTTGCTAAAGGAATGTTATTGGTTACCTCTGCAGGAAATGACGGCAATGGTTTTGGATTTGTGGCTACTCCTGGTGATTCTAAAGGAATCTTAACAGTTGGAGCAGTAGATTCGGATGGTAATTATGTAGATTTTAGTTCATTCGGACCAACTGTTGATGGCCGTGTCAAACCAGATGTAATGGCAAAAGGTAGAGATGCAGCGGTTGTAAATAAAGATGGAATTGTAGTAGCTAATAACGGAACATCTTTCAGCTCTCCTATTATGGCAGGTGCTTTGGCAAGTTTATGGCAGTCCAGACCAGAGATAAAAAATAGTAGAATCATGGACGTTGTACGTCAGGCAGGAGATTTATTTTCTGAACCAAGTGATGAAATGGGTTACGGAATTCCAAATTTTGAAGATGCTTATAATGCACTTCAAGTGTTAGGTATTGAAGACCAAATGCTGAAAGAAACATTTGCTATTTACCCCAATCCAGTAACCGAGTTTTTTAATGTATCATTTCCACAACAAACCGAAAGAGCCGTTGTGACTATTTTTGATGTCTTAGGAAAGCAGGTTATGGTAAAAGAAATTTCAGCAGTTGAAAACAAAGTAAATATTTCTGAACTTTCAGGAGGGATTTATATTGCTAACATTAGTGCAGATGGTGTAGTAAATAACTTCAAAATACTGAAAAAATAGTGGAAAATAGGATTACCCAACTTTTCAATATACAATATCCCATCATACAAGCAGGGATGATCTGGAACAGTGGATGGAGATTGGCTTCGGCAGTTAGCAATGCAGGGGGTTTAGGACTTTTGGGTGCTGGCTCTATGTATCCGGAGGTGCTTAGAGAACATATCGTAAAATGCAAAAAAGCAACCGATAAACCTTTTGGGGTAAATGTGCCAATGTTGTATCCCAACCTAGAAGAAATTATTGAAATAATTATTGAAGAAGGCGTTAAAATTGTTTTTACTTCCGCTGGAAATCCTAAGACATATACCCAGTATTTAAAAGATAACGGAATCACAGTAGTACACGTAGTAAGTAGTGTAAAATTTGCATTAAAATCTGAAGAAGCTGGAGTAGATGCCGTAGTTGCCGAAGGATTTGAAGCTGGTGGTCACAATGGGCGAGAAGAAACTACAACTTTTACACTTATTCCTATGGTTAAGGAACAAATTAGCGTTCCTTTAATCGCAGCTGGCGGGATAGCCAACGGAAAAGGAATGCTGGCCGCAATGATTTTGGGAGCAGATGGAGTACAAGTAGGAAGCCGCTTTGTGGCTTCAGAAGAAAGTAGTGCACATCGGGCATTTAAAAAAATGGTTGTTGAAGCTAAAGAGGGCGATACACTCTTAACGTTAAAAGAATTAGCTCCTGTGCGTATGCTGAAAAATAAATTTTTTAGTGAGGTAATGGAACTTTACACCAAAAATCCAACAAAGGAACAACTTGTTGAGTTATTAGGAAGAGCAAGAGCCAAGCGCGGTATGTTCGAAGGAGATCTGGAAGAAGGTGAATTAGAAATTGGCCAGATTGCGGGTCTTATTCACGACATAAAACCAGCTGCAAAGATAGTGGAGCAGATGGTTTTAGAGTTTGAAGCAGCCAAGAAAACAGTTTCAAATACTTAGTTTTTTAATTGACATTAAGTTTACAATTTTAAGAAAACTACAGACGTGTTGAAATGTCAAAAAAAGAATTAATTACGTTAATCAATAAAACATTTTCAAATCTATTTCATTAGATTTTTCGTAACAATTATTATAATATTGTTATAAAACTTAATAATCTGTTGTGGTTTATTTTCTTACGTCTTTTCTAGTTTTAGGAGTTGTGGTGATTATTCTTTTCACCATCAATAAAATTAAAGTTGCTCGCCACCGTGGTAAAAATTTACCAAAGAGAAATCTCTATTACGCCATTATCGCAAAGGTCTTTATGAAAGATTTGCCGGATTAGCTATTCACCATAGCTGGGATATTCGTGTTCTTGTTGCGTAAATCTAGTCCTCCTTCATAAACCGACTTTAAATTTACCAGGTAAAAAGACCAGCCACGATCACAACCAAGCCTTATATTTTCCTTAGCTTTATCTGTAGTTGGAATATTTTTTTGTGTTAAGATTACTATTGTTTCTTTCTCAAAAGGTTTCAAAGAAATTTCTACCAAACAATCCCCAGCAAAAGTAAATTGAAGTTTATCTATTCCGTTCACTGAAACAATAGTGCCAGTCTCAATCCCGTCCCATTGAAACCACTTCCATTGGTAAGTGTCGTCTTTTTGTATCCCGTAAGATTTTGCTCTTTTGATACCATCCTTTGTGTTGAAATTAGCATCTTTTAAAAACCAACGTTCAATTTCTGAAGGTACAGTCCAGGCTTTATAAAGCGTTGCTACAGTTGCGGAAACTGGGATTTTACGGGTAAATTGTGTCCAGTCAAAATTTTCCATATGAAAGGTTTTATAATTAAAGATACCGTAATTTAACTTTCGTTTGTAACAGCAATCTTTTTATCTGGATTTCCTAAAGTTACCTGTAGTAATACTGCAATTCCCATAACAACCGCACAGCCAAATAAATTAAGCCATAAGTACGGCATAATATCCATCCACCAAACTACTATTACTATAGCTTGAGTGATGAGGGCTGCAATAAATGTGGCGTTACTTTTTACGTATTTTATAAAGAAGGCCAGTAAGAAAACACCCAATACATTTCCGTAGAAAATAGAACCTATGATGTTCACTAGCTCTATCAGATTTTCAAATAAATTGGCAACACAGGCAATTAAAATGGCTATTACGCCCCAAAGCATCGTAAACCACTTACTGGCATTAACATATTGCTTATCCGTACGTGCTTTTACATTTCTTTTATAAAGATCAATGGCAGTTGTGGAACCTAAAGCATTCAACTCTGAAGCTGTAGAAGACATTGCGGCGCTTAAAATCACAGCCAATAGCAAGCCAATTAGCCCACGAGGTAAATTGTTTAAGATAAAATGGATGAACACATAATCCTTATCGTTGGTTTCGGCATTGGGGTTTGCTTTTTTTATAACTGTTTTAGATTGTTCGCGGAGTGCTTCTTCTTGTTGCTGAAGATTTAAAATCTGGGCACTTAGCATGTTTTTTTCTGAATTAGTTTCAGCATTTGAAAACGTCATCTGTGCAGTTCTTAATTGAGAATCAATCCCTTTTTTCTCCTCTTCTAATGCCACATATTCCGCAGCATATTCAGAACTCATAACATCTTTCACTGCAGCCGGGTTAAAATGTAAAGGAGATGCATTAAATTGGTAGAACACAAAAACCATTACCCCAACCAGTAAAATAAAGAATTGCATAGGTACCTTCAGCAAACCATTCATGATCAGGCCCATTTGGCTTTGTTTAATCGATTTCCCAGAAAGGTAGCGTTGTACCTGGCTTTGATCTGTTCCGAAGTAGGAAAGCGCTAAAAAGGTTCCTCCAATAATTCCGCTCCAAAACGTATACCTGTTTTCAAAATCGAATGAAAAATCCAGAACTTCCATTTTACCACTGGCACCAGCAATTTCTAATGCTTTATTAAAAGTAATATCGAGGGGTAAATAATTCAGGATAATTAAAAAAGCAAGAAACATCCCTAAAAAAATGATCCCCATTTGTTGTTTTTGGGTTACGCTAACGGCTTTTGTACCTCCGCTTACCGTATAAATGATAACCAAAACCCCAATGATAATATTCAGATAAATAAGATTCCAACCCAAAACCGCTGAAAGGATGATCGCTGGGGCGAAAATGGTGATTCCGGCCGCCAGTCCGCGTTGTATTAAAAACAGCATAGCGGTAAGCGTTCTGGTTTTCAAATCGAAACGCGTTTCCAGATATTCATAAGCTGTAAAAACGTTAAGTCTATGATAAATAGGAATAAACACCAAGCAAATAACTACCATCGCAATAGGCAACCCAAAATAGAACTGTACAAAGCCCATTCCGCTATGAAACGCTTGTCCTGGCGTAGAAAGAAACGTAATAGCACTTGCTTGAGTAGCCATCACACTAAGTCCAATGGTCCACCATTTAGATTCATTACCACCTTTTAGGTAGTCGGTTACATTTTTACTACCACGTGCTTTATAGGTGCCGTACAATACGATAAAAGCAAGCGTGCCAATAAGTACAATCCAATCTATTTGCTCCATCTAGGCGTAAGTTTTCATGATATAATAAAACAAGACGATGTATCCGGCATTGAGTAGCAGTACCATTGTATATTTCCATTTCCAGACAAATTTGTCTTTTACTTTTTCTACGATGTCGTCTGATTGCATGGGTTGTTAGTTAATTAGGGTTGTTAATGAATCTATTCTTCAATATTTTATAATAACTTTCATCTAAACATTTCTATAAGTTTTCACCAATTCACCAATTCACCAATTCACCAATTCCCCAATTAACTATATTCACTTCCCAACCGATAACAAATTAGCAAATAATCTATAGGCTCCAGGAACACCAGCCGGCAACTCTCTAAAAAAGCTAAGACCCGTGTAAATATAATAGCCTTTTCCGTAAGTTGCTACTAAAAGTGATCCCTTACTTTCTTCATATTCTTTGTCTTGCATTCCTAAAATAGGTGTGAATTTTTTATCCCATTCGTTGGGGAAATACAAGCCACGTTCTTGTACCCAATTCTCAAAATCGGCTTGAGTTATTTTATTTGGACTGTTTAAAACGGGATGATTTGGTGCTAGAATATTCACTTTACTAGATTCATCTGTTACGCGGTCACGTGATAAACTAATGGGGTATGGTGCTATGTCACTGGTTACCATTCTATGTGAGGTGTTGTATTGAAGTAATAAAGTCCCGCCGTTTTCTACATATTTGTTGAGTTCGGTTTGTTTAAAAGCCAATTCGGGAACGGTATTGTAAGCTCTTATTCCTACTACAATAGCGTCATATTGTTCAAGGTTACTGGCTATAATTTCTAAAGGAGAAATGGTAGTAACATCATACCCAATCTCTCGTAAACTTTGTGGGATGGCATCTCCAGCACCATCAATATAGCCAATATTTTGTCCTTTCTTTTCAATGCCAATTCTTACAATCTTAGCTTCTGAAGGTAATAAAACACGCTGAAAAGGAATATGGTCATAAGCGATAGTCACTAATTCTTTATCGAAAAACTGATCCCCCATTTGAGCAAGAGATCTAAGATAGCCTTCACTTTGGTCTTTTGGCGGTGTAACGGTAAACTGAAGCGTTTGTTTTTGTCCTTTGGTTTCAATATTAAAAACACCTTGAGCAGGCGTAACCTGCCATCCTTCTGGATGCTGTAAGGTAACCGAACCTGTGATGTTATCTCTACCCGCTGTCACCATAACCGGTATTTGACGGCTTTCCTCAGAAGAAAAAATTAATACTTTTTCGGGAATGCTAGTGGTTACTGCGGGCAATATCTCTAGAGGTTGGTACACTTCCCCCTTTACGGGATCGTTAAATTTGTAAACTACATCTCGAGTTATAGGAATATTTGTGTTTGTAAGTTGAATATCAAACACTATTTTTTCTGGCGCAGGTGTTTCTGGTAAACCAATCATTTCTACAGGTGCCTTGTACATTCCCAAAGTCCCTTTTTCATTCAACCAATACGGTGACGAAACTTTGGTGGAAGCAGAAGTAATTGTAAGTAAAAATTCCTTTTTTTGGTTAGGTAACAGCGTCTCATTTACAGCTAATAAAACATCACCCTTTACAGATTTAATGCTATTAATAACTACCTCAATATCACTTCGGTTAATAGCTTCCATTGTAACTTCATACGTTCCATTTGGGTTTATAGCGTTTGTGTTTGCAACGGCTTCCAAGAAAATTCCGCCGCAGTCTAAAATCAATGTTTCTAATTGTTTTAGCTTGATGTCTCGCCAGTGGATATCCTTCAAATTTTTCACCAGCTTATAGGCTTCTGTCAATTTTGGCAACATAGCCGAAGGATTCTGATAATTAAATCCTTTTTCCAACGGATCTAGAATAGCGCCAATCGCAACGCCACCCTCCAAACGGTTCCAAGAGGTGTCAATCCCATCAAATAGATTGGTCTTGTCTTTAGGTAACTCTCCTTTTAAAAACTCTAAGTATTCGGTTTCGGCACCACGGGAACCTGTGCTTCCAAAGCCCTGCGATTTATGCATACTCCGACTTAATGAAGCAATTTCGCCATTGGAAAGCCCAAGGGCAGGATAATAGTTTCCCGTTTGTACTTCTACTAAGTTGGTCTTGTCCGCAGCTTCAAATTTTTCTCTGCTTCCGTAAAACCACCAGGAGGTATTAAAGTATAAACTCTTTGGTTGCCACGTTCCATACAGTTGCGCAGACGATGGATATTTACTGGCGTCATTTAACAAATCAAAGGCTTCCACGCTAAGCATGGCGCTGGAAGTATGATGCCCATGTGTGCTTCCAGGACTGCGATGGTCAAAACGATTTACAATTACATCTGGCTTAAATTTTCGAATGGCTCGCACTACATCACCCAATACTTCTTCTTTATTCCAAATTTCAAGGGTTTCGTCTGGATGTTTGGAATATCCAAAATCGTTGGCACGAGTAAAAAGTTGTTGGCCACCATCTGTACGCCGTGCAGCCAATAATTCTTGGGTACGAATCACGCCCAAAAGTTCTCTAATTTCTGGGCCTACAAGATTTTGCCCACCATCGCCACGGGTTAAAGAAAGATAAGCAGTTCTGGCTTTCACATCATTTGCCAAATATGAAATTAGCCTGGTATTTTCATCATCGGGATGCGCTGCTATGTAGAGGGCAGAACCAATAAAATTTAATTTTTGGAGGTTGTGGTATATTTCTGAAGCTGTAGGTTTGCTGGGTTGTTGTGCGTTGAGAGTGGTAATTCCAACTACAATAAGTAGGAGAGATAAAGACAATTTTTTGAACATTGTTCTATGTTTTTCTAGAGAATCAAATATACCGAAAATGCTACCTTACATTAATCTATTGGCTGTTCTTTAACATTTTTGTCATCCTCCTTTTTCTCTAATTCTTCTAAAACTTCTGGATGGAAAATTTGGTCTACAAGACTCATTTCTTCAGGTTTCAGCACACTCACTCCTTTTTGAAGCATTAAGCTATTTGGATAGGTGATGGTCTCGCCTCTTTCAGTTTTTAGGATGATATGAAATGTTTTAATATCATCAATAATGCCTTCGTACTTATGTTCCTTGTCATGTACTTTAATATAATCACCAATCTTATAAGGAAAGATAAAAAACATGATTATTCCGCTGGTAATGTTACTCAAAATAGACCACTGTGCAAAAAAACCAATCCCAATCACTGCAAATACAGATAAAATAACCGAACCAAAATTTTTAAAGTCTACTCCCCAAATTAAGATAACAGAAAGTAGAAATAGAAATATGGTTGCATAATTAATATGTTTTACGATAAGACCAGTGCGGTGCTCTACGCGTTCAAATTTTTTGGCAAAACGGCGTGTCACCAAAATAAGTACCCAACGTAATAAAAATAAAAAAACGAGTACGATTGCAGTCTCTATGCTGTGATTGTAGAAATATTCTTTTACCATAATTTAAAGTCCTAAGGAGTCTCTTAAAGTTTCAAATTTAGTGCTATTCTGACTCCAGTATGCTGTTTTTATACGTTTCATTTTTTCTGCTGAAGTTACCAATCCGTTAGCGTGTGTTTCTTCCCATCGCTCAATAGTATACGGAAACGTACTGCTGAAATAGATTTTTAGTTTACGTTTCAAAGAAGGATACATTATTTCATAATTTGAAATAGAATCCCCTACAGTCACACTTGCTGAAACTTCATGAGCAGCTACCTTTTTATGGCTCATTCTAAAATATTCCAAAGAGGGAACCATCGTAAAGTCTCCAGTTGGAAGTTCTTCAGGATTCATTCGAAGATAGCTCCATACATCACTTTCTAACCACGTTTTTTCTAATCTGAATTCCTGATCTGCTTCCCCTTCAAAATAGGAGTGGGATTGAATTTTAAAGTCGTCTCGATTGTTGAGTTGCACGTATACATGACCACACCATTCCTGCATAGAATGTGTAATTTTTAGCGCATTGTTTTTACTGTATGTAGGAGTGAAGATACTCGTCATCACAGAATATGGATAAATTCCAGTGACGTAGTTTTTCGTCTGATTCAGTTTTAAGACAGGAATGTTATTATCTGAAGCAATATCTGCCTTTACTTGTTCTTTTGGCAAGAAATCTTCAGTCACAAATATATTTACTGCGGTACCTTCGCGCAATTCGCCATAACGTTCCTGTATTAATTTATAGGAGGTTATTTCAGCCTTGCCTGTGTACCAATAGTTCTTAAAAGCTTCTGTAAGTTCTCTTTTCTTGTCTTTTGAAGGCTTTTCTTTGGTGGTGGTTTCACTGTTAGGGATTAAGTTTCCTTCGGATTTTTTACAAGAGATAATACTAATACTGAAGAGAAACAATATAATTTTCAGAGTATTCATTTCATACAAATTTTAGTAAAATTACAAAAATCATTCTTCAAAAAGCGTCATTAGTGCTTTATAAACAAGCCTCGTAGGCAAACCCATCACGTTAAAATAACAACCCTCTATTTTTTCGATGCCAATATACCCCAACCATTCCTGAATACCATAACTGCCAGCTTTATCAAAGGGTTGGCAGGTTTCAATATAATAATCAATTTCTGCTTCGGATAATTCTTTAAACCAAACTTTAGTGCGGTCGTTTACTATTTTCTGAAAGTCGATTCCTGTAAAACAAACCGAGGTAAATACTTCGTGCATGGCCCCGCTTAAATCTTGAAGCATGGCTTTGGCTTCTGCTTTATTTTTGGCTTTTTCTAAGGGCTTACCATCTTTCCAAACTATAGTATCACTGGTGATGAGAATGTCATTTTCCTTTAGATCTAAAAAAACCGATGCTTTTAATTTGGCAAGATAATCTGTGATTTGGGCTTCTTTCAAAGCTGGATCGTACACTTCGTTTACCGAACGCACGTTTATTGTAAAATCCAAATCCAATTCTTTAAAAAAATGATGTCTTCTGGGTGAAGCCGAAGCAAGGATTAGGCTGTGGTTTTTTAATTTTTCTCGAAGCATATCTTATACTAATTTTGATTTGAGTTTTTCTTTTACTTCCAAAAACCATTCGTCTTTTAAAATACTCAGTACAATGCTACTCCGCCTGCCATTTGGGCTGCTGCAATTATTCCGAAGAATTCCTTCTTCCGTGCAACCAATACCTTTCATCGCGGCAATACTGCGATTATTATTAGCATCTGCCCTAAACTCTACACGTTCAGCTTTCAGGGTCTCGAAAGCAAATTCAAGTAGTAAAAATTTACAATGTTTGTTTAGCCCAGTACCTTGAAAGGTTTTGCCATACCAGGTATATCCAAGCTGAACACTTTTATGGTGATTCTGAATATCATAAAACCGTGTACTTCCAGCAAATGCATTTGATTTTTTATCGAACACAATAAAAGGATATGAATCTCCTACAGTTCTCTTCTCTAAAGCAATAGAAATATATTGATTTAAATTTTCTAGTCCGTTGGCCGGTAATAGTGAATACTTCCAAAGTTCAGGTTCTAGTAAAGAGAAATTAGAAAGATATTCGCTGTCTTCACTTCGAAGTGGTCTTAGGAAAACTCTGTTATTTTCTAAAATTATATGTTGTGAGGTTTCAAAATTCATTTTTAAAAGCTTAAAATTTCAGCAAAAAAAGGAAGGGAACAAACACCTGTAAACATGGCTATTTTTAAAACGGTGGACATGATTTTATAATCTTTTGGCATTGAAGTATTCCAGCTTTTAATACAGAAATAAAGAAGTGGGCCGCCTATAAAAAATACAAAATAACCAGCAACCCAAGTAAACTGATATAAGAAATTATATGAAAACCATAAAATACCCACCAGCATAAAAACACCCATCACAAAAACAAGGGTAGTAGCTGTAGTTCTTCCCAGTAGAATTGGTACTGTGTTTCTTCCTCCTTTTTTATCGCCGTTTATATCTTGAATATCCTTCACGACTTCACGAATAAGATTAAGATAAAACGCACAAGCCGCAAACCATATAATAACTTTGGAGGCAGTAACTTGTAACTCCATAAAATCTGAATTTATAGCAGGATAGATGTCAAAAACAATGAGTACTAAAAGGCTTGTAGCTACTAAGAACGATACAACCAAATTGCTTACCACTAGTAGCGACCTTAGAGATATGGCATAACTATATAACAATATCGAAATAATAATAAAAACAGCTGCCAGCCCAGGATGTCCCAATCTATTTGAAAGATAAAAACCCGCAGCTATGCCAAGGATATTTAGGGTAATGTAAAAATTGTAGGCTGTTTTTTCTGAAATTTTCTTTCCCACAATTACCTTCTCGGGCTTGTTAACTTTGTCAATAACAACATCTTCAATATCGTTAATGATATTTCCGGCGGCGGCTATACAAACTGTAGCAAGAACTAACAAAGCAAAATCGAAAACCTCCATTGCAGTTTCGACTCCTAAAGGCTCCAAAAAACCAAATTTTATGAGCGATTGCGTAAGCACCAGCAATAGCAAATTAATAGGTCGAATAATGCTCAAGTAAACCATTTTTGGAATTTGGGAGTTATTTGATATTTTCCTGAAAGCTTAGTCGTATTTAGCACTTACCGAATTTTTAGAAATCCATTTTCCCTGCACTTTTAGTACTTGCTCAATAATATCCCGCACACATCCTTTTCCACCATTTTTATGGGAAATGTATTTACTCAATTCCTTAATTTCAGGTACGGCGTCTTGCGGGCAACAGGGCAGGCCAACTTCCTGCATCACATATAAGTCTGGTATGTCATCACCCATATAAAGGGTGTCTTCAGCTTTGAGGTTGTTGTCATTTAAATATTGGTGTAAAGTTTCGGTTTTTTGGTGGGTGCCTAAGTGAATATCGGTTATACCCAAACCTTGTAAACGTTTCCGTACTCCCTCATTAGAGCCACCGCTTATAATGCATATTTTTAAACCTTGATCTACAGCAGTTTTTAGCGCATAACCATCTTTTATATTCATAGTACGAAATAGCTCTCCATTTGTGTTAACTTGTATGGTGCCGTCTGTTAACACACCGTCCACGTCAAAAACCAGTGCTTTTATATTGCTGAGGTATTCTTTATAACTTTTTTCCATAATCTTTAAATCTTTTGTTTAAGCAGTATATATCATCTATTTTTCACTGGTACTGCCACTATTTTTTATTGAATTTGTGATAGAAATGTATAGTTTTTTATACACATTCCCTTCTAACAATTTTAAATGCTTTTCAATTGTTTTTTTATCATTACGTTTTGCGGGACCCGTTTGTGCTTGGGCAGGGGATAGGGTATCAATTTTTTTTGCTGTCTCAGTTAAAAGCGGTTTCAGTAAATTGAAATCTACCTTGTTTTCGTTTGTGATTGTTTCAGCAATATGGTAGAGGTGATTGGTAAAATTATTTGCAAATACTGCCGCTAAGTGTAATTTTTCTCTTTCTGCGGAAGTTATTTCCACTACTTTTTCTGAAATACAATTGCCTAGTTTTTTCAGTAATAGCAAATCGGTTTCCTTCTCGGCTTCCACACAAATAGGGATGTTACTGAAATTCACTTCCGTATTCTTGCTGAACGTTTGCAAAGGATAAAAAACACCGTAGTTATTCTTCTTATTTTTATTGAAAAGTACGCTCAAATCTGCACTTCCTGATGTATGGACTACCAGTCTGTTTTTAAATGGAAGTGATGATGAAATAGCTCCAATACTATCGTCCGGAATGGCAATGATGTAAATAGCGGCCTCTTTTAAATCTGAAAATTTTTGCGTTTGCGGGGTTTTCAGGTTTTTTATAAAACTTCGGTTGTAGATTTGCTGTACATGGATACCTTCGGATTGTTGCATTGCTTTGTGCAGATGCCTTCCTACGTTACCATATCCTAGCAGAATTACTGTAATCATAGAGCGAAGTTACAAAATTCAAGTTCTAATTTTAATAGTGGTTTAGGATAAAAGTTTCTTGTTTTATTTTTCGATTTGGCGGTTAAATTATAGAAACGGAACAAACTTATAAATGATGGGTTTTTTAATTCTTTTTCATTTCAAAAACGGCATTCAACCCCTATATTTTCCTTATTTTTGCACAAAATTTGTCCGATGCAAAAGAAACTTGCCGATTTCCTGTTTTCAACACGTCTCACTGCTGTTTTATTTTTAGTTTTTGCCGCTGCTATGGCTGTGGGGACATTCTTAGATGCTTCTTCAGAAACGTCTCCAACACCTTATTCCCGAGAAATCATATACAATGCGTGGTGGTTTGAGGCTATTATGGTGTTTTTTGTAGTGAATTTTGTGGGAAATATTTTCCGTTTCAGATTATATAAAAAAGAGAAATGGGCAACACTTACGCTTCATTTATCTTTTATTTTAATATTAGTTGGCGCTTTTGTAACCCGTTATATAGGCTTTGAAGGCCGGATGGAAATAAGAGAAGGCGCTACAGAAAATAAATTCCTTTCAGAAAAAGTCTATCTCAATGCCTTTATTGATGGCGACTATATGGTAGATGGTGTAGCACAACGCCGTGTGCTTGAACCAGAAAAGTTGAATCTTTCCGAAAGATTAGACAACGATTTTATAATGAAAACCGATTATAACGGAAAACCGGTTACCATTAGCTATAACAACTTTATTAGTAACGCCAAAGAGAGTCTCATCACCACAATAGATGGTAAAGAATACCTGAAGATAGTAGAAAGTGGGGGTGGAGAAAAACACGATCATTGGCTAGAAATTGGTCAGGTTGCTAACATTCACAACATACTTTTTGCCTTGAATAAACCAACAGAAGGTGCCGTAAACATTACTTACAATCCTGAAGACGGAAGCTATAGTATTTCTGCTCCGTTTGAAGGCTCGTTCCTGAATATGGCAGAGCTGAGTGCGGCAGGGATTCAACCCGGACAAATGACAGGCGATATGGACCAGTTCCGTAGACCGTTTGCAAAAGATAGTGTGCAGCCTTTATTGTTGCGTTCGCTCTATAATCTTGCCGATATGCAGTTTGTCATCCCAAGTCCTGTAGTAAAAGGCCGACAAGGCATTGTAAAAGCAGAAGGGCTAGAAAAAACCAATATGAGTGGTCTAGTAGTAGATGTTTCCTCCGGTGGAGAAACTGAAACTATAGAATTGTTGGGTGGTGCAGGAACTGCACCAGACCCTAAGAAAGTGACCGTGAATGGAATGGACGTCTACCTTACCTATGGAAGTAAAGAATACGAGCTACCCTTTAGTATCACCCTGCGTGACTTTATAGCTGAAAAATATCCTGGTACCGAAAAAAACTATAAATCCTTTAAAAGTAAACTTACCGTTAGCGATTCTGAAACTGAGTTTTTCGATACTGAAGTTTTTATGAATAACGTTTTGGATCATAAAGGGTATCGTTTTTTTCAGGCGAGTTTTTCACCAGATGAAAAAGGAACCATCTTATCTGTGAACCACGATGCCTGGGGAACCTGGATCACCTACATTGGCTATTTCTTGTTGTATTTTGGACTCATGGCTATTCTATTTGTAAAAGGCTCTCGTTTTGGTACTTTAAAGCGAATGTTGGATAAAGTGAAATCCAAAAAAGCAAAAATCACGACTATTCTGGTATTGCTTTTCAGTTTTGGGATGCAGGCGCAAGATAGTGAACATGCCCACACGCAAGTTAAAAAAGAACAGATAGATAGTATTATTAAAGCGAATGTGGTAGACAAAGCCCACGCCGCAAAGTTTGCTGAACTGGTGATACAGGACAATGGTCGTATGAAGCCAGTACATACCTACGCCAGCCAATTGTTACGAAAAATAAGTCGTAACGATACCTACGAGGGATTAGACGCCAATCAGGTATTTTTATCTATGACAGAGTTTCCTCGTATTTGGGTAGAAGTTCCGCTTGTAAGTTTAAAACGAGGTAACGATAGTATTCGAAGTGTCTTAGGCGTTCCAAAGGATGCTGAAAAAATAAGTTTACTGGATTTATTTGATGAAAAAGGCATCAATAAGTTAGATCCTTATTTGGAAGAAGCCTCTTCCAAAACAAATCCCAACCAGTTTGAAAAGGATTTTGTAAAAACTTATGAAAATGTATTTCTTCTAAACCAGGCCTTAAGCGGAAGTATTTTAAAGATATTTCCCATTCCAAATGATGAAGGGAATAAATGGGTTTCATTTTTAGAGTTGGGAGAAGCTAATTTTACGGCGGAAGAAGCTATTAATGTGAAGAACATTTTACCTGCATATTTCCAAAGTTTACAGGAAGCTAGAAAGACAGGAGACTATTCACAAGCAAATGCATTATTGGATGGGATTAATAAGTTCCAACATAAATATGGGGGAGAGGTAATGCCTTCAGATACTAAGATAAAGGCAGAGATTACTTATAATAAAGTAGATATTTTTAATAGACTCTACAAGTATTTTACGCTTGTGGGTGTATTGATGTTTGTGTTCCTCATTTTTCAAATATTTAAGGAAGGGAAAGGTATCAACACCTTGGTGAAGGTTTGTAAATACACTATTTGGGTATTTTTTATTTTAATGACGCTAGGACTTGCTTTCCGTTGGTATATTAGCGGTCACGCCCCATGGAGTGATGCCTATGAAAGTATTATCTATGTAGCTTGGGCTACGGTTTTCTTTGGACTAGCATTTGGACGTAAAAGTGATCTTACAATTGCTTCTACCGCGTTTGTTGCAGCAATTATTTTGTGGGTTGCCAATCAAAACTGGTTAGATCCTTCTATAGCCAATTTAGTACCTGTTTTGGACAGTTATTGGTTAATGATTCACGTGGCAGTAATTGTTGCAAGTTATGGTCCATTTACATTAGGGATGATTTTAGGAACAACTATTTTATTGCTCATTTTATTGACCAATAAAAAGAATCAAGTTAAAATGGATCTTAATATAAAAGAACTCATAATCATTACTGAAATGGCATTAACCGTAGGTCTAGTCATGCTAGTGATTGGAAACTTTTTGGGAGGTCAGTGGGCCAATGAGAGTTGGGGTCGCTATTGGGGCTGGGATCCAAAAGAAACTTGGGCGCTCATTAGTATTATGATTTATGCCTTCGTGATTCATGCCCGATTGGTTCCTGGTTTAAGAGGGAAATGGACGTTTGCTGTGTTTTCTATTTTTGCCTACGCAAGTATTATGATGACTTATTTTGGGGTAAATTTTTACCTTACAGGACTCCATAGTTATGCAAGTGGTGATGTGCCGGTAACACCAATATTCATTTATTATTTAATAGGCTTTTTTGTACTACTCAGTGTGCTTTCCTACTTCAAATACAAAAAATATTATATAAAAAAAGGATAGGTATTTACCTATCCTTTTTTTATACTTATTTAAATTTCTAATTATATAAATAATCGGGTTGGGTATCCAGTAAGCGATAATCTTCTTGAACGTGCTCACCGATCTCTAATTTATTGTACAATTCTTTAGTGAGTTCTTCTATGTCGGCTTCTGTGGTTTTTAATTTGCGAGCAATTTTATTATTTTCTTTGCCTTCGCTAATATATTGTAGGAGTTTTATTTCAAGTCCATCTAAGTCGTAATGCATAATTAGATTTTCAAGATAAACGTCCTCCATCAATTTCATAGCGCTTTGACGGTTCATAGTTTCTTGGCGTTTTAGGAAAATACGCATTTCAGTCTGGCGCATTTCATGTTCTTCTTTTATAGCGCGCATACGGTATATAATTGCGTAAGTAAGAATTAACATTTCAACAAGACCAGCGACTTTAATATGAATTGCTTCTGTTGATAAAAAATTAATACCAATATTTTTCAGAATAAAGAAATCCATTGCAAATAACAGAGGAATAAATCCGGCTATAGCGTAAAATTTTGCGTAGTTTTTTTTGTTTAATAAAAACACACTCGCTCCAAAATAGAAAACCAAAACCGAGATTGAGACAAAGTTAGCAGCATACGCTATTATCACCTCTACGGAGAGAAGTGCAACAATAGTGAGCACACCACCAATAGCAATTAACGGGTAGGTAATAAGTTTAAGTTTTGGAAAAAACTCCTTTAAACTTAAATAGCTTCCAGCAAACAAAGCCGTACTTCCTGTTGCAAACCATAATAATACCGATTCAATTAAAAATGGATTTGTGGGTGCTGGTATCCCGAATAAGTTATGTAAACCATCATTAAAGAAAAATACAGTTGTAATACCTACTAATGTAACGGAGTAGAATAAAAATAACTTTTCTTCAAATATAAAATAACAGAATAGATTAATTAGTAGCACCATAATCGCAAAACCATAATAAAGACCCTGTAAAAATGATGTTTTTGTGTCTATTGAAGCTGCATAGTCCTGATCCGATTTTTTTATTGAGATTTTTTCTAAATTTGGATTAGATATCTCGTTTAATTTGTAGGAAATTTCTCCAAGAAAAGCATTTGAAGCTAATTTGCTACTTTCGAATGATGAACTTAACAGTCCATTAGTAGTTGCTAAAACAGCTAGTGCCTTAGTTCCCGTTGTAATACCTTTAGAGTTAAGAAAAGGGGTGATTGGATTAATTGTAATGTCTTTATTTTCAGAAGTTTTAGTCTTTAAAACTGTTACTTTTGATGTGGCTTCAGAACTTGTTGGGGACAAGAAAATCACCGCTAAAAGACACCACAATACGGGGTAAAATCGTAGTCTCATAATAAGTAGGGTTTAATAATTTGGGTAGTCCAATATACGGAAAATTTACACTTTAACTAATTTATTTGCATTTTGTCGATAAAAAGTATGTTTTTTGAAACTTTAATTCTTTTTATAATAAAAAAAACTCCTGCGATGAAACAGGAGTTTTATGTTTAAAATTGATTTAATATTAGCCAACCATGTCTTCAGGTTTTACCCACGCATCAAATTCGTCAGCGGTTAGATATCCTAGGTTTACAGCTTCCTCTTTTAAGGTAGTTCCGTTTTTGTGAGCGGTATTAGCTATCTCAGCAGCTTTGTAATACCCTATTTTAGTATTTAATGCTGTTACCAACATTAAGGAGTTGTTCAGCATTTTTTGAATTACAACGTAGTTAGGTTCAATTCCTTGTGCGCAATGTTCGTCAAAAGAAACACAGGCGTCACCTATTAATTGTGCCGATTGCAAGATATTTGCTGCCATCATAGGTTTAAAAACATTTAATTCGTAGTGTCCTTGCATTCCACCTACAGTGATTGCTACATCATTACCCATAACTTGCGCACATACCATAGTTAAGGCTTCACATTGCGTAGGATTAACTTTACCCGGCATAATAGAGGAACCTGGTTCGTTGGCAGGGATAGAAATTTCACCAATTCCACTGCGTGGTCCACTTGCCAGCATTCTAATGTCGTTCGCAATTTTGTTTAAAGAAACAGCTAGCAATTTTAGAGCTCCGTGGCTTTCAACTATGGCATCGTGGGCTGCTAAAGCCTCAAATTTATTTTCAGCAGTGACAAAGGGAAGTTCAGTAAATTTTGCAATGTATTCAGCAACTTTTACAGCATATCCGTCTGGTGTGTTGATCCCTGTTCCAACGGCGGTTCCTCCTAATGCCAATTCAGAAAGATGTGGCAGTGTATTTTTTAATGCTCTTAATCCGTGGTCTAATTGCGATGCGTAGCCGCTAAATTCTTGTCCCAGGGTTAGGGGAGTAGCATCCATTAAATGTGTACGGCCAATTTTTACTACGTCTTTAAAATCTTTCGATTTTTTCATCAATGTTTTGTGCAGTTGTTCCACACCAGGTATGGTGTTTTCTACAATCTTTTTGTAGGCAGCAATATGCATTCCGGTTGGAAAGGTATCGTTACTAGATTGACTTTTATTTACATCATCATTTGGTTGTAGGGTTTTATCACCTTCTCCAATAATTTTACCAGCTATTTGATGCGCTCGATTGGCAACTACCTCGTTCACATTCATATTACTTTGGGTACCACTACCTGTTTGCCATACCACTAATGGAAATTCATCATCGTGCTTACCTTCTAAGATTTCGTCACAAACTTTAGAGATAAGGTCTCTTTTTTCTTTAGCAAGAACGCCCAATTCACAATTAGTATGTGCTGCTGCTTTTTTTAAATAAGCAAAACCGTAGACCACTTCCAGAGGCATAGAAGCTGGTGTGCCAATTTTAAAATTGTTACGGGAGCGCTCAGTTTGTGCACCCCAAAGTTTATTGGCTGGTACTTTTACCTCGCCCATAGTATCTTTTTCAATTCGGTAGTCCATAGTGATTCAAATTTAAGAGATGCAAAGGTACAAAAAGCACAAGGTTGGTTCAAGCAGGCTGTTGTTTAATTGTTGTGGATAAATAGGAATGTTTTGTTGTTTTTTTAAAAAAAACCTTATTATCTTTGTCCCAGCTTAATTAGAAAAGACACCCAATATGTTCGATTTTGACCAATACTTAGGATTTTTAGCATTTTTAACTATTTTAACCATCGGTTTTTGGTTAATGATTTTCCTAGTAGGTTTTATCCCGTATTGGATTGGCGGCGCTTTACTTGAAAACTTTAAAATGAAGCGAGAAGCTAAAAGAAAAGAAAGAGAAGCAAATTAATTGCTGTCTATATATATTAAAAAAGGAGTTCCATTTTGGCTCCTTTTTTAGTTTTGAATCGTACATCTACAATCGTACATCTACAATCGTACATTAGTATTATCCTCCGAAATCTCCTTCGCCATCATCAAATCCAGCCTCACCACGACCGTTCTGACGTTTTTTCTTTTCATTAAAACGATAGGTGAAACTTAAATTGAACTGTCGTTCTCTCCACTGAAATTCACTTTCGCTTGTAAATGAAGGGGTTTCTGTACTAGTAACTCGTTTTCTAGAATTAAGCAAATCGCTCACATTAAAACCTATGGTCGCATTATCATCCATTATATCTTTACTGAAAGCAAGGTCTATACTAAGCAATCCTTCGGTTTCAGATTGTGCATCGTTTCTTGGACCCCGGTAGAAAGCAGTAGTTTGCCAGTCTACTTTAAGAGGAAGAGTTATTTTACTACTACCACGAGCAAAATAACTTGTATTTTCAGTACCATAATCTACACCATTAAACATTCCTTCCGTTTTAAAACCAAAGAAATTAAAACTTCCATTTAAACGCCACCACTTGGTAGGACTGTACAGCAAACCAGCTTCAAAACCATAGCGTTCATTGGTAGATAAGTTAAATGGGATGGTTCTAATGATAGGAACTCCGTTCGGTGTTACTTGGCCTGTATCTTCACTCACACGCTCAAAAGCATCGCTCTCTCGTTGGTAATAAATTGAAGTGGTAAGCGTTATCTTTTTCCAACGTCTTAGGTATCCTAAATCAAAAGCGTTTGCAAATGCTGGACGTAAGCTTGGGTTTCCCTGAAATACATTCGCTTCACTGCTTCGCGAAGGGAAAGGGTTAATGAAAAACCCACGCGGACGATTTATCCTGCGATTATAACCTAAGGTTACATTTTCACTTTCTGCAAGTTCATACACTAGATTTACAGTAGGAAATAAACCAGTATAACTATTGTCGAAATTTACATTAAAGTCGTCGTTACTGGTAATATCTTCTCCAGTTACTTTTCCTTTAAGTTGTGTATCTTCTAATCGTAAGCCTAATAAAAAGGAAAACTTACCAAATTTGTTTCCGTACTGCGAGTAGAGTGCATTTACATTTTCTTCGTAGGTAAAAACATTAGAAAGGCTATCATTTCTTACAAATGGACCATTTACTGTTAACTGCTCGGTTAGCAAATAATCGGTTGTGGTCTTTTCGAAATTTCCTCTGTAACCTGCTTCAAATTGTGCGTTTTCACCAATTGGAAGTACATAATCTGCTTGAATTAAATACTCATTCTGGTCTTCCAGTTGAGTGATTAATTCGGCTGGTAATGCCTGATTTGTAGGAAAGGTGTTAAACTCATCTATAAAAGATACTTGGGTTTCCTCGTCATTTTCAGCTTGTAAATCTATGGTTAGTTTATGACCATCGTCATTAAAATTGTTCACGTAATTCAACGAAAACTGTAAGCTGGTATCTTCTTCGGTTTCAGTTTCAATTCGGCTTCTTAAAACAGCTAAGGCATTGGCTGCATCAAATTCCTGTGTTAAATTGGTCGTGGTATCCTCATCATCTCCCAATCTTAAAAATCCTGAAGCGGTAAGGGAGCTTTTATCGTTTATAAAATACTCTATTCCCAAGTTGGTGTTAAAGCCTCTGTTTAAACGTTCGTATTCTCTATTTTCAATCACCAATGGGTTTGAGGCATTTGCATTTAAATACTGTGTCTTAAAAAAGGCATTTCCAGGCGATTCATTATATCTGATCCCAGTGGTGTTAAAAATATTAAATTTATCGGTTCGTAGGTTAATATTTCCTGTTAAGCCGCTGCTTAAAGGAACTCCTAAATTAGTTTGAATAGAACCGTTAAGCCCTAAAATCTTTTCTTTTCTAAGTATGATATTTAAAATACCCGCAGTTCCTTCAGCATCATACCTAGCTGAAGGTGACGTGATAACTTCTACGCGTTCTATAGCATCTGCAGGAAGTTGACGTAAAGCATCGGTACTTCCAAACCCTGCTATGGCACTTGGTTTTCCATTAATTAAGATTCGAACATTTTCGTTACCACGAAGGGCAATAGACCCATCCACATCGACGGTTACCGATGGAACATTGCTTAATGCATCGCTTACAGTAGCACCACTCGTGGTTAAATCCTTTCCAATATTGTATACTTTTTTGTCTAATCTAATTTGTACCTCAGTAGTTTCGGCACGCACTATAACTTCATCTAAGCTTTCTGAATTTAAAGAGAGATATGTGGTGGGTAAAGTAGTATTATTTTGAAGATTTTGATTTGGTTTTTCTATCGCTTTGTAACTTATAAACTCGTACTTAACTGTATATATGCCAGCGGGTACCTCAATACTAAAATTTCCATCAAGATCTGTGATGCCACCCGTCACTGTATTTCCGGAGGCATCTATAAATGAAACTGTCGCGTATTCTAGTGGATAATTGGTTCCTTGTTCAAGGACTTTACCGTTGGCAGTGGAAGTGTTTTGAGCAAATAAAAAGCATGTAAAAAATATGGCAAGCAGGTTGGTAAATAATTTCATAGTCAATTTTTCTTTTTCGACTACGAAATTACGTTTGGGTTTAACCCAGAAACCACAAAGTTTTGTTAAATAAAAATAGAGAACTTATAAAATATCCAAGATCCTTTCTGGCGGTCTGCCAACAACAGCTTTTTTGCCGTTCACAACTATAGGTCTTTCTATGAGTTTCGGATTTTTAACCATGGCTTTTATAATTTGCTCTTGGCTTAGTTTTTTGCCTTTATAGCTTTCTTTCCAGATAGCTTCGTTTTTGCGAACAAGATCCAGGGCTGAAATATCCAGCAACGAAATAATTTCAGAAAGTTTCTCCTCGGAAAGTGGAACGTCTAAGTATTTTACTACTTCAAACTCTTTGCCGCTTTCTTCAACTATCGCTAATCCTTGTCTGGATTTGCTGCATCTTGGGTTGTGGTATATGGTAATCATCTTGGTAATCCTTTTAATTCTGAAATATAATCCATTTGTAAATCCTCGTGGAGTTCGGCTATCTTTTTTTCAATGAGCACTAGTTGTCTTTCGTAAACTTGCATCATGGTTTTACTCCGTTTTATACTACTGCTAAAGTTGATCATCTTGTCACAAAAATGAAGTAACAAGGCCACTTCCGTCTCCTTTACTGAAGAATACCGAATAAACTTCTTCGTCTCCCGAAGTATTTTGCGGATGCGCTTTTTGGTTCTGTAAAAATTGGTATTCGGAGTTTCCTCAAATTGCTGGGTGATAAAATCTTTTACTTCGGCAACATAACTTTCTTCGTGATCTGCTTCAAATAATAAGTAGGTGAGGAGTTCTTTATTTTCTTTTTTAAACCTTGCTAAACGAAGACATAACGTTTCCAATTCCTCCTTGGAACGAAATTTTAGCTCCTTACGGATTTGTACTGCAGTAGCGGGTTTCATTGGGGTGTTTGAAATAATTTGTTACATGGTTAACTAGGTAATAAGGCAACTGGTTGATTGGTTAAGTTGCGATTGTAGAATAATGTGGATGATTTTTAAAAAATCTCAACTACATCAAATCCCAACCATCCTCTCTTACAAGAGGATACTTTTAAACTAAGTCACCAATTAACCAGTTAACCAATCAACTACTCACGAGAATACTTCTCCATATACCTTTTCCACAGTTCAGTCTGGTGAGTTTCTAATGATATTTCGCGACCATCAATAAAAGCATTGGTTAAGATATTGGTTCGCATATCTAATGCATCACCTTCACTTACAAAAAGTGTAGCACTTTTGCCTACTGCCAATGTACCGTAGTTATCGTCTATGCCTAAAATTTTAGCAGAGTTTTCAGTAATAAGTTGAAGCGCTTTTTCTTTATCTAAACCTTGTCCAGCAACGTGTCCTGCATAAAAAGGTAGGTTACGCGTTTGGAAATTACTCATATTAGCATTTTGAATTCCTACTAGCAATCCACCATCTGTTAATAATTTTGGAAGTTTGTACGGCATATCATAATCATCATCTTCACGGGAAGGTAATGCGTGTGGTTGCTGTACTAGCACAGGAATATTATTTTTTTTCAAAAATGGGATAATTTTGTAAGCTTCATAACCACCAACTATAACAACGCTTTGAACACCATTTTCTTTGGCTGTGGTCACTGCATCTATCATTTCTTTTTCTCCATCTACGTAGACGTATAATTTCTTACTTCCATTAAACAAGCCTTGCATTGCTTTGTAAGCCTCGTTAGGTTGTTCGCCAGCTTTTCCATTTCCATAGGCTTTTGCATTCAGCATAAAATCTACACCTTTTTGAATTTGTTCCGCATAGTCTTTGTTAGGTGAATAACCTCGCTCTTCACCCAGCCACCATCTACCTCTTCTAAAACTGTTGGGCCAGTTCATGTGTATGCCATCATCCACTTTAATTGCTGCGTCTTCCCAGTTCCAGGCATCGAATTGGACAATGGAGGAAGTTCCACTTATTCCACCCCCTTGAGGAGTGATTTGCCCAACCAATACACCATTCGGACGCATACTTTCTACCACTTTGCTCTCAGCATTATAAGCGATGAGACTGCGTACATTTGGAATAAACTCTCCCAGTTCATCTTGGTCATCACTTGCTCTCACTGCATTTACCTCTACCAATCCTAAGGATTTTGTAGGTGCAATAAGTCCTGGATATACATGCTTTCCGCTGGCTTTTATAACACGTCCTTTCATAGGAGATCCTGATTCGCCAATAGATGTTATTTTGCCATTTTCAAAAACAATATTACTGTTTTCAATTACGGTACCGTTACCAATATGTGCGGTAGCACCAACAATCGTAATAGCTTCTTTTTGTTCTGTTGCGGGGGTTTGTTGGGCAAAAAGTGTGCTTCCCAAAACCAGCATTGTGAATATGTTTAAATATTTTTTCATTTGATTGTATTTTTAATCCCGGTCTTCAAAGTCATCGTTTTGGATTTTGGGATTTGTTGTTTTTTAGATTTTATCTAGTTGATGGTTTCACATACAAAATGACGCTTGTCTTTTCCTTTTGGCTCTTTGGTTTTACCCCCGCCATTTTTTTCGTCCAGCATCATATTTACTAGTTTATTACGCTCCTTTGTAATGGTATTGCGCATTTGTTTGTCTTGTTCCAAATCGAAATAAGTAACTCCATCAATAATCGTCTTTTCAGCTTTAGCATAAACCGATAGCGGATGGTCTGTCCACAATACCAAATCGGCATCTTTTCCTTCCTTAATACTCCCTGTTCGGCCATCCAAGTGCAATAATTTAGCTGGATTAATGGTAACCATTTTCCAGGCTTCTTCTTCAGACATTCCCCCATACTTTACACTTTTGGCAGCCTCCTGATTTAATCTTCGGGACATTTCGCCATCGTCACTATTTATAGCAACTACCACACCTTCATTCGCCATGATTGAAGCGTTGTAAGGAATAGCGTCGTTTACTTCATATTTATAAGCCCACCAATCGCTAAAGGTAGAAGCACCTACACCGTGTTCCTTCATCTTGTCGGCAACTTTGTATCCTTCCAAAATGTGGGTAAAGGTGTTTATTTTAAAGCCAAAACGATCGGCAACTTTCATCAACATATTAATTTCGCTTTGTACGTAACTGTGGCAACTAATAAAGCGTTCCCCGTTTAAAATTTCGGCTAGAACCTCCATCTCTTCATCATAACGGAGAGGTTGTCCACCTTTTTTCTTCGCATCGTATTCTTTCGCGCGGTTAAAATAGTTCACATACATTTGCTCTACACCCATACGTGTTTGCGGAAAACGGCTGTAACTTTCCCAGTTACTTTGCTTCACGTTTTCTCCTAAAGCAAATTTTATAAACTTTGGACTGTTATCGTAAATCAATCCGTCGGCATTTTCTCCCCATTTCAATTTAATTATTGCCGAACGCCCTCCAATTGGATTTGCACTTCCGTGTAATATTTGAATAGATGTAACACCACCTGCCAGATTACGGTAAATATTAATATCTTCTGGATCTACTACATCTTCAATAGAAACTTCTGCCGAAGAGTTATGACCGGCTTCATTAATAGATAACGCTGCAATGTGTGAATGCTCGTCTATTACCCCGGCGGTAAGGTGTTTTCCCGTGGCATCGATTACTGTAGCGCCACCAGCACTTAAGTCTTTACCTATTGAAGCTATTTTTCCATTCTTCACTAAAACGTCGGTATTTTCTAAAACTCCAGCGTCTTCACTTGTCCAGACAGTAGCGTTTTTAAACAACATATTTTGTTGTTTCGGTTTGGTAGAAAATCCATATCCTACATTTGGAAAAGTGAGGGGAACTGTTTCTATTTTCTTTGCATCTTTTTCGTCTTTATCTTTTTTCTCGTCTTTAGAATCTGCCTGACGTGTTGCTGTATATTCAGATTCTTCACCCGACGGAAGCAATAGTTTTCCAGAGAAATTTTGTTCACCTTTGGGTATAATTCCTGTGGTTCTAAATACTTCATTTGTTTTTTCATCTGTAAAACTTAGGCTTACCCAGTTTTCGCTATAGTCAATTTTTGAAGGGTATTTTGTGTCACCAACCGATACTTCTGAATTTAATTTTGAAACTTCTCCAGTTAATTTTACATCATAAGTTTTTCCACCTGCTGAAATTTTATAATTCCCGCGAATGTCCTGTTGATCTTTGGTGTTGATTACATTTTTCTGTCCTTGTACCCAGTTTTCATATATAGTAGTTTCTTTTTCAAAAATAGGCCCTGAAGTAATTAGGAAATTTGCGAAGCGACCTTCTTCTAAACTTCCAATTTTATCAGAAGCATTCAAAAAAGCAGCAGGAATAGTCGTGAGTGCTTCGAGTGCCTTTGTTTCATTATATCCATATTTTAAGGCCTTCAGTAACTTTCCGCTAAATTCTGAAGGTGATTTTAATTCGAACGTTGTCAATGAAAACTGTACATTATTATCTGCCAACCATTTTGGATTCATTGGAGCCTGGTTCCAATCGCGCATTTCTGCAAGACTGATGTACTTTTCAGCATACGGATTACTTACATCATACGCATCTGGAAAATTAATGGGAATAATGTATCTGGCATTACTGGCTTTTATTTCGTCTAGCATTTCATATTCATCGCCTCCCCCTACAATCACGTAATTTACGCTGAAAGCATCGCCAATTTTATCGGCTCTAATGTCGTTGTCCTTACTGCCAGCTTCAAAAAAGGAAACTATTGCTTTATTGGCATTTAAAGCTTCTAAAGAACGGTCTTTGGTTTTGCTATTTCCTTTGGAATACCAAGCTGCATCACTATACATCTGGCGTAACAAAGCCATAGAACCCATTAACGAAGTTGGGTACGATTGGCGACTCGCAACGCTTTTTTCAAAACTGAAAAATTGTCCACTTTTATCATTAATAATTCTAGTACCAGCGCCTTCTTCATCATTTAAGGCTACTAAAACTCCAGTTCCACGGGCAATTCCGTCCATAATATGAGTATTCAGCACCCCAAAACCGGCTTTTCTAAACTCGTCGGCTTTCTTTTTATCGTACTCAAATTTTGAGATCGCTTCATTTTCTGGCATAATATGGTCGTTCCAATAAAAACCATCCCGCGATGCTTGGTATTCCGGAGAACGGCCTCCACCTTCGGCACGTTTTGGTTTTTCTACGCCAAAATCTGTATAGGCATCAATAAAAGACGGATACACATGTTTGCCTTGCAAATCGATAGTAATAGCATTATTAGGAATACTAACCGACTTACCAGAAGCGATTACCTTTCCATTTTGAATAAGGAGCGTACCATTTTTAACCACCTTGGAAGGTGTTATATATAAAGTAGCATTGGTAAACGCAGTGAAGTTGGTGTTTTGTTCTTTAAGACCTCCATTTTCAGGGAAATAATCTTGAGCTTGCATAAAGGAAATACTGAATAAACACAGTATCCATAGTAGTGAGTTTTTCATTGTTTTTTTGATTGTAATTATAGAGTTGTGAATATACTACCCTTCTATCGTTTTTGAAAAATATTAAGATTGGTTTAACAATGCTTTAAGAAAATGCGGGTAGCGTGCATGGATAGCTTGTTTTGAGGGTAATACTTATTGAAAATTCAAAAGCCGCCGCACACCCTGCACCCTAAAGGGGCCATCGCACATATTCAAATTTCAAAATCTACAATCGTTTATCGTAAATCTAAAATCAAAAAGCTGCCGCACACCCTGAACCCTAAGGGGGCCATTGCACATATTTAAATTTCAAAATCTAAAATCAAAAAGCCGCCGCACACCCTGTACCCTAAAGGGCCCCACACTTTTTTTAAATTTCAACATCTACAATCTTAGATCGTACATCGTAAATCTAAAATCAAAAAGCCGCCGCACACCCTGAATCCTAAGGGGTCTTCGCAAATATTTAAATTTCAAAATCTACAATCGTTTATCGTTAATCTAAAATCAAAAAACCGCCGCACACCCTGAACCCTAAGGGGCCCCATGCTTTTTTTAAATTTCAAAATCTGCAATTGTTTATCGTAAATCTAAAATCAAAAAGCTTTATCCTCAAAATAGTTCACCACTAGGGCTACCATGTAGCTATAGCTCATAATGCCTTCAGATTGATTATTAGCTTTTAAAAACTGATCCCAAAAGGCTTTGGAAAAAGTTTCGAACGGATTTTGATATGCTGCCCAAAACTCGCGCATTTCTCGATAGCTCTCCAAAATTCCGAAATTAATCGTGGGAAGGAGTGCTTCATATTGTTCAAAATCCCTGCGTGCGAGCTCATTTACACAATATCTTAGAGCGAAAATGTATCCAGAATATTTTATGTAGGTATTGTCGTTATTAAGCGTTGCTATTGTGGCAATAAAGTTGGCTTCATTTTCAGCAGCGTAGCCTATTTGGTGGGCTTGTTCATGGCAACTCACTACTGGAAATTTATAGGTTTTAATTAAATTATTTACCTGTGCTTCCCCTGAAAAAGGATTGTAATAGCCACTATAGCCCATATAGGTTAAGCCCAAGCTCCAACCACTTTTTTTAATACTTTTTGGGTAGTATGCCAGTTGCGGAAATTCAGATTCCAGATTTTTGTAACCATTATCACTCATCGTAAAAATCTCTTTTTGGGAATAGGGGAGCGCTATTTTTACACTATCCGCATACCCTAATTCTCTATGGAGTGCATTGGATTTTGCAATAAGTCGTTTTGTAGTACTGATAAGTTGCTCTGTAGAATACTCTTTTTCAAGTCCAAGTGTTTTACTAAGGGGCATCCGGTAGTAATTAAATCCCCACAAGAGATTAAAAACGAAATAAACTATCGAGACGGTAGCAGCAATATCTATAAAGAATTTTAAAGGTTCAAATCGTAATCGCTTTACGTTGTTATATAACCACCTGAGTGCTATAATTCCTATTAGAACGTAAAATAAATCTCCTATAGAAAATGGTACCCAACCAAACAAAAAACGATTTATTTTTGAAAGTATGGGAAACAAGCCTTGACTGTAATATTTTTCTACAAATTCAGGAAAATAGCGAAGTAGTCTCAGGCCGTAAAATTGAATTGGAAGCAATAATGCCAAGAGTATTTTGGGATGCTTACCTCTTAGTAATTCTGAAATCTTACTCAATGATTATTTTTTTAATTAGATGTTGCTGCCTTGCTGAAATTTTTAAGAAATAGACACCGCTTTGTAAGGAAGAAACATCAATATTGCCCTCACTTTCAGTTTTTAGAGATGCACTTAATTTTTTACCCTCAATTGAAAAAAGTTGCCAACTGAAAACCGATTCAGTTGTGTTTCTAATTTGAATAAAATCGTGTGATGGATTTGGAAAAATTGTAAATGCTTCAGAAGAAAATTTAGGTACAGAAAGTTCCGTTTCGAAATAATTACATAGGACTGAAAATATACTTTCTTCTATCGTGTAAAATGAAGTTAATGCCCCTATTTCATATCCGTTTTGGCTTCCGTTTATTAACATTGAAAACGTTATTTCTTCATCTTTAGCAAAAAAAGCATCGCTTATAAGACCATAGGCTTCCCCGGGATGACCTATAAATGTCCCAAATTCTTGAGCAATACAAACGCCATCTCCTGGGCTTACATTGGCATGATGCAACCCCAGCCCCCAACGATTAAATAATCCAAAATAGTTATCGCCATTGCTACCGTTGTAATCCCAAGCCACTGCTTTCATTTCTTGGAGCGTAACTGCGCTTATGCTAAGTGCTCCGTTGTTACCCTCATTTTTTAAGAAGTTTAAAAATTTATTCACGTCCTCAGCAGTACATCGCAGTGAGCCTTGAGGCCCAAAGTACAAGCCGTTAGTACCATTCACATAAGCAGAAAGATCTGGAGGCATTGGCAAGACTCCTTCAAAATTATCTTGTTGCGGTTGCCAGTTTCCGTTCTGATAGCGATAGAGTGCTGCAAGATTATTAATATCTTCTAAATCCTGAATATTGAAACTTCCTTCAATACCTAAAGGTTCTAGGATTTCAGTTTTCATAAAAATATCAAACCGCTGGTTGCTGGCTGCTTCAATAATGGTTCCTAATAAACCAAAATTGAGATTACTATAAGCGAAATAGCTACCTGGAACTTCGGTGCGCCACATATTATTACTGTAAAAATTACCGCCAGGAAGGATAAGTTCGCTCAAATTAGGAATGGGATTTTGGCTAAATGTAGCATTTAAAAATGGCGCATATCCATCTCCATCCTGCAAACCACTTCGATGCGACAATACCATGCGCAATGTAATGGGAGTAGAAGGAAAGTTTGGGTTTCGTAATTGATAGCCCAAATAGGTTGAAATATCTTCATCCAAATCTAGGGTGCCATTATCATATAATTTTATAACTCCTAAGGCTGTAAAAGCTTTGGAGATTGAAGCAATCCTAAATTGAGTTTCATTATTTACAGGTAAATTTCTATCTACATCGCGGAGTCCGAATGAATAATTTTGTGAATTTCCATTTACTGAAACTTGAATTGCTATTCCAAGAAGTTTCTCTTCAGTAAAAACCGACTCTAAATCTGCCTGTAGATTTTGAGCGTTTATGCCTGCAGCGACAAGTAATACTGAAATTATTAGGAAAGATTTAACGCATTTACGGGACAACATAGCCATAGATTAGACTCTAAAAATAGTAAAACCTTGTAACTTTGTTAGCTAATCTTCTATTTAAAAATAATTCAATGAACGAAGCCATAAGAAACTTAGAGCCAAAAGCTGTTTGGAACAAATTTGCAGACCTCAATGCTGTACCAAGACCTTCTAAAAAGGAAGAACGTGTAATTAATTTTATGAAAGATTTCGGAAAGAATTTAGGTTTTGAAACCATTGAAGATGAAGTAGGGAATGTTATTATTAGAAAACCTGCTACAAAAGGAATGGAAGATCGCACTCCAATAGTAATGCAAAGCCATTTGGATATGGTACATCAAAAAAATAATGATACTAATTTTGATTTTAATTCTCAAGGAATTGAAATGTATATAGATGGAGATTGGGTACGTGCCAAAGGAACTACGCTGGGAGCAGATAATGGTTTAGGCGTTGCAACAATTATGGCAATTTTAGAAAGTACAAATATTCCTCATCCTGCATTGGAAGCCTTGTTTACTATAGATGAAGAAACAGGAATGACTGGTGCTATGGGCTTAAAAGGCGGGATTTTAAAAGGTGACATATTACTCAACTTAGACACCGAAGAGGACGACGAAATAGGTGTGGGTTGTGCAGGTGGGGTAGATGTTACCGCATCAAAACATTACAAACACGAAGAGGCGCCAGAGGAGTCTACTACTTATACCATAACGGTAAGAGGTTTACAAGGGGGTCATAGCGGTATGGACATTATTAAAGGATTGGGAAATGCCAATAAAATGATGAATCGTGTATTGCACGCCTGCCAGGATGTGCTGCATATTGCAGCATTGACAGGAGGAAGCTTGCGAAATGCAATTCCTCGTGAGAGTGTGGCTACCGTGGTAGTTGAAAACTTGAACGATACTGCATTTCAATCTGAATTTGAGAGAATTGCAAATGCTATCAAAGAGGAATATAGTTTGTTAGAGAAAGACTTAGACATAATATTTGAAAAGTCTTCAACTCCTGCAAATAGGATCATGGTAAAAGCAGATCAAGTGCTCTTTATTCAATCTGTTTATGCTGCTCCAAATGGGGTATATAGAATGAGCCCTGCGATTGATGATTTGGTGGAAACTTCTAATAATATAGCAAAAATTACAGTAAAAGACGGAAGTATAAAGATAGAATGTCTAACACGGTCTTCGGTTAATACATCGAAACTGGATTTAGCAAACACCTTAGAATCTGTATTTATATTAGGCAAGTTTGATGTTAAATTTTCGGGAGAATATCCAGGATGGGCACCTAATATGGATAGCCCAATTTTGAAAGTGCTAGATAATTTATACGAAAAATTACATGGTGAAAAAGCACACGTAGCTGCTTGCCACGCTGGGTTGGAATGTGGAATTTTGGGTCAGAACTATCCCGAGATGGATATGATTTCTTTTGGTCCAACAATAAAAGGAGCACATTCCCCAGATGAGCGCGCAAGTATTTCATCTACACAAAAATTCTGGGATTTTGTAAAAGAAATTTTAAAGGAAATTCCGAAAAAGTAAAATGCTTAAATTGATAACTGATTAAATAGCAAGTTCGATTTTTAGTAATATATCTTTTGAGTTTTTAAATGAAATGAACTTGAAAACCGCGATACAATTTGTATTTTTGTCGCGCTTAAAAAACAGAAATATCCTATTATGAATTTACACGAATATCAAGGAAAAGAAATATTGAACAGTTTTGGTGTCGAAATCCAAAGAGGAATTGTAGCTACAACTCCAGAAGAAGCTGTTGAAGCTGCTAAAAAATTAACCGAGCAAACTGGAACTGGTTGGCACGTAATCAAAGCACAAATTCACGCAGGTGGTCGTGGTAAAGGTGGTGGGGTAAAACTAGCTAAAAATATTCAAGAAGTTAAGGATATAGCGGGGCAAATTTTAGGAATGAGCCTTGTAACGCCACAAACTAGTGCCGAAGGTAAAAAAGTACACCAAGTATTGGTTACTGAAGATGTGTATTATCCTGGCGATAGTGAACCAGAAGAATACTATATGAGTGTGCTGTTAAACCGTAGTACTGGAAAAAATATGATTATGTATTCTACCGAAGGTGGAATGGATATTGAAACCGTTGCTGAAGAAACACCACATTTAATTTTTCACGAAGAAATAGATCCTGCTGTAGGTTTAATGCCTTTTCAGGCAAGACGTGTAGCCTTCAACTTAGGGTTGAGCGGGCAAGCGTTCAAGCAAATGACCAAGTTTGTAACATCTTTATACAAGGCATACGAAAACAGTGATTCTTCTTTATTTGAAATCAACCCTGTGTTGAAAACTAGTGACGATAAAATTATTGCTGTGGATGCAAAAGTAAGTATAGACGATAATGCATTATTCCGCAGAAAAGATTACGCTGCTATGCGTGACATTAGAGAAGAAAATGCTACAGAAGTAGAGGCAAAAGAAGCTGGATTGAGTTACGTAGACCTTGACGGAAACGTAGGTTGTATGGTTAACGGAGCAGGATTGGCAATGGCAACTATGGACTTAATTAAGCAAGCAGGTGGTGAGCCAGCGAACTTCTTGGACGTAGGGGGTACAGCAGATGCAGAACGTGTGGAAATAGCTTTCAAATTAATATTGAAAGATCCTAACGTAAAAGCAATCTTAGTAAATATTTTTGGAGGTATTGTACGTTGTGACCGTGTGGCGCAAGGTATCGTAGATGCTTATAAAAATATGGGAACTATCAACGTGCCAATTATTGTACGTTTACAAGGGACCAATGCAGACATTGCGAAAGAATTGATTGACAACAGCGGATTAGACGTGCAAAGTGCAATTGAGTTTCAGGAAGCTGCAGATAAAGTACAGGCGGTATTGGCATAATAAATAGTGTTATAGATTTGAATCCCAACCAGTAAGAGGTTGGGATTTTTTTTTGAATGAAGTGTTAATAAAATGTTAATCCGTAAAGTTTTGTGTAACAAGTGGTTAGGTCTATCCGTCTATTATATAAATCAAACATTCATCAATCTTAAATCAAACACCCATGAAAACATTAAAAACAACCTTGTTAGCATTGTTATTACTTTTTGCGACCCATGCTTTCGCAAACATTGACGCTACAAACTCTCCAGAAAAAGCTTCAATTGAAATTAGTACCTTATTGAACAATCCAAACTTTTTGGTGTTAGAGGACCAGACAGTTGCTATTGAATTAGTGCTCAACAAAAACAAAGAAGTTGTCGTAATTTCTATAGACTGCGACAGCTCTGAAATTAACACCTTTATAAGTGATCGTTTAGATCGAAAAGTTCTTGAAACTGAACTAGAGCAGGGAAAAGTTTATACACTCACTGTAAAATTTGTATCTAAGGACTAAACTGTAAACACATTTATTAAAAATCCCGAAGTTATTGCTTTGGGATTTTTTATTTTTGACTATGGACAACCAGCAAAAACCAACCCTTCAAGATCAAAAATCATTGTTAAGTGACTTAATCCTTATGGCAAAAGCTGATGATAAGATTACCCAGGGGGAATTCGATTTTATCCATCGTCTTGCCGAACGAATGGGGATTTCAGAAAAAGAAGTCAGAGATTTATATCACAATCCTTTGCCTACCAAAAAATCTTTTACAGAATTAGAGCGCATTACACATTTCCATAAAATGGTGCTAATGATGAATGTAGATGGTGAAACACACAAAAAGGAAGTGTCATTTCTGCGAGATTTTGGTCTAGAACTAGGATTGCGCCCAGAAGCTGTAGAGCAAATTTTAGTGGCAATGGAAGAGTACAAACATAAGATTATCCCTTCAGAAAAACTGTTGCAGATTTTTAACACATATTATAACTAGTAAAAGAGGTGTTTTGATGGATATTATCAGAACTGAAAAGTTAACCAAAATCTTGAAATTGCAAATTCTTAGTTTGTGGAATACTGAATATCCAGAAAGACTAAACCATAAAAATTTGGAATCTTTCGAGGCATATTTAGAAAACCTTTTAAATCCATCACATATATTACTTTTTGATAAAAGCAAAAACGTGAAAGGGTGGTATTTTGATTTTATTCGGGAGGAAGAAAGGTGGTTTACTATTATTATAGATACGGCTAATCACAGCAAAGGTTATGGAAGGCTATTGCTTAGGATTGCAAAAGAAAGGGAAGCTGAGTTAAACGGCTGGGTCATCGACAGCAATGAGGGAAGAAAAAGCAACGGAGATTTTTATAAATCGCCGTTGGTCTTTTATCTTAAAAATGGGTTTGAACTTATACCTGAAGTTCGATTAGAACTAGCAGTTTTATCTGCCGTAAAAATTAAATGGAGTCGATTATGAATCTACTACACTTAATTTTTTTACTTTTTTCCAATCTTGTTTATTAGCCAATGAAGATTTAGCATCTTTAAGTAGTAATTTCATTTCGGTTGCGATATGCTCTTTGTAATTTTCATTTTCGGAATTTTTTTGAAGGTAGAGGTATTTTAGCATCCAGATTAGTTTCTCTACAAGAATTGGATCATGCTTGCAATACGTTCTCAAAGAGGCCATGCAGGTATATAGCAATTCTTCAAAAGTTACTATAGCTATTTTTAACAATGCCTTATTGTCTTTCAATAAAATACCATTATCATTTTTTCTCATGCGTAAAGCAAAGAGTTCAGTTAAGTAGTCTATCGCATTGATAGCAGTTCCTGGGTCGTTGATGCCGGGGGACATTGCTTTTACAGCTATTTCGGTAATTTGTTTAAAAGCTAATATGTAATTATCTTCTACAAATTCACCCCGAGCAAAATTTATGTTTCCTAGAATTTTTTCTAATTGATCATTGGTAAGCTTTTTTTCAGATTTAATAAAAGGAGCATATTTTAAAACAAAAAAACCTTTTGGTATGGTGAGATAGATCTTTGTTTCGTTGTCTTCACAAAATTCAGCAATATTTTTAAGCGATATATTTTGAAAATAACCTCCTTTTTCAACAGTATATTCATACCAATTTTCTGTAGCAGGGAAAAAGTTTAGTTTGTCTGTATCTTTTTCTTCTTCTTTGTTGGTGATGAGCTCTAGTCTTTCTTTAGATTTATAGAAAATATTATCCAGAATATTTGTAATCTGAATACTTTGAGACATATTATGAATAAAATAAATAAAGGCTGCTAGACAAATTAAAGTCGCAACAATACCAAGTAAAATTGAGAGCCCGGGAAGTGAATATTTTTCATCATCTGGTTCGATGGAGAATAGGATAAAGATTAAATAGATAATAGTTGAGAGATAAACACCTAAAATAAGTTGGTTTTTTTTATCGCTAATTAGCCCTGGTAAAAGTCTTGGTGAAAAATTACTGGAAGCCTGGCTTAGCAACAACATAACCATGGAGAAGCTAAATACCATCATAGAAATAATACCACCAATACATACGCTCATAATTGTAAGAACCGTATCCCCATCTTCCAGCATGAACTGGGGGGCTTTCTCAACGAGCACTTTCGATACATCTTTATCTTCAAACCAAGCCATTATAAACGCTAGATTGAAACCCACAAAAGCCATTAAAGTTGGGTAGAAGGCAATTTTACCCTTAATTGTATTAAAAAAGGTTATTAGCCTTATATAAAGTTTTTTCATAGCGTTTATATATGCTAACGAAGGTACATATATATAGCAGGAATATTTCTTAAAATTGAATTAAATGAAAACAATAGAATCAGTGAAACAGTCAAAAAGTCATTAAATAAACTGTTATTTATGCCAATAAGACAGCTTTTTGTTTTGGAACTTTTTTTGATTACAAAAAAGAAGAAGACAAATAATCACTTAAAAAATAATAAATATGAATATAATTAAAAGAAATAATCCATTATTCTCATCAATTTTTGATGAACTATTTATTGAAAATAGATTAGATGCTACTAATTGTGAAAACTTTAGCAAGCCAGCAATAAATATATTGGAAAAAAACACGACTTTTGTAATCGAAATAGTAATCCCCGGTATTTCAAAAAAAGACGTTTCGATTGAAGTTGAAGAAAATACACTTAAAGTTTCTTCAAAAAACTCCGACGAAAATCCGACCGAGGACACTACTAAATATTTGCGGAAGGATTTCGATTACAAAAACTTTGAAACAAAGTTTATCCTACCTCAAATTATTGATATTGAAAACATTAATGCCACTCATGTAGATGGCATACTTGCAATCACTCTTCCAAAAAAAGTAGAGGAAAAAGCAATGAAGAAAATGGTTGAGATTTCATAATTGAAATTTAATTTGGTTAGTTAGTTGAAAATGCCACATGCTACTCAATCGGTATGTGGCTCTTTTTTTGGAGTAAAGTCAACTTTTTTTACCCATTATTTCTACCCCTTCTACGTTTACCAATCGTAATATTTTTTTCGATTTTATTAGCATAAGAACTGTTGTCAGATTCGGCTACAGAATCTTGTAAATCTTTTAGTTCTTTTTCAGTTAAATCACGCCATTTCCCTATAGGTAAATTGCCTAATTCAATATTCATAATTCTTGTTCTTTTAAGTGTTACAACTTCGTGTCCAAAGTATTCACACATGCGACGAATTTGCCTGTTTAGACCTTGAATTAATATAATTCTGAAAACAAATCGGCTTATTTGTTCTACCTCGCAAGGTTTGGTAGTAGTTTCTAATTCAGCTAAAGGGACACCGTTACCCATTTTCATGATAAAATCTTTAGTGATAGGACGGTCTACTTTTACGATATATTCTTTTTCGTGTTTGTTCCCTGCCCGTAAGATCTTGTTTACAATATCTCCATCATTTGTCATTAATAATAAGCCTTCACTTGGTTTATCAAGACGTCCTACGTGGAAAATACGCTCTTTATGACCAATAAAATCTACCACATTGCCTTCTATGCGTTGATCTGTAGTGCAGGTGATACCTACGGGCTTATTAAGAGCTATATATACAAGATTTGTGTTTTCAGTTAGTAGCTTTCCATCAATTTTAATCTCATCATTGGGCATCGCTCGATCTCCCAGTGAAACTGGCTCTCCATTCAAGGTAACGCGACCCTGTTCAATAAGGGTGTCTGCTTGTCTGCGAGAACAGTATCCACTATCGCTAATGGCTTTGTTTAATCGGGTAGAATCTGGATGATGGCTCATATTACAAAAGTACAGTTTTAACTCGAATCGTTAAACTTGATTTAAACTGTTCTTTTTATATTCGAGAAATTGTAATTTTAAATTCTAACAAAAAAATATGGCAATTTTAGGTTCTATTATTAAAGGGGCTATTGAACTGCGCGGGAGTTTAGTTTCAGAAGATTCACCTGTCGAGGATCAGCAAAAAGTTTTAAAGGAAATGCTGGATACGGCGAAGCATACAGCTTTTGGAAAGTATTATGGCTTCTCAAAAATTATGGAAGCCTCCAATGTTCAGGAGTGTTTTGCTCAAACTGTACCCTATTTCGATTACCATCAAATGAAAGCCCAATGGTGGGACCAAACCATTCAAGGATTGGAAGATATTGCCTGGCCAGGTAAACCGTCTTATTTTGCTTTAAGCAGTGGGACCACTGGAAAAACCAGCAAACGCATTCCCGTTACTGATAAAATGATAGACGCTATCCGTACGGCAGGAATTAAGCAAGTAGGAGCACTTTCTAATTTTGAACTTCCAACAGATTTTTTTGAAAAAGAAATTATGATGCTAGGTAGTTCTACAGACTTAGCTGAGCGTGATGAATTTTTAGAAGGTGAGATTAGCGGAATTTCTGCTAGTAATATCCCTTTTTGGTTTCGTGGGTATTACAAACCTGGGGAAGAAATTGCAAAAATTGATGATTGGGATACGCGTGTTTCAACGATTGCTAAAAGAGCCAAAGAGTGGGATATAGGAGCCATTAGCGGAATTCCTTCGTGGATGGAATTAATGATGAAAGAGGTTATCGCTTATCACAATGCTAAAAATATCCATGACGTATGGCCAAATTTACAGGTATTCACAAGTGGTGGCGTCGCTTTTCAGCCTTATGAAAAAAGTTTTCGTGCGCTATGTGCCAAAGATGTTACTGTGATTGATACCTATCTGGCTTCTGAAGGTTTTATTGCGTTTCAACAAAGGCCAGAAACAACTTCTATGAAGTTGGTGACAGACAACGGCATTTATTTTGAATTTGTTCCTTTCAAACCAGAATATATTGAAGAAGATGGATCTCTCTCCCAAGAAGCACCAGCACTTACTTTAGCTGAAGTAGAAACAAATCAGGACTATGTACTTATAATTTCAACTGTTTCAGGGGCGTGGCGTTATTTAATTGGAGATACTATTGCCTTTACTGATGTGGAACGTGCTGAAATTAAAATCACTGGAAGAACAAAATTTTTTCTAAATGTAGTGGGATCTCAACTTTCAGTTAATAAAATGGATACTGCACTTCGTGAACTAGAGGAAGCGTTTGATATTAAAATCCCTGAATTTACCTTGGCTGCTGTAAAAATAAATGATGAATTTCACCACCATTGGTATTTAGGTACCGAATCTAAAGTTAATGAAACTACCCTTTCTGAAGCTTTGGATAAAGCTTTAAAAGAGGCCAATAAAAATTACAAAGTTGCTAGAGAAAAGGCTCTAAAAGGAGTAAAAGTCACTACTGTTCCACCAGATGTTTTTCACGAATGGAGCGGCGCAAATAAAAAGAAAGGTGGCCAAGTAAAAATGGCTCGTGTCATGGATAAAGAAAAATTTGCGGAGTGGGAAGATTTTGTAAGAGAGGTTTTAGGAAAAACGAAGTAAAATTATTGTCTCTCTTCAATCAAATGCATTACTTCTTCGGGAGACATGTAAAGTTTGCGAAGTTTTGCTTTGTATTTTTCTGAAAAACTTGCGTTGTCCAAAATAAAATTCTTCGTTTTTAAAATATATTTCCCCATGCCGTGATTGATGGCGAAAGTATCGGCTGCGCGTTCAACTTCTTTAATATGTGTTCCACTGAATAAATATTTGATTCCGAACAGAATCATCCCCACACCACTTCTGTCACGATAGTCCATCACGTGTCCCAATTCGTGACCTAACCAACCTATAAGAACATCTCTTGGGATATTCTCCATAGTAAAACTTTCTTCTTCAATCTTAATTTTTCTACTTATTAAAATAATATATTGTCTGTCTACTTTCGGCTTAAAAATACTCAAAAACGTAGGCTGTGCCTGCATAGTAGATTTCCTGATGTTGTCTTTAAATTTAAACTCGATGGCGGTGTCCTTCAATTCTGGATAATAGGAGAGTGCTACGAGTGCTGCGTCTTTAATACTATCAGGGAAAATTTTATTGGATTGGTCAATTTGAGATGTCGCTATCATACAAAACGAAAAATACAAAATAGCCGTAATGTAGCGTGTTAAGGGCATACTAAATATTTAATTTATCAATACAGGATAAAGAACAGCGAACATAATAGCGACAAAAATTATTTTTAAAATACTATATTATTGAACTTTTTCAAGCTTTCCTTGCCACGTTTTTATCTTATCTCGCAACTTGGCAGCCATCATAAAATCGAGCTCCTTGGCAGATTTTTCCATTTCTTTACGGGTGTCGCGAATTTTCTTTTCTATTTGTGATTTGGTTAAATATTCATTTTCAGGTTCTGCTGCCGCTAGACTATCGGCTGTCTCTAAAATGTATCGATCTGTTTTCTTTTTAGTCAGGGCATTTTCAAAACTTTTCTTGATGGCGGTAGGGGTAATATTATTTTCAATATTATAGGCAATCTGCTTTTCTCGTCTATACTCAGTACCATCTATGGTCAATTGCATGCTTCTCGTAATTTTGTCTGCATACATAATTGCTTTTCCGTTTATGTGACGCGCCGCTCTACCCACTGTTTGTGTCAAAGAGCGATTACTTCGTAAAAAACCTTCTTTGTCAGCATCTAAAATCGCAACCAAAGAAACTTCGGGTAAATCCAATCCTTCACGGAGCAGGTTTACCCCCACCAGCACATCAAAAACACCAAGTCGTAAGTCCTGCATAATTTCTACACGTTCCAACGTATCAACATCACTATGAATATACCGACACCTAATATTTACCCGGCTCATATATTTTGTCAATTCTTCTGCCATTCGTTTGGTTAGAGTCGTAACCAGTATGCGTTCGTCTTTTTCTATGCGCAAATGGATTTCTTCTAGTAAATCGTCTATTTGGTTTAAACTAGGGCGTATTTCAATAGGAGGATCCAGCAATCCAGTTGGGCGAATAATCTGCTCCACATAAACGCCGCCACTTTTTTCAAGTTCATAGTCTGCTGGCGTAGCGCTCACATAGATTACCTGATTTTGAACTGCTTCAAACTCTTCAAATTTTAAGGGTCTATTGTCCATAGCGGCCGGCAATCTAAAGCCGTATTCCACTAAATTTTCTTTTCTAGAACGGTCACCACCATACATAGCACCTACTTGTGGAATAGAGACGTGACTTTCATCCACAAGCATTAAATAATCGTCTGGAAAGTAATCCAGTAAACAGAAAGGTCTGGTACCGGGTAAACGCCTGTCTAAATATCTCGAATAGTTTTCAATACCGCTACAATAGCCAAGTTCGCGAATCATTTCCAAATCGAAATTGGTACGCTCATCGAGTCTTTTAGCTTCTAAATGTTTCCCTATTTCCTTGAAATATTCCACTTGCTTTACCAGATCATCCTGTATGTTCCTGATCGCCCCTTGGAGCACGTCTGGCGAGGTTACAAACATATTTGCGGGATAAACATTTAGACGATCGTATTTTTCAATCAGCTCGTTATTTTGTGGGTTAAAAGCTTCAATGTCTTCAATTTCATCCCCAAAAAAATGGATTCTAAATGCATCATCGCCGTGCCCAGGAAATACGTCTACCGTATCTCCTTTTATGCGAAACCTTCCGTTGGAAAATTCTGCTTCGGTTCGGGAATATAAACTTTGCACCAATTGATGCAATAGCTTAGTACGTGATATAATTTGTCCTTTGTGAATGCTAATAACATTCTTCTGAAATTCAACAGGATTTCCAATACCGTACAAACAGGAAACCGATGCCACTACCAAGACATCACGTCTTCCCGAAAGTAGCGAAGAGGTAGTGCTTAAACGTAATTTCTCAATATCTTCATTAATGGAAAGATCCTTTTCAATGTAAGTACCGCTACTGGGAATAAAAGCTTCTGGCTGATAATAATCGTAATACGAAACAAAATATTCTACCGCATTGTTTGGGAAAATATTTTTAAACTCGGTATATAATTGGGCTGCCAATGTTTTGTTGTGAGCCAAAACCAGTGTAGGTTTTTGAACGCGTTCCACCACATTTGCTACTGTAAATGTTTTACCACTACCAGTTACCCCTAGCAAGGTTTGATATTTCTCTCCTGCGTCTATACCTTCCACCAACGCTTCAATAGCGGCTGGCTGGTCTCCAGTAGGTTTAAAATCTGATTTAATTTTGAATTTCATAGCTGTGCAAAGATACAGAATCTCGGGCTGAAATTTTCTGGAAAAACTATATGGTGAGAATGTTTGATAAGGTTGGTCATAGTGGGGATAGCAAGGTTGCTACGGCAGATTAAGCTAAGTTTAAGCAATAGTTTTTTGCATATATTTTTGGAGGTAGTGTATTTAAATTTTAGAAAGTATCAGTACAAACTAAAAATGATTTGAGTGAATTTTTTTTACTTCGTATCAATTAACTTATATAATTCCAAATGTTCTTAAACTTCACCAATTGTGCAAAGGTCTCTTTAATGGGTTGATTTTCTGGCGCGGAGAGGTTTGGATCTGCTTTTAGGGTTTGGAAAGCGTAACTACGTGCTATTTTTAAGATTTCGGTGTCTTTGATAATATCTGCAATACGCAGGTTTAGCACACCGCTTTGTTGTGTGCCCATTAGGTCTCCCGGACCACGGAGTTTTAAATCTACTTCGCTAATCTCAAAGCCGTCACTGGTGCGCACCATTGTTTCAAGGCGGGTTTTAGCGTCGGCACTTAGTTTGTGGCTGGTCATGAGGATACAATAGCTTTGCTCTGCACCACGGCCTACACGTCCGCGGAGCTGGTGAAGTTGTGAAAGGCCAAAACGTTCGGCGCTTTCTACAATCATTACCGAGGCATTGGGAACATTTACGCCTACTTCTATCACGGTGGTAGCGACCATTATGTTGGTTTCTCCCCGTACAAAACGATCCATTTCAAATTCTTTATCGGCTGGTTTCATTTGGCCGTGGACAATGGAGATTTGGTACTTTGGCTGTGGAAAATCTCTTACTATGCTTTCATATCCATCCATAAGATCTTTGTAGTCCAGTACTTCACTTTCCTGAATTAACGGATACACAATATAGATTTGCCGTCCTTTTTCAATTTCATCCCGAATAAAGCGAAACACTTTTAGTCTGTTGGAATCGTAACGATGCACGGTGGTAATTTCTTTTCTGCCGGGTGGAAGTTCGTCAATAACGCTTATATCCAGATCTCCATAGACACTCATGGCGAGTGTACGGGGAATAGGGGTGGCGGTCATTACCAACACGTGTGGAGGCAAGTTGTTTTTATGCCATAATTTACTTCTTTGTGCGACTCCAAAACGATGCTGCTCGTCTATAATAGCGAGCCCTAAATTTTTAAATTTTACCTTGTCTTCCAACAAAGCATGGGTGCCAACCAGAAGATGTAATTTACCATTTTCAAGATCTTTATGAATTGCTCTTCGTTGTAAAGTAGTACTTGAACCTGTGAGTATTGAAATTCTGATATTCAATTTATTACATAGCTCAAGTAGATCAGTATAGTGCTGTACTGACAAAATTTCAGTAGGCGCCATTAAACAGGCTTGGAATCCGTTGTCAAGGGCTATTAACATTGACATAAACGCTACAATGGTCTTCCCGGAACCTACATCTCCTTGTAGTAAGCGATTCATTTGCGCATTGCTTCCCAAATCTGCTCTAATTTCTTTTAAAACCCTTTTCTGTGCTTCGGTTAAATTGAATGGTAAATGCGCTGTAAAAAAGGTGTTAAAATGGTCACCCACCACATCAAACGGATAGCCTTTAATTTTGGCTTTATGGAGTAAATTCTTTCGCAGTAATTGCAATTGAATATAAAATAATTCTTCAAATTTTAATCTGTATTGAGCGCGAGCTAATAACTCAACACTTTGCGGAAAATGAATGTTAAACAAAGCTTCATTTTTGGGAAGCAATCTCAGTTCTTGTAAAATGGATGTAGAAAGACTTTCAGCAAAGGCATTTTTAGTTTCTGTAAACAATTGCTGCATTAACGTATTGATGACCTTATTTGTGATGCCGCTATTTCCTAGTTTTTCGGTGGATGGATATATGGGCTGTAAGGCAGAACGCAAGCTTTTTTCGTGATCGATTAGGAGTTCCATTTCAGGATGTGGCATGGTGTAAATTCCATGATACCAATTCGTTTTTCCAAAGATTACATAGGGTGTATTAATTTTCAAATTCTCCCGAATCCATTTATGACCACGAAACCACACCAGTTCCATGACGCCAGTTTCATCCCTAAAGCTTGCCACCAAACGCTTACCACGCTTTTGCTCTACGGTTTTTAAGTGTGTTATTTTACCCACAACCTGAACTTCGGCACTGGATTGTTGTAATTGTGCAATTTTATAATACTGCGTTCTGTCCAGATAGCGGTTTGGATAGAGATTAAGCAGATCCTGAAATGTATGAATTCCAAGTTCCTTTTTAAGCAAATCGGCACGATTAGGGCCAACACCTTTGAGATATTCTATAGGAGTTTGCAGGAAATTGGGTTTCATAGTACGAATTTACTTAATTTGGCAGAACTATTGATTGACACTTTCTATGAAATATTTGTTACTTTTTTTACTGGTCACTATACCAACTTTTGCGCAACAAAGAGATGAGGTGGACTTTACTAGAATTTCAGCAACTGTTGTTCCTAATATTTCTTCTAAGAGTATCTCCGGTATTGTTAATGTTGAGTTTATAGTAAAAAAAAAGACGGATAGTATCTATTTAGATGCTATAGATATGAAGATTTCTGAAACGGATTTTAAAAACGGGAATATTTCAGCCACAGAAAATAAAATATGGTTTACAGGAAATTTTCAGAAAGACAAACCATACACAGCTTTTTTTAACTACGAAGCTACCCCAAAACAAACCCTTTATTTTACTGGTAATCAAGTTTGGACACAGGGACAAGGAAAATACACGTCGCACTGGTTGCCAAGTATTGACGATATGAATGATAAGATTGAGTTTGATCTAAAAATTTCTACTAACGCTAAAACTGTCGTAGCCAATGGGAAGTTGATTAGCGCTTTTGAAGTAGGAGAGAAATACCTTCATATTTTTGACATGCAAAAACCCATGGCCAGCTATTTGGTAGCTTTTGCCCTGGGCGATTTTAAGAAGAAAGAAATAATCTCTAAAAGTGGTATTCCAATAGAATTGTTCCTTTCCACCCAAGATACTGCAAATTTTGAACCTACCTACCGCCATACAAAAGAGATCTTCGATTTTTTAGAAGCAGAAATTGGTGTGCCGTATCCCTGGCAAAACTATAAACAGGTTCCTGTGCGTGATTTTCTATATGCAGGAATGGAAAACACCAGCTGCACCATTTTTTCTGAAGCTTTTGTGGTTGATGAAATAGGGTTCAACGATCGAAATTATGTTAATGTAAATGCCCACGAGTTGGCCCATCAATGGTTCGGAAACTTAGTGACCGAAACTTCTGGTACACATCATTGGCTACAAGAAGGTTTCGCTACGTATTATGCATTATTAGCTGAACGAGAAATTTTTGGTGATGACTATTATTATTGGAAACTATACCAAAGCGCAGAGCAGCTAAAGGCAATGAGCGATGAAGGAAAAGGGCAATCGTTGCTGGATCCTAAGGCGAGCTCTCTAATTTTTTATGAGAAAGGAGCTTGGGCACTGCATCTATTAAAAGAACAAATAGGTGAGGAGGCATTTAAAAATGCGGTGGCTGCGTATTTGAAAAAATATAAATATAAGAATGTGTCTACCGAAGATTTTTTGGCGCAAGTAAAAGCTGTCACAGAAATAGATATTTCAGGATGGGAGAAAGATTGGTTGCAACAAACCGCTTTTAAAGCCGAGCAAGCATTTAATTCACTTTTGAAATCACCTTTTATCAATAAATACTTTGAAGTCGCTAGGCTCGCTGTTGTTCCTTTAGCTGAAAAAAAAATACTATTAACCACAGCACTTACATTTCCAGATAACTATATTGGGCAGGAGGCTATTTCGCAATTAGCTGGGGAACCTTTGGAGAAAACTATTTCTTTATATAAAAAGGGCTTTGAGAGTAACAATCTGTTTGTAAGGCAAGCCATCGCATTATCGCTTACTGAAATTCCAATAGGCTTAAAAGCCGAATTTGAAAGTTTATTGAATGACGAGAGCTACGTCACTCAAGAAGCTGCACTGTATTTGTTATATCTTAATTTTCCGAAAGATATTGCTGCCAATCTAAATATAATGGATGGTGTGCAAGGCTTTCAGGACAAAAATATTCGGTTACTATGGTTGGCATTGGCTATAGTAGCTTCAGAATATAAAGTTTCAGAAAAAGAAAATTTTAAAGAGGAGTTATTGGGCTATACTTCCCCCAAGTATAGCTTCGAAATTAGACAAAAGGCGTTTGAGTACGTACATCAATTAGGACTTTATAATACAAGGGTTATCAATAACCTTATAAATGCTTCTGTACACCATAATTGGCGTTTTAGAAGTGCTTCGAGAGCTTTGTTAGAGGAAGTTTTAAAAGATGCTGAAATGAAAGAAGCAGTGCTAAAGAATATGAATTCATTTTCAACTGCTGAAAAAGAATACCTTTCCAGAGTACTTAGTATTTAGTAAATCAGTATTCAGTACAAAGTGACCAGTAATTAGTCTACAGTTAATTTTCGTTTAGTCTTAGCAAATACGACACATTGAGAAGTTTGTAGTAAATTGTAAGTAATATATTTTTAACCACAAACCACAAAAAATGAAAGCATTGGTAATTTCAGGTGGCGGCAGTAAAGGCGCATTTGCAGGTGGCGTTGCGCAATACCTGTTGGAAGATCTTCGTCAGGAGTACGATCTTTTTGTAGGAACCAGCACAGGCAGTTTGTTGATTTCTCATTTGGCATTGCATAAAGTTGAAAAGATCAAAGAAGTATATACTTCGGTAAATCAAAATAGTATTTTTAGTACGTGTCCTTTCATTATAAAAAAGACAAACTACGGAGGAAAAGAGATCGCTATCAATCACTTTAATGTGCTGAAAAATTTTATAAAGGGTAGCAAAACCTTCGGCGAAAGCCATAACCTTCGCAGACTCATTGAAGAAACGCTCACCGAAGAAGAATTTAACATACTTAAACAAGGCCCTAAAGAAATAGTAGTCACAGTTTCTAATCTCTCCTTAAACCAAGTTGAGTATAAGTCTATCAATGACTTTAAATATGCCGATTTCCTGGATTGGATCTGGATTTCGTGTAATTATGTACCTTTTATGAGTCTAATAAAAAAAGAGGGATGCGAATATGCAGATGGCGGTTTTGGGAGTATGGTGCCTATTGAAGAAGCTATAAATAGGGGTGCTACCGAAGTAGATGTTATTATTTTAGAGACAGATGTAACCTATTATAACAGATTACCTGTGCGAAATGTTTTTTCACTACTAACTTCCATCCATAATTATATGCTAGATAGGGTGGAAAAACAGAACATACGTATTGGGAAATTTGTAGCCGCAAACAAAGATGCTATAATAAACCTCTACTACACGCCCACGGTACTCACTACCAATTCTTTAGTTTTTAATAAGGAAGATATGTCCCTTTGGTGGGAACAAGGGTTTAGCTATGCCAAAATGAAAAACAAGCAATTAAACGAAACCAAAGTAGAAGAGGCTTCAGAATAGTTTTTCACTAAAGGGGAAAACCCTTTATTCTTAGGGTGATTTACCCCATTATTCAGTTCAATTATCTCATAAGTCATTGTAAATCAATAGGTTTATATAAGCATTGTTTTTTAACTATCATTTCGTAACCCTATTTACTGTAACTTTATGGAAACTAATATAGTAACTTATGGAAAAATTTGTAAAAATTGTAGTGCGAAGTGCCTGGCTAATAGCCATATTTTCAATTATAACAGCCTGTGAAGAGCACGTAGACCCCAAACCGCCCAATACCAAACCACCGGCTCAAATAGTGTCGGTAGGACAAGCAAAACAAATGTTTGACTCTTATACAGATAGGCGCGTCCCTATCATAAAGCGTTTTGAAGAAAAAGTAGATAGCAGCCAGGAATTTAATCCCACTCGTTTTGGGGAGTATGATTACGAAACTGTAAAAAATTACATCGCCTTTATTGAGTCTGAAGCTGCCTTAGCTAAAGTTAAAATTGGAGGGCTTCGGTTTTATTTGACTAATTATCCAGCAGCATCAACATTTGATGATGGAACCCCAGTGAAATATCCTCGTCAAAATTCTTTTGTATTAGTACCCACTACCGAAGTAAATGGAGAACAACAAGGATTTATTACCCGCACAACAGGCGATGGAGTTAGAACCATTGTACTTATTAAGGATTGGTTAAAAGAACAGCGTAATCCTCAGGGAAAGCAAAAAATGGAAAAAGACACGCCAAAGCAGGTTGGGTATTTACATAAGAGTGAAATTTTGGGTGGTATGAAGCCGCAATTGTTATTTATAAATCCCTATACCGGGATTGCGAGTCCTGTTCAAGAAGGCGAAGACATTAGCTTACTCTTAAACGAATCTAATCTTAGACCACCACCGCCAAATCCAGATACCGATTTTGATGACTAGCTAACTTAGTACATTGGACAACTCACAACTACATATAATCCTGCAATATTCGGTTACTGCATTCGAAGGTTTGGCTGCTCTTTTTGCATTTATTTTTTACAAAAAGTACAGCCATACCTATTTGCGGTTTTTTCCCTGGTTGTTGTTGTATACGTTTTTAAATGAGGTTTTTGGCGAATATATTTATAGTGTTTTTGAAACTAATGTAGTGTTGTATAATTTGTACAATATTATATTTTTTATGTACTTCTATTTTATCTTTTATAAGAATGAAAAAAGAAAACAATATAAAACTTGGATTATAGTTGGATTTGGAGTTTTTATCGTGGCCAGTATTGTAAATTTATTGTACAAGTCTTTTATGCAGGAACCACAACTTTTGGCCTATATTCTAGGAGCCTGTGTGCTACTATTTTGTATTATTTTATATTTCCTAGACATATTATATACGCCACAAATTTTGCACGTTAGAAGTGATCTTTTGTTTTGGGTAAGCACTGGTTTGTTGCTTTTTTATGTTGGTTATATTCCTATTAAAGTAGCGCGTTATTTTTTTGAGGATGGAAATAATCGTTTCATGACATTAATTGTAGTACACAGGCTTTTAGTAATAATCATGAATACTTGCTTTATAATAGGATTTTTATGGACAAGGAAGAAATAGCAGCACTCATATCGGTGGTAATATTATTGGTTCTTGTAGCCATTATTATCACATTAATTACTGTTTTTGTGCGCCGTAAAAACAAGCTTTTACTGGAGCAACAAGCCACAAAGGAAGCATATGAAAGAGAACTTTCTGAAATACAAATAGAGATTCGAGAAGAAACCTTGCGAAATATAAGTTGGGAACTCCACGACAACATTGGGCAACTCATGACCCTGGCCAAAATACAAGTACAATTGACAAAAGAAAAGCCTGAAACCATTGACGAAGCTTCTGAAACGATTGGAAAGGCTATTAATGAAATACGATTGCTATCAAAACTAATTAACCCCGAGGCAATTAAAAATTTAAGTCTTAGGGAAGCAGTACGGCTTGAAATAGAACGGTTTAACAGAATGGATTTTATTAAAACTAAGTTTAGTATAGAGGGATTGCCTTTTTCAATAGGGGCAGATAAAGAGATTATTGTGTTTAGGATATTGCAAGAGTTCTTTTCCAATACTATTAAGCATTCTAAAGCGACTAAGCTGGAGGTAACCTTAATTTACACCGAAAATGAATTATTAATTAATGCCAAGGATAATGGTGTAGGTTTTCAGGATGAAGTAGATTATTCTGGAATAGGAATTAAGAATATGACCAATAGAGCAAATGTAATTGGAGCAGATTTCAAGATTTCTTCCAGATCAAATGAAGGGACGATGCTGCGATTATTATGTAAGTAAATTCTGAAAATTTAACTAGCTTAAATTGTTTATTTTCAGGTATATGATTAAATTTAATAACAAATAACCTAACAAATTATTATGAAACATTCAATAGTTGTAGTAGACGACCACACGTTATTACTACAGGCCATTGGAGGATTGGTGAAAGATTTTGAAGAATTTGAGGTGCGCTACCTGTGCAAAAATGGACAGGAGCTTTTAGATAAATTTAAAAATCCAGCCAACATCCCCAATATTGTACTTATGGACATTAACATGCCTGTTTTAAACGGCATAGAAACTACCGAAATATTATCCAAAGAATACCCTGAAGTCAAGGTTTTAGCGTTGTCGGTAGAAGAAAATGAGGATACCATTTTAAAAATGTTACGAGCTGGAGCAAAGGGCTATCTTATGAAAGACACAAAGCGCTCTATTTTAAGAGAAGCTTTGCTACAGGTAGTTGAAAAAGGATATTATCATACCAATACGGTTAGTAAATTGCTTGTGAGTTCTTTACACAAGCAAACCGATGAAATATGTCTAAAAGAAAGAGAGAAGGAATTTTTACAATATGCATGTACCGAAATGACCTATAAGGAAATTGCAGATAAAATGTTTTTAAGTCCTAAAACAGTGGAGGGATACCGTGATTCCATTTACGATAAATTAGAAATTAGAAACCGAATAGGTCTCGTGCTATTCGCTATAAGAAACGGTTTGTTTACACCCTAGAATAATTCGGCAACTTCTTTTTTAACGTAGGCCATTGCTTTTTGTGAAGGTGTAATCTCTTCCATAAAATGACGCAACAGATACTCTCGCAACGAATCTGCTCCATTGTCCTTCTCGTGCATTGCACCTTGTCTTATGATATGAATTGTAGCGTTTTTTGCAGCGCTAATTAGATTCCAGCATTCTGGAGACACATATATTTGTTGTGTCACATTATGCTCAAATTCTTTTTCTATGCTGTCTATTAGTAATTTTTCATACTTATCTACTTCATCTGCAAAAGGCTTTATGCGGATTAATAGACTGTTAGGGTCAATACGCTCTAGTAATAAGGTAAGCCTCTCATAGGACTGAAGCCGAGTTGGCAATATTTTATTTTGTGCTTCTTTCTGAATTAAATACCTACGACGTCCTTCTTCGTTTTTAGTATGTCCTCTAAAAAAGAAATAGGAAACAATTCCTACCACTATTGCGGGCAGTAAGTAAGCGACATATTGTAATACTTGAGTCATTTCTTCCATTTCAAAAAATTTTATACAAACATAATTCCTTTATAACGTTGCAACAAATTTACCATCGTACTTCTTCTTCTTTCTTAGCCTTTTTAACAGCCTTCTTTTCTTCTTTTATTTTATAACCACCTCCTAAATACTGACATTTTTGCATGTCTTTTATCCCGGTAAAGGGTACAGCAATTTTGTGGTACGTAAACACCCTTGACAATTCTTTAATAAGATTTTGATCGCCAACAGTTAACTCAACATCATCCATGGTATATTGTGAAGGATGTTCATACCCTGAAGCATGAGTCATTTCCAGAAATTCTTTTCTAAAATTTTTGAAATAGAAATGAGCTCTTGTCGCTTTCTCATCAACATTAATACCCCGTTGCCTCCACTTACTTTGTGTAGCGACCCCACTGGGGCAGTGATTGGTATGGCAAATCTGTGCCTGAATACAACCTACGGACATCATAGCTTCTCTGGCAACATTTATACAGTCTGCGCCCATAGCAAAAGCCATCACAGCCTTGGCTGGGAACCCTAGTTTACCACTCCCAATAAATACAGTACGTTCACAAAGATGATGGTTTTTAAAAATTTTATAGACCTCAGAAAATCCGTATAACCATGGCAATGCCATATGGTCTGCAAAACTAGGAGGAGCAGCACCCGTTCCACCTTCACCACCATCTATGGTTACAAAATCTGGTCCTTTACCAGTTTCTTCCATAATTAAGGCCAATTTTTTCCAATCGTCCAACTTACCTATCGCTGCTTTAATTCCTACGGGTAAGCCGGTGCTTTCGGCAATAGCTTCAATAAAAGCAACCATCTCTTCTACAGTAGAGAAAGCAGAATGGGAAGGTGGGGACAAAACATCTTTTCCAACAGGTACGTGTCTTATGTCTGCAATTTCCCGTGTTATTTTTGAACCTGGCAATACGCCGCCTTTTCCAGGCTTAGCACCCTGCGAGAGTTTTACTTCAATGGCCCGTACTTGTGGATTGTCTTCTACCAATTTTTTCATCTTTTCCATAGAAAAATTACCATCATTATCCCGAACACCAAAATACCCAGTCCCAAAATGAAATACAACGTCGGCTCCTGTTTTATGGTAAGGTGATAAACCACCTTCTCCGGTATTATGGTATGCGTGAGCCAGCTTACAACCTCGGTTAAGAGATTCCACAGCACGAGCAGATAATGATCCAAAGCTCATAGCCGAAACATTAATAACTGAGGCTGGTCTATAGGGTCTGCGTCTCCCACTATGCGCACCCATTACTTTCGCACACGCTAAAAAATAAGGGTCCTTAGCACTTGGATGATCTGAAGTAATTCTGAAAGGCATCAGGGCGTTTTTTATAAAAATATAATTAGGTTCGTAAATATCCCGATCTGTTCCAAAGCCTTCGTAGTTGTTTTCGTTTTTTGCTGAAGCATAAATCCAACCTCTTTCAATCCTGTTAAAAGGCAACTCTTCCCGATTGTTGGCTACAATATATTGCCGTAACTCTGGGCCAATTTTTTCTAGTAGATATCTAAAATGGCCAACTATGGGAAAATTGTGTAGTATTACGTGTTTTTTCTGAAGTACATCATACAATGCCACTAATGCAAGCCCAATTAAAACCCAAGCCCACCAAGGTATAGTTCCTAAAAACTCTAAAATGTTTTCCATAAACTGTAAAAATTCCAAAAAATTTTAAATTCCAGACACCATGTTAAATGGAGCGAATCATCAAAGGCTCCAGAGTATTTTTTATTTATTGAGTTACACTCTATAAATAAAAAATGTATCGAAGGACCGAAATTACTTCACATTCAAATAATCCAGCGCCACCTGCGTCATTGTTTTTATACCCAGTAGCATTCCTGCATCATCAATCTTGAAATCTGGCGTATGGTGTGGATAAGCTTCAGTCTCTCCTGGCGTCATCCCGCCAACAAAGAAGTAAAAACCTGGTACTTTTTCCTGAAAGAAACTAAAATCTTCTCCACCTGTCGAAGCTTTCATAATTTGAACGTTGTCGCTTCCTGCTATTTTTTGAAGCGTTGGTAACATCTTATTCGTTAATTCAGGGTCGTTGTAAGTGACTGCTGCATTATTTTGCCAATCTATAGTTGCTTCTCCACCATACGCTTTTGCAATATCGCGTGCCATTTCAGTCATTCTTCGGATGATGAGCTCACGCATTCCAGCGTCTAGTGTTCGTACCGTACCAATCATTTCAGCACTTTCGGGAATAATATTAAAACGCAAACCACTGCTAATTTTTCCAACGGTAATCACTGCAGCCTCTTCTACTAATGGCGATTCCCTGCTTATAATGGTTTGAAAACCATCAATAATTTTTGCTGAAATTAAAATAGGATCTACACCCGTCCAAGGGGCCGAACCGTGTGTTTGTTTTCCTTTTACGGTGACCACAAAACGTTCTACAGCCGCCATAATTCCTTCTGACTTGTATTTTATAGTTCCTACTGGCGTTCCAGAGTTGATGTGCAATCCAAAAATGGCGTCTACTTTTGGGTTTTCCAAAACTCCTTCCTTTATCATTAATTTGGCACCACCTTCTTCGCCTGGTGGGGGACCTTCTTCAGCTGGTTGGAAGATGAATTTTATGGTTCCGTTAATTTTATCTTTATGTTTTGAAAGTACTTCGGCCACGCCCATTAATATTGCGATATGAGTGTCATGACCGCAAGCGTGCATCACGCCTGTTTCGGTGCCTAGAAATGTGTCTGTTTTAGTGCTTTTAAAAGATAGGTCGTTTCGTTCTGTAACAGGCAAGCCATCTATGTCTGCTCGAAGGGCAACTACTTTACCAGGTTTGTTTCCTTTTAAGATTCCTACAACTCCAGTTACTGCAATGTCTGTTTGTACTTCCATCCCAAGAGATTTTAAGTGTTCTGCAATTTTCGCTGCAGTTTCAAACTCACGGTTGGAGAGTTCTGGATTTTCGTGAAAATAATGACGCCAGTCTATTACTTGGGATTCAATATTCTCAATGTCTTTTAGGATTTTTTTGTCCATTTGGGCGTGTAAACTAGCAGCAATCAGCAGCAGTAAGCAGGATAGAATAAATTTCATGGTTGTGTTTTACTGGCAACTGCAACTGGCAACTGCCGACTATAAGTTTGCTAAAGATATTCAAATTTCAGTAAACCAAAAATCAAATAGCCTGTTTATAATTTATGAAGTTAAGACAAGGGATTTCCTGTCAAAATCGTTATTTTTCGGCTTCGATTTCAGTTTCGGAATCGATTTCAATCTCATACAAAATTGCAAGAATATTTAGAACAATTAAATGATGCCCAACGCGCGCCTGTACTGCAAAAGGACGGCGCTATGATAGTAATCGCTGGTGCCGGATCTGGGAAAACACGGGTACTAACCTTTCGGATTGCATACTTAATGAACCAAGGGGTAGATCCTTTTAATATACTGGCATTAACATTTACGAACAAAGCAGCTCGTGAGATGAAAAAGCGTATCTCCCAGATTGTAGGAAGTACAGAAGCTAAAAACCTCTGGATGGGAACATTTCATAGTGTTTTTGCAAAAATTCTTCGGTTTGAAGCAGATAAATTAGGCTATCCAAATAATTTTACAATTTATGATACCCAGGATTCTCAAAGTGTGATTCGTGCCGTGATTAAAGAAATGAATCTTGACAAAGATGTCTACAAATACAAACAAGTATATTCAAGGATTTCCAGTTATAAAAACAGTTTAATTACTCATAAAGCCTATGTGAATAATCCTGAATTACAGGAAGCAGACGCCATGGCAAAAATGCCCAGGCTTGGAGATATTTACAAAAGCTATATAGATAAATGCTTTAAAGCAGGCGCCATGGATTTTGATGATCTCTTGCTGAAAACGAATGAACTTTTAACCCGGTTTCCTGAAGTTTTAGCAAAGTATCAAAACCGTTTTAGATACATTTTGGTAGATGAGTATCAGGATACAAATCACAGTCAATATCTTATCGTTCGCGCACTTTCAGATCGTTTTCAGAATATATGCGTGGTGGGTGACGATGCGCAAAGTATTTATGCTTTCCGCGGGGCAAATATTAATAACATCTTAAATTTTCAGAAAGATTATGAGGATGTAAAGGTATACCGCCTTGAGCAAAATTACCGTTCTACCAAAAATATTGTAAGTGCTGCCAATAGCATTATTGAAAAGAATAAAACCCGTCTCGATAAGATTGTTTGGACTGCCAATGATGAAGGCGCCAAAATTAAGGTGAATAGAACCATGACCGATGGTGATGAAGGCCGATTTGTAGCCAGCAATATCTTTGAAACAGAAATGAATGAGCAGGCAAAACATGGAGATTTTGCAATCCTTTATCGTACCAATGCACAGTCCAGAGCGATGGAAGACGCGCTACGGAAGAAAGATATTCCGTATCGTATATATGGAGGCCTAAGTTTCTACCAGCGAAAGGAGATCAAAGATGTGATTTCATATTTACGGTTAATTCTAAACCCAAAGGATGAAGAAGCATTGAAACGCGTGATTAATTATCCTGCGAGAGGAATAGGGCAAACCACTATTGAAAAGCTAACTGTAGCAGCCAACCACTATGGCCGTTCTATATTTGAAGTTATTAAAGCACTTGGCAAGATTGATCTTAAAATAAATAAGGGGACTGCTACAAAACTTCAGAATTTCACGACTATGATTGAAAGCTTTCAGGTTTTAAACCAAACCTACAATGCTTTTGAAATTGCCGAACACGTTTCCAAAAAAACAGGCTTAGTAACCGAACTTAAAAAAGATGGAACTCCAGAAGGAATTGCCCGTATTGAAAATATTGAAGAACTACTCAACGGGATGCGCGATTTTGTGGAAGAGCAAAAAGAATTGGCCGATGCTTCTGGATCCCTTTCAGAATTTCTGGAAGACGTAGCCCTGGCAACAGATTTGGATAATGATAAAGGAGATGATGACCGCGTAGCGTTAATGACCGTTCACTTAGCGAAAGGCCTAGAATTTCCTTACGTATATATTGTTGGAATGGAGGAGGATCTTTTCCCGAGTGGCATGAGTATGAGTACCAGAGCCGAGTTGGAAGAGGAACGCCGCCTGTTTTACGTAGCCATTACCAGAGCCGAAAAACAAGCGTACCTTACTTACACTCAGAGTCGGTATCGCTGGGGAAAATTGATAGATGCCGAACCCAGCCGATTTATTGAAGAAATAGATGAAAGTTTTTTAGAATACCTCACACCAGTCACAGAGCATCGCTACAAACCCTTAATAGACGCAGATATTTTTGATGAGGTAGACCGAAGTAAACTCCGATTACGGAAACCAACAACGGGTGCACCACCAAAAGGCCCTACCAATGAACAGCTTAGTAAGTTAAGAAGATTAAAACCCGTTACCAGCAGTACCGATAAAAATTTTGATGCCTCAAAAGCAAATCTAAATGTAGGCACCCTAGTAGAACACGTTCGTTTCGGGAAAGGGAAAATCACTAAAATTGAAGGAGTAGGAGCAGATACTAAAGCCGAAATAGATTTTGAAAATGGTGGGTTGAAAAAATTATTACTTCGGTTTGCGAAGTTGAATGTGTTGAATTAATTTAAATGTGACCTTTGTAAAATACACTACCTTTAGATTTTATAATCCAATAACCATTTCATACAAGATCTAAGGAGTCCCTAGCAATTAGTGCTGTATTTTATACAAAAGCAAAAAAAAAATGATTCCAAACATATCTATACACAAGCCAAAACCTATTGCTGCTGAAAAATCAATAGCGGTATTTACACACGCAACAGCTAAAAACCCAACTATTAAGGCGCTAGAAGCTGGTGAGCAGGTGTTAATAAAAGAATTTTATAGTAATGGCTTAACACTCCTTAAATCTTTAAAGGAGCACCTTAAAAGAAAATTACCAAACCAATCTTTTAGAGAACAACGAGCGTATCGTGCGGAATATCGCAAACTTTCCAATCGTATACTATTAGAAATTAAAGACCATGCATTGGTGGTAAAAAAAGCACCGATTATTGGTTGGTTAAAAAAATTGTACCCAGAACAGACTAACTTCTTATTATCTTTCCCTCAAATTCAAGGCCTCAATAGTTCCTGGCAATGGTATGAAAATGGGATTTCTATCCCTGTATTACGAAATAAAGTACATCCTTATTACGGTACCTATTTCCCTACGCGTTTTGATCATTTGGTACTTTTCGACAATTGGTTAAAACGGTACGAAGGTCCAAAAAAGACTGCTATGGACGTTGGGATTGGGAGTGGTATACTTTCATTTCAATTGGTACAGCACGGTTTTCAGAAGGTGTTTGGGACCGATACAAACCCAAATGCAATTGTAGGGTTAACAGAGTTTATGGGAGACACCAAGCTTTCCCGAAAAATAGAATTGGAAGTTGCATCACTCTTTGGCAATTTTGAACAGCAGACCGAACTCATTGTTTTTAATCCGCCGTGGTTACCACAATCTCAAAATCTAGATAGTATAGACGAAGCTATTTATTATAGCAAAAACCTATTTCCGGATTTTTTCGAAGCTGCAAAGCAACACCTGTTACCCGAAGGAAAACTTGTGCTCCTATTTTCGAATTTAGCAAAAATTACCAACGTGGGAACAGATCATCCCATAGAAACAGAACTAGCCAAAGGTGGGCGGTTTCGATTAGAAAGATGTTTTAAAAAGAGGGTGAAGAATGCCTCAAAACATACAAAAAGAGACCAGTATTGGCGTTCTGAAGAGGAAGTAGAGCTATGGGAGTTGGTTCATAAGTAGGGCTCAACAAACATTAATCGTAAATATGTGTACCTAATTATTACTACAGTAAGTGTTACTATTTTAAAGGTCTCTTTTTTATCATACCACCTTTAATATCTTTTATATTGTTCATGACAATAAAAGCATTTGATTCAATTTTTTCAATTTCTGTATTTAATTTGTTTAATTCTAAACGTGTAATTACAGTATATACAATATCCAAATCTCTTGAAACCCCATCTTTAACATAGCCACCCTGGCCTTTATAGATTGTCACACCACGTCCTAATTTATCAATTATCATTTCTTTAATTCGGTTGCTTTGAGAAGATATAATTGTAACACCTATATATTCATCGATACCTTCTATTATAAAATCCAAAGTTTTAGAGGCAGCGATGTAGGTTATCATAGAATAAAGGGCAATTTCAATGGATAGCATATAGGCTGCAAAAGAAAAGATAACAATATTTATTAATATAATAATGTCGCCAATAGTTGTGCTGAATTTTCGGCTCAAGAAGATGGCGAGAATTTCAGTTCCGTCTATAACTGCACCACCTCTAATGGAAAGACCTATTCCAGCTCCAAGAAAAAAACCGCCGAAAATAGCCACCAATAAATCATCGTCTGTAACATTAGGAAAGGGAACGATTGCGACACAAAGTGCTAAACCGATAATTGCTAAGGCTGTTTTTATAGCAAATCGCTTTCCCATAATTTTATATCCAAGGATCACAAAAGGCAGGTTTACACCAATTATAAATAGGTATAGTGGGATTTCGGTAACAGCGGCTAGTAATAATGAAATTCCAGTAGCGCCTCCATCTATAAAATCATTGGTTAGTAGAAAACCTTTAAAACCAAAGGAAGCAGAAAAAATCCCAATTACTATTAGGACAAAATTCTTAATATTACGTTTAATGGAAATAACAACTTGTCGGTATTTTTTTGCAATTTGATATTCAGAAGGACTGTCTTTAGGCGATTCTTTTTTATCCCTAAATTTTTTAGTTGTCTGAATTATTATGTTCTTTAAAATTGAATTCATGTATTTCAATGCTTTTTTCTGATTTAAGAAAGATTGCCCTAATAATAAACTAATACTCCTTGTAGCTGTTTTTATTTAGTTCCGTTTAAAATATAAGGGATATGATTTTTTTTGAATAACCTAGACTTCATATAAGAGCTATCAATCTCTTATTTTATTTTACTGCCTGCAGGTGCACCCAATATCCTTCTTCAAAGGTAATTTCAATAGTAGTAAATCCAATATTCTTAATCCAATTTATTTGGGTTAAATAATCTGTTGGCTTATCAAAAGCTTTATAATGTTCCATAAGCCAATTCCATTTTTCGCCATCTGGAAAGTTTTTGTTTACAAATTTTTTCCATTCTATCAATACTTCGTCGTGATCTGGATTTGTTTTATTTATCATTAAATCACTAATTGATAGAATTCCGCCTTTATGTAAAGAATTATATATTTTCTTAAATATGGCTTGCTTTTCGTTTTCATCACAATGATGGAGACTAAAGCCTGCTACAACAAGATCATAACTTTTTTCAGGAAATATAAAATTATTGAAATAGGTATTTTCATATATCACCTGGTACTCCTTAAACTGAGCACTACATAGCTTAATCATTTCTGCAGATGCATCTACAAGCGTAAATGTTGCATTTGGAAAATAAGGAATAAGTTGGGCTGTAATATTTCCATTGCCACAACCAAGATCAAGGATAGCTTTAGGTTTAAAAGTATCGGGAAGGTTTTGTACGAAACTAGAAATTAGTTTCAAATAATGTGGGACACAACCCACCATATCGTTAGTATAATTCTTCGAAAAATCATTAAACTCCAACGCTATGTTTTTTCGAGGTTTCATGGGTGTATAAAGTTTGATTTAACGAAATTTTCAGCATTGTTTACTATAACTTATTAAATACCATATTCACTAAAAGTGTTCCATTATAATAGTTATATATAATTTTCAGACGATTTTAAATATTAATAATTCACATACACATAGCCCAAGTAGGCCTCTGGATATAAAGGATCATTCAATTGTAATACATAATAATAGGTTCCAACCGGGACTACTTTGTTTTGTTGCAAGATTCCTGTATTTGGGATAGCATCCCAAAGACCCTCGTCATTACCACCTTCATAGATCAGATTTCCTTGTCTGCTGTAGATTTTAAGATTAAAATCTATAAATACATTCAGTAAACCATCAATTTTAAACACGTCGTTTAGGCCATCGCCATTGGGAGAGATTCCCTGTGGGATAATCGGAGCGCAATTTATGGTGCGAACCATAAAAGATGCTGTTGTAAAGCAGATATCATTTTCTAATCTAACAAAGACCTCTTGTGGGTCTGTTGAATTTACAAATTGTTCTGGATCTTCAATAGGGTTGGTATTTGCAATGGCATCTTCTTCGGTTAGAAAGTAGGTAATGGTATCTCCCGAGTTTGTAGAGATAAGATCGTTGAGTTCATCTACAAGATTAAAGGTAGCCATATCGAACCCTTCATCACAAGCTTCAAGATCTGGCAAAGAACCAATAGGGGGGATGGTGCCAAAAGTTACATTAATTTCAAACTCGTTATTGGTATCATTCAATTCGAATATAATTCCGTTACCTGTACCATCGTCATCAACTACTAGCAATAGTGTAAAATTATTTGGAACATTTTCGGCCAAAGTGAGTACCAAAATACCTGGTTCGTTGCCTCCTTCGGGAATTATACTTTCAGTTTCGGCTTGTGCAACTAACATTCCGTCTAGATAAAAAGCAATAGGCGTATTTGCCGGTAGCGGTGCGGTACCTAGTGTATTAAAAACGGTATACATAATGGGTAGGTCACGTAACCGACAGGCGTTAAGATTGTTAGTAACAGCGATGGTTGCATCTGGCAATGGACACACCAGTACTTCTACCATAAAGCTATTTACCGTAAAACAGTCTGGGTTTGAAGCCCGTACCCAGATTAGTTGTGGGTTGTCTACATTTTCGTAGGTTTCAGGATTGGGGATGGCACCTACATTATTCTGCGCATCGTCTTCGGAGAGATGAAATGTAATGGTATCTGCATCAGTAACTGTTTGGGTAGCGTCATTCAAATTAAAATTTTCGGTTCCAAAAACATCGCATTGTTCAAGATCCTGAAGATTGGAAGTGTCTGGAAATACTTGTAGATGAAAATCTATAGAAAAGAGATTGTTCGTTTCGTCTAACTCGTTTACGGTACTAACGCCGCCTCCAGAATCATCAACCGAAGCTATCAAAAGAAAGTCTGCGGGAACACCTGCTGGAATGGTAAGGTCTATAGAACCACTTTCTGAGCCATCAATTGGTAATGTTGTTGTTGTTGCGGTTTGTCCAAGAAATGTGCCATCTCCATAAAAGGAAATGGGTGTATTGGCAGGTAACTCACCAGTACTGTTAATGTTAAAAACGGTGTATTCTACCGTGATATCTCGATCGCCACAGCTATCTGCGCCAAAGGCATTATCTATGACAATGGTTGCATCTGGAAGTTCTACATTTAAGACGGTAATAATATTATTAAGCATGACCAAATCCTGTCCGGAGGTCACTTGTATGGTTGCTGAAGTATCGCCTGGATTAATATTGTTCTCAATATTGTAAAAATCCAGATCCATATTAAATAACTGATCCGATCCTGTAAACGAATTGGTACCATTAAATTGATTATTGGCGGGGTTTAACGGCTCATTACTTAATACATTTCCATTAATCGATAGTGTTTCATTTATAGCAATTCCTTGATCTCCTTCCCAAGCCAGAAAGCCGATTTTGGCGCCTGTATTGTCTAATACGTTCAGGTTTTCTAGAATAATATTTATTTCAGGATTTGATGCCGAAACTCCTTCAAGACCATCAAATAAAATTATCTGATTTAGAGGTAAGGTGGCATCTTCGTAAATAACATACATAGCCCACCCGCCAAAATTTGTAGCTGTACCCCCATTAGACGAACAAAAAGGTAGGATGTCCTCGGTTAGGTCTAATTCTGAAAGGGTATAGGTTCCGTTTAGGGTAGCATTTACGATAGAAGTTACGTCTGCATAGGCTGCAAAATAGTTAAATAAAGTAGTGCCGTTATCAAACTCATAAATAAACTCTCTTGAAGAAGAAACAGGAATTCCATTGAGTTCGACATCGAAATCTCCATCACCAGAGCCAGCCCAATATAACGCAGCCGTAACTACCGCTTGTCCTGGTTCTAATGTTAAATCCGCACTGCTTTCCGTAAGGATCATACAATCGACTCCTCCATTTTCAGAAAGATTCATTGTATTCCCAAGACCCACATAGTCGAATTGACCATTGTATTGAGCAAATTGTCTTATTTGCTGCGCTTGGGTGAGGCTAGAAATGAGTAGGAGAAATAAAAAAAAGAAGCGATTTTGCATAGTTCGTGATTGGTAGCTAAATATAAGAAATATTTAGTGCCCGAAATACTACAGAACTTACAGGGTTCCCAATGCTACAAATCGCGACGTTTTAACAAAGCATAACTCCAGTAAACAAATAGGAAAGTCCATACGCACACAATGAGAATTGGTAATGCTTGAACATCATAATTTTTGGTAAACTCTTCTCCTAATTGGTTTGCGGCAGATTGTACACCTCCAAGACGTGTAAATGGCTCTTTAATGAGGTTACTCATAGCAGAGAGCGGGAAGAATTGAGAAATAGTTTCTGCAATGTCTGTTCCTTTAAAAAATTGCCATTTTAATAAACCGTAGATAATACTTTCGGCAATCCACCAGACTACTAGAAACCCAATGGCAAATGCTGAACGCTTTACCCAAACTCCCAAGAAAAGGCAGAAGGCAAAGAAGCCAACTAATTTGATGAAATAGGCCAAAAGGTATTCCATGTCACTAAAAATGATCTCAAATTCCTTATAATCTGAAAAGCTAAGTCCTAAAATTATTGAAATAATAAAAACAAATAAGGTTGAAATAATAGCAAAACCAATAACTGTGAGAAACTTTGAAAGGACAAACTCCCGCTTGCTCAAACCATCAATTAAGTTTTGTTTTAAGGTCCTGTAGCTATATTCGTTACTGACCATGGAAACGATGACAATAGCAAAGAAAATTTTTAAAATTGCCGCCATATAAGTGTTAAAATGCCAGACAAAAGGAAAGTTAAAGATCCCTTGATCTGCCACTCTGAAATTGACCTTTCCAATGTTAAACTCTATCGAAGCGATTAGAGCAATAAAGGTGATGAGCACAAAGTAAATAATGGATATTACTTTCGCAGCGCGATTGTATTTTAATTTTTGTAATTCTATAGAGAGTAATCGTAGCATGGCGGTTAGTTGAGGTTTTTGGTAATTTCTAGGAATTGTTCTTCAAGGCTTTCTTTACGTTTTACTAAATGTGAAAGTGCAATCCCTTTGGCATGCATTTGCTGGTTAAATGTTGAAGCATCCATAGGCTCATTCAAGTAAGCAATAAGTGTTTCACCTTCTTCTTTAACAGCGCCAAAAGCAGGATTGCTGGCTAATTCTGCCTGCAATTGCTGTTTATTAGCGGCCCCAACTACAAAGAAACCGTGGCTGGCATTCATTCCTTCTACACTGCCGCTGTACAAGCTTACCCCTTTGCGCAGTATAACTACATGTGTACATACTTTTTCTACCTCGTCCAACAAATGCGAAGCCAGTAAAATAGTAGTTCCTTTGCTGGCAATTTCCTTTATAATTTCCCTTATTTGATGAATTCCCTGTGGGTCTAACCCGTTGGTAGGCTCATCAAGAATTAAGATTTCAGGATCATTTAGTAATGCTGAAGCAATCGCCAAACGTTGTTTCATTCCCAGAGAAAACGTACTGAATTTACTGTGCTTTCGTTCGTGTAATTCCACCACTTCCAATTTTTCATCAATTTTTGATGGATCTACGCCTTTGATCTTACAAACTAGCTCCAGGTTCTGAGCTGCAGTCATATAAGGGTAAAAGTTAGGACGTTCAATAATAGCGCCTACTTTTTTTAAAGCTTCGTGTGTAGAATGCGTCCCATTAAACCAACTATAATCGCCGCTGGTTTTATTGACCACATTTAAGACAATTCCTAAAGTTGTAGATTTTCCACTTCCGTTGGGGCCTAAGATACCGTACACATTACCTTTTTCAATACTAAAAGAGAGATCGTTAACAGCGGTAATAGGACCAAACTTTTTGGTGAGATTGTTAATCGTGAGAATTGTTTCCAATGGATTGGGTTTTGGAGATTAGCTGTAAATATGACGAACAGGGAATGAATTTGTTACAAACCCGGAAAATAAATTCAAAAAACAAATCCCAAATTCCAAAAACAGGTATACTTATTTTGAAATTTGGGATTTTTTTTAGGACTTAAGTGCGCTAGCTCTTTTCTTCTTTGTTGAAATACACCAGGTAATAATACATCTGCTTTTCTTCGTCCCAGCCTTTTTCTACAAATTTTTCGGCACTTTCAGGATTTATAAAATCGAGTTTAATCTGAATGTTGGTATCCAAGTTAATTACATTTTTAATCTTTTTACGTGCGGCCGTTACGGCTGTATTGGCAATTGGGAAGGTGGTGATATCTTCAATATTGTATTTAGGAGCTTTTTCACTTTTATAATGTCTAAACTCTGGAATGAGGTCCGGATTGTCCAGGACTTCGTTCATAAAAGAGCTTTCTTCAAAATTGTCGTTTTTGGCAAAATGGTTTACTGCACGGTTCATAAACAACACTTCTTGTTTTTTATCTTCAGCAGGAAGTACTACATCTTTTGCGAAATTTTGACAAAATTTTAAATACTTTTTCGTGTAAAAATTATCATCTGCCAAGGCTTCAACACCTAAGAAACTTTCTAGCCAGTACCTCGCATCGTATCGGTTGCTATCTACGGAAAGTATTTTATAGCCCTCCTCTTTTTTAACGTCGAAGATAATAGCACCTTTATCCAATTTATTCAAACTAACGCCCTCTTGTAGCACAGCGTCTAATTGGCTTTCCCCTTCACGAAACTGAAGAAAATCCTGCTTTAATTCCGACTTAAAAATACCAATGGCGTTTACCTTTTCGTTGTCCAACTGAAGATTTTCCATATAGGTAATATACACCTCACCGCTCTTAATGTGAGGATGCATAGACTGGTCAAATAGATACTGGGTTATCTTTTTACTCTGCTTGTGAATAGCTTCAGGGTTTGCAAAAGCTTCGGAAACTAAGTTGAATAACTCGTGAAACTCAAGGTCTGTTTCATTCTGAAAGTTGAAATAGTTTTCCTCTTTATCACGAAATGGTTTCAGGAAAAATTCTTTCAGTAAAGGTGTTAATTCGTCGTCCATCTCATACGGAGCTGCCGAAAGTAAAAGACCTTCATTGCGACTTTTGTTACCAACTCTGTGGATAGAAAGCGATGCAATGTGGGTGTTATATAGGTTAATCATAGGGAATTGGTAATATAGTTAACTTGTTAATTTGTTAACTGGTGAACTGGTTAGTTGTTAATTTTTTATTTTGCCTACTGCCTACTGCCTACTGCCTACTGCCTACTGCCTACTGCCTACTGCCTACTGCCTACTGCCTACTGCCTACTGTCTACTGTCTACTGTCTACTGTCTACTGTCTACTGCCTACTGCCTACTGCCTACTGTCTACTGTCTACTGTCTACTGCCTACTGTCTACTGCCTATTAAAACTAGTTCCAGTTTTCGTCAAAATCCAGATCTTCGTAGTCGTCTGCTTCCAGGTCATAATCCTCATCGTCATCTTCAATATTGCCTTCACTGTCTATTTTTTCGGCAATAAATTCTTTTTCGGGGGCTTGTTCTGGGATCTCACCGTGGGAATACATTAAATTAGGATAGGCCATACCAGGTTCCGGGTCTGTAATTTCGGCTAATTCTACCATAAATGTCCACATACTTAAGAAATCGTACACATACAATAATCTTGGTTGATCTGCCCAAACAGTATCTTCAAGTATGGTCTCGCTCATTGTGCGAACACTATCACCATCTTCGCCCATATCGAACAAAGCAATTTCTTCTCCTTGTTCCCAAATTTCATTACTTACATAAAACGATGCCATTTCCTGTCCAGCAAAGCCAAATGCCTGTGTAATAACATTATGGAAGTCTTCCATAGTGCTGGAAGCTTCAATTTCAATATCTCTAAATACGTCTTCTTTGGTGTCCAGAATGGCTCTAAATCTGTAAATCATCTCCTAAAATTTTGGAGTGCAAAGATAGGGTTTGTTAGTTAAAAAACAGTTTTAGATTTTAAATTTCAAGTTGCTAATTTCTAAAATATATGTAGATTTAGAGAACAGAGAACAGAGAACAGAGAACAGAGAACAGAGAACAGAGAACAGAGAACAGAGAACAGAGAACAGAGAACAGACTTACCCCTCACCACTATTCCTACTCATACCTCAAACTCTCAATAGGATCTAATTTTGCAGCTTTAGACGCAGGATAGGAACCAGCGATCACCGCTGTAATAAAAGAAATTATGGTTGCGCCAATCAATGCGCCCCAAGGAAGGCTAAAATCAAAGCCTGTAAAATAAGCGAAGAGCCAACCTGTAAGTAAACCTAAAATAATACCTAAAATACTTCCTAGCTGTCCAATAACAATAGTTTCCATAAAAAACTGTGTAGAAATAGTTTTACGTTTGGCACCTAAGGCTTTTCTTACCCCAATCTCTCGGGTTCGCTCTGTTACCGAAACTAACATAATATTCATCAATGCAATGGAAGAACCTAGTATAGTAATAATACTAATAATCCAGGCAGCGATAGATAGTGCTCCTGTAATGCTTCCAATACGGTTAATAAGGTCGTCGCTACGTTCCAGCCCAAAGTTATTTTCTTCAATAGGGCTTAGACCACGTACGTTTCTGAACTTTACGATAGCCTCATCCTGAGCGCCTTGCAGCATTTCTTTATCGTCTACCCGTATGCTAATATTATAATTAATATTTGGAGCGGTATAAATACCACGAGCTACTTGAATGGGGATTAATACTTTTAAATCCTGATTGTTTCCAAAGGTACTTCCTTTAGATTCCAGCAAACCAATTACTTTAAATTTCACCCCACGAACACTAATGGTTTTATTTATAGGGTCGTCGTTTTTAAACAGACCCTTCGTAAAATCTGCTCCCAGGATGCATACTTTCGCGTTATTCTGAATATCAAAAATTGTAAAATTTCGGCCACGTTCAATTTTAGTTCCTGTGTTTTCAAGATAGTTTTCATTTACTCCGTACACTTGTGCTTCTGGATCGGTTTTTTCACTTTCAAATTTTACTTCTGCGGCACTGGTGCCAACAAATGAAACCGACGTCTGCGAAAATGGAAACTGATACACATCTACAAATTCACGAATATTGTCGTAACTAATAATAGGGTTTATTTTTTTCTTTTCCCCACCACGATTGCTGTTTACCTGAAACTCATACCGCTGGATATTAAAAGTATTCGCTCCCATAGAGGCAAAATCGCTGGAAATAGTATTCTCCAATGCCTTTACAGCACTTAAAATACCAACGAGCGCCCAAATACCAATCCCAATAATGATGATGGTAAGAATGGTGCGCAACAACTGACTTTTAATACTATCTAATGCAATGCGGATATTTTCTCGGAAGAGTGAAAACATAGGTTGGTGACTAAGGTTTTTGATTAGACTACTAAACTTTCATAAAGTTACAAATAATTCCCCCTTTGAAGGGGGCTAGTGGAATGTTTGGTGTTCAAATTTCTAGATTCACATAAAAATGAAGCGATTTCAAAACATTTTTTTCAAGTATAAATTAAGATATTTGCACTTGTAAGATCAAATTACACCTTAATTCTTAAGCAATTTACCTTTGAAAAAACCAAGCATTCCAAAAGGCACCCGTGATTTTTCCCCAGTTGAAGTGACCCGTCGTCACTATATTATGGACACCATAAAGGGAGCGTTCAGCAATTTTGGCTTTCAGCCTATAGAAACCCCAAGTTTTGAAAACAGCGAAACTTTGATGGGGAAGTATGGGGAAGAAGGAGATCGACTTATTTTTAAAATTTTGAATAGTGGGGATTTTCTATCAAAGTTTACACATTTCTTTAATGAGAGATCTATCCGTTTATTAATGGACTATGTTCCGAGACTTTCAAAGAAAAGCAAAGACGATACAGATATATTTGAGTTCTATGAACTACAATCAGAAAAATCTGATTTTTTTGAAGATTTTTTTTATTCTCAGTTTGAAAAAGAAGAATATCAAGGAATCAAAATTTTTGACAAGAAGTATTTTGATATATTTATTAATACTATTAAAGAAAACAAGAATGATGTTGTTCAATTAGCTAAGTATGTTAATAACAATAAAGATAAATATCAAAACGAATCTAGAAAATTAGCAACAATTCTTTCTTCAATTATTTATTCAAATTGGATTTATAATTTTGGAACTAAGCTAGGAAATATTATTTCGGAAAAGGCGCTTCGTTACGACCTTACCGTACCCTTTGCTCGCTACGTTGTACAACACCAAAACGAAATAACCTTTCCGTTTAAACGCTATCAAATTCAGCCGGTTTGGCGGGCAGATAGACCTCAAAAAGGACGCTTTAGAGAATTTTTTCAGTGTGATGCAGATGTGGTGGGAAGTACTTCGTTGTGGCAGGAAGTAGAGTTGGTTCAATTGTATGACACGGTTTTCAGCAAACTGAAACTTGAAGGGGTCACCATTAAAATGAACAACCGCAAAATCTTAAGTGGTATTGCCGAAATGATAGGTGCCGAAGACAAGCTCATAGACTTCACCGTAGCACTAGATAAGCTAGATAAAATAGGCGAAGAAAAAGTAAAGACCGAAATGCTGGAAAAAGGTATTTCAGAAAACGCCATTCAAAAATTACAACCTTTATTTTCTGTCGCTGGGAATGCTTCAGAAAAATTGGCTACTTTAAAAGAGTTGCTTTCTGTTTCAGCAATAGGGATGGAGGGAATTTCAGAATTGGAATTCATTGTAAAAGCTATGGAAACCCTTACACTTTCAGCAGCAAAATTAGAAATAGATGTCACCCTAGCTCGCGGACTCAACTACTACACAGGCGCTATTTTTGAAGTGGCCGCTCCAGAAGGAGTGGACATGGGTAGCGTTGGCGGTGGCGGTCGTTATGATGATCTCACAGGAATTTTTGGGATGAAAGATATGAGTGGCGTAGGGATTTCGTTCGGATTGGACAGGATCTACCTGGTACTGGAAGAACTCAATTTGTTTCCGGAAACGGTTACCGCAAACACCAAAGTGCTCTTTATTAACTTTGGAGAAAAAGAAGCGTTGTATGCGATGCAGGCTATTTCAAACTTAAGAAAAGCTGGGATTCCTGCTGAGTTGTATCCAGACAATGCCAAAATGGGCAAACAAATGGGCTATGCAGATAAGCGGGATATTCCATTTGTAGTTTTGGCTGGTGAAAGTGAAATGGAAGCAGGGAGTTATACGCTTAAAAATATGAAAAGCGGGGAGCAGGAGCAAATTACGCTATCTAAGCTTTCTGAAAGATTAAAGGCCTGGTAAAATGTAATGACTTAGATCTAAATCAAAAAATCCCTTCCAATAAAGAAGGGATTTTTTTGTAGCGAGAACGAGACTTGAACTCGTGACCTCCGGGTTATGAAAATTCAAAATCGTTAACTAAAATACATTTAAAACGTTTAAATACAGTTGTTTACATAAGATTTGATATTAAATAATATGATATAATATCAAGGGAAATGGCCATTTGTTTTACCTATGTTTTACCTAAAATTTAGTACCTTAAATGTCTAATAATCATATTATGGCATCAATTCAGACAGTACTAATGAACAAACCAAATAGGCGAATGTTTTACCCAATCGCTATTAGAATTACTAAAGACCGTAAATCTTCTTATATTTTTACGGGTCAGTATATTGATAAATTGCAGTGGAATGATGCTAAAGGTCGAGTAAGAAAATCTCATCCTGATGCAATTTCTATTAATCAACTCATTTATAAAAAACTCAGTGAAGCGAATAAACGTCTATTGTATGCTGAATCAGAAAGAGAATATCAATCTGTCAAAACAATAAAAACGAACATAATAAAAAAAGAACGTTTTGATTTTTTTAGCGCTGTGAAAATTCAATTACGCCGTTTGGAAGAGAGAGGACAATTCCATCAACGAGATGTAGTGAAAAGCAGAATGGGTAAGTTTAAAGATTTCCTTAAATGTGAGAAGTTACATTTTAACGAAATTACTGTAGACTTATTAAAGCGGTTTGAGGCATATCTTAAAAATGAGAGAGGACTGGCGCATCGCACCACAGTGAATTATATGATTGCGATTAGAACAATATACAACATCGCAATTGGAGAAAAGTGGGCAGAGCGAAATCATTATCCGTTTGGAAGAGGAGGATATACTATTAAATTCTTGGAATCTGAAAAAATCGGATTGACAGTTGAGGAGGTAAAGCTATTGGAAAATGCAGAAGGATTGACACCATCACAGCAGCACGCGCTTAATATCTGGTTAATCAGTTTTTATTTTGCGGGTATTAGGATAGGCGATGTGATGCAGCTCAAATGGTCAGACTTTATGGATAATAGACTGCGCTATAGAATGGGTAAAAATCAAAAGTTAGTTTCTTTAAAAATTCCTGAAAAGGCGAAGCCCCTTCTTAAACTGTATAAGGAAAAAGCAATTGATGAGTTTGTTTTTGAAGAATTGAGAATGGTTGACCCCAAAGATGCCAAAACAGTGCGAACGAGAATTAAAACCGTCACGCGAACTTGCAATAGGCATTTAAAAAATATTGCTCTCCACGTTGGAATAGAAAAGAAGTTGAGTATGCATATTGCGCGTCATAGTTTCGGAAATATATCTGGTAGCAAAATCCCCATACAAATGTTGCAAAAACTATATCGGCACTCGTCAGTCACTACTACTATTATGTATCAATCTAATTTTATGCAAGATGATGTTGATGATGCGCTGGATAGCGTTGTGAATTTCTAGAAAGTAAGGAACTATCCAAATTCTCATTTTACGAGAATCGAATTTGCTCCTTTTTACAAAAATTTGCGAGTTTTGGGATATTTATGCTAGCTGAGTGTACAAGTCCTCATAAATGATTTAAAATCAAATTATTAAGAGCAGGTTATAGTAAACCTTCGAGTAAAGTACCATTTTTTAGTGTTTTTCTCGAAAGTTTACTAAAGTTGAACCATTCAACTATTTCAAATCGAGAGGAAGTAAAAGACCATCATAATGGTAGATTTGATGTTTTTGAGGGCGTTTTTACCTCTATAACGGTAATTTTAGAAAGATACCTTCTCTTCTAAAATCGTGATCAAATCAGCATCATAGTATTTGCAGATATCAGGGATGTCCAACACGTTGATTTTTGAGTAATACTTAGTGCCTGTATGCTTTTTAATTTGGTCTAAATGTTTCTTTTCCATAACATAGACCTTGTCTGCCCATTCTAATAAATCTTCAGTTAGCTCAGTAGTTCCTTCTTTTCTACAAATTTTTATATTAGTGCCTGCACTTTTAAAGTTATTTTCAGGGTACTTTTCAGCAAAATAGTCTTCAGCCGTTTTTGAGCGTTGTTTGTTTGCTGAGCAGATGTAAAGGTATTTCATTCTTTTAATTAGAGTATTTATTTTAAGATAAACGGGTTGTTAAGATATTACAAACTCTTAATCTCGCTTATTGTTTTATCCAAAATCGAAACAACATCGCCATCCTCTATCATTTTAAATGTAACGTGAGTGCCTCGTTTTGGTTCGAGCGCAATACAAAAAGAAGGGTCTATAGTAAATTTAGATGAATACCATTTTGATAAGTATCGATAAAGCATTTCCGCAAACATACCTAGCTCTGAGTTCTTAAATGGTTTTTTATTAGTGATAAACTAAACTGCCCCGATATATTTCTCGCTATCCTTCTCGAATGAGAAAACACTAGTGGGCCAAGCTTGAATAGGAAAACCAGAAACCTCAATCATCTTTTGCTCATAAATACTTTTAACTTGAGCAAAACCTTCCTTAGGACGTATCAATTCAAAATCATAGTCCAACATAGATTGCAATATCTCTATATTTTGAGCGTATTGCATTTTGGTAAGCTTAACATCGGTAGAATTATACCTATTGTTTAAGTCTTCTATTTTCTTACTTATTTCGTCTTTATTGCCAGTTTTAAATGTATTGCCCATCGCGCTAAGACTAGTTGACCACCAGTTTCCGCCACTGCCGTCACCTTTAGGCTTAGCCTTACGAGTTTTTATTTTTTGAGCAAATGTTTTCTTCGCACGATCAGACCTTCGCTTAAAATCAACCAAATCTTTTACTGTAACTTTTTCCATAAATAATATTGTTACAACAAATATAATCGAGGCAATGTATTGTTCTATAAATAGTTATTCACAATCTAATCTATATTATACAAGTGCTTTAAATAGAGGAATTGACAAAACAACCATTATATAAAAGCCATAGGGATAACAGAGATTTAAATGATGAACACATATTGTTAAAAACTACTTTTATAATATTTGTCTTCAGTGAGTTTATGCAAATTATGTTTTGTTATTTTAGAGCCTAAATGATATTTTATACTAATTAATGGCATTATTTCAAACATCAGTACTTAAATCACATCTCGCTTTGCTCGATGAAGCATCGGTAGATAAAGTGTATAAGAAATATGAAAAATACTTCTGGAACACGACAATTCAAGAAAATATCAAAACTGCGAAAGAAGAACAGTATCAAGCAACATTCCTAAACGAATTGTTTGTAAATATTTTAGGCTACACATTATTCCCAAACCCTAAATCTAACCTCACGACCGAATTTAAAAATGAGAAAAATGCCCGCAAAGCTGATGGTGCTATACTAAAAGATGGCGCTGCTATAGGAGTAATTGAATTGAAGGGGACAAAGACAAAAGACCTAGAAAGCATAAGGCGACAGGCATTTGATTATAAAGCCAACCAAAAAAACTGCGTTTATGTGATAACGTCAAACTTTGAGAAGCTTCGCTTCTACATCAATGATGCAACAGAGTTTGAAGAATTTGACCTTTTTACGCTTTCGCGAAAGCAATTTGACCTACTCTATTTGTGCTTACATCTGGATAAGGTACTTAACAATACACCGCTTAAAATTAAAGAAGCATCTGTAGTTAAAGAAGAAGAGATTACCAAGGAGTTCTATAAGTTCTATTCCCTATTCAAACGTGAGCTATATCGCGATTTGATCAAACACAACTCTAAAACGGTGAAGGATAAGTTGGCTGAAATCGAACGAACTGATGACATTAATCGTCTGGAAAAAAACGTCAAACTCACGCTATTCAAAAAATCTCAAAAACTTATAGATCGTTTCCTATTCATATTTTTTGCAGAAGATCGTAATCTACTTCCTGATAATTCAACTTGGGAAATTCTAAAAAAATGGAAGGATGATTGGGATTTCGGAGATGAAAGACCTTTATACGACTTATTTAAACAATATTTTAATTTTCTCGATATAGGTCGAAAAGGAACAGAAAAACGAGCCGAAATCTACGCATATAATGGTGGTTTGTTTAAACCAGATGCTATTCTAAACGTATTAGAAATTGATAATGATTTACTTTACAAACACACCCTGAAATTATCCAACTATGATTTTGAAAGTAAGGTAGATGTAAATATTTTGGGTCATATTTTTGAGAATTCACTAAATGAGATTGAAAGCGTTAATGCAGAGATTGAAGGAGGGAACTTTGACAAGCAAACCAGCAAAAGGAAAAAGGACGGTGTATTCTATACCCCAAAATATATCACAAAGTATATTGTAGAAAATACGGTAGGAAAGTTATGTAATGAGAAAAAAAATGAGTTAGGCTTTCACGAAGAAGAATACTTCAAAGGACGTAAACACCGCCAAAAGACTACTATTGAGAAGCTCGTGCAAATCCTTGATGATTATCGTGAATGGTTACTAAAAATTACCATCTGTGATCCAGCCTGTGGTTCTGGCGCATTTTTAAATCAAGCACTTGATTTTCTAATAAAAGAGCACACCTACATAGACGAGCTAAAAGTGCGTGTATTGGGTGGTAGTTTACAGTTTCCAGATATTGAAAACACCATTCTTGAAAATAATATCTATGGAGTAGATCTCAATGAAGAAAGTGTTGAGATAGCAAAGCTATCACTATGGTTACGTACTGCACAACCAAGACGTAAACTCAATGATTTAAGCAGTAATATCAAATGTGGTAATAGCTTGATAGATAGTAAAAGTGTTGCCGGAGACAAAGCCTTTAAGTGGGAAACCACTTTCGCTAAAGTGTTTGAAGAAGGTGGGTTTGACGTAATAATTGGTAATCCACCTTACGGTATATTCCTATCAGATGAAGAAGAAGTCTATTACAAAGCGAAATATCCTTTAACCAATTACAAAATTAATCTGTACATATTATTCATAGAAAGAATGTTTCAGATATTTGAAAAGGGTTTAATCCAATTTATAATTCCAAAATCCCTTTTGTTTAATACCTATTTCAAGGACATAAGGGAACATCTACTTACCCAATCCAAAATACACGAAGTATTTATGATCTCGGAAAAAGTTTTTCCTGATGCAGAAGTTGGTGGTAGCCTAATTTTAAAATATGAGATTGTTGAAGAACCAAGTGTTTCAAATGAAATGAAATTGATTTCGGCGGATAAGTATTTTGATTATGAAGGACAAACGGCATTGGTAAATAATATCAAGCAAGAGTTTTTTCTTTCAGTCCCACATTTTGAAATTTCCCCTATCGCCCAGGGTGCTGATAAAATTGTCAAAAAACTTCATCTTCTAAAACCAATAAAAAATCACTACAGACTAAAAAATGGACTTAACCCAGGAAATATTAAACAAGTCCTCATTTCAGATGAAAAGCTTTCTGAAAAACACAAACCTATTATATGGGGTAAAGAGCTAAATTCTAATTCAATACAATGGGGCGGTCAATTTGTAAACTATGATTATGACATTGCAGAAACCATAAGCCTTGATGATATTAAAAGCAAGAAGGGTATGAAGAAACAAACACGTATTGACTTTGCATTACGAACACCTGATCTTTTTGAAACTGAAAAAATCGTAGTTAGAAAAACAGGAGATAAATTTATCGCAGCCAAAGACAATAACAACTATTATTTTGATACTCTTATTCACGGTATTTATTATAAGACAGACGATTATTCCTTAGACTTTATGCTCACCATTTTAAACTCTGGTGTGGCAACTACTTTTTATAGATTGCTTCACGATATTAAGGGAAAAGTTTTTGCTAAAATTAGTTTAGATAAACTTGGAGCTTTCCCTTTACCAGATTGTAATAATACAGATAGAGATAAATTATCAGCGTTTGGTATAGAACTTCAATCAATTCAACCAAAATTTGAAGGTCTAAAACTTAAGATGGTAAAATACATTGTAGCAAAATTTAATGTATTAAAAATCTCTCGGAAACTCGAGAACTGGCAAGATTTAGAATTTGGCGATTTCATCGAAGAGCTCAATAGAGCTATTAAAGCGACAAACAAGCAACGTGAAAAAGATGGGCAACAGCCAGTCTCCACACTTACCAAAACGGATGAATTTGAGTGGCTAGATCTGTTTGAGCAAAACAAGGAAAAAGCCCAAGACCTACAATCGCAAATCAATACCCTAGAGCAACAAATAGATGCTATGGTGTATGAGCTGTATGGATTGAGTGATGAGGAGATTAGGATTGTGGAGAATAGTTAATGAAACAGATGCAGGAAGTCGATATAAAACAAAAGTCAATTGAAATTCAAAAAATAATCTCAAGATATACTAAAGAAAGCTTTGTATGCTTTTTTGCAGACTTTGTGCGTCATCACCCAGAACGAAATCAATTTAGCTTTTCAGAAAAATTTGAGTCTAAGTATAAAGATTCAATTTATCTTATAATGTTGAGATTACCCTCTAAAGAAGAAGGATCTGAGGTTTTAAATTATTCCGATGAGAATGATAAAATCCTACAGCAGGTTGGAGATATTTTGCTCGAAATAGTTAGTTTTTATTTGGGGGATTATTCAAGATTTGATGCTACTACATCAAAAGAAGATAAGTCAGAGTTGTTAATTCACGAACTTGCTTTTAAAGATTATTTTCAGAATGGTGTGCTTAACTATAGAGAACAAGAACTTAATAAAGTAATTCGCTTATTTAAACCCTATCAGAGTAAAATAAAAGAAAGACTAGGAATTGACTTAAAAACATTGATGGCGCTCTGTGAGTTTTCAGAAGATGATTATCAAAGAAAAGCCATAGCATCAAAAAGTTTTCTCTTTGATCCAAGAATGAAAGGTTTTGTTCATAGCGCTCAAGCTGGAAAAGTTGAAGAAGGTCTGTCTCAACTTCCTGTAGAATTACAAGATAGTTTTCTAGATTTCTTTGAGAATCCGCACAGCTGTTTATTATTTACGAAAGATGACTATTACACATCTTTTGGTAAAAAAGATGTAGATATTTTCTGTAATCTATTATCAATAGATCTTAATGATTCGTTTGATAATTTATTTTACTCTCAACCCAATCCATTAGAGCTTAAACCAATCATAAAAGTTAATGATAAAACGTTTTTAAATGTATTTCAAAAGCAATTGCCCAATGCGATTTACAAACTACTCTATCAAGTTCTTACTGAAACAGAAAAGGAAAAAGAACAACTTAATTTAAGAAGAGGGAAGGTTATTTTAGAATCTCAAACTCAAAATATATTTGATAGATTTTTCAGTAAAGCAAAAAGGGTAACCTCATACAACAACTACTATATAAATAATAATCCCGCTGAAAAGGATTTGCTATATATTGTAAACAGAACGGCATTTGTCATTGAGTGCAAAGCCTCTCGTAGTAGAAAACCTTGGAGAAATACTAAAAAAGCCACGCAGAGAATAAGATCAGACTTTGACGATTGTATTCAAAAAGGATATGATCAATGTATTGAGGTAGAACAAGCAATTCTAAATGATGACGTGATAACTATAAAAAGCAAAAATCATAGTGAAGTTATAAATACTTCGCACATCATTGATGTCTTTACGGTAGTTGTTACCTCAGAAAGATTTGCTTCATTACAAATAGATTTAGGTCTTTTACTTAGCAAAAAAAGCAGTGAAGATTTCTACCCTTGGTCTGTTTGCGTAGATGATTTAGAAATATTTATGAAGACGTTGGGTGTAGTTTATAATAATAGGTTTAAGAAATTTGTTGACTATTTAGAACTTAGAGAACTCCTTCACGGACGTCTTTTATCAAGAGATGAGCTTGATGTTTGCGCAATGTTTCTAAAAAATCCACATAATTTTAAAGAACTGTGCGAAAGTGATGCCTATTTAATTCCAGACCCTTATTTACAGGGTTATTTTGACGAACTATATTTTTCTAAAAAGATTAAATTCAAAACATTAAATTGTTAGTATATGGAAACAAGAGCAATTAAAAGCGAACTTACAAAATTTGTAAAAGCAACGATGGGAACTAGAAATCCTCGATTTAACGGATGGTACGCGGGCATAACAAATAATGAAAAACGGCGCAAAGGAGAACACTCGGTAAGAGACGGTAAAATTCTGCATTGGAAGTGCATTAATGCAGGTACAATGGTAAAGGCAAATGAAGTTGAAGCTTTTTTCTCTGCCAAAGGAACTCAAAATATGCCACAACCTCAGGGCGCAAATATTGCCTCAAGATGGGTGTACATTTTTAAACTAGCAAAACCAAAAGGATTAAGAGGAATGACAGGTGCTCTAACAGGACCAGTAGTTTTCGATTATATTTTTGAGGATTAAATAATTTACAATATGAGAATAGATTTTTTACACATCCAAAATTTTAGAAAACTTAAAAACTGTCGTATAGATGTATCGGCGAAAGAAACACTTTTAGTTGGTGCAAATAATAGCGGAAAGACTTCTGCTATGGACGCATTAATTCTATTTCTCACTAAAAACCGATCTTTTGATCTCAAAGATTTTACCTTATCTAACTGGGCGGCCATTAATAAAATTGGAGACGTTTGGTTACAAGAGAAAGATCTTGAAAAAATTGATTTAAGCAGTAAACCTTGGGAAACAGAAATACCAACTCTAGATATTTGGCTGCAAGTTGAAAACACAGAGTTACAACACGTTAGTCACATAATTCCTTCACTTGATTGGAAAGGAGGTTTACTAGGTGTGCGATTACGTTACGAACCGACTGACATAGAATCACTTTATGCGGAATTTATAAAAAGTATTGAAAATTCTAAAAATATTTATGATGCTAAAAAGGGAAAATCTGCAACTTTTAATTTATGGCCTAAAAATCTAAGGGATTTTTTAGACAAAAGACTTGGTACTTATTTCAAAGTACAAACCTATTTACTAGACCCTGCGCAAAATGAAAAACCCCAATCATTAACAGAAAAAGATATTGCGGTTCAAAACGAAGTCTTAAATAAATTGATAAATGTTGACATAATAAATGCCCAGCGAGGTTTTACTGATGTAAATACAGATGCTGTTGAAGGTAGTAGCACTAAAAATCTATCATCGCAATTACGAAATTATTATGAAACCCATCTTAATCCTAGTGTAAACCCAACTAAAGCCGACGTTGACGCATTGGTGCAGCTACATCAAGCCAAGGAAACCTTTAATACAAATTTAGAAAGCAGTTTTAAAGACGCTTTAAGTGAACTTGAAGATCTCAATTATCCAGGTTTTGGAAATCCACAAATAAAATTAAGTAGTGAAATAAATACAGCGAGTAGTTTACAACACGACTCGGCGGTACAATATGCTCTTAATGATGGTAAGACAAAATTATCTTTACCAGAAAAATATAATGGCTTGGGATATCAAAATCTAATTTCAATGATTTTCAAGCTCATCAGTTTTAGAGATAAATGGATGAAAAAGGGTAAAAGCTTAGACCCAAATGATTCTGAAATTGTTTTTCAACCCATTCATTTAGTCTTAGTTGAAGAACCAGAGGCACATTTACACGCTCAAGTACAGCAAGTTTTTATCAGAAAAGCATATAGTGTTTTGCGAAAGCACAAAAACCTTGGAGATGATAAGACTTTTATAACACAGTTAATAATAAGTACCCATTCTAATCACGTTGCGCACGAAATTGATTTTACAGCTTTACGCTATTTCAGAAGAAATATTTTAGAGAAAGGTTCAATTAATACATCCTCAGTAGTCAACTTATCAAAAACTTTTGGAACTGATGACGATACAACAAGATTTGCAAAACGTTATTTAAAAACAACTCATAGTAACCTATTCTTTTCTGATGCGGCAATACTGGTTGAAGGACCAGCAGAGCGTATGTTAGTGCCATATTTTATTACTCATCACACGCAATTAAGCAGTTGTTATGTGTCAATTTTAGAAATAGGTGGTAGCCACGCTCATACCCTTAGACCTCTTATTGAAGCTTTAGGATTAATTACCTTAGTGATTACTGATTTAGATTCTGTCATTAAAGATTCAGGAGGTAAGAAAACGCAGCCAGCGTTGGGTAAAGGTTATGAAACTGGAAATTCTACACTCAAAGGATGGATTCCTGCTGAAAAAGATTTAGATAAAATTTTATCTACAACTTTTGAAAATAAAGAGGACAAAATAAACCCTATTAGGATAGCATATCAAACTCCTATTAAAATAGAAGAAGATAAAAAGAAAACCATAGTTTATCCTTACACATTTGAAGATTCGCTGGTATTAGAAAACGCAAGAATTTTTAAGAGTTTGACTGATGCCAAAGGCTTACTTAAAAAAATGGTAGAAGCTACGAATGAAACTTCAGTTCAAAAATCAGCAGATGAAATGTATAGAATAATTACAGATCCATCATCAAAAAAAGCTGAGTTTGCTTTAGAATTATTTTATTTCAAAGAACCAGATGTACTTAAAACCCCAAAATATATTGAAGAAGGACTCCTATGGGTTGAAGAGAAATTGAAGATTGAAAAAACAGGTTTACAAATAAAAACTGTAGAAAAATGATCTTAGCAGACGAGAATAATGTGGATGATAATGTTGATATTCAAATATCAGAATGTTTAAATCCAAAAAATCCAAAGAGCTTTTTCCTATTTGCCGGAGCAGGTTCTGGTAAAACAAGATCATTAGTCAAAGCATTAGCCGATTTTAAAATTAATCACGGCGATAATTTTATTCTGAATAATCAAAAAATTGCAATAATAACTTATACTAATGCAGCCGCTGATGAGATTAAACAACGATTAATGTTTGATCCAATTTTTTATGTGAGCACTATTCATAGTTACGCTTGGGAACTTATACAGCTATTTACTTCAGATATAAAATCTTATGTGAAAACTAAGCTATTACAGGATATAGAAGACCTTGAATTAGCCCAATCAAAAGCTAGAAGTTTACAAAATAAATCCTCAATTGATCGCGCACGAAAAATAAAATCGAAAACCAAACGATTAGAAAATCTTCCCAACGTTACTCGATTCACTTATAACCCTAATGGTGACAATTACAAAAAAGACTCTTTGAATCATAGTGAAGTCATTGGGATTACGGCGGAATTTATAGCTAATGAAAATTTGATGCAGGATATTGTGGCTGCAAGATTTCCGATAATTCTAGTAGATGAGAGCCAAGACACTAAAAAAGAACTAATAGACGCGTTATTTACTTTACAGAAATCAAAAAAAGAAAATTTTTCATTGGGTCTCTTTGGAGACACAATGCAACGAATTTATGCTGATGGCAAAGCAAACTTAGGAGAATCATTACCATCAGATTGGGTACTTCCTGTTAAAAAAATGAACCATCGCTCTAACAAGCGGATCATCAAATTAATAAACGACATCCGCCAAGATGTTGATGAGCAAAAACAACAGCCGCGGAAAGAAAAACCAGAAGGAATAGTCCGATTATTTATAGCCGATAGAGTTAGTGATAAAATTGTCACAGAAAATACTATCGCAGAAAAAATGTTTGCACTTACAGAAGATAAAGCTTGGACGGAACCTGATGAAGTTAAGACTTTAATACTAGAACACCATATGGCTGCTATCAGGATGGGATTTTTTGGTCTTTTCGAACCATTATATAAAGTTGATAGATTAAAAACCAGCTTGATTGATGGTTCGTTATCTACCTTAAACCTATTTAAAAATACAATTTTACCTTTAGTAGAAGCTTATAAAAGTAATGACAAGTTCTCCGTGATGAGGATAGTAAAAGCTAATTCTTTTTTATTCGATAATAAAGCAATTGAAAATTCGCAAGACCAATTAAAACACTTGTCCGATATTAACGATAAAGTAACAAGATTGTTGGCATTATGGAAGAATAATAATGACCCATATTTAAAAGACATACTTAAAGTTATTTTTGAAACCAAGTTGTTTCCATTGCCCAATATCTTTAAAGTTATTAGTTCGAGAACTGAAGATGAAGAATCCACTTATAAAAGTTTAGACAACGAAGATGAAGAACTAAATAATGAGGCGATTGAAGCTTGGGATCTAACATTAAATGCAAAATTTTCAGAAGTTTCTAAATATAATAAATACCTCAATGAAGACTCCAAGTTTGCTACACACCAAGGAGTAAAAGGTTTGGAATTTCCACGAGTTGTTGTGATAATGGACGATGAGGAAGCAAGAGGTTTTATGTTTAGTTATGATAAATTATTCGGAACTAAAGAGCCAAGTGCTTCTGACTTAAAGAATAAAGCTGAAGGCAATGATACTGGAATAGATAGAACCAGAAGACTATTTTATGTAGCGTGCAGTCGTGCAGAGGAAAGCTTGGCAATAATAGCTTACACAGACAATCCAAGTCTAATTAAAACAAATGCAATAGCAAACGGATGGTTTAAAGAAACCGAGATTGAAGTCCTGTAATTTAATAACCCTATCGTCCAAAGTTTACAACCCATTTAAATAAAGCCAGATATATTTGAACCATTATTAATTTAAAAACCAAAATTATGGCAAAGTCAAGTGGTCTAAAAAATGCCCCAAGCACAACAGGAAAACCTTCAGGAGGTAATCGAGGAAATAATCCGCCTAAATCAAGTTCAGGTAATACTGGAAACTCAGGTTCAAAAGGGAAGAAGTAAATTTTACTGAATGGTCGTAGTTAGTTGAAAATTGCGGCCATACTTTTAGTATGACAGAAGAAGATTTTAAATTAGATAGATTTCATGAGAGGTTCAAAGGAAGTGTACCCTGGTGGTTTATTGTGGCTTGTTTAATGAATTACAATTTTAAGTCGTTTAGGCGATTTATGATTTATCTTTCTCATTACAGTTCAATTATAAACTTATGGGAGACGCCTTCAGAAGAAATCAAAAACGAACAGATAATAGCAGGATTTCAACCTTTGTTTACCGAGCGTATTCCTAAAAAAACTCTTTATCAAATCACTGGACTTCATTCTCGAACGACGTTTAATGAACGCTTTGCGCCTTATCTAAAAGAACATAAGTTGGTTGGGCGTAGAAGATTCACTTTACTAGAAACCTATAAGATTTTAGAGTACTGGCAAGGAGAAGGTAAATGGGGCCGACTAAGAACAGCGAAAAAAGAAATACTTGCTGGGATTCTACACAAAAACAACTACGAACGTACTGCCGAAGAGTTTAAAATGGCTCTAGAAAAAAATGGTTATAAGCCCAACTTGATTAGCCCCAAAAAAATTAAACAGCTCATCAAACATATTGATTTAACAGAAGAAAACCAGATTGAAGATCTTATAGGATATAAAGAACTTCAAACTGGTCTTTTATGGATGTTCGGAATACTGATGGTACAACAATTCTTTAAGCAGAATAAAGAAGCCCTTAGTTCAAATCGCAAGGAACTTAAAACTATATCCTCTCAATCTCATACCGATACCTAAACACACTAATCCTAGTAATAGGATATTTAACAATAACTGTTTTCCAACCCAATTACGCTTTAATACCTAAAGCATTAAATATAGAGCGTCCTATGTTTTCAGTACGACCCATTTTAACAAGGTCGTTGATAATGGATTCATCTGCGATTTTTGGTGGCTTTTGATATTCCGGTTTATCATCCATTCCCTTTTCAAAAGTTACACTCTTTTCCTTGAGTTTTTCTACAATGTCGTTGTGTTCCAGCTTGTCTGTATAATCTTCATCTATGTCCTTTAAAATTTCAAGGCCTAAGGATTAAAGTTCATCTATTAGCACTATCAAACAAGAGATATTTTTATTCGTCGTGGTTATTTTGGGCGGTATGTTTTGCGGTCTACTCATTTAATTCTTTTAAAAATAAAACTTGTGGTGTGAGATGTTTTGGGATTGGATTGTAGTTTGGGGCGTGGATTCTTTTGTCTAGTTGAGAATTAAATTATATTGTGACTGATTTCGAAAATAAAGATGAGTAAACTGACAGAAAAGAGAACTATTGAACTTTTAATGCCACACTTAGAACATCAAGGCTATACTATAGAAAGCTTCTGCCTAGGACAAACTAGAGGCTATGACATTGTTGCAGTTAGAGAAAATGAAAAGCTCTTAATAGAAGTTAAAGGTGCAAAAGCGCATAAAGATTCCCCAACTAAAAGAAGAGACTTTTTTAACTCAGGGCAAATCAAAACTCATTTAGGAAAAGCTATCATTAAATGCTTAGAAACAAGGGTATCCTATCCTAATGCAATTATTGCTATTGCCCATCCAGAAGACGAACAAATAAGAAAAGCAATAGGTGGTATTATATTAGAATTAAATAAAATAGGAATTATTCATTATTGGGTAACTGCAGATGGATCTGTTGAACTTGAAGCATAAAATTTAAAAATGACAAATAAAACATTAAACGATTCACTTAATAGATTATTCATTTTTCTTCAAGATAACAGAGATTACAATCATCGAGTACAATCAATATCTTACAAGACCTTTTTAGAGCCGTTTGAAACTCTAAATGATAAAGTTTATTCTTTGTTACATCATATAGCAAACACACAAAGTCAACCCAATATTAATAAACTTTCAGACTTCTTTCAAAAAATATATTTACATAGAGACAAGCTTCATACATTCCAGTCATTTGTCGAATTAATAGCAAATAAAGAGCTTGAGTCAAGTAATTATGAAATTTTATATAAAGCAATGATTATACAAAGTGGATGGGGCAAAAAAACATCTGCTTTATTTACTAAAACAATCTACCATCTTCATAATGGTAAATACGATGGAGCATTTAAAATTTGGGACGATGCACCTAATAAAATTGACATCAATGAAAAAATATATCTTCCAGTAGATGCAGTTATCGAAGCCATATTTCACAAATTGAATCCAGAAATTAAATGGAGCTTTGATAAAATTAATAAGTATTTACAGAACCAGTATTCTTCAGAACAAATGGAAGTTTGGGACGATCTTTGGTTTTGGGGTTTTATATCTCAAAAAGGTTCTGGGTTGGATCGTGATTTTGTTTGGAACGAACAAAAGTATTGGTGCTTGCTTGAAACAGACAAAAATGCTGATGTGATTTTAAATATTAAATTGAAAAGCGCTAAATTCCTATTACTTTTAGAAAACTAATTTTATGAAAACTGAAGAACAGCCGCCTACAGATTTTGAAACAGAAAAAATTAGAGACACAACTATATTAGGTGCACCGCACGTTAATTTTGATGAAACTTGCCATTTTTATTATGATGAGACTAATAACTTCGGAAAGGTTTACATAACTCAAAAAGAGTTTAATGTTTCTATTGAAAGTAATTTTGTATTAGGTGGCCTTATAGATAATAAAGAACTTATAGAATTCGAAGAGTTTAGGATGTCATTAAAACTTCAAGCTAATGTAAATGAGCTCAAATTCAAACATATCGCTACCGGTTCTTTCACAGACTGCTTAAATTCACGAAAGTTAAAATTGTATCTAGAATTTACCACTGATTGTGAATTCGATGTTCATTTTTCTTCTCTCAATATATTATACTTCGGAATTGTAGATATAGTCGATTCGGCCATAATGAACGATAGAACAATCTTTGATAGAGGTCCGATATTCATTGATAAACTGAAAGATGTAGTATATCAAATTATTAGGAAAGAGATTAAGGATGCTAGGCAGATTTTTTTCAATTATAAATATCCTAACATCAAAGGGGAAGATTTAAAAAAATTCGCTAATGATTTAATTAAGCTACTTGAACCTTACCAAGATGTAGAAGAATACAGAGAGTATTTAGATGTATTTGAGAACGCGGTCAACGCTTCTGAAGAGCTTGTATTCGTGCAAGATGAAGAAGATTTACAAATGGTTAAAGACTTTTCACATTTCTATCTTAGACCAATATATCTTTTCAATAAAGCTACGCATACTTTCGATGAAGAAAATGTCATAGAGAAATTAGTTAAAAAATATAGACTATTATACAAATCAAGAGAGCTTTCTAAATACTCATTTGTAAAGTCTCAAGACTCCATACTTATCCAGTTATCTGATATTTTTGTAGGTATATGTGGTAAATTATCAAATTTCATTATAAATAAAACCACTGACGAAATCACCACAGAATTTGAGCAAATGAATGATATTCAAAAAGAAAATCTAAAACTTTATTTTCAATTGATATCTAAATCAAGAAACAAAAACCCTGGATTTGTCCATTGGACAAATCCAATAAGTGAAATTATAAAAGCAGAGCAATTAGAAAAATTAGCACTCGGAATCAAATAAATTATGAAAGACATACACGAATTAACAAGAGAATTACTTGAGGAAAGAGGAACTGAAAATTTCCATTTAGCACTTGCAGATTTAGATCCAGAAGATGCTAGAAAAGTTGTTGACTCTCTCACGGTTCAAGAAATTTATATCAAGGTCAATCATAGAACTTATGAAGAAGACTATATTGCTGATTATATAGATTACTTGTGGGATATAAGCCGAAAAGCATTCTGGAGACACGTATATACTGTGCTAGATAAAAACAAAGGCATACTTTGGGGAGGTGATATGATATACTTTGACAAAATGTGTGATAACGAAGTGCCAAAAAAGATTTTATATAAATTCCTAGACTTGGTAGCAGACGAAGAATATAAATTATCTGTTCATTATAATCTTGATAAGGGAGCTATTAGCTGTGTATTAAGATCGCAAAAGAAAAAATTTGGTCGCTGGAACACTATAAAGAAATATGTGAAAGCTAACTTTGAAAATCACAAAGATTTGCTGATAGAAATAAAATTATTAACCAAAACTAAATGCTCTTATCATTTTGGAGATTAAACATTATAACCATTTTACCATAAGATATATTGAAGCGCTTCTGAAAAATCTTGACATTCGTGTATTCGATAATTCGGTTTATTTTTTTCCAGACACCACTAAATTAACTGATTTTGATAGTTTAAAACTTGATCTTGATGAGATTTGGAAAGATTCTCAATCAGCTATTACTTTATTAGAATTAAAAGAAGGAGCTCTAATTCAAAATGCCCTTTTTGGTTTAGTTGATGATTTTGAGCTTGCTTTGAAAACAGGTTATTTATTAGGTGACAGAATTGTAGTTGTTGATTACATTTATGAACGCATCCTAAATAAAAGAAGCATTAACAATTCTGAAATTCTTAGAGTTGGTGATTTATGTAAAAATTTAGTTCTAGCATTAGATTTAGCAAAATCTGGGAAATTTGTTATTATACCTAGTCCTTTATCCTGGAGCAAAAAAACAAAAAAGCTATTAAAAAAATTATCTAAAACCACCATATTAACAGCGCAAAGTATGAGTCTGTTAAATATTCTTTCCATTTCAAATAAATGTAATCTTCATCCTTATACAATAGCAGAGTCAAACGATGAATATATGCGGATATTAAACAAAGACTCTGAAGTTCTAAATCAAGATAATTTAAATGAAAGTAACCACTTATATAGAAAATTATTAGTTGGACTTTTATCAGAAAGAATTTTAACCAATGCTGAATTTGAAATTAACAATAATATTCCCTTGAATCAATATATATCGATAATTGAATCTGAAGAAGATTTTTATAAAGATTATTTACAAAGATTATCTCAGGGTGGCAGACAAAATGCAGACTATAATATTAAAAACATAAATGAGGACATTAAAAAAAGTTTAAAATCCAAAAAAAAGATAGGTGCCATAAATGCATTAAAAAAAGTTGGCAAAGTTTCTACAACAGCTGGCGCTTCAATTACACTTATTGGTGGCATTGTTACTCTTAATCCAGGATTAATGTCAATCGGAGTTTTAATGGGTCTAGTTTCTCCATTCACAGATTGGTTTAATGAAGAATCATTGAATGAAACTGCAACAATCTCTGTTTTTCAAAAATTGAAAAAATAAACCCTACCCAATCCGTCTTTTAAACTCCTTAATAAATTCCCCTTTCATCACACTACCTTTATAAGAATTAAGAAACCCTTCCAGATTAGCCTCTGTTTTAATATACTCAGCTTTCTCGAGATTCATTGCGATAAAACAACTTTCTAAAGTATCTTTCGATAGGTCTTATCAAACTCACCTTTCATCCCTGTTTGTAGCTTCATTTCACATTTATAGGCTTTTAAAATTTGCCAAAACAATATTTGATTTCAACCCGTTCCACCCCATTCCTCTACACTTCGCGAAAAGCTTCATTCCGAGAAAAGAGGTTCACTACACTATCTTGAACCCAGTCGCAGAAAAAGCGACAGCGTTCGCCTAGCAAAAAGATCACCCCAACCTTTTTTTACACAAAGTTTAAAATTCTGCCCGAGACGAACTGCATTAATTTTTTATAGGTTTAATTTCTCCAATACAGTTAGAAATTATCGACTAATTAAAAATGTAACTAATAGAAGTTCAATCTATAATAAAAATAGAGTTATAGCTGGCACATAATTTGCTCATAAAGCATTAAATATCAGTATAACATAAGTTTGTCTTTAACTAACTTTTAAAGATTTTTAATAAGAAGATAACTGAGATGTTATATATTTGTATAATAACTGTCTAAATATAGAGTTTTATAAACGAGTTTTGAAAGCAAGAAAAGACATAACAAAGATTTTTCCAAAATATTTATTTTGGGATATGGATTATTCTAAATTATCTATTAAAAGAGATAAGGATATTATAATTCCCAGAGCTCTGTATACTACTACTAAAGATACTTTTTCAAAAGATATTGCTACATTAGAAAGTTTATATTCTAAACAAGAAATTCTTTCTTGTTTAAAAAATACTAAAGAACGTATTAGTAATAAAACGTGCGTTATGGTTGCTAAAGAATATAACGTAGAGCCTTTCTATCGTTACGCTGTATGAGTGCAGTTTCCAAAGAACTTATAACTACAATTAAAGAATTACAAAGTTTACCAAGCCTTTCGATGTTCTCATTAGGAGGTGGAACCAATTTAGCCTACCGTTACAATCACAGAAAATCTATTGATATAGATTTATTTTCTAATAAAATTATAGGAAAAACAGGTTATAAAAAGATAGAAACCGAAATTAGTAGATCGTTCGGAGACTCATTAATTCATATAGATTATCCTTGCGATATTAATGACCAATATATTTTTCTCAGATGTCTAATTATAAAAGGAGAACTAACTATTAAAGTTGAAATACTCCAGAATATGAAGACAATGTATAATATAGAGATTGTGGATGATATACGTTTTATCTCTAAGAAAGATATTGGCTTATTTAAATTAGTCAGTGCTTCAAGTCGTTTAGCTAAAAAAGATATTTACGATTTAGATTATATAACAGAAGAAATAGATATTATAGAACTGTTTGAAGAGTTAAGAACAAAACAATCTAAATTTAACAATGAAGAAGATAAAAGCATTTTTGATTTAGATGGTGATACATCACCAATTGACAATCCTCTTCTTTTATTAAGTTTTGATAATGCAGCTGCTAAAGTAAAGTCTTCAAGACCAATACACTCAGATAATACTATTGATATAATTGAAGGAAGGAAGTCTTGGACAACAGCAAGGTTAGAATGGCGTGCAAAAGTTAGAAAGTTATATAGGTATTTAGATATTGAGTTTCCTGGACCGAAGGGCTTATCTTTAAACTGATAGAGATAAATAGTCATAATAGTTCGTTCAAGGAGTAATGACTACTTTTCTTCAATGCTGGTGCATTAATCACCTCAAAATATACTCAAATATAAGCCGAATAGTATTCCTAATCGGCTCATAACATAAAATTAGCATAGCAATTACAACCCGTTCCACCCCATTCCTCTACATTTCACGAAAAGCTTCATTCCGAGAAAAGAGCTTCATTACACTATATTAAACCCTATCGCAGAAAAAGCAACAGCGTTCGCTTGGCAAAACGATTACCACAACCTTTTTCTTCACAAAGTTTAAAATTCTGCCCGAGACGAACTGCATAACCGTTCGCTCTCTCACTTTTATAAGTTCTTACTCGTTCAAAATTTTGGTGTCGGTTACCGAAAAGGTAACGGCGATGGCGCTATGGGAAGTAAGTGAATGAAATTGAATTGAGGTCTAATCTGTATCATTTTGCCACAAATAAAAACGGTAATTATACAATAACATAAAATTCCATATCAAAAGAAAAGGAAAACGCTCAAGATATAATAAGTATGTGATTTTAATGGAAAAAGTGTATCAAATAACATCAATATAAATCATCAATTATGGATTGATTAATTAGCTCAATTATATGATTGTCAATAAATTAAAATTACATAACTTCCATTTATTACTAAAAAATAATGACGTTAAAAGTACCTGAAAAAAGCTTTTCAGCCTTAGTTGAAAAGTATGAAGATCCTGAAATGAAATGAAGGAATCGAATAGCAAGAGGGTAACAGGCAGTCGCCCTGTTACGGTTATTCGATTTCGCTATAAACATAACGTTTATAGGGTGTTGCAGGGTTTTTATGTTTTTTTGAATTTGAATAAAAACGCTGTTATTTACTAAAAATAGTTGATAACCGCCATAAACAGGCACTAATTTTACTAAAAACTATGGATAGAGGATATGAAAAAGAAGAATTTGAAACGCTAAAGATTAAGAAGTCTGTGGCTAATGAATTTAGAATATTCAGTAGAATGTTGTCAAAATCCCAATCGATGACATTGCTCTTAATGATGGACTTTTTTAAGGAAAACGGAATATCCCCAGTAGAGTCAATGGGACCAAATATGGAAACCTTAGAAAAGCGAATTTCATTGCTCATTAAGAAACGGATGAACGGAATGATTGCCATAATGAAAGACATTGAAAAGAACCAAACGAAACCAACCGTTGCAATGCTGTATTCCCTTTTTGAGCAAACCGAACCACCCAAAAAGAAATTGATATTAGCAAAAAAAACTATGCAAGAAAAAAAAGAAGTTGGCTTGCCAGTCGGGAGGGGAAGTTATCGAGAAAAGAAATACCTAGACACTAATGAGAATGACTGATGGAAAAGGTTAACTATATTGTTCAGCTTAATGCAGTTTTTGAACTGTTTAATAAAGACTTTAGAATTAAACAGGGTCATATTACTTTGTATCTGGCATTCTTTCAGAAATGGAACCGGGAATTTTTTAAAAAGACCATAACCATAAACAGAGAATGGATTATGGAAAAAGCAAAATTCAAATCAAAAACTACTTATCACAATTATCTCAAAGACCTCAATGACTGGGGTTATTTACAATACTATCCGTCGTATCATCCTGCTAGAGGTTCAAAAGTCCAGATGGCCGTTTTTTTTAATTCAGTTGGTCAAAATTTGGCTACCTACGTCCCAGAACCAGGCCAAAATTTGGTACCTTATTATAAACATAAAACAATAGAAAACTTAAATAAACTGGCAAGGCCAAAAAATGAACTAGTTGTTTTAAATTTTTTTAAAGAAAATGATTGGTCAGCTTTGGATGGAAAAAATTTTTATGCGTATTACGAAGCCAGAAATTGGAAGCTGAGCAGAGGGCTAAAAATAACAAACTGGCAAACAGCTGCCATTAATTTCGTTGAGAAAGGACTCAAATTTAAAGAGGAAAGAACTAAGCCAAATTCTGGCCATCTGGATAATCTGAGAAAATATGATAACAGAGACAAAGACTACGGGATGCCGTTATAGTTTTTGAAAAAGAAATTAAAGGAAAGCAAATAGTTAATTTTGTACTGGATTAGGGACGTTTGAGTGTTTAAAACGTTAAAAATGTTAAAGTTTTACCTATGTTGTACCTAAAATAAAAAAGACAGCTACAAATGAGTGTAACTGCCTGATTATCAAGTAGCGAGAACGAGACTTGAACTCGTGACCTCCGGGTTATGAATCCGACGCTCTAACCACCTGAGCTACCTCGCCGTAATTTTAAGGTGGCAAAGATAGCAACAATTTGATTTGCTACAAACTTTACCTTTTATATTTTTCATAAAAATTTGAGTTTAAAATTGTCCTTAAAAGTTTTATTTTAGCCATTCAAATCTAAAATTAATCTATATATTGGGCGGTAACTAACAAGCACTATGGAAGAGAAAGTTAAATACGAAATGGAGTTTCCAATAAAGGCATCACCTTCTTTATTATATCAATATATTTCAACCCCATCTGGGATGAGTGAATGGTACGCCGATAATGTAAATTCTCGTGGTGAGTTTTTTACGTTCATTTGGGATGGCAGTGAAGAAAAAGCCAAATTATTAGGTAAGAAGACCAATGAGCGTATAAAATTTCGTTGGATGGTCGACGAAGAAAGCGATTATTATTTCGAACTCCGTATTGAAGTAGATGAAATTACCAAAGATGTTTCCTTGATGATCACAGACTATGCTGAGGATGACGAGGTAGAAGAAGGTAAAATGCTTTGGGAAAATATGGTGTCCGAATTAAAACAAATTCTAGGATCGACCTAAACCTTTTTAAAACAACTTTCCATCGGGAAAGATTTATAATATCTTTGCGCCGTCCTATAAAAGGGACGGTTTTTTTTATGAACAATCACAACGGACACTTACTTTCAGACACTGAAACTACCCTCTCTTTCTCTAACCGCGGCTTACATTATGGCGATGCTGTTTTTGAAACGATACGCGTTTCGGCTGGAAAAGTCCTTTTTTGGGAAGATCATTATTTTAGATTAATGGCTTCTATGCGCATTTTGCGTATGGAAATTCCTATGACCTTTACCCCAGAATTTTTAGAAGCCGAAATTTTAAAAACGGTACAAGCGGCTGGAGAAATTAATAAAACCTACAGAGTAAAATTATTAGTATGGCGTAATGACGGTGGAAAATACACTCCAACCGCTAAGGATGTTTCTTTTTTAATTACTGCCGAAGTTTTAGCAACTCCCTTTTATACTATTTCAGAAGATGCTTACGAAGTAGAACTTTTTAAAGATCACTACGTCACTGAGGGTTTACTTTCCACTTTAAAATCCAATAACAGGATTATTAATGTTTTGGGAAGCATTTATGCAAAGGAGAATGAGTATGCCAACTGCTTTCTTCTGAATGAAAAGAAACAAGTAGTAGAAGCTCTCAATGGGAATATATTTTTGGTAAACGGCTATAAAATAAAAACGCCCCCCATAACAGATGGTTGCCTTAACGGGATTTTACGCAAACAAATAATTAAGATTTTGGGGCATGTGCCAGATTATATTTTAGAAGAAACATCGGTCTCTCCTTTTGAATTACAGAAAGCAGATGAAATTTTTATAACCAATACTATTGTTGGAATACAACCCATTACCAAATACCGTAAAAAGGTATATGAGAATAGTGTTGCAAAGGAATTACTGCAAAAATTAAATGTAAAAGCCAGATTGGGTTAGTTGTAGTTTGGATTTTCTGGAGCATTAGACCAAATAAGGTAATCGCCACCAAACTCAATCATTTTTTCCTTCCAAAAATCGAAATAGGATTTTCCAATAATATTATTCTCGTACTCGTTGGGAGTTACTACCCAACTATTAAGCTCTAGTTCCTGCTCCAATTGTTCATGCTCCCAGCCAGAATAGCCCAAGAAGAATCTAATTTGATCTTCTTTTAACTCATTATTTTTCAGCATATCTGCAATAGCGGCAAAATCGCCACCCCAATAAATACCGTTGGATATTTCAATACTTCCAGGAACCAGATCTGGAATTTTATGAATAAAATATAAATTATCCTGCTCTACCGGCCCGCCATTATAGACAGGGAGTTCACTATTTATTTCTGGAATAAAGTCTTTGAGTGTATATTCTAGGGGTTTGTTCAAGATAAAACCTACAGAGCCTTCAGCATTGTATTCAGCTAAAAGGACCACGGAGCGATTGAAAGAAACATCGCCTATAATGGAAGGTTCTGCCACAAGGAGCACCCCTTTGGTTGGTTTTAAAGTTATCATTTCAGTTAGTTTATCGAACTAAATCTAAACATTAATTAGTTAAAAACCAATTAAATTTAGCGGTAAAGAAATTTTAGGCAAAAAAAATCCCGCCTATAAGGCGGGATAAAATTTTATTACGACAGTTCGTAATTAGTTTACAGCACTGGATAAGTCAGATCCTGCTTTAAACTTTACTACATTTTTAGCAGCAATCTTAATAGTTTTTCCTGTTTGTGGGTTTCTACCATCTCTTGCAGCTCTTCTAGATACTGACCAAGATCCGAATCCTACTAGAGAAACACGGTTTCCTTTTTTAAGTGATTTTTCAACATTACCTAAAAAAGACTCTAATGCTTTTTTTGCTGCTGCTTTTGTAATTCCGGCATCTGCTGCCATTCCATCGATTAAATCTGATTTGTTCATAGTTTAGTTATTAAATTAAGTTGTCGGTTAAACATTTATTAAATTGCTTTACAAATTTAAACGGATTATCCATTCACGCAAGGAATGACGGGCTAAATTGGCGTATTTGTTGATAACTTCGGCGGTTTGTTGATAACCAAAGCCCTTTTTAGTCTCATTTTAAGAAGTTGAGCAGGGACGGGGCTTACGTGAGCTTTGCCTTATTATGAAACGTAAATCCATTTAAAAGCGATGCCGAATCCATTTTTCGCTTACCAGGAAGTTGCAACTCCTTTATATGTAAGTAACCATTTTTACAGGCAACTTTAATAGTCTTCTTAGTGGTTATAATAGCACCAATGCTTTCTATGGGTTGGGCGAGTTCTATTTCAGTTTTATATAGTTTCACCTTTAATTGTCCGTCTTCTTGCTGTAAATAGCACCACGCTACGGGATAAGGCGAAAGCCCACGTACCAAAGCATCAATTTGCGTTAAAGGTCGTGACCAGTCTATTTTGGTATTCTCTGGCGTGAGTTTTGGGGCTTCTTTAAAAGTTTCGGCTTTGGGTTGTGTTTGAGTGGTTGCAGTTCCATCGGCGATGGCATTCACTGTTTTTACGACAAGTTTACTTCCAACTTCCATTAAAGTGTCGTGTAGCGTTCCTACAGTTTCTCTTTCGGCAATAGTTACTTCTTCCTTAAAAATGATTTCTCCCGTGTCAATTTTTTCATCTATAAAAAAAGTAGTTACTCCAGTTCTTTTCTCCTCATTTATAATTGCCCAATTTATAGGTGCCGCGCCACGATATTCAGGAAGCAAGGATGCATGTAAATTAAAAGTTCCATATTTAGGTAATTGCCATACTATTTTCGGCAACATCCTAAACGCTACGACAATTTGAAGATTGGCATTAAACGATGTTAACTGAGCTATAAAATCTTCATTTTTAAGGTTGTTGGGTTGTAAAACAGGAATTTCCTGTGTTTCGGCATATTGTTTTACGGCAGAAGCTTGCAGTTTCCGTCCGCGACCCGAAGGTCTGTCTGGCGCAGTAATAACGGCTACTATGTTTTTATTTTGTTCAACCAGATGCTGTAGTACGCCTACCGCAAAATCTGGCGTTCCCATAAAAATTATTCTTAAGTCCTTCAAATTGTCTTTTTTATCAATTGTATGAATGAAAATTGTAATTCTTTGTTTTAGTATTTGGAAATTGGAGTTTGTTATTTTAGATGATATCGATTCCGGACCCCCAACGTTATTTTTTTACTATCTAATAACAACCGTAGCGTGGCGACGATTTCAGTTTCAGCAAAAGTAAGTTTTTCTGAAAGTTCCCGCGAGCTTTGTGGTGTTTCTTCCAGTAGCAATAGTATTTTTTCTGAAAGTGTTTTCCTTTCTTCTATTGAAATTTTCTGAAATTCAGCGCTACAAACTGAACATATACCACATCTTTTAGCACCTTCTTCCCCAAAATACCGAACCAATTGTAAGCTTCTACAAGTTGTATCATTATCGATATAATCCAGTACTGCCTTTACCTGTGTTTCCTTTTTTTCTTTCTGAAGTGCAATCTCCTTGCTTAACGGATTGATAGTTTTTTCATCTTCCCTAGGGATACTGAATGTTAATAGCGCATCGGTTACTTGTAGTTGAAGTGTAAGCAAAGCATCTCTTTCCATTTGCTCAAGTACCTTTATGATAGTGGCAACTTTTTGACCAGATTTGGTGGCAACATACTGTAAATTTATACTGGTGGCAGTTTCAAAAACTCCACCGTACAATCGCAAAATTGTCTTACCAATTACAGAGGCCAGTATATCTTTTTTAAAATAGTCCAGTACCACATTGGAGGATGCCACAAAATGAACTATAGACTTTCTGCCGAAGCTTTTGGAAAGCTGTAAAACTCCCAGCCTGTCAAGAATTTGTAAGCTGTTAAATGCTAACAATGTGCTAAGCTCATACGTTTTACAAAAATCAGAAAAGTTGAAGGGATACGAAGTAAATTCGCCTTCACCATATGGAACCTGAAAATAATTGTTCAGCTTCTTATAAATATATTTTACATCTTTTGTAGTAGGGTAGGAGGCTACAAATTGGCGATGTACCAACTGCTTGTCATAATCACTCCATAAAATAACTGCATTCGCCAAAACTCCATCTCTTCCCCCGCGTCCGGCTTCTTGAAAATAAGCTTCCAAACTATCTGGTAGTTGGACATGAACCACCAAACGAACGTCAGGCTCGTCAATCCCCATACCAAAAGCGTTGGTGGCGACTATATTTGGAGTTGTTCCGTTTTGCCACGAATTCATTCTTTCCGTTTTTCCTTCCGAAGAAATCCCACCGTGATAAAACGTACTCGCAATTCCTAAAGAATTTAACTGATTGCTAATTTCCACACAAGAATTTCTACTACGCACGTATATAATAGATTTACCGGTACTATTTTTTAATAATTGCTGGATTCGATATAGTTTGTCCTCAACTTTAAAGACCTGGTATCTGATATTTTCTCTGGTAAAAGAAGCTTGAAAAATGTTCGGAAGCTCTAACTTTAGCTCGCTAACGGTGTCTGCTAGTACTTTAGGAGTTGCTGTGGCGGTGAGTGCAATAGCGGGAACCAAAGGATGTATTTCCCGTAGTATTGTAATATTTTTATAGGCAGGCCTAAAATCGTTTCCCCATTGTGAGATACAATGTGCCTCGTCCACAGCAATAAGGTTTACTGGCATTTGTTTGATGGCATTTTGAACCAATTCTTGCTGGAGACGTTCGGGGGAGAGGTATAAAAACTTATAATTTCCATACTTGGCATTATCGAGTAGCGCTTGTAAATCCTGAAATGAAATTCCTCCAGAAATCTGAAGCGCTTTGATTCCTTTTTCTTTTAACGTATTAACTTGGTCTGCCATAAGCGCAACCAAGGGGGAAACTACAATACAGATACCTTCTTTTGCGAGCGTAGGTACTTGAAAACAAACAGATTTTCCACCACTCGTTGGTAACAACGCAACCGTATCCTGTCCGTCCAAAACCGATTGGATGATTTCTTCCTGAAGTGGTCTAAAAGAAGTAAATCCCCAGTATTTCTCAAGTATTTGAAGCGGTTCTGTCAAGTATGTTTTTGTAAGGTCTCTAAAATAAATTTTTTACGATCTTCAACTTTGCCAATCGGAACTTCAATAGTTGAATAGCCGAAATCCTCATACCCTTCTTTTAAAAAGGTATAAAGCTTGGTTGCTATTTCAAAAGTTTCATAACGTTCATTGTCTTGCTGATAAATTTGTTCCCAGGGTGGTAATAAAAACACGCTATCGTATTTGTTTTCTTGACAAGTTTCAGAAAAATGATTGGGATATGCAGTTCCCAGATAGTCCATGTAAATTGGGACATCTGGCAGCCCTCTATCATAGAAGAGATAGTTGGTATTATAAATTTCAGCTTTCTTAAATTGCTGTAACCTACCTTCCAGTAATTTTTGGCTGAATAAGATAGGGTCCGTCAAAAATAATTGTTCAATACCATTTTTTTGAGCTTCCAGAATTACATTCCTGGAAATTTCGTGCATACAAGAGTAGCCTTCAGCCTCCAAGGAGTGTATTAAGGTGCTTTTGCCTGTTCCCGGACCGCCTATAATGGCTATTCTTTTTGGGATTGAGGAAGTAGAATTCATTTAAAATTTCAGTATTTGTAAAAAGTATATTTTTTGTTGAAATGCTTCTTAACTATTGTAATTTTTATAAGCATTTGCAAACATCCCTCTAAATCTCCCTTCAAAGGGAGACTTTAACTCCTCTCCTTTGCTTGCCTCCGACGAGCTTTTCTGCGAGAGGAAGGCACAAGGTTGGGTGAGGATATTCAAAAGTACAAAGACCCACTTAAATACTTGATACAAGAATCTGTATCTTTGTGGAAAACAAATATTGCATGAGTACCGATAAAAAATCTGAAGAATTTTATAAACGCTTACGCGAGCAGCTAGAAGGAGATACAGAGTGGCCAGCACCTTATTTATACAAGTTTATTGTTCCAGCAAGCAACGAAAAAATTGCTGAAATCGAAGCTATTTTTGACCGTATGGGAGCCGAAATACAAACTCGGGATTCTTCAAAAGGAACCTATACGAGTGTTTCCATTAAAGTAACAATGGATTCTCCAGATGCCGTAATTAAGAAATATTTGCAAGTTTCAGAGGTAGAAGGTGTGATATCGCTATAATTTTTAGTATTTTGCAACCATTATTACTTCAACTAGATTACATTTCCTAAACATACTACATTGATAGAAGCTATAGAATACAATACGGAGCGCCCGCATCTTATTATACCTGAATATGGTCGCCATATTCAGAAAATGGTAGATCAAGCTGTTGCCGAAGAGGATCCCATAAAAAGAAACAAACAAGCCAAGAGCATTATTGCTGTCATGGGGAATCTAAACCCTCATTTACGTGATGTGCCGGACTTTCAGCATATGATCTGGGATCAATTATTTATTATTTCCAAATTTGAGTTGGATGTAGAATCGCCTTATGATATCCCTACACCCGAAGAGCTCTATGCCAGACCAGAACCTTTAGCATATCCGCAAAATTATCCGAAATATCGTTTCTACGGAAATAATATTAAACGTATGATAGATGTAGCAGTAAGCTGGGAAGAAGGAGATAAAAAAGATGGATTGTTACTTACCATTGCCAACCATATGAAGAAATGTTTCCTTAACTGGAACAAAGACACCGTAGAGGATGATGTAATCTTCAAGCATCTCTACGAGCTTTCTGATGGTAAAATTAATTTGAAGAATAGTGACGAAGATCTTCGCGACGCTCAAAAGTTGTTGAAAAGCAAGAAACGCTTTAATTCCAACAGCACAAGTAACACCAGCAGTAAGAAAAATTACAAAAGCAACAACAACAATCGTGGCCGTAAGCGCTACTAATCTCCTCTAGTATTTTATGGGAACTTTTCAAATTGAAGGCGGCCACAAACTAAAAGGTGAAATCCGTCCGCAGGGAGCAAAAAATGAAGCCCTGCAAATACTCTGTGCCGTATTAGCAACTCCTGAAGAAGTAATTATTGAAAATATTCCAGATATTCTGGATGTAAATAAACTTATTGAAATCCTTGGAAATCTAGGCGTGAAAGTCGAAAATCAGGGAAAAGGTACCTACTCTTTTAAGGCAGACGATTTAAATTTGGAGTACCTAGAGTCTGAACGTTTTAAAAAAGAGGGAGGTTCGCTACGAGGTTCTATTATGATTGTTGGTCCTTTGTTGGGACGTTTTGGAAAAGGATATATTCCACGGCCAGGAGGAGATAAAATAGGAAGAAGACGCTTAGACACCCACTTTGAAGGATTTATAAAACTAGGAGCTACTTTTAGATACAACCGTGAAGAACGTTTTTACGGGGTGGAAGCACCAAAAGGGCTTACAGGAACGGATATGTTACTGGATCAAGCTTCGGTTACGGGAACAGCTAATATTGTCTTAGCAGCCGTATTCGCAAAAGGAACTACGACAATTTACAACGCTGCTTGTGAACCCTATTTACAGCAATTATGTAATATGCTGAATTCCATGGGTGCAAAAATTACTGGTGTAGGCTCCAATTTATTGACTATTGAGGGTGTAAAAAGCTTAGGTGGCTGTCACCATAGAATCCTACCAGATATGATTGAAATTGGTAGCTGGATTGGTCTAGCTGCGATGACAAAGAGTGAAATTACCATAAAAGATGTAAGCTGGAAAAATTTAGGATTAATTCCGGATACGTTCAGAAAATTGGGGATTACCTTGGAAAAGAAAGGGGACGATATTTATATCCCTGCTCATACTAATGGCTACGAAATACAAGGCTATATTGATGGTTCTACATTAACTGTTGCAGATGCGCCCTGGCCTGGATTTACACCAGATTTGTTAAGTATTGTGCTGGTAGTTTGTACACAAGCTAAAGGAAATGTATTGATCCATCAAAAAATGTTTGAAAGCCGCTTGTTCTTTGTAGACAAATTGATTGATATGGGAGCCAGAATTATCCTTTGCGATCCACACCGTGCTACTGTAATGGGACACAATTTTGAATCTCAATTAAAAGCAACTACCATGGTTTCGCCAGATATAAGGGCCGGAATTTCCTTATTGATTGCTGCACTATCTGCCAAAGGAACGAGTATTATCCATAATATTGAGCAAATAGATCGTGGGTATGAAAATATTGACGAGCGTTTACGTGCTATTGGCGCTAAGATTACAAGGTTGGATTAATTTTCAAAAACTAAAAACTTACAAAAAAGCGTTCAGATTTTAATGTTCTGAACACTTTTTCAATTCCGTAAATAGTTCAAATTATTCTGGGATAAAGAATCTTTTAACTCTTCTCAAGAGACGAGTTAATTATTATTTTTAAAAATCGTAAATCGTAAATCGTAAATCGTACTTGATTTATCCTTGCAACTTCCTATTCTTATTAATTTCGTCCTGTAATTTGCGACGTAAGTGTTGTTGTTCTTCAATCCTGGTCTGGCGGGCTTTTTCAAATTCTATTTCGGTCTCGGCCAATTTTAATTGTGCTTCCCGGGTTACCGAATGACTGGTTTTGAACTTGTAGACAAAAAACACCAGTGCTAAAATTAGAACTCCAATAATAGACCACATAATAGTATTGTAGGTAGCTTTTTGAGTAAGGAGTCCTAAAAATTCTATACCGTTTTCTTTTTTCTGGCTCAATGCCAACTCTTCTTCAGTTTTATTTAAATTTTGTGAGAGCGTGGTGATTTCATTTTTCTGAGTATCTATTTCGGAATTTAATCCAGAAATTTTAACATCAAATTTACCAATGGTATCCAAGATATTAGCCCGTAGTTTATTCATCTCGCTCTTTTTGATCACCTTAAATTCTTGATAGTCATTAGAGCCATCTACTACATCTATAAATTGGTTTTCAATGGTGTTAGGGGGATTTTCTTGTATTGTATTCTGTGCAAAGGATAGGGAAATGCACAGGAAAACGGCGCCTACTGTTAGTGTAAATTTTTTCATGAGAGTTTTTGTTGGGTTTGTTATAAAATGAATAACAGCGCAAGAGTAGAAAAATTGTGCTAAATCTCCCAAAAATATAGGTAAATTACCATTTATTTAACAAGTAACATTTTGTTGTTATAGCAAAAAGAAAGTGCGCCTGAAGGACATTTTTGTACTTGGTCTATTACTTTTTCGGTTTCTGCACCATCCAAATCTATCCAGGGGATTACAGTTGTCCTAAAAACTTCGGACAGTCCTTTGGCGCAGGTATCTGCATGAATACATTTTTGTGGTTCATAAGTAACAGTGATTTCACCATTGGTGAATTCGTTATCGTAAGACTGCATAGGCTAAAATTTGAGGGCGAAAGCCGTAGATTCATCGATAAATATATAAAAATATTCGATAAAAAGTATGAATTTATAAAAATATTATAAAATAATGTTAATTTATTGCTTTTTTATAAGTCTCTAAAGCACGTTCTCTCGCTTCTTTGTGAGCTACCATTTTTTCTGGATAGTCCTCTGTTTCAAATTCTGGAATCCACTTTTTAATGTAGGTGAGGTCTTTGTCAAATTTTTCTATTTGTGTGGTAGGATTGAATATTCTGAAATATGGTGCAGCATCCACACCACTACCGGCTGCCCATTGCCAGTTACCTACATTACTGGATAATTCATAATCCAATAATTTTTCAGCAAAATAAGCCTCACCCCACCGCCAATCTATAAGTAAATGTTTACATAAAAAGCTCGCTACCAACATTCGCACTCGGTTATGCATATAGCCTATTTCATTTAACTGTCGCATTCCTGCATCCACCAAAGGATATCCAGTTTTGCCTTCTTTCCATTTTTCGAAATCCGCATTGGCTTTACGCCACGGGACCCGATCGTATTTTTTACGGAATGCATGGTCTACAGTTTCAGGGAAATGCCATAAAATTTGCATAAAGAATTCTCTCCAAATTAATTCCTGCCAAAAGACTTCGTTTTTTTCAGCAATGGCTTTCTTCATCATCTTTCGAACACTCACAGTCCCAAACCGAAGGTGAGGTCCTAAACGTGAAGTTCCATCTTGGGCAGGGAAATTTCTTGTTTTTTCATATTCCTGAATGGTAGTAGGCGTGACATCGTAATCCGGAACTTCAATTTTTGACCGTCTAAAACCAAAATCTGATAAACTTATATTGGACAATCTGGAATGTTGTAACAAGTTGTCCATCACTTGTGATGTATAATAAATTTTGAGGTCTTTGTCTTCACTGAATGCAGCTTTCCATTTTTTCATGTATGGCGTGTAGACCACGTATGGATCTCCATCATCTTTTACTATTTCGCTCTTTTCAAAAATTACCTGGTCCTTAAAGGTATAATAACCAATAGTCTCCTTTTCCAGCATTTCTGAAATTTCCTTATCTCTATCTTTTGCATAAGGTTCATAATCGTGATTGGTAATTACATTTTGTACTTCAAATTCTGAAATAAGTTGCTCAAATACCTTTTTTGGGCTTCCGTGGTATATGGCAAGACTACTACCGTGTTTTTGTAATTCTGTACGCATCTTTTGGAGCTCATCAAAAATGAAAGTCACACGGGCATCCTCTTCAGGCAATTCATTTAAAATGTTTTCATCAAAAATAAAGAGGGGCAATACAGGATGTTTTCCTTGAAGAGCCTTGTAGAACCCTACATTATCATCCAATCGAAGATCACGTCTAAACCAAAATATATTTACTTTATTTGCCATTTTAAATATGCTTAATTTTTATTTTCTTAAATTCTTGTAAGGTTGAGGCTACAAGAAGAATAGAAGAATTTTAATTAATATTCAATGTAGACATGCCACCATCCACTCCCAATACCTGGCCCGTCATCCAGGAAGATTGATCGGAAAGGAGAAAGGTCGCTAAGTTAGCAATATCTGTGGTTTTTCCCACACGTTTAAGTGGGTGGCGATCTCCCATTTTTTCTTTTTTCTCATCACTACTCAATAATTTTCCAGCCAAGGGTGTATCGGTTAAAGACGGGGCAATTACGTTTACTCTAAAGTTAGGTGCATATTCTGCAGCTAATGCTTTTGCAAACCCTTCAATAGCACCCTTTGCAGCAGCCACACTGGTGTGAAAAGGCATTCCAATTTTAACCGCCACGGTGCTGAAAAATACCAAACTAGCTTGTTCGGCACTTTTTAATTTGGGCAATAAACCGTGTACTGTTTTTACCAATGCCATAAAATTAATGTCCATATCTTTCTGAAATGCTTCTGGAGATAACATCTTAAAAGGCTTCAGATTAATACTGCCAGGACAATATACGAGTCCGTCTAGCGTGTCGGGGAGTTCTAGGGAAGCGCTATCGTCTTTTGAAACATCGAAAGTGATATGTTTTATGTTGGAAGGGATGTTCTCATCTGTTCTTGAGGCGATAATGACGTTGTGGTCCTCGCTCATTTGTTTGGCTATTTCTAGACCAATTCCGTAGGAACCTCCAATTAAGAGTATGTTTTTCATAATTTTAGTTTCAAATTTCTCCAAAGAGTTCAATTAATTTCTTTTTTCTATAATTAAAGATTTCGTCTAGTTTAGGCTTTACTAGAATAGGATGCATTAATTGTCCTAACCAGCCAAAAGGAACTTTGTAGTCTATGATATCTTCTATTTCTACGCCACCTTCAATTTCTTTAATAAAATGTTTGTGATGCCATAGTGCATAAGGACCAAAACGTTGTTCATCTACAAAATAATTTTCGTTGCTTACGTGTGTAATCTCTGTGACCCATTTCGTTTTAACTCCCATCACGGGAGTAACTATATATTGAATAATTTGTCCTGCATACATGGGCTTTTCTGCACCAGACACTATCTGGAATCCCATGTAATCTGGGGTTATCACCTTTAAGTTTTTTGGGTTGGACAGAAATTCCCATGCTTCAGATTTTGAGATAGGAAGATTTTGCCTAGAATGAAGTGTATATATTTTCAATGTTTTTAATTTGGTGGGGTAAAAGTACATTTTGTTTAACTGGATGTATTGAGGATTAAACAAAAATTAACATTCAGGATGAGCTCAGAAAAAACAAAAAAACCTTTGAAGGCATCGAATTGGATACTTTCAAAGGTTTTTAAACCGAAGTTTAATTTATTTACCTACGTGGAGAAATCACACGACGATTCATGCGTAATAATCGATATAAATCTGCATTTACTTTCGATTTTGAAGCGCGGGTTACTCCGAATATTTTTTTAAAAAAGCGTAACATAATACTTAATATTTCCAGTAAAAATACGTAAGAAAAATAGTACGTGTCAATAGCCAAATGAAAGATTAACAGCTATTTAACAATCTTCATCACAACATTGCTCATTTTTGACCAGCTTGCAACTCATCACCGCCAAAATGCAACCGATAATCGGAGCGGTGATATATATCCATAAGTCTTGAAGATTTCCAGAAACCAATGCAGGGGCGAATGAGCGAGCAGGATTCATAGAAGCACCTGTAATTGGTCCAGCAAACATGGCTTCCAACAACACAACACCACCAATAGCAAGTCCTGCAATAACCCCTATTTCCTTGGCTCCCGTAGAAACGTTAATAATCACGACCATCAAAAAGAAAGCGAGGAGTACTTCTAAAATAAACACTTTTAGAACTGCTATTTGCGGAAGAGTAGCGCCTAATAATTCGTTGTCAGGGAAAAGATAAAGCAGTAATCCGCTAGCTGCAATGGCACCAACACATTGCGAGACAACATAAAACGGAACTTCTTTCCACGGAAATTTTTTAGCATATGCAAAGGCAATAGTTACAGCTGGATTAATATGAGCTCCACTAATATCGCCAAAGGCGTAAATCATCCCCATTACAATAAAACCGAAGGTTATGGCAATCCCAGGATGGGTTACAGTACCCCCAGTAAATTCATTGATAACAATCGCTCCTGTACCACAAAATACTAAGGCGAAAGTCCCTATGGCTTCGGCAATTAGACGTTTTCTCATATTGCAAAGGTAAAAGGATTTTTAACTAGTTTTTTAAGTTTTTGTTAACTGTTTTCGGGAACATGCATTGTAACTTCGCAGAAACCTTAAAACACAACTACTATTATGAAAAAAATAATCCTTTTAGTATTTGCCGTAGCTACTACAGTTGCTGTAAATGCACAACTTAAAACCCCAGCACCAAGTCCTTCTCAAGAAATTGAACAAACTGTTGGACTTACCGATGTTAAAGTAGAGTATTCAAGACCGTCTATGAAAGGACGTACTATTTTTGGCGATCTAGTACCTTACGATAAAATGTGGCGTACTGGAGCAAATGCTAATACTAAAGTTACTTTTAGCGACCCAGTAATGATAGGTGGAAAAGAAGTAAAAGCGGGCACCTATGCTTTATATACAAAACCAGGAATGCAAAGCTGGGATATAATGCTGTATTCAGACACCGACAACTGGGGAACACCAGAAAAATGGGATGATAGCAAAGTTGCTGCTACTGCAAAAGCACAAGTGTATCCAATGCCTATGAATATTGAGACATTTACTATTTCATTTGATGATTTAACAGGAGACTCTGCTAACTTAGGAATGATGTGGGAAAAAAGCTATGTGGCTTTGCCTATTAAATTTATGACAGACAAGATGGTTTCTACAAATATTGAGCAAGTTATGGCAGGACCTTCTGCTAATGACTATTACCAATCTGCTGTATATTACTTAGAATCTGGTCAAGACATTAATAAAGCAAAAACTTGGATAGATAAAGCTGTTGAAATGCGTGCAGAACCAGCATTTTGGTTTCACAGACAACAATCTTTAATTTATGCGAAGGCTGGAGACAAGAAAGGAGCTATAAACGCTGCTAAAAAATCATTAGAGTTGGCTAAAACTGCCAAAAATGATGATTATGTAGCTTTAAATACAAAAAGCTTAAAAGAATGGGGAGCTATGTAATTAGCACTTTATAAAAAATAAAGAACGCTCTTAATATTGGAGCGTTTTTTTATGCCTTAAACTCTGGTAATTTCTTTAAAAACTGGTAACGTTCCTCTTGATAGTCAAGCTGGCAGTAAAAGTGTTGTAAACCATTGCTCACCATAAGATAGGTGGCATTTGTAACTAGGTTATATCGTGCAATTTGGTCGAAAGTATCCTGTGCAATTTTAATGGAAGGTGCTTTACACTCTACAATTAGATGAATGCTTCCATCTGTATTAAAAACTACTACATCATAGCGTTTCTTGGTGCCGTTCAGTAGTAATTGTTTCTCAACATTTATATGTGATTTAGGATAATTCTTCTCCAAAATTAAATACTGTACCACGTGTTGGCGTACCCATTCTTCTGGAGTAAGAACGACGAATTTTTTTCTGATTTCATCAAAAATCAGACGTTTGTTTTCGTTACTTTTGAAGCGAAACGAATAGTTAGAGAAATCTAATTGGAGCATGCCGCAAGGTACTATTTTTGCCAATTTATATTTTTAGTTTTGAACTAAATATATGACACTATTCAATTTCTTTTAAAACAATCAGCAATCTAAATTCTTAAATCATCAATTTCCAATCCCAATGCCTCTAGAAAAAGCAAAAGCCATTATTAATGATATTAAAAAGGGAAACCTTGCGCCTATCTATTTTTTAATGGGTGAGGAGGCTTATTATATTGATGGAATCTCTAATTATATTGAGCAAACGGTACTTTCCGAAGAAGAAAAAGGTTTTAATCAAATGGTCCTTTATGGAAGAGATGTAACCATAGAGGAAGTGGTGAGCAACGCAAAACGATATCCAATGATGGCCGAACGCCAGGTTGTGATTGTAAAAGAAGCACAAGATTTATCTCGTACCATAGGAAATCTGGTTTCCTACGTTGAAAATCCACAACCTACCACGGTTTTAGTTTTTTGCTATAAATATAAAAAGTTGGATGCCCGAAAAAAACTAGCCAAAGTTCTAAAAAAGGAGAAGGCCGTTATTTTTGAAAGTAAGAAGTTGTATGAAAACCAGGTGCCAGAATGGATTATAAGGGTATTATCTGGTAAAGGTTATTCAATTACACCAAAGGCTGCCCAAATGCTTACTGAATTTTTAGGAAACGATTTAAGCAAAGTCAATAACGAATTGGAGAAATTACAGCTTATTGTAAAACCAGAACAACAAATCACTCCAGAAATTGTAGAGCAGAATATTGGAATAAGTAAAGACTTCAATAACTTTGAATTACAAAATGCTATCGGTGCCAAAGATGTAAAAAAAGCATTTGCTATTGTGCAGTATTTTGCACAAAACACAAAAAATCATCCTATTGTGATGACGGTGGCGTTGCTGTATAGTTTCTTTTCCAAATTGCTTAAATACCACGCCATTTCCAATAAAGCCGAAGCGCCCAAAACGCTAGGGGTAAGTCCTTATTTCATCAAGGATTACCAAACAGCTGCAAGTAATTACTCTATGAAAGAGGTAAGTGGTATTATTGCTAGTATTCGGGAAATAGATATGAAGAGCAAGGGAGTAGGAGCCGCAAATATGACCCCAGCCGATTTGTTCAAAGAACTACTCACGTCTATTTTTAAGTAAGCATTATTTTTTATCCACCGAAATACTCCCGGCACCCATAAACGCAATAGCTATAAAGCCAAATAAGTAGAGTAAAGCCATTTCTTTTTTTGCAAGTGGATCTGCCCCGTGAACTATAAACGCAGCAACCGCCATCGTAATAGCGCTTGCAAGGGCAGCAAATCTGGTTTTAATGCCTATAATAATTAAAATTGGTGCTACCAATTCTCCTAGGAGCACTAATATGGTAGATAATAGCGCACCAATACCTATTGGGTCGCCTACCACAGAGAGGTCTCCACCAATAAAAGCTAAAAATTTTGGGATTCCGTGGGTAAGCATGAGTCCAGAGATACCAATTCTTAAAATGAGTAGGCCTAGGTCGTAATTTCTTTTCATGATTGGAATTTTTTAGGGTTGGTTAAAAGTATAAAAATTATTGAAGTTACAATTTGAAATAGTAAAGTTTACATAATAGTAAAGTTGGCTAGCAAAACATGTATATATTGAAAATTTAATTGTAGTTAACTTAATCTTCTATTAAAGTAAAAGGAACAGTGCAATTGTAGTTTAGCGGTGAGTAAAACAAATCAAAAAAACTATGAAAAAAACTACATCGCTTTTGCTACTTATAATTGGAATAGCAGGGATTTCTCAAAACAAATTAAATCCTTCCATTTCTGAAGAAGGAACCACGTATGATCTCCAAATTACTGAAATTTTCTCAGGTCAGGAAGGAGATGACTTAACTGCAGATTGGTTCGAGATTATGAATGATGGAACAGACCCTTGGGTATCTGGCATAGATCCAGATCTATTTTACGATGACGAGTCTGCCGATGGTTCAACGGCCGATTTAATTCAAGGAATTACGGATATTCAACCAGGAGAATTTGTTATTGTGTTGGTAACGGATAACACAGCTAATGAAGTAACAACCTTTACCGATGTATGGAGTGCTGTTGTAAACTTATCAGGAGTAAAAATAGGATTTACAGATGGTGCCGGTCTTGGGGCTGGCGGAGACGCTGTAAATATTTGGGCTGGAGACCCAACAACAACCGCTCCAGTAGATACAGAATCGTATCCAGATACTGCCGCTAATGATGGACAGAGTTATGACAACAGCCTATTAGAATTTAGTACTGTTGGTAATGTAAGTAATGCAGTAGAAACAATCGCGCAAGGAGGTGCAGCAGGAGATGTACCAAATATTGCCTCTCCAGGAAATGTTCCTTCCATGGCGGACCTTATTATTACCGAAGTTTTTGCAGGACAAGCGGGAACAGATCTTACCGAAGATTGGTTCGAAATAAAGAATAACGGACAAATAGCTTGGGTTTCAGGTGTTGACCCAGATTTATTTTATGACGATGATTCAGCAGACGGAACTACAGCAGATCTTATTCAAGGTATTACAGACATTCAGCCTGGCGAATATGTAGTCGTTTTAGTAACAGACAACACAGGGAACGAAGTAACTACGTTTACAGACGTTTGGGGAGCTGTTGTAGACCTTACTAATGTTAAGGTAGGTTTTACAGACGGTTCAGGCCTTGGTGGCGGTGGCGATAGTGTTACTTTGTGGATGGGAGATCCAACGACAACGATGCCTATTTCTATGGGAACATACCCAGATACAGCGGCCAACGATGGCGAATCGTACGATGTGGAATTGGGAACATTTAGTATGGTTGGTAATGCCAATGGGGCAGTTGCAACTATCGCTTTAGGAGGCGACGGAAGTAATGTTCCAAATATAGGCTCACCAGGAAATAAAATCCCGAATGAAAATATTGAAGTGGAATTTAACGGCTCGTTTGCTTCAATTTCTGAAGATGGAACTGAAGTGATACTTACTGTTGCAATTTCAGACACTCCAACTACTGAAGGAACCGTAGATGTTTCTTTAATCGCAGGAGGAACTGCTGTTGAAGGTGCAGATTTCACTTTTTCAGCTACCGAAACACTAACCTTTCCAGCTGGAAGTTCAACCTCACAGGAGGTTACCATTCCAATCATCAATAACACTGATGATACTAGTGATGTGTTTTTTGTAGTGAAGCTTGAAAATGCATCAACCTTATTAATTGGAAATAATGATACGTTTTCAACCTACATTTTGGATGATGATACTGTAGTTCCTGCGGGAGATACTTCAGTGTTGGATATGAATTACTTGACGAGTTATACTGTGGATGCAGATGGAACTGCTGAAATTGTAGCATACGATCCTGAAACACAGCAATTGTTTGTGACAAACGGCGATAAAGTTGAAGTTTTAGATTTTACAGATCCTTCAAATATTATAAACCTTGCAACAGTAACAGTACCTCCAGGGACTTCAGGGGTGCAAAGCATTGCTGTAAAAAATGGACTCGTTGCAGCAGCCGTTGCAGCAGATCCTGCAACAAATAATGGTTTTGTGGTTTTTACCGATGCATTGGGGACAAGTCAAACAATCGTAGAAGTAGGTTCCTTGCCAGATATGGTAACTTTTTCTCCAGATGGAAATTTTGTTTTGGTGGCTAACGAAGCACAACCAAGTGACGATTATTCTATAGATCCAGAAGGAAGCGTTTCAATAATAGACGTAAGTGGTGGCTTAGCCTCAATTACGCAAGCGAGTGTAAATACTCTTAATTTTAATGCTTTTGACGCACAACAAGCTGCTTTAATAGCTGCTGGCGTTCGGATTTTTGGACCAGGAGCAACCGTATCTCAGGATTTAGAACCAGAATATATCGCTGTTTCGGCAGATTCACAAATGGCATATGTAACCTTGCAGGAAAACAATGCATACGCAATAATCGATATTGCCAATGCTGAAATTACCGAAATCATCCCATTCGGCTTAAAAGATCATAGCCTGGCAAGAAATTCTCTGGATGTAAGTGATGAAACCGATTTTATTTTTGACGCTTCGTGGCCAATCAAGGGAATGTATATGCCAGATGCTGTTAGCTTTTACAGCGTAAACGGAACCGATTACATTGTTATAGCAAATGAAGGAGATGCCAGAGAATATGGTGGGTTGGAAGAAGAAAGAAAAATAGATGACAACGATTATATCTTGGATCCAGTAGTATTTTCAAATATTGATATTTTAAAATTGGATAGTAATTTGTCACAAATTGCGGTAACAAACGCTTCAGGAGATACAGACGGCGACGGAGATTTTGACGAAATCCATGTCTTTGGCGGTCGTTCCTTTTCAATTTTTGAAGCAGCAACAGGAACCTTGATGTACGATAGCGGAAATGATTTTGAGGTAATTACTGCAAACGATCCAACCTATGGAACTATTTTTAATGCGAGTAATAGTAACAATAATTTCAAAAACAGAAGCGATAACAAAGGTCCAGAACCAGAAGGAATTTTGGTGCAAGAAATCAACGGAGAACAATACGCTTTTATTTTGTTAGAAAGAATTGGGGGTGTAATGTTGTATAATATTTCAGACCCAGCAACTCCTGTATTCTTGCAATATTTAAATAATCGTGATACAGTTCCTGGAGGTAACGAAATGGGCGATTTAGGCCCAGAAGGATTAATTTATGTTCCTTTCGCTAACAGCCCGACCGAAACAGGGCTCATTATAGTCGCTAACGAAGTAAGCGGGACATTGAGTATTTATTCATTAGATAATGATATTTTATTAGGTACAGAAGATTTTAATATTGCTGGCAATACTAATTTTAGTATGTACCCAAACCCAAGTAGTGGAAATGTGTTTCTTAGTAAGCCAGGAGATTATACCATTTATGATGTAACTGGAAGAACCATCCAACAATTTTCTAATACAGCAAGCCTTAATGTACAGGGTTATACTGCCGGAATATATTTTGTTTCTAACGAAGATGGAGTAGCAAAAAGACTCATCATCAAGTAGTGCTCTATTAAAATTAGAAGCCTTAAAGCCACCTTTTATAGGTGGCTTTTTCTTTTTAATGTATTTTTGCGACTGTTAAAATAACCTATTGTATGACTAAAGTACGCGCTTGGATTTCTGCTGCCCGTTTACGTACATTACCGCTTTCAATTTCTGGAATTTTGGTTGCCAGTGCTGCTGCATCTAAGCTGGATTTATTTTCATTTCCTATCATGATACTAGCTTTATTAACAACAGTTGGGTTTCAAGTGTTGTCAAATTTCGCGAACGATTATGGAGACGGGGTAAAAGGAACAGACAATGCAGATAGAGTTGGGCCCGCAAGAGCCATGCAAAGTGGGTTGCTCACCGCAAAAGAATTAAAGTACGGAATGATAGTAACTACTGTTTTTACGTTGCTTTTAGCAAGTATACTTATTTTCGTGGCTTTTGGAAACGAGAATTTTATACTTTCGGTTGTTTTCTTTAATCTTGGACTTGCCGCAATTATTGCTGCTATAACATATACCATTGGAAAAAGAGCTTATGGCTATCGTGCGATGGGCGATGTATTTGTGTTTTTATTCTTCGGTTTGGTGGGCGTAATGGGGTGCTACTTTTTGTTCACCCAGCAGCTTTCAGATTTAATTATACTACCAGCCATAACTATTGGTCTCCTGAGTACAGCTGTTTTAAATCTTAATAATATGCGGGATCGCTTGGCAGATGCAAAAGTGAACAAAAACACCCTAGCCGTAGTGCTGGGAGAAAAACCTGTAAAACTATACCACGCAATTCTCATATTTGGTGCATTTATTTGTGCTTTGGCTTATTTCTTATATAAAGGAACTTCTTGGCAAAACTATCTACCCTTGCTAGCTTTTGTGCCTTTGTTTTTAAACGTTGTAAATGTGTTTAGAAACCAATCGCCGGCTTTACTCGATCCAGAACTTAAGAAAGTCGCTCTGAGCACATTTTTATTTGCTATTTTGGTATTTGTAATAGAGATGTATATACTTTAATTTCTATTTTTTTTAACAGAAAAAAGTAACAGAAATCCTATTTTTAAAGAAAACTAAATCAAGATGAAAATAACTTTTTACGGTCAAAACTCACTGGCACTCCAAATTGGAGGAAAACACATAATTATAGATCCTTTTATAACAGGAAATGACCTTTCAAAAGATAAAGTGGATATTATGAGTTTGAAAGCAGATTATATCCTACTTACACACGCGCATCAGGATCATATACTGGATGCTGAAGCCATTGCAAAAAACACAGGAGCTACCATTGTGAGCAATTACGAAATTGCCAACCATTACGAAGCTAAAGGTCTAGAAGTGCATCCTATGAACCACGGCGGTACCTGGAATTTCGATTTCGGAAAGGTAAAATATGTAAATGCAATTCATACAAGTTCTTTTCCAGATGGAAGCTACGGAGGCCAACCTGGCGGATTTGTTATTGAAGGAGAGCATAAAAATATCTATATCGCTGGCGATACTGCGCTTACTATGGATATGAAATTGATTCCGCTGCATACCAAACTAGACCTTGCCATACTCCCCATAGGCGATAATTTTACAATGGGTGTTGATGATGCCATTATCGCTTGTGATTTTTTGGAATGTGATAAAGTGCTTGGTGTACATTACGATACCTTCGGCTATATTGAAATTGATCACGATGAGGCAAAACGAAAATTCTATGAAGCAGGAAAAGACCTGATGTTGCTGGATATTGGAGAAAGTATTGAGCTTTAGGAAAATACTCAAATCCCAAATAAAGCTATTTGCGATTTCACTAAAAGCACTTGTAATTAGTAATGAAAGCAACCTTTAAAAAATACATTCTCAACTTTAAAAATCCTGCAGGTACATCTCGTGGTACCCTAAAAACTAAAGAAACATGGTTTTTGAAAATTGAAAATGGTGCTAAATGGGGCATAGGCGAGTGCGGTATGTTTCGTGGTTTGAGTATAGACGACAGGCCAGATTTTGAAGAAAAACTACAATGGGTCTGTGAGCATATTGAGTTAGGACCTGCCTTGTTAATGATGGAATTGACCAACTTTCCCGCCATACAAATTGGGGTAGAAACAGCCTTTACATCTTTACAAGCTGAAGATCAATTTCAGATTTTCCCGTCAGAATTTTCCAAAGGAAATCAGGCTATTTCTATTAACGGCTTGGTTTGGATGGGCGATAAAGAATTTATGAAACAACAGATTTCAGAAAAACTGAAAGCTGGTTTCAGCTGTATCAAAATGAAAATTGGAGCTATCGATTTCAAAACTGAAATTTCTTTATTAAAAAGTATTCGAAAAGAGTTTTCTCCTTCAGAGATCGAGCTTCGGGTAGATGCCAACGGGGCTTTTCAACCTTCCGAGGCCTTAGAAAAATTAAATATTCTTTCAGAATTACAACTCCATTCAATTGAACAACCCATAAAACAAGGGCAAATTCAAGAAATGGCGCGTCTTTGCGAAAAATCAGTATTACCTATAGCACTTGATGAAGAATTAATTGGTATAAATGCTTTAGAAGAAAAAGAAAAGCTTTTACAAACCATACAACCCCATTATATTATTTTAAAACCAACGCTGATAGGTGGTTTCCGAGGTAGTGACGAGTGGATTTCATTAGCAGAATCACAAAGAATTGATTGGTGGATTACCTCTGCATTAGAAAGTAATATAGGGCTAAACGCAATCGCACAATACACTGCAACAAAAAAAACTAGTGCACCACAAGGTCTTGGAACAGGGAGTTTATTTATTAATAATATTGCGGGACCATTACAGGTTGTCGATGGAACACTTCGTTATAACAAAAAGAAAAACTGGGATACCGCCAGTATGAAAGAACTTTTGTAAATTCCCCAAGATTAAATTTCTATTCACATATCTTCCCCTCTTGAGAGGGGTTAGGGGGTGTGTTTTTAAAATGTATAACTTTTTTCATATTAATTCCCCAAACTATGTATATAAAACAAGCATTTAACTACTTACACGATTGGTGGCGCTACGTTATTGGTGTTGTCTTAATTTTTATCGCATCACAAATAGGTACAATTCCCTTTGTGTTGGCAGCAATGTTCAAAATAATGAGTGATGGTGGTAATATTAACGATTTGCAAGACCAAAATAAATTAATGACGTTGCTGGATTCCAATCTAACGTTGTTTTTAATGTTACTTGGATTTGCGGTTGGGTTGGTAGGTGTTTATTTAGTTGTGAAATACATTCACAAACAGCCTTTTAGAACCATCACAACGTCCCGTAAAAAGACAGATTGGGGTCGTTTTTGGTTTGGTTTTGGACTCATTGCTATCTTTACTTCTGTTGTGACCGTCCTGGATTATTATGGCAATCCAGACGATTATGTATTGCAATTTGAAGCAGTACCCTTTTTAATATTAGCGGTTATTGCCATTATTTTTATACCATTGCAAACCAGTTTTGAAGAGTATCTTTTTAGAGGGTATATCATGCAAGGATTGGGTGTTATTTTTAAGAATAAGTGGTTACCATTGATTGTGACATCAGTTGTATTTGGAGGTCTACATTTTTTTAATCCTGAAGTAACTAAGCTAGGCCCCATCATTATGGTGTATTATATAGGGACAGGCTTTTTATTAGGAATTATGACGCTCATGGACGAAGGCCTAGAACTCGCCTTAGGATTTCATGCAGGAAATAATTTGGTAGGCGCTTTATTGGTAACAGCAGATTGGACGGTTTTTCAGACCAATTCGATATTAAAAGATGTTTCGGAACCTTCCGCAGGCTTTGATATTTTATTACCTGTGCTAATTATGTACCCTATCTTTCTAGGAATTATGGCTTGGCGCTATAAATGGACAGGTTGGGGTGAGAAGCTCTTCGGAACCATAACACCACCACCTGAAGAACCCATAAAAGTTGAAATAAGCTAACATATTTTGAAACCAACCTCCCTTACTTTACATCCCGATTTTAAGCTCAACGGCCTAGATTTTTCTTCTCCCGAAGAAGTGTTGAATTTTACCGATGACCTATTAAACGAAGGTAATGAACAAGAAGTAAGCGTAGCCCAGTTTATTGAAAAGTGGCTGGATTTTACGGAGGAAGTAGTCGTAAAAACTTCTGGATCTACAGGAAAACCCAAGAAAATAAAACTTACCAAACAACAAATGGTGAATAGTGCTAAAGCTACGGGCACCTACTTTAAAACAGGAAGTGGTACCAAAGCTTTGCTATGTATCCCTGCCGATTTTATCGCAGGTAAAATGATGGTGGTGCGTGCTATGGTATTGGGTTGGGATTTACACGTGGTAGAACCCACCAAAGATGCCTTGGTAGAATATGATAATGATTATGATTTTGTCGCTATGGTTCCTTACCAAGTGTCGCATTCGCTGAAAGCATTGCCTAAGGTGAAGAAATTATTAATAGGTGGTGGTGCGATTTCAGCAACCCTTGAAGCTCAATTGCAAGAAATAGATGTTGAAGCATTTGCTACCTACGGAATGACAGAAACCAGTACGCATATTGCTGTAAGACGCATTAATGGTTTTGCCAGAAGTGAATCGTACAGTGCCTTACCAGATGTAAAGTTTTCGCAGGACGACCGCGGGTGCCTTATAATTCACGCGCCTAAAGTTTCAGATGAAATTGTGGTAACCAATGATCTGGTCGAATTAATATCTCCATCGTCCTTTATTTGGCAGGGCAGATGGGATAATGTAATTAACAGCGGCGGTGTAAAACTATTTCCTGAACGTATAGAAGTAAAACTTTCAGATAAAATTGAATTGCCATTTATCATAGCTTCCGAGAAAGATGATCAATTTGGAGAACGTGTTATCTTAATTTATGAAGGTGCCGAAAGCGAAGTGCCGGATTTCAAAGCAGCTTTTGAAGTATTACAACCCTACGAAAAACCCAAAAAAGTATACCGCCTTTCCCGTTTTGTCTACACCGAAACAGGCAAGATAAAGAGAGGAGATGTATTGCAGGTACTTCGGAATTATAAATAAAGTAGGGAAGAGGTAGTATTTATATTTAAATTCCACTCACCACTCACCACTCACCACTCACCACTCACCACTCACCACTCACCATTCAGGTTTTTCTTCTCAAATAAAACCCTTATTTTTGCACCCAAATATGGCACGCATTTTAGCAATAGATTTTGGAACCAAACGCACCGGTATCGCCGTGACGGATGAGCTACAGCTAATTGCTTCGGGATTAACTACTGTTGAAACTGCTATACTCGTTACTTTTTTGAAAGAATATTTCGAAAATGAAAAAGTTGAGTTAGTTTTAATGGGACAACCCCTACAAAAGGACGGAACTCCAAGCGATGTAGAATCTGAAATCAAGAAATTTTTGGAAGTATTTACAAAAGAATTTCCTACAATGCCTGTAAAACGGGTAGATGAGCGGTATACGAGTAAAATGGCATTTCAGACGATGATAGACAGCGGCCTAAAAAAGAAACAACGAAGAAATAAAGCACTGCTAGATGAAATTAGCGCGACGATTATTCTTCAACAATACCTTTATAATGAGTAAGGTTTAAGGAATAATGTTTAATTTGAAAATTGTTTTACCTTAAATTTTAATGATTATGAAAACTGATTTAAAAATCCGGTCAAAACAATTTGCACACGATTGTGTATAAGTGGCTTTACAGCTTCCAAATAACGATTTGGGCCGTCACATCAAGCTTCAGCTTATTCGTTGTGCGACTTCTACGGCTACAAATTATCGTGCAGCTTCATTAGGGCAAACTAAGAAAAGCTTCGTAGCCAAGTTAAGTATTGTAATTGAAGAATGTGATGAATCGTTATTTTGGATAGAATTTTTAGCAGAAGAAAATTTATTACAAGCTCATACTTTTGAAAAAATTTATAAAGAAGCAAAAGAGTTAACAGCTATATTTATTGCTTCAAGAATAACAGCAGAAAAAAACTTAAATAGAGGGGAACGTTACTAAAATTTCACGTTACTCATTAAACCTTAAACTTTATACCTTCTAATGATTTTACCCATTGTAGCCTACGGCGATCCAGTTTTACGAAAAAAAGCAACTGCCATTAGTGCAGATTATCCTAAGTTGGATGCACTAATTGAAAACATGTTTGAAACTATGTATGGTGCGCGTGGTATAGGTTTGGCTGCTCCACAGGTTGGCTTGGCCATCCGTTTGTTTGTAGTAGATGCTTCTCCTTTCGGCGATGACGAAGAGCTAACTGAAGAAGAACGCAACCTATGCACAAATTTCAAAAAAGTGTTCATCAACCCAAAAATTGTTGCGGAAGAAGGAGACGAGTGGGTCTTTAATGAAGGATGCTTGAGTATTCCAAATATAAATGAAGACGTTTTCAGAAAACCGAATATTACAATTGAATACCAGGATGAAAATCTGGATACGCAAACAGATACGTATGACGGTTTGGTAGCTCGCATTATCCAACATGAATACGACCATATTGAAGGTGTTTTGTTTACCGATAAACTTTCGGTACTAAAAAAACGTTTATTAAAAAGTAAACTTTCAAATATTTCAAAAGGAAAAGTAGAAGTAGCTTACCGAATGAAATTTCCGAAAGCCAGCAAGAAACGTTAAACAATACAAAATTCTGAATTCTGAATTATGAATTTCCAATTGAACAAGTATATTTGCAACCTTAATATTAAAATAGTAGCACACTAAGTTTTATGAGTTTAGAAAAAATCCTTTCCATTTCTGGCAAACCAGGCCTCTACCAATTAAAAACACAAACCCGTAACGGATTTGTAGCCGAATCACTTATTGACGGTAAAAAAATTAGTGTAGGTGCCCGTGATAACGTGAGTCTTTTGAGTGAGATCGCTATCTATACCCTAACTGAAGAATTACCATTACGAGAAGTTTTTAAGAAAATTTCAGAAAAAGAAAATGGAGGTCCAACAATTAATCATAAGGTTCCAAGAGTAGAATTAGAAGAATTTTTCTTTGAAGTGTTGCCAGATTACGATGAAGATAGAGTGTATCCTAGCGATATTAAAAAGGTAGTGCAATGGTACAACCTACTTCAAAAAGAAGGCATCACAGATTTTTCTGAAAAAACCGAAGACGAAACCAAAGCTAAGTCCGAAGAAGAATAGCAATTCGTTCATAACATATTTATAATTTAAAATTCATTTGTTACGTCCCTAGCAGATGAATTTTTATTTTTACCCTATATGAACTCAAGAACAAAACAACTCGCAGCCTACGATCGTCTTTTAACTATTATGGACGAACTTCGCGAGCAATGCCCGTGGGACAGAAAACAAACTATGGAAACACTCCGGCATTTAACCATAGAAGAAACTTATGAATTAGGTGATGCCATTCTTGAAAATGATCTTTCAGAAGTTAAAAAAGAACTGGGAGATTTGTTGCTGCATATTGTGTTCTACGCTAAAATTGGAAGTGAAACTGATGATTTTGATATGGCCGATGTAGCGAATGAAATTTGCGATAAGCTTATTTCCCGCCATCCACATATTTACGCAGATGTAGAAGTTGCAGACGAAGAAGAGGTAAAACGAAACTGGGAGAACTTAAAACTAAAAGAAGGAAAAAGTAGCGTTTTAGAAGGTGTTCCAGCCTCCTTACCGGCATTGGTAAAAGCGAACAGAATACAGGATAAAGTAGCAGGCGTAGGTTTTGATTGGGAAGAGCCTCAACAGGTTTTTGAAAAACTACAAGAAGAACTAGCAGAACTGCAACACGAAATTTCAGAAAATAACCAAGAAAAAATAGAGCAGGAGTTTGGTGATGTACTTTTTTCTATGATCAATTATGCCCGTTTTCTGAAAGTAGATCCTGAAAATGCTTTGGAACGTACCAACAAAAAGTTTATCAAACGCTTTCAGTATTTAGAAACCAAAGCAAAAGAGCAGGGGAAAGCACTCCGTGACATGACGCTCGCCGAAATGGATATATATTGGAATGAGGCGAAAAAGATGTAGGGCTAATTAACACTATCTAGTTCCACATAAAAATCTTTTTGTACCGAAACTTCAGGTGCTGCACTATTATTTGAAATTGATTGCCAGGTTGCAGTGGGGTTTAATTTTTTCTCTTCTCCATTTATGAAAACGGTTAAAGGCATTTCGAAACCATCCACAATATTTTCATATTTAAATTCAAGATTGTTTCTATTAACTTTATATACCAGCTTCGGCACTTTTGTAGTACGCAGATATTGCTCCCAAAAAGCAGTTAGGTTCAAACCAGATTTTTTGGCTATGTAATCTTCCAATTGATTGCTGGTGATGGTTTGGTGACGAAATTTAGTATTCAATCCTGTTAAGATTGCCCGCCATTTTTTATCATCACCAATCCAGGTGCGAAGTGTATGCAGGATATTTGCTCCTTTATAATACATATCACTACTTCCCTCTTGGTGCACATTGTAAGTTCCAATGAGCGGACGATCGTTTCGGATGCTTCTACGGGTGCCTATGGTGTATTCGGCTCCTGCGTCTTTCCCGAAATGATACTCTACATACAATCCTTCAGAATAGGCTGTAAACCCTTCATGAATCCACATATCTGCCACATCTATGTGGGTAATATTGTTGGCAAACCATTCATGACCTGCCTCGTGAATTATAATAAAATCGAATTTCAATCCCCAGCCTGTGCCGCTTAAGTCACGCCCTAAATAGCCATTTTTATAATTATTTCCATAGGTAACGCTACTCTGATGTTCCATACCTAAATACGGTACTTCTACCAGTTTAAAACTATCCTCATAAAAAGGGTAGGGGCCAAACCAATGCTCAAACGCTTCCATCATCTGCGGTGCTTGTTTAAATTGCTCTTTTGCCTTTGCTAGATTATCACGCAACACCCAATAATCCATATCTAGCGAACCATTTAAACTAGCATATTTTTCCTTGAAATTCACATAATCTCCAATATTTATATTGATACCATAATTGTTGATAGGGTTTACTACGTTCCACTGGTATGTATTGGTATCTTTATTCTGAATATTTTTTGTCATTCGCCCGTTAGCAACAGCTATCAATCCCTTTGGAGCAGTTATTTTTACCGTAGCGCCTTTATCAGGTTCATCGTAGGCGTGATCTTTATTAGGCCACCAAATACTAGCACCAATTCCTTGATTGCTTGTGGCAATAAAGTGCTTTTCATTGTCATCTTTTTTCCAGGACCAACCGCCATCCCAAGGTGCATTTTTGGCTTCTCGTGGTTTTCCTGAAAAGTAAATAGTGATTGCATACTCTTTACCTTTGTTTTGTTTTTCCTGAAAACTAATAAAATGAGCGGCGCCTTCCGAGGTAAAGGATACCTCTTTACCATCCTGTATTATTTTTTCTATCGTCATAGGCGCTTGCAGATCTATCTGCATTCGTTGCGCTTTGTCAAGGACTTTATAGGTAATAGTAGTACTACCTTTAATTGATTTTTCTTCGGGAGAAACTGTAACATCCAGATCATAATGCAAAACGTCCCACCAGGCACGTTCTGGAGTGATACTCCCACGAAGGGTGTCTGCACGCGTAAATTCCTGTGATTGACTCACACTAAAACTGAGTAGAAAAAGAAGGAGAGAAAAATGTTTCATAAAGATAAAAATAGAGTTGAAAGATACTTAGATTTTGAACAATGCCAAAGTCATACCAAGGTCGAATAAATTTAAAAAACAGTTCTTGTAAGTTGTGTTTTTGTTTCCGTAATTTGTGACAATGAAAGATACGTTTATACATCAAGGACTACGTAAAAAACTGGTGAAAACCCTTCAGAAAAAAGGAATTGAAAATAAGGAAGTCTTGGCAGCAATAAACAAAATCCCAAGACATTTATTTATGGACTCCAGTTTTTTGGCGCATGCGTATGTAGACAAGGCATTCCCTATTGCTGCAGATCAAACCATTTCGCAACCCTACACAGTTGCCAGACAAACCGAACTCCTCGAAGTGAAAAAAGGTGCTATTGTACTGGAAATTGGTACAGGAAGCGGGTATCAAACTGCCGTTTTGTTGGAAATGGGTATCACAGTATATTCTATAGAACGGCAGAACGAACTCTTTAAAATCACGAAACGATTTCTCCCTAAACTTGGCTACCGACCAAAAAAGCTCATTTTTGGCGATGGTTACAAAGGCTTACCAGAAGCGGCCCCATACGATGGAATTATTGTAACCGCAGGAGCTCCCCTTTGTTCCCAATCCTTTACTAGCACAACTAAAAGTAGGAGGGAAGTTGGTAATACCAGTAGGAGAGAATGTGCAAATAATGACCGTGTTTACCAGAACATCGCCTACTAATTTTGAAAAAGAAGAATTCGGCGAATTTCGCTTTGTGCCGCTTTTGGAAGATAAGAATTGATGTAAACGAAATTGAAACTGAAATCAAAATCAGTCCTTTCTCTTTTTTGTGATTTGTAATTTATTTTTTTGAAATTTGCAGTAGCGGCATTTAATCAATAAAATTCAAAAACTTCAATCCAAAAACAAATGCGCCATCGCTAGCACCATTATAATAGGACTTTACATAATCCAACCGAAGGAACCTGAACTTCCCCCACCCCAGATTGTCTATTCCTATAGAAAGTTCCTGATACGGTTTGTTTCCATTTATACTTAGCAAATGAGCACCAGCGACCAGGTTAAAGTTTAATTGATTAATCCCTGGGATTTTCCCTAAGATCCATCCTTTGAAGTCATGCTCAAAATGGCCTTCAAAATAGCTTTTATTGGTGCTTACATCATAATATGGCAATAGGTTAAATACATTGGTATAGCTTCCAGAGGTCCCTATACGTGTCTGATTTCCATTAAAGTGCTGGTAATCTACAAAGCTAATGTCGTCTCCATTTAAAAAAGTGCCTCCTTTTAAATTATAAGAAAACTCACCTTTGTTTCCTGTATTTACACGTTGGTTTAAGCGTGTACTCAATTGGCTAAAATCATAACCATCAATAGAACCGCCAAGTCCATTTTCTAATGTTACAGAAAGTGAAGGATATTTATCATTACCCAGATTGTACTTTCCATCCGGATAGCTCATGTATTTTTGTCCAAAGGTAATGTTGGCAGTTATAGTGCTTTTAAAAATAGAATGTTCTAAGACACCAGCATTTGTAAAATCCTGTGCATCCAACGGATTGTTTGAAGTATAATCTACATCCTCATTTGGCAAGGTTACATAATCTGTATTGTTAAAAAGTGGCTTCCGTTCCTGATAGCTAAAATTTGTAAACAATCGCAATCCGTTAAACAGCTCCTGGCTATAAGTTACCCCTGCAAAAGTAAGGTCGTAAACCTTCATATAATTACGCTCAAAAAACAGGGTAGAGATGCTATTTACTAATTCTGAAATAGGCTCCGCACTATTGAACTGCTGTACGCGACTCCCTCCAAATACGCCTAATCGCAATCTGTTGGTGCGATTAAAATTTTTAGTGAGGCTTCCAGTAAACCGCAGTCTATCTTCAGCAATTCCGTAGTTGGCATTAAGATTTGCCGAAAACCAGCTTGTGCGGTTATCATCATTCCAACTAAAATAGGAGAGTCCCGCTCCACCATTCCAACCCTGAACGGTATTAAAGTTAATTTTTGGGAATGGGCCATCGTAACTTACTTGCCATTTATCGTAGCTGTTTTTATAGCTGTACCCTGTAATCGGATCTAAAATTTTGAATTTATTACTCACTCCATCTATAGAATCTAAATAGGTTTCAGATTTGCGAAGGGTTTGTATGCTGTCTTTTTTTATATAATCGTTTAATTCTTCATCGGTTAAAGGAACGGGACGGGTGCCTTTCCAGAACAGACTGTCTTTTTTATTAGCTTCGGCTTCAAACGAAAGCACTTCATTGGTAAAAGATTTTTTATTGAAGTTTGGTTTAAAATTGTAGTTACTGTATACGGCAATAAATTTTCCGTCCCCTTTAAAACCAAGAAAACTAAATCCAAAATCGATGGTTTGTGAGAGCTTTACCCAAAAGTCGTTTTCAGGATCGTATTTAAAATTTTGTTTAAACAGAAGTTGAGTCACCATAGGAACCTGTATGGCTTCTCCAGTTGTAGAAAGTTCCACGCCGTAGAGTTGCCAGTCGTCTTCCACGATATATATAAAACCTTCCCAGACCCTATCTTTGGAACGTTTTGGGGTAACTTTTATTTTATTGATAAGTTTTGGACCTTCGTAAAAAACTCCGTCTAACTTGTAACGGTAATAGGAAAAAGCACTTTCAGCAATAGGCGAAACAATAGAGGCGTTAATGTCTGTAGTGTTTTCATAAAATGAAAAATTGGCATCTTGGGCGCTATTAAAACTGAAGCCGTTATCATTCCCGCTTACTTTGCTACCGATGATTTTTTCTTTAAAATCGTCTGGTTTTTGGTAAGAAATTTCGCTGATGGTTTCAGAAAGATAGATAATTCCAGTTCTGGTAGAATCTAGCTGTCCATCTAAGTCGCCGACTTCTTGTCCAAGAATTTTCTCAGGAAGATCTTCCACACGCCACAGTCCGCGTGAGTAAAAATCGGCTTTGTATTCTGAAATTTTATCGAGATTAATCTTGTGTCTGGCAATGGTTTCACGGATAATTCGGTAGGCAGGGTCTTCGGAAGTATTGATGATCACTTCATCCAGGCTAACCGATTCTTCAGCTAAGGTTATATTCAAAATATGAGGAAAAGATTGTATAGAAATATTTTTCGTAACCGTCTTAAATCCTAAAAACTGATAGATAATTTTATAGTCGCCAGTTTCAGTAACATTAAGTTCATAATTACCATCGTCATTGGAGGTGGTACCTACGTAGCTGTCTTCCAGATAAATATTCACAAAAGCTAGGGGCTCGCCTTTAGTATCGGTTATTTTACCCACAATTTGGGCTTGTAAAAATGTCATCGAAAAGAAAAAAAGAAGGAGTAAAATTTTGTTCATACAGCTGAGTGATTTTTAATAGAGACGCAGTTTTTACGAGGACTGTTGCCTCACAGACAAAATTTTAACATTTTAATTATTAAAGGCTTTTTTAATTCGGCTTAGGTTACGCTTGCTATCACGGTCTTTTATTGTCTCTCTTTTATCGAATTGTTTTTTACCCCTGGCCAGCGAAATTTTTATTTTTGCCAGGCCTCTGTCGTTTGTAAATAGTACAAGGGGAACAATGGTAAGGCCACTGTTTTTAACCTCTTTCTCGAGCTTTTTTAATTCATTTTTGTTTAGAAGAAGCTTGCGTTCACTTTTTGGATTGTGATTAAAGTGCGTTGCATGGGAGTATTCCTGAACTGTCATGTTTATTACAAACAATTCGCCTCGCTCATTAAACTCGCAAAAACTTTCGGCAATGCTGGCTTTCCCTTCCCGAATAGCTTTAATCTCTGTCCCGGCCAAAACAATACCAGCTGTAAATGAATCTAACAGCTCATAGGTAAACTTGGCTTTTTTATTTTTTATTTTAACGTTTTTCTGTAATGCCATATACCTACAAAAGTACGATTTTAGAAGTACGATGTACGATTGGAAGGTTTAAAATTAATTTAAAAAGAGAATAATAGCGTTATAACTTTATGCCCTCTTCTCACTTATATCCGACGAAGGAGCCATAACTAAGAGCTACACACAGAAGGGCAAGGGATGAGGGAGCAAGTGGACAATAAGTTATTTCTGAGGCATAGAAACCTTATCATACTTTACAGGACTGTAATCCTGCTTCAATTCGCCATTCACCATAACATCTTCAAAAAAACAACGTGCACCTGCAGCTGTCATTAGATTTGGACCATCTTGAATATGCAAATGCAAATGTGCTTCACTAGAATTGCCAGAATTACCGCAATTGCCTAAATACTGGCCTTTAGTTACTTTGTCACCTGTTTTTACGGCAACAGTCCCATTTTCCAAATGAGCGTAGACAATGTATTCTTCATTTTCGGTTTTAAGCATCACGCTATTCCCCAGCGGTTGTGCTGGATTCATAAAAGCTGGGCGATTGTCTTCAATACCTGTGTTTACTTCGTGGACGGTAGCATCGCAAACAGCGTATAAAGGCTGTCCGAAGGCGTAATAATCTTCGTTTCTTGTCCCACTACGTTGGTAGGAACGATTGTCTTTACCAAGCTTTAAAAAGTCGAATGCGCCTTGCTGTACTTTTGTAGTAACGTGGTAATTTTGTCTTTTTTCTGTTCCTCCCCAATAGGTCATCCATTCCCCATTAAAAGGAAGTCTTAATTTGGATGTATTTCTTTCGAACTTGGCGGGTGCGTTGTTTTCAATGGGTTTAAATAGTAATCCTGCTATTTTATTATCTTCATCTACATAGATACCAATGTTCTGTTGACCATTTTCGAAATTTCCCAAGAAGGTATCTCTACCTCCTTGACTTTCCGAAAAAGTGAAAGAAGTAAATTTTCCGAAGTTTTCCTGAAAACTTGTTAGTAATTGATTCATAGCAGCCAAACTAACTTTCTGCTGAAAAGACTCGCTCAATAGTTCGTGAATAGCTCCGTTATCACCAACATTGTAATGATCCTGAAGCTTGGTGAGTGCCAGTACGTTTTTTTTGTTTTGAGCAAAAACTGAAATGGAAACACAGGTTAATAAAATTAGAAGTAATACATGTTTTCCATTTTTCTGAATTTTATAATTTTTTACCCTAGCCCTGAAGGGAATATTGATAAAATTCAGAAAAATTAAAAATCGTTTAAAAATTAAATTTTTCATTAGACTATCTCTTGAAATGTTTACCAAATATAAGTGTCCTACTTTGTACCTTTGTTACAAATACAACGTATGAAACCTTATTACATTTTATGGCTCGCAATCATTTTTGTGGCTTGTAAAGAAAAACCATCGCTAACTGCCAATACAGTTATAGACAAAGCGATTGAGGTCTCTTGTCAAGGCAATTGCGATCATGCCGAACTAAACTTTGTTTTCAGAAAAGTAAAATATAAAAGTGTTCGAGAAGGAGATCGTTTTCAATACGAAAGAAATTTTGTAGACTCCCTAGGGAATGTAAGAGATGTATTATCCAACGATGGTTTTAAACGTTATAGAAACGATTCACTTCAAGTCCTAGCCGATAGCACTATTCAAAAATATTCTGAAAGTGTAAACTCGGTGCATTATTTTGTACAATTACCCTATGGGTTGAATGCTCCCGCTGCGAAGAAGGAATTGCTGGGTGAAGCAACCATTAAGGGTAGAAAATATTATGAAATAGGAGTAACCTTCAGTGAAGAAGGGGGTGGAACCGATTTTGAAGATACTTTTGTGTATTGGATAGGTAAAGAGACCTTCTATGTAGATTATTTCGCGTACAATTATGAAGTGAATGGCGGTGGTGTTCGATTCAGAGAGGCTTATAATCCTCGGGTCGTAGAAGGAATTCGCTTTGTAGATTATAACAATTATAAACCAGAAAGTCTTGACACCCCGTTAACCGAACTGGACGCACTGTTTCAGCAAAATAAATTAGAATTACTTTCTAAAATCGAAACTGAAAACGTGGAGGTAACTTTGTTGAAAGAAAAGTAAATTTTTTCCCACAACTCACCGCACACAAATCTCTTCGCTCGAACCTCGTACTTCTAAAATTTAGTATTGCATACCCAAAGCGCAACCTTTACCTTTGCCAGTATCTTTAAAATAGGAACCGCTTTCCTTTTGGAATTTGATAGTTATTAATTTAGAATTTTAGAAAATTATGCCTGGATTTGAAATCTTTGGTGCTGAAGAGCGCAAACAAGTAAACGACGTATTGGAAACAGGAGTGCTTATGCGCTACGGCTTTGACGGTATGCGGAACAACCACTGGAAAGCCAAGGAGTTTGAAATTGCTTTTGCAGAACGGATGCAAAGCGCACACTGCCAGTTGGTTTCCAGCGGAACTGCTGCCTTAACAGTAGCATTAGCTGCAGCAGGAGTAGGAGCTGGTGACGAAGTGATTATGCCCACCTTTACGTTCGTAGCAAGTTTTGAAAGTATTTTAATGCTAGGTGCGATTCCTGTTTTGGTAGATATTGATGATACCTTGACCCTAGATCCAGCTGCAGTTGAAGCGGCAATTACGCCAAATACTAAATGCGTGATGCCAGTCCATATGTGCGGTTCTATGGCAGATCTGGGCGCTTTAAAAGCTATTTGTGATAAACACAAGTTATTATTACTGGAAGATGCCTGTCAAGCTATTGGTGGAACCTATGAAGGAAAGCCCTTAGGGAGTTACGGAGACCTTGGTTGTTTTTCATTCGATTATGTGAAGACGATTACCTGTGGAGAAGGGGGCGGAATTATCACCAATTCTGAGAAATATAAACTAAATGCAGATCATTATCAGGATCACGGTCACGACCATGTAGGTAGTGATCGCGGAGCCGAAACACATCCATTTTTAGGGTATAATTTTAGAATTTCTGAATTGAATGCTGCGGTAGGTTTGGCACAATTAGATAAACTGGACGGTATTCTTAAAATGCAAGAACGTAATTACACCATTATGCGTGAAGCACTTTCAACTATTGAAGGGGTTACATTTAGACGTGTTCCTGAAGGCGGCGTAGAGAATTATAGTTTTGTGAATTTCTTTTTACCAACACCAGAATTGGCCGAAAAAGCGCACAAAGCTTTGTCCGAAGCTAAGGTAGATGCATGTTTTTATTGGTATAAGAATAACTGGCATTATATTAATGGATGGGAACACCTTCGTGATCTCAAAAGCCTAGGAAACCTTTCTTCAGAAGTAAAAGCACAAATGCAGGATTTAAATAGTACCGATTTCAGTAAAAGTGATGCCTGGATGGGCCGTACGGTTTCTTCTTTGGTAAAAATTGGATGGACCGAGGCGCAAGTTAGAGATCGAGCTCAGAATATGGTTTCGGTAATAAAACCAATCCTCTAATAATTCTCAAAAACTGCATAAATAACAGAAGTGTCATTGTTTTAGTAAATTTATTGTTAAATTAAAACTTTAAATTTCAATAACTTATATGCGCTTATTCCTTATATTTTTTATTGTAAATATCTTAATTGGGTACTCGCAAGGAGATAATTCATATCATTTTAAACAACTTTCCGACGAAAATGACAATATGCCAGCTGGATCTCTTGGTATTGTCCAAGACAGTATAGGCTATATCTGGATGGCTGGTTTTAATGGTTTAAGTAAGTATGATGGTAAAACCATTAAATTTTTTCCTAAAAACTTTGTAAGTGAAAGTGATATTATTATTTATGATAGAAAATTATATACCGATCGTGAGCTGAACACTTGGATCATTACAGGTGAGCGACGAATAGAGAAATTAAACTGCAAGGAAGAGACTTTTACGACTGTAGGCAAAATACCAATGCCAAAGGTGCTATATCAGGACTTCAATCTTAATTTTTATGTAGGAACATCGAACAATGGCATTTTTAAAATAAATGCTAAAACAGAAGATACCATACAATTACTAAAGAAGAAAGATATTCCTATTAATGTTAACGAATTTGCTGAAATGCAAAATCATGTTTGGGCTGCTACTACCTCTGGTGTTTATAAAATTTCACCAGACAATCAGTATGTAAAATATGCATTACCAATAGAAGATGACTATCATACGACAGTGGTTGGTGCGTCAGAAAAAAATGGGGTCTTTGTGGGCACCTATTTAAACAAGGTTTTTAAATACAATGTTACCACAGATACATTTGAAATTTTTAAAGGATTTCCAAACTATTCGTTGTTAGAAAATCTGTATGTACATAATCTGTTTTTTGACAGTAAAGACCGTTTATGGATTGGTAGCTATGGCCAAGGGGTTTATCTTGTTGATTTTGATGCTCAAACAATTTTAAATTTTAAGCATGATAAGCAAAATCCTAATTCCATTCCTTACGACTGTGTCACTGCAATTTATGAAGATAGGACTAATAATATCTGGATAGCAACAGACGGAGGAGGTATGTGCCTATACGACGATAAACTACAAAAGTTTAATATACTGAACAACGAACGTGTACCTAATGATATAAATCTCAGCCTAGTTAAGAGCGTGGATATTGATCATAATGGAAATTTGTGGATGGGAACCCACAATTATGGTGTTGTTCTTTTAGATAGCACCAAAACCAATTTAAAAGTATATAACGTTCAAAATTCAGGGTTGACCTCTGATAAGATTGCCTATTTAAAATTTATTGAAAAGGATTTGTGGATTGCCAATGAAACTCCGGAAATCCAGATTTTAAAACCGGATGGAAATGTAAGCACCTTAAATAAAAGTTCTCAACCCAAATTAGATGTTGGGTACATTTATCATATATTTCAAGATTCCAAAAATAGAGTTTGGTTATCTACCTCAGATAGTGGGTTAATTCAGTTTGATTCAGACCTAGGAATCGTGAAACAATACAGGTACAATCCAGAGGATTTTAATTCCATAACAAGTGATTTAATTTATTCGATTGCTGAGGACAGTGAGAATAATATTTGGATAGGAACAAAGTATAAGGGGCTTTGTAGAATAAATCCAGAAACCGATAAAATCGATCGATATTCTGAATTTGATGGTCTCGCAAGATATCTTTATATAGATTCGCAAGATGCAGTTTGGATTGCAACCAATACAAAAGGATTAATTAAATTCGATCCTGCAACAGGAAAAACAATAGTGTATGATAGTTCTTTTGGAATAAAAAGTTCTACAATTTGCGCCATCTTACCAGACGGTGATAATCTTTGGTTAGGCTCCAATCGAGGTCTTATAAAATTCAACACCCAAAGTTTAGAAGTGGAAAGTTACGATAAAGTTGATGGTTTGCAATCTTCTTATTTTGTAACGAGATCGGCAGTAAAGGATTCAAAACGCAATCTATTCTATTTTGGAGGTGTAAAAGGGGTGAATTGGTTTAATCCAGAAAATATTAAACAAAACTCTTCTTTGACTACCACTACAATCACAAAGGTAGAAGTTAACGATAAACTTCAATCTGTTTTTTTCCCAAAACGTTTTAAGCATACTGAAAATACGGTAAATTTTACATTTACAAGTCTACATTTTTCTTCACCAAACAGCAATAACTATAAATATAAGCTTGTTAATTATGATGAAAACTGGCAAGAAGCTAAAAACTTTAATTTTGTACGTTATACAAATCTACCTCCCAACGATTATGAGTTTCAAGTCATTTCAAGCAATTATGATGATGTTTGGAACGAAACACCAGCTACGTACAGCTTCAAGATTAATAAACCCTGGTACGCTACAAACTTGGCTTATGTTTTCTATGGTTTATTGCTTATAACAGGCTTATATCTATTCTATAAATATTTGCAATGGCGCCTACAAATAAAGAATGAATTAGAATTTGAACACAAGGAAGCTGAAAGACTCAAAAAATTAGACGAATTTAAAAACCGCTTATTCACCAACATTTCTCACGAATTCAGAACACCCTTAACCCTTATTTCAGATCCAATAGACAATCAACTATCGAAGCCCTATCTTAAAAAGAAAGACAGAGAAGAATTAACCATGGTAAAGCGGAATGCAGGAAGGTTATTGAATTTGGTCAATCAAATTTTAGACATATCAAAACTGGAAACAGGTAATTTAAAACTTTCTGTGGCTCAGGATAACCTTGAGTTGCTATTGAAACAACTTGTATCTCCATTCAAGTTCAAGGCCCAAAAAAAACAAATAGACCTTAACTGCAACATAGGAAAAACCAATACTGTTTGGTTTGATAGGGATGTGATTGAAAAGATTGTGCTAAACTTGCTCTCTAACGCGCTAAAATATGCGCCAGAAAAAGGCTTTGTGCGTTTTGAAGCGCTTATTCAAAAGGACTATTTGGTAATTAATGTTACCAATAATGGTGTGCTTTATTCAAAAGAAGATTTACAAAAATTATTTAAAAGATACTATCAAGCCGATGCGAATAATGATGGTGCTGGTATAGGATTGGCTTTGGTGAAAGAACTTGCCATTCTATCTCATGGCAATATCGTAGCACACATGCTGAATGAAGACGAAATTCAGTTTACAGTTACCTTACCAGTGGAACGATCCTATTTTAAATCGACAGAAATTAGCGACCTTTCTACCCAAGTACATGAAAAAAATGATGAAGCATTTGAAGGAAGAATGCCTTTGGAATCTAAAAATAATGGATCAAAAAATAAACCAATTGTATTATTGGTAGAAGACGATGATGATATTAGGGGCTATGTAAAATCATTTTTAAGAAATAGCTATAAGATAATTGAAGCGATGAATGGAAGGCAAGGAATTGAAAAAGCACTTGAAAACATTCCCGATCTTATTATTAGCGATGTGATGATGCCCATTGAAGATGGAATTAGCCTTTGCAATACGTTAAAACAGGACGAGAAAACAAGTCATATCCCGATCATTTTATTAACTGCTAAAAGTAGCAATGAACATGAAATAGAAGGCTTACAAGTTGGAGCCGATGCTTATGTGACCAAGCCATTTAATAAAGGGAAATTGATTGCACAAATTGAAAACCTGTTAAAAATTAGAGCACAGCTTCAAAAACACTTCAGTACAACCTTCCGCATTAATCCTGAATTAGCAGTTACTTCAACCGAAGCTGAATTTTTAAAACGCTTACAAACTGTTTTAGATACACATATAACAGATCCGGCATTTACCAGTGATCAATTTGGAAAGCTAATGCACATTAGCCGGACCCAGCTTCACAGAAAATTGAAGGCGACCACGAACATGACTACCAGCGAGTTTATACGTTCACAACGATTAATACTTGCCAAAGAGCTACTTGAAACATCTGATGCTACCATTTCGGAAATTGCATATCAAGTTGGCTTCAATACACCTTCGTACTTTATTAAGTGCTTTAAGGAAATCTACCACCATACTCCAAATGAGTTTCAGTCCAAAGTCTTGTAAATAGGGGCTTTTTAGCGCTTGAAACATATCTTCTAACCTTTGAAACATATCTTGTATTCAAAGGTCATATTTCCCTATAAGTTTATCACTCCAAAAGAATTGGTCTATGAAGAATACCAAAAAAAACCAGACTAAAGAAGACCATATCTACTTGAGTATTGATCATTTAAAAGAAGGTCGATACCAATTAAAAATACTGCTCGATAATAAAGTATTGAAATCGATAAAAATCAATAAATAATAATGAAAGACTTCTTAATCATAAAAAATAAAACGTGCACATCATACTCGTATCATTGGCATTAATATGATGGAATCCAAATCAGAACTTTCCGATAACGGGTCAAGTAAACATAAAGTTTTGATTTTTTCTTGCTAATAAAAAAACTATTACTAAAAGCATAATCTTAAAAAATAGCGTAGCGAAAATTAAAATAAAGCACCAAATGGGCGATTTCAATAAAATCTTAAACAGTTTAATAACTAATTGATGAAAATACTATTAACTATCCTGGCTATGGCGATTTGCCTCCCATCTTCTGCTCAAATACTTGATAAACTAAAGAAGGTTAAAAATACTATAGGTTCAACTATCTCATTGGATAAACTACGCCAAGACCCTGTAAGCACTTCTTTTAAAGATGTAGATAAAACAAAATATCTTGAAGATGATTTTGGAAACAATGCTACTTATAAAGATATTCACGACCAACCCTATACCTGGGAAAACGGATTTTTTTTAACCCCTGGTTTCTATGAAGGGCGTTTTAATTCTTTTTGTATTAAAGCAGGAACTTACAGACCATCTGAAGGGAGTGGACGGTTCTATGCAGAATTAAAAGGTCCTAAAGCCGATATTGTTGAAGCAATAGTAAATGGATATCATAAAAAATCGAATATTACACAATATGATGTTCAGCTGTTATTGTGGGCCATTATTATAAAGACTGATTTTCAAAAAATGAAAGGTCCTATAAAAGCAACCGCCATACAACTACTTACACCAGAACAAATTCTTAGACTTAGCAAAGGTGCTTTAGAAAAATATGCTTCAAGCGAAATAAAGAACATAGCGAAGAAAGATGAAACCCTTAGCGCTATACTTGAAGCAGAGAATAATTTACGGCAAAAATTTTACGAAGGCGTTTCAGACTATAATGAATATGAAGCTATTGCTATGCGAGCAGGAGTAGAGCCTCCTTCCAAAGAGTTTAATTATGGTAGATGGACTCGGCATCCTAATGGTTTCTTTATTCGTTATAAGGTCATAGGGTATCAACAAACCCTCACCCAGATCTATGTTCCAGAAGACCTGGAAGCGTATCAACCTATAAAAGGAAAAGGTCCTTCTATAAATGAATTTCATAGACCAGCTCAAGGTAAGTATTACCAATCTAGAAATGCTATTGCAACACCACCGGACCCTTATTCACAACGTATCATACAAACCGATATTAAGCCTGGAAATACCGGGGGTCCTGGCTTCCCAGGAAGTGGTGGAAACTCTGGAAGCGGTGGAAATTCTGGAGGAGGCGATGGAAATTCTGGTGGTGGTGATGGCAATTCTGGAGGAGATGATGACTCTAATAACCCTGGTGGAGGTGATCAGGTAGGCGGCAATGACCAGAGTGGCGGTGAAGATAACCAAGGTGGTGGTGATAATCAGGGAGGTGGAGATAACCAATCGGGAGGGTTACCTAATGGATACCCTGAAACTAATGCTTTTAAATGTGAAGAAATAGTAAACAGTATTGCAGATACAACCATAAAAAGAGAAATAGTTTATCAAAATTTGCCCGGAGCGCTGGTTTGCGTTTTTAAAGGTGATTCTATCATCCATATGAAAGCTTATGGGAATATGGCACCAGGTGAGCCACTAACTCTGGACACAAGACTACATTGGGCCTCTATTTCAAAATCAGTTACGGCGGTAGCAGCAATTCAAATGGTTGAGCGTGGAAAACTCAGCTTAAGTGATAAACCTTCTAACATGCTTTCTTATTGGCCTTCTAGTATTGAAGTAAAAGATACAGCTAACAATAAGCTTACTGAAAAGCGTTTAGGAGATATTACCTTAAAGAACTTATTAAACAATACCAGTGGCATCCAACATTATGGAAAGGGAATGAATGATTCCACTTCTACGATTTTTAAAAAGACGAAAGTTCCTTTTATAGAAAACAAAAAGTATAACAATCTGCCCAATGGTGCATTTAATGCAGAAAGTGCCGTAGGCGCATTCAACGAATCGGTATTGGATTTTGCACCTGGAAAAGATTATTTGTATTCATCTTATGGCTTTGTATTAGCCGGAGCAATGGTAGATAAACAAAGTGAATATGGATTTGAAGATTGGGTATATAAAAATATGAAGAGCGGGCTTGGTTTAACTAGCTTTCAAAAAAACACTAATAGCGACACTTATGGATATGAAATGTATAATGACGGGATTGTTGGAAGTCATAAAGTTGGTAATAGGGAAAGAGTTTTACCCGCTGGTGGTTGGGAATCTACCATATGTGATCTAGCAACGTATGCTAGAGCCCTGAGCAAAGGTGAACTTTTTATATACGACGATGATGAACTTTGGAAGGATGAACATATTATGTTCAATAAATACGGCTTAGGTTTAATCAAGGATGGTTCTGGAGACGATTTATCAATTGCTCATGATGGAACAAATAATTACGTAAGATCATTAATACAATTTTTTCCTAGTGACGATGTAGGTATTGCAATCCTTGTCCCACATACCCATGCAGATGTTTGGCGTATCGCTAGAAACTTAATAGATGATATGAACTTACGTATAGGAATTAAAAAGTGGGCAAGCGATAGCCTGCCACTCGATGCCTGTCATAAAGGTATGAAGAGTAAAAATGATAAGTTTCTCGGAGTTTGGCGAGATACTGGAAAAAAACAAATAATAAGAACGGGTCTTGATTTAGAGGCTTTTAAAATAGAGATAAACAAACTACATATCTCAGGCTATTATCTGGACACTTTTGATGTTAGTTATACTGGAAATGATTCTAAAGAAATTTTTGATGGAATTTTTAAAGAAGGAAGCAAGGTTCAGGTACTTATGGCTGGTAAAACCAGAAAAGAAATAAATCAAGTCGTTAGTAATTTTAGGAATCAAGGTTTAGAAATTGTTGACATAAATTATGGCCGTGAAAAAAATGACGAAGTTGAAGATGGAATGTACAACTATACCTTAAGTGCCTTATTCGAAAAAGATGCACCCCAATCTACTTTAGTCAATGCAACCACTGTAGACATCGACGAAGTAATCAACCAACAACAAAGCAGTAATCTCAAAATTGTTGATATTGAGGCTATTCCAATTTTCCAAAGCTATCAACAAAGCTTCATTTGCCTTTTCATCGAGGGTGCGCCGAACACTTATTTGGTCGCAGATGCCAATAATTTTAAGGATAATTTGAAAAATGGAGTGTATAACTCTAAGGGAGATCTATTGGATATAGAATTTTATAAGCTAGACAGATTAGAGGGCACATTTTGGAAGATTGTGGGTATATGGGAAGACTCAAGTAAAGGCTTACGTCATAACCTTGATGATGATAAAAACAACTACAGTTTTTGTGATTTCATGGCATTACATACCGATAATTCAAAAAACGGATTTGAATTGATTGATTGGGAACGTTTGGAGCTTCCCCCAATTAAAGATTAAATACAACCTATGTTTATTAATAAATAGAAAGTAACTCATGAAATGTAAATCTATAATTATACTAAGCCTATCATTATTTCTTGTAGGGAGTTGTAACCAAAAAAAGGAGACTTCGAAAAAGCCATCTATGGTACAGGAAATTAAAACACTACCCAAAATGGTAGATAAGGCAAAGAAGAATGTAACGATAACCGATAAATTGAAAGAACTTAAACCTATCACAATAGCAGAAGTTGAAGTTTGGATGCCTGCTAAAATAGGTGCTATGGAGCGGACCTATTACAAAACCAATATATCGCCTGGTGGGGTTTTAGCATCAAGAGCCACCTTTAAAGATCCTAACAATAAACAGACGATCAAAATAACGTTTATGGATGGCGCTGGAGAATCAGGCAGTATGGCGATTAGTCCCTATTTGAATTTAGAACGGTTTTATGAAGAAAGGAATGATGAAAATGGATTTCAAAAAATTATAACCAGGAATGATATGCTCATTGTCCAGAAATACAAAATACGAGGAGATAAGTTTGACTTAGAATTTGCGCCAAAAAACAGGTATATAGTTAAAATTGAAACAGAAACCTTAAATGAAGAGGAACTATGGAGTGCTGTGTCGCAATTTAATTTTGAAAAACTAGATGGAATTTAAAAATAAACTACCATGGAATCAACAAACACACAAACACAACAAACCGAACTAAACAAAGACGCCAAACAAATTGCAATCATCGCTTATATCACAATCATCGGGCTCATCGTAGCCTTCATAATGAACAATGAGAAAAAATTTGAATTTTCTAAATACCATATCATTCAGTCGCTTGGCCTGGCAGCTACTGGATTTGCGATTGGTATCATTGGATTGATCCCAATATTAGGTTGGATCCTGAATATCATAGGTGCGTTTGTTTTAATATATATGTGGGCGATGGGGCTTATGAATGCCGTGAATGAAAAAAATAAACCTGTACCATTTCTAGGTAAAAAATACGAAGAATGGTTTGCGAAAATTTAATACAACCAAGTTATAAAAAACGAAAGTTAAAAATCCATTAACCCTCTTTTAGAATATGCAACATATCTTAATTAAAAGCCTAGTACTTCTCCTATTTTTCAGTTGTGGTGATAAAGAAAATGAAACTGTCGAAAATGAAGGCATCACATTTGAAGAGCTCGAAAATATAGAAAAAGAAAATGAGCCCACTATTAGTAAACTCAAAGAGCTAATACCAATAACTGCCAAAGAAGTAGATGCTTGGATACCAAACACTTTAAATGCTATGCAACGTACTTCCTACGTACCCGATGCATCACCAGATACATTCATATTTGTTACTAATGCAACATTTGGAGATCCAAACACCAATAAGAGTTTAAATATTTCTTTCATGGATGGTGCAGGTGCTTGGGGTAGTATGACGATAGGTCCTTTTTTTGGATTAGAAAAATTATATGAAGAAAAATCAAGTGATGATGGCTATCAAAAAACAATCAAAAAAAATGGGAGGTCTGTTTTCCAAAAATATGAAAAACAAGGAAATCAATTTCTTATAGAATTTGTCTCCCAAAATAGATATTTAATATTAATAAATAGTGAATTCTTAACAGAAGAAGAGCTATGGCATGCTATCGATCAATTTCATTTTGAAAAATTACCAGGAATTTAAAAGCTACTACCAATGAAAACAATTTATACCATTCTATTCACACTCATTCTTTCTACAAGCTCATTATCTGCGCAAATAGAAGGCATGTTAGGCGATATTTTAAAAGAAGTACAGGACAAGGTAGGTGATGCCCAACAAACATCCGAAAAAGAAGCAGATTCAAAAGCAGCAAAAGAATTAAAGGACCAAATCAAGTTTTATATTTCTGGTATTAATGATTTAGACAAATATTCGGCAGAGTTAAAATGTGTTTACTTAATGCTAAAATTGGCTTTTATACAATTTGGCCTTGAAACGGACAATCGTAATGAAGAAATCTGTCAAAAACAATATGATTTGTATGGAATGCAATTAATGGTGCTAGCATCAACATCCGCAATAGGATATTGTTATGAAGATCTAGATAACTTGAAATATTATAGTAATAATTTATCTCCTGAATATGAAAACCTCTTAGAAGAATATTATAACGCCATATACTACCCCGGTTATAGTGATGATGATATTATTAACCAATCAGCATTGGAATTAGACTTTCGTAGAACTTTAATGAATGGCATAACTACAATGGCTTCTTTTTATAGGGAAAAAGGAGATACTAAGAAAAGTATTGAAAAGAGAGAGATAAATAATATCATATCCTATATAATTAGAGAATTTAACCCTCTAAGCTCTTTATTTAAAATAAAGGATATAGGTTTAAAAATGAAAGCATTACCCTGTAGTGATGGCAGGACCTAACAAAGTTAAAAGGACAATTATAGACGCCTAAATCTATAGAACACAATAAACCACTTAAAACATTAAAATGAAAAAATCACACCTACTTTCACTCCTACTCCTGCTTTTAATCTGTGCCTGTAATAATGCAGAAGACAGTAAAAGCATCTCTGAAAAAGGTTCAAACACAACTGCCGAAAAAACAAAATCTAGTCAAGTAAAAGATGGCAGTAAGGAAAAATCTGGTATTCAAAAGAAACTAGTAGAAACCAAACCTTTGAGTGAAAACCAAATACAACAATGGTTTCCCGAGACACTTCTAAACTTAACTAAAACCTCGAGTCAAAAGGGCACCTTACTTGCTCCTGACGCTCATGGAGCCAGTGGAATGTACGTCGGAAACGACAACCAAAAGTTTAGTATATCCATTACCGATTGTGCAGGTACAGGGGCAGAAAAGATCTATAAAAATTATGCTGATTATAAAAAGCAGAAAAACGACCATGAAAACAGTACAAGTATCACAACGTATTTCAATAAAGATGGAAGAAGCGGAAAAACGCTATTTGTAAAGTCACTAAATATGTACAACCTCGATTTTCTGTATAAAGACCGGCTAGCCGTTACTATAAACGCTCAAAATATGGAGCAAGAAAACGTCTATAAGGTCATAGATGCCATTCCTTTTGATGACCTCATAAAACAATAAAATTAAAAATTTAATTAATACCTAAAATCCATTTATTATGAAAACTAAATTCTTATTTATTTTATTATTGTTTGTTGCTGCCTTTTTTACAAGTTGCGAGAAAGAAGATGCAAAAGAAAGCTGTGAAGATCTTGGTTGTCAGTGGGTTCAACCTCTTGATGAAGATGAATTTCGATGTAGCTGTTAATCAAATTATAGCCTATAATTGATAAAAAGCCAGTGGTATTTTAATTTTTCACTGGTTTAAAAAATGTTTCAAACCCCACCTAAAATGTAGTGCAAGAAAAGTCTATAATATCTTAAATGCAATCCCTTTAGATGCGCTTATTAAATAAAACCTAAACAATTAATTTAAAAATCAGAGTATGAAATTACTTTATATAGTCACACTAGCATTTTTTTCTTTGATCTGGTCCTGTAATTCCAAAACAACACAAGAAGAAAAAAACTTCCCTGAAGAAAAAGCAAAAACCATTAAGGAAAAACCCTTAACTGGCGATTTTAGACAACAATTAAAGGCTACAGAACCTGCTACAGAAAAAGAATTTCAAGAATGGTTGCCAGAGCGCCTAGGAGAATTTACGAGAGTCGAATTTACAAAAAGTCGCATTTCACAAAGCGATGTTGCCTCTGCAGGCGCTATCTATACCAATGGCGATGCTAAAAAAATTGAAATATCAATTGTTGACGGCGCTAGTAAAGATGGTCTTTTGGCTATCAATTATCATTATATCGCACATAATTCAGAGTTAAGCAACACCAATGGTTCGGGATATGAGAAAACCTACGTGCACAACGGATTGAAAGCACTGGAAACCTATTCAAAAAACGATAATTTCTATAGAATACTACTATTGCATAATACACGATTTGGGATAACCATTGAAAGTTATGGTGTAAACCATGAAGAACTTTGGAATGCCATAGATCAAATTAAACTAGAAAAATTAAACGAACTATAAATAAATATAAAGTTATGAAAACCAGAAATATACTATCGATGCTGTTAATAACAGGCATTTTAAGTATGCCCTCAGCAGAGGCACAATTTTTAAAAAAAATAAAGGATAAGATATCAGAAGTTGCCGGTTCAAAAGAAAATGAAGAATCAAATTCAGAAGAAACAGAGTCTGAAGGAAATCCAGATGCTAACACCCCTACGGCCGAAGAAAGAGAAGAAAGCAATACCAAAATGGGTAATTTTTTTGGTGGTGGCATGGAAGGTGTACCAGACACCTACAAATTTTCCTATGCGCTTACCTATGAGATGACCAGCGGTAAAGAAACAAATGTATTAGAATACCTGCTGGAACCAGATGCAGCTTATTATGGTAACAAAATGGACGACCCAAGAGCCCATCAAATAATTGTGTACGATCTTAAAAAGAATCTCATGGTCACCTTTATGGAAAACGATGAGCAAAAAATGGCCATGAAAATGCGTATGCCCAATATGAAAAAAGCAGAAAAGAAATTCGGAAAGAAATTATTTTCTGAAGAGGATGAAGATGTAGAGATCATTCAAATTGAAGGGAAAACTATTTTAGGGTATCAATGTAGCGGATTCCAAGTAACCTCCAAAGATGGCATTGGAAAATTCTGGGTTACTAATGATGCCCCGGTAAGTTTGAACGGCGTGTATGCCAATTTTAGCTCGTTACCAAAAAGTGCAAAAGATAAAGCCTTACCACTTAATGAAAAATCTTTAGTTATGGAGATGGTGTATACTGCAAATAAAGGCAAAAAGGACAATATGCATATGATCTGCACCCAATTAAAGGAAAATCCGCTGGAAATAAACAAGAAGGATTATAAAGCTGGGATGTAATTACATTTAAAAAAAGAGATATGAAAAAAATACTATTTATTGTATCGTTACTAAGCTTTTGTTATATAAACCAAGCAATTGCGCAAACTCCTGTTCCCGAAGATTACTTCGATCTATATGAAGAAGACGATGACGACGATGATGATGAAAATAATAAAGACACACAAAACCAAAATACTGACGATTTTAACCTAAGCAATATTCAAAAATTATTAAGTGAGACTGGAGCTGCTGGTGCATTCCCATCTAGTGTGATATCCTCATTTAGTATGGTAAACGATAATTGTGAAAGAACCTATATATGTACTTTTAACACCTTAATAAAGGTTTTTAGAATAGCAGAATATGAGTTGGCTCTAAAAAATGCCGAACTATCCTGTGGGGATAGAAAAAAATTATTAGAAGATTATGTCATATACTTAATGACACTCAATCTCGATCTTTACTGTATAGAACATCTCCATCCGGATAGTAATGAATTAATGGATGCAGAATTAATCAATGTGATGTTGGCGATGCGCGATGTTTACTTCGATTATATTGGTGGTGATTATGCCTTTGGGGAAGCAAGTTTACCCATGCTGTATTCATATAGTCATATTCGATCTAAAGCAGATCCGTATTGTTCTGAAGACCTATGGAGCATTGATAGCAGTACGAACCGGTTACCTTGTGATTGCGGGGAATATAGTGGCACATTAGACTCCGAAGAAAAATTTAAATTACTTACAGATATTCGCTTGATGATTGATGGTATAAATCCTCTATGGCAAGCCCAAAAAGCCATTGAACTTAATGGCAAACTAAAAGCACTGCCCTGTAATGATTAGAAATATTTATTATTAATAAATTAAATAATCAAACCAAACACATATGATATACTTAAAGCACACAATTCTAATCATACTTCTTGTAGTATCTACCTCTTGTGAAGAAAGAACAAAAAAGAACTCGACTGAAATAGTAAAAAACTCATTGGTAACGAACCAGTCGTTTACTAACACGATCAATGAAGAAAGAGTCTTTATTAATTTCAGCGTTTCTGGTAATCAACTTAACAACACCTTTAACATTACAGGAGATCAAGATAATTCGAATCAGAATGTATATAACTTGATCTACCCAGATGGTACCTCTGGTGACTATAAGATTGTCGAATTGGCATTTATGGATAGCGAACAAGAAACGTCGGTAAATTTAAAGATACCCGCTCAAAAAGGCATCATAGAATTAAAGGAAGCCAATGAAAAATTTAATATGGTAATGTCCATAGGAGATATTAGTTTGAAAGCGCAATCGGTATCAGTCAATTTAGAAGAAATCGTTATTGATAAAATGATGGGTATGAAAGCGTCGTATCTAAAAGGAAGTTTTGAAGGAGTAGCCATCTATGAATATAACCAGAACAATGAAGAAATAAAAGAACCTTATTTAATAAATGGGAGTTTTCAATTTATGTCGCCTCGTTATAAGCCTACAAAGCAAAATTAATATATACAGGCTTTCTGACTGTACTGCAAAAGCGGTAGAAATTAATAAAAGGCTTCAAGAATTACCTTGTAATTATTAACTATCTAGAGATTAAGAATAAAAAAACATATATTATGAAAACCAGTAGTAGCCCTTTATTTCTAGTATTCGTAGCAATGACGCTAATTTTTAGTTGTAAAAATGATACTAAAGAAAAAAACAAACCTATAAAAATTCACAAAAGTGAATCGACAGCAGTTTTTTCGACCCCTCGTTTCGTTGAAATTGTAACCGAAAGTATGGAATTTAAATCTGTAGACACGATTCCATCTGGGTGGAATACCTTCAGGTATAAAAACCTATCTAATGAAACACATTTCTTTTTATTGGATAAATATCCAGAAGGTAAAACCATTAAAAATACGATTACTGATATAGCTCCTGTTTTTGAAAAAGGAATGGACTTAATTAATGAAGGAAAATCTGAAGAAGGTTTTGCAGCATTTGGTGCCTTGCCAGAATGGTTTAACGCTATTGTTTTTTCTGGGGGTTCAGGATTAATTGCACCCAGACATACAGCAATAACGACTGTGAAATTAGAGCCAGGATATTATATTATGGAATGTTATGTAAAAATGCCCAATGGTACATTCCATACTTCCATGGGAATGGCCAAACCGTTAATTGTTACAGAAAAGAATAGTGGCCAGTCTCCTCCAGAAGCAACAGTTAATATCACGCTTTCAGGAGAAGATGGCATCTCCTACGATACACCCATAGCCAAAGGCACCCAGGTATTTTCTGTATTTGTAAAAGATCAAAAGCGCCATGAAAATTTTATATGGCACGATGTAAATTTGGTTCGTTTAACAGCATCTGCAAGCGAAGAAGCTTTAGAAAAATGGATGGATTGGTCACATCCTAAAGGACTGGTAACACCAGTTCCAGAAGGTGTAACGTTTTTAGGGGGTGTTAATGATATGCCAGCTGGAAGTAAAGGGTATTTTACAGCCGATTTAAAACCAGGTACCTATGCGCTAATTTCTGAAGTTCCAAATACAAAAAGTAAAAATTTGTTTAAGGTATTTGAGGTAATTGATTAATAACTAACGTATTCCATAATCTCTAATCCATATCCAATCATTCCAACCCGCTTGGTTTGCTCGCTGTTTGAGAGTAGCTTAATTTTATGTATCCCAAGATCGTGTAAAATTTGCGCCCCAATTCCAAAATCTTTGCTGTCCATGACAATTCTGGGCGCTTTGGTTATTTCATTTTCTTTTTGAGACTCGCGAAGCGTTTTTAAACGGCTTAAAAGGTTTAAAGATTGACTCTGTTGATTGATAAAAACAATAGCTCCTTTTCCTTTGGCAGTAATGGCACTAAACATATCGTCCAGCTTTTTATCTGCATTGTTGGTAAGCGTTCCCAGAATATCATTGTTCACCAAAGTAGAATTTACACGAACCATTACAGGTTCGTCTTTTGTCCAACTGCCTTGCGTAAGCGCTATGTGTACTTGATCGTTTGTGGTTTGTTTGTAAGCTCTTAATCTGAATTCACCAAAATTTGTGTTGATTTTAAAATCTTCTTTCTTTTCAATCAATGAATCGTGTTCCATTCTGTAAGCCACCAATGCTTCAATAGATACCAATTTTAAATCGAATCGTTTGGCAACTTCTACCAAATGTGGGAGACGCGCCATAGTGCCATCTTCATTCATGATCTCTACAATCACACCAGCGGGTTGTAACCCTGCAAGACGCGCAAAGTCTATAGCAGCTTCGGTATGCCCTGTTCTACGTAATACGCCACCATCTTTCGCTTTCAAAGGAAAAATGTGTCCTGGCTTACTTAGATCGTGTGGTTTGGTATCGGGGTCTATTAAAGCTTTCACAGTTTTAGCTCTGTCACTTGCTGAAATTCCCGTAGTAACTCCGTGCCCTTTTAAATCTACCGAAATGGTAAAGGCAGTCTCCATAGGATCTGTATTATTGCCCGTCATCATTTCCAGCTGTAATTCTTTGCAATGTGCTTCGGTAATTGGAGCGCAAATAAGTCCGCGACCGTGGGTAGCCATAAAGTTAATCGTCTTTGGGGTTACCATTTCGGCAGCTGCTACAAAATCGCCTTCATTTTCACGATTTTCATCATCTACCACAATAATCACCTTGCCTTGACGTATGTCTTCAATGGCTTCTTGTATGGTATTCAGTTTGATTTGTGTGCCGTTTTCCGTAGTGATCATTTCAATTCAATTAGAGTACAAAGATAAGGAATTGGGGGTTTGTTAATTGGTGAATTAGTGAATTAGTGGAAGTAGCTTTACTTGAGGTGTATTGGTATGATGTGCCAAGGTGATAAATACAATGTTTGAAAAACCAATTTTTCATTGAGGAACTCAATCAAACTATAAACTTTATTTTGAAAATGTATACTATAAATTTTAAATCATAGCTTTTCTAAATCATACCCTTTTTGTTTTAATTGCTGTTTAGCAGCTTGGATAATTTCCTCGCTGTAAGTTTCACTTTCAGAATTATTTATAATGGCTATAAGCTGATTGTCAGTTCGGGATAATACCAAGGCTTTTTCAGATTGCGTTAATAATAAAGTTCGTTCTCCATCTACAATAGCCGCATCTGTTGCCTTTTTTCCGAACAGCCTTGCAATACGCTGAAAAAAGGTATCCATATCAAAAACACCCTGATCTGTGGTAGCTCTATAGGTAAGCCAAATACTTAACGGAAGCATAATAGCTGTGCTTAACCAAGTCGCTATAAATGGATGCATGGTGCCATCTTCTGCACTGTTTTTTGCAAAAATACCAATGAAATGATAGGTAAGAAACAACACAATAGCAATAACCATTGGCAATCCCATCCCGCCTTTTCTAATAATAGCGCCCAAAGGTGCTCCTACAAAGAACAAAATAATACAGGCAATCGCTAAAGCAAATTTTTCGTGAAACGCAATTTCATGCTTGTTAATACGCTTTGTTTTAACTTTAAATTCGTTTTTCTTGGCGCCTACAGATTGAATAATTCCTTTTACATTATTTAACGCCATTGTGATAATTTCGAGCTTTCTTTTTGGATTGACGATATCCAAAATCGCTGTCGGATTTTCTACAGCTAGGGTATCTCCAACATTTTCATCATTAAATTTTACGATTCCTGTACGGAAGTACATATTGTCTCCAAAAGCAGCAATATCATTAGAATAGGCATTGGAGAGGGTGTCAATAACCTTTACCAGCTCTTGTACCTGGTACATATTATGGCTGTTGAGTTCATTCTCCTTGTCAACATCAATATTGTTAATTTCAGTAAGATCAATGTTTAAGGCGTATTCTTCGAAATACGTTTTTGCGAAAGGTAAACGCTTGCCTTTTTGAATGTCTTTTGTTTGAATATCTTCGTAATAATTTCCGTTCTTAAGAAGTAGTGTAAGCGTATTGCTATTTTCTTCACCAATCAATTCCCCTGTTTCGGCTATCATCACAATATAATTGCCGTTTGGTTTTTCGGGATTTTTAATATGCATAATTACATCGTCAAGAAATTGATCGCGATCTCCGTGTTTTTTGTCAACCTTTATGTTGAAATCGTCACCAACCTGACTAAACTGTCCTTCAGAAATTACCATGGATGGACTTAATTGTGCAATATTACGGCGAAGATTTTGCCATTTATATTCGGACCAGGGAATTACATTATTGGTGAAAATAAAGGCAATTCCTGCCAGCGCAATAATAAATACCATCAAGCTTCGCATAGCGCGTTGCAATGAAATCCCGGTAGATTTCATCGCAGCGAATTCATATTTTTCAGCGAAACTACCAAATACCATAAGGGATGCCACCAAAATGGTAAGTGGTAACACCATTGGAATTAGTTTTGGTGAGAAAAACCAAAGAAATTTCAGAATAATAGAAAAGGCGAGGTCTTTACCCGCCAGTTCTGAAATGTATAACCAAATACTTTGCAGTACAAAAATGAACATTAAAATAACGAAGACGCTCGTAAACGTCTTCAGATACGTAGTTAATATGTACCGGTCTAATATTTTCAATAGTAGCTTAGTCTAGTTTGTTGATATAATAGCCGTCTTTTTTGTATTTAGCCTCATCAAAAGTAAACATTGCCTTGCTAATGGGCAGATTGGTTTTAAAAGAATTAACGGTTAACGTGTATTTTGTTCCGTTAGCGTCCGTCTGAATTAGTTTGTAGATATGCTTTGTTTGAGCATCTATCCCTAACAAAATATCCTTGATCTCAGCTTTACTATCTATTGGAATAAGTTTTACAAACTGAATTTTACGCCCTTTGATATTTTGGGTAATGTCCATTTTGTAATTGTAACCCTTTTCATAAAAGGTAAGCATTTTACTAGGTGTAATTTGCTTGTCTTCAGCAGGATTATACTTTGAAATTGTTACTTCTTCATCTTCTGGAACAACTGTGTAAATACTACGACCATCAAACATCGTTGTAGTTCCCAGCATATTTAGAACATACTTTTCTCCGTTTATGGTTACATCGCCACGGGTGTCTTGGTCAATTCCTTCATTTGCGTTGCTAAGATTATATTTGAAGTCTATGGTAATATTATCGTAGCCTTTTGCTTTGGCTGAAACTTCACTTAATAATTTTTTTGGATCTTGCGCTTGGGCAAAACCAAAGGTTGCTATGGCGACTAAAAATAGTACTAAATTTTTCATGTTAAATGTCTTCATTTTCTAAAAGTTGATTTAATGCGTCTATGGTGGCAACATTTACTTGCCTTGCTTTGCTGCCTTCGAAAGGGCCAACAATTCCTGCCGCTTCTAACTGGTCTATAATACGTCCTGCACGGTTGTATCCTAGTTTCAGTTTTCTTTGTAATAAAGATGCAGATCCTTGTTGTGCAATTACCAGTACTTCGGCGGCATCGCGGAACAATTTATCTCGTTCTTCTATGTTATTATCAATTGTTGTGCCACCTTCTTCCCCTTCGTATTCTGGGAGCATATACGCATCTGGATACGCTTTTTGGCTACCTATAAAATCGGTAATATCTGCTACTTCTGGAGTGTCCACAAAAGCACATTGTACACGTGTTAAATCGTTTCCTTGGGTAAATAACATATCCCCGCGACCTATTAATTGATCTGCACCACCGGAATCTAAAATGGTTCTGGAATCAATTTTACTGGTTACTCTAAAGGCTATCCTCGCTGGGAAGTTGGCTTTAATAATTCCTGTAATAACATTTACAGAAGGTCTTTGAGTAGCAACGATTAGGTGAATCCCAATAGCCCGAGCCAATTGTGCTAATCTTGCAATAGGGGTCTCTACTTCTTTACCAGCCGTCATAATCAAATCTGCAAACTCGTCTATCACCAGCACAATGTAAGGTAAGTAATGGTGGCCGTCATTCGGGTTCAATTTGCGGTTTTTAAACTTGGTGTTGTATTCTTTTATATTTCGACACAAGGCATCTTTAAGTAGATCATAGCGCTGGTCCATTTCAATACAAAGCGAATTAAGGGTGTTAATAACCTTGTTCGTGTCTGTAATGATGGCTTCTTCGGTATCTGGGAGCTTTGCCAGATAATGTCGCTCAATTTTGTTGAACAAGGTTAACTCTACCTTTTTTGGGTCTACCAAGATAAACTTTACTTCAGCTGGGTGTTTTTTGTAGAGAAGGGAGGTAAGAATAGCGTTTAATCCAACCGATTTACCCTGTCCTGTGGCTCCAGCCATTAAGAGGTGAGGCATTTTAGCAAGGTCTACCACAAAGGTCTCGTTACTAATGGTTTTACCAAGGGTTAATGGGAGTTCCATTTCAGCATTCTGAAATTTGGGCGAAGCAATGGCAGAACGCATAGAAACAATTCGCGGATTTTTATTAGGAACCTCAATACCAATAGTACCTCGTCCTGGAATAGGCGCAATAATACGAATCCCTAAGGCCGACAGCGACAATGCAATATCATCTTCCAAATTCTTAATTTTTGAAATACGAATACCAGCATCTGGAACAATTTCATAAAGTGTTACTGTAGGCCCCACAGTGGCTTTAATGTTCGATATTCCAATTTTGTAATTCTGAAGTGTTTCTACAATTCGGTTTTTGTTTTCCTCAAGCTCTTCTTGGTTTATGGTTATACCTTTTCCTGCGGTGTAATCCTTTAATAACTCAATGCTTGGAAATTTATAATTACTAAGCTCTAACTTGGGATCAAACTCTCCAAAATCTGCTACTAGCTTTTTACTCAGGTTTTCTTCTACTTCATCCTCTTCGGCCGCTGTTTCCACTTGCATTTCTACATCGCTTTCCTGAACTATTTCTTGTTGAATTTGTGTTTTAAGAATAGGTTCTTCTATGGTTTCTTCATGAGGAGTAACAATTTCCATTTTCGCCGAATCGGTTGCAGTTTCTTTGGTAACCAAAGTCTCCACTACATCTTTTTCATAATCTGTTTGATCTATTTGTTCAGCACCGTTTTCGAAGTCTTCTCTGATGCCATTTTTTGTTTTCTGAAATGCTGCTGAAATCGTATCGGGTGTAATCTTCAATCGAATCACAAAATAGACAATTGCCAAAAAGAGCATTACCAAGATAGCCCCGGTTAATCCTAAATAGTCTTGTAAATAATCGTTACTTTCAAAACCAATCACACCACTTAAAATAGAGGAAGTTTCAGTAAAAAATCCGAAAAACACAGCAATCCAGATCATTACCAGTATACCCCAAAACCAAAAGCGCTGCAATTGTTTTTTTGTATAATCTAAAAAATAATACACCCCTGTGAGTGTAATTAAAAACGCTAGAATAAACGAAGCAATCCCAAATCCCTGATATATAAAGAAGTGACCTACGTTACTCCCAAATTTATTGAGCCAGTTTTTTGCTTCGGCCTCACGGTCTAGGATGCCAATATCGCTCTGGTCCGCTTGCCATGAAAAAAAGTAGGATGCAAAGGAAATGAGTAGCGCAAGACCTAATAACGTCAAAAAACTTCCCAACACAATTTTTTGTTGCTTGGATACCGTAAAGTTTATCTTTTTACGCGGAGTGCTCGTTTTATTGGAAGTAGTTTTTTTCTTTTTGGCCATAAATGCTGGTATCGTCGTGCAAAAATACAACGTTACAAACTACATAAAAATTTTGGAAGGGGTAAAATGATATATTTGAAATTTAACAGAAGTTATTCAACGGCAATCCTAACAATTTTATGGTTGAATTCATTAATTTGAGAAGAAATGTTCTTTTCGTAGGCTTTCATAGTTTTGATGTTTAAGCAGGATATGTATTTATTAGTCTCGAAAAAGAATTTTTATAGAAAGTGTGAATTGGATTTCTCTCGCTAACATTGAAATGTTTATGTTTAAAAAATTACTTTCAAAAATATTTTATGTTGAAGCGATTTAAGAGTTGTTGTGAAGAATTACATTTTAATTTAGGTGTACAGCCAATTTTATCTAAACAGGTTCTGAAGTTTCTGTAGGGATGGTATTTTGATTTTGGTAAGGCTTATTTCTTTCCTCTTGTATTGCATCTCGTTTCTTAAATTCATAATATTTATATGTCCAAGTTGCGGCTAAGAAAATGAGAAGCATCCAGTTAAAAATTTTAATTTTTGAAATTTCCAAAAAATGAGCAATGAAGAAAGAAGCCACAAATGCAATACCTCCAAACATAACTCCATAACCGATAACAATGGCGCCACCTGCGAGTCCTTGTCCTTTCCCTGCATCTACAAAATCAGCATAAAATAGTCCCAAAACAAGAAAAGCGAGTAACATTAATATATAAAAGCCAATTCGTGCGGGTTTAAAGAAGTTTTTCATATTTGTTATGTTAATTGTATGTATAGCATCTCTCAAAAAAATGGTACACCATTGTGGTTTAATATCTCAATTTACGTCCCTAATTTCAGTTACAGTTTCGCCTTGCTTAACTTCTATGTTAAATACGGCGCTTTTTGCCGAACTATTATAGACACCGTGTTCTACCAATGTCACCTCATAAGTACCAAGTGTTAAAATAATTTCTTTGTTTTTTTTATAGGTTCGTCCGCCATAAATATTTTCTCCAGTGGCTATATCTTTTATTCTAATACCAACATCGAAAGGTTCTCCGTTTAAAGTTCCCCCTATAATGGCAATACCTGTTTTAAAATCGTGAGATGCTTTAGTTACTTCCCCATTGCCCACAGTTATATCTTTGAGCATATGTGTAGCTTCCAATCCGTGGACAGTTCTTGCTATTAATTGAATATTATAGGTTCCCGCATCCACTTGAAGTTCTTTTTCTTTGCCATAGGTTCTACTTCCTATTACATTTTTACCTTCTGGTGTTTGAACTCCAATTTGGCTATCCCAAAGTGTACCGTTATTTGAAATACTTAAATTTAGTTTGGCTCCATCCAAGGAGACTGTTTTGTAGGTAATTTGATCGTTAGCGGTTTTTATATTTTTAATACTAACAGGTGAAATTGCATTTAGGCTATGTTGCCAAACGTCTAAGTCGTAAGTTCCCTGCGGAAGGTATAAATAAGTAGTATCTGCATAAGTTCTACCTTGATCTACTTTATTTTTAGTACCAGCCATATATGCTTGTACCTGCGCATCAAGCGGTTTACCGTTTTTGAGAACGTACACACCTAGATTCCCTTTTGGCATGTCTACAGTTTGTCCTGCTACTTCGGTCATGGCATCTCCTAATCCGCTGGCATCTGCTGCATCATAATAGTTACCATCGCCTGCTTTGGCGGCGCATTTTAGCTGTTCAGTCTCGCTAGCTTTTAAGCCGAAACCTACAATATGAAGTTTAAAATCGATGCCTTCTTTTTTGGCTGCTGAAACTACCTTGCAGATATCTCCGTCGCAGGATTCAATCCCATCGGTTATTAAAACGATGGTTGCTTTCTGTTTGGATGTTCTTAGCTGGCCAATCACCTCTTCTGCCGAATATGCCAAAGGCGTCATTCCCAATGGTTTTATGTTTTTTACTGCAGAAGCTACCTCGCTTTTAGAAGTATTTGAAATAGGTACTAACATTTCAACATCGCGACAATCCCCTTTTTTACGATGTCCATAGGCGACTAAGCTAATTTTTTGATTTTCAGCAAAATCATTAATGGAAGTTGAAAGTACCGAGGAGGCTATTTCCATTTTGGTTTTACCCTCCATTTGACCCCACATAGAGCCACTGGCATCGTAAATAAAAATAATAGGAGAGGGGACTTCGGGTGTTTGTTTGGTCTGTGCGAAACTAGAAAATGTACATAAGAGTACACCTGCTAAAAGGAGGTAATTTTTCATCTTAAAACGTATTGGTTGTGGTTGTTGCATTTAAAGTTACAACAAAAAAATAATTAGGAATTAACTTACAACCAATGGATTGGCATTTTAATTACTCGGTTAGGTGATTTTCATTGAGAATTTTGAGCTATGAAAAATGAGTAAATAAAAAACTATAAAGTGAAAAAAAAATTAGTGTAGAGAAAATAGATTATCTAGTGTCAGCCTGCATAGTATGAAGATAGTTTTTCAAACTGCAAGGTTTCAAGTGGAAGGTTACAGTTTCCTTTTAATTTTGAAATGCGATTTATTTTAAAATTTAGGAATATAAATAATACATCCAATAACGATCGCAATCCCAGCTGCAAAAAAAACAGCACCTGCAGCTACATCTTTAATATACCCAATTTTGTTGTGGAAATCTGGGTGGACAAAGTTGGCAATTTCTTCGGCGGCAGTGTTGAGACCTTCTACGCTAAGTACCATACCAATGGCAAGCATTTGAGCCAGCCACTCGGTTGCGGAGATTTCAAAATAAAAACCAGCACCTATCATTATAATCGAAATGACAAACTGAACCTGAATGCTGGCTTCATTTTTAACCAGCATATAGGCACCTCTTGTAGCGTATTTAAAGCCTTTTATACGTTTACCAAGAAATGTATTCCACATTACTGTAGTGTTTTTAAAGCCGAAGCATAGTCTGGTTCCTCTCCAATTTCAGATACTTGTTCCGTATGAATTATAGTATTGTTTTCATCTAAAACAAATACTACACGGGAATGTAGCCCTTCAAAAGCACCGTTGGTAATTTCCAGACCGTTTTCTTTTCCGAAGCTACCATCTTTAAAGTCGCTTAACATTTCTACATTTTCCAATCCCTCTGCAGCACAAAATCGTGCCTGAGCAAAAGGTAAATCCCGTGAGATGCATAATATTTTTGTATTTGTAAGTTTTGATGCTTCCTCATTAAATTTTCTTGCGGAAGTTGCGCAAACTCCAGTATCTACACTAGGAAAAATATTGAGTATTTTTCTATGCCCATCGTAATCACTCAAATTTTTTGTAGAGAGATCTTTCGCTGTAAGACTGAAGTTCGAAAGTTTTGTATGCTGCTTCGGAAGATTTCCAGAAGTTTCGGTGGGAGTACCTCCCAAAGTAATTTTTGCCATAATAAATAATGTAGTTAATTTAGTTTATAAAATTAGTGATTCAGAAAACAAGGCCCTAATAAAGCTTTCATAAAAGTTTGTATTTCATAGATTTCAGTATAAAAAAACCCGCTATCATTACTGAAAGCGGGTTCAAGTTTAACCTAACTTACTTAAATAAATAAACTAATCTCTTGGCAGTAATTAGTTTAAATGCTGTGATAGATACTCTGCAACTCCTTTGCGGTCTGCGTTCATGGCTGTGGCACCTTCTTGCCAATTGGCCGGGCATACTTCCCCGTTCTTTTGAACGTGGGTATACGCATCTATTAATCTCAAAAATTCTGATGTATTTCTACCTAGTGGCATATGATTTATACTTTCGTGAAAAACCGTTCCTTCTTCATCGATAAGGTAGGTAGCGCGATACGTCACGTTGTCACCGTCTACTTGTACCGTACCTGTCTCTTCGTCAAAACGCTCATTGGTTATATCAAGGATATCTAATTGGTTTGCAAGATTACGATTGGTGTCTGCCAGAATTGGATAGGAAACACCTTCAATCCCACCGTGATTTTTTGGAGTATTTAACCATGCAAAGTGAACTTCAGGGGTGTCACAGGAAGCACCAATTACAATAGTATTTCTTTTCTCAAATTCAGTCATTGCTGCCTGGAAAGCGTGTAGCTCTGTTGGGCATACAAAGGTGAAGTCTTTTGGATACCAGAAAAGCAGCACTTTTTTGTTTTCATTTTGAGCAGTTTCAAGAATATTTATTTTACGCGTAACACCCGTTTTATCGGTTGCGTCTACGTTACTATTTGGAAATTTTTTACCTACAAAGGCCATAAAATGGTGTCTTTAAACTATTATTTTTTTAATTGAAAAAGAAGTTTCTTGCCCTCTTTTACGAGGGTGCAAAAGTAAGTATTAAAACATCAAATTGAAAGAAAGTAGCATCTGATTTACTATAAAATTCCGTTAAAAAAAGGTGCTTCAGAAATAAAATTCTAGAAGCACCTGGTTCTGAAATATTTGGTAGTTATTAGATCGTTTTTGGCTGTCGAAGCATCTTTATTTTTATTCTGAAAGCTGCAAAAATAAGTGTCATAAATGGACTCAACCAATTAAAGATGGCGTAAAAGAAATACTCGGCCACACCTACGCCCAATACACCACTTTGATAAGCACCACATGTATTCCAGGGAATTAAAACCGAAGTTACTGTACCACTATCTTCCAGGGTTCTGGATAAGTTTTGCGGTGCCAGGCCTCTATCTTCGTAGGCTTTTTTAAACATTTTTCCCGGAATTACAATCGCAAGATATTGGTCACTTGCTACCGCATTTAATCCTAAACAGCTTATTACTGTGCTGGCAAATAATCCAAATATACTGGTGGCCATAGCAAGTAATGATCTTGTAATTCTTGCCAAAGCACCAATGCCATCCATAATGCCACCAAAAACCATAGCGCAGATGATTAGTAAAATGGTCCAGAGCATGCCTAACATTCCGCCTGAAGAAAACAGGTCATTTAGTTTTTCGTTCTCAGTTACAATTGCCGTATCTGAAAAAATTCCATTTATAATGGCGGTTACATTAGACTCGGCTAACTGAGAAAGCACATCATCTTGAAAAATAACAGCAACAACAATTGCTGAAATTACACCCATAGACAGCGCTACAAGTGGTTTTGTTTTCAGTAAGATTAAGGCAATTACAATTACCGGTACTATAAAAAGCCAGGGGGTTGTATTAAAGGTAGCATCTATTGTTGCAAGTAAACCACTTATATCTGCATCTCCTGTAACTTCAACAGTTGCGCTAATAATAGAGAACACAATTAATGTTATTATAATGGTGGGTACAGTAGTCCAAGCCATGTATTTAATATGGGTAAACAAATCGGTTCCAGCCATGGCAGGGGCCAGGTTGGTAGTGTCACTTAAGGGCGACATTTTATCCCCAAAATAGGCGCCAGAGATCACGGCTCCTGCAATCATTCCTGGATTGATTCCCAATGCGGTACCAATGCCAACGAGCGCAATACCTACCGTTGCTGAGGTGGTCCAGGAACTTCCTGTTGCAATAGAGATAATAGCAGCAATAATCACCGAGGCCGGCAAGAAAATTTCAGGACTTAATACTTGCAATCCGTAGTAAACCATGGCGGGGATTACACCGCTTATAAGCCACGTTCCGGCAAGGGCTCCTACTAATAACAGTATCATTATTGGAACAAATACACTTTTTAAGTTTTCCCAGACTTCAGTAAGCATAACACTAAGGGATACTTTGTTTAAAAAGCCAACTATAGCTGCTACAACTCCGCCCATCAATAAAATGTACTGATTGGAATATTCACCAAACCACTCTCCATCTTTCCAAAATATATTGTAGGCCAGCAGTGCCATTAAAATCACAACCGGAACAAGCGCTTCCCAAATAGAGAGCTCTTTATTATCCATAATGTGCTGTTTTTCAATATCTATTTCGGAGAGGTTATCTTTTTCTTGCATTGTGCTTGGTTGATTTGAAATGTAATGTTACGATTTTGTTAAGTTGTATGCAAATGAAAAGAGCCACAGTTTCCTGTAGCTCCAATGCAATAGCGTGTCTATAATTTATAAAATACCTACATCTTTCATGCAAGCGGTCATCATCTCATACGTACGTTCAATATCGGCATCTAATCCTATTGAAAATCTAATTAACCCATCTGTCAAGCCCATTTCAGCTTGTTCTTCTTCTGGTATTTCTGAAGAAGTAGAAGAGCCAGGTGCACTAAACAGTGTTTTGTAAAAACCTAAACTTACTGCCAAATATCCTAAATTTCTTTCCTGCATTAACTCCATTAGTTCATTGGCTTTGTTTAATGAACCTACGTCTATGGTAAGCATCCCGCCAAAACCGTATTTAGGATTCATTTGTTTTTTCATCAGCTCGTGACCGGAGTGACTTTTAAGTCCGGGATATACAGTTCTTAATCCATCTGCTTCAAATTTTTCCGCGAGAAACAGTGCGTTCTTACTGTGTTGTTGCATACGTATATGTAAGGTTCGCAGATTTTTCAGAATAGAAGCGGCTCTTAAACTATCCATAGACGCGCCCAACAGCATACAAGCGCCGTCGTTTACATTTCGCAAGGTGTCTATTAATTCCTGAGATCCACAAACAACACCGCCCATGGTGTCGCTCGCACCGTTTATAAATTTTGTTAGGCTGTGCATCACAACATCTGCTCCCAATTTAGCAGGAGAGATGGTTAAGGGTGAAAACGTATTGTCGACCAATAATTGTAGGTTGTGTTTTTTTGCAATTTTTGCTAATCCTTCAATATCTGCTATTTCTAATAAAGGATTGGATACACACTCGCAAAAAATAACCTTAGTTGCTGGGGTAATAGCTGCTTCTACCTTTTCCAATTTTGTAATATCTACAAACGAAGTATGAATATCCATTCTTGGGGTGAAATTTTTAAGGAACGCATAAGTGCCACCATAGATCGTACGGCTAGAGACAATATGATCTCCCGCCTGGCAAAACTGGAGTAGCGTTGGTGTAATCGCTCCCATTCCGCTGGCAGCTACATTTGCAGTTTCGGTGCCTTCCATGGCTGCCAATGCTTCTCCTAAATATAAATTGGAAGGAGTAGAGTGTCTTGAATACAAATAACAGCCATCTGCATTTCCTTCGAAGGTGTCGAACATGGTTTTTGCTGAAAGAAATGTGTAGGTAGAAGAGTCTGAAATAGAGGGATTTACGCCTCCAAATTCGCCAAAATACTGAAGGTCTTGTATGTTGTTTGCTGGATTGAAATCTTTTTTAGTCATGGTGTTAGGTTGAGCGCAGTCGAAACCAAATGGTTTGACCACTTATTAAACACTGTAAAAATACTGATATGTAGATTGGATGTCAATCATATTATCTTAATTCAGTTTTAAAAGTTGTTATTTGTTATTTTTGATAAAATATTTTCTGTACTGGAACTTTTTTAGAAGGACTTTCAGAAAAAAAATCAAAAAAGTGAACTTAGATACCATAGACCGACAATTGCTGAAACAGCTTCAGCAAAATGCAAAACAAACAAACAAGGAGCTCTCTATAAAGTTAAATCTTTCGGTCACAGCAATTTATGAACGTATAAAAAAACTAGAGCGGGCAGGTGTTATTAAAGCTTATGTAGCTTTGTTGGACAGCAAGAAGCTTGCTTTGGGTTTTACGGTATTTTGTCATATTAAATTGGTAAAACACAGTGAAGAGAATATCACTAAGTTTGAAACCATAGTGCGTCAACTTCCAGAAGTAACGGAATGTTTTCACGTAAGTGGGGACTACGATTATTTATTGAAAGTATTGGTGAAAGACATGGAACATTTCAGAGCATTTATGGTAAGCAAATTAACAAGTATGGAGCATGTAGGAAGTACGACGAGTTCGTTTACAATAAATGAAGTAAAGAATACAACTGCGATCGAATTATGAATAAATTAAAAGTAGCATTACTCTCAGAATTTTTTATCCTCTTTTTTTTACTACCCGTGAGTCTAGCCTTAGCATTTAATATTTGGGTGAAAGTAGGGATGGTAGTTGTGGGGTTTATTTATATTCTTTTTAAACTGAAGAAATCTGAAAATATCCATTTTCGTATCAAGAAAAATCTGAATTGGAAATCTTTTTGGGGTAGGATTTTTATCACTTTTCTGGTTGTTTCCATTTTGACGACGGTCTATGTGTGGTTTCAAGATAAGAACGCTTTGTTTTATGTTCCTTTTAATAATCCTGGATTGTTTGTTGCTATTCTTTTTGTATACACTTTCCTTTCGGTCTGGCCACAGGAAATCATATACCGTACTTTCTTTTTTGAACGGTATGAAGTATTGTTTCAGAATAAAACGCTCTTCATTTTTATAAATGCTATTGTGTTTTCTTTAGCTCACTTATTTTTCAGAAATGCCTTAGTACTCATCCTAACATTTATTGGTGGAATTATTTTTGGCTACACTTATTTAAAATATAGAAGTACAACTGCGGTAAGTATAGAGCACGCAATTTATGGCAATTGGCTTTTTACCGTTGGGATGGGGCAGATGCTGGCATTTCCCGGTATGGAATAGTTGGTTAATTAGGTAATTAGTGAAGTAGTTTACCAGTAGCGTATTTATATAGTGATATTGTTGGCAAGATAAAAGTGGTATAGTAAAACAGTTGCCTAGCTACTTAAGTAAAAGTTTTAGTAATTTTTTATACAGTAGTATTTCCCTAGTTTCCCAGGTCCCTAATTCCCCAATAAATAATTATACTAGCAATTCTAAAATCGTACTTCGTAAATCTACAATCAAAATAGTACCTTTGCCTTTCAATACAAAAAAGCATTAAATATGTCTAAATACGACGTTGCAGTAATAGGTTCTGGACCTGGAGGATATGTAGCAGCTATCCGTTGCGCACAATTGGGTATGAAAACTGCCATCATTGAAAAATACAATACCTTAGGAGGAACTTGCCTCAATGTAGGCTGTATTCCTAGTAAAGCTTTGCTGGATTCTTCACATCATTATGAAGAAGCTATCAAGCATTTTGAGGAGCACGGGATTGAGATTCCTGGTGAGGTAAAGATCAACTTCAAAAAGATGATCGAGCGCAAGGCTGCTGTAGTAGACCAAACCACAAAGGGAATTGATTTTTTGATGAATAAGAACAAAATCGATGTCTTTACTGGGATGGGAAGCTTTAAAGATGCAACGCATATTGAAATTGACGGCGAGAAAAAGCAAACTATAGAAGCGACAAACACCATTATCGCTACAGGAAGTAAGCCAGCTACTTTGCCCTTTATTAAATTGGATAAAGAACGCATTATTACATCAACCGAAGCCTTGAGCCTAAAAGAGATCCCAAAACACATGGTCGTAATCGGCGGTGGCGTAATTGGGCTGGAATTAGGGCAGGTATATCGCAGATTGGGTGCTGAAGTTTCTGTAGTAGAATATATGGATCGCATCATTCCAACTATGGATAGTGCACAGAGTAAGGAACTACTTAAAGTGATGAAAAAGCAAGGCGTAAAGTTTTTCCTTTCCCATAAAGTTTCAGCAGTTTCGAAAAAAGGAAAAGAAGTCACTATTACCGCAACCGATAAAAAAGATAACGAAGTAACCTTTACAGGTGATTATTGTTTAGTTTCAGTAGGAAGAAGAGCCTATACAGACGGTTTGAAAGCTGAAAACGCAGGGGTAAAAATCACCGAACGCGGACAAGTAGACGTAAACGATCATTTACAAACCAACGTAAAGAATATTTACGCTATTGGAGATGTAATAAGAGGCGCTATGTTGGCGCATAAAGCAAGTGAAGAAGGATCTTTAGTAGCCGAAATCATTGCCGGACAAAAACCACACATAGATTACAACCTAATTCCTGGAGTGGTATATACCTGGCCAGAAGTTGCCAGTGTAGGTAAAACTGAAGAACAATTAAAAGAAGCAAAAGTAGCTTATAAAAGCGGTCAATTCCCAATGAGGGCTTTAGGTAGAAGCCGTGCCAGTGGCGATACAGACGGATTTGTAAAGATCTTAAGCGATACAAAGACAGATGAGGTGCTTGGCGTACATATGGTAGGAGCCCGTGCGGCCGACCTTATTGCCGAAGCGGTTGTTGCGATGGAGTTTCGTGCGAGTGCAGAGGATATCGCTCGAATGAGTCACGCACATCCAACCTATGCCGAAGCTGTAAAAGAAGCAGCTCTAGCTGCAACTGCAGATAGAGCGTTGCATATGTAAAGACCCTTTAAATTAATTCAGGAACCATCTCATACCTTTTGAGATGGTTCTTTTTTTTCAATATCTTCGTGGGTGATGCGCGTAATCAAAAAAATTTCAGCCAAACTCTCCAATAAACTTAGACAACAAGTGTTGTCGTGGGCAAGCCAGTTTGAAGAAGTGGCTTGGTTGGATAGTAATTCCTATGTGCAAAATCACGGTTCGTATCAGGCTATTCTGGCCGTAGACGCATTTACTGCTATTAAAACCGATTACCATAATGGATTTGAAAAGCTAGATGAATACCAGCAATTAACAAAGGATTGGCTATTTGGATACCTGAGCTATGACTTAAAGAACACTGTAGAACGGCTTACTTCCAAAAATTATGATGGCTTGGATTTTCCAGATTTGTATTTCTTTCAGCCAAAGAAAGTCTTCCTTTTTTCTGAAACTGAAGTAGAATTGCAGTATCTGGCAATGGTAGACGACGAATTGGATACAGATTGGGATGCCATTCTTTCAACTGAAATTTCCGAAGATGCTACTCCTTCCGAACCCATAAAAATAAAATTACGCACCTCCAAAGATAGCTATGCCGAAAAAGTAGGCCAGCTATTGCAGCACATTGAGAGAGGGGATATTTATGAAGCCAATCTCTGCCAGGAGTTCTATGCCGAAGACACTACTATAAATCCAGAACAAGTCTTCCTTTCCCTAAACAACATTTCTAAACCCCCCTTCGCAACTTATTTGAAACTGCAGAAACACTATGTTCTTTCAGCTTCACCCGAACGTTATCTAAAAAAAGAGGGAAGTACCATTGTTTCTCAACCCATTAAAGGAACGGCCAAACGACTACAAAATGCTATAAAAGATAAAGAAATGGCTACAACTTTGGCTACGGATCCCAAAGAACGTAGCGAAAATATTATGATCACAGACCTGGTGCGTAACGACCTCTCCCGTATCGCAAAAAAGGGGACAGTCACTGTAGAAGAGCTATGCGCTATCTATACCTTTGAACAAGTACATCAAATGATTTCCACTATCTCCTGCGAAGCTGAACCTGAATTTTCACCTGTACAAATCATTAAAAATACGTACCCTATGGGGAGTATGACTGGTGCTCCCAAAATAAGCGCTATGAAAATCATTGAAAAACTGGAAGATGCAAAAAGGGGGGTGTACAGCGGAGCCGTGGGCTATTTTACTCCTAATGGTAATTTCGATTTTAATGTGGTAATTCGTAGTATTCTATATAATGAATTGAAGCAATACGTAAGTTTCTCAGTAGGAAGTGCCATTACGGCCAAATCTACTATAGAAGCCGAATACGAAGAATGTTTGTTGAAAGCCAAAGCCATGCGAAGCGTTTTGGAGTAAAATTTTAACCTCCTTGGACTCTTTGTTTTAAATAACTCGCTAAGTCGCAAATACGTATAGTTTTCTTTATTACTTAGCTTTTAATTTGAAACTTGAGTTTTGTAATGTAGAGTTTTATGTATTCTACACAACATAAACACCTTTTATGCACTCTACACAACATAAACACCTTTTATGTACTCTAGACAACATAAATAACTATATTTGTAAAAAATAAAAAGTGAATTATACAGTTGTATCGGGAGATATTATATCTTCAACCAGCTTGGACAGTGATGACAAGAAGATTTTAGAAGCACATTTGGAGACCTTGTTAAAAGATCTAAAAAAGCATTTTAAAAGCTATGGTCGCATTGTAAAAGGAGATTATATTGAATGTGTCATTCCAAATGCAGGAGAAGCAATGCAGGCTTGTTTGGCCATAAAGAGTTATGTGAAGACCATTCCAATTTCAGTAGCAGCTTCTAAGTCTGAAAACAGGGCTAAGCTATTCAAAGAGTATGGCGTGCGGTTGGCCATTGGCTATGGAAAATTAGACCGTTTTGAACCCGAAAACGGGGTCATAGATGGAGAGGCTATTTACCTTTCGGGACGCACTATTAATAGTAAATCTACACACGATAAAGAACGGATTGTAATTAAAAATACCTTGTTTTTTGCTTCTAAAGACGAAGCCATGAACAAAAAATGGACCACTGTTTTAGAATTATTGGATGTACTTTTCACCAAGGCAACCGAACGCCAATGTGAGGTTGTCTATTTAAAACTGCTAGGCCATAATGAGGACGCCATCGCCAAAAAACTAGGCATAGACCAATCTGTTGTTAACAGACATTCTACGAACGTAGGTTGGAACGCCATAGAAACCGCAGTATCCTACTTTAATGAATCACTAACCGAGTAAACATGCAGATAACAACTTTTTTATTATTACAATTTTTAGCCCACGTGCTAGCCGATTATTTTTTTCAAACCCAGCGAATGGCCAATGAAAAAAATAGTATTGGTTTTAAAAGTAGGTTGTTACCCATTCACGTGTTGTTTGTTTTTGTGTGTTCCTGGGTATTATCGTTTCAAATCGAATTTTTTGTAGGTGCGGGTATTATTGCGATTATTCATTATATAATTGATGGATTTAAAGCGAAAGCCAACCACCATCCCAAATTATGGAAGTATACTTTTTTTATAGATCAATTATTGCACATCATGGTCTTCATAGCAGTGTCTCTATTTTTTGAAAGGTATCACGGTTTTGAGCCTCTTTTTGAGTTGCCTGTTTCTGCAACTTTTATTGCAATTGTCACCGCCTATTTACTCTGCCTGAGACCCGCCAATATCTTGGTAAAAGAAGTATTTAGATCGTCACAAATAGACGTAGCCATTGCCCAAAAAGAAAAAGCCGAAATCTTAGATGAAACAGATGAGCTCCCAAATGCAGGAAAACTCATTGGTATTTTGGAACGCGTTTTAACACTTACTTTCATACTAATAGGACAATACCAGGCCGTTGGATTCTTAATTGCAGCAAAATCTGTTTTGCGTTATAAAGACACAGATACCCTAAAAACGGAGTATGTGCTTATTGGCACCATGCTAAGCTTTGGTATTGCCGTAGTTTTGGGTATTTTAGCGGGAGTAATCTAAGCGCATGCTTTCAGAATTTAAAACACACCTTTTAACAAACTTTTCTTTTTTGGAAAACAGCAAGCTCATTATTGCATGTAGTGGCGGTTTGGACAGTGTGGTGTTGACTCATCTTTTACATAAGCTGAAATACAACATCGCCATGGCCCACTGTAATTTTTCATTACGCGGAAAAGAAAGTGATGAAGATGCTATTTTTACTGAAAATCTTGCCGAAACTTTAGGTGTCCCTTTTTATGCTGAAACTTTTGATACTAAAACCTTTGCGAAAGACCACAAGCTTTCCACGCAAATGGCAGCTAGGGAATTACGCTATCAGTGGTTCGAAGAAGTAGCGCAAAGTTTTAAGTATGACTATATTCTTACCGCCCATCATGCCGATGATGATTTAGAAACTTTCTTTATCAATTTGTCTCGTGGAACGGGATTAAAAGGATTAACTGGAATTCCAGAGCAGAATAAAAAGATAGTAAGACCACTGCTTACTTTTTCCAGAGGAGACATTTTAAAATTTGCCAAAGCACAAAATTGCTATTGGCGGGAAGATAGTAGCAACAAAAAAACCGATTATCTGCGTAACAAAATACGGTTAGAGGTGTTGCCACAATTTAAGGAAGTTTCAGAAAAAGTACTTGAGAATTTTCAGAAAACCCAAAACCATCTAACCGCATCACAAGCTTTAATTGAAGATTATATGGCGTTGGTGTATAATTTGGTCATTTCTGAAACCGAATCAGGTTACAGTCTTAACATTGCAAAAATTTCAGAATTACCTAATACCGATGCATTGTTATATGAATTGTTACACCCATTCGGATTTACCGCCTGGGACGATATTTTCAAGTTATTGGAAGCCCAATCTGGGAAGGAAGTCTTTTCGGGAACTCACAGGCTTTTAAAAGATAGAGAATTCCTGTTGTTAACTGAAATTAAAACAGAACAGTACGCGGATTTTAAAATTTCAGAAGGGATTTCAGAAATAAAAAATCCTCTTCACCTAACTTTTGAAACCGATACACCTTTTGAAGTTACAAATGCGCATACCGTATTTGTAGCTAAAGAATTGCTTGAATTTCCACTTACACTTCGGAAATGGGAAGCCGGAGATTATTTTTATCCCTTTGGAATGAAAGGAAAAAAGAAAGTCAGCAAGTTTTTTAAAGATGAAAAGGTATCTTTGGTGGCGAAAGAAAAGGCGTGGGTACTTTGCAGTAAAAACAGCATTGTCTGGGTAGTTGGTTACCGCCTGGACGACCGTTTTAAAAGAACGCCACAAACAGAAGATTTATTAAAAATATCCCTTCATATCTAATGAAAAGATTTCTCCCAGCATTATTTTTAATCCTAGCTTTTATACAAACCATACAGGCTCAAGTGGGTGTTTTAGATCCTGTTGAATGGAAGGTAAGCCTCGAAAAAGAATCGAAAACAGACTATAATATTCTTATTACTGCCGAACTAGAAGCAGGTTGGCATTTATACAGCCAGACACAGTTTGGTGAAGAGTTTGAAGGGCCTATCCCCACTGCATTCACGTTTAATCCAACGCCAGAAACATACATCCTGGTTGGGAAAACACAAGAACCAGATATCCCGGTAATTTTTGATCCCGTCTTTAATATAGATGTCAAGTTTTTTGAAGACAAAGTGATGTTTATCCAGCCTATTAAAGTGATAAACTCAAAAGGAGTTAAGGTTCTTGTAGAAGTTTTTTATTCGGTTTGTGATGATGAAAGATGCTTGGCACCTAATACCAAAACTTTTGAAGTAGATCTTACATCAGGAACTGCAAAAAAATCTAATGCCGAAATTACGCAAGATGATCTAGAAAAATCCGCCGCATTAACAATAGAAGTAGGAGGTACGGAAGAGTTTAAAGACGAGAGTGAAAGTTCAGAAAAAAGTTATTTAACCATCTTTTTGTTAGGATTTGTTGGTGGTTTAATTGCGTTGTTAACGCCCTGTGTATTTCCTATGATCCCTTTAACGGTTTCATTTTTTACAAAAAGTGCGAAAGAAAAGAAAAAAGGGATGTTTAACGCCATTTTATATGGGGTATTCATTTTCTTGATTTATGTAATTTTAAGTATTCCATTCCATCTTTTAGATTCTTTAAACCCCGAAATACTTAATAACATATCTACAAACGTTACGCTCAATATCATCTTTTTTGTCATATTTATAGCTTTTGCTTTTTCTTTCTTTGGGTATTATGAAATTACCTTACCCCAATCGTGGAGTGCCAAAATGGACGATAAAGCAAACAGCATTGGTGGCTTTGTGGGGATCTTTTTTATGGCGTTAACGCTTGCTATTGTTTCCTTTTCGTGCACAGGACCTATTTTAGGATCGTTATTAGGAGGTTCACTTACCAGCGATGGTGGTGCCTGGCAATTAACCATGGGTATGGGAGGTTTCGGACTCGCACTGGCTTTACCTTTCGCACTATTTGCCATGTTCCCTAATTGGTTAAATACCTTGCCAAAAAGTGGTGGATGGTTAAATACAGTTAAAGTGGTGCTTGGTTTTATTGAATTAGGATTGGCTTTCAAATTTTTGTCCAATGCAGATTTGGTGGAACACTGGGGACTTTTAAAACGTGAAATATTTATTGGTATCTGGATACTCTGCTCATTGGGAATGGTGTTGTATTTGTTTGGGATTATTCGTTTTCCTCACGATGGCCCAAAGCGTAAACCTCCAGTGGGAAATGTAATCGTAGGTGTTGCTACTATTGCTTTTTTATTATACTTAATTCCTGGTTTGACTAATTCCAGCTATGCTAATCTAAAGTTGTTAAGTGGTTTCCCTCCACCATTATTTTATAGCTTGTACGATAAAGATACCGAAGCCCCACTTGGTCTGGAAGCCTATAAAGATTTTGAAGAGGGGGTTGCTGCAGCAAAAGCTTCAGGGAAACCAATTATGATAGATTTTACCGGTTGGGCGTGTGTGAACTGCCGTAAAATGGAAGAGCAAGTATGGAGTAGGGAAGATATTTTCAGTACTATAAATGAAGCATATATTCTTATCTCACTATATGTGGACGATAGAAAAGAATTACCAGAAGAACAACGTTTCAGCTTTTTGAAATCCTCTGGAGATACAAAACCTATTAAAACAGTGGGCGATAAGTGGGCTACCTTTCAAACAGTCAACTTTCAGAATAACTCGCAACCATATTATGTATTAATGGATGCCAATTATAACCTTCTTAATAAACCAGTTGGATACACACCAGATGCCGACGAATATTTATACTGGCTGGAAGAAGGAATTAAAAATCATAAAGAAAGAACCTCTAAATAAAATTGTATGCTACGTAAAATTTCATTGATTGTTGCGCTACTTTTTGTAGTTATTTCCTTTGCTCAAGACGAAAATTATGTAAAAAATAATTTCAACAAAACCGAAAGCTATATCACAATGCGTGACGGCACCAAGTTGTTTACCTCTGTGTATTCCCCTAAAGACACTTCGCAGGAATACCCAATACTACTGTTGCGTACTCCGTATAGTTGCAGACCCTATGGCGAAGACCAGTTTCCTTCCAAAGTAGGGCCTAATGAATTTATGATGAAAGAGGGTTACATTGTTGTATATCAAGATGTACGAGGCCGTTGGATGAGCGAAGGAACCTATGATAATATGCGTGCTTATATCCCTAATAAAAAGGGAAAGCAATTTGACGAAGCCAGTGATACCTATGACTCTATTGATTGGATGGTGAAGAATATTCCTAACAATAATGGAAATGTGGGTACCTGGGGAATTTCCTATCCAGGATTTTATGCCACCTATTCTTTATTAGACGCTCATCCAGCTTTAAAAGCAGCGTCACCACAAGCCTGTATTGGTGATTTTTATTTTGACGATTTTCACCACAACGGAGCCTACTTATTGAGCTATTGGCGAGCAACTTCGGTATTTGGCTATGAAAAAACAGAACCTACCAAAGAAGCCTGGTACAATTTTCCGGAGTTAGGAACTGAAGATCAATATCAGTTTTTCTTGGATGCGGGTCCACTTTCAAATCTGGACGAATATTATAAAAAAGACAATGTGTTTTGGACACAATTAAAAGAACATCCAGATTATGATGCGTTTTGGCAAAAGCGCGGTATTATTCAGCATTTAAAGGATATCAAGCCCGCTGTAATGGTTGTAGGAGGTTTATTTGATGCAGAAGATTTATACGGCCCTTTTGAAACCTATAAAAATATTGAAAAGAGTAGTAAGAATTATAATACTATGGTTTTTGGACCCTGGAGTCATGGCGATTGGGCTAGAAATAGTGGAAGGCAAGCCATAGGAAATGTATACTTCGGAGATAATATTTCGGCAAAATACCAAGAGAATATTGAAAGCAAGTTTTTTAATCATTTCCTAAAAGGAGATGGAAAAGGGAAACCAAATTTACCAGAAGCGTATATGTTTGATTCGGGTTCTTTAGCTTGGAAAGAATATACAGAGTGGCCTCCAAAAGAAGCTGCTAAAAAAACCTTCTGGCTACAAAACAACCAGCGTTTAAATCCCATTGCAGAAAAGAGTTTCACCTTCGAAGAATTTGTGAGTGATCCAAAAAAACCAGTACCCTATTCTGAAGATATTAAAATGGTATTTACCCCAAGAAAATTTATGACAGACGATCAGCGCTTTGCTGGGAGACGTCCAGATGTATTGGTGTTTGAAACGCCTGTTTTAACTGAAGATATGACGCTGGCAGGAGATATTCTGGCAAAATTAAATGTCGTTACTACGGGAACCGATGCAGATTGGGTAGTAAAAGTAATAGACGTATTTCCAGCAGATGCAAAGGATACTGAAGAAACACAGGACCATCTTAAAATGAGTAATTATCATATGATGGTTCGTAGCGAAGTGATGCGTGGGAGGTATCGAAACAGTTTCAGCAAACCTGAACCCTTTGTGGCTAATGAAAAGACTGCAGTGACTATTAAATTACAAGATGTTCATCATACCTTTAAAAAGGGACATAAACTTCAAATACAGGTGCAAAGTACTTGGTTTCCGTATATAGATTTAAATCCGCAAACCTACGTAGACAATATTTTTAAAGCTAAGGAGACAGATTTTCAAAAGCAAACACATAAAGTTTTTAACGATTCCTCTATAGAGTTTACAATACTTCCTAACTAAAGAAACTCTCTTTGTTGCTAACGGAAAAATACCTTTCCCTTGCATCCCACGAGTCTCATCACCGACGAGTGAGGCACTCACAAGAGGATGATGTAAACGAGGGGAATATATTGGGTAAACGTTTTAAATTATTATAAATTTCTGTAAAGGTATTTACTACCTCTCCTCTGGAGAGGTCAGAATTGCTTTTTCAGCAATTCTGGGTGAGGACAATTCTGGGTGAGAACAAAAAAAAGCGTCTCAAAATGAGACGCTCATAACAAACCTAACTTAGTGATCAATTAAGTTGTATAGCTACTCTTTTTATCCCCACAAAAAGAATAGTGGTATACATTTCACTAATTCAATGTAAATATAACACGAGATTTTAGATTAGCATATACGTATTTACACGTATTTTTAATTTAGCTCTTTACAAATTGCTAAATTTTAATGAGAATTGTTGCCAAAAACGTTATAGTTATTACATTACTGAAATTTTTCGAAAATTTAATTTTAGATTTACCATTGTGAAAAAATCAATAAAAAGAATAGCAGTTTTAACCAGTGGTGGCGATGCTCCAGGAATGAATGCGGCGATCAGGGCTGTGGTGCGTTGTTGTGCATTTCATACGGTAGAATGTGTGGGTGTATACCGTGGCCTACAGGGTTTGATTGAAAACGATTTTATTCCCCTTGGTCCAAGAAGTGTGAAAAATATTATTAATAGAGGAGGAACTTTCTTAAAATCGGCTCGCTCTGATGAATTTAGAACCAAGGAAGGAAGAGAGAAAGCATACCAAAATCTAAAAGCAGCCAGTATAGATGCCCTCATTGTAATTGGTGGCGACGGGACATTTACGGGAGCCAAGATCTTTAATGAGGAATTTAATTTCCCTATTATTGGCATTCCAGGCACCATTGATAACGATATAAATGGTACCGATTTCACAATAGGCTATGATACAGCTTTGAACACGGTAGTTGAAGCTATTGATAAAATACGAGATACTGCAAACTCACACAATCGATTGTTTTTAGTAGAAGTCATGGGCAGAGATGCTGGTGACATTGCCTTAAACGCAGGTATTGGAGCAGGAGCCGAAGAAATCTTAATACCAGAACAAGACTTAGGAAGAGACAGATTGGTAGCCTCTTTAAAAAGAAGTAAGGAATCGGGGAAATCCTCTAGCATTGTGGTGGTTTCTGAAGGGGACCAGATAGGAAAAAATATTCTGGGCCTGGCAGATTATATCCGTGAAAACTTAAACGAATATGAAGTGAAAGTAACAGTATTGGGTCATATTCAACGCGGTGGAGCACCTAGTTGTTACGATCGTGTTTTGGCAAGCCGGTTAGGAGTTGCAGCTGTAGATGCGCTTATAGAAGGTAAACGAGATGTGATGATTGGTATCCAACACCTTAAAATTGTCGCCATATCTTTTGCTGAAACTTTAGAAGGTAAAAATAAATTAGATAACGACTTAATAAGGGTGGCGGATATTACATCGTTATAAAAAGAATAGATATGATCAAAATAGGAATAAACGGATTCGGGAGAATAGGACGAATAGCTTTTAGAATCGCCTCGCAAAGAAACGATGTTGAAGTAGTTGCAGTAAACGATTTGCTGGATGTAGACCATTTAGCATATTTATTGGAATTCGATTCTGTTCACGGGAAGTTTCCCGGAAAAATTTCAGTAAAAGATGGAAATCTTGTCGTAGACGGTAAAACAATTCGTGTAACTGCTGAAAAAGATCCTGCAAATCTTGCCTGGAATAAAGTTGGTGCTACGATAGTACTAGACTGTACAGGAATTTTCAAAGAAATTGACACAGCCAAAGCACATCTAAAAGCTGGTGCTAAAAAAGTAGTGATTTCGGCACCTTCCAAAACAGCACCTATGTTTGTAATGGGTGTGAATCATATCAATTTAAAAGCTAGTGATACTATTATTTCTAATGCTTCCTGTACTACAAATTGTTTGGCGCCTCTAGCAAAAATTATAGATGACGAATTAGGAATTGTTGAAGGATTAATGACCACCGTGCATTCGGTAACTGCAACGCAAAGCACTGTAGATCAGCCTTCAAAGAAAAATTATAGAATGGGTCGTAGTGCTTTGGCAAATATAATTCCAACCACAACAGGCGCAGCAGTTGCGGTAACTAAGGTTATTCCTGCTTTGGAAGGGAAACTCACGGGAATGGCATTTCGAGTGCCTACGGTTAATGTTTCGGTAGTAGATTTAACAGTGCGAACTAAAAAATCTGCTAGTTATGAAGAGGTAAAGAAACTATTCAAAAAAGCTTCAGAAGGAAGCTATAAAGGCATAGTGAGCTATACCGAAAAAGCGGTGGTTTCTCAGGACTTTGTAAGCAATCCACACAGCTGTAATTTTGATGCGGAAGCAGGAATTGCTTTGAATGATAATTTCTTTAAACTCATTGCCTGGTATGATAATGAATATGCCTATTCAGCAAAACTAGTGGAGTTAATGGTCTACGCAGCAAACTTGTAATATGATTTTATTCACAGATGGTGGCTCTACAAAATGCGATTGGGTACTTTTAAATTCTAAAGGAAAAAAAGTATTCCAAACACAAACACTTGGGCTAAACCCAACGGTAGTTCCCAGGGAAGAATTAGAAAGCCGCATCTTATTCAATCCTCAACTACGTGAGGTGATGATGGAAATAACCCAAGTAGATTTTTATGGTGCTGGTTGTGGAACCGAAACCCCTAGAAATATTTTAAAACAAGTGTTGGAACTCTTGTTTGAAAATGCCAAAGTCACCGTTCGTGAAGATTTGGCTGCCGCGGTGTACGCCGCAACTACAAAACCTGGGATTGTTTGTATCTTAGGAACAGGATCTAATAGTTGTTATTTCGATGGTACAATTATTCACACACCAATTCCTGCGTTAGGTTATATTTTAATGGATGAAGCGAGTGGTAATTATTTTGGAAAACAGTTGTTGCGAGACTATTTTTATGGCAATATGCCAAAGCACTTAGCCGAAACTTTTAAAAATAAGTATAATTTAAGTGCAGACGATATTAAGATGAATGTCTATCAAAAATCCAATCCAAATGCCTATTTAGCTTCTTTCGCCCAATTTATGTTTGAGGAAGAAATCACCGAACCCTATTTTAAGCTACTGATTGAAAAAGGAATTGAAAATTTTGTCCAAACAAGGGTTCTTACTTTTAAAGAAGCCAAAAAGGTTCCTATTCATTTTATAGGAAGCATAGCTCATTTTAGCAAAGAAATTATTGAACGTTGTTTTGCCAAACACAATTTACAATTAGGAAATATAGTACAACGCCCAATGGATGGTTTGGTAGCATATTATCAAGAAAAATTAAAAACAAACAATAGCTAAAATACAATTGGTTTCGTATTTCTAATTTCAATTTTCTATTTTCGTAACCTGAAATCGAAACATATATTGAGATTTTAATTTCATACCTAAAAACTCGTGCCTCGTACTTCTAAAATCTTATTTTCTATATGTCTTCAATGCCTAAAATAAACCCAACTACAACTAAAGCCTGGCAGGCATTACAAGCGCATTTTGAGGAAACTGAACAGCTACATATTAAAGATTTATTTGCTGAAGATACCAACAGAGGCAAAGATTTAAGCATATCTTGGATGGAAATCTTTGTAGATATTTCAAAAAACAGAATTACTCCAAAAACTCGCGAGCTGTTACTTCAGTTGGCCGAGGAAGTTCAGTTAGAGAAGGCTATTAAAGCTCAATTTTCGGGTCAGAAAATTAATGAAACTGAAGATAGAGCAGTACTTCATACGGCATTACGGGATTTCGAAGCCATGAAGCCCGAAGTGGCTGCGTGTCTTCAAAAAATGAAGGATTTTTCAGAAAAAATAAATAATGGAAGCTATAAAGGGTCTACAGGTAAACCTATAGATACAATTGTAAATATTGGTATTGGTGGGAGTCATTTGGGACCAGAAATGGTATACGAGGCGCTGGCACATTACAGGGAGGGGGTTCAGCTTCATTTTATTTCAAATATAGATGGAGATGCAGTACAAGCTACGCTAGATGCAATAAATCCAGAAAGTACTTTGTTTGTTGTGGTTTCTAAGAGTTTTACAACAAAAGAAACGCTCGCAAATGCAGACTTCGTAAAAAATTGGTTTATTTCAGAAACTTTCTGCGGAAGCTGTTACAACACATTTTATAGCAGTTTCGGCCAATCCTGCTGAAGTAGCTGCCTTTGGTATTTCTGAAGAAAAAACTTTCCCAATGTGGGATTGGGTTGGTGGTAGATTCTCACTTTGGAGTGCTGCAGGGCTTTCGGTTTGTTGTGCAATTGGGTATGAAAATTTTGAAAATCTTTTAAAAGGAGCTCACCAAATGGATGCGCATTTTGCTACAGCCCCTTTTCCTGAAAACATTCCTGTGGTTTTGGGGCTAATTTCAGTATGGTATACAAACTTTTATAATTGTGAAACAGAAGCTGTTATCCCTTATTGTGAAGCATTACATAAATTGGTTCCTTACTTGCAACAGGCTGTTATGGAAAGTAACGGCAAGGAGATAAGTAGAAACGGGGAAGCCGTAAATTACCAAACAGGAGGTATTGTATGGGGTACCACGGGAACAAATGCACAGCATGCATTTTTTCAACTGTTACACCAAGGCACCAAAATTATCCCAACCGATTTTATTTGCTTTACAAATCCTTTACGCTCCCATCTACAACTTCATAATATGTTGCTCGCCAATTGTTTGGCGCAAACAGAAGCTTTGGCAACAGGAAAACCTTATAATGCAGAAGAGCCTTATAGTACCTTTAAAGGTAATAAACCAACCACAACTATTTTTGTTAAAGAATTGACTCCAAAAAATTTAGGGAGATTATTAGCAATGTATGAACATAAAATTTATGTGCAAGGTGTGGTTTGGAATATTTTTAGTTATGACCAATGGGGGGTTCAGTTAGGTAAGGAAGTAGCAAGCACTATTTTAGAAAATGCCAAACTTCTCAATCAAGAACATGCAACACAATACCTTAAAAATATAAATTATAGTTCCTAAAACCCTAAATATTTGATAAAAAGACAGTGATTTGCTTTTAAATTTAGGATTTCTTTAATATTATTGCAATACAATTTATTTTAAAAAAAAATACTATGAAGAAAAGTAACATTATGTCACTTCTTTTTCTGTTTTTTGTGGCCTTCGGGTTTGCACAAACAGAGACTGAACGAAGTCGAAATTACAAGCAATTACGATCTAAATGCATTGGCACAATTAGAAGCTCAATATGCCGCTCAATTTGCTGCAAACAAAGCCCAAGCTTTGGCATTAGCCAACATTAACGGTTGGGATGAATTTATTAAAATTGAAAATGGAGGCCAGGCAGAATTGGTTGGCGTATTTCCATCTGGAGAGCCTATCTATTATGCTACCGATAATGCAGAAGGAGCTATTACTACACGTACAGATAAAGTACATACTGGAGGTGGAGCTGGTCTAAACCTTAATGGTGAAGGTATGATTGCCGGAATCTGGGATGGTGGACGTGTTCGTGAAACACACCAACTTATTGGTGGTCGTTCAACTCAAGTAGATGGTACAACAGGTATTAGTAATCACTCAACACATGTTGCAGGAACTATGATTGGTACTGGAAGTGTTAATTCTGGAAATGCAAAAGGGATGGCACCTATGGCTTCTTTGGTTGCGTACAGCTTTAATAATGATGAATCGGAAATGACCGCAGCAGCAGCAGCAGGATTATTGGTTTCTAATCACTCCTATGGAATACAGTGCAGTGGCCAGTGACCATTGTGGTATCTTGGTTATTATGATAGTAATGCTAGAAATATGGACAATATTGTTTATAACGCACCTTACTATTTGCCAGTATGTTCTGCAGGAAATGACCGTCAATCTGGAGCAAATAATGGTGATGGCGGATACGATTATTTAACCGATAAGAGTGTAGCTAAAAACGCAATTATTTGTGCAGCAGTAAATGAAGTATTAAATTATACAGGACCTTCGAGTGTTGTAATGTCTAGCTTTAGTAGCTGGGGACCTACAGATGATGGAAGAGTAAAGCCAGATATCTCTGCGAAAGGTGTAAATATGCTTTCTTCCGTTGGTACTTCGAATACGGCTTATTCAAACTTTAGTGGTACATCTATGGCAACGCCAAATACATCTGGAAGCCTTATTTTATTGCAACAACATTATAACGAACTGAACGGAAACTTTATGTTAAGCTCTACCTTAAGAGGATTGGCATTGCATACAGCAGATGAAGCAGGAACCAACCCAGGTCCAGATTACCGTTTTGGTTGGGGATTACTAAATACAGAAAGAGCTGCAGAAGTTATCTCTAATAATGGTCAAACGTCTGAAATTAGAGAAATAGTACTTACACAAGGACAAACCTATTCGTTAGAAGTAAAGTCGGACAATATTAATGACTTTATAGCCTCTATCACGTGGACAGATCCTGCGGGAACTGTGCCTCCACAAGGAGTAAATGATGCATTTATTCCTGCACTTGTAAACGATTTAGATTTACGTGTAACCGAAGTAGGTGGTGCTGGAACCATGTACATGCCTTGGAAACTAGATCCTGCTAACTTTTCTGCTGCCGCAACAACTGGTGACAATATAGTAGACAATATTGAAAAAATTGAAGTAGGTGGTGCAACTGGTAATTACTTGATTGAAGTAACTCACAAAGGAACACTTACCAATGCCACACAAACATTTTCATTAATTGTGACAGGAATTGTAAACGACTTCTCATTTTCTACTACAGAAAATGATCAAGAAATTTGTAACGATGTAGCTACAGGAAGTTATGATATTGATGTTGATTTTTTAGATACATTCTACTGAAACTGTAACATTTACCGTTTCAGATGTACCTACAGGAGCTGCTGGAATTATTTCTCCAACTACTTTAGATGACGATGGTCAAATTACACTAAGCCTTACCGGATTAAATAATGTAGCTCCAGGAGAATACTTTATGGAGGTTACAGGAACTTCTATTTCGGCTTCAAACTCAATTACATTGGCACTTAACGTATTCTAGAGTCAAATTTAGAAGCAGTTGACGCTTACGACACCTTTAGATGAAGCCGAAGAAATAAATACCAACGTAAGCTTTAATCTGGGAAGAACTTATTTCAAATCTGTTGAATATGAATTTGAATTAGCAACGGACAATGCTTTTGGAAATATTGTTGTATCTGAAACAACAGCAAGACCCTACGATCATTGTAAATGGTTTGGATAATGCAACCGAATATTTCTGGAGAGTGAGAGGAACAAATATTTGTGGTCCTGGTCAAGATTCTGAGGTGTTTAGTTTTATGACTGTGGAAGTATTAGGGATAAACGAAATCACTATAGATGGTTTAGTAGTATACCCTAATCCAACTTCAAATGTGTTAAACGTTTCAGCGGCAACACAAATGTCTTCTATAGAAATAGTAAATATTCTTGGACAGACGTTGTTGAGCAAAGAAGTAAGTGGTACACAAACACAAGTAGATCTTTCTGCACTAGCAGCAGGAAACTATTTTATACGTGTACAAGCTGAAAACGCTACTACTGTGATACAAATAGTGAAAAAATAAATTCATTTTTATTTTATACGAAAAACCTTCGCCCAAAGCGGAGGTTTTTCTATTTTTAGCTTATTAGGGAACTAGGGAACTAGGGAACTAGGGAACTAGGGAACTAGGGAAAATACTAATTACCTAATTACCTAATTAACTAATTACCCAATTAACCAATTAACCAATCAACCATTTAACTAAAACCAAACACATGAGTCAACAAGACAAAAAAATTAGTTTAGCAACCGCCCAGCAATGGACGCAGGAATGGCGCTCTGTAGAAAGTAGTTATAACAGCCACAACGAGTGTAATGCCTTTTTAATCCCTATACAGGATTTACAAGGCGTACTGGCAGAAATGGGTGCCAACCCAGGAGACGATGCTTGCGTACGTGCCTATTTGGGCGTAAATGCAGCAACCAACGAAGAAAAATTAATTATTGTAGGTACACAAAAAGATAAAAGTGGCGTATACCGTGATATGCTTCCAGAAAATGCTGACTGATGCAGAGGGAAACAAAAATAGTGTTTGGGATTTTACGCAACGATGTCCTCCACATTGTGATAATTCTAGTTCGTTAAACTAAGAATTTTATGGATATGATTGAAGTTTTTATAAATACCCTCACGTTTATATCCATTATTTTACCAATATTATTCTTTATAGGCTTTGCTGTTAACGGCAGAGCCTATAGAATGTTTTACTATGTATCTTACATTTATAGCAATAATTCAAGTCCTTGCATATTTATATGTCTCAAAAAAAATAGACAATCCTTTTCTGTTCCATTATTATTTTATGGGGCAATTTTTATTTCTGTCCATCTTCTATTATTTACTCTTAAAAAAATGGTGGGTTTATGTTCTCTCATCCATACTTTTTACTATTTTATTAGTATATTATTTTGTAAATCCTTCCATTATAAATGAATACCACACCTACGGAGTTAGTACGACGCAAACAGTTATTGTGGTGTATGCATTGGCATATTATTATAAGTCGTTAACTGGTAAGGCATATATGCTTTTAATAAATACGGGTGTGTTAATTTACCTTATGGTGAGCGTACTTATTTTTTGCTTCCAATAATCTTTTAATTGAACTTGAAGTTCCAAAAGAAACTCAAAAGTATATAGGCTTATTTAACGAAGTATCTTATTTAATGTTCTTGATTCTAATTTTTATAGAATGGTATCGAAATTTTCGTGTGAAAACCTCAACTATGTTAGAATAATTATTTTTAAGTGTTGCTTTCAATTCTCAATAAATGGAATTAATTGAAATTTTTAATAATTTTTTATCAGTAGCAGCAATAGTTGTAGCAGTGTTATATTCCATAAGCTTTTCCAAATTTGGGAAAGCCTATAAAGTATTTACGTGCTATCTTATTTTTATTGCAATTATTCAAATACTTATTATTTGTTTATGCTTTTTATAAAGAAAACAACCTGTTTTTATTTAGCTATTATTTCATTGGTCAGTTTCTCTTTATGTCTCTCTTTTATTTTTATCTACTAAAGAAAAGATGGATATGGATAGCTTACTGGAATTGTCATGGTAGGGTTGCTTATTCAGTATATTTTTAGTCCCGCTAGTTTTGCTAATTATAATAGCTTAGGAGTTAGTATTACTCAGAGTGTGATTGTTGTATATGCACTCTTATATTACTATAATTCATTATCGGGAGAAGCTAAATTTTTATATGTTAATACTGGCATCTTTTTATATTTTATTTCCAGCATCTTATTTTTTTCCTCTTTAAATTTAATTTCGAAGTTACAAATACCAAAAGAGACACAACGGTATATAGGTTTGGTTAATGACTTTTTATACCTCACATATTTACTATTAATTTTTATTGAATGGTATAAGAACTTTCGGCTTAAAAAATATAAAAGCAACAATGCTTAAATTAGTATCTTCGTGAAGATGCAAAACAATTTAGCCGATGAACTACAAATCATACCAATTATACTTATTGGTATTTGTCTCTTAATATTATGAGTGCCGCTATCATCCTGTTTTTCTACCTCTCGCGTAAAAAAATTGTAAAAACCGAGTTGGAGAAGGCAAGCAAGAAATTGCATCATCAAAAAGAAATGTTACAAACCACTATTAATGACCCAAGAGGCGGAACGCAAACGTATCGCTCAGGATTTGCATGACGATATAAGTAGTAAACTCAATATTGTATCGCTTGAATGCGAGTCTTGTTGAGGAACAAGAATATCACGGTGGAAGAAGCCAATGCGTTGGGGAGTAAAATTGTAGATATTACCACCACTGTACTGGAAAGTTCACGCCGTATTGCACACGATTTGTTACCACCTTCTCTGGAGAAATTTGGTTTGGCAGCAGCCTTGGAAGAACTTTGTGATCAAGTACAATCTTCTAAAAAGTTTCAATTAAACGAAACTTTCAACTATACAGAAGAAACACTCCCAAAAGATCATGAATTACATCTTTTTAGAATCGTCCAAGAGCTCATTAATAACACGGTAAAATACGCAAATGCTAAAACCGTTTCAGTGTCTTTACATTCTACCCAAAACGCCGTACATTTACACTACCAGGACGACGGAAATGGATTTGAGCTATCCCAAGGCAAAATGGCCAAAGGTTTAGGAATTAGTGGTATCGAAAACCGTGCGGCTATTCTAGGTGCTACAACCACATTCCAATCTCAACCACAAAGCGGAATGTCCCTAGACTTACTAAAGCAACTAAATTAAAAAATAAATTACTTTGACTATAAAAGTTGTCCTAGCCGATGATGAAGAGCTTTTTCGTGCCGGAATTGCACTTATCCTCTCGCGCGACCCAGAAATTGAAATTATCCACCAGGCCGAAAATGGCAAACAATTGTTAGACTTTCTCAAAGAACAAGAAACACTTCCAGACATTGTTGTGACCGATATTAAAATGCCCGAATTAAATGGCGTAGAGGTAACCAAAATACTTCATAATTTATATCCGGAAATTGGTGTTATAGCACTTACTACTTATAACACTAAGCCTTTTATTAGGAACATGATTAACGTTGGGGCGAGCGCATATTTAGTTAAAAACTCGGCACCTTCACATATGTTGCACACCGTAAAGCAGGTATTTCATAATGGTTTTTATTACGATAAATATGTGATGGAAGTGCTCAATAAAAAATATCCTGGCAGTATCATTGAAAAATCTGCCTTCGATGCAGATTTCCTAACCGAACGAGAAACTGAAGTTCTTACACTTATCTGTAAGCAATACATCACTTCTGAAATTGCGGACCAATTACACATTAGCCCACGTACCGTTGAAGTACACCGCAAAAACCTTTTGGTTAAAACTGAGGTCAAGAACATAGCAGGTCTGGTGATATTTGCGATTCAGAATGGGTTGGTGCCCTATATTGAAATTGAATCTTAATAGAGTAGAAACTAGAATTTTAATTTTTCGTATCTTTCTCTTCATACCACAACTCCCTTTCATTTTAAAATTTCAGTACTATGCTCACAAAAGTATACGGGAGTGCTGTGTTTGGTGTGGAAGCAACCACTATTACAGTAGAAGTAAATACAGATATTGGCGTTGGCTATCACTTAGTGGGTTTGCCAGACAACGCCATTAAAGAAAGTAACTATAGGATTGCTGCCGCACTGCAGAATAACGACTACAAAATCCCAGGAAAAAAAATCACGCTGAATATGGCTCCGGCCGATATGCGCAAAGAAGGGTCGGCCTACGATCTTACCCTAGCGATGGGTATTTTGGTTTCTACAGGACAGATTAAAGAACAACAGCCACTATCAGAATATGTTATTATGGGAGAGCTTTCTTTGGATGGATCACTACAACCCATTCGTGGTGCGTTGCCAATTGCAATTAATGCCAAAGAGCAAGGTTTTAAAGGCTTTATTCTTCCTGAGCAAAATGCTAAAGAAGCCGCTATCGTTGAAGGTCTAGAAGTTTACGGCGTTTCCAATATTAAACAAGTAATCGATTTTTTTAATGCTGAAACTTCACTAGAAACCACACAGGTAGACATGGAAGCCGAATTCTACGAGCACCTTCAAAATCCGGAATTCGATTTTAGCGATGTAAAAGGGCAGGAAAGCATTAAACGCTGTATGGAAATCGCTGCAGCGGGCGGTCATAATATTATTTTAATTGGCCCGCCAGGAAGCGGTAAAACGATGCTTGCAAAACGGTTGCCCAGTATTTTGCCTCCCTTAAGTATATCTGAAGCATTAGAAACTACAAAAATTCACAGTGTGGCGGGACGAACCAAAGATAAAGGGAGCGGGATTATGACGGCACGACCGTTTAGAAGCCCGCATCACACCATTTCTGATGTTGCCCTTGTTGGAGGCGGTCAATACCCACAACCCGGTGAAATTTCGTTGGCACACAACGGTGTATTGTTCCTGGATGAACTCCCCGAATTTAAACGAGGCGTCTTAGAAGTCATGCGGCAACCTTTGGAAGATAGAAATGTCACTATTTCTCGCGCCAGGTTTACCGTCACTTATCCAAGTAGCTTTATGCTGGTAGCTAGTATGAATCCTAGCCCCAGTGGTTATTTTAACGATCCCGATGCGCCCATGACCTCTTCTCCAGCCGAAATGCAACGCTATTTAGGCAAGGTTTCAGGACCCTTATTGGACAGAATAGACATTCATATAGAAGTAACCCCTGTTCCATTCGATAAACTAAGCGAAGAGCGTAAAGGAGAATCCAGTATTCTCATTCGGGAACGTGTCACTAAAGCCCGAAAACTACAAACCGATCGTTTTGCCGAGTTTGAGAATATCCATTACAACGCACAAATGGGTGTGCGACAGATACGGCAATATTGCAAACTAGATAATGCTTCGCTACAATTATTAAAGACTGCAATGGAACGGTTAAATCTTTCAGCAAGAGCGTATGATCGCATTTTAAAAGTCTCAAGAACGATAGCCGATCTGGATGCTGCTGAAGACATTACAGGCAACCATATTTCAGAGGCCATTCAATATCGCTCTTTGGATAGGGATGGTTGGTTTGGGTAAAGGATAAGGGTTTTATATTTTCTCGGAATTGTATTGAAGTAAAAATAGGGATGGATAATTGGAATGTTTAAAATTCAATTAACATTTTCATAAATCTTAGAAATTCTTTTTCGGGCAATTTAGGAACATCTCTTTCTTAATCATCCTTTCAAAATTTTGGGAGTACCTACTATTAGCTATCATATTCCATAATATGAAACATTTCTAAGAGTTGATAATAAAAGAAAATTACCTATTTTCAAATTTAGACTACGACTCAACTTTCTAAATTAGTGATGGAATACGCAAAGAATAGAATTCAAAATTCATTCTACCTGACTATTGATAATAGGGATGTAGCTCTAGGCGTCTGATGGACCTTCACCTACAGGCTCATTTTCGGATGTGGCGATTTCCCATGCAGAAACTATTTTGTCAGCTCTCGGATTTTCTGAAGTATTATTTTCTTGTTCTATCCACAAGAAATGAAGAGGTCTTTCTGATTGAATGATTTTATAACTGTGATCGAAGTCCACAAAATCCAAGTTTAGAATTAACCTATTCTCTTCTCTGAAGCCAAGTTCTAATCTATTATCCCTATTATCATCTCTTATAAGCCACTTTCGGTCCATAAAGTATAATATGGCTGCTGTGATGCCATTGGCCCATCTACCTGCAACCTTAATTTCGATAAATGCCCTATACGGGTGATTCCAATAATGATTAGGTAGCATTGCTAACCCTCTTTTATTCAAAGTGCGAGAAAACCCTACTTTATAGGATGTAATTTCAGATGCATAAGTTGCCATAGTCTAAAAAATTTAAGAGCTAAAAAGATAAGGATAATTATGTAAATCCTTTTAAAACAATTATTTATAGAAAAATTAAAGATAACTAATTTTAATGAAAATTTAAATAATAGATTTTTTTCGGTTTCATGAAATAGTAAATCCCACATTTAATACTAGCATAATTGTTGCTTTTGTTATAGGCAGAGCAGTATCTACAACAAGGCGAAATCTTTCTTGCCCCTAATGGTATTATATTTCTGGATGAACTCCCCGAATTTAAACGAATTGTTTCAGAAGCCATTTAATATCGTTCTTTGAATAGGGATGGTTGGTTTGGGTAAGAAGGTTGCTAGGTGATTTTGCCCCCATTTTCTTCTTTAGAAAATTAAAAAGTATTATATTGAAATAAGGTCGGTAACCCGAAAAACATTTTATGAAAAATAGATTTCTGTACTTATTACTGTTTCTTGCTTTTGGATGGATTTTAATGAGTGCTACGGTCGACTTGGATAACCTTTTCAATTACGCCAACCAAGATATTCCAGACTACATTAACAATGATAATACCGACGGCAACCCTATTAACGATAGAGCAGCAACCTTAGGTCGTGTATTGTTCTACGATAAAAACCTTTCCAGTAATGGAACCATAGCCTGTGCAAGTTGCCATATTCAGGCGCGTGCTTTTGGGGATCCAAACCCTCAAAGTCTAGGGATGAACGGACTTACACCTAAGCATGCAATGCGACTTGTAAATCCCAGATTTTCACGCGAGAAACATTTTTTTTGGGACGAACGTGCAGCAACACTGGAAGAACAGACTACCCAGCCTATGAAAGACCATATAGAGATGGGGTATAGTGGCACCAATGGGGATCCAAATATGGAAGATCTTATCACTCATCTGGAAAGTCTCGATTATTACAACACTCTTTTCGAGTTTGCGTTTGGCGATGTAGAGATCACAGAAAACCGGATGCAATTAGCTTTAGCTCAATTTATAAGAAGCATTCAGTCATTCGATTCCCCATTCGATGAAGGGTTGGTACAAGTAAATCATATTGGGGAGCCTTTTCCAAACTTCACGCCTCAGGAGAATAGGGGGAAAGAGTTATTTATAAATAATGTGGGCTGCGTAAATTGCCATATTCCTCCAGAATTTTCAATGACACTCCATTCTGATAACAATGGTGTAATTGCTGTAGCCGGAATGCCTGGTGAGATAGATTTAAATAATACGCGCGCACCTTCACTCAGAAATCTTATACATCCAGATGGCAGTTTAAATGGTCCTTTTATGCATAATGGAAGTTTTACAAATCTTTTGGAAGTAGTGAATCACTATAATAACATCCCCAATAACCCTGCTAATACCAATTTGGACGTGCGGTTAACAGATGCCAATGGAGCACCACAACAATTACATCTTACCGAAGCGGAAAAACAAGAGCTAATCGCATTTTTGGGAACACTTACAGGCTCAGATTTATATACGAACCAAAAATGGTCCAATCCGTTTGATCCAGACGGTTCTATAACAATCATTGGAGGTACGTTGGGTATTTCAGGAAGGAGCGTCCCTCCTTTTATTTCCATTTTCCCAAACCCTGTAACTACTGCTGCATCTATTGAGACCAATCTTGACGACTTCAATTTAAAGATTTATAATACTGCAGGAAAACTACTGTTTCAGAAAGAGGTGACTACACGAACAACCATAGATTTTAGCACCTTAACTTCAGGAGTATATTTTATGAAAATAACTACTGACAGCGGCTTACAACTTACGAAGCGTCTGGTGAAGGAGTAAAGAAGGATTCTATAATTTTTTATCATCCAGTTTCAGTTTTTGTGGGACTTTTTAGACTATCATTTTAAGCTAATTACAATGCTTTAGAGTTAGCATGGACTCTCGTAATTTAATTGTGAAGAAAATCACCGGCTAAGACCAGCAGCATTAATTGGAATCAATAACTGCTTGTACTGGTCGGTTGAAATTAAAGCACAACCAATGTCGCTATTAGGGCCAACTAGAAATTAAACCTCAAAATAAAAAATGCGTATTACAATAAATACGGTCTATAAGTCACTTCCTACGCACCTATTTAACACTTCTTTAACAGTAACCTTTAACCTTGATTGTATCTTTGGTTTTCAATTAAATACATTAAAAAAAATGACTTTTAAAAATCTTTACAAAGGCTCAATTGCCCTATTATGTGCAGTGAGTCTTAGCTTTGTTTCTTGTGATAAAAAAACAGAAGATACAGCAAAAACCGAAGACGCCAATTTCTCTATAGAATTTGAGAAGTACGAACTTGAAAATGGCTTGGACGTAATTTTACACCAAGACAAGAGTGATCCAATTGTTTCAGTTGCTATACAGTATGGAGTAGGATCTAATCGTGAAAAGGAAGGCCGTACAGGTTTTGCACACTTATTTGAACACATGTTGTTTCAAGAGTCGGAAAATGTGCCACAGGATCAATTCTTCAAAAAAATTCAGGATGCTGGTGGAACCTTAAACGGAGGAACTTGGAAAGATGGTACCGTTTATTATGAAATAGTTCCTTCAAATGCTCTAGAAAAAATACTATGGTTGGAGAGTGACCGAATGGGGTTCTTTATTAATACGGTAACAGCTTCAGCTTTTGCGAATCAGCAGGAAGTGGTACAAAACGAAAAACGCCAACGTGTAGACAATAACCCTTACGGACATACAGGTTGGGTATTAGATAAAAACATCTACCCAGCAGACCACCCGTATAACTGGCAGGTAATTGGTGAGTTGGAAGACTTGCAAAGTGCTACTGTAGATGATGTTCGCGAGTTTTACGACCGTTTTTATGGTCCCAACAATGCAACTTTAGTATTGGCTGGAGATTTTGAAAAAGAAGATGCCAAGAAATTGATTGAGAAATATTTCGGTGAAATTAAGAAGCGTCAGGAAGTTGCTGCATTGGAACCACGTCCTGTGACCATTTCAGAAACAAAACGTTTATTCCACGAAGATAATTTTGCGACAGCACCACAATTAAATATGGTGTGGCCAACAGTAGAGCAATATACAGAAGATGCCTATGCACTGGATTTCTTAGCTGAAATTTTATCGCAGGGAAAAAAAGCACCTCTTTATAAAGTATTGGTGAAAGACAAGAAATTAACATCAAGAACAACTGCCTATAACAACTCACAAGAACTGGCAGGAGAATTTCATATCATTATCACCGCAAATGATGGAGTAGATTTGGATGCAGTAGAAGCAGGAATTAATGAAGCGATGCAACTTTTTGAAAAAGAAGGGGTGACGGAAAAAGATGTAGAACGAATTAAAGCTGGCCTGGAAACAGGTTTTTACAATGGAATAAGTAGCGTATTGAGCAAGTCATTTCAATTAGCCAGCTACAATACTTTTACTGGTGATCCAGCATTTATTGAGAAGGATATTGCAAACATTAAAAAAGTAACAAAGGAAGACGTGATGGCTGCATACAACAAGTACATCAAAGGAAAGCCATTTGTGATGACCAGTTTTGTGCCTAAAGGAAAATTAGAATTGATTACTGAAAATTCAGTAAAAGCGGAGGTTGTAGAAGAAGAAATTAAAGAGAACGTTACCAAAACAGTGGAAGACGCAAATACTGAAATTGCTAAAACACCTTCAAATTTTGACCGCAGTATAGAGCCAGTAGCGGGTGAAATTCCAGGATTAAACATTCCAAAAAGCTGGAATGCAGAGCTTTCTAACGGAATGGAAGTTTATGGAATCACACAAGATGAAATACCAACAGTAAACTTTAGCCTGGTGATCGAAGGAGGACATCTATTGGACGATATGAACAAAAATGGGGTTGCCAACTTAATGACAGATGTTATGATGGAAGGAACAGCTACTAAAACCCCTGAGGAATTGGAAGAAGCCATCGAATTATTAGGAGCTTCTATTAATATGTACACTACAAACGAGTCTATTGTACTGCAAGGAAATACGCTTACCAGAAATTTTGAAGCGACAATGGATCTGGTAGAAGAAATCCTTATGCAACCACGTTGGGACGAAGAGGAATTTGCACGTATTAAAACGGCAACTATTAATGGTATCAAACGTAGTGAGGCCAACCCTAATGTAGTAGCAAGAAATGTGTACAATAAAGTATTGTATGGAGATGATCATATTTTCAGCTATCCAACCAGTGGAACAGAAGAGTCTGTAAATGCTATTACTATGGAAGATCTAAAAGCATTTTACAACAAGAACTTCTCACCGTCAGTAAGCCGTTTTCATATTGTAGGAAAGATCGATAAGAGTAAGACCGTATTAGCTTTAAAAGATCTTGAAAAGGGTTGGGAGGCGAAAGAAGTGACGATTCCTGAATATCCAATTGCGGTAAACCGTGATAAGGCAAGTTTGTATTTTGTGGACATTCCTAGTGCGAAACAATCTGTAATTAACATTGGATATATTGCGTTACCAAGAACCGATAAAGATTTTTATCCTGCCGAAGTAATGAACTACAAGCTAGGAGGCTCTTTCAGCGGAAATGTAAATCTGGTACTACGCGAAGAAAAAGGATATACCTACGGAGCTAGAACAGGTTTTAGCGGAAGTAAAATTCCTGGAACTTTTACTGCTTCTTCAAGTGTTAGAACAAATACCACAGGAGAATCGGTACAAATCTTTAAAGATCAGATTGCGAAATACAAAGATGGTATTGCCGAAGAAGACTTAGAATTCACCAAAAATGCATTGATAAAATCGAACGCCCGCCGTTTCGAAACGCAATTTTCATTATTGGGAATGTTACAGGAAATGAGCAGCTACGACTTAGATCCTAACTACATTGAAGACGAGGAAGCTACCGTAAAAGCTATGACCTTAGAACAGCACAAGCAATTGGCCAATAAGTATTTGGACGAGTCCAAAATGGCTTATTTGGTAGTAGGAGATGCAGCAACGCAGTTTAATCAGTTCAAGAAAATGGGCTTTGACGAAGTAAAATTGCTGGACAAAGACGGTAAAGAAGTGAAGTTGGAAGACGTGAAACAATAGTCATGTCGAAACGCAGTGAGACATCACACAAGTAGCTAATCCTACTTATAGTTAAATATAACAATGTAAAAAAGGGATGCCAAATTGGTGTCCCTTTTTTCTTTCCAGTCATGTCGAAACGCAGTGAGACATCACACAAGTAGCTAATCCCAATTCCCAATAGAGCCTCGCTCACTGAAATGTGATCTCTCAGTCGTGCCTCCTTCGAGATGACGCACTAGTCATTTCCAACAACAGTCATCTCGAAACGCAGTGAGAAACCTTTAGGTTCAGCGTAGCTAAATCACACAAGTAGCTAATCCAAATGTACAACGGAGCCTCGCTCACTCGAATGTGATCTCTCAGTCGTGCCTCCTTCGAGATGACGCACTAGTCATTTCCAACAACAGTCATCTCGAAACGCAGTGAGAAACCTTTAGGTTCAGCGTAGCTAAATCACGCCACTAGCTAATCCAAATGTACAACGGAGCCTCGCTCACTCGAATGTGATCTCTTAGTCGTGCCTCCTTCGAGATGACGCACTAGTCATTTCCAACAACAGTCATCTCGAAACGCAGTGAGAAACCTTTAGGTTCAGCGTAGCTAAATCACACAAGTAGCTAATCCAAATGTACAACGGAGCCTCGCTCACTCGAATGTGATCTCTCAGTCGTACCTCCTTCGAGAAGCCTACCTACTAAGAAACCCTCTCGATACAAATTCTCAATCTCCCTTTTTAGGGTCAATTCAAAAATCCTAAGGCATTCTTAGGTGAAATGGTTGCAAAAAAGTAGCTTTGAGATGAAAGTAAAAAAACAACATGAAAAACCCCTTAAAAAACATAGGCCCAGGAACCTTAGTGGCTGCGGCATTCATCGGTCCAGGAACGGTTACGGTTTGTACATTGGCAGGTGTGAAATTTGGGTTTGAGTTATTATGGGCGATGGCGCTCTCCATTGTCGCGACCATTGTCTTGCAGGAAATGGCAGCACGCCTGGGATTGGTTTCAGGTAAAGGGCTTGCCGCTTCTGTAAAAGAGCAACTGAAAACTCCTTGGTTGCAACTAGCGGCCGTAATTTTGATCGTTTCAGCAATACTCATTGGAAATGCAGCTTATGAAGCTGGAAATATAAGCGGCGGTGTATTGGGGTTGCAAACTATTTTTGAAGATACTTCTATCTCAGTTGGACGTTTTCAACTTAATTATTTAAGCATACTCATTGGCGTTATTGCCTTTGTGTTGCTCTTTATAGGCAATTATAAAGTGATTGAGCGTAGTTTGGTCACGTTGGTGATTCTAATGAGCATTTCGTTTTTGGTGGCTGCTATCATCACAAACCCCAATTGGATTTTAGTTTTAAAGGGAGTGTTTACACCAACGATGCCTTCAGAAAGTATTCTAACTGCTATTGCGCTTGTAGGAACGACTGTGGTGCCTTATAATCTGTTTCTGCACGCTTCCTTAGTGCAGGAAAAATGGAGCAGTGCACAACACTTAAAAACCGCTCGTAAAGATTTGTATGTTTCCATAATTTTGGGAGGACTTGTTTCTATGGCTATTATTATTTGTGCTGCGGGTATTCAGCAAGGGGAGATTGCAAATGCAGCAGACTTGGCGAAAGGGCTGGAACCGTTGTATGGTTCGGTTTCAAAATATATACTAAGTCTTGGGCTTTTTGCAGCGGGAATAACCTCTGCTATTACCGCACCATTAGCAGCTGGGTATGTAGCTCGGGATTGTTTTGGTTGGAAAAAAGATTTAAGATCGGCTAATTTTCGGGCGGTTTGGATGTTTATTTTATTGTTAGGAGTGGTTTTTTCTTCCATCGGTTTTACAGCTATTGAGATCATTCAGTTTGCGCAGGTAGCCAATGGATTGTTATTACCCATAATTGCTGGTTTTTTGCTGTGGGTAGTGAATAAAAAGTCGGTTTTAGGGGATTTCAGAAATACTAGGTTACAAAGCATTTTAGGGCTTATTATTGTGCTGGCGACAGTTATTTTGGGTGCAAGAAGTTTATACAAAGTATTTTTTAACGCATGAATTATATAATAGATATTAACGCAGATGTTGGAGAAGGTGCTGGAAATGATGCACAACTAATTCCGCTTATTTCCTCTTGCACAATTGCTTGTGGAGGACACGTAGGCAATGAAGCTTCTATGCGGAAAACAATTCAGCTTGCTAAAAAATATAACGTTAAAATTGGTGCACACCCTTCGTTTCCAGATAAAGATAACTTTGGGAGGAAATTGATTACGATGACCAAAAGCGAGCTAACCGAAAGTATTTACAGTCAGTTACAAACCTTTTTTAGGGTTGCAGAAACCGAAGAAGCTACGGTACATCATATTAAATTACACGGCGCCTTATACAATTATGCTGCTAAAGATGCCCCAACTGCAGATGCAGTGGTAGCAGCAATTATAGCGACCAAAATACGACCCATTTTATATGTTCTACATAATTCGGTCTTGCACAGAAAGGCTGAAAATTTGCTTCCTTTACAGTTTGAAGCCTTTATTGATAGAAGCTATAACGCCGATGGTTCCTTGGTTTCCCGAAGTGAGAAAAATGCAATACATCACGATAAAGAAGACGCCTGGCAACAGTTGAAAAAACTTGTAGCTCATCAAAAAGTTTCTACAATTTCTAACATTGAAATTCCTATTGTTGCTAATACCTATTGTATCCACGGCGATCATGACAATTCGGTTGAAATTTTGGAGTATATACATTCACAAATGAGTAGGCATAATTTTAAATTACAAAGATGAAGCTGCCACAGTTTTTTAAACCGTCTCCTAAAACCATTTTGTTACAATGGGAATCGATTATTTCAGAAGAAACACAGCAAACCATTCAATATACTGAAGAAATATTGCTACATCATTTTTCAGAAGTGATCCTTGAAACAACACCAACCTATAATGAACTGGCTATATACCTGAAGGGGGAAATCACTATGGCAGCATTTCAAGAAAAACTTGTTGAGGTATTTCAAAAAGAAAAAAGCATTCAAAATAAAGCTTCTGCAAAATTAATTACCATCCCGGTTTGTTACGAAACTGAGTTTGCTTCAGATCTTTCTGAAGTTATGAAGTACCATAACATTTCAAAAAGGGAAGTAATACAACTACATACACAGCCTGTTTATCAGGTTTCATTTATAGGTTTTCTACCGGGTTTTCCTTATTTAACGGGCCTTTCAGAAAAATTAATGACTCCTAGGAAAACAACTCCCCGCGCCAATGTGGTACAGGGAAGCGTAGGGATTGGAGGAAAGCAAACTGGAATATATCCCAGCAATTCCCCCGGCGGATGGAATATTATTGGTCGTTCGCCCATACCTATTTTTTCAATTGAGAAAGAGCAACCTTCTTTATGTAAGGCAGGCGATAGCTTAAAATTTCAATTCATCTCAAAAGCTAAATTCGATTATATTACTTTGGAAGTTGCTTCGGGCGTGTATCAATTAAAAATCCAGGAGTTATGATAGAAGTTATAACCTCGGGCTTGTTTACAACGGTTCAAGATCTAGGGAGGTTTGGCTATCGGAAGATGGGCGTTCCCGTGAGTGGTGCTATGGACGCGAATTCAGCTTTACTAGCAAATTCAATCTTGGGAAATAAAAATAATTGCGCTGTACTGGAAATTACCCTAGGAGGTCCAATACTCAAATTTCATCAAAATACCAGAATTGCTATCACGGGAGCCCCTTTTGAAGTTTGGCTAAATGCTATTAAAATAGAAACAGATAAACCCATTCTAATTTCCAAAAATGATTTGCTGAAATTTGGCAAAGCAAAAACAGGAATGCGTTGCTATCTTTCTGTAGCAGGAGGTTTGCAAACTCCACAAGTTTTAAATAGTCGTAGTTTTTATGCGGATCTCACCAAAGAAGCAATGTTGAAGAAGGGAGACTTGTTACCCATAGTAGCTTTTAAGGAAGCAACTGTTCCAGAAAAAACTTCTTTAATAAATTCAAATATGGGGGGTACTACTTTAGAGGTATTTGCCGGACCAGAATATACTTCACTTTCTATTTTTGAGCAACAAGAGATCCTGGAAAAACGATTTACTATTTCAGCACAAAGTAATAGGATGGCGTATTTATTAGACTGCAGTGGTATTATTTCTGCAAAGGAAATACTTACTGCACCAGTACAACCAGGCACAGTACAATTAACACAATCGGGAAAGTTACTTGTTTTAATGCGAGATGGACAAGTTACAGGAGGCTATGCTCGTATTTTTCAACTTACAGAAGAAAGCATCAATCTATTAGCACAAAAAAGAGGAGGAGAAACAGTAGGTTTCAAATTGGGTTAGGCACCTTTTTGAAATCGATTTTAGAGTCATATTTTCTTCAAAAAAACAGACCTTTACTCCGTCTCAAATTAAGATGAAATTAGGGTCTGTATACACCGTTATTTTTAGAAGTGAAAAGTGGGATTTTTGGAAGCTTTCTGTTTGTATTCTGATTGAAAATCTAACTAAAATATTCATATAATTTTCTATATATTTAACGCAAGTAAAGTGGAGTGGGGAAGGAATTTACGGAAATGTTTTTTATATAATTTTTTCACTAAAAACCCTAAATTAAACGACAAACAACAGGTTTAGTCTTGTCTAAAAATTGTATATTATTTTTAATAAGTTGTTTCTTATCAGTATTTTAAAATACTTTATATAAACAATTACTTATCACTTATCAATAATTATGAGCTCCATTAGATTTTTGGAGTTACAATCGGATTTTCTTCTAATTTTTTATAATTATTTACTTTTTATTTCAAGCAGTTCTCATAATTTTAGTCATAGAAAAAATAGCTATGCGCAATACTTTTAAAATCGTTTTAATAGACTTTTAATTTGGTTTTATTGCTTCAGATTTTACGCATAATTTTGCCAAATCTTTGTGAGATATTAATGTTGAAATTCCTCTTTTATTTCTTCCAAAACTATCTAGATTTTTAGGTACTATTGTTGTCTCATTTTTGAATTTCTTCACGCTTTAAAAAAAGGGGTTTTTCCTGTTTTTTGGGGATGCATTTTTTTCAACAGCATTTTTTAGCTACTTTTCAATTTCAAGAACTAACCAAAACTTTCAAAATGACAAAACCAAAAAAATGTATCCCAGTTTCCGAAGCAAAAACATTACAAAAACGATGGATGGACACCCGCGCCATAGCCATTGATGCAGCCCGTGGCTCACAAGATGCGAGCGATTTTACTTTTAGCCTAACCGATCTAGAGGAATACGTGAAATACGTACGTGACGAATCTACCAAACAAAACATTAATGATCCAGGCGTACGTATCTATTTTGCAGCGTACGATGATGCAAAATCTACCAAAGCCACCGTTTTCTTGGCACCTACTGTAGGAGTAGATGTTGACGATGCAAACAATTACAATATCGATCCATTGAATAGGGGTGGGAACGGATGGCCTCCAAATAAATATGAATAGTGGAGTTTTCAGATTTTTTATTTAATATGATTCCTGTAATACTGCTGGAGTTAGTAGCAGCTATAACAGGAGTATATTATTTACGAAATACAAATGCTCGTTTTGCAGAAAAGGCATTTGTACTTTTTCTATGGCTTACTGTAGTTGTAGAGCTTGTGGGAACCTATGCCGGAATTGGATATTTTACAAACTATGAATACTTTGGGTTGGTTAAAGACACTCCTTTTCGTAATAATTACTGGTTGTATAATATATATCAACTTTTAAGTTATATTTTCTATGTTTATTTTTTGTCGAGTTGGATGTTAAATAAAAAATTAAGAAAATTCTTATTGGTACTTTCAATAGTATTGATTGTATCGGTTGTTTTTGATTTTGCGACCAACGACTTTTTTAATACAAATTCCAGAGTATCTACTATTTTTGGAAGCTTGCTAGTTTTATTAGCTGTGTTTTTCTTTTACCTAGATCTCTTGAATTCTAATAAACCAATAGCATTTAAATATTATTTACCGGCCTATATTTCAATCGCTATATTGTTTCACACTTTATGTTTTTCACCTTTAGATTTTTTATCAAACTACTTTAAAACCTCTACTGGCAATCAATTATTTGTTTCATTTAGAGTATATACTTTATTCATTTTAAATATCTTGCTGTACCTAACCTATACCTTTGCTTTTATAATATGCTCCAAAAAGAAGAAATAACACTAATTGTCTATGTACTGGTAGTATTACTTTTTGTATGTGCTTTTACAGTCTTATTTGTACTTTTTTTTCTGAAAAGGAAAAATAAATTACTAGTAAGGCAATTAGAAGAAAAACAAAATTTTGAAAAAGAATTAGCCCAGTCACAGATTGAAATAAAGGAAAATATCTTAAAGAATATAGGCTGGGAACTGCACGATAATGTTGGACAGCTACTATCTGTCGCAAATATTCATCTCAACATGATTCAAAACGATGTGCCTGAAGATAAAAAAGATCGTTTTGTAGAAACCAAGCAGGTAATAGGACAAGCTATTCAGGAAATACGTTCCATTTCAAAAACTCTTAATAACGATGTTATTTTAAAAAATGGTCTGGCCGCTTCTATACAAATTGAATTGGAACGTTTTAACCGTCTCAACTTTTTGAATGGAGTTTTTAAATTGGATGGCACCATAAAAGATATTGATGGTTCTAATGAAATCATTATCTTTAGAATGGTTCAGGAGTTTTTTTCCAATGTGATAAAACATGCAAAAGCAGATACTTTAGAAGTTGTATTACAGTACAATAAAGAAGACTTACACATAAAACTACAAGATGATGGAGTGGGATTTAGTGTAAAAACAACGCCCTCTAATTCTGGTATGCAAACTATGAAGAGCAGAGCGGCTCTCATTGGAGCAAACTTTAACCTCTCATCGGAACCAGGTGCAGGAACAACCTTAGCCATAACATATCCTTATAAAATTAATGCAGCAACAAACTTATAAAATAGCCATAGTAGACGATCACACTTTATTGGCATCCTCTTTAGAACAGCTTATTCATTCCTTTGGGAACTGTCATGTGTTGCACATTTCAAAAAACGGAAAAAACTTTCAGGATAACTTAATCAATCACGTTGAGCAACCAGACATAGTGTTATTAGACATAAATATGCCTGTGATGGATGGTTTTGAAACTGCACAATGGATAAAAGAAAAGCATCCTCATATAAAAGTGTTGGTGCTATCCATGGAAGACGATGAAGCCTCTATTATTAAAATGATCCATAAAGGTGCGAAAGGTTACTTACTGAAGGACACCCAGCCAGAGATGCTCAAATTGGCTATTAATGAAATAATGACGAACGGCTTTTATCATACAGATTTGGTAGCGAATACGCTAGTTCAAACTTTTAATAAAAATTCAAACACCGCTGGACTGGGCTTAAAAGACACCGAACTTGAGTTTGTAAAACTAGCTGCAACAGAGCGTACTTATAGAGAAATAGCATCTGTAATGAACTTGAGCCCAAAAACTATTGATGGTTACAGGCAAGACGTCTTTAACCGTTATAACCTTAAAAATAGAGTAGGATTGGTATTGTTTGCAATTAAAAATGGCCTGGTTGAAGTTTAATTTGGCTGTCAAATTTAAGATCATGAACATGCATCCCAGATTACATCCTTAGGCAGAGGCGCTGTAATTGTGATTTCTTCTTTTATTACAGGATGCACAAAAGTAAGTTGCCTTGCGTGCAAATGAATACTTCCATCCTTATTGCTACGGTCAAATCCGTATTTTAAATCGCCTTTTATAGGACAACCAATAGCTGCTAATTGCGACCGTATTTGATGGTGACGCCCTGTTTCCAATTCAATTTCCAACAGGTAGTAATTGTCTAGTTTTTTGAGTACGGTATACGTTAATACTGCACGTTTGCTATCGGGAACTTCTTTAGTATGCGCATAGGATTTATTTTGCTTTGGATTTCTTTTTAGAAAATGAACTAATTTTTCTGAAGTCTGTGGTGGCGGGTTTTTTACAACTGCCCAATACGTTTTTTTGGTTTCCCGTTCGGCAAAAAGCTTGTTGAGTCGCGTTAAAGCTTTGGAGGTTCTCGCAAAAGTAATCACCCCGCTTGTGGGTCTGTCCAATCTGTGTACAACTCCCAAATAAACCGCGCCAGGCTTGTTGTATTTTTTGGCGATATAGCTTTTTACTACTTCAGAAAGCGGTTTATCGCCTGTAGCATCTCCTTGCACCAAATCTCCCGCACGCTTGTTCACCACAAGTAAATGGTTGTCCTCGTGGAGCACTTGCAGATTACTTTTGTTACTGTGGATAGGTTCGGGACTATTTTTGGACATAAATGAATTATAAATTCTGAAATTTAAAAGTACTTTAAATTTTGTACTTTTAAATAAAACCAACCCTCCTAAATTATGAAAAATAGTTTTCTGTTATTTGTCTTGGCCATAACCCTTTTTTCTTGTGCTGAAAAGCAAACTGAAACTTCAGCAATTAGTATCACTGTTCAACTTTCTGATAGCTTAAACGTTAAAAATGTAGATGGAAGATTGCTCCTAATGCTCTCCAATAATGAAGAAGCGGAACCAAGGTTTCAGATAAACGACGGTTTAAAAACGCAATTAATTTTCGGAAAAAATGTTGAAGGATTAAATCCTGGTGATAAAATAACCTTTACCGAAGAAGATTTCGGTTTTCCTTTTGAAAGTCTCACTGAAATTCCTAAAGGGGACTATCATGTTCAAGCCTTATTACACGTGTATGAAACCTTCAATCTTTCCACAGGACACACTGTAAAACTTCCCATGGATAATGGAGAAGGCCAGCAATGGAACAAATCACCTGGCAACCTTTACAATCTTCCAATTAAAGTGAGCATAAATAATGCTGCGGAAATTTCAGAAGTAATAACCCTCGATAAAATAATCCCACCTATTGAAGAAGCCAAAGATACCGAGTGGATAAAACACATTAAAATGAAGTCTGAAAAACTTTCCGAATTTTACGGAAGGGATATGTATCTAGGCGCACATATTTTACTCCCCAAAGATTTTGACAAACACCCGGAAGCAAAGTATCCGCTTATGGTATTTCAGGGGCATTTCCCAGACGATTTTGGTGGTTTCCGAACTACCCCACCAGATCCTAATTTAAAAGAAGAATATTCGGCCCGTTTTCAGCTGGATGGATATAATAAAATTGAACAACAGGAAGCCTACGATTTTTACCAGCGCTGGATTTCCCCAGATTTTCCGAGAATGTTGATTATTGAGATCCAGCACCCAACACCCTATTACGATGATAGTTATGCTGTTAACAGCGCTGCGCAAGGACCTTACGGAGATGCCATTACCTACGAGTTAATTCCTTATATAGAAGAACAGTTCAGAGGAATAGGCGAGGGGTGGTCTCGTTTCTTGTATGGAGGCTCTACAGGAGGTTGGGAGTCGTTAGCGGTTCAGGTAAAATATCCTAAGGAGTACAACGGTTGCTTTGCAGCCTGCCCAGACCCTATAGATTTTAGAGCGTATTGCCTAACCAATATTTATGAAGATGAAAATGCCTATTTCTACGAGAGCGATTTCAATAAACTGGAAGTTCCTGCCCGTCGTGATTACTTAGGCAATATTTCCACCACCTTACGCCGTGCCAATCATTTAGAGTTGGTTCTAGGCGATTAATCACGCTCTGGCCAGCAGTGGGACATTTGGGAAGCAACTTATTCGCCGCTAGGGGAAGATGGCTACCCGAAGCGTATCTGGGATAAGTATACGGGAGATATCGATAAAGAAGTAGCCAGTTATTGGAAAGAAAACTTCGATTTACGCCATATCCTGGAACGTGATTGGAGCAAACTAGGACCCGATTTAAAAGGAAAAATACATATTTACTGTGGCGATATGGACAATTATTACCTTAACAATGCAGTGTATTTAATGGAAGACTTTCTGGAAAATACATCAGAACCCTATTACGATGGGGAAGTTGCCTACGGAGATAGAGCCGAACATTGCTGGAATGGAGATCCCAATGAACCCAATGCTATTTCCAGACTAAGATACAACACTATGTATCTGCCTAAAATTATGAAACGTATTGAAGTAAGTGCTCCAAAGGGAGCCGACTTGACGAGTTGGAGGTATAAATAGTTGTTAGTTAGTAGTTGTTAGTTGGTAGGATGTCCATGCCTAAATAGCATTGACTGCTTTTAGTTGATTGTGATTACCATCAAAATTTTAACCAAAGTAAAAAAACGTTCTTTCAGTTTGCAGTCTTTTTTTTACTTTTTAGTGTGGGCCCCTTTAGGGCTAGGGTGTGCGGCTGGAAGTATAAGTAAGTTGTAGCTGGTAGTAGTTAGGATATGTTTGTAGAGCCTTGGCAGACAGACGCTGCGTTTGTAGTTTATTGTGATTACCATCAAAATTTTAACCAAAGTAAAAAAACGTTCTTTCAGTTTGCAGTCTTTTTTTTACTTTTTAGTGTGGGCCCCTTTAGGGCTAGGGTGTGCGGCTGGAAGTATAAGTAAGTTGTAGCTGGTAGTAGTTAGGATATGTTTGTAGGGCCTTGGCAGACAGACGCTGCGTTTGTAGTTTATTGTGATTACCATCAAAATTTTAACCAAAGTAAAAAAACGTTCTTTCAGTTTGCAGTTTTTTTTTACTTTTTAGTGTGGGCCCTTTAGGGCTAGGGTGTGCGGCTGGAATGTTTAATGAGTAGATAGTTTTTAGGAGTTGCCTGTCGTGTCTTGGTAGGTAGACGCTGCGGTTGTAGGTGGTAGTGGCATTTTGTAAAACTTTTGATCAGTTAGCAGATAACAGATAACCGTTAACAGTTAACAGTTACTTCGGATTGTGGATGGTAAATTAGAAATCAAGTTCACAGGAACCTGAGTGATTTTGAAAGTAACAAATCCTAATAAAATAACAATCTATATTTTTTCAAAATTGTATCGAAGGGTGGAATTTGCTAGCGACAGCTATGTTTAGTTATCCCTCCCAATGGTAATAATAGCCCTTCTTCTTTCTGTTGGAAAACTGTAAGGACTGTAATTGTTGTTTCGATAATAGGAACCGTTAAGATTGTAAATAGGTGAGTAGTATTGCTGATCCCGATACACCTCGTTGCGAACACGCGTTTTCCCGTCGGTTTGATAGCCATAGACACTATTATTATTAAAACCAGATTGTAATCGTTCTAAGGAGACTCTTGAATTAGGTTGCCTATTTTCAGTTGTGGCTACCATGTCTACAGCTTGCCAGTAATTTTGAGAGGTAACCTGCTGATTTGTAAAATCTGAAAACATAGACTTCTTATAAATAGAGGTCTGTACTTTTTTTTGGAAAGATGAAAGTGCAGGGGTAGGTAATTCGGTTTGGGTGGTCGCTTCAATGGTAAAATACCTGGTATTAAAATCGTTTTGTCCCAAACTTAGTAAGGGAAGAAAGAATAGTATGAGGAGTAGGTATTTCATATAAAATGAATGTGCAACAATCGCACCAATTATAAATTCAGTTTTTTGGCAGTTTCTTTTGGTACAGCATCTTTATGAACCGTAATACTAATGGTCTTTAAACGCATATAGGCTTCACTAAAGTATACATAGCCTCCATTTGCATTTCTTGCCTCGTCGGTTCCCCAACTGTTTTTTACTTTATAATATTTTGTCCCGTTCTGATCTACCAGAGTTCCGGTAATATGCATGAGGTGATCGTCTGTGGTCGTAAAATTTTCAAACTCGTCCTGACGGTATTCCTGAGTAATTTTCATTTCAGGATATAAGCCTTGTAGCGCTTTTATGTTGTTTTCTTCATCCTTAGGGATCACAGCCACCCCGTCCTTACTGCTGAAGGTTCTTTCACTTACATCACAATCCAGCTCTACAGTAAATCCTTTTGCCAGGGCATTGTCTATACTTGCCATAAGTTCGTCCAACGGCACATTGTAAAAACTTCCGTAACTCCAGTTGTCAGGAATATTCAGTATAAATTCTGAAAAGAAAGGTGCTTGTGTAAAAGAGGTGATCGACACATAATCCTTTGGTACTATTTTCATAGCATCCCGAAAGCTTTCCGGGGTATATTGCTTTCCTTCAAATATGAATTTGTTGAGATTTTCTCCTAAATAAGTATCTAAAACAGCTTCGGTAGCTGGTTTCCATTTTTTGCTTAGCTTTCTGGCTGGGTTGTCAATATATGTTTTCGCCATCGCTTCTAACACGGCTACCAACTCGGCGTGGTTGTGTCCGGTTTCGTTTAAGAACAAGCCGCTATAGGCTTCATTAGGCACCAACCCATATGCTGCAACACTATTCATCACATCATGCGCCAATCCGCCCTCACTGAATTGTGCTTTTCCCTGACGCATTACAAAATTCTCTAACTTTTTAGGATAGGTATTTCGCACCGTATACATTTCAGATAGATCTACATTTTTTCCAGTAAGCCTAATGATTTCAGACTCTAAAAAAGAAGTACTACTGAAACTCCAACAGGTTCCGGTTCTTCCCTGCGAGATCACAGGAGTTGTTTCCAGATCTATTTGAGGGGTGAATTTGTAAGCTTCCTGACTAAAAGCGGAAAGGGTGGAAATAAACGCGAGCGTAAAAATGAATTTTTTCATAGTAATTGTTTATTGTCTATAGTTCGTGGTTTAGAGTTTCAGTAACACCCAACAATAAACCTTAAACCACAAACATTTTCTATCTTTGAGTAAAAATAACAATTATGCTGATACCCAACTGGAAAACCGCAAAAGAATATACAGATATCACCTATAAAAAGTCCCATAACGTGGCTCGGATTGCTTTTAACAGGCCCGATGTGCGTAATGCCTTTAGACCTAAAACCACTGCCGAATTACTGGATGCGCTGCACGATGCACAGGAAGATACGAGCATAGGCGTGGTGTTACTTTCTGCCGAAGGTCCTTCCACCAAAGATGGCATCTGGAGTTTTTGTAGTGGCGGCGACCAGAAAGCACGTGGGCACCAAGGTTATGTAGGCGATGATGGCTACCACAGGCTAAATATTCTGGACGCACAGCGAATGATCCGCTTTATGCCAAAAGCTGTTATTTGCGTCGTTCCCGGCTGGGCAGTAGGAGGTGGGCACAGTTTGCACGTGGTGTGCGATATGACGCTTGCCAGTAAAGAACACGCTATTTTTAAGCAAACCGATGCCGATGTGACCAGCTTCGACGGTGGCTACGGAAGTGCATACTTAGCGAAAATGGTAGGGCAGAAGCGTGCCCGTGAAATATTTTTCCTCGGAAGAAATTATTCCGCACAAGAAGCCTACGAAATGGGAATGGTAAACGCCGTAATTCCTCATAATGAACTTGAACAAACCGCTTTCGATTGGGCGCAGGAAGTACTAGGAAAAAGTCCAACCAGTATTAAAATGCTAAAATTTGCTATGAATCTAACCGACGATGGGATGGTAGGACAGCAGGTATTCGCAGGCGAAGCCACAAGACTTGCCTATATGACGGACGAAGCCAAAGAAGGTCGTGATGCCTTTTTAGAAAAACGAAAGCCTAATTTTGATAAGAAGTGGTTGCCTTAATTAAAGTGAATAGTGAATAGTGAACAGTGAACAGTGAACAGTGAACAGTGTACAGTGAACAGTGATAACTCCAATGTTTATCTGAAACCCATCAACCAAGCGCTGACAACCGAGAACCGTCAACCGTCAACCAACAACTTACTAACCAATGCCCTCCGAATTGCAATTTATTAGAGATTATATTGAAGAAATAGCACATATTTCGGATGCCGACTGGGATAATTTTTCTTCCAGGTTACAGAAAAAAGTGTTGAAGAAAAAAACTGTTTTTCTGAAAGAGGGTGCGGTAGAAAACCATATTTCATTTATTCAGCACGGGGTGGTTCGTTTTTATATTCCGAAGGAGTTTAAGGAGCATGAAGTCACCTTTGGGTTTTGCTTTCAAAATCAGTTTGTAAGTGCCTATGATTCTTTCCTTACCCAAAAGCCATCGCTTTACGAGTTGGAAACCTTGGCGGATACTACGCTTTACAGTATGTCGTATAGCGATCTACAGGAAGTTTACAAAACTACGCAAATAGGAAATTTAATTGGAAGGCTTACTGCAGAACGCTTGTTCTACATAAAGTCCAAACGCGAGCAATCGTTGCTCAATGAAACACCGGAGCAACGGTATTTAAATTTATTCAAGGAACGCCCCGAATTGATCCACGTAATTCCCTTAAAATATGTTAGCTCTTATATTGGTGTCACCCCCCAAGCATTAAGCAGAATTAGAAAACGAATTAGTTAACCCAAGTTCATTGTTTGGCAGTATTGTTGCAACTAACTTTGTAAAAAAAGTTGCAATGACAATTATACTATTCATTATTATATTATGGTACGGAGGATTATTCTTCCAAACCTTTTTTCTTCACCGATATGCTGCGCACCAGACCTTTACAATGTCTAAGCTTGCAGAAAAAATTACCTTTATTCTAACCTGGTTTTTCCAGGGCTCCAATTATTTAAGCGCTTATGGCTATGGAGTCATGCACCGTATGCATCACGCTTATGCCGATACAGAAGACGATCCGCATTCGCCTAAATACGATGCCAGTGTGTTCTCTATGATGTGGCGCACCAAAACTATTTATAGCGATATTAACAAGCAAAAGATCTTTGTAGAACCAAAATTCACTAAAAACGTCCCGCAATGGAAACGTTTTGATGCCTTTGCAAGTTCTTGGGTATCTCGTCTTTCTTGGGCTGTTGTTTATGTTGCTTTCTTTGTGTTTTTTGCAACCGCCTGGTGGCAATGGTTATTTTTACCTGTGGCCTTATTTATGGCACCTATTCACGGCGTGATCATAAATTGGTATGCACATATTTATGGCTATGTAAATTTTAAATCGAAAGACACGTCTAAAAACTTATTGCCGTTCGACTTTTTAATGATGGGAGAAGGGTATCATAACAACCACCACAAGTACGCAAGCCGTTCTAATTTTGGTGGTGTGCGTTGGCACGAGGTAGATATTACTTATCAGATTATGAAAGTACTTGACCTCTTCGGAATTATAAAGCTGAAACCAGCACCTATCTTGGTGAAACGGGATTAAGGTGCGATGTAACTATAACAAACAAAAAGAGCCAAGACATTATGTTTTGGCTCTTTTTTATTTTTGGTTATCAGTTATCAGTTATCAGTTATCAGTTAACAGTTTATTTCTCACCACTCACCACTCACAGTCTCACCATTAAGAAACCACCTGAAACCCATTCACCGCTTCTTCAATATTCGTTTCTCCGGTAAGGATCTCAAACGCTTGATTCTTGGCTACATTGGTATCCAGACTTTTTACTAAGGTTCTGGCAACATCCCAACGTGGGATTTCGCCTTGCTCGTTCAGTTTGTGCTGTAGTTTAATTTTTCCCAGTCCTTCGTTGTTGGTTAAGGCGCCTGGTCTTACAATGCTAAAGGTTAAGCCACTGATATCTAAATACTGATCGGCATTTTGTTTTGCCTGTAAGTATTCCTTTAGCTCGCCTTGGGGATTATCTGCTCCCATAGAGCTTAGCATCACAAATTTCTCAATACGGTCTTTTTTGGAGGCATCTATCAATCTTTTAGCACCTTCCTGGTCAACGTTATGTACATCTTTTCCTCCAGAACCGGCGGCAAAAATTACTTTATGAATGCCTTTGGTAGTGTTTGAAACATCCTTTGCCAAGTCTCCCATCACAGTTTCAATACCTTGAGACTCAAATTGAGACTTCTGGTCTTCTTTGCGAATCATCGCTACGGGTTGGTAGTTCCCAGATTCCTGTAAGAGTTGCACAATTTTTTTTCCGGTGGTACCTGTGGCACCTGCTACTAGTATTTTTTCCATATCACTAAAATACAAGGAGTTGAACCGATTTCAAAGGGTGTTAACGCTCTTTAACGCGCGGGTGAATAGATTTTGGGAGGGTTTAACAGACTCGCTAAATTTTCATACGAAAGTATTCCTAATTATTAGTGCCAGTCGTTATAGGTTACACTATAAAATTGAAGACTATTTTATAATGTACGATATGCGATTTACTATTTACGATTTATGATGTACAATTTACGATTTACGATATTCAATATATTTTTAACCATTAACCATTAACCATTAACCATTAACCCTTGACCCTTAACCCTTAACCCTTAAACCTTAAACCTTGAATATGGAAGATGGACTTTTAGTTCTTGCCTTCATTCACCAACTCCAAAAGTGGCTTTTTAAATTGCAGATACTGCTCGGGGATGTCTAGGAATGGGGCTACGGAAAAGCTGAAAGGACTCTCACCATTAAAAACCCAGTAATTACCGTCTAAAGTTCCTGTTTCCGTCTTGATATTATAGTTTGGATTGTGATTTATGGAAAATTGGTTTTTCTCCGCATCGTACCAAATGCCGAGTTCCCGTAACTGTTTTTCGTTGGTGTAGGCAAGTGTTAGCTGTGGCTGAATGGCATCGGAGCTCTTTATTACAGTGAAATTTTTTGTAGCAAAGCTATCCAGCTCGGCGGCCCAGGAGAGTTTGTTTTCTTTCCATTGACTCAGTTGGTCCCATTCTTTCAATACACTTGGTGTATCTTCTTCCGTACGTATGATGGCAAATAAATTTTCCTGTACAATTACAAGCTCCTTATTCTCTGGATGTACCGTAACTGTTGTTTTATCGGCAACAATACGGCCGTCTTCCGTGTTAAAGAAAGAGGCCAAGACAAAGAAGATTATTTTTATTTGTTCCATTGTAATCAGATGCTATTTTATAAAGTTTCAACTTTGCAAATATGCTGAAAACATTCGGTTTCTTAAGCTACTCTAGAAGTTTGTTACCTTATCTGCTTTCGGTCTTTTTATTCAGGAGTTGCCCAGAATACATTCGGATTATTTGTTTTATAGTTAATGAATGTCACATTACTTTCCTTGTAGGTAACTGTATTTTTTTGTGGGGATTGTTCAATTCCGTCTAGCGGTAAGAGCTCCACATATATGATTTCTTTCCCGGGTTCTTTTGTTTCTGCATTATATTCGCTCACTAACGGACTTTCCAATCTGTATAGGTTTTTGGGCATATAATAACCTAGATAATGTTCTTTTGTTTGTAAATACGTTCTGTTCCAGTTAGCATCTGGATTCATAAGTACAGTTTCCTCGTTAATTAATCTCTTTCTAACTTCTTCAATCCCAAGTAGGTTTCCATTGGTGTCCATTAAATAGGCTCCAAAGGTTGGATCCATCCAGATCCATTTGTTAAGTTCTTTACTAAAAACCATATTGATGACGTGGCAATCGTCAAATTCTGTTTCTTTAGGCATACACGTTACAATTCTAGATTTTATTCCCATTGCCAAATAGCAATCATTAAGAAATGTGGCCAGCATCCTACAATTAAGACCCCGTTTATCTGCTTTACAAACTTTCAGGAGGTCTACGGCATTTTTCAACGCTGGATTGCTACTGTTTCCGTCGTGTTCAATAACATTGTCTGTCCAGTCCAGCAGATTGAAAATTTGCGAAAGTTCGTTACCATCGCCAGCTATAGAATCCAGCTGTAGTGTTTTTCTGATCTTTACCAGGTCTGGATCGTCTTTTGACTGATAGGTAAATTTCGGAACAAAGCGGTTATCGGTATAATCATAATCGCTTCCCTTTTTCAGGATGTCTAATTTTGACGGTTGCCAGACGATTCGGGTCCTTGCGCTATCTTTTTGATTCAATATTATAACAAAATCATAGGTTTTGTTTTTTTCTGTAGTAATGCTTATAGAATCTATATCGGTAAAAAATGTTACCTTTTTTGCCGAAGTTGTATACACATCGGGGTTTACTTCCGGGGCAAGAGACCAGGCATTTATTTTCAATATGCCATCCTCCCGAATGTCTACGGAAGAAGATAGTGCGTTAATTACGGGAAGATTTTGTTGTGCTAAAAGGTTAGCACATAACAGCCCGAACACTACCAAAGTTAAATTTGTTTTTATCATATGTAGCTATAAAGTTATTATTAAACGTTTTTTGTAAATGGTTGTTACTTTTTATGTTGAAGTTAGCTTATTTTTTTAAAAATGTTCTTTCTGTTTACCTCCATTTTAATTCCATGCTGCTTTTTATATACCAGTGTCAATAAAATGACGAGCCCTAAGGTAGCAAATCGGAATATGTTTGAGTAGACACCGCCAAGTGCGTTATCACTCACATTAAATAGTTCCCAGGAAAGATTCATAAGCATATGTAGAAAGATAGCTGTCCAAAGATTGTAGTTCCACTCTACATAGACCCAGGCAAACAAAATTCCTCCTAAAAAGGTAATTAAAAAAATACCTAAAAGTTCAACTATTTCGGTGCTTTGATACAAATGCAATACACCAAAATAAATGGCTCCAAACAAAACCGCGGGAATAAACCCAAAATTCGTTTTTCTGAATAACACCCCAAAAAGAAATCCTCTGAAAAAGAGTTCTTCAAAAAAACCAGCTGCAATAACTTTAATAATCAGGCTGTTCACAGAAATAGCATTATACTCAAATAGCAACATAAAGCCAATAAACATTGGTAAGGTGCAAAGTAGCACAAATAAAAAGCCCTTGAGGATCGATCTGTTTAACCCTAAATTTTCCAATAAACCAGATCTACGACTCAATACATAAGTTCCCACAAAAAGAGGGATGCCGGAAATTGTATAGGTTAGGATATGACTAACTCCAAGATAATTTGTCTGCACAAAGAACCATTCCCGAAGAAGTTTAAAATACATAGCATCCAGGAAATGGTAGATTCCAAAAGATACGAATACGATGAGGATTGTTTTGGTTGCATTTTTCACATTCACGTAATTTTGTATGCTAACTATACAGACGTATTTTTTTGGCACAGGGTTGCCTGTTAGCTCAAATGAAGTATTCGCTTTTGTTGCAGAATTGCAGCTAGTGAAAATTTTACGCGCTTCCTGAATTTTCAGAAGTATCCTAATAATAAGCTTTGGTAATTTTCAAACTTGAATAAGATAAGAATTCCTTAAAATACCCAAACCTCTGTATTGACAGTGGCTGCGATATTTTAATTTACGATGCTATAGGCACACCATACACGATCTTTATTCATTCTTGCCCGAAAGGCCATCAAATTTCTCTTTCATGGTAGGATTTCCGTGGGTTAATTTTTTGATGGTTAGATCATCTGCCTTATTATTTGCTAAGCGCAGATTGTTTTCAGAAGACAACAAAGCATCCTTTGTTTTTTGTAGGTGAGAGATCGTTTTGTCTATTTCATCAATAGCTGTTTTGAATTTCCTGCTCGCCAGATCGTAATTGTAGGCAAAGCCTTTTCTGAAGGTATCGATCTTTTCTTCAAAATTGGTGATATCCACATTCTGATTCCGCATTAAATTTAGTTCTGCTTTGTATTGCATGGAATTCATGGCTGCATTGCGGAGTAGGGTGATGATAGGAATAAAAAACTGAGGGCGCACCACATACATCTTTTTGAATTTATACGAAACATCTACAATTCCTGTGTTATACAACTCATTTTCCGACTCCAGCAAAGATACAAGCACAGCATATTCACAATCTTTTTCTGTCCGGTCTTTGTCCAGTTTTGCAAAAAAATCTTCATTTCTTTTTTTGGTGGCAGTTTCGTCGTTCTCATTTTTCATTTCGAACATAATGGAAATGATCTCATTGCCTGCCTCATCGGTTTCTCTGTAAATATAATCACCTTTGTTTCCTCCTCTGGAATCGTTGTCTTTTTCAAAATAAGCATTCTGAAATCCCGTAGCACGAAGCTTATTAAACTCGGCTTCACAATGTTGTTCCAGGGTTTCCCCTATCATTTTAGTGGAAAGCTTTTGCTTCATATCCTTATAAAAGGCAACTTCTTCATCTTTTATTTTAATGAAATCGTCTTTTGTCTTTAACTCGGCTATAAATTTTTCTTTGAGCGATTTCTCCTGTAATTGTATTTCTGTTTCCTTTACTTTTAATTGGTTAGCAAACGTATCCCGTTCTTTTTCTATGGCTTTAATGGCTTCTGAAACATCTAACTTTTTCTGGATCTCTGCACTTTGAATTTGAGATCTCATCTCTGCGATCTCAGTTTCCTTTTTCGCTAATTTCTCAGCAAGGTCAGCATTGGATTTGGCTTTTAGCTCCGTTAATTCCTTGTCTTTGTTCGCCAATGCTTCCTGCATAGCATTTTTAGTAGTGGCTTTAGCAAGTTCCACTGCGCTGGCTTTGTCCTTTTCTGCAAGCGCAAGACGGTTAGTGAGTTCTTCCTCAAATTGATGGTCTCGCACTTGTTTCAGTATAGCAGCAAAGCCAGCTTCGTCTACTTTAAAGGCTTTTTTACAGTTGGGGCAAATTATTTCGTTCATGGGGTTTTATATCTATTTTAAGTGGCAAATTTAAAAATTTGGCGACAGCGCAAATACAAATGAACAATTCGGTTTTCCTACAATTGCCTTATTGTTTTTATACGTCTTAAGTTTGATTTTTAATAAATGGATTAACTTTCCTTTATAATCAGAAAGAACAAAAGAGAGAATTAAGGTTACTATATGCGTTGAAGCTTTAGACTTCGTCAACATTGATAATCCTCTCTCTTTTACTACTTAGATCACGTTCAGTTCTGTGAGACTTTAGATCTCGTTTTCAAGTTGTTGTGGGTACAGTAGCTAGTTCTTTCATAAATTAGTTCTTATGAATAAATATAAAGAAACTTTTGGAGTTGACATCAGCAAAGCTGTCTTTGACGTTCACGGTAGTGTGGTTGGGCATAATCAATATAAAAATGACCCATCGGGATTTAAGAAATTCCTTGGAGATCTGCCAAAAGGCTCGTTAGTGGTCATGGAAGCTACAAGCTACTACTATTACCGACTCGCTCAGTTTCTTTACAAGAAAGAAGTAGTTGTATCTGTTGTGAACCCCTTATCTATAAAACGGTTCATTCAAATGAAATTGGCCAAGGTAAAGACCGATAAGAGTGATGCCAAGGCTATCTGTGATTACGGATTGTTGAACGAAGTTCCTCTCTATAATGCCCTTACCGATGTACAGAGCGAATGCCTTCAGCTTTTTAGATTGCTTGACACCTATGTGAAACAACGTACAGCAACAAAGAACAAGATGCACGGAGAAGAGGCTCTGGGAATACCTTCAAAGTTTGTTTACCGTTCATTGAGGCGAAACAGGAAACAGTTGGATAAGGAGATAGATGGTATCGAGGAGAAACTACTGTCATTGGTGAAGCAGGATCAGCAGGATCAATTAAGTTTACTTACATCCATCCCTGGGATAGGACAGAAACGGCATTGTTTTTAATAGTGGTTACAGATGGATTTTCAAAGTTCGAGAGAGCGTCGCAGCTATGCAGTTATGTGGGTATCACACCAACAATCAGGGAATCGGGCAGCAGTGTCCGGGGACGGGCGAGGATAAGTAAAGTGGGAAACCGGAAACTACGCAACCTTTTATTTTTGTGTGCTTTTAACGCTTGCAAATACAACAAAGCCTGTCGTGAGATCTATGAGCGGATAGTAAATAAAGGGAAAAGTAAAAAGCTGGCGTTGATTGCTGTGGCAAATAAACTGCTAAAACAGTGCTTTGCAATAGCAAAATCTGGTAGACCCTACGACGAAAAGTACGTGTCCGTATTGACCAAATAATTGCTTGTGGTTTGTAAAAAAAGAAGCCCAAGAAATCATTATTACTATTTCTTGAGCCAAAAATAATATTGTCTAAATTTAATGAAGAAAAGTGTTGTTTTTTACCTCAGTTCTTTGTTAGCGACTGTCGTAGTTATTACTATTCATTTCCATTGGAATCAACAACCTTGGTATTAATTTTAAATATATCATAGACTAACCTCGATTTATTTCGTGTCCGTTTATCATTTGATATGAAGTAATCACATACAGATGCCGAAACGCAATGTTGTGAATCTTGTGCCCTAGCAAAATCTGATTTTGTTGTATAAATATCTTTCCAGAATCCTATTAAATCCAATAATTCAAAGGTGGTAACGATTTTTGTTAATGTGGTCGCTGACCTTCCCAATTTGATTCTTGTTGCTGTTTCGATAAGTTCAGGTAAACTCATGTTCCCAAATTTATCTTTTTTAATTTCGAACTGTTCAATAACTTCTTTAACTGTGTAATTGTTTATTTCTTTAGGACTAATTTCGAGAGATTCTCTGAAAGCAACTTTTTGCTCTTGAGAAACCGCACTTAATTCCGTTTTTTGAACGGCTCCCGAAGTTGAATTGTTCGTCCAGTATTTTTGTCTTTTATGTATTTCTTTCGGTTTTACATTTTGCTTTTGAATTACATGAGTATTTGGATCAATATTTATGTAATTGTTAGAAGTTATGTTTGAAATTGTTTGAAACCTTTTTTCAATTTTTTGAGTTTTGTCATGGACATTCATTTCATCGGCTTCAGTAATATGAACTGATGAATAAAATATTTTAGATTGTGGTATTCCAATCTTAGAAATAAGTTCTTCAAGTGTGTAATTTCCATCCTCGATGTCAATTACTATATTATTATCAAAATAAATATTCATCGCTAATGTTGAGTTGTTGGCTACGATTGTTGCTAACGGATTTGTATAAGAACAGTAGGGCGGAAAAAACGCACTATTCATTCGGTTGAACTCAAGCCAAATTTAAAATTTTGGCGACTTCGAAAAAGTGCCCGAACCTTTGTGTTTTAAGCTGCTCGCGCTATTTTTTATATACATTGTTATCATTAGGTTTTTTCGCGTTTAACTTCCAGACGCCATTAGTAAGCCTAAGCCAGCAAAAAAGAATATTAACAATATTAATGCGAGTAGTGATATAATTAAGCCAGCAATTGCTAAGCCATTTGGTTTCTTAAAAATACCGATAAAAGATAGTATTAGCCCTAATAACCATAAAAGCCATCCAACAACTGGAATCCAACCTAAAAAAATTGCTAAAATTGCAAGTACAAAACCTGCCACTCCAGCACCATTAGAATTGCTTTGTTGCTGTATTACTATTGTTTGTCCAGCATTATTTTCTCGATTGTTTGTATTTTTTGTTGTCATTAGTTAGAGTTGATTTGTAATTGGGTTGGTTTATTTGATGGTGTATATGGATTCATTTGTTTTTCCTCAATAATTTCAAGCATTTCTCTGACGTGATGGTTATCGTTGGATTTTTTATATGCTTGCTTTGCTTTATCCAAATATGATATAGCATCTTCTCTGTAGTAATCACTATCCTTTCTAATCAAATACAAACAATAGAAAGCATTTCCTCTTGCAGGTCCTTCAGTTTTTTTCGAAAGTTCTATCAAAAGTTTGAGTTTTATTTCACTATCTAACTCATCATCAAAATATATGTTTTCAACGCCTTTTTCTCCGTAAGACATTCCAGCTGAACTTTCAATTTTCGACCATTCATAATCATACCACTTCATAGCAAAATCTTTGTTCAAATAAGCCTTGTCATAAGCGCTTATATCTTGTTTCATTTTACGTTCAAGTTGGTCATACTCAATCTGTGGATGTGAATATCCAATTAACCAAAACCTTGCTTTTGAGCCTCCATAGTAATCGTTTGTAGAAAATTCAATTGAATAGAATTGTTCGTTGGGCTTTGCTAAAATGTTTTTGGCGATTTCGATGGCTAATTCTATTTTCTCTGCATCGACTGCAAGCATATATGCTGACGTGAGTACGCCATTATTATATAAATCATTTTGTTCATTAGAAGTTAAAGAAGAATTTAGATTAAGCATTTTAGAGTATCCTCTACAAAAATTCTCAAATTCGTCAAAGTCTCTTCTTGCGTTTTCCATTCTGTCGATAAAAACTTCTTGCGTTATTTTATCGTTTTCTTTGGTTATCACAATATCTCTTTTTGAAATAAAATAGTTCAGCTTACCATCTTCGTTTTCAAAATCTAATTTGAGATTGCCATTTTCATAATAAGTGTATGGTATTGAGTCTTGAATTTCATCATTATTTTCATCCAAATGTATATAAAATTCGTCTAATCGATACTTTGATAGAGGTTGTTCCTCATCACTTAATTGATAGGTAGTTAATTGATTTTCTTTGTTAAATTCAAAAATAAACGGATTGCATAAAAGAGATTGGGAAATATTGTCGTCTCCGTGATTTGGAAAGTAAATTTGTCTTTTTCCACCTTTATAAACTGCGATTGAGTCAGTAACCCATCTTCCATTAAGGTGCTCTTGTGTTAATTTATTTTCGCAACTTGTTAGTGCAAACACACACAAAACTGCGAATATGTAATTTTTGTTCATAGGTTTTTTTTAAACTTAATGCTAACACTTAATATACGAACAATTTACTACGTTTAAGTATAGTAAAATTACGGATAAATATATTAAATGTATTTCTCCAACAGTAAACTTACAAAGAACCCATACCCCACACAACAGGAAAAACCCTGTTTTTTAACGTGCCTATTGCCTTTTACATATTGTCGCAACCCTGTAAAATTAAAAAAAACCTATATACCAAACCATACGTAAAAACCCGTAATTATCGAGGTGTAGTATGGTGCATCTAGTTTGCTTACATAGGTTGGAGTAAACCTACAAACTCTCCGCAACTTCCAGTTACGGGTTTCCGTACACTCAAAAAAAACTCGTATGTGTAGTGTTCTTAAACTTTTACCTTATTTTTAAGTCCAATCCCAAAACTTGTTATGAAACATATCTTCTTTATACTGTTCGCTGTTCTTGTTAGCCTAGTACCCTTAGCCCAAAACCAAAACATTTCCGAAGGAGTCATTTTTGACGGCGAACCTTATCTTGCCATAAACCCCCAAGACGCTAATCACCTGGTGATTGCCTGGATGGGATTTGTAAATCCGCAAGAGCGTATTCAAATTAAATATCGGGTGAGTTTTAATGGTGGCGCTTCCTGGAACCAAACAGCTGCATTACCGCACGTAACCGCAGGATATACAGCAGCAGATCCTTCTATCGCATTTACAGATGATGGTACGCTTTTTATCACAACAATAGATTTTACTGGTTTAGACAGCAACCCGGTAGCAGGCGGCATTTATCTCTACAAGTCTGGTGATGGCGGAATTTCATTCAACCCACCCGTAGAGGTTTTAAATATTGACGTTAACCCGGCTAAATTAGTAATAGACCGTCCCTGGATCGCAATAGACAATACAACGTCACCAAAATCAATCTACATAACCTCGATGACGGCAGAAGGAGCCACGGCACCTTATCACCCATACGTTTCAATTTCCAGTGATGGAGGCGTTTCGTTTCAGGTACAGGAATTGGACGCACCTGGATGGCTGGCGGGTAGCGATATTGAACGCCCTATGCCCACACCAAATGTGAGTAGTGCTGGAAAATTTCACGCAGTATATCCTTCTTTTGTGACGGCTCAGAATCCGTTTCCGCAGTATGTACACGTTTCATCAATAGATGGTGGAGCTACTTTTCAATACAATCAGGTATTTGAGTCTCTAGATCCTGCGCCAACTACTTCGCTGCCTAAAACGGGCTACTTGTGCAGGGTAGATCCTTCAAATGCCCAACATATAATCTTTGTATATCTCTCTAACAGCACAGGAGATTTGGATGTTACGCTAAGAGAATCTTTTGACGGTGGCGTACTATGGGGCGACTCACAGCGTATTAATGACGATCCAGTGTCAAACGATAGCATGCAGGATTTGCTTTGGGCAGATTTTGATACCGATGGGGACTTGGTGATAAGTTGGCGCGATAGGAGGAATGCTACCGGTAGTGGCTACGAAACCGCTTCCGAAATCTGGGCTGCGTTTAGACCAAACGGCGCTTCACAATTTCAAGCAAACTTTCAAATCACAGACCAAAGCGTCGCGTATGAAAATGTGCTCGCACTTTCGGGAAACGATTTTATGAGCATTCAGTTAGAAAATGATAAAATCCATACTGTATGGGGCGATGTTCGAACAAATGTGCTCAATATTTGGTATCAAAGACTGCAAACAGATGGAACTAATTTAGGTATAGAAAATATAGCTTCGGAAGAACGCCCAGAGGTAATTGTATTCCCAAATCCTTCAGTAGCCGCACTTACCCTGAAAGGAACTAACATGACTGGCTATGTTTTGTACGATAGTTCAGGAAAGGCACTTTTAACTAAAAACTACAACGACACGTCACATACACTGGAGATTGATATGACCGTATTTCCCGCTGGAGTTTATTTTGTGGAAATAAAATCTCTCAACAATTCCAGTACGAAAAAGATTATCAAAAAATAAGCAAAAAGAAATTCCAAAAATAAAAACCAAATCCCCATCGATGTTACCATTTAGAATTTGGGTTTTTATTTTTGGAATTTATAAGTACCTAAGATTCGTCCTTCGTACTTTTCAATACGCCTCATCGTGCACATTCGCAACCGCGCGTCCGCTAGGGTCGTTCATGTTCTTAAAGCTTTCGTCCCAGTCTAGGGCTACCTGGCTGCTACAGGCTACACTTGGTACACTTGGTACGGTGAGTGCTGCGGCATCGCTTGGGAAATGTTCTTCGAAAATGGTTCGGTAATGGAATTCTTCTTTGCTGGTGGGCGTTTGGATAGGAAAGCGGTATTTTGCGTTCTCCATCATATCATCGGTTACTTCCCGGTTTACCACTTCTTTTAAGGTATCTATCCAGCTATAGCCTACGCCATCGCTAAATTGTTCTTTCTGTCTCCAGGCAACTTCTTCCGGGAGCATATCCGCAAAGGCTTCTCTTAGCACCCACTTTTCCATGGCTTGTTTTTCTTTGGAGCCCCTTTTACCCGCGATGATCATTTTATCTTTTGGGTTAAGGCGCATGGCCACATCCATAAATTCCTTATCCATAAAAGGAACACGGCCTTCAATTCCCCATGAGGCTAAGGATTTGTTGGCACGCAGGCAATCGTACATATGGAGTTTGTCCAGTTTACGTACGTTCTCTTCGTGAAAGTCTTTCGCAGAGGGCGCTTTGTGAAAATAGAGGTAGCCACCAAAGATCTCATCGGCCCCTTCTCCGGAGAGCACCATTTTAATACCCATAGCCTTAATAGCACGGGCTAGTAAAAACATAGGGGTAGAAGCTCTAATGGTTGTGATGTCATAGGTTTCTACGTGGTAGATCACATCTTTTATGGCATCCAACCCTTCCTGTATGGTAAAATGTACCTGGTGGTGTACGGTGCCAATATGGTCTGCCACTTTCTGGGCTGCGGCAAGATCTGGAGAGCCTTTCAAGCCAATTGCAAAGGAGTGGAGTTGTGGGTACCAGGCGCCTTCGGTATCGCCCGATTCTATACGCTTATCGGCATATTTTTTTGCCAGCGCAGAGGTGATGGAAGAATCGAGTCCTCCAGAAAGCAGCACTCCATAGGGTACATCACTCATTAATTGTCTGTGTACAGCGGCGTCCAGCGCTTTTCTTAGATCTTCTAAGTTGGTTTCGTTGTCTTTTACATTGTCAAATTCCATCCAGTCGCGCGTCCACCATCGTTTTAATTGTCCGTCACTGCTGTGCAGGTAATGCCCGGGAGGAAAGAGTTCAATTTTGGTGCAGTAGCCTTCTAAGGCTTTTAATTCGCTGGCTACATAAAAAGTACCGTCTTTGTCCCAGCCCATATACAATGGAATGATTCCCATATGGTCACGGGCAATTAAATATTGGTTGGTTTCCACATCGTATAAGGCAAAACCAAAGATTCCGTTGAGTTCATCCAGAAAGGAAGCGCCTTTTTCTTTATAGAGGGCCAAAATCACTTCGCAGTCACTTTTGGTCTGAAAGTTATAGCTGCCTTCAAACTGCTTGCGCAATTCCATATGGTTATAAATTTCACCATTGGCTGCCAGCACCAGTTTTTTATCTTCAGAAAACAAAGGCTGCTTCCCCGAAGTAGGATCTACGATCGCCAAACGCTCGTGCGCCATAATAGCGCGCTGGTTACTATAAATCCCGCTCCAGTCCGGCCCACGGTGTCTCAGGCATTTTGCCATGGTTAATAATTGAGGCCGTAAGTCTTCGGCTGGCCTTTTAAGATCGAATGCACATACAATTCCACACATGATTTTGGTTTTAGTTAATTGGTTAATTAGTTAATTAGTTTTTTTATATAGAAACGCTTCCCTTTAGGGCCGGGGTAAGCGTTTCGACTTGTTTAATGTCATTAATGGCTTCACCATCTCTCCTAATTTCAAACTCATTTTATTTTTGCTCCCTCTCCCTCCGGAGAGGGCTGGGGTGAGGCTAAAAAAAACCGCCAAGCTTCTAAGAAACTTGGCGGTTGGATATAGGGTACAAGTTTCGGTTACGTCTTGGCGTTATTATTATTATTATTATTTATAACTGAAGTAAACATGACTTGTTTTTTTATATTTCTGTTTTCCAAAGATGTAACTAAATATTCGGCTTTCCAAATAAAATATAAAATTAGTATTTAAAGACTAGTAGTTCTCTGGGTAAATCTTTTTTCGGAATTTTGATCCCATCCACAGTATAATAGGACATTCGCACCCTGGCCTGGTCTCTTAATTTAACGCGATATATTTCTCGTTTTGGATTGTACAAGGTTATGAAATCTGCGTGTTCTACTTCAAAATCATCAAATTCGGCTCTTGTTTTTAAGATGATATTCGAAGGGATGTTGTTAGGTTCAAAAAATACAGAATGGTAAAACAACATTCCGTTTGGCAAATAGGTTGCAGCATTGTTTCGGGTACCTCCTGTTTCGCTAAAAGTTGACATATACCTAACAGGTTCATCGTCTCCAGCTGTGAGTCCACGGTCTATGGACCATTCTCTAACATAAGCTAAAGGGAAATTTTTTTCCTGGGATTGCCTAACTATTTCTGGAACTTCTTCAGTAGGTATAAGATTATTTTCGAGAGGGGTTTCTTGCGCGTTGATTGTAAAAACAAAAAGGAGACAAGCAACCCATAAAGTAATTTTTTTCATAGTAATTTCTTTTGATTCACTTAAAGATAAAAGAATTAGCTACTATGGGACAACACTTTAATAGTATCTTAACGTCAGACTGGGAACTTTCTAGGAGTTACTAAATAAATGAAAAAATCTCGGCAGGAAGTTTCATCTTGTCAATTATATTACCACTCATATCATAATATACATACTGTAATAGCCCTTCATTATTTAAGCGTACCCGGTATAGCTGGCGTTTTGGGTTTTCAAGATCTATGAGTTCAGCAGATTTAATGTAGGAACCTCTCAGATTATTCTTTGCATTTTCCTGTATAGAACCGGGCAAATCGCCACTGTTTATGTGTAACAAATAGGCTAGTAATTTTCCTTCTTCACTATAATAGGCGTAGTTTCCCAAGCGTCCATCTTTTTTGAAAGACGCCATAAAGTAAGAAGTGTCGTTTTGGATAGTATCTTGTTTTGTATGAAACTTCCATCCGGTAATAAAACCATCTGAAAATTCAAAACGCTGTGATAGGATAACTTCCTCGGGAACTTCAGATTCAGCTATCTCAGTCCTGACAATGGAGTGGTATTGCGCTATTGCTAGTGTTGTAACAAAGAATAAACTAAAGGTTATGTATTTTTTCGCTTTCATAATTATTTTTTATATAAATATACGCGATAATCACACAATAATTTATTTGTAAGTATTTAATTAACAAACAAATAAATTTATACTTTACATAAAGAAAATTTATGCTTTCTAATACAGCGCAGGAAAATTGGCAGGATCAACCTCTTGCATCATCGCATACACCTTCTCAAAAATATCTTCTGTGGAGGGTTTACTAAAATAATCCCCATCTGTTCCATAGGCAGGACGGTGTGCTTTTGCAGACAACGTTTGTGGTTTGCTATCCAGGTATTTATAACCATTCTGCTTATCTACGATTTCAGCAAGAATATAAGCTGAAGCGCCACCAGGAACATCTTCGTCTATGACCAATAAACGGTTGGTCTTTTTAACGCTTTCTACCAGATCCTTATTTTGATCGAGCGGCAGTAAGGATTGTACATCAATAATTTCGGCATCAATTCCTACCTGTTGGAGTTCTTTTGCAGCTTCTTCAACGATTCTTAGTGTACTTCCGTAGGAAACTAATGTGATATCCTTCCCTTCTTTCAAGGTTTCTACCACGCCAATGGGTGTTCTAAATTCACCGAGGTTGGTAGGAAGTTTTTCTTTTAATCGGTACCCATTCAAACATTCTACAATCAATGCAGGTTCATCGCTTTCCAGCAACGTATTGTAAAATCCTGCAGCTTTGGTCATATCTCTTGGTACGAGAATATACATCCCGCGCAGTAAATGAATTAAGCCACCCATTTGAGAGCCACTGTGCCAGATTCCTTCCAGACGGTGCCCACGGGTTCTTACGATCAATGGCGCTTTTTGAGTACCATTGGTTCTATAGCGAACGGTTACCAGGTCGTCACTCATAATTTGGAGACAGTACAAGATATAATCCAGATACTGAATTTCGGCAATTGGGCGTAGACCTCGCATGGCCATTCCAATTCCTTGTCCCAAAATAGTAGCTTCTCTAATCCCGGCATCGCTTACCCGAAGCTCCCCGTACTTTTCCTGCATCCCTTCCAGGCCTTGGTTTACATCACCTATGGCTCCTGCGTCTTCTCCAAAAATAAGGGCTTCAGGATGTTTGCTGAAAATAGCATCGAAATTATCACGTAATACAACACGACCATCTACTTCTTCGGCACTATCATCATAGGTAGGTTTTACTTCTGAAATGGTCTTCGCATTTTCTTTGGCTTCCGAATATAGATGCGCAGAAAATTTTGGCTGAATGGTTTCAAAATAATTAGCAATCCAATCCTGTAGTTGTCTTTTTTCTGAAGTTTCCTCACCAACCACATAGCGTAATGCCTTTCGTGTAGCAGAAAGAATGTCTCTACGCAAAGGCTCACTTTCGGCTGACAGATCGTTTGCAATTTTTTTGATGAAAGTTTTGTTAGCAGAAGTTTCAGCTAGATTTGAAAGTAAGGTGATGGCTTGCTGTTGTTCTTGCTTCTGTGGTTCTAAAAAGGCAGTCCAGGCCGCTTTTTTACCATCGCGGACTTGTTTTTTAATATCGTTTTCCAGTTCTGAAAGTTGCTCTTCTGTAGCCATGTTATTAGCAAGCATCCATTGGCGCATTTGAACATTGCAATCAAATTCTCGCTCCCATGCCAAGCGGTCTTCACTTTTATAACGCTCGTGTGAACCACTGGTAGAGTGTCCCTGGGGCTGCGTTAATTCTTTTACGTGAATTAAAACGGGAACGTGCTCTTCTCTGGCAATTTTACCTGCTCTCTGGTAGGCGTCTATCAACTCAGAATAATTCCAGCCTGTTACTTTTATAATTTCGTAGCCGTTTTGGTCTTCGGTACGTTGAAATCCTTTTAAAATTTCAGATATATTTTCTTTGGTGGTCTGGTGGCGTGCGTGTACTGAAATACCATACGCATCGTCCCAAATACTTATTACCATAGGCACTTGCAAAACACCAGCAGCATTAATGGTTTCCCAGAATAAGCCTTCGCTGGTACTAGCGTTACCAATAGTCCCCCAGGCAACTTCGTTCCCATTTATGGAGAAATTGGTTTTATTCTCGATGCCTTTTACATTTCTGAAAATTTTAGAAGCCTGTGCCAATCCTAACAACCTAGGCATTTGCCCAGCGGTAGGAGAGATGTCTGCACTGCTATTTTTTTGTGCGGTTAGGTTTTTCCAGGAACCGTCTTCGTTTAAACTATGTGTTGCAAAATGACCCCCCATCTGGCGACCTGCGCTCATAGGATCTGCATCTAGTGTAGTGTGACCGTATAAGCCTGCAAAAAACTGTTGGATAGTGAGTTTACCAATTGCCATCATAAAGGTTTGGTCACGGTAATAGCCGCTTCGCCAGTCTCCATTTTTAAAGGCTTTGGCCCACGCTAATTGGGGTATTTCTTTTCCATCCCCAAAAATTCCAAATTTCGCTTTCCCGGTAAGTACTTCACGACGTCCCAACAAACTACATTCACGGCTGGTTACGGCAATTTTATAGTCGTTTAAAACTTCGGCTTTAAAATCGTCAAAAGATAACTCGCTGTTGGTCTGTGGGTTTGTTTGCATATCTAAATTTATAAGCTGTAAAAGTACAAAAAAACGAAGGTAATTCAGAAATCAAAATTTGTAATTCCTTCCTGGAATATAGTAATCCTAATTCGCACCTCTTAATTCGTAAATCGTACCTTGTAATTCGTACCTCGTAAAATCGTAAATCGTAATTCGTATCTTATTAATACCAAGCTCTGGTAAAAAGTCCAAGAAGAGTTTTGGGACTTAAGGTAACGATAAACCTTATTTTTTCTTCGTAATTAGGCAGTCCTGGTTCCCATCCCAGATTAGAATACAAAGGGAAGTAAAGCTCAAAATAATCTGCCAAAAGGCTTAATCTTACACCACTATCGTATACAAACTTCGGGTTTTGTCCACGGTTATCTACCAAACCTATATCTCCGTATGCGTAAATCCATTTCCAGATGTTGGTACTTGCATTTACGGTGGTCATCCAGGTATTGGCAAAAGCAGGTTCTAACTGACTTTTAAATCCGCCCTCTGCGACAATAAGTTGTTGGCTGAAAATTCCTGTTTCTTCACTACGGCCATAATAGTTATAGTCGAATAAATAATCTGAAGGTCTATCCAATGCAAAGCTAAAATAATCACTGGAATCCCGGGTGTCGTTAAATATAAAAACACCGGCAAAGGCTCTAACGTTTAGCTGGCGATTGTTAATGAATAATTTTCTATATTCAAAAGTAGCTGCAATTTTGCTGAAATTTGCCGCTATCTGGTAATCTACTGTTCCTCTGAAATAGTTTATTAAATTAGGATTGGAGTATACATATTGTGCATTAAACACATTGTAATTAGGCTCCTGATTTGGGTCGTTGGGATTGTCGTCTCTGGAAACATTTATACTTCTAAGATTGATAAACTGTTTCTCGTTATCACGCAAATCCTTTGGTCTAAATGCAAATGTGATATAAGGGGTAAAACGCTTATAGAATAAATTTTCGTCGTACGAATAATAACTACCAGAAAATCCATAACGCATCGAGTACAATCTTTCTTCATCCAATCGTTGGGTATACGAAATAGAACCGCTACCAATAATATCCTTGGATTTTATCCCAAACTGTGGCTCTAGTTTGTAATGAATTCCCTTGGGAAGTACTGTTTTGTTATATAATTTCATCCCAAAACTGAAACCGTCGTAGAGGTTATATTCAAAAACGGGCATGAAGAATAATTGGTTGTATTTTGGATCTTCTACATCCTGAAATAACCTGAATTGTAAGGGTCTATTCAATAAGCCTTTTACGGCTTTATAATTATTACGTTGGTTAAATTCTGGAATGATTGCTTCATAGTTAAGGGCTAGTTTCCGTACATTTTCTGACGGAACTGTAATTGTAATCGTACTGTCTATAGGCTGCGTCCATTGTTTGAATAAGACTTCATCCTTATTAAGCCCGTAAATGGAGACAGGCATTGTGTTGTCTTTTAAATTTTTGATGGTCACTTCCAAGGAGTCACCCCTTTTCTTAACCTTTTTTATTTTGAAATCTATCGTGGTTCTCTTGGCAACATACTCGTCAAAAAACCAATTAATTGGTAGTGTTGTGTTTTTTTCAATGGTATTTTGAAAAACGGAAGGATTTACAGGTTTCAGTAAATTTTCAGCATAGAATTCTTTGATGGATTTTTCTAAAACAGGCTTTTCAACATAATCTGCCAGGTAGTTTAAACCATCTCCTGCATAATAATCGTTTGCTATATTTTTATTGAACTTTACCAAAGAGTCTCTAGGCGTAGTAAGCGCCTGGTGCAAATTGTTACGCGCCATATTTAAGTATAGGAGCGGGTATTGGTCATTAAATTCTATGTCTGAAGCGTGTGCCCATTTAATAATCCACCAATTGCTCAGGTTTCCAATTAACTTCATATTAGGGTAGTAGGTGTCTACATATTCCGTCATTAAATAAATTTGCAATGCACCTGTTAACCAATAATCTTCCCGTGGATGAAGCGCAATAGTGTTTTCAATATAATTGCGGGTAATGGTTTTTAGTTGCTCCATGTCATACTCAAAGCCATCTGGAAAAGGACTGATGAAGTTTGGCAACTGATTAAGCCCATACACAGGATCCTTTTTATAGGCTTCCTCTGTAGTCATCATTGTTTTAAAAGGATAGGCTCCCAGTTTTCCATCTAGGAAATGAACAATTCTATCTACCGCCAAGGCTTTAATTGCTGGGGTTACCTTTTTGTCTTGAAGACTCGTAATGAGCGTTAATTTATCAGTCTCGATAGTTTCAAAAGATGAGTTTCTTTCAATATGTATAATGGCGTGGGTACGTTTTTTACCTTCTAGGGAAAAGGTTTTCATACCATTTGCTGAAGTAAAAGATTCGCCTTCATCAAAATTTGAAGTAACAGCATAGCTATTAGGAACTGTAAATTTTATACTGAAATTGGAAGGATTGAGATATAGGTCGTCCGAGTTTTTATTGCTGTATGCTTTCCATCCGTTATTATAAACCGCTGGAGAAATAAACCAATAGCGCAGTTTGTAATTGCCAAAGTCGTCCACCCCGTAGCGTGTAAATTTATCATCGGCAACGTGTACAGTATAATTGAATAAAACAATTACTTCTTCATTGGGTGGAAGCGGTGTTTCTAAAGCAACTTTTAAAATATCTGCGGCAGTCCCACGTTCCCAAATAGTGTTTTTTACAGCTCCATTTGTTTGTATGGAAATATCAGTAATTTGGGTAAAGCCTCTGTCTTCTTCTTTTTCAAAATGAAAAGAGTCGTCAAAATTTTCTGCAAAACGCCTCGCTAGGGGAGTGGTTTTAGAAGAAAAACTATTGGCCCAGTCGTTAAAATACAAGGTATCCAGAGCCACAGTAGTAGTATTTCTGAAGGTTACCTTCTGTGTAATTGCAATGCGCTCTTCCTGAGGTTGTAATTTTGCGTTTATAACAATATCGTGCTGTGCATAGGTTTGCACACCAAGAATTAAAAGGAGAACATATAGTAACCTACGCTGTATCAAGAAGTTTTTAGGAATTTTAGAGGTTCAATATTAGGCAGGTTGGTTTTAATATAATAAATACCTTTTGTGAGGGTACTAATAGGTACGGAAATCTCCTGGGAAGGGTTTTCCTGCCAATCCAGCACTTTTTGCCCTAATGTATTATAAATTGCAAACCTAAAATCTGGATGTAATGCCTGCGTTGCCAGTAAAACGATTTCGTCTGTAACCACGGTGCTTTTGAGTTTCAATCCTGTTGAGGTTAAATCAAAATCGGTGCCAGCAAGAATAATTTCCTGATTGGTTTGTAATTGCATCACTACAGGAAGGTGATCGCTCATACTATATATATTGTTGCGAAGTTCTTGGTGAAAAATTCCTGCGCAGTTGGGATCATTCACGTCCATATCGTAACAATTACCATTATTGCCGAAGCTTTTATAACTGTTTTCTACATACCGAAGTTTTGGGTTAGAGATCATATTTTCAGAAATCAATATAAAATCGAAACGATCGTCCATGCCACCACCTGCACCTGCACCAAAGCCACCAGAACTTACGCGTGTACTTTGGGTATGAACGCCAGCAAAAGTATTGTTATTGTGCCAATTGCCAGGCGTATTTATAGGATCTCGCATTGTAATGGGATTGGTTTGATCCAGCAATTCCTGGTAGGCAGGTTCGGCAGATGAATACATATTAAGATCTCCCGCAAGAAGTACAAAGGCGTTCGCTGGAATGGTTTCCAGATCTGCTGTGAACTTATTCACCATATCCAGGCGTTCCAGTTCATTTGCACTGCCTTCACTGGATTTCAAATGAGCTACGTAAATGTAGATTTGAACGGGATCTGTTGCTACGTTGGCAGTATTGAGTTTTAAAACGTATCTATTGATATCCCGGGTATTAGTGACTATAGTGCTGAAATTTTCCAGACTGAACATATTCCTGCGATAATACAACATTTGCTGAAGCGGAGAATCACCGGACTGGTTGGAAGTAAAGGGAGCACGTTCGAACACATAACTTTCACTGTTAAAAGTTACATTGCGAATGATATTTGCACCCTCCAGGGATTCAATTTCACAAACCATAAAAATATCGGGATCGTATTCTGAGAGGATATTTTTAAGTAGAATTCCTCTATTGGCCGGACTTGCAGAAGGAAATTCCAATACGTTATAAAACATCGTGTTTATAGTTCCCTGGGCAAATATGCTGAAGGAAACTAAAAAACCGATCCATAGTAACGTACTGTTTCTCATTGTAAATGCAATGGTAGTTTAAAAATTAGGACTGTGATTGGATTTATCGTAGAAATCGTTCAAGACTTGTAATACTTCATCCTCTGTGTCTACAATGTGTACCAAATTTAAGTCTTCTTTACTTATATTATTGTTTGCAGTTAGTAACGTAGTGGTTACCCACTCCCAAAGACCACCCCAAAAAGCCTTATCGACCAAAATAATTGGGAATTTATCTATTTTGTGTGTTTGGATAAGGGTAAGCGCTTCAAAAAACTCATCTAGCGTTCCAAATCCTCCAGGCATGACCACAAATCCTTGCGAATATTTTACAAACATCACTTTCCGCACAAAAAAGTAATCAAAATCTATGCTTTTATCACTGTCTATATAAGGGTTGTCGTGCTGCTCAAAGGGCAAGGTAATATTTAAGCCCACCGAAGTTCCACCAGCCAAATGCGCACCTTTATTTCCGGCTTCCATAATTCCAGGCCCACCTCCGGTAATAACACCGTATCCGTTTTCGGTAATTTTTTTAGCAATATTCTCGGCCAGTTTATATTTAGAATCTTCTGGCTTTGTTCGAGCCGATCCGAAAATAGAAACACAAGGTCCAATGCGACTCATCTTTTCATAGCCGTGCACAAACTCTCCCATAATCTTGAAGATTGCCCAGGAGTCGTTTGTTTTTACTTGATTCCAGTTTTTATTTTGTGATTCGTTTCTCATTTGTCAGGTTTCTGTTGTCTGTTTTCTGTTGTCAGTTTTTAGTTGTCCGTTGTCCGTTGTTGGTTGTCTGTTGTTGGTTTTTAGTTTTCTGTTTTTAGTTTCAGGTAGGAACATTGTTCATATTCTAAACTCCAAACTCCATCGTCCATCGTACATATTCCATACTCCAACGTCCATACTCCATCGTAAATCGTCCATATTCCTTACATTATGAACCCTAGTCCAGTATTCAATGTAACTCTTTTTTCAGAAATTTTGCGGTGAAACCCTTATTGTTTGCTACAATTTCTTCGGGAGTTCCTATGGCCATTACTTTCCCTCCTTTTTTTCCACCCTCGGGACCAATGTCTATAATATAATCGACCGTTTTGATCACATCAAGATTGTGTTCAATAATTACGACGGTGTTTCCTTTTGCTACGAGTTTATTCAGTACAATTAAAAGAACTCGGATATCCTCGAAATGAAGACCAGTTGTGGGTTCATCTAAAATATAAAACGTATTTCCAGTGTCTCTCTTTGAAAGTTCTGTAGCCAATTTTATTCGTTGTGCTTCTCCTCCTGAAAGGGTTGTAGATTGCTGTCCCAATGTAATATATCCTAACCCAACATCCTGAATGGTTTTCAGTTTTCGATGGATCTTCGGGATGTTCTCGAAGTAGGGAACGGCTTCGTTAATAGTCATTGCCAGCACATCGAAAATGGATTGCCCTTTGTATCTAATTTCCAGTGTTTCACGATTAAAACGTTTTCCCTGGCAGGTTTCACATTCCACATATACATCTGGAAGAAAATTCATTTCAATAACACGCAATCCGCCTCCTTTGCAGGTTTCGCATCTTCCGCCTTTTACATTAAAACTGAAACGTCCTGGCTTATAGCCTCGGATCATGGCTTCTGGAATCTTGGCAAAAAGACTTCGTATTTCAGAAAATACACCCGTGTAGGTTGCTGGATTGCTTCGTGGTGTTCTACCAATGGGGGATTGGTTGATCTCAATTACTTTATCGATATGTTTCAGCCCAATAATTTTCTTGTAAGGCATCGGTTTTTTCACGCCATTGAAGAAAAACGCATTTAAAATAGGGTAGAGAGTTTCGTTAATTAAAGTAGATTTTCCACTTCCTGAGACACCCGTAACTCCAACCATTGTCCCCAATGGAATGGTAATACTTACGTTTTTTAAATTATTTCCACTGGCTCCGGTAAGTGTTAAAAACTCTCCATTGCCTTTTCTTCGTTTCTTTGGAATAGCAATTTCTTTGGTGCCATTCAGATAATCTGCTGTAAGGGTGTGGTGTTTTAAAATTTCAGATGGAGTACCCTGACTTACAATTTCACCTCCGTGTCTTCCTGCGCCCGGACCAATATCGATTACGTGATCTGCCTGCTCAATCATATCTTTATCGTGCTCTACAACCAGTACTGAATTGCCAATATCACGTAAAGAAATTAAAGATTGAATCAATTTCTCATTATCACGCTGGTGTAAGCCAATACTGGGCTCATCCAAAATATACAGTACACCAACCAATTGAGAACCAATTTGGGTTGCCAACCTAATACGTTGCGCTTCCCCACCCGAAAGTGATTTAGAACTTCTGTCCAATGCTAGATATGTTAATCCAACATCTATCAAAAAATCTAATCTTGCTCGTACTTCTTTTAGTATTTCAGAGGCAATTTTTAATTGAGTTTCCCCAAGATCTTTTTCTATATTTTTGAACCATTGCGCAAGCTCAATAATGTCCATATGGGCAAGCTCGGCAATGTTTTTACCATTTACTTTAAAGTAAAGTGATTCCTTCCTAAGTCTGGAACCACCACACTCTGGACAATCTACTTTATCCATATATTCTTTTGCCCAGCGTTCTAACGATTTAGATTCGTTTGCTTCAAAAGTATTCTGAAGAAAAGTTGCTACGCCTTCAAATTCAATTTTGTAATTTCTTGTGATGCCTAATGTTTTAGATTCTACATCGAATTTCTCCTGGCCACCGTGAAAGATCATCTCCTTTGCTGCAACTGGAATATCTTTAAAAGCATCCGTTAATTTGAAATCAAAACGATGGGCAATTAATTCCAACTGTTTAAAAACCCAATTACTTTTTTGGGGTCCGTGCGGAGCCAAAGCACCTTGTTTAATAGACAGCGTGTCATCTGGAACCACTTTTTTCAGGTTTACCTCGTACAATTTGCCAAGCCCCCTACAATGTGGGCACATTCCTTTTGGAGAGTTAAAGGAGAAGTTGTTGGGTTCTGGATTGGGATACGAAATTCCAGAAGTAGGGCACATTAAAGAACGACTAAAAAATCGCACTTCGTTTGTATCGTTATCCAAAACCATCAACACATCATCCCCGTGATACATCGCTGTAATGATGGTTTCTGAAAGCCGCTTGTCATTATCAATTTCTTCGCTAATAGCGAGTCTATCAATTACAATCTCAATATCGTGTGTTTTGTAGCGGTCTATACGCATTCCTTTTATAATGTTCAACACATCACCGTCTACTCTAACTTTTAAAAACCCTTGTTTGGCAATATTTTCGAACAGTTCGCGGTAATGTCCTTTTCTGGAACGTACTACGGGTGCGAGAATACTTACTTTTTTACCTTTAAATTCTTCAATGATGAGGTCTTTGATCTGCTCATCGCTATAGCTCACCATTTTTTGGCCTGTGTTGTAACTATACGCGTCGCTGGCACGGGCGTATAGGAGACGTAGGAAATCGTAAATTTCGGTAATGGTGCCAACGGTGGATCGCGGACTTTTACTCGTGGTTTTTTGCTCAATAGCAATTACTGGAGAGAGGCCTTCAATTTTGTCTACATCGGGACGTTCTAAACTTCCTAAAAACTGTCGGGCATAGGCAGAAAAAGTTTCAATATACCGGCGTTGTCCTTCGGCATAAATAGTATCGAAAGCCAAAGAAGATTTTCCACTTCCGGAAAGCCCTGTAATTACCACCAATTTTTCTCTTGGTATGGTTACATCTATGTCTTTTAAATTGTGGACACGAGCCCCATAAACCTCAATACAATTGTCATTTTTTGCCATAGTTTGCAAAGGTACCTAATTGAATTGAAAATAGGTAGCATGCGTTTGGTGGGTTATTTGAAATTTAACGTTTTAAATAATGTATTTACTTACTTATTCAAATTCAAATGCTCATTTATTTTTTCTTCTGAAGTATTTTCTGAGATTTCCATATTGTTGTCATCATTTTCATTACTTAAGGTAAAATCGCTTAGGCTTCCGTAATAGTCTCTCACTAGTAAAATAATTTTTACCATAGCAGGCTTTTCACCTTTTAAAGTGAGCATTGCTGCATCGTTGTATATGCAGATGTTAAGTTGAAGATTGACGCATTCAATTTCCGAGGTATGCGTTGCTTTTATATCTTTTAGCACCAAAAACTTAAAATTAATATCGGCTTCGGTTAAGATTTTCTTGAGAATAACTTCCGAAAGTTTTATTTCGGGTCTTTTGCTACGTAAATGATAGGTCATTGATTTTCAGAATTTAAAAATGAAGTCAATGTAAAGTTATTCAACAAAACTTAAAATCTAAAATAGAACGTCTTGCTTAAGTTAATTTTAACCTTTGAAAGCGCTATAAAATTTTCAATTACTCAATAAACCCATCCGAAGTGATAGCTTCAGTTTTAATTTCAGGAAGAAACCTCCCGATTCAAAAACTGATAAAATGTGGTAGCAATAAAGAAGATAGTACTTACCACAAACGAAAAACTTATAATTAATGTAATTAGAGGAAGGTTAAACAACAAAAAGAAAAGTGGTAATAGCACTCCAAATAGAGCCATTGCTAAGAAAATTGCATATAAATAGCGCATAATGGTGGGTAATCCTTTCCCCAAATTATCTTGAAACTGAAACAATTTTGGTACTACTTCTTTGTTCATATATTCTCCCAGACGTGAAAGAAATACTTCATTGAAAGAAGAATCCTCAAAATGTTCACTATCTATAGAGTTGGCAAGTAGCATAATTTTTTCCTGGTGTCTTTCAAACACGGCTTCCAGGTCTAGTGCCTCTTTGAAAATACCATATTTATACCCAAAATAATACCAAAGCCCAGATCCACATTTGTGCTCTAACCATTTGGAAACAATATCTTTAGAGTAGGAGGTGGGATAAACAATATTTTCGGGAACTCTTTTATCTCTAGGGCTCGTTATTAATAAAGATTTCATCTCCAAATACAAATTTTCAGTATCTTCAAAGCTGTTGTTTTCCTGAAGAAATTCTATCGCTAATTTGGATTTACCCTTATAAAATTCTTTCACCTCAAAAAATGTAAGGCCTTCAAATTCGTCGTCAATATACTCTTTTAGCCCAGTTAACCACATTTTAGAGCGATACAGTAATTCAATTATATTTCTAAAATGATGCATTTTTTGTGTGATACCCCTTAAATTATCTAGAGCAGCATCTTTTTTAGAAGTAATCCTCATAGTAGCGATGGCCAAATACAACATAATAAGTGCTGCTGTAAAACCACTTATGCCAATAAAAAGTGTTGCTAAGTTTGAAAGCTGTTCAACAAAACCTGGAGTGGCAGTCGCTTTTTGTCTAAGAAGAAAAATTAAAGCAATACATAAAACACCGCTAAATACCAAAGGTATGACGGCATATACATCCTGCACGAGTGATTTTTTCTTCATGTAACATAAGCTGCGCAGTTGGGGAAACTGCCTTTGACTACAACTAGTTTAGGAAATAGACTTTCAACACATATTCTTTCAAAATAAATAGATTCAAATATGGGAAAAATGATAATATAGTATAAACGCTTTCCAATTAACAATTAGCTGTAATAACATCAAAAATAGCATTTTCATTACACATTTGTAGTAATTACCCTACAATTCGTTATGAGGTAAACTATAATCGGTAAACAGCACTTTATTTGAAAAATTGTGGAGATTAATATCCTTTTGCAGTATCATTTCCACGGGGATCTGCACCGCCTTCTAGTTTGCCATTGGAAAGTACTAAAATAGCATCTACTTTGCCAATAATTGGATCTACTTGGGTATTTTCCGGGTAGCCTTTTTGGGCAAGTAATTCTTTCAAGTCTGAAGGAAATCTATCCTTTTCATACCTAATAGCGTCTGGTAACCATTGGTGATGAAATCTGGGCACATTAACAGCTTCTTGCATATTCATATCGAACTCACGAACATTTAAAATTGTTTGTAAAACTGAAGTAATTATTGTTGCTCCTCCCGGGCTTCCTACTACCATCCATAACTTCCCATCCCGTTCCACAATAGTTGGCGTCATAGTGCTTAGCATTCTTTTTTGAGGGGCGATGGCGTTTGCTTTGCCACCAACCAGACCATATATATTAGGCTCGCCTGGTTTGGCACTAAAATCGTCCATTTCGTTGTTTAAGAAGAAGCCCAGTTCCTTTACAAATAATTTCGATCCATAGCCAGAATTAAGTGTAGTGGTTGCAGATACTGCATTCCCAAAAGCGTCAACTATAGAATAATGTGTAGTCTCTTCACTTTCGTAACCAGGAATCACCCCATAACCAATGGTTTTTGAATCTGTTGCTTTTTCAAGACTGAAAGTACGCATTCTCTTTTTTAAATAAGCATCAGAAAGTAAGGAGTCTACTGGAATCTCCACAAAATCTGGATCACCCATATAGTAGCTTCGGTCTGCATAGGCACGGCGTTCTGCTTCTGTTAAAACCTGAATATATGGTACCGAATTATGTCCATAGTCTGAAAGTGGGAATGGTTCCACCATTTTCAATATTTGGCCAAGTGCTAGCCCACCACTTGAAGGTGGCGCCATAGAGATTACTTTTAAATCCTTATAATCGAAAACAATAGGATCTCTGAACTCAGCTTCGTAAGCTTTTAAATCATCTAGGGTAATAATTCCCCCACGCTGTTGTATAAAATCTACTAATTTTGACCCTAAAGTTTCTCCATAGAAGGCTGTGATCCCTTCGTCAGAAATAGTTTGTAGCGTGTTTGCCAAAGCTTGGTTTATAAATACATCGCCTTCGGTATATTGTTGAGTGACAATGGAAGTTTCTCCGCTCACTTTTTCAAAGATCGGTGCAAATTGGTTAAAGCGTTCGGCTTGTGATCTTGTTATTTTAAAACCTTTTCTCGCTAAAGTAATCACAGGGGCTAGGATCACTTCCATAGGGAGCGAACCCAATTTTTCGTGAACGGCAAACATTCCTGCTACTGTTCCTGGAACACCCACAGCCAAACTTCCTTGCTGGCTTTTTTCAGCCTGAAAGACGCCTTGTGCATCCAAATACATATCTCGAGTTGCCTTGATGGGTGCTTTCTCCCTATAATCGAAGCCGCCCAATTCTCCGTACTGTGTTCTATACACCATAAAACCGCCACCCCCAAGATTTCCTGCATACGGATATACAACGGCGAGCGCCATTTCGGTAGCAATCATCGCATCAAAGGCATTTCCTCCTTTTTGTAAGATTTCTACCCCTATTGCTGAAGCCTCTTCCCGTGCCGAAACAACCATCGCTTTTTCAGTAATTAAGCCAACTTTTGGTAGGGTTTCAGCTTTAATAATTTTGTTTGTTTGTGTGGTTTCCTGACATTGAACAAACAAAAAACTAGACAATAGTATGGGGAGGAGGTTCAGTTTCATAATTCGGTTAATTTTTGAGTTGAGGCTGTGATTAATTCAGCAAAAAAAGAAGTGAATTCAGTTTCAAATTCGGAATAAAATTCTTCTAGTTCCAGTACGGCAAGATTCATTTTTGATCGATTTTTGGTTCGATGATTCATTTGAGTAAGAATTTTGCTGATACCTTCAATACTTGCATAGCTAAGCAACCAATTGTCTGAAATCATATAAGGCATCATTCGTTGGATTCTTGTAGGTAAAATTTCAAAATTGGTACGTAGCATTTTATAAAAACCGTCTACATATTCCGCCAAAGGTTTTGAATGATAGTCGTTCCAGTTTTTTGCCAAAAAGTGATCGTATAATATGTCTACAATGACACCGCTGTAATGACTGTAATTTTTGTGAAGTCTTGCTGTACTATGTCTCACCGTTGGATGACTGTCTGTATAACTATCGATAAACCGATGTAACAAAATACCTTTTTGAATTTTTGGAGGAAACTTTTGGTAACGTTTTCCTTTAATTCCATCGGCTATAAAGTTACCAATGGTAATACCTTCGTCCTCCCCAGAAAGATAGATGTGTGCTAGAAAATTCATCTGGACAATTTACAAAATTGCATCACATTTTTGGTGATATAAAGTATCTTTGCTCACAAGTTGTTAGCCAGTAGCTGGTAGCGGGTAGTTGAGCTAGTTTTTATAACTGAATTGCCAACTTAATTTAATTTATAATACACTTTATATGACTTTAATAAAATCTATTTCTGGAATTCGTGGTACCATTGGTGGTAAGCAGGGCGATAATTTAACGCCAATTGATGCAGTGCTATATGCCGCCTCTTATGGTTCCTGGGTAAAACAACAGCGAACTAAAGAAGCATATAGAGTAGTTATAGGAAGAGATGCGCGAATTAGTGGCGAAATGGTACAGCAATTAGTGATGAACACGCTTGTAGGTATGGGGATTCACGTGATAGATCTTGGACTTTCTACAACCCCAACCGTAGAAATGGCAGTGACCATGGAACATGCCGATGGCGGAATTATTCTTACCGCCAGTCATAACCCTAAGCAGTGGAATGCTTTAAAATTATTAAATAACAAAGGAGAATTTTTGAATGCTGAAGCTGGACAAGAAATTTTAGATATAGCCGAAAGTGGTGCAATGACCTTTGCTGAAATAGATGATTTAGGAAAAATTACCATTAACGATGCCTACATAGATTTGCATATTGATGAAATTTTAAACCTGCCTCTGGTAAACGTTTCGGCTATTAAAAAAGCAGGTTTTAAAGTGGTCGTAGATGGAGTAAATAGTACAGGCGGAATCGCAGTGCCGCTTTTATTACATGCGCTAGGAGTGCATCCAGTAAAATTATATTGTGATCCTACAGGTCATTTCCCACATAATCCAGAACCTCTCAAAGAACATTTAGGAGATTTAATGGAATTGGTGCAAAAGGAACATGCAGATTTCGGGCTCGTGGTAGATCCAGATGTAGATCGATTGGCTTTTGTAAATGAAAAAGGAGAAATGTTCGGAGAAGAGTATACCTTGGTGGCTGTGGCAGATTATATATTGAAAAACAACCTGGGAACTACCGTTAGTAATATGTCCTCTTCAAGAGCACTACGTGACATTACCGAAAAGCACGGCGGAACCTACACCGCAAGTGCAGTGGGTGAAGTAAATGTAGTACAGCAAATGAAAGACACCAATGCCGTAATTGGTGGTGAAGGAAATGGTGGCATTATCTATCCTGAATTACACTACGGAAGAGATAGTTTGGTAGGTATTGCCTTATTTTTAAGTCATCTGGCCGAAGAAAAAGTTTCAGTAAGTGAGCTTAGAAGTAGATATACAAGTTATTTTATGAGCAAAAAGAAAATTGAGCTAACGCCTCAATTAGATGTGGATGCAATTCTAAAAGAAATAGAAACCCGTTACAAAACTGAAGAAATTAATACCTTGGACGGTGTAAAAATTGATTTTGCTGAAAACTGGGTACACCTTCGCAAATCTAATACGGAACCTATTATTAGAATTTATACAGAAGCCAAAAGCCAATCTGAAGCAGACGAACTTGCAGATCGATTTATTGACGAGTTGAAGGAGATAGCGGGGTAAAATTCTAAATTATAGATTTCAAAGAATAGCTAGAATTTTATTAGTTTTATTCTTTAACCTATTAATCACGCGCACTTTAATCCTAAAGGGGTCCGCGCGCAAGATTGGCTTTAGGTTTTGGATTTATTAGATTTAATTTTAAGTCCAGTTAACTAATTACCCAATTCCCAAGTTAACCAATTAACCAATTCCCCACGCACACCCTAACCCTAAAGGGGCCAATGCGCAATTTTAGCTTAGATTTTAAGTTTATTAGATGTATTTTTCAGTCTAATTAACCATTTACCCATTTACCCATTTACCCAATTAACCAATTCCCCACGCACACCCTAAACCTAAAGGGGCCCGCGCGCAAGATTGATTTAATTAGCTTAAATTTTTCAGTATTCTAATTAATCAACTAACCAACTAACCAATTAACCAATTATCTAGTTACCCAGTTGCCCATTTCCCCAATTCTCCCTACACATAATCCTGAGTGATTTGAAGGAAATTTATTTAAATTATAAACTAGCTATGTATTCTTCAAATTGTATCGAAGGGCACCTTATCCCGATACTTCCAGCGCTTGTGCGTCCATAGGTAATAAGCCGGTTCTGCGTTTATTTGATCTTCGACAAGGGATAGAAATTTATCAGTTATTTGATAATTTGGAAAGTCGTTTGGATTTTTGGTAATGAGTTTAACGTCTGCTGCGTAATGGCCTCTTTTTACTTTTCGAATGTCCAGATAGATAACTGCCATATCGAACTTTTTAGCAAGCATTTCGCCTCCGGTGAGTACTGGTACTTTAATCCCCATAAATTCCTGAAAGTGCTTCGCTTTCCAGTGTTTTGCGGTTTGGTCTGCTATAAAAGCGGTGAGCAGTAGCTCGTTATTGGCAATAGCTTTTCCTAATTTATGAACGGTTTCTTTGGTATTGATTAGTTCACTGTTGTATCGGGCTCTTATTTTCTTTACCAAGGTATCAAAATATTCGTTTTCAATACGTTTGTAGACGGCATATCCTTTATGTTTGATAAAGCGTTGTAAAATCACGCTCCATTCCCAGCTGGCGTAGTGCCCCATAAACATAAGGATGTTTTGATTTTCTTTTTCTAACTCGTGAATAATACCAACATTGCTCACGGTAAATCGCTTTTTCATCTGTGTTTCTGAAATGGTGAGCGATTTTATGGCTTCCAGCACCATGTCACAAAAATGAACATAAAATTCTTTGGAGATTGCTTTCCGTTCTTCTTCCGTTTTATGGGGTAGTGCCAGTTTTAAATTTTCGGTAACTACCTTCTTGCGATAGCCAAAGACATAGTAGACAAAGAAAAATAACACATCGGAAATACCATACAGTATCCGAAAAGGGAGTATGGAAATAAACCAGATAATTGGATATACTAAAAGATAAACTAAACGTTGCATAGCGATTGTTAGCACAAAACTAACTAAATTTATTGCTTCAAATTAAAAAACTTTATTGCTACAATGCAGAACCTTGATATTGCCACCCTTGTTATCCTTGCCGCAAATATTTTAATTTCAATAAAAGGTTTCAACGACTTCTCTTTCTTCGAAAAATATAAATTCAATATTGCAGGAATACGGCGTGGAGAACAGATAAGGATGTTCACTTCTGGTTTCTTGCACGTAGATTTTACCCACCTGCTCTTTAATATGCTTACGCTGTATTTTTTTGCACACGTAGTCATTGATGCGTTAGGAACCATTCAGTTTGTGCTTATTTATATTGCTGCATTGCTTATGGGGAATCTATTGTCCTTCTATTTTCATAAAGATGAATTTCACTATAGCGCTGTAGGGGCAAGTGGTGCCGTTACAGGGATTTTATATTCAGCTATTTTGTTTTATCCGAACATGGGGTTGTATTTGTTTTTCATCCCAATAGCTATACCTGCCTGGATTTTTGGGCTATTATACCTATTGTACTCTATATATGGAATGAAAAGCAGGAAAGGCAATATAGGTCACGATGCTCATTTTGGAGGAGCCATTGCTGGATATGCCCTTACATTAGGCTTTGCTCCAATTTTGCTGCAAACCAACTTGTGGATCGTTTTGGTACTAGCATTGCCTATTGCATTGCTATTTATTTTGCACAAACTAGGGAAACTATAAAATCAGAGTAAAAAAGAAAAGGTTAAACGTTAACAGGAATTCCTATTTACGATTAACCTTTAAAAGATAAGAGCTTCTAGCTTAATCTAATAAAGAAGCAATCTTCGCTTCTAAGGCAGGACCTCTTAAGTTTTTGTCTATGATCGTTCCATTTTCATCCAGTAAAAATGTTGCGGGAATAGAGCGTACACTGTATTGTTTTGCGATTGGATCTTGCCAAAACATAAGATTGGATACGTGGTACCAATCCATATTATCATCGGCTATGGCTTGTTTCCATCTCTCCTCTTGGCCTTGGCGATCTAAAGAAACACTAATAATGTTTAATCCCTTATCGTGGTATTTTTCATATACTCTTACCACATTTGGGTTTTCTATACGGCACGGCTTACACCAAGAAGCCCAAAAATCAATAATGGTATATTTTCCTAAAGCATCATTTAATGCCAGTTCAGTACCTTCAGGTGTTTTTGCTGAAAAGCCAGGAGCTTTGGCTCCTATGTCCGCTGCACTCATATTTTCTAAGGTGGCCTTCATTTTTACGGCTGTAGTAGATTCTTTCATCTTAGGGTCCAAACCTTCAATAGCATCTTTTGCTTCAATGGAATTTAATTGCTTTTTGTTTAACATTTCAGAAATAAGCATAACCGAGAAAAGAGAACCGCCATGCTCGCTAATAAAATTTTTCTTGTAAGCTATTTCTTCTTCTAATATTTTTGCGTTTTCCGCCTGCAATTGTGTCGCCAACATTCCGTCTTGCTGCTGTTGTGCTGTTCTGAAGCGCATACCAACATCTTGTCTGCGACGCCCATAATTGGTTATTTCACTCACAAACTCACGATATGCTTCATTTTGAGGACTACCTGTTACATAAGAAGCCTGAATACTATCCTTAAATAAAGTAACTTGTAAGTCTTTATTTTCTGGGAAGTAAGCCACAGTTCCTAATTGTGCAACCGAAAGATAATTAACGGTAGACATATCGTTCTTAGGATAGCTGGCACTAAACTTTCCATCAGTGATTGTAATGGTGTCAATGACACTAGGCTGATTGCTAACTGGGTTTATTTGGTTTACCATGATCGTGGTGCCATCTTCAAAACCTTGTGCATTCCCAGATAGGGTATAAGAGTTAGACTCGCCTTGACAGGCTACTAAAAGTGCAGCTGCCAATATAGAAAACAATACTTTCATAAATATTTATATTTTCAGCAAAAATAAAGGTATTTTCTTCTGAAAAAAATGATTTATTTATAATTGTTAATTCTGTAATAATTCTAAAGGGCATCATAATAAATTCCATATTTTTACATGTTACATTTTCAACTGAAAATGAAACTTTTAAATAGCCTAATTTCAGCTTTAAATTGATATGTTTAAACAAAAAAATATATCAAAAAATGCAATACCATGAAAATAATAGAATTGTTTGTTTTATTCATATTATTACCTTTCGTTGGTTATTCTCAAATACCTAGTTATAGTTGGGGAGGACAAATAGGGGGAATTGATTTTGACAGTGGAGAAAATTTGAGCACAGATATTTTTGGTAATGTCGTAGTTACTGGTTTTTACAAAAATACTGTGGATTTTGATTTTGATCCTTCTGTATCCAATACTTTGAGTTCTTCAGGGAACATTAGTTTATTTATTGTTAAATATGATCCTGAAGGAAATTTAATTTGGGTAAACGGAATAAATGGTAATAATCCATCAAACCCTAGTCATTACATAACTGCTTCTACTTCCGATTCTTCAGGAAATATTTACTTAACAGGGTATTTTGATGGAACAATAGATTTAAACCCTAGTCCAGATAGTGAAGAGTTATATACATCTAAGGGATCTTCAGATATTTTTTTAATAAAATTAGATATAAACGGTTCCTATGTATGGGGCGGTACCATTGGAGGTGCTCAAGATGACAGAGCTATTAGTATAAAAGTCGATGATGAGGATAATTTATATATCACAGGAAGTTTCCAAGGTATCGTAGATTTTGATATTACTGAAAATATATTCAATTTGGATGGTAGTGGTTCATCCGCAATGTTTACCATAAAAATTGATAAATACTCAAATTTTATATGGGGAAAATCAATTTCAGGAGGAATAATTCTACCAAGCTCTATCACTGTAGATGCATCCTATAATGTTTATGTTGCAGGGCGAATGGAAGGTATCATTGATTTTGACTCTGGCCCTGGTACTTTTATCCTTTCTTCTTCTGGTAATACCAGAGCAGTTTTTGTTTTAAAAATAAATGAAATTGGAGATTTTGTAAATGCCGGAGTTACCAGTAGTCTAAATTCAGGAAGTATTCCTAAAGGCAATTCAATTAAGTTAGACAGTAATAGTAATATTTATATAACAGGTTCTTTTTCTGGAACCGTGGATTTCGATTTCAGTAATAACGTCCAAAATCTTGTAGCTACAGGTAGTAGTGCTTTTAGTGATGTATTTGTCTTAAAATTAGATAATGATTTAAACTTCACATGGGTTGGAAAAATGGGAGGAAATGTTAGAGATGAAGCTTTAGGAATGTTTTTGGACGCAAATGATAATATTTACACTACTGGTTATTTTGAAGGCACCTCAGATTTTGATCCAGGCCCTGACTATCTTCCTATATTTGGTAGTAATGGAAAAGAAGTTTTTATATCTGTATTAGACTCAGATATGAATTTTGTTGATGCTGAAGATATTGTTGGTAATTCAGATGACAGAGGTAAAGATATTATATTGGATAATGCCGGCAATATATACATATTAGGGAGTTTTGTATTTGATATTAGAAATGTACCCGACTTTGATTTCGATTCTAATGGGGGTAGTGACGGGTTTTTATTCAAATTTGGGAATGAACCAAATAACGACCCAGATAATTTCCCTCCAACTGCAATGGACGACAGTTTTAGTGTTTCACAAGGGGGTAATGAAACCGTTAATTTAGTTGCCAATGATTCAGACCCTGACGGAATTTTGTCACCTTCTTCTATTGTTATTACTAGGTTTCCAGTAGATGGAATTCTTCTTGACAACGGTGATGGGACAATTACATATACCCATACTGGCAACTCAGTTTCAGATGATATTTTTCAATACACGATAGAAGACAATGATGGAGCTTCTTCAAATGTCGCTACAGTCCATATTGCTACAACTTTGGGAATGGACGGGACATATATTCAAGATGATATTAGAATATATCCAAATCCAACAAATTCAGTTTTATATATAGAAACGAATGTAGAGGTTGCAACCATTGAAGTTTTTAATTTACTTGGAGTGAAAGTCGTTAAATTTAAAGCAACAAATGAAATTGACATAGCAAATTTGAGTTCTGGGGTTTATCTCCTAACCATAACTGATACAATGGGTAGAAGCTTGAAGAAAATGATAATAAAAAACTAAATTAATATATTGTTCCAATCCGGAATATAAACAATAGTTAAGATCGTTTAAAACTAGATACTTAAAATGAAAGATTCAGAAAGGGAATTTCCGTTAGAAATAAAGATTAGCTTTAAAGTTTTGTTTGAAACTTACGAATCTAACCTTACTACTGGCAGCGACTTACAAAAAAGACGTGCTGAAGAAGTGTTGGCTGTAGCTAAAAAATACCCCATTCTTTCAGAGGGTTTTACCACTAAAAAACAGATTAAAAAATTACAAAAACAGATAGATTTTGTGCTGGACGATATTTTTGCTTCAGTTTTACAAACCAATGAAATAAAAATTGCAGGTGCGCCATTTCAATCCACTCCTTTTAAAACAACTTCTAGATATGACGCTATAAAAGCTAACGCAGATAGCTCTTACGAAATGCAGTTGATAGATATGAACGATGATGAATTCTATATTTTAGGGTGTAGTCTTATTCTTAGAGGACATTATGGGTATAACATAGATTTTAGACGCCCTTATTTTTATAACATTCCTGATGCCAATGGAGTGATGAAATCTTACAAAGTTCTGTATAATGCAGACTTTGGAGAAATTGAAAAGACAGATGCCTCCATAGATATTACACGGGAAGATGTGGCGGAATTGTTGGATAATTTCAACAATATAGAATTATGGAAACAGAAGTTTCCTCCAAATTCGTGGGTGTATTCAGGATTTGTGATTGCCAATATGTACGATGCAACTGCAGATGTGTCCTTGTCTGATTTTAAAACCAGCTTACTGGCAAACGAGTCTACTAAAGGCGAGAACTTCATAGAAGAGTTTGAGGGAATTTTAAAATCACTTTATACCATACAGGATTTAAAAGTAGGCTTTACAATTTTTAATGAGGAGGATGATATTTTTGAGCAACCGGGTTCGGTAGGAGAAAGCTTTATCTTGGATGGAAAGAAAAAAGAGAAATGCGATACCGCACTTTGTGAAGCATCCTATTATACCTTATTCAAGCAAAAACAGTTTTATTGTATCTCGGAAGTAGCCCGTTATGCAAATCTATATCCAGAGAATATTTTATATAAAAAACTACTGAATCAAAATGTAGCCAGTGCTATTATAGTCCCCGTTGTGGATAACGATACATTATATGGTATTCTTGAAATAGTGTCTACGATTCCACAGGCATTAAATTCTATAAACGCCAATAAACTCCACGATGTGTTGCCAAATTTGGTAGACTCTGTAAAACGGTCTAAAGAAAGAGAAGAAAACGAAATTGAATTAATGATTCAGGACGAATGTACTGCAATACACACAAGCGTCCATTGGAAATTTCATAGGGAAGCAGAACGTGTAATCAAAGCACAACGTGGCGGACAGCAGGCTTATTTTAAAGAAATTGTTTTTGAAAATGTATATCCTTTATACGGGCAAATTGACATAAAGGGTTCTTCTGAAGCACGAAACGAGGCTACTAAAAAAGACCTTGTGTTGCAGTTGGAGCAAATTCAAAAAATTATAAAAAGGATCTATGCGCTGGAAAAACTGCCAATTTATGAGCAGTTAGAATTTAGAATTCTGGAATTCTTAAAAGATTTTAATACCGAAGAATTACAAGTAAATAGTGAACGACAGGTACTTCAGTTTTTGAAATATGAAATTGTACCACTCTTTAAACATCTTTCTAAAAAAAGCGAAGCCCTAAAAGCCATGGTTGTGGAGTATCAAGAAATGGTTGCACTTGGTTCGGGTTTAGTGTATTTGCATAGAAAAGATTATGACGAATCTGTGATGCTCATTAACAAGCGTATGGCTTCTATTATAGATAAAAAACAACGGGAAGCCCAGGAAATGTACCCACACTACTTTGAACGTTTTAAGACAGACGGAGTAGAGCACAGTCTTTATATTGGTGAATCTATTACCAAAGGGAAAAATTTCCACAAAGTATATCTGTATAACCTACGTTTATGGCAATTGCAGGTCATGTGCGAAATGGAAAATGCTTTCTATAAACTGAAAGAAAAACTTCCAGTGCAATTGGATGCAGCCTCTATGATTTTGGCTTTTAATTCGTCACTTTCACTGCGCTTCAGAATGGATGAAAAACGTTTTGATGTTGATGGTACCTACAATGCGCGTTACGAAGTTGTAAAGAAACGAGTAGATAAAGCAAATATAAAAGATACAAATGAGCGTATCACACAATCTGGAAAACTCACTATTGTGTATTCACAAAAGGAAGATGAGAAAGAATACCTAAAGTATATTGCTTTTTTACAGCATAAAAAAATGTTGGATAAAGATATTGAGTTGCTAGTGGTAGAAGATTTGCAAGGTGTAACAGGTCTTAAGGCCATTAGGGTATCTGTACTTTACGAAACCAATACCATAAATGACCAGAAAGAATATTATACCTATGAAGATTTAATGACGCAACTTAAGGATTAGCCATTAATTTGGCGGGACAATATTTTCAGTCACTTCTTGTACTCCAACAGGATCAAATACCGCAAAAGATACTCCAAATGCGATGATGGAAACTATAATTCCTATTACAAATATGGTATAGGTCCAGCGTAGGATCCGGTATTTTCTATCTAACACTTTTCCAAGAAAATATAAATCTTTGGTAAGCGAAGAATATACATAATCACGGTCTTTTATTAACTCGTCTATCGCCCATTGAAATTGAGAAAGTTCCATACGGTGAAAATTTCCAAAGAACGTTAAGTTCACACTTTTATTCTTTACATCTTCCTTGGTAAACTCGCCTCTTGTTACATTGGGTCTGGTAGCTATAACAGCAAGTACCATTGTAATAGTACTGGACACTACAAAAATAGCAGATGGAATCACAAGATATGGGTTGGAGTCAAGCTTGGAAAGTAAATTAGAGAGTACTAAAGAAATAATAATAGCATTTACAGAAAGCAGAATGTTTGCTTTAGTATCGGCTATATCACTCAATTTAATATGGTTACGTAGGGCAGTTCTGTAAAAAGTTTGAATACCGCGTTCTGGACTTAAATCCTTATACTTTGCCTTCATTTGGGCTTTGTATTCTTCTCTCTTTAATTTTTTATTGTCTTTTTTTCTATCTTTAAGAAGAGAAGCAAGATTTTTTTCCTTTTCCTTTTGCCAGTTTTTTAAGGCGTATTCACTATAGTATTGGTGTTTTTCAGAAAGTACGCTTATATTTTCATCACGCCATTCCCTAGGTGTATATTCTTCTACATCCTGTAATAAATATTCCTGTCTTAGAAATTCACTTGCCTCTTTAAAATAATCCTTCCCAAAGTGAGAAGCATCTGCATCTCGCATCATTTCTTCCAAAACTCCTTCTGGAGTACCTTTAAATTTGGTAGCCATGATGCATTTTTGCACGCCTTCAATGATGTCTTTTTCAACGTTTTCAGAAGTAAGAAATTCTGTAGCAATTTTTACACTTTCTTCCTCATGACCTTCTCGTTTATAAATGTATCCAGTATCGTGAAGCAAAGCGCTTAAACGTAGGACTGTAGTATCTTTAACAGAAATTTGTGAGTGTTCAATAATTTCATTTATACTTTTATAAACCCGTTTAGAATGGGTGTAATTATGATAGGTAAAAGTATTGGGCAGTTTCTCTTTAAAGAGGTTTAAAATGAAATCGTCTGCCTTTTGAACCAGGTCACTCATAGGGTGTTTTTGAAGAACCAAATTACTAAAAATTCTATTCTTTTTTAATTGCGATCGCTAAATTAACAGCATTATAACTTTTATAATTTATGTTGTCTAGTTGAGTCTTTCTGTAAATTGTAAAAAAAAATCTTTTATGAAGTTGAAGTTATTTCCCCTATATTTTTTAACACTTGCGCTGTTTATAAGCTGTGCCACCTATAATCCACAATACAGAAATTCTGAAACTTTATACACCTATCCAACAGCTAAATCAATTGAAAAAACCTTTTACCTAGTTGGTGACGCAGGAAAATCGCCACTGGGTGGAATGAGCGATGGCTTAACCGCATTTAATACGTATATAAAAGATAAAAATACCGAAGGTGATTTCACCATTTTCCTTGGAGACAATATTTATCCAGATGGGATGCCACCAAAAGACTCCCCAGACAGGGAGCGTGCAGCATATATGCTAGATGCCCAACTCGCTTCAGCGGCAGATTTCAAGGGTCAGATTTTCTTTATACCTGGCAATCATGAATGGTATAATAATGGTCTGGAAGGAGTGAAAAGACAACAGGAATATCTTGAAGATAAAATGCAGGGTGAAAATATCTTTCAACCCATGGATGGATGCCCACTTAAGAGCGTGCCTGTTTCTTCAAATATCCAACTTATTATGATAGACTCTCAGTGGTATTTGGAAGATTGGAACTTGCACCCCACAATGAATGAAAATTGTGATATTAAAACCCGAGAAAAGTTTTTTATCGAGTTGGAATTAGAACTTGAAAAAAATAAAAATAAATCTGTGGTATTTGCGATGCACCACCCCATGTTTACAAATGGAACTCACGGAGGTTTTTTTGGAGCTGCTAAACATTTATATCCTACGCAACAAAATATACCCTTACCTGGTTTGTCTTCTTTAGTAGCACAAATACGCGCTCAGGGAGGCGTTTCAGTACAGGATAGATATAACGAATTGTATAATAAATTCATGAATAAATTAGGTGCAGTAGCCAGAAAGCACGGCAATATTATTTTTACTTCCGGTCATGAACATACACTGCAGCATATAGAGCAAGATGGATTGATACAAATTGTATCGGGTTCAGCTGCTAAGAACGGTTTTGCTTCTTTGGGTAAAGACGGTTTATTTGCATACGGCGGACAAGGTTTTGCAGTGTACGACATATTTACGGATGGCTCTTCATATGTACGGTATTTTGGTGCAGGTGAAAGCAATAAACCAAAGTTGTTATATGAAAAAGAAATATTTAAGCCAAAAGACTCTTTTAATCTAGCCCAATTACCTTCCTCATTTCCAAAAACAATTACAACGCCTATTTATAAACAGGATAGTATTAATGAAGCACTTTTCTTTAAAACTGTTTGGGGTAAAAAATATAAAAATGCTTTTGCTACTCCAGTAACCATAAAGGTGGGTAATCTGGACTCTTTATATGGAGGATTAACCGTAATTAGGGAAAATAATACCAACGATTATAAAAACTTACTACTCCAGGATAAATCGGGAAATTTGTACAATATGCGAGCGCTTCAAAAGCAGGCATTGAAATTTGTAAACAAACGCGCTATCCTTAATAATGACAAACCAGAGAATAGGGATTTAGACGATCCGCAAAATTCAGATTTTATTGCGCCTGAAACATACGGATCAGAATTTTATACAGCTTCTCATCCCTATGCGGCATTGGCTATAGCAACCCTAGCAGATAATATTAATATTTTTCAGGATAGGCCTAGTCTTTTATACATTCCAAAACAGAGGGCATTAAAAAATTACAATGCAAGCTTTGGGGATGAGTTGTATTATATTTCAGTAGCACCCTCCGAAAACAATGAGGGAGACCGTATTTTTAGATATGCAAGAGATATTGAAACTACAGACGATATTCTTTTAAAACTTCGGAAAGCAAACAATGTGAAAATTGACGAACAAACCTATATCAAAACACGTTTATTCGATATGCTCATTGGCGATTGGGATCGCGAACCAGATCATTGGCGATGGGCTTTATATTACACCAAGGGGAATGATAGCGTTTATGTTCCTATAGCCAGAAACCGAAACGATGCTTTTGCAAGTTTAGATGGGGATATATTGGATGCAGCAAGATCCATATTTGGCAGTAGTAACCAACGACATATATACACTGAAAATCTAACGGACTTTGAATGGTTTAATGCTGAAGGACTTATTCTGGATAGGGCTTTATTGCAAAAATCCAGTGTAAGCCAATGGAAATTTATAGCAGAACAAATACAGTCACAAATTACAGACCAGGTAATTGATCTTGCTTTTGAAAATGTTCCCTTACAAACCAGGGACGAAGCCTTGGAAGAAACCATAAAAACACTTAAAGCAAGGCGGGATAACTTGAGCTCAATAGCACAATCGTATGCTGTATATCTCAACAAATTAAAAACAATTGCAGGTACGGACGATCGCAATTATTTTGAAATTACACGAATGATCGATGGAAAAACAGTCGTTAAAGAGTATAACTATAGCGACGGTACCAAAGGGAAGCTAGAAAAAGAAATTTCCTATGAGCAGGATAAAATAAAGCAGGTCTGGATTTATGGTCTGGATGGAGAAGATGTCTTTGAAGTAATAGGTGATGGGGAAAGTAAAACATTGGTTCGTTTAATTGGGGGACAGGGTAACGATATGTATATCATGAAAAACGGACACCGTACAAGAGTTTACGATCATAGAAGTAAACCGAATACGTTGGTAGAAAAAAAAGGAGGTGTTACCAGATTTACAGATTTGTATACCCTTAATACCTACGATTATCGAAAACAGGTAAGCGGCGAGAGCAGTTTTGTAGCCACGACAGGATATAATCCTGATGATGGTCCTCGTATAGGCTTACAATATATCTATGAGGTAAACGGCTTTAGTCGAAATCCATTTTCCAAACAAAACAGGTTTAATGCCGGCTATTATTACGACACTTCCAGTTTTGATGTAGCCTATCAGGGAGAAATAGCCAATTTATACAAAACACTTAATTTAAGTTTTGGAGCACGGATCACAAGTCCCAATTTTGTGCAAAACTATTTTGGCTACGGAAATGAAACCATTAACCTTCAAGACAAGGATGGTTATGATGCCAATAGAGTAGAAATACAAACATTTAGTGGAAATGTTGGTCTTTTGAGAAACTCCTTTTTTGGTAGTTTCTTTAAATTACAAGCCAGGATCGAAGCAATCAAGGTGAATAGTCCCATAACAGGTCTGGAAAATCCATTTAATTCAGCAATTATAGATCAAACCAATTACTTTGGTACTTTAGAAGGTATTTATAGTTATCGAAGTTTCGACAACGCAAGAAATCCGGCAAGAGGAATGTTGTTTGATTTAAACGTTGGAGTTACAGATAACTTTAAAGACGTGGAACGGATTTTTGGTTTTCTGAATACGAGAATTGGATTTTACAATAGTTTAGAGTCTACTGAAAAATTGGTGTTAAAAACAAATGTACAAAGCCAATTAAATTTTGGAAATAGATTCGATTTTTACCAGGCTGTAAATCTTGGGGGAGCTAACGGACTTCGCGGATATAGAGAGGAACGTTTTTCAGGAAAATCAAGTTTAGTTGGAAGTGCAGATGTACGCTATAGTTTCAATGAATTTAAAATTGAATTATTCCCTGTTCAGATAGGGCTTTATGCAGGCGCAGATTTAGGTCGTGTTTGGACACCTTCAGGTACTTCTGAAAGATGGCATAATAGCTACGGTACGGGAATATGGTTAAATAGTAGGGGAGGATTTACGGTAACATCAAGCTTATTTCATTCTACTGAAGATACCCGCTTTGTATTTGGACTTAACTTTGGATTTTAAAAAAAGATATGCAAAAAAAATACGCCCCGATACTTCTATTATTTATTGTAGTGTTGTTCCAATCCTGTGCGATTCGTGGCGTAATGTTGGATGAAAAACGTGCTGAAAATACTACTTATGATACTGCTAACATCGTAAATTCATTTTTTATTGCTGGAAATACCTATAAGAATGATACTGTTTTTACTTCAGATTTAAATAGAACGGTATTAGCTAACCCTTCAAAAGAAAAGCGACTTATTTTTATAGGGAATAGTATAAATGGAAAAGATTCACTTTCTGTTAAAGCAGATCTAGACGCAAAGATCCAACAAATGAAATTGTTGGACATTACTGCCAATGTTGTCCCGGGTAAGTTTGAGTGGCGCTACGATCAATTAAATGGACTTGAATTTATAGAAGACTATTTGGAGAAAAAATTAGGCGCTGAGCGGGATATTTTAACCCCTAATAATGGATGCCCCCTAGAGAGTATCGAGATTGGTGAGGATATTCAACTTATAGTCATAGACTCACAATGGTATTTAGAAAATTGGGATACCCACCCTAAGTTTAACGATAAATGCCAGATTAAAACCCGTGAGAAACTTCTCGCCGAAGTAAGAGGGGAAATTAAAAAGAGTGCCAACAAAATTATTTTGGTGGCCATGACCCATCCTATTTTTACCAACGGATTTCATGCGGGTAGATTTTCGTTTCGGGATCATATTTTTCCATTACAAGGAAATATACCCTTACCAGGGGTTGCTTCTTTATTGTTGCAAATACGTTCTCAAGGAGGTACTTCAGTACAGGACAGGTTCAATAAAAGATATAATGAGTTGGCTTCAGAATTGAAAGATATCTTAAACGAGCCAACACATAGAATTCTTATACTATCAGGACTGGAACAAAACCTTCAGTATATAGAACAGCATCCTTTCAAACAAATAGTCTCTGGCGGTGGTTCCGAAACAAAACCTGTGGGAATAAGCGATAATGGTATTTTTTCTTACGGTGGAAATGGATTCGCAACCGTTGATGTTTTAGAAGATGGAAGTGTCTGGACATCTTTTTATGCAACTTCAGCTACCAAAGATGCCGAAGTGCTTTTTAAACATAAAGTTTTCGATGCGGTAAAAAAACCCAATTTAGATGCTATCCAGGAACGCTTTCCTGAATACGTAGAAGCAGCTGTCTATGAGGATGAAGCTGTAGAGAAAAGCGATTTTTTTCAATCTTTCTGGGGACAACATTATCGTCACGTTTATGGTACTAAAGTAAAAGCCCCTACTGCCGTTTTAGACACTTTATATGGAGGATTGGAAGTAGTTCGCCCTGGAGGAGGGAATCAAACTAAATCGTTGCGGCTCGTGACTAAAGATGGAAAGGAATACAATATGCGAGCGCTTAAAAAGAGTGCGGTTCAATTCTTGGAAAATACAGCTTTTAAGGGTGTCGACGGAAAGAAATATTTTACCAACACTGTTCCCGAAGATCTAATTCTGGATTTTTATACGGCTGCACATCCCTATGCAGCTTTTGCCATTCCGGAAATAGCAAAGGCGGCTGAGGTGTTTTACACTACACCAGAGCTGTATTATGTGCCTAAACAGAAACGGCTTGGAAAATATAATGAAGAATATGGCGACCAGCTTTTTATGATTGTAGAACGCCCTACGGAAGATTTTAAAAACCGAAAGAGTTTTGGCTACCCAGACGATGTGGAAAGTACAGACGATTTACTGGAAACCCTTCGCGATGACGAAGATTATATCGTAAATGAAGAAGCTTACATAAGAGCGCGTATTTTCGACATGCTCATTGGCGATTGGGATAGGCATAGTGACCAGTGGCGCTGGGCAGAGTTTGAAAACGAAATTGGTAAAAAAGAATTTGTTCCTATACCCCGTGATAGAGATCAGGTATTTGCCAATTTTGACGGTAGTTTTTTAAATGCGCTTAGAAAAATTATGGGGAGCGCAAACCAGTTTGGCGTCTATGGCGATGATATTAAAGATGTGAGGTGGTTTAATGAAGCAGGTAGTAAACTAGACAGAGCGCTCATTAAAAGAAGTGACAAAAGCGTTTGGATGGAGCAAGCTTCTTTTTTACAAAATGCAATTTCCGAGGAAACCATCAACAATGCTTTTAAGATGCTACCTACAGAAGTACAAGACACTACCATTTCAGTAATAAAAAAGCAATTTATCGCTCGCAAAGAGAATCTTAAAGACATTGTAGAAAGATATTTTACAGAGTTCATGAAGTTCCAAATGATAACTGGAACCGATAAAGATGATCTTTTCGAAATTGAACGCTCAACAAATGGAACTACTAAAATAGCTGCCTACCGAATTAAAGACGGTAAAAAAGGAGAACAACTCTTCGAAAGAGTATTTAATAGCAACGAAACCAAAGAAATATGGTTGTACGGCCTGGACGATGATGATACTTTTGAGGTAACAGGTACTGCTAAAAATGCAATCTTAATTAGGATTATAGGCGGCCAAAATAAAGATACTTACAACATTGAAGAAGGGAAAAAAATTAAAGTATACGATAGAAAAAGTAAGAATAGCGAAATAGTTGAACGTGGTGGTGCTCACTTTAGGTTTACTAATTTTTACCAGGCAAATTTGTACGATTATACCAAAAAACCAAAGGAAAAGAGCACCTTTAACTTGAGCTTACTAAACAATCCAGACGTTGGAAATGCTATTGGCTTGAGCTTTGTAAAAGATAAAAACGATTTTATTACAAATCCGTATGGCAAAAGAACTGTGCTTACTATAAATTACCAAACCATTACACAAGGGCTTGCAGTAGCTATTGAAAAAGGGTTTGCGGCTATTTATGGTGACTTTAATCTATTAGTGGGCGGAAAATATACTTCTAAAAATTTCACTGAAAATTTCTTCGGTTTTGGGAACGATACCCAAAATTTTGACGAAGACTTAAGTTTAGACTTTAATCGTGTAAATCTTAGTTATATTAATGGTAGTGTTGGTTTAGAAAGGGATTCAGATTATGGAAGTTTTTTTCAGTTTAAATTTGAAATAGAAAGCGTGGAAATTTTTAGGAATGGAGATAATTTTTTCAACCAGCAATTATCAACAGATTTAGGAACACGTCGCTTCTTTGCAAAACCTAATGTAACCTATACCTACGAGAATTTCGACAGTAAACTTATTCCTACCAAAGGAATGTCTTTTACTGCAAACGTTGGTGGGATAGATGCTTTTGAAAGCGAAAACCTCACTGGGTTCTTGAAAAGTTCAGTTACTTTTTATAATTCATTGCTAAGCAATAACAGACTGGTGTTAAAGACCAATGCCAGAACACATTTGTTAGTGGGAGATACTCCTATGTTTTATCAAAGTCCGCAATTAGGAGCGGCTACGGGACTTCGTGGCTATAGAAATGAGCGCTTTACAGGAAAACAAAGTTTTTTGGGTAATGCAGACCTTAGTTATCGATTTCAGCAAATGAAAACTTTCTTATTTCCAGTTACATTTATAGTATATGGAGGGTATGACATAGGTCGTGTTTGGATAGAAAATGATATCAGCAACTCCTGGTATAGTTCTTATGGTGGTGGTTTGTATGTGCGTTGGACAAATGCTATTAAGGCAAATGTGAGCACTTTTTATGGGGATGAAGGCGTGCGTTTACAATTTGGACTTGGTTTTACTTATTAAGTTGAAATTCATACACATTACCCCCTAAAATTCCATTTTGTTCATCGGCAATATAGAGTGTATTTGCGTCTTTAAAACAGACACTTTCTTTTTGTGAACGATGGTCTAGGTCTATTTCTTCTATACCTCCACTAAAGAAGTCGTCTTTTTTATAGTTTTTTAATAACCATATTTTGGAGTTGCTTAAAAGCACTACCATTCCCGTTTTAAAATTTATAGTTGCACTGGTAATTTGGCAATTGTTCTTGTTATTGCATGTTTTATAGGTACTTACAAGTTGGGCTATGTGTTTACCTGGGGTATCGGGAAGCTTGTACAATTTTACGGTACCATCGAAGTTGGAACTTCTGTTTTTGGTGAAAAGATAAAAATGATCGTTGAGGTGTATAAAGCTTTCTACATCAAAATTGCGGTCTTTTTGTTTGGGAGGGAATTCTGTTTGATCTTCGTATCTGAAGGTGGTGGTGTAAACTGTAATTTGCTCTTTGTCTTCAGTTACAGACGGCACTTTGTAAATAGCTAGTTCTTTACGTTTGTTATTATTATTGCCAAAGTCACCAATATAGAGGTTGCCATCTTTGTCCACAGCCATATCTTCCCAGTCTTTGTTTTGAATTCCGTTGAGATTTATGGTTTCTTCAATATTTTGAGTTTCTGGATTGAAACCAAACAAGGTAGCAGCGTTGTTAGAATCTGAAACTGCCCAGATAAGATCACTATGCGGAATTTTTTCAATCCCACTAATTTCCTCTAAAGAAGAAGGTAAGGAGGCAGTGATCGTTAATTTTCCGAAATCTTGGCAACTGCTTACTGTAACCGATATGAAAAAAAGAAAAACTAGTTTATACATAAATTGTAACTAAAAAACCTTCCAAAAGTATGGTGTAAAGTCACATACTAAAGGAAGGTTTATATGAAATATAAAAATTTTCTATTTAACTTCAGGATGTGTTTCACTGGTTTGCATGGCCCAGGCGTCTAGCATCCAGCTTGTTTTCTCAATATTTCCAATGTACGCACCAATCATATCTATTGTTCCTTCATCGCCTGCGGCATCGGCTTTTTTAATCACTAGCCTCATTTGTTTTAAAATGGCTCCGTGATCTTTTAATAGGGTTTTCACCATTTCAATATCTTTCATTTCTGAAGGAGACTCTTTTAAATTTGAAATTTTCAGATAGTCCGAATAGTTACTTACTGGTTGAAAACGCAACGTAAGAATACGTTCTGCAATTTCATCTACCTTCATTTTTGCATCATCATACATTTCTTCAAATTTTATATGAAGGTCGAAAAAACTTTTACCTACAATGTTCCAATGGAAATTTCGGAGTTTCTGATAGTATAAGTGATAATCGGCCAACAGTATGTCCAATTCTTTTGCCGTAGTTTTTATTTTGTCTTTATCTAAGTTTAAGTAATTCATAGTTAGTTATTTATAATTATGTTTATACAAAGATAACGTGCCTTTTATGGACAAACAACCTTTGTAGCGAGTTTGGATTTTTTTTAACTGAAATTGGAACAGTTTTAAGAAACAGCTAAGACTTCAATTTTGGAAGAGATGGTTCCCATTTTTCTATTTTTAATAGTAGTTTTACCTTCAATAAAAATTAAGATTTGAAAGAACTACTTATTACGGCCATAAAAGCAGCCATAGAAGCTGGTAAAGAAATAATGAAGGTATATGCTACGGACTTTAATGTAGAACATAAAGGAGACGATTCGCCACTTACTTTGGCAGATAAAAATGCCAATGATGTAATTAATTCCTATTTACAGAAAACCAACATTCCTATAATTAGTGAAGAAAATAAACAGACGGATCATACCACAAGAAAAAATTGGGATCAATGTTGGATTGTTGATCCGCTGGATGGTACTAAAGAGTTCGTAAAGCGGAATGGTGAATTTACAGTGAACATAGCACTTATTAAAAATGGAAAGCCACTTTTAGGAGTTATTTATGTACCGGTTTCTAAAGAGCTCTATTTTACCAATTCGGTAGGTTCTAAAAGTCATAAACATATTGTAGAGGATCATACTATTCATATTCGTGAGCTCCTTGAAATAGCTCAGGAAATAAGACCTTTACAAGACAAAAATCCTCCTATAAAAGTAGTGGGAAGCAGGTCTCATTTAAATGAAGATACGAAAAATTTTATAGACACACTTCAAGGTGAGGTGGAAATAGTGAGTAAGGGTAGCTCATTAAAGTTTTGTTTGGTCGCCGAAGGAAAAGCACATATGTACCCCAGATTTGCCCCAACCATGGAATGGGATACTGCAGCTGGACATGCAATTTGCCAGGCCGTAGGGGTAAACGTATTAAAAACAACATCTGGCAAACCCTTAAAGTACAATAAGAAAAACTTGTTAAATCCGTATTTTTTGGTAGCGTAACTATGAGCGATACTTCCTATAAAAGACATATAGCAAAAACAATTACCTGGCGAATTATAGGAACCCTGGATACTATTTTGCTATCGTGGTTAATTACAGGAGATGCTTTTGTAGGTTTAAAAATTGGTTTGGTAGAAACTGTAACAAAGATGGTTTTGTACTTTTTTCACGAACGGATTTGGTACAAAATCAATCTCTCCAAAAAGGGTCGTATTTTAGCAAGTAGAAAACGTCACCTTGCAAAAACATTCACTTGGAGAGGCGTTGGAACATTAGACACCATATTAATTTCGTGGATCATAACTGGTAATCCGCTAACAGGGCTTAAAATTGGCTTTGCAGAAGTGATCACCAAAATGGTCTTGTACTATTTGCACGAACGCGCATGGTATAAAGTAGATTTTGGGCTCGAAAAAAGAAGAAATAACGCCGCATGAAAAATATAATTCCGCATCAATTTAATATTTCTAAGGAGCAAAGATCTCAATTAATGGGTCATGGAGCATTATTGATATGGTTTACGGGGCTTTCGGGTTCTGGTAAATCTACCATTGCCAATGCGGTTGAAGAAGCACTTTATAAAAAGAATGTGCACTCATACACCCTGGATGGCGACAATGTAAGAAAGGGGTTAAACAATAATCTTTCTTTTACGGCAGAAGACCGAACCGAAAATATCCGTCGTATTTCAGAAGTTTCAAATCTTATGATAGATGCCGGCCTGGTAGTTTTAGCAGCATTTGTTTCTCCCTATGCAAAAGATAGAGCGGACGTTAAGCGAACGGTAGGAGATAGAAATTTTGTTGAAGTATTTATAAACACGCCAGTAGCCGAGTGTGAGCGCCGCGATGCAAAAGGATTGTATGCAAAGGCAAGAGCAGGAGAGATCACTAATTTTACAGGTGTTAACGCGCCTTACGAGGCACCAGTAGCTCCGGATGTTGAAATTGATACGACGATGGTTTCAGTTGAGGAAGCGGTTTCTTTAATTATGAAATGTATTGCTAAAAGGATTTGATAGTTTGTGAATTTGTGAATTAGTGAATTAGTGAATTAGTGAATTAGTGAATGTGTGAATAGTTGAGTATGTAAATAGGTGAATAGGTGAATTTGTGAATAAGTATATGATTATGAAATCACATAATGATTTGAAAGTTTATCAGGAATCGATGGATTTGGTAACTCAAGTTTATGAGATTACCACTAATTTTCCCGAGTCAGAAAAATTTGGACTTATAAGCCAGATGCGCCGTTCAGCCGTCTCTATTCCCTCGAATATTTCGGAAGGAGCTGCGCGGGAATCAAAGAAGGAATTTAAAAGATTTTTATATATCAGTTTAGGTTCCGCTGCTGAGTTGGAAACACAATTAGAAATTTCAAAAAGACTACATTTTATTATTGACTTCAAAGATTTAAAAGATAAAATATTTTACATAAAGCGAATGCTAATAAAACTAATCCAAACTTTGAAAGATTAAATGTTAACGGGTGAATAGGTGAGTATGTGAATTAGTGAATTAGTGAATTAGTGAGTATGTGAATAAGTGAGTAGGTGAGTAGGTGAGTAGGTGAATAGGTGAGTAGGTGAGTAGGTGAGTAGGTGAATATGTGAATATGTGAATTGGTGAATATATGAATTAATGAATGGATGAATAAGTGAATAGGTGAATGTGTGAATAGGTGAGTATTTGTATGAATTAATACAAACTAACAAACTCACACATTCACATATTCACAAACAAACTAACAAACTCATATAAAAAAAATGAGCAAATATTATTTAAATTATTTAGACGAGTTAGAATCTGAAGCTATTTACATTCTTCGAGAAGTATGGGCGCAGTTTGAAAATCCTGTGATTTTATTTTCTGGGGGAAAAGATTCTATTTTAGTAACACATCTGGCACGTAAGGCATTTTATCCTTCTAAAATTCCGTTTCCATTGATGCACGTAGATACAGGGCATAATTTTCCTGAAACCATCCAATTTCGGGACGATCTGGTAGATTCTTTAGGCGTAAAACTTATCGTAGGTTCTGTTCAGGAAAGCATTGACCAAGGACGTGTGGCCGAAGAACGAGGTAAAAACGCAACCAGAAATGCATTGCAGATTACCACGTTGCTAGATGCTATTGAAACAAACCGAATAGACTGTGCCATAGGTGGTGGAAGAAGAGATGAAGAAAAAGCCCGCGCCAAAGAGCGTTTCTTTTCGCACAGAGACGATTTTGGACAATGGGATCCAAAAAATCAGCGTCCGGAATTATGGAATATTTTAAACGGAAAACATTTTGAAGGGGAACACTTTAGGGCGTTTCCAATTAGTAACTGGACCGAAATGGATGTGTGGAATTATATCCTGAGAGAAAACATTCGTATTCCATCACTTTATTACGCACACGATAGAGAAGTGGTGTGGCGACAAGACTCCTGGATCCCTGTTTCAGAATTTTTGAAATTGGAAGAAGGTGAAAAAGTGGAAAAGAAAAAAATACGCTTTAGAACTTTAGGAGACATCACCATTACAGGTGGTATTGAATCTGATGCTGACACCCTGGAAAAAATTGCCTTGGAAGTTTCAGCAATGAAACAAACCGAACGCGGTAACAGAAGCGACGATAAACGAAGTGAAACGGCGATGGAGGATAGGAAAAGGCAAGGCTATTTCTAACTGAATTCCCCCTTTGAAGGGGGTTAGGGGGATGTTTTTACGATTAATAATACAATAAAAATGAAACTAGACACCAACCAACTATTAAGATTCACCACCGCAGGAAGCGTAGACGACGGAAAGAGCACGCTTATTGGGCGTTTGTTATACGATAGTAAATCTATTTTTGAAGACCAGTTGGCGGCAGTAGAGACTACCAGCAAGCGCAAGGGTCACGAAGGAGTAGACCTGGCATTGTTTACAGATGGCCTCAAAGACGAACGTGAGCAAGGAATTACCATTGATGTAGCTTATAGATACTTTACCACTCCAAAGCGAAAGTTTATTATAGCAGATACGCCTGGGCATATTCAGTATACACGTAATATGGTCACGGGAGCTTCTACGGCAAACGCGGCACTTATTTTAATCGATGCACGGCACGGAGTCATTGAGCAGACCAAACGGCATGCATTTATTGCTTCGTTACTGCAAATTCCTCATATAATTGTTTGTGTTAACAAAATGGATCTGGTAGATTTTTCCGAACAGGTGTATGATGATATTGTGACGCAATTTGAGAGTTTTTCTTCTAAACTATATGTAAAAGACATTCAATTTTTACCAATTAGTGCTTTATTAGGGGACAATGTGGTAAATAGAAGCGAGCATATGGATTGGTACAAAGGAGCGCCTTTGTTGTACTCCTTGGAGACACTTCATATTAGTAGCGATCTTAATAAAATTGATGCCCGTTTCCCGGTGCAAACGGTTTTGCGACCACAATCTGAAGACTTTATAGATTATAGAGGCTATGCAGGCCGAGTAGCCAGCGGAATTTTTAGACCAGGAGATGAAGTATCGGTATTGCCATCGGGATTTACATCAACAATTAAAACAATAGATACTATAGAAGGCCAGCTGGAACAAGCGTTTGCACCTATGTCTGTGTCTATGACGTTGGAAGACGATATAGATATTAGTCGCGGCGATATGATTGTGAAAAAGAACAACCAACCAAAACCAGTACAGGAGTTTGATGCTATGCTATGCTGGTTGCATAACGATACTGCGAGACCTCGCACTAAATTTACCGTTTTGCATACCAGTAACGAACAGAAAGCAATGATCAAGGAGGTGGTTTACAAGATAGATATAAACACCTATGCGCGGAACGAGGAAGACAAAAACCTGAGTATGAATGACATTGCCCGTGTAAAAATTAGAACCACAAGACCTCTTATGCTCGATGAATACCGCGACAATCGAATTACAGGTAGTTTTGTGCTTATTGATGATACCACGCACGAAACTGTTGCGGCGGGAATGATTATGTAGTACAATTTGTATCTTACAGCGCACATGAGTTGCAAACTATGTTACAAACTTCTCCCAAACAAAAAGTAGGAATACTCACATTGCCACTAACTCACAATTATGGTGGTATTTTACAATGTATAGCCTTACAAAAAGTGATGGAAGATATTGAATGCGATGTGCTTGTTTTGGATAGACAATACCCAGAAATATATTGGAAGCGATTTTTAAAAAAAATAGCTTTTTGGTTTTCTGATGCCGAAATACGACGTTTTAAAAAGAAATATCTCAACAATGTTTCGAGACCGATAAGAACTTCGGAAATGCTTAAGGCTGTTGTGTTAGAAAATGAATTGCAAACAGTAGTAGTAGGGAGTGATCAGGTATGGAGGGAACAGTATGTTTCAGGTTTTTCACAAGACTATTTTCTGGGATGCCTGGCTGAAATTCCTATTAAAAAAATTGCCTATGCAGCTTCCTTTGGTACCGAAAAAGTATCAAAGCAAATTGATAGTATCAAGGCTTTGGAATTATTGCGAAAATTTTCAGCTATTTCAGTACGTGAAACATCTGGCTTACAAATTTTGAAACATAAATTTAAGTTAGAAAATGCTTCGCTAGTACTGGACCCAACCTTACTTTTATCTCCCAGTTTTTATGAGGAAATTAGTAGGGAAGCCTCCGTAACACATTTAGAAGATACAATAGCGGTCTACCTCCTTGATGAAACCAAAGAAAAGCAGAAACAGGTAGAGCAGTTAGCTAAAAGGAAGGGACTTTCAATTTGTCAAATTCACCATCAACCAAAGCGTATTTGGGGAAGGATATTTCAGCAGAAAAAAGGAGTATCGCATTGGTTACAAACTATAAAGGATGCCGAATTTGTTGTGACAGATTCCTACCACGGAATGTTATTTTCAATCCTATTTAAAAAACAATTTGTTGTATGGGTAAATGAGAAGAGAGGGGCAGCACGTTTTACTTCCATAGCAAATCAACTAGGATTACAACATAGGTTGGTTAAAGATTTGGAGCTAATAGATGACGCTTCCTGGTATCATGAAAAAATAGATTACGACACAGTGAATGCTAAGCTGCTTCTCTTGCAAGAGCAGTCGTTAGCATTTTTAAAAGATAATTTAAACAAATTTCTATAAAATGATAAGTGTAGTCATGCCGTTGTTTAATAAAGCTGCCTATGTGGAAAAAGCAGTAGCTTCGGTAGTGGCGCAAACTTATAGGGATTTTGAATTAATTATAGTGAACGATGGCAGTACAGATAGCTCATTACAACTTATAACTGAAATTAAAGATCCCCGTATAAAAATTTTATCGACTGAAAATAAAGGAGCCTCATCAGCCCGGAATACAGGTGTTAAAGAAGCTTCCAATACTTATGTCGCCTTCCTAGATGCAGACGATTGGTGGGCACCAACCTATTTGGAAGAAATTGTAAGTGCTATTGCAAAATTTCCAGCAAATAAATTATTTGCAACAGGCAGAATTCATGTCTTTGCTGAAAAAGAAGTGAAATACACCAATCCACTCTTACCGAAAACAGGAGAGTTGGGATTGGTGAATCACTTTTTTGTTATAGCGAAACATCTACCGGCCATACATGCTAGTAATCTAACGGTTCGTAAAGACTATTTTTTGGATAAAGGTGGTTTTAAGGAAGGGATGCACCATTTTGAAGACCACGAATGCTGGCTTCGGTTAGCCGTAGAAGAACCTATTGTTTTTGTAAACAAACCGCTTTCCTATTACAATAAAACTGCGCAGGAGAGTATGTCTCAATCGTTAGTGAGTAGTATCGATCTACAATACTACTTTGAAACAATGCTCCTAATTAGAGAACAAATTTCTGGAAAAGAAAAACGCTCCTTTAAGAAGTTTTATCAGCGATTTGCAAAATGGAGTTATTTAAAATTTGCACCCACCTATACCCAACAAGAGCGAATTTTACTGCAAGAATCTTTAGTGCAGTTGGTGTCGAAGCTAGAGGTAAAAATTTTAGAGGAACTACAAAAAGTTGGGATTGCCAGTATATACCAACGCGCAAAAAAGTTGAGGAATGGCGACAGATAAAAGAGCGAATCTTTTTATTGTAGGCGCAATGAGAGCTGGTACAACATCTTTTATGAAGGTTTTGGAGTCACATCCCGAAATTTATACCTCACCTATAAAAGAGCCCCATTTTTTTGTGGATGAGTTGCCCAAAGCGTTGTATAGCCCAAGTAAGAAGTTTGTTAGTACACATTATTTTAAAAATGAATTTCCGAAAAAATTACACATTGGGCATGTTCTAGGGAAAGGGCAGTATGAAAAATTATTTTCTTTAGCCAAGAATGAACTATATAGAGCCGAAGCGAGTACTTGTTATTTGCACGAGCCCCATGCTGCTTCAAAAATACAGCACTATAATCCTGATGCAAAAATTATTATCCTACTTCGTGACCCTATAGAGAGAGCGTATTCACACTACGCAATGAATGTAGGCTTAGGAAGAGAAAACAGAACCTTTGAAGCTGTTGTATCCAAGGAATTACAAGAGCTAAAAAATGGAACCTTGCCTTGGTATGGTTTATTAAATATGAGTTGTTACGATATGGAAGTAGCACGCTATCAACAACTTTTTAAAAATGTTTTGGTGCTTCAATTAAAAGATTTTGTAGCTTCTCCTGTAAAAGTTTTTGAAGCGAGTGCGACTTTTCTTCAAATAGCACCTTTTGCCAACCCATTTTTACCTAAAAGTAACGAAGCTATACATCTTAAAAACAAACAACTTGTTTACAGACTTAAAAAAACAGGATTAAAAGATATTGTGTCTACGCTTTTGAGCGCTGCGGCAAAACGAAAAATTTTAAAGGTTTTGTCTCATAGCGATCCAGGACCTATACTTCCAAAAGGATTGGAAGTGCAATTAGAGGCGCTTTTTAGGGAACGATCTAAGGTATATTTCGAGGCTCCAAAGGTTAAAAAGTAGCCGTCCATTTTAGCTGTTATTTTGCGGTGCTCCAAGGCTATTATAGTACATTTGCAAAACTTTAATTTTTAGCAAAACCTTTAGAGATATTAAAGTTTATCAATTAAATTAAGAAAAAATCACACCTTACCATCTTAGGAATTTATAGTTAGTTATGAGGCTTCTAAATAATTATAGAAATTTAAGTCAGTCACCTTTCGTAAAAAAAGTGGTAAAAGGAACTTTTTGGTTAACCTTTGGATCAGTTATGGCTAAAGGATTAACGGCATTGGCTTATTTGGTGTTGGCACGAATTTTAACAGTCAGTGCTTATGGAGAATATGGAATGGTGAAATCTACTATAGATAATTTCTTGATTTTTGCCACAATGGGTGTTGGTCTTACGGCAACAAAATACATTTCTGAACTTAAATTTGAAAATAAACAAAAGGCTTCCAGCATTCTTGGAGCATCTATAGTTGCTGTTGCCGTATTGAGTAGCTTAGTTTTTTTAGTATTGTTACTGTTTTCAGACACTTTGGCCACTTCAGTTTTGGGAAATGAATCACTTACCCTTCCGCTTATTTTAGCAGGCGGGGTCTTATTGTTTATTTCGGTTAATGGTGTGGTGACCGGCGCCTTACTTGGTTTGCAAAGTTATAGGAATATGTCTTTAGTAAATATTTTTCAAGGAGTACTTCTGTTTGCATTTTTGTGCTTGGGAGGTTATTTCTTTGGTATGGTTGGGGCAGTAGCAGGTAACCTTGTCGCAATGGCTTTAGTTTGTTTGATCTCTTTATATATCTTGAGGTCTAGTCTCATAGGAATTAAAATGAAGGTTTCTTTAAAAAATTTTAAAGAGAGCTTACGAACCATATATAAGTTTGCCATACCAGCATCTTTAGGAATGTTGGTGGTAGCACCCACTATTTGGATTTTAAATACTATGTTGGTAAATACTCCTAATGGATATACGGAATTGGGCATATATACGGCCGTTCTCATATTTTCGCTTGCGATCCGAACTGTAAACGGTTCACTCTCCGATGCATTGCTCCCTATATTTTTAGCAAAAGATATTGAGATTACCCCTAAAAAGGAATTTTTCAATTACCACGGAGCCTGGATATTATGTTTAGGAATTTCACTACCTTTTATTGTTTTTCCTGAAATAGCAACCTATATCTTAGGGCAAAAATATCCAAAAGAAGAAGTAATTATTATTTTAGAACTTTCTATAATTGGGACATTTCTTATATCTTTTAAACAAGGTATTCACCGAGACCTTATTAAGAAAAATAGAATGTGGTTGAGTGTTTTAAGTACTGGGATTTTTGCTAGTACAACTTTAATAGTATTTTTATTACTGAAAGAGTATGGTGCGTTAGGTTTTGCTATATCTTTTTCAGTAGGATATTTAATGAATACTGTACTAGTGATCCCTCTTTTTGTATATCTGAAAGTGACACCAAAAAAAACTTTTAAGAGTTTTTGGATTCTAATTGTTTTTGGGCTAGCTTGTATATTAGCTCTTAATGCTATCTATACTCAAGTAGTTTTAATCCGAGGTATAGTAACCTTAGTCGGCATAGCTCTATTGGTGATTTGCGTTTTAAAATTTTATAAAAAAATGATTGTTTTGAAAGTTACTGAGTAATCTTTTCAATCCGATCACTAAGGCATTGGTTAAGGTGAAAATATTATTTTAGGCAATAATAAATAGTTAGCAATATCTAATAAAGGAAATAAAACACTACTAGCAATCTTTCAAAAAGAGTGCTAAAACCTTACAAAAGTAATACCTTTGCAGCCAACTTCTTAAAACAGTACACTTGAGCTATTTTGCACATCCAACTGCCGTGATTGATGAAGATTGCACCATTGGTGCCGGCACTAAAATTTGGCACTTTTCTCACCTAATGAGTGCTTGTACCTTGGGGAACAATTGTAACTTAGGGCAGAATGTTGTTATCTCGCCCAACGTAATTCTGGGTAACAATGTAAAAGTGCAGAACAATGTCTCTATATATACGGGAGTTATTTGTGAAGATGATGTCTTTTTGGGACCCTCTATGGTGTTTACGAATATTATCAATCCTCGCAGTGCCATTGTTAGAAAAGAACAATACGCCAAGACGCTGGTTAAAAAAGGAGCTTCCATAGGAGCCAATGCAACCATTGTTTGTGGGAATAATATTGGTGAATATGCATTCGTAGGAGCAGGAGCCGTAGTAACCAAAGAAATACCAGCCTACGCCTTAGTGGTCGGAAATCCGTCCAGGCAAATAGGTTGGGTAAGTGAATATGGACACAGACTCATGTTTAACCAAGATACTTTTGCGGAATGTCCAGAATCTCATCAAAAATATAAACTAGAGAACAATAGTGTTTCTAGAATTGAATAGTAAAAAAATGAAAAACTTTGCTTTAATAGGAGCTGCAGGCTATATTGCCCCAAGGCATATGAAAGCCATACAAGAAACTGGAAACAATCTTTTGGCAGCTTTCGATCCCAATGACAGTGTGGGAGTAATTGATAGTTATTTTCCAAATGCCGACTTTTTCGTAGAATTTGAGCGGTTTGACAGGCATATATCCAAGTTACAATTCGAAGAGAAAATGTTTTTGGATTATGTTAGTATTTGTACTCCAAATTACCTGCACGATTCACATATCCGTTTCGGTTTAAGAGAAGGTGCCGACACAATTTGTGAGAAACCATTGGTCATGAATCCTTGGAATTTGGATGCTTTAAAAGAGGTAGAGAAAACAACAGGACAAAGAGTTTGGAATATCCTTCAATTGCGATTGCATCCGAGCATTATTGCTTTGAGAGAAAAGGTTAAAAATGGACCTAAAGACAAAATTTACGATGTTGATTTAACCTATTTAACTTCCAGAGGTAATTGGTACTATACTTCTTGGAAGGGAGCGTTGAATAAATCTGGAGGTATCGCAACCAATATTGGTGTGCACTTTTATGATATGCTAGGTTGGATATTTGGTGCAGTAAAAGAAAATATTGTTCATGTGCATACACACGACAGGGCTTCAGGATATTTAGAATTAGAGCGTGCGCGGGTACGATGGTTTCTATCCATAAACGAAGATGTGTTGCCTACTGATGTTTCGGCAAAAGGGCAACGAACGTTTAGATCCATTACTGTAGAAGGTGAAGAACTAGAGTTTAGTGGTGGCTTTACCGATTTGCATACCGAAAGTTACAAAGAAATCGTAAATGGTAACGGATTTGGCATTGAAGATGCAAGACAAGCGATTGAAATAGTATATACAATTAGAAACGCTGAGCCTATTGGCCTAAAAGGAGAATTCCATCCTTTTGCTAAAAAAAAATTGGCTAAACACCCTTTTATTCGATAATTTTTTATGATACGTTCCTATGCTGATACCAAAAAATATATAACTGCCGACTTGAGGAGTCAGGATAAAAAGCTAAGTTTTAAAACAATCTTTTTTGATGTATTAGTAAGGTTTACTTGGCTACTGCGTTTTAATGAATATTTACTCAACAGTAAAAAACCAATGATACTTCGCTTTTTTTGGTTGTTATGGTATAAAAGACTAAGTATAAAAATAGGATTTAGTATTCCATTTAATGTTTTTGATCAAGGATTCGCTCCTGTGCATTATGGGCTCTTATTAGTTCATCCTAGGTGTATTATTGGAAAAAATTGTAGAGTGCATACTGGAGTTAGTATAGGTGGATATTCTGGACTTGCAAACACTTTTAAAGATGGTGAACTTAAACCTACGGTTATTGGCGATAATTGTTATATAGGTCCAGGCGCAAAATTATTTGGAGGCATTACTATTGGACCTAATTGCGTCATTGGTGCTAATAGTGTGATAAGCAAATCTTTTATAGATACTAGCGTTACTATTGCTGGTATTCCTGCTAAAATTATCGCAGAGAAAGGCTCGGAAAAATTTCTTATTAGAGGAGCAGAAATTGATTAGTTGCTAGATGAAAGAAAAAATAGTTATAGACATTGTGATGCTTTCTAATTTTGGTAAACAAGAAGGCGGTAGAGAAACATGGCTACATAATTTTTTGCCAGAGTTTTTGAAGGATGATAGCATTGCCAAAGTCCATATTTTTGGTTTTAGAACTCTTGGCCAGCCAGATAATTCGGAGTTGTTAAGAAAACTAGATCCGAAAAAAAAGGGACGTATTATTCCTATAATTTTAGAATCTGCTCCTAGCAAATTTCCCAAGTTTATCACAATGTTTAGAGTATTACGCCGTACTCTCAAAACGAACACATATACTACACCTACTCACGCAATGGCTGTTGGAGGGATGTTGGAAACATTAATGCTCAGGTTTATTGGTAGGTTTAAAAACGCAACACGAATTGTGTGGCTCCGAAGTATCTTTACCCAAGAAAAAGCTTATAGGATCCCACCTTTTGGGATGAGCATCGTACAATATTTTGAAAAGAAAAATCTAATAAAAGCCGCCAATATATTTATTGTGAATGGAGATGATACCAAAAATTTTTACAGCCAATACAACCTCCCAATACATACCATAAAAAATGCTATTAATGTTGAAAAATGGCAAATGTCTAGTATGCAGCGATCACAAATTTTACAAGTTGCCTATATTGGCAGGTTAAGCAAAGTAAAAGGTATTGAAGCATATTTTGAACTCGCAAAAAATATAAAAAAAAGTAGTCTTGCTGCCAATTTTATATTTCACATAGTTGGGGAAGCTAATAATTATGAAGAAGAAGTTTCAAAATTAAATGATGAAGCAATTGTAACCTACCACGGTGCAATCGACAATGATAAATTACCAGAATTTTTAAAACAAATTCATATTTGTGTAGCGCTTACTTATGTTTCTGAAAAATTAGGGGGTGCAGGGCTGTCAAATGCTTTGATTGAACAAATGGCAGCGGAAAAAGTTATTGTTGCGTGGAATAATAATGCTTTTAATCAAATATTGGATGAATCTTGTGCTTTTCAAGTAACGCAATACAATATAGATAATTTGGTTGAAGTGCTGAAAACTATTTATAACGCTCAGGAAGAGGCTTTAAATAGGGCGAGTGTCGCCAAAGAAATTATAAAGCCTTATACCATGGAAGCCCACGTAAAGAAATTTCTAAAAGTTTTGGAGGTTTATGAACCAGCCAAGTAAATCAAAAATTGATTACATGAAAGTGCTTCACGTCATTAACTCCTTAGCAGCTGGGGGAGCAGAAAAATTGGTTTCAGAATTAACCACGGCACTTTCCAAAAATTGCGAAGTAAGTATTTTTACTTTTCAAAATTCTCAGGATATATTTCAAGAAAATTTAGGAAGTAAAGTAAACTTTTATTCAAATGATGAAGAAGGCTTTTTTAGTATAAAAAAAATTAAATCACTTGCTAAGCTCATAAAACAACACGATGTAATTCACGCACATCTTTTCCCCACGTTTTATATAATCGCTTTTCTTTCAATTTTCAGCAAAAGAAAGAAATTTATCTATACCGAACATAACACACAAAACAAAAGGCGGAAATGGTTTTTTTGGCTACTTGAAAAATGGGTGTATTCTAGGTATGATGTAATTGTATGTATTAGTGAGGGTGTCAAAAATTCATTTCAGGACTGGATAGGAAAATCAGGGAATTCTCAAATTATAACTAATTTTGTAAACCTTAATAAAATACAGCAAACCAAAAGGCAAGAATTAATAACGCTCCCCATTGAACAAAGAATACCTTTAGTGATGGTAGGAAGTTTTTCTGAACAAAAAGATCAAAAAACCCTAGTGAACGCGCTTTCTGTTTTACCTGTAAATTATGTTTTATTATTTATAGGGGATGGTCCTAAACGAGCATCGATTGAAAGACAAGTTGAAAAAATGGATTTGGTAGAACGTGTCTTTTTCTTGGGAATTCAAAAAGAGGTTGTTCCAATACTTAAAAATTGTAAATACGGAATATTATCATCAAATTGGGAAGGTTTCGGAATCGTAGCGCTAGAATACATGGCTTCCGGTTTGCTAACATTAGGGACAAATGTAAGTGGTTTAAACGAAGTAATACCTAGTAAAAAAAATCTTTTTACCGTGGGGAACCACCAACAATTAGCCAATAGGATTCTTGAAATTGAAAATAATACCGCTCTGGCTGAAGGAATTAAATTGGAACAAAACCAATTGATACAAAATTTTGATATAGCAGCTTCAGCAACAAAACATTTAGAACTTTATACAAGTAACTATGAAAAGTAAGTTTCATTAATGCTGGATATAAGCATCATAATTATAATTCTACTTTTAGGGTTCAACTTCAAAAATTCCTTTAAGAATACTTTTTCATCGTATGATAAAAAGGTGCTTAATTGGTTATGGGTATATCATCTTTTGTTTGCAGTAGTTTTTTATTTTTATGTTAATCAAACGGGGGGAGATGCAAGAAATTATTGGTTTACTGTAAAAGAGAATCTTGATGTTGGCATTTTAGATTATGTAGAATTGGGTTTCGGGACTTATTTTATGTATGCCATAAATTATATTCCTAGCGCTGTTTTAGATATTTCTTTTTTTACGGGATCTATTTTTTATGCGCTTATTGGATATTTTGCTTTTGTTTATTTATATATAATTTTTAAAGAAAGAATTAAATATAATACTCGGTATTTTAAAATCCCTTTATTTCCTACAATACTATTTTTGCCAAATCTACATTTTTGGTCCTGTAATGTAGGTAAAGACACATTGCTATTTTTTTGTATTGCCCTATTATTTTATGCTATTAAAAGTCCAAGAAAACATATCTGGAAAGTTATTTTCTCCTTGGCATTGGCTTACCTAGTTAGACCTCACATTGCAGCATATTTAATTGCCTCATTTAGCGTTGCTTTATTATTAGATGCTAATTTAAAATTATATAAGAAACTAATTATTATCTCTGCGATTGCCGCAGGATTTATTTTAATTTTTGATAGTTTGGTAGGGTACCTTAGAATAGATAGTTTCGATGTAGATTCCATCATGAGTTATTCTGAGGATAAAGCAATGAAATTAAGTAGAGATCATACAGGTTCAAGTGTAGATATCGCTAGTTATTCATATCCTTTGAAAGTCTTTACTTTCATTTATCGACCTTTGTTTATTGATGGTATGAGCGTATTTGGAATATTAGCCTCTATAGAAAACTTAATTCTATTAGGGTTAAGTTTAAAACTTCTTGTTATCAATCCGTTGATTTTAATAAGAAAAGGAGATTCCTTTGTTAAGGCATTGACTATTTTTTTTCTATTAGGGGCCCTTACTTTCTCTTTAATATTAGGAAATTTGGGCATCATGCTCCGGCAAAAAAATATGTTTATCCCTGCGCTGCTTTTTATCTGCCTTTGGGCATTTTCCTATACCACAGAGGAGAAACTCAAGAAGATACCCAGCCCACCAATTGACCAATGAAAGTTTTACACATCATAAACAGTATGGCCACTGGTGGAGCAGAAAAGCTCTTGCATGATGCCTTGCCTGAATTAAACAAGAAAGGAATTGCTACAGACTTACTTTTGTTAAAAGGAGGGGAGCATATTTTTCTTAAAAAACTAAGACATCATGATAATTTTCAGATCCACATACTCAGTAATGGGAGCGTATATAACCCTTTTCTTATTTTTAAAATCATGCGGTATCTAAAAAATTACGACATCGCCCATGTCCACTTATTTCCTGCGCTGTATTTTGTGGCCTTAGCCAAAATTCTTAGTTTTTCAAAAATCAAATTGGTGTTTACAGAACATAGCACCACCAACAGAAGGAGAAACATTTTGTTTTATAAATGGACAGACGCATTTATATACGCTCGGTACAAAGTACTCATTACCATATCTACCGAGGTAAAATTATTTTTGAAAAGACACCTGGGAAAGACTCGTAATACATTTAGAACTATTTATAACGGGGTAGCGGTGAGCAAATTTCAAGATGCTAAAAGATCCCATCGGAGTGATTTTAATATACCAGAAAACCACTCTATTATTATACACGTGGCCCGCTTTACACCCCAAAAAGATCCTGCAACGCTAGTGCGGGCTATCCCGTACCTGGAACATCCAACTACCGTTTTGTTTGTAGGGGAGGGTGTCGAGCAAATGAAAATAGAAACCCTGGTTGCAGAACTGGATTTAGAACAGTCGGTTAAATTTCTTGGTATGCGCAGCGATGTGCCAGCGTTACTTAAAATGGCCGATATTGCTGTGCTTTCTTCAAACCATGAAGGGTTGTCATTATCCAGTTTAGAAGCTATGGCTTCTGGAACACCTTTGGTCGCTTCCAGTGTTACTGGGTTGAAAAATCTGGTGCACGGTGCCGGAATTCTTTTTGACCATAAAGACGAAATTGATCTGGCAGAAAAAATAAATGGGCTTATAAATAATAAAGAACTATACGATGAAACCGTTGCTGCCGGATCCAAACGAGTTCAGAAATTTAAATTAAGAACTATGGTAGAAGCCCATATTGCTTTATATAACGAACTATGCCCAAACAAAAATTAGTACGTATTACTACGGTCCCTATTTCCCTCGAAAAACTACTCGAGGGGCAATTGTCGTATATGCAAAATTACTACGATGTGATCGCCGTTTCTGCAGAAAAAGAACGGTTGCATGCTTTTGGTATAGCCGAAGGTGTAAGCACAAAATATGTTGAACTCACACGAAAGATCACCCCGCTAAAAGACTTGTTAGCAGTTTATAGATTGTATATATTTCTAAAACAAGAAAAGCCTGCCATCGTGCATTCACATACACCCAAAGCAGGAATTGTGGGAATGCTGGCAGCTTATTTTGCGGGCGTACCACACCGGTTGCATACCGTAGCAGGTTTGCCGCTTATGGAAGCAAGCGGACTTAAACGCACCGTTTTAAATATAGTTGAAAAGTTGACCTACAAATTTGCCACAAAGGTCTATCCCAATTCCAAGGGGTTGAAAGATTTTATCGAAGCTGAAAAATTTACAAAACCTTCAAAATTGAAAATCATTGGAAAGGGGAGTAGTAACGGCATAGATACGAGTTATTTTTCTGATTCTCTTTTTTCGGCCGAAGAGGTGCTTCAGAAAAGAAAGGAGCTGAACATACCAGCAACAGATTTCGTTTTTGTTTTTGTAGGACGTATTGTAAAAGACAAAGGCATTAATGAGTTAGTGCAAGCATTTGTAACTCTTCAGCAAAGCAACGCTGCAACTACTTTACTATTGGTTGGCCCTTTTGAAGATGCCTTAGACCCTGTTTTACCTAAAACAAAGCAAATCATTGAGGAACACCCAAAAATTAAATCGGTAGGTTATCAACAGGATGTTCGTCTGTTTTTTGCGGTTAGCGATGCATTGGTGTTTCCTAGCTATAGGGAAGGATTTCCAAACGTTGTGCTTCAAGCAGGGGCGATGGGGTTACCTGCCATTGTCACCAACATAAACGGTTGTAATGAAATAATTATACAAGGAGAAAACGGACTTATGGTACCACCAAAAAATGAGCAAGCACTTTATGAGGCAATGGAACAAATGGCTACAAAAACAGCAATGCATTCCAGCTTAAAATCTTCGGCACGGAAAATCATTGTTGAAAAATACAAGAGAGAAGAGATTTGGGAAGCTTTACTGGCAGAATACCAAAAATGCCTCAAGAAAGGACAATAGCCCCCCCTTTAGGGGTCGGGGGAAAATCCAAATTGGTCAAAGTTCCGTCCAACCCCGTCCCTAAAGGGTGCCTACAATTATAGCCGAATTAAGACTCTCCCCTTTAGGAGCCGGGAGTAAAGACTTAAGGCCGGGGGTAAAATTCGATCCAACCCCGTCCCTAAAGGGTGCCTACTATTATAGCCGAATTAAGACTCCCCCCTTTAGGGGCCGGGGGTAAAGCCCAATGGGTAAAATTCCTTCCAACCCCAGCCCTAAAGGGTGCCTACAATTATAGCCGAATTTTGACTCTCCCATTTAGGGGCTGGGGGTAAATCCAAATTGGTCAAAGTTCGATCCAACCCCAGCCCTAAAGGGTGCCTGCAAATATTGCCGAATTAAGACTCCCCCCTTTAGGGGTCGGGGGTAAAGACTTAAGCCCAAGGGGTAAAATTCCATCCAACCCCAGCCCTAAAGGGTGCCTGCAAATATTGCCGAATTAAGACTCCCCCCTTTAGGGGCCGGGGGTAAATCCAAATTGGTCAAAGTTCCTTCCAACCCCGTCCCTAAATGCTGCCTACAATTATAGCCGAATTTAGATTCTCCCCTTTAGGGGCCGGGGGTAAAGCCCAAGGGGTAAAGTTCCGTCCAACCCCGTCCCCAAAGGGTGCCTACAATTATAGCCGAATTAAGACTCCCCCCTTTAGGGGCCGGGGGTAAAGACTTAAGGCCGGGGGTAAAATTCGATCCAACCCCAGCCCTAAAGGGTGCCTACAATTATAGCCGAATTAAGACTCCCCCCTTTAGGGGTCGGGGGTAAATCCAAATGGGTCAAAGTTCGATCCAACCCCAGCCCTAAAGGGTGCCTAAAATTATAGCCGAATTTTGACTCTCCCCTTTAGGGGCTGGGGGTAAATACCTAAGGCCGGGGGTAATGACCCAAGACCCAGGGGGCAAACCCCAAATATAAAAATTGCACCCCACCAGTCATTCCTTTTCCGTAATTTTGAAACCTTAAGAAAGCAGATTGTCAATGTACCAAGACCTACTAAAACCCTTATTCGATTTTATAGCAGCAGCCGTGGTTTTTACCCTATTGCTACCCTTGTTTTTTGTCACAATGTTCGTTTTGTTAGTTGCGCTTAAAGGAAATCCATTTTTCACACAACGCCGTCCAGGTAAGAATGAGCGTATTTTTTCGATCATTAAATTCCGGACTATGAGCAATGCCAAAGATGCAGATGGGAATTTACTTCCCGACGAGCAACGCCTATCAGGTTTTGGAAAATTTGTTCGCTCGACATCCTTGGATGAGATTCCTCAATTGCTCAATGTGCTGAAAGGAGATATGAGTCTGGTTGGCCCAAGGCCGTTATTGCCTGAATACCTGCCGTTATATTCTGCAGCACAAAAAAAACGACACCTTGTAAAACCTGGAATTACAGGCTGGGCACAGGTAAATGGTAGGAATGCTGTTTCCTGGCAAAAAAAGTTCGAATTGGATATATTTTATGTGGAAAGAAGTAACTTTGCGCTCGATTTTAAAATACTGATGAAAACTGTACAAAAAGTATTTTTCCGAAGCGATATTAATAGTGATAGTTCGGGCACGGTTGCACCTTTTAAAGGAAATGATTTATGAAGGAAATCACTATTATTGGAGGCGGAGGCCATTGTTTTGCACTTGTAGCACTTATTTTGGCGGAAAATGAGTATGCTCCCTTGGTGATTTTAGACAAAAATCCTTCAGAAAAGGAGATTTTAGGAGTTCCTGTTCAAAGGAGAACTAAAAATGCGCTCATAACATCATTAGCAGCCATCGCCATTGGAAATAATATTGTAAGAAAAAAAATTGCAGAAAGCATAGCGGTATCGTTCCCTACTTTTATTCATAGTTCAGCTACTGTATATCCTTCTAGTGCTATTGGTAAGGGTGTTCAAATATTACCAAATGCTGTGGTAGATGCAGCTGTTACCATAGGGGATTTTACGATCATCAATAATAATGCTACGGTTTCACATAACACTATCATTGGCAACTTCTGTCATATTGCTATCAATGCTGCTATATCTGGTGGCTGTACTATTGGTGAAGGAACCTTAGTAGGAGCTGGAAGCGTTATTTTGCCGGAAATTACCATAGGGAAATGGGCAACCATTGGTGCTGGAGCCGTAGTCACAAAAAATGTACCCGACGGAGCAACTGTGGTTGGCAATCCAGCCAAAATACTAAATAACTGAAATGAATTCTAAAATATATCTTTCTTCCCCGCATATGGGAGGTACCGAACAGGACTTTGTTTCACAAGCATTTGAAACAAACTGGATCGCTCCTCTGGGTCCAAACGTTCAAGAGTTTGAAACCCGAATAGAGAAGTATTTAGGGAATTCGAATCACGTAGCGGCATTGAGCTCGGGTACGGCAGCTATTCATCTTGCACTTATTTTGTTGGGTGTTTCTAAAGATGACGAAGTGCTGTGTCAAACATTCACTTTTTCGGCATCTGCCAACCCTATTGTTTACCAGGGAGCTACACCGGTTTTTATAGATAGTGAACCCGAAACTTGGAATATATGCCCAGTGCATTTGGAAACTGCGATTAAAGATAGAATTGCAAAAGGAAAAAAACCAAAAGCCATTATTGCCGTACATCTCTACGGAATGCCTTGTAAAATTGAAGCGATAACTGCAGTTGCTCAAAAATATGAAATCCCAATCGTAGAAGATAGCGCCGAAGCTCTGGGGAGTAGTTTTAAAGGACAAAAATGCGGAACTTTTGGAACTATTGGCATCTTGAGTTTTAACGGAAATAAAATAATTACCACTTCTGGTGGAGGTGCTTTGGTTTCAAATTCATCTAGCGTTAAAGAGGAAGCAATTTTCTTAGCCACACAAGCCAGAGATGAAGCTCCCCATTACCAGCACAGCCAAATTGGCTATAATTACAGACTTAGTAATATTTGTGCAGGGATTGGTTGTGGGCAAATGGAAGTACTGGATGCACACGTGTCGCTACGAAGAGAAATGCATCAATTTTATAAAGAACTATTTAAAAATACGAAGGGAATTACTGTTTTTGAAGAACCTACAGCCAATTATTTTTCTAACCATTGGTTGTCTTGTATTACAATAGATTCGGATACAACAGGCTATACACCCGAAAAAGTGAGGCTTGCTTTAGCTGAGGATAATATAGAATCCAGACCCTTATGGAAACCAATGCATTTACAACCTATTTTTAAAGATGCACCTTATTACGGTAGTACAGTTGCTGAAAATTTATTCAAGAGTGGACTCTGTTTGCCTTCGGGTTCAAACCTGTCAGTCTCTGAAAAACAGAGAATTAACAAGGCTTTAAAACCTTTCGTTTAGATCTTTTGTATATTTACGATAAAACCTCAAGTGCTTGAAATTCACGTCAAAAATTTTAGATAAACTATATCGAGGCGACAATAAGTTGCTTTTAATGGACCAGCGATACCTTCCTCGATGGATTGTTATTTTGTTGGATGTATTTTTGTGTGGCCTAGCTATGCTGGTTACATATTTTATATTAGAGGGGACTACTATATATTTCCACAAGGTTATTTCTGTACCATCACAAGGGGTAGTTGTTTTAATAGTAAATCTTTTATTTTTCTTCTTATTTAAAAGTTACTCAGGGATTATTAGACATTCTACGTTTGTAGACCTAATAAAGCTTGCTTTAACGGCTGTAGCAACTGTTGTAACTATTTTGCTATTTAATTTTATATACGAATTTAACCAAGGGCAAAAAATATTCTTAACAACCTCGTTATTGTTGTATATGTTTGCGTCGTTTACATTTTTATTGCTTTTTAGGATTTCAGTAAAAGAGAGCTATACCTTCTTAAAAAATATTGCAATCACAGATGAAAAGAAGAAAATTGCTATAATTGGAATAGACGATCAGTCCATTTCGCTAGGCTCATCCTTGTTAAATGAATCTAAGTTACCCTATACATTGGTCGGATTTTTAACCCAGTCCAAAATTTCAAAAAGCCATAAAATATTAGGTAAACCTGTATTTTCAGTACAAAATTTATCTAAAACCTTAGAGGAAATTGAAGCCGAAGCAGTTTTGCTCATGAGTGACTCTTTTTCAGGAAAGGAAAAAAATGAAATTGTTGAAAATTGTTTGTCGGCAGGTGTTGAAATATTAAACGTACCAAATCTTCAAACGTGGAAAAATAAGGAAGATATACAGAACCAAATAAAACCCCTTGAAATTGAGGATCTCTTGGAACGGTCACCTATTTCTGTAAATGACAAACTATTAAAAGAAGATCTAGAAGGTAAAACCGTCATGGTTACTGGAGGAGCTGGTTCTATAGGGAGCGAAATTGTAAAGCAATTGGCGCAATACAATACCGAACTGGTAATTATCTTAGACCAAGCTGAATCTGCCCTACATGAATTGGAATTATACCTTAGATTAAACTATCCAAATTTCAATTTTATAACAGAGCTAGCCGATATTAGCAATATGTATAGGTTAGAGCTTATGTTTAACAAGTATCATATTAATTTAATATACCATGCGGCAGCTTATAAGCATGTTCCTCTCATTGAACGTAACCCACATGAAGCAGTGTATGTAAATTTATTAGGGACGGTTAATTTATGCCTTCAATCTATACAACACCAGATAGAGCGATTTGTAATGGTTTCTACAGATAAAGCTGTAAATCCTACCAATGTTATGGGTGCTTCTAAACGTGCTGCCGAAATGTATGTGCAAGCCTTGCAAAACGAAGACAAGGTAACGACCAAGTTTATAACCACCAGATTTGGAAATGTATTAGGTTCTAGCGGCTCTGTGATTCCGCATTTTAAAAAGCAAATTGCACAAGGTGGCCCTGTAACGGTCACACACAAAGATATTATACGCTATTTTATGACAATTCCAGAAGCGTGCCAGTTGGTGATGCAAGCTGGTACGATGGGGAAAGGCGGGGAGATTTATGTGTTTGATATGGGAGATCCTGTTCGAATTATTGATTTGGCCGAACGAATGATAAAGCTCTCTGGGCTAGAACCCTATAAGGATATAGATATTAAGATTACAGGATTAAGACCTGGTGAAAAACTATATGAAGAACTTTTAAACGATTCCTCTACTGTTTTACCAACACACCACCCTAAGATTATGATCTCTAGTGTGCAAGCAGAACTATTTGTTACCATCAAAGAAAAGATAGAGCATATTATCCGTACAGCTACCAAACAAGAAGACTATGACGTGGTAAAATTGCTTAAAGAATTGGTGCCAGAATATAAAAGCGAAAACTCCAACTTTGAATCCCTGGACACTTCTAAAGACAAAGCCTTGACAAAAATATAGGGAGACTATACTATAAGTTTTATATTTGCACCCAATTTATGAAACATACTATTTGCTTTATCGTATTAAGCTGTTGCCTTTTTTCCTGTGCGACCAAAAAAGAAATTCTTTATTTTCAAGATGCTGAAAAGTTAAACCAACAAAAAACCGCACAGTATTTTGAACCTAAGATAGAACCTAATGATATTTTGTATATCTCTGTTTCGGCATTAGAGGAAACCCTCATTAAGCCTTTCCAAAAAGTTACCGGTCTACAAACTGAAACAAGGGACGAGCAATTACAGGGCTATTTGGTGAGCCCAAATGGAAACATCCAGTATCCTGGATTGGGTGCTGTAGCAGTTGTTGGAAAAACTCGAGTAGAAATTATTTCCCTGTTGACCAGTAAGTTATCGGAATATGTAAAAGATGTTGTCGTAGATGTCCGTATTATTAATTTTAAAATAACTGTCCTGGGCGAAGTAGCTGCTCCTGGGGTTTATACGATTAAAGACGAACGTGTAACCATACCGCAAGCTATTGGCTTGGCAGGAGATTTTACAGTGGATGGGAAACGAGAAACTGTTACCATCATACGAGAAGAAAATGGTGCTCAAAAAGTGACGAAAGTAGATTTCACGAAAACCGATTTCTTTAGTAGCCCCTATTACTTTTTAAAACAGAATGATATTGTCTATGTAGAACCCTCATTAAAGGGTGTGAAGAAATCTGGCTTTATACCAGATATTCCGGCAGTTTTATCTGTTGTCACCATCATTTTAAGTGCCGTAATTTTAATTACAAGATAGCCGTATGCAACCAGCACCTGTTCAAAAAGAAGGACAAGATTTTAACCTGAAAGAGACTTTACAAAGGTATACCCAAAAATGGTTTTGGTTTGTACTTTGTGTTGTTATTGCACTAGTTTCGGCAAAAATATATTTGCGCTACACCATCCCTTCCTATCAATCTAAGGCATCTATTTTAATAAAAGACGAAGCTTCGAGTGGTAATTTTGGAGGTATTTCTCCATTTTCTGAAGCCGGATACCTAGGGGGATTACAAGCAAATAAAGTAGCAAATGAGCTAGCTATTTTAAAATCTAAACGTCTAATTTCAGAAGTAGTAAAAGAACTGAACCTAAATATTAAATACGATAATATTGGGTCTATTATCACCTCCGAATTATACACCAACAGGCCTTTTGTTGTGCAGTATTTGTCCTTTCACGACAGCCTTAAAACTCCGTATGTTCCAAAATTATTTATCACCATAAATTCTGATACTGAGTTTAATATTTATACAGAAAATAAATCCATCGACGAGGTACATGGTTTTGGTAAATCTCTAACGCTTCCTTTTGGGGAAATAACCGTAATACCTATTTTTAATAACGCCTATTCTTTTAATGAATTTATAGGGAAGACCATTTCAATTAGTTATGGATCCATAGAAAACACAGCTCTGCAATATCAAAATAGAGTTTCTGTACAAAGTGACGATAGATATAGTAATGTGATAAACTTTTCTATGCAATCTCCAGTGCGAGAAAAAGCAGAAGATTTTATCGACCAATTAATTTATCAGTATAATAAAGACGCTATAAATGATAGAAATCAGGTAGCACAAAAAACATCAAATTTTATCGACTCCAGATTAGAGATCATTACTAGGGAGTTGGATTCTGTAGAGCAAGACAAAGAAACTTTTAAAAGCAATAATAGGCTTACAGATATTGAAGCCGAAGCCCAGATTATACTTCAGAATGCAAGTGAGTTTGATAACCGACAGTTAAATGTAGGTACCCAACTTGAGCTTGCCAATACCATGGTAGATTATATGCAAAATTCTGGGATGAACGATTTGTTACCTTCTAATATTGGGTTACAGGGAGATCAAATTGCATCGGCTGTTTCTAATTATAACCAGTTAATTTTAGAACGTAACAGGCTACTTAAAAATTCTACTTTAAAGAATCCTGTTGTTGTTAATCTGAGCAACCAAATAGAACAAATTAGAACAGGGATTCTTAGTAGTTTAGAGAATCAAAGAAATAGTCTAAAAATTTCTTTACGGGATCTTAATTATAAAGAAGCTACTTTAAACTCCCAAATTGCAAAGGTTCCAAGAAAAGAAAAATTATATCGTGAGATTAACCGTCAACAGGGTATTAAGGAACAGTTGTTCTTGTTTTTATTACAACAACGGGAAGAAGCTTCCATTTCTCTTGCAGTAACCGCTCCAAAGGCCAAGATTATAGATGCCGCCTTTAGCAGTAAATCGCCGGTAAGCCCTAATAGAATGTTTATTTATTTGGGTGCTCTATTGGCAGGTTTATTAGTTCCATTTTTAATACTATACCTTAGTTTTTTAATAGACACTAAAATTAAGAATAGGAGAGATGTAGAAAGAATAGTACCTACGATAGATTTTCTGGGTGAAATCCCCAAATTGGGTAAAAATGAAGAGGAACTCGTTCAAAAAAGCGACAGAAGTATGCTGGCTGAGTCCTTTAGAATTTTACGTACCAACTTGCAATTTCAAATTATTAATAATTTAAATACTTCCATAGCTCATAAAATATTTGTTACGTCTACTGTAAAAGGAGAAGGAAAAACTTTTGTGGCATTTAATTTAGCGCTCACTTTAGCACTTACCGGAAAAAAGGTGTTGTTAATTGGAGCAGATATTAGAAATCCACAATTACATAGGTATCTTCCTGAGGGAAAGGAAAGCCGAAAAGGACTTACTGAATATATTGTAGATGAAAGTATTTCGGCTCTTGAATTGGTGCAGGCAAGTACTTTTAATGAAAATTTATCTATTATTCATTCTGGGATCATTCCACCAAATCCAGCAGAGTTATTAATGCAATCCAGGGTTGAAACATTCTTTAAAGAATTGGAAAACGATTTTGACTATATAATTGTAGATACAGCACCCGCAATGCTGGTGACAGATACTGTACTTTTAAATAAATATGCAGACGCAATGCTATACGTAGCAAGAGCTGATTATACCGATAAAAAATTACTAGATTTCTTAAAAGATTCTATTGCCAGCGGTCGTTTGTCTAAAATAGCTCTAGTTCTTAATAATGTGTCACAAAATAACTTTGGGTATGGTAACAAGTATGGCTATACCTATACTACACAAGAAAAAAAATCTTTTTTACGTAGATTATTTTCGTAATACTAATACCATGAAACGCTATTTACTTATAGGCTTTCTTTTTATTACTTACACAGGGATATGCCAATCTAATTTTAGTTTCAAGGGCGGAGTTGAAGCTTCAGGTTTTGCGAGTACCAGTGATAGTCTTCCACTATGGTTTTATACAAATACTTCAGCAAAAGTTGGGAGAGAAAGTAACGTTGCAGGTCTCGCTGAAGGAAAAGCAACCTATACACTTACAGAAACCAGTGAATTCTTTGCAGGAGCAGCGTTTTATTATAGGGATAACGTTGCAGATGCTTTTCAACGAAAAGAGTTGTTCCTTCAGTTTAAGAATTCTTGGCTAGCTGTTACTGCTGGTGCCAAGGAACAATTAGAGGTCGCTCAAGGACTCTCCGCTACCAACAAAAATTATCTTTGGTCCAGAAATGTAAGACCTTTACCAGGTTTTGAAATATCCTCAGCTTCCCCTTTAAAAATATCGAATACCTTTAGTATAGACGCAGCGATAGCTCATTACGAACTTAATGATACTAGATATACGCGCAATGCACGCTTGCATTATAAACATTTGGCAATAATTACCCAATTTAATAAAAACCACACGTTTACCGCAAAAATTCAGCATTATGCGCAGTGGGCAGGGACTTCACCGGAATTTGGTAAGTTAAAAAATGATTTTAGTGCTTTTGTAGATGTGTTTACAGCTCGTGAATCTTCTGAAATTGGCGTAGACGGGGAGATATTTAATGCGGTAGGAAATCACTTAGGTACCTATTTATTGGATTATGAGTTTACAACTTCTTTTGGAATCACTTCAGTTTATCACGAGCATCCTTTTGAAGACGGTAGCGGAACGGGATTTGCAAATTTTCCAGATGGGGTTTGGGGCGTTTATTTTCAGCCCAAAGAAAACAACTTCATTTCTGGAATTGTCTATGAGTTTATAACTACAAAAGACCAAAGTGGCACTGCAACCAGCGGTAGTGGATTTGATAATTATTTCAACAATAGTGTCTATAGAAGTGGGTGGACGTACGAAGGCGGTGTTATAGGGTTGCCATTTATGATTACGGCGCCAGGAACAACCCTAGATGAAGATTTAACAAAATTTGTAAGCAATACACTGGCTATGCATCATTTGGGTATTTCAGGGACTTATAAAAAAATCGATTGGAAATTGAAATCTTCTTTTGTAAAAAACTTTGGAAAACTCGCTAAACCTTTTTCTGAAAAACTTACTACTACACATCACTATCTAGAAATAGCATACCCTTCGGTTACTTATGGAACCTTTACGTTGCTCACTGGTTTTGATACAAGTTCTCTAACTGATTCAATTTTTGGAGCAGGCTTGCAATATGCATTTACCTTTTAAGTAGCTACTTCATCTAGTAATTCTGCGGCTAGAGGTTCATCACCACGTGTATGCAATACCGAAATATCCCCAGTTACTTCAAATACTACAGCACGTACTTCTTTTAACTCAATAACGTTTGCTTCTCGAAGTTTTCCATACAGATCTCCTTTACTTACGTTGGCTTTAGAAAGGTTTTCGTGCAATACTTTTCCGTCTTTCATTAACAGCAGAGGCGTGTTGGTAAATGCCTTTTTAAAGAGATTAGATTTACGAATCCCTATTGAATACAATGTTTGCAATAAAATAATCAGTCCCAATGCCACAGCTCCTTTCAGGATAGAATAATCTGTACTGCCAATCACATCGGCAAAAATGGAACCCATGGCAATCGTTGCCGCAAAGTCTACGCTTGTCATTTTGGCAAATGTTCTAAGTCCAAATACTCTTGAGTACAGTAAGATAATAAGATAAATTGCGACAACTGATGTAGCGCTTTTTAAAATAATAGTTTGATTTGCAATCAGCCAATTTTCCATAAGACAAATTTTAGTACAATTTAATGAAGCTAAAAAAACTTCTATGCTTTTTTAATTTTTTTTAATAGCAATTTATGAGTACAGCGTTTTAGATAGCGTTAATTTTGCAGTCATCTATTAATTTGAGCCTTGGTTAAAGAAACTATTTTTACAATTCTATGGAGTCTTTCTCCCTTCGGGGAAGCCAAGGTGGGTATTCCCTATGGCATTGCCAATGGATTAAATCCATTTTTTGTTTTTTTAATCGCTTTGGGAGCTAATATTTTGGTGTTCCCTATGATGTTATTTTTTTTGAATTACATTAATTCTTCATTATTGCGTTGGCGCTTTTATAAAAAAGCCGCTATTTGGGTAGCAAGACGTGCTAAAACTGGTTCAGGAGACAAAATTACGAAATACGGATTCTGGGGTCTTATGTTTTTTGTTTCCGTTCCATTACCTGGGACAGGAGTCTATGCAGGAACTATTGCAACCTATATTTTTAAAATTGAACGTAAAAAAGCCTTTTGGGCAAATGTTTTAGGAATCACTATATCTTCAATTATAGTTTGGGTAACTACCTACCTTACTATTCATGGTGTTGCTTAGTTTTTTTATAAAAAATTCTCCATAACAGCAACAAAAACTTCCAGTTGCTTTACACCCTACACATTCTTACATAAACTGTACATATGTTAACAAATTACAAAACCTTATTAATAGAAAAAGCCCCGCAAATTGCAGGGCTTTCTTAATTATGGTACCCGATAAATGGGCACATCATATAATTTATTCTTCAACTTTCTCAACTATAGTTTTGGTAGAGTCTACTACTTCAACAGTAGTTTCAATTGCCATTTCTTTAGTTTCTTCAACTACTGGAGTTTCTGTAGTTTCTTCGATCGTAGTTACTTCTTCGGTTTTTTCTGCTTCATTACGACAAGAAGAAAGTGATACAACAGCTGCTAATAAGAAAGCGCTAAAAAGGATTTTTTTCATTGTTTAGATAATAATTAGTTGCGTTTAAAATGCGTGCGAATTTAAACTAATTTTTGACACGGCAATTTTTTTTGACCCTATTTTTTTACTGAAATAGAAAATAATTTTATTTCAGTTTCAAACGGTTGTAAAGTAGTGTATTTCAGATGGTTTTAACTGTGTGTTAGCCTGTCGATTGATGCCCGTAAAAAGCCCAAATGTAAGCCGTTACAGATACAACAACACCAATAATTAAGACTCCGTAAGTAATATTGAGCAGTCTAAACTTTTTATCCAATACTTTTCCTAAAAAGTAGAGATCTTTGGTGAGTACCTTATAAATTTCTTCAGTATCGTCTTGCATGTATTTTACACCCTTTTCATATTCGTCTAATTTCATTTTATGAAAATTTCCGAAAAAAGCAAGATTCACTTCTTTTGCTTTAAGCGCTTCCTTGCTGAAAGTCCCACTAGTGACCTTGGGAATAGTGGTGATGATAGACAATATCATTGCGACCAGCATAAATAGAACAAAAATAATTGTAGGTAATAATAAATATTGACTTCCTGTTTCTTGGACGAACTTGATACTATTAGTAAGTATGGCAGAAATCAATAAAGCACAAACTGCTAAAATCAAGTTCGATTTTCTATCAGCCATTCCACTTAATTTTATGTGGTTCTTTAAAGCCACCATATAAAATGTCTGGACAGCACGTGAAGCACCCTGCTCTACAGTGTAAAGAGGCGGTTTTGTAACCGGAATTATTTTAGTTGGTAAATTCACAAGCTAAAAGTAGTGCTATTCTAATAGCAAAATTGAATTTTCATAAAGATTTAATTTTTGTTGTAATGCAATTCAATAAAAATATACTCTAAAAGCTTTGGTGTTGCTGAAGATGATACTATAAATTCTAAATTATATTATCTTTACCATAATGGCTAACTTAACGACTTTAGATATTTCAGAAAAAGAACGAATTGATTTTCTTAATTCATTAGAATTACTTGATACATTACCAGAAGGCGAGTTTGATATGCTTACACAAATGGCCTCCAAATACCTTAACGCTCCAGTTTCACTTTTTAGCATTATAGATAGCGACCGGCAATGGTTTAAGTCTCGTGTAGGTACAGATATCTGTGAAACACCACGGGATATTTCATTTTGTGCTCACGCGATTAAGAAGCCAGAATTGTATGTTGTTGAAAATGCAGACGAAGACCCTCTTTTTGCTAAAAATCCATTGGTCACTGCAAAAGAGAATGCGATAAAGTTTTATACAGGTGTTCCTATCATTATTGAAGGAAAATATACTATTGGTACGTTATGTATTATAGATTATAAGCCAAGAGTGCTCACTGTTGAAGAAAAAGAATTGCTTAAAAATTTAGGGAAACAAATTGAAAAATTGATTGAACTCCGCTTACTTAACATTAAAACAATGTTGCAACAAAAGGAACTGCAGGTGCAACACGAACGATTAAAAGAGTTTGCTGGGGTGATTTCTCACGACATGAAAATGCCGTTGGCAAATCTTATTATTACAAGCGACATACTAAAAAAAAAATATAGTGCCATTTTAGATAAGGATGGTGTAAAGTATCTGGACTATCTAAAAACCAGCTCACTAAGCTTAAGCGATTACATTAGTAATATTTTAAAATATTATGAAAGTGACGGACTAGTAAAAGAGTCGAAAACTACATTCGATATTTTTGAACTTTTGGAAGAAATAATTGAAATTCTGCATATAAATGAGCAATCTGGGATTAACCTTCCTGAATATAATCTTATGCTTCATGCCAACAAACCAGCGCTGGAGCAGGTATTTTTAAACTTATTCACAAATGCTTTAAAATACAATGATAAAGAAACTACTGAAATTCAAGTAGATTGTTATGAAGATGACAATAGGTATCATTTTTCAGTAGAAGATAACGGAAAAGGAATCGCTCCAGAAAAAGTACATCTTATTTTCAATCTCTACGAAACGCTGGATGCTATCGATAAAAAAGGAAACAAAGGGCACGGAGTTGGTTTATCAATGGTGAAAAAGATATGTGAAAGCCTTGGAGGTACTATAAAAGTAACCAGCGAGGTTGGAAGAGGTACCCGATTTGACTTTTGTATTGCAAAATAGCAAGCCTTACAACAATAGAAATATAAATCTTACCAAGCTTTTTTTAGTGAATACTGCATAACTAGGATAACTACTTTACATACTTTTCAACTAACCGAGAATCACATTTTTCAATTTTATTATTATTATAATCAAAGCGCGCCATTGGTATAAAATTTAAAGCTATGAGTAGAGGATTTGTAAAAGAAGACGATCAGGAAGAAAAACCAATTATCCCACCAAGGGCTGCGCTTCCTGCTGGAGCTACTAATTATGTAACTACCAATGGGCTTAAAGCGCTAAACAAAGAGTTAAAATTATTAGACTGTACAATTGCCAATCTAAATGAAACAGACGAACGTGAACGCCGTGTAGCCTTGGGGGTTTTAAACGGTAAGCGAAATTTACTTTTAGAACGAATAAATAGTGCAAGATTGTTGGATACTATAAAGTCTAAAGATGAAGTGCGCTTTGGTGCGTTTGTAACCTACAAAATTGAACCAATGCCCAAGGCACTAACAATCCAATTAGTAGGAGTAGACGAGGCAGATGTGAAACTACAAAAGATAGCTTTTGTAGCCCCCATTGCAAAAGCACTTATTGGAGGCAGGGTAGGAGATATTATAGATTTTAAATTGGGGAATGAGCTAAAGAAATTAACGATTGTAACTATTAGATACAAGCGTTAGTCGCGCTTTATATTCGACTAGCCCCCATTTCAAGTAGGCGAGCTACACTAAAAATTCTGGCTTCTGCTATTTCAAATTCAGGTAATACTTTCTTGTTTTCTTGTCAAATTTCTCAATGGCATACCGAAGTGTGATCCTTGGCATTATAGTAGCATGCGTATTCAGGAAGTTTTTTAATTTTCCTGCATCACGCTTTCCTGCTTCCCGTATCCAACTTCCTACCGCTTTTTGGACAGCTTCATCGGTGTCATTCACAAGAATTTCAGCAATTTTAAAAGTGTCTTCTATTTCATTTTTTCTTATGAAATAATAGGTGCTTACAATAGCACTTCTGCGTGCCATTGGATTTTTAGATTTTGCTAAATCGTACAAATCTTTTTTGTCCTTGCCATATAAATAACCACCAACCACATAAGGCGCCGCTCTATCTACTAAGCCCCAATTGTCAATCCATTTATGATTGTCTATATATGCTCTGTATATTTCTTCCTTTTCTTCTTTGGAAGTACTTTTATTTCTGGCTTTCCAATCTAAGATCGATACTGCACCAAGTCGATGATCATCATTTTCGTCTTTTAATAATTTTATAACCTCCGCTACAGGGAGTTGCTCATATTCTTTTGCCAGAGAGAATAGCTCTCTTTTCGGGATTTTTCCCGAATAGTCTTGACCTATTATTTTTAAAGTTTCAATAAATTCTTTAGCAGTCATTTGTTTTTATCTGGTAGGTAACGAGTTATATGTGCTATTTTATTGTCGGTATCCTGTAAAGATAAATTTTTTGAAGGATTTCTTATTCCTTAAAAATTCTGAAGTAAACATCTCGTGAAAAATTGATAGCAGATAAGTTTTTTAAAAAGTTTTGTAGGTAGTTATGGTACTTTACTGAAGATTATTTGCCGATACAGAAATTAGCAAAAATATTTCCTAACAATTCATCATTAGAAATCTCACCTGTGATCTCTCCAAAGTGGTACAGTGCCTGCCGTATATCTATTGCCAGAAGGTCCCCACTTAGGTTGGCGTTAATTCCTATTTGTACTTTTTGAATTTCTTCCAATGCCTTCAATAAGGAATCATAGTGCCGTGAATTGGTAACAATAGTTTCATTATTGCGAAGTGCTCCGGTATTTACAAAATCGAGTAGGGTAGTTTTAAGTTGCTCAACTCCTTCACCACTTTTAGCAGAAATTAACTTGAGGTTAGAGATTTGAGACTTGAGGTTGGAGATTTCTATTTCTGAAAGTTGATCTACCTTATTCGCAACAACAACCAATTGTTTTTGCGGATATTTATTTATAATCTTCTCAATTTCATTTACGATAGAAGAGTAACTCTTCCCCTTTGGAGAAGATGCCGTAGGCAGATGGGGATTTTCCACCCTTGACGAAGTAGGATCAAAAAGATAAACCACCACCTGTGCCTGTTCTATTTTCTCAAACGTTTTCTTAATTCCCATTCCTTCAATGGTATCGGTAGTTTCTCTAATTCCCGCCGTATCAATAAAGCGGAAACTTATACCTCCCAATATAATTTCATCTTCAATAGTATCACGCGTGGTTCCCGCAATGTCACTCACTATGGCACGCTCTTCATTTAAAAGCGCATTTAACAGCGTAGATTTCCCAACATTAGGTTCGCCTACAATGGCAACGGGAATACCGTTTTTAAGTACATTTCCAGTGGCAAAACTATCTATTAAGCTTTTCAGCACTTGTGTAATCCTGGTTATTAGTTGCTGAAAGTCATCTCTATTGGCAAACTCAACATCTTCTTCGGCGAAGTCCAGTTCGAGTTCAATTAAAGAAGCAAAATTGAGCAACTCCTCCCGTAGGCGTTTTATCTCGTTGCTGAAACCGCCTCGCATTTGTTGTATCGCCAGTTGGTGTGAAGCTTCAGAATCACTGGCTATAAGATCTGCTACAGCTTCGGCCTGACTCAAATCCATTTTGGCGTTTAAGAAAGCGCGTAGCGTAAACTCTCCTGCTTGCGCCATCCTGCAACCTGTCCGAAGACACAACTGTATAATTTCTTGTTGAATAAAAGCACTTCCGTGACAGGAAATTTCTACCACATCTTCTCCTGTATAACTCTTAGGGTTCTTAAATATCGAAACCAATACTTCATCCAGCAGCCGCTCACCATCTTTTATATGCCCTAAATGGATAGTATGTGTATTTTGTTTTGAAAGTTCTTTTCCTGAAATAGAAACAAATAGGGAAGAAGCAATAGTGATGGCCTCTTTCCCAGAAAGCCTAATAACTGCAATTGCTCCAGCCCCAGATGGTGTTGCCAATGCTACAATAGTGTCGTTATAATTCATTGCCAGCAAAGGTACTATTAACTTTGGCAAAGTTTCTAAATTCCCAAGCGTTCTTACTGCTTACAACTAAAAAACTCGCCATTTTGACGAGTTTTTATTGGTAATTCAAGAAATATATTGTGGGTTGTTAGTATTGAAAGTTTGTAAACGTTCCTGAAATAGTCACAACAGTACCAGTATTATTATTTGCTGTAACATTAATGGTTCCCGATATCAGATTTTGTTCATTGTCTGAATCTTCAATATTACTGGTGATCGTTATATTGCCTTCAGACGAGCCAAAAATTTGTTGGTTAGCATCGTTTCTAATAATAACGCTAGTTATAAATCCGTCAGCATCCTCGTTTCCAATAGTTTTAACAACGCCACTGGTAAAGCCTCCGGTTTTGTTTAAGAAAATGCGAATGGTATTGCTGTTTTGATCTACGATGGCAAGCGTAAGTCCATTACTGTTAAAATCTGGTGCATACGATCCTAATGTAGAGGAAAAATTGGTAAAGCCACCCCCGTTTATAGTAGCAGTGTAAGAAGCCTCTTCAGCCGAAGTACCCCCGTCATCATCTTTTTTAGAACAAGCAAATAAAGTTACTAATAAGGTGATACATACAAGTGTTTTTAGAATTTTCATAATGAAGTATTTAGTGTTTATATTACAACGATATTTCAGGAATATGTCATCACTCCTTTTACTGAAATAGAATAGAATAACAACTATTTCAATTTAACAATTATGAGATTTAGATATTTTACCCATTAAATAAATATACTTAATAATTCTTAGACCGGAACTTTCGAACAGTTCAGGAAATTCTAAAAAAAATAGAGGCTTATTGAGCCTTTAAAAAAGTTTAGATAATTCTCCACAAAAAAATGTGGCACATTGAGCGGAGTCGAAGTGTAACATTTTTATTAAATTGACTACATATAATTATACACCACCATCACTATTATGGAAGAAGAAAACAAAAATAAAAAGAACGGACTCAAGACCTTACTTATCCCATTATTAATATTTGTAGGTGTTTCCATAGCGGCGTTCTTAATCACAACGTTTATCATTAACTCCTTTTAGTAACTTTTAAATCAATCAAAATGCAAGTAATCAACGTCACACAAACCGGAAAGAGAACAGATACCAATTTACTTGTTTTCACACAACTCTCTCAATTATTAACTTACGTAACAGGCTTCGGGGGCTTTGTGGTGCCTTTAATTATCTGGCTGGTTAAAAAGGACGAAATAGTAGGCATGGACGAACACGGAAAAAACATTATTAATTTCCAAATCACTATGTTTTTAATTGCCATTCTTAGCATTCCTGGCATCTTTTTATTCGGCTTGGGAATCCTTTCTCTTATCTGGGTGGGCGTAGTATCTTTTGTTTTGCCTATTGTAAATGCAGTAAGAGCAAGCAACGGAGAAGCACCAAATTACTTTAGTACCATTCGGTTTATATCTTAAACCTCATTTATTCTGGGAAAATTTTTCAAAAAAAATTGATTAAAGTTTTATTTAAGACGATACTTTATTTGCAAAGTACCGTAATAATTTATAGGGTTTCCTGGGTAAAAATACCGGGGTTCAGCACTTCCAAAAGCAGATGCATTAATTAAAATAGATGAGGCATATTTAGAATTCCCTACATTGTTTACACCACCTGAAAGTGTTACTTCTAGCGCCTTTAAAAATTGCCTGTTATAACCCGCTTTCAGGTTTATTACTGTGTAGTCACTGCTATACAAATTATTACTATCGGTTATGGGAGCACTGTCCACGTACAATACATTTCCTAATATAAACCACCCTGAGCGGTGTCTTAGCTCCATACCAGCAGCTATTTTCTTTTTGGGTACACCAGTTAATTCGTTCCCCGAAAAATCCTCCTCACCATCTACAAAATCAATAAACTTATTAAAGTTGAAATCGGCATTCACATAACTTGAAAGTGTTATTGCTGGTAACAATTCAAAACTATGCGAAATACCTAACTCAATACCTTTGTGTTCTGTTTTACCGGCATTCCTTCCTATAAATTCATCATTACCAATCCGTTCTGCAACCAATAAATCTTTGATGGATAGTAAGTACATACTACCTTTAATTGTAAGTTGTTTGTTGAAAAAATGATTTACGGTTCCAAATTCATAATTCCAACCTATTTCGGGTCCTATTTCAGCATTTATAATACCTTCTGGGGTCAGAGTTTCTTCAATACTTGGATAGTTAAACCCCCGACTTGCACTTCCGAACAACTGCCAATTATTAGAAGTATTATAACGCAAACTTACATTGGGGGCCCAAATACTCTCAAAATTCCTTGAGGCACTTTTGTTTGCATTTCCAGTATTAAACCTGTCTTTGAAGTTATAGGATGTAGTATTAAAATTAAGTCCTATTTCAGTTTTTAACTTGTTAGATAAGGGTAAAATGGTGGTAGCAAATACGTTCAATTGATTCCGTAGCTCTATGTTTTGCGATAGCAATGCACCAGCAAGACTGCCATTTCCACCATTATCTTGATAGTTATTTTCTATTGTTTTCCATCTATATTCATCGGTATACCCTTCCGCTCCAAAACTTAAGACTGCTTTTCGATTTTTGACTTCAAATTCTTTGGCAAAAATAGACCTAGCGCCATACCCATTGGTTATTTCATCCAGAATATTGAAGGGTCTTGGTTCGTAATGATCTAAATAACGGTAAAAAGCCGAGGTAGTGTTGCTGAAGGTTTCCGATATTTTATTCTGAAAACTTAATCCAATAAGTGTCTCCCTATTGTCTTCAAAACCTTTTGCCTGCCCCCAGGTAAAAGCTGCCTGTGAAGGGTCTTCAGTAAAGTCTGTCATGCCCAAAGAACTGGCAATTTGTGCGACGTTTGAATAATGCTGCACCAAAAACCCCAAAGTAAAAGTAGCTGTAAATTTATATTCTGAATAGAGCAAATAGGAATTACGATTATAATTGCTATTATCTCGGTAACCGTCCAATTGTAGGTGGTCATAGTTAAAAGAAAGACTTAGTTTTTTGTCCTTTGCACGTATGCTTGAAGTATTTTTCAGTAACCCAAAGGAACCCGCCGTAAAACTTGTTTGTACAGCAATCCCTTCCGAACGTAATTCTTTGGTTGAGAGTAATAATGTTCCGCCCAGATTGGTACCGTACTGAGTTGCCTTAGGGCCTTTCACTATCTCTAGGTTTGCTATAGTATTGGGATCGTAAATATCGATATTCGTTTCTCCGGCACCGTTGGTAATTGGAATACCATTAAAATACGCGCGAATTTTATTTGTGCCAAATAAAGTCCGAGACCCTACACCCCGGATGGTAATTCGATTGGTGTTTATGGCGCCACTTTGAATAAAAACCCCAGGTGTTTGATTAATAACATCCACTAAATCTATCGGTGCAAATCTTTTGATATTTTCTGAAATATTCTCAGAAGGTATGAGAATACCACTTTCTTTTTGATAGTTTGCTGAAAGAATAACAGCGTCCAGGGCGTTGTTTGCTGAAATTTTAGTCATCACTATCACTTGCCCGTTTTCGTTCCATTGGATTACTTCCGAAAAATAATTTGGATGTGATAGAAATAGCTGAACAGGCAAGGATACAATTTCAGAAAACTGAAAATTTCCATCACTATCTGTAGTTGTAACAATAGTATTATTTATGCGTACCATCACTTCGGCAATGGCAGTGCTATCTTCTAAAACTACCTTTCCTTTTATTTGAGCGTTACCATACAAATAAAAAATATAGCAGATAAACAGTAAGAAAATTTGTTTTTGAAACAAGTTTTTTAGGAGTTAAGATTTAATAATAAAATTTCAGTAAGACATCCCACTATTTTGTTGGGCTTACTTTCCAAATAACACCTCCAGTATCGTCATTTACCAGCAGATCGCCGTTTGGGGTTTGGGTAACGCCTACAGGTCTTCCATACACTTTGGAACCTTCACCATCGGCCACAAAACCAGTAAGGAAATCTATGGGTTTGGAAGTAGGTTTGCCATTTTCAAAAGGTATGAATACCACTTTATAGCCAGAAAAATTTGCCCGGTTCCAAGACCCATGCTGACCCACAAAAGCACCATTTTTATACGTAGCTGGAAATGTATCTCCAGTATAAAATGTAAATCCGAGTGAAGCTGTGTGTGGTCCTGTGGCCACATCAGGAATAATGGCTTTTGCAATTAAAGAGTCACCTCCTTTATCTATCATTCTGGGATCCTTAATTTGCCCAAAATAGGAGTAAGGCCAACCATAAAAACCATCTTTCTGTACACTCGTAATGTAGTCTGGCACCAAATTATCCCCTAACTTGTCACGTTCGTTAACGGCTGTCCATAATTCTCCATTAGCTGGATTCCAGTCCATTCCCACTGGATTTCTAAGTCCGTTGGCATAAATAATTTCTCCGCTCCCGTCAAGATTTACTTCCAGGATATTTGCTCTCCTAATTTCTTCTTCCATGCCATGTTCTGCAACATTACTTGCAGAACCTACCGAAATATATATTTTGTTCTTTTCTTTATTCGTAATAATATTTCTGGTCCAGTGGTTATTATAACCACCCGCTGGTAAGGTTACAATTTTTACACCTTCAACACCTGCCAAACTTGTTTGTCCCGGGGTATAAGGATATCTCCATAAGCCATCGGTGTTGGCTACATAAAATTGATTATTTATTACCAGCATCCCAAAGGGTTGGTTTAGGTCTTCTAAAAAGGGTTCACGTACTTCAAAAGTTCCATCGTTATTAGTGTCCCTTAACAGTGTGATGCGATTGGCACTTTTTCTTGTGTTGGATTCTACTACAAAAATATCGTTGTTAGGCGCAATATATGTCCAACGTGGATTGTCGAAACCTTCAGCAAATTTTGTCACTGTAAAACCTTCGGGCGCCTTAGGCATAGTGTTTTCTGGCCAGGGTTCTAACTCCGACAATTTTGCGGTAGATTCGGTAGCATAGGGCGCAGGTAATGTAATTGTACCAATTGCAGTTTCGACAGTACTGGATGAATATTCTTTTTCTACCAGATCTGAGTCTGATTTTGCTTTTATTTTAGCCAATTCATTTTTACAGGAAAACAGTAAAAAGCTACATACTAATAAAGTAATTAAATAGTTGGTTTTCATATTTTTTTTTTGAACACCTAAGTTACTATGAAACAAGATAGTGAAATAGGGAAATGATGAGTTTAAAAAATATTTAACTTTTTAAAAGTAGTTTTAAGAATTTTTAAACCATAAAAAATCCGCTGAAACATATATAGTCAAAGCGGATTTTTTATTTTCTTCAATTAACCAATTAACCAATTAACCAATTAACCAATTAATTAGTTATTCAACATCACCGGCATCACCAGCATGGTAACCTGTTCTCCTTCGTCCAATCCATCACCAGGTGTTAAAATTCCTGCACGGTTGGGAAGACTCATTTCCAGAGAAACATCGTCACTAGTAAGGTTGTTTAACATTTCAGTTAAGAAACGTGAGTTAAAACCAATTTGCATATCGTCACCTTGGTAATCACAAGTTAAGCGCTCTTCTGCTTTGTTGCTATAGTCAATATCTTCTGCTGAAATATTCAACTCGGCTCCCGCTATTTTTAAGCGTATTTGGTGCGTGGTTTTATTACTGAAAATACTAACACGGCGTACACTGTTCAAAAACTGATTGCGGTCTATGCTTAGTTTGTTAGGGTTTTCTTTTGGAATAACTGCTTCGTAGTTAGGATATTTCCCGTCAATTAAACGACAGATCATCGTTGTATTCTCAAAACTAAATTTTGCATTACTATCGTTATACTCAATAGTAACTTCTTCTTCGCTACCTCCTAAGATACTCTTCAGTAAGTTGAGCGGCTTCTTCGGCATAATAAATTCGGCTGTTTGCGAGGCTGCCACGTCTTCACGGGTATATTTTACCAATTTGTGAGCATCGGTTGCCACAAAGGTTAAACCTTCCGTAGAAAACTGAAAAAATACCCCACTCATCACAGGGCGCAAATCGTCATTTCCACTGGCAAAAATAGTTTTGCTAATAGCCGTTGCGAGAATATCTCCCTGTATTTTAGTTTCTGAAGGATCTTTCAATTCTACAGCCGTTGGAAATTCATCTCCAGCAGCATATGCTAAGGCATACTTACCGTGGTTACTACTAATCTCCACTGTATTGTTTTCTTCCACCGTAAAGGTAAGTGGTTGCTCTGGAAATGTTTTTAAGGTATCCAACAACAATCGCGCTGGAATACAAACGCTCCCACTTTCATTGCTTTCTACATTTAATTTTGACGAAACCGTAGTCTCTAAATCTGAAGCCGAAACTTTTAATGAATTTCCATCCAGATCGAATAGGAAATTATCTAAAATAGGAAGGGTGTTGTTGCTATTAATAATACCACCAAGCACTTGCAATTGCTTGAGTAAATAGGAGCTGGAAACTATAAATTTCATGTAAGGTTATTTTCTGAACTATTAATCTTTTAAATAACGTACTACCATAAAAGTTGAGCGAAGCAAAAACACGTCCGCGTACTGAGCGTAGTCGAAGTACAAATATATCCTAAAAACGACGGTTTGTAAAACTAACTTATTAACAGTTATCGGGTGTATTTTTGTTTTCTGAAGTAGTTATAAATAATTCCGAAGAGTGCCAGCAATGCCAATGGTATCAGGATATTGATCACTTGCCATTGGGTGCGTTCGTTAATTGTTTTTTGTGGGTCTAAGAATGGAACTGCAATTTTTTTGGTGCGTATGTTTATAAGTCCGCTATCGTCTAACATATAATTAACCGCATTGAGTAAAAACTCTTTGTTTCCGTAGAAGGAATTGGTCCATTTATCGAAGCCTAATTCCAAAGGTCTGCCGCGCTCCAACTGATTTTTAATTATGTCTCCATCACTTACCACTAGCATTTTGGTAGGAGTAGAAATCGTTTTATCTTCTGAAATTTTAAATGGTTTTACTCTGTTAGAAAAAACCGAAGGAAATTCACCTTCTAATAATACGGCGAGTGGTATTTCCCCGGCAGCAAAAATTGAAGGGTCCGGCCCTTCATTTATAATTTGAAGCCCATTGGGAATTTCTTTGTCAATGTCAATTTCTACTGGAGTTCCCTGAAGCCTCGTAATAGGAGAGGAGCTTAATAAAACCGTTTTGGTAATGTTGTTTGGAAGTAGTTCAATTTGGCTAGCATACTCAAACTTAACGGCCTCAATATTGGTTACTATTGGGTGTTCGTTGGCACTAGAAGACAACGGATTATATAGCCAGGGATATTTGTTATACTGCGATTCACGATCTTCCCCCGAAGCCAAAACAATAGGTGCAGAGTACACATCTTTTACCAGATTTGGATTTATGCGTATTCCATATTTAAAAAAGAAATCACCCAAATTGATGTCTAAAGGAATAGCAGCAGTAATTCCGGACTCTGGGTCTTGAACGATTTCAGTAGCATCAACCAACCAGATGGAGGCACCTCCATTCATGGTGTATTGATCTAAAATATAGCGCTCTGAGTCTGAAAATTTTTCTACTGGTTTTGCTGCTACTATTAGGTCGAAAGTAGTAAGTTGCTCCAATGTTTTCTGCGGACTTACAGCTGCAGAATCTAGTGTAAAAGGGGCAATAAAATAGTTGTCGCGAAGGGTACTAAAAAGATCTGCTACAAAACGATCCTCCAGTTCTCCATTTCCTTTTAAAACAGCGATACGTTTACTTTTAGGATTCACGAGTTGATGGAAACCATCTGTAAAGGCATATTCCAGATTTTGAATGGAATTATTAACGCGTTCTTCGGGAGTAGCGCCTAAGGTGTTTTTTAATAATGGAATTTTAATCGATTTTTCTTGATAATAAGCTAGCGCCCATGGATAAATAATTTCAGTAGACACTTTGCCATTTTCTCTAATTTCTACCTGCGCACCTTTCATTCCGCGACTTAGAAATTCCTGTTGTAATGCCTCAGGGTTTTCACTTTCTAGTGGATTAATAAATTCGAAAGCTATGTTAGGATTGTAACTGCGAAATTCTTCTAAAAGCTGCTCTGTTTCAACTTTCAGTTTTTTAAATTCTGATGGAAAATTACCTTTTAAAAAAATATCTATTTTGATAGGCGAATTTACCGTCGCAACAGTTTCTTTAGCAGCTCCAGACAAGGTGTAGCGCTGGTCTTGTGTAAGATCGAAACGTTTATAGATCTTGCTAGCTAGAAAATTTACTCCTATAAATAAAAGTAATGCGAGGATAATATGTTTCAGATGTTTTTTCACCTTAGCTTTTACGAAGTTTGATAACAGTGAATGAGACAAACAGCGCAGCTATACTTAAAAAATAAATTACATCCTTTGTGTCAATAACACCACGTGAAATAGAAGCAAAGTGTGCTTTTAACCCTAGGTAGGAAATATCAAAAGATGCGTTAACAGAAGCGAGTCCTTCAAAACCAAAATAAAAAATAAAGCATAAAAAGATAGCAATGATAAAAGCAACAATTTGGTTTTCAGAAAGTGTAGAAGCAAAAACACCAATGGCGGTATATGCCAATACTAAGAATAACAATCCAAGATAGGAACCTAGCGTAGCACCAACATCCCAGTTACCAGTAGGATTGCCCAAGCTGGAAATGGCTACAATATAAAGAAGCGTAGGCAGTAGCGCTAAAAATATAAGTAATACAGCGCCAAAATATTTCCCTAAAACAATAGATCGCAGAGATAGGGGTTTGGTTACCAGCAATTCCATCGTCCCTTGTTTTAGCTCGTCACTAAAAGTACGCATTGTCACCGCTGGAATGAGAAATAAAAGAACCCAAGGGGCCAATTCAAAAAACGGATTGAGGTCTGCGAAACCAGCATCTAAAATGTTGTAATCCCCACCAAATACCCATAGAAACAAACCGTTAACTACTAGAAACAATCCAATGACCAAATACCCAATGGGGCTGGCGAAAAAACTGGTTATTTCTTTTTTTAGGATCGGTAGCAAGCTAAATTGAGTTATGAGTTATGAGTTATGAGTTATGAGTTATTGTTTTTTTACCTAATTAAATAATATTACCGTTCACCGTTCACCGTTCACCGTTCACCGTTCACCGACTTCATAACATCCACACTCCACGCTGCGGCTTTAGAACGAAACTTTGGTTTTGTTGTTGCCCAAACTCCTTTAAAAAGCGAACTATTTCGGTAAGCTTCTAATGCATTTTCATTTTTCCATTTGCTGTAGGTAAAAAAGATAGTTGGGTCATTTTTATCTCGCAACAGTTTTAATTGTTCACAACCAGGGAAATCCCTAATTTTCGATTTTACCATTTCAAAATTAGCCAAAAAAGAAGAAATTTCATCTTCCCTAAATTCCATCTTTACAATTCTTGTAAACATAATTATTTATTTATTGGTTGAAGATTTAGTGGAGGTAAATATGCAGTATTTAAGAGATTATGGGGCCAAAATTAACCGTCACAGCATCTCGAAACTGCAATCCAAACAAAGAGGATGCACTCCCTACTGTCGATGGGTTGCTTTTATAGATGGCCAATTCTAAATACCCTGAAGAGTTCCAAATAGCTAGTTTTTTCCCATCTTCTTCACGTCTTTCCTTTGGAATTTCAAAATTAATGGCGTCGCTATATTGTGCGTGTATTTCGCTAAAATGTGCACGTCTAGCAGTAATTTTAAAGGGTCTTCCTTTGCCAATATCTTCGAACAACAATTTGCTAATGTTACTCACCACATTTCCGTAGTTGTCAATATATATTACATTTCCTATAATCTGGCTGTCCTCTCTATTTACTACTGGTTTAATGCCTACTAATTCTTTAATTTCAGAAATAGGCTTCCCAATCACCTCCAAGGTTCCACCACGTGCTAGGTGGCAGGCTACTTTTACAAAAACATCTAAAACGGGGAAATTGCTTGTAATCCTATCATGGATGTTTATTTCAACAATCTTTTCAGGGTTTACCTCAGAAGCTAACATAGATATAATTCCATTATTGGCACATACAAAATAATGGCCATCTAATTTAACAGCAATATGCTGATTTTCCGGATTTAACTCGCTGTCTATCCCTATAATATGAATGGTGCCAGGAGGAAAGCTCTTGTAAGCATTCTGAATAATATAAGCGGCTTCCGTACTGTGAAAAGGAGGAATACTATGTGAGATATCAACAATTTTAGTGTCTGCCAATTCGCTATAAATAGCCCCTTTTACCGCACCTACAAAGTGGTCTTTCTCTCCAAAATCTGTTGTGAGGGTTATGATGCGCATTTGGCTAATTGTTGATATGTTGTTGAAATTACTCCCACAAAAATAAAGTACTTTTAGAATAGGAAAAACTATATTTGAAGATACTTTATAATGTTATAAACAACTGCGCTTTTGAACGAACTTATTATAGAACTTACCGAAATTAGCCCAAGAGAATTCTTTGGGCTTCAAAATGCAAATATTGATCTACTAAAAAAATATTTCCCAAAACTAAAACTGGTTGCGAGAGGGAGTAAATTAAAAGCCTACGGAGACGAAGAAGTCTTAGAGGAATTTGATCGTAGAATCACTATGCTATTAGAGCATTTTGCCAAATACAATAAAATGGACGAAAACACGATTGAACGTGTTTTGTTAAGCAGAAGCAAAGATGATTATGAAACATCGGCCACTAGTGGAGATGTATTGGTACATGGGGTAAGTGGTAAATTGATTAAAGCAATAACAGCCAACCAGCGAAAGTTAGTAGATATAACAATCAAAAATGATATGGTCTTCGCTGTAGGTCCGGCAGGAACTGGAAAAACATACACCTGTGTTGCTTTAGCAGTTAGAGCGCTAAAGGAAAAGCAAGTAAAACGTATTATTTTAACGCGACCAGCAGTGGAAGCAGGAGAAAATCTAGGGTTTTTACCGGGCGATCTAAAAGAAAAACTGGATCCATATATGCAGCCGTTGTACGATGCATTAAGAGATATGATTCCACATGAAAAACTGACAAGTTATATTGAAAAAGGTGTCATACAAATTGCTCCATTGGCTTTTATGCGAGGTAGAACACTAGACAATGCCTTTGTGATTTTAGATGAAGCACAAAACACCACTCATGCGCAAATGAAGATGTTCTTAACTCGTATGGGAAAACACGCAAAATTTATGATTACTGGAGACCCCGGTCAAATAGATTTACCACGCCGTGTCATTTCAGGATTAAAAGAAGCTTTGTTAGTTTTAAAAGATGTTAAAGGAGTAGGAATTATCTTTTTGGACGATAAAGATGTCATCCGTCACCGACTCGTAAAAGAAGTGATTGCAGCTTACAAAAACATTGAAAATTTAGATTCTTAAAAAATCATAAATCATAAATCTAAAATCGTCAACCTACAATTAAAATGAGTAACACCATTATAGACACTAATTTCAATTTCCCAGGCCAAAAATCGGTTTACAAAGGAAAAGTTCGCGAAGTTTATACTTTAGAGAACAACCAATTGGTCATGATAGCAACAGATAGACTTAGTGCTTTTGATGTTGTAATGCCTAAAGGGATACCCTATAAAGGCCAGATCTTAAATCAGATTGCTACCAAAATGATGCGGGATACCGAAGACTTGGTTCCTAATTGGTTGACGGATGTTCCAGATCCCAATGTAGCGGTAGGTGAAGCATGTGAGCCTTTTAAAGTGGAGATGGTTATTCGTGGCTATATGAGCGGTCATGCAGCGCGTGAATACAAAGCGGGTGAAAGACTTTTATGTGGTATAACCATGCCAGAAGGTATGAAAGAAAATGATAAATTTCCGCAACCTATTATTACGCCAGCCACCAAAGCTGAAATGGGAGATCACGATGAAGATATTTCCAGGGAAGATATTATTGAACATGGTATTGTCACTGAAGAAGATTACTTAATTTTAGAAGACTACACCCGTAAACTTTTCAAAAGAGGGACCGAAATAGCTGCCAACCGTGGCTTAATATTAGTTGATACTAAATATGAATTCGGAAAAACTAAAGAGGGTAAAATTGTATTGATTGATGAAATTCACACCCCAGATTCGTCACGTTATTTTTATGCTGAAGGGTATGAAAAACGTCAGCAAAATGGAGAAGCTCAAAAACAACTCTCCAAAGAATTTGTGCGCCAATGGTTAATTGCTAATGATTTTCAAGGATTAGAAGGGCAAAAAGTCCCTTTTATGAGTGAGGAATACATTAATTCAGTTTCAGAAAGATATATTGAATTGTATGAAAATATTACAGGAGAGAAATTCGTAAAAGCAAATGTAGAAAACATAGAAAAACGGATTGAAAAAAATGTAAATTCCTTTTTGAATAACAATTAGTACTATTTTAATGTGGGTTAAATAGTATAAATCATCGATAAATGTAATAAGCTAAGTATGTTCATTTCTAATTTTTAACAAGTTATGTTAATTTAAATTTATATTATTATGTTAAGGTCTTGTTAATCAAGTGGCTCTATGTGTATAGATTTTACACATACTTATAATTTCTAATCTTCTTATTCTCAGAAATTGAGCTCGAAATTTTTAAAATTTCAGAAAATCTTAAAATATTGTTAAACACTTCATTTTCAGATTTTTTAACATAATTTAAGAAACCGCACCCCCTCCATCCTACGTAATTTTATCATAACGTAAAGCTTCAATTAATAGAGGAGTTTTATCTAACCAAATTAAAAGGATGACAATAACATTACATTGCAATTTTATTTTTGCTTAAGTATTATGGGCTATACACTGCTCGTAATACTTTTTTTATGTCTTGTCCTCTCCTTAATAAATTAATGAATAGTAACCTAATAAATAAAATTATGAAAAACAAAATTACTCGAAATTGGCTTTTGCTGGTTTCAATTCTGCTAACAACCTCGCTGTCTTTCGGGCAGTTCGTGGTTACCAATTCTGCGAACGCTGGAGCTGGATCATTGCGACAAGCAGTTTTAGCTGCCAATGCTGCCGCTGGACCAAATACAATTACTTTTGCAGCTGCTACAGATGGAGTTCCAATAGTACTTTCATCTGGCATTTCTATAACTGGAGATGTTGTTATTACAGGTAATGGCTCTGGACTTACCATCGTAGATGGTAATGCGGGTGCCAATAGATTTTTGGCGACAGGCGGAACAAATACAACTTTCGATGCAGTGACTATTCGAAATTTCCGGCATACCGGTACTAACGAGAATGGAGCAGCTATAGCAGTTGTAGGTGGTTCTCTAACTGTAAACAATTCATTACTTGATAATAACCAAAGTAATGGTGTAGTAGGTGGTGGAGCTATATTGGTAAGGAATGCCACAAGTTCTTTAATGAATACAACTTTTAATAACAATCGTGCTGTTAATACCGCTTCAGGTAGTGGTGGTGCCGTTGTAATTGATATTAGCGGATTGGCAACCTTTACAGATTGTAACTTTACAAGTAATACAGCAGTAAGAGCTGGTGGAGCCATAGAAAAAAACGGAACTGGATTAGTAACTATTATTAATACAAGTTTTGATGCCAACGTTGCTTCTGGAGGAACAGCCCCAGGAAACGGTGGAGCATTTCATATTACTGGAAGTGCGCCTTCTTCTATCTTAAGAGGTATAGTTTCAAACAATACTGCTATTGAAGGTGGAGGATTTTGGAATGGAACGGGGCTAATGACAATCAATTCTGTAAGTTTTGACGATAATATAGCTACAGGTGGAACTACTGGTGGTGGTGGGGTCTTTACAGTTGGAGGTAATTTAAATATAATTGATACTAATTTTAATAATAATCTTGCAGTAAATGGTAGTGCCTCAGGGGGTGCTATTTTTGCAAATCCTAATGTCACAATCGATATCGATGGATTGCCAACAGGAGGATTTTTTCAAGGAAATCAAGCGAATAGAGCTGGTGGTGCCATAGAGATGTCTGCTGGTGGAACTTTAAATATTGCTAATTCAGATTTGGGAAATAATGTAGCCAATGGACTTCCTGGAAACGGTGGAGCGATTCACCTAACTGGAAACGCCAATTTAAACATAACCGATTCTAATGTAGCTGCTAATACAGCAGCTCTTGAAGGTGGTGGATTATGGAATGGCACAGGAACAATGACTGTTACAAACACTTCTATCACAGGAAACGAAGCCCAAGGGGGTGCTGCAGCTGATGATGGAGGAGGAGGAATCTTCAACAATGGAGGTGATCTTATTGTAAACGGAACAAGTACTATAAACGGAAATACTGCTTCTGGTACCTTAGGTTCTGGTGGAGGTATCCTAACACTTGGTGGAACCTTAAACGTAGATAATATTACAATCTCAGGTAACTCTGCCAACCGCGCAGGGGGTGGGATAGAGATTAACGGAGGAATGGCCTATACATTTAACGACTTAATTTTAGATGGAAACTTTATAGCAGTCGCTAACCCAGGTAATGGAGGAGGATTGCACGTATCAGGAACTCCTAATGTTACTTTTATTGAAGGTTCAGTCACAAATAATACCGCTGTTGAAGGTGGTGGACTTTGGAATGGTGGCGGACTTATGACAGTTATAGCTACTGCTATAACCGGAAATGAAGCACAAGGTGCAGCTCCAACAACAGGTGGTGGCGGTATCTTTAATAACGGAGGTACTCTTATCATAAATGATGGAGCTACAATATTAAGTAATATGGCTACTGGAACATCTGGTTCTGGTGGAGGTATTATGAGTAATGCTGGAGCTATAACTGTTTCAGGAATTGGAACCTCAGTTTCCAACAATAGTGCGAATCGCGCTGGTGGTGGTATTGAAATTATAAATGGTTCTCTCACCACCAACGATATTGATATGAACGGAAACGATGCCGGTGCAGGGGCTCCAAATCCAGGAAACGGAGGTTTTTTACACGTTTCTGGAGTGGCAACTGTAACTATCAATGGTGGAAACATGCAGGATAATCTAGCGGCCTCTGAAGGGGGTGGCGTTTGGAACCAAGCAGGTAGCACAATGACCCTTGATAATCCAAACATGATAAATAATACTGCTAGTGGTGACGCTGCAGACAATGGAGGTGGTGCTATCTTCAACAATGGAGGTGATGTTATAGTTATTAACGCTGTGATTGATGGAAATACTGCAGATGGAACTTTAGGTTCTGGTGGTGGAATTTTTAATGCAACCCCAGGAACGTTAACATTAAATAATGTTACCCTTCAAAATAACACAGCAAACAGAGCAGGTGGAGGAATTGAAATTCTTTCTATACCTGGCGAACTGTATACTTTTACAGATTTAACCTTGCTTAATAATACAGCTACAGGTACAGGAGCTGCCCCAGGAAATGGTGGTGGTTATCACATTAGTGGAGGTGGAGATACTACTTTTAATAATGTTACTGCACAAAATAACACAGCTGTAGAAGGTGGTGGTCTTTGGAATGGAACAGGAACGATGACAATTCCAGGTGCTAGTGAAATTAGTAATAACACAGCAACGGGTGATGCCCCTGAACAAGGGGGTGGAGGTATTTACAACGAAGGGGGTACTCTAGACGCACAAGGTGGTTTGTTTACCGGTTTTGCAGACATTTTTGGAAATATGGCAACTGGAACCTCTGGTTCTGGTGGTGGTATTTTGAGTACTGCAGGAGCTGTGAACATCACTGGAGCATTTTTAACAAGTAATTCAGCGAACCGCGCTGGGGGTGCAATTGAAATTATTGATGGTATTGCGGATATTATTAACGTTAATATGAGTAATAACGATGTTAATGGAACTGCTGGAACTGCCAATCCAGGAAACGGTGGAGGAATTCACGTTACTGGAAATGGAGCAACCGTATCTTTTAGTGGTATTGCACTTGCTAATACAGCTGCCAGTGAAGGTGGTGGGTTATGGAATAATGGAGGTATAATGAATATCTTAACTCCCGCTCCAGGGGGTCTTTTTGCCGATACTTTTATCGATCAGAATAGTGCTTCAGGAGATGACGCAACTAATGGTGGTGGAGGTGTTTTTAATAATGGTGGTACATTAACTGTAGCTACTGGAACAAATATTGTAAATAATATTGCTAATGGAGCCGCAGGTTCTGGTGGTGGTATTCATAGTACTGGCGGTAATTTTACGCTAGATGGAGTAATTATTACTGGAAATCAATCAGTAAGAGCAGGTGGTGGTATCGAAATTGCCGCTGGTGATCTTACTATGATTGACGTAACATTGAACAACAATGATACTGGAGTAGCATTAGCAGGTACTACCCCTGCCAACCCAGGAAACGGTGGAGGTCTGCACTTGGGTGGAACAGCCAATTCAACTATTACTGGTGGAACCGTAAACGGAAACCTAGCTGCTGCAGAAGGCGGTGGACTATGGAACGGCGGTGGTACAATGACTGTAGTTGGTGTTCCAATTACAAATAATACCGCAAGTGGTGCTTTAGCCGAGAACGGTGGTGGTGGAATCTATAACGATGGGGGAACCTTGAATGTAGACGCTACAACTTTAATAGACAGTAATATAGCCGACGGAGCCGCAGGTTCTGGAGGAGGTATTTTATCTACAGGAGGTAACGTTAACCTTACAGGTACAACGATCACCAACAATCAATCAGTAAGAGCAGGTGGTGGAATTGAGATTGCTGGAGGTACGTTAACCTCAGATGGTGTTACATTGAATACAAACGATACAGGTGTAGCTTTAGGAGCTAATCCAGGAAACGGTGGAGGTCTTCACGTAGGTGGAACTGCCAATTCAACCATTACAGGTGGAACCGTAAATGGAAACGTAGCTGCTGCAGAAGGCGGTGGACTATGGAACGGCGGTGGTACAATGACTGTAAATGCTGTACCAGTAACCAATAACATTGCAAGTGGTGATTTAGCCGAAAACGGTGGTGGTGGAATCTATAACGATGGGGGAACCTTGAATATAGACGCTACAACTTTAATAGACAGTAATATAGCCGACGGAGCCGCAGGTTCTGGTGGAGGAATTTTATCTACTGGAGGAGATGTAAACCTTACAGGTACAACTATTACCAACAATCAATCAGTAAGAGCAGGTGGTGGAATTGAAATTGCCGGAGGTACCTTAACTTCAGACGGTGTTACCTTAAATACCAACGATACAGGTGTAGCTTTAGGAGCTAATCCAGGAAATGGTGGAGGACTTCACGTAGGTGGAACAGCCAATTCAACTATTACCGGTGGAACTGTAGAAGGAAACGTAGCAGCCGCTGAAGGTGGTGGACTATGGAACGGTGCTGGAACAATGGATGTAGTTGGTGTTCCAATTACAAATAATAGCGCAAGTGGTGCTTTAGCTGAAAACGGTGGTGGAGGAATCTACAACGACGGCGGAACATTGAATACAGATGCTGCAACTTTAATAGATAGTAATATTGCTAACGGAGCCGCTGGTTCTGGTGGAGGTATTTTATCAACAGGAGGAGATGTAAACCTTACAGGTACAACTATTACCAACAATCAATCAGTAAGAGCAGGTGGTGGAATTGAAATTGCCGGAGGTACCTTAACCTCAGACGGTGTTACCTTAAATACCAACGATACAGGTGTAGCTTTAGGAGCTAATCCAGGAAATGGTGGAGGACTTCACGTAGGTGGAACAGCCAATTCAACTATTACCGGTGGAACTGTAGAAGGAAACGTAGCAGCCGCTGAAGGTGGTGGACTATGGAACGGCGGTGGTACAATGACTGTAAATGCTGTACCAGTAACCAATAACATTGCAAGTGGTGCTTTAGCTGAAAACGGTGGAGGTGGTATCTATAATGATGGAGGAACACTTGACATTTTAGCTGGAACTACTATTAACAATAATCTAGCTAATGGAACCGCAGGATCTGGTGGAGGAATACTTTCTACTGGTGGTGCTGTTACTATCGCCGCTATTAATATTTTTCAAAATAGTGCAAACCGCGCTGGTGGAGGTATAGAAGCTATCGATGGTACACTAACTCTTAACGGAACTACAATAGCACTTAACGATGTGAATGGAACTGCAGGAGTTGCCAATCCAGGAAATGGTGGAGGAATCCATATTTCAGGAACTGCAATGACAGTTATTAATGCTGGACAGATTGGAAGTAATATTGCTGCCAATGAAGGAGGAGGACTTTGGAATCAGGCAGGCGCTACAATGAGTATGTTTGATACGATGGTAGATCTTAATACAGCAGTCGCTGGTCCTGGTGGTGGAGGAATCTATAACAATGGTGGAAATGTAAATGTTTCAAACGGAACCTTACAAAGTAACACAGCCACAGGTATTTCAGGATCAGGTGGAGGTTTACTATCAACAGCTGGAAATGTAAACATCATTGGTGGAATGATAGACGGAAACTCAGCCAATCGCGCAGGTGGTGGTGTAGAGATCGTAGATGGATTTTTTAGTTCAACAACAACAACTTTTATTACCAATAATGTGAACGGTTCAGCAGGAACGCCAAACCCAGGAAACGGTGGTGCATTACACGTTTCAGGTGTAGCAACATTAAATATTATTGGAGCTACTATTACAGGTAATAGTGCAGCTAGTGAAGGTGGAGGTCTCTGGAACCAGGCAGGTAGTACTATGACCGTAGACGGTAGTGTTTTAGATACGAACGTAGCTGCTGGAAACGACAGTACCAACGGTGGAGGAGGAATCTTCAATAATGGAGGAATCTTAAATGTTGTTAACGGAACTGTTATCAACAATAATTTTGCAACTGGAACAGCTGGTTCAGGAGGAGGAATCCAGAATGTTGATGGAGGAATTTTAACTATAAACAGTTCATCTATCACAAACAACTCGGCCGTACGTGCAGGAGGAGGAATTGAAGATAACTCGCTTGTAACCGCAGGAACCATTTCATTAACAAATGTAACTTTGGATACAAATGATGCAGGAACTGCTCCAGGAAATGGAGGAGGAATGCATATTACGGGTCCTGGAAACGCGTCTATAACAAGTGGTACTGTAAATGGTAACACGGCTGCCTTAGAAGGTGGTGGATTATGGAACGGATCAGGAACGATGAGCTTAAATGGAACTACCATAGATAGTAACACTGCTAGTGGTGGGATGGCCAACGAAGGTGGTGGTGGAATCTTCAATTCAGGAGGAACCTTGGATGTATTGGGTTCAACTATCAGTAATAACGTAGCCAATGGTGCTGCAGGATCTGGTGGAGGTATTTTAAATGATATGGGAACCATTACGGTAACCAATACAGAAATTTCAGGAAATACATCTATAAGAGCGGGTGGAGGAATTGAAGTTGCCTCAGGGGGAGGAACCACAACTCTTACCAACACAGATTTACTGAACAATGTAACCGCAGCTTCTCCAGGAAATGGAGGAGGACTACACATTACCGGTGGTGATGATAGCTTTATTACTGACGGAATTATTTCAGGAAACACAGCCTCCTTAGAAGGTGGTGGATTATGGAATGGATCTGGAACAATGACTGTAGATGGAACTACTATCGATGGAAATACTGCAAGTGGTGCAATGGCTAACGAAGGTGGAGGAGGAATTTTTAACAATGGAGGAACTCTCGATGTTAACAATGCAACCATACTGAACAATGTAGCCAATGGTGCTGCAGGATCTGGTGGAGGAATCTTGAATGATCTAGGAACATTGATTGTAACTGGAACAACAATTTCAGCAAACACATCGATGAGAGCAGGTGGTGGTATTGAAGATAACAGCCTTGCTGGAAATACAACCATACTTACCGCTACAGACCTTATGAATAACAGCACGGCAACTGCCCCAGGAAATGGTGGTGGACTGCACGTAACAGGTCCTGGAGATACTAATATTTTAGGTGGAACCGTAAGCGGAAATACTGCAACCCTTGAAGGTGGTGGTCTATGGAACGGAGCTGGATTAATGATGATCGAGAACACTACAATTGAAGGTAATACCGCCAGTGGCGCGATGGCCAACGAAGGTGGTGGTGGAGTTTTCAACGCTGGTGGAACTTTAGACATCGTAGGAGCTACCATACTGAACAATGTGGCCGATGGCGCTGCAGGTTCTGGTGGAGGAATCTTAAATGATCAAGGAACCTTAACAGTGAACGGAGCTACTATCTCAGGAAACACAGCTGCAAGAGCAGGTGGAGGTATTGAAGACAACAGTGTTGCTGGAGGTATCCTTACATTAGATAGTACAGACTTAACAGGAAACACAGCAAGCGCTGCCCCAGGAAATGGTGGTGGTCTTCATATCACAGGACCAGGAGATAGTTCTATTACTGGAGGTACCGTTAGTGGAAACACAGCAGCCTTAGAAGGTGGTGGATTGTGGAACGGAGCTGGAGCGATGACTGTTGATGGAACAACGATTGACGCAAACACAGCAAGTGGAGCGATGGCTAACGAAGGTGGAGGAGGAATCTTCAACAACGGAGGTAGTTTGGATGTGAGTAATGCAACAATTACCAATAACGTAGCCAATGGTGCTGCCGGATCTGGTGGAGGTATTTTGAATGATTCAGGAGTACTTTCAGTAACAGCAACGGTAATATCTGGAAACACTGCAATGAGAGCTGGTGGTGGTATTGAAGACAACAGTGTTGCAGGAAACACCCTTACATTAGACGGTGTTGATCTTACTGGAAATACAGCAAGTGCAGCACCAGGAAATGGTGGTGGACTACATATTACAGGTATGGGAGACGCAAACATTACTGGAGGTACAGCAACTGGTAACACAGCAGCTGCCGAAGGTGGTGCACTGTGGAACAGTCTAGGTGTAATGACCGTAGATGGTATGACTATAGATGGAAATATCGCTCAGGGAGTAGCTGCAGACAATGGTGGTGGAGGAATCTTCAACAATGGAGGTACCTTAAATATCATTAACACAACTTCGATTACCAACAACCAGGCAACTGGAACCGCAGGTTCAGGTGGTGGATTGTTAAGTATAGCTGGTGACGTAACGGTAACCGGAATTACTTTCGATGGAAACGCTGCCAACAGAGCAGGTGGAGCTATCGAACTAATTGAAGGTACACTAACGATAGGTACATCTCTATTAACTAATAACGATGTGAATGGAACCGCAGGAACTGCTGCTCCAGGAAATGGTGGAGCGCTTCACGTAAGTGGAACTACTGCAACTATAGATATTACAGAAAGTACTATTGACGGAAACAGCGCTGCCAATGAAGGTGGAGGCTTGTGGAACCAAGGAGGTTCAACAATGAATGTGTTAACCTCAACAGTATCTAGAAATAGTGCTGCTGAAGGTGGAGGAATCTACAACAACGATGGTGCTATTACTACAGTAATAAGAAGTACAATTTCAAGTAATACAGCTACCACAAATGGTGGTGGAATTACAAACGATGGTGCAAGCTTAGAACTGGATGCTGTAACAGTTGGTGCTAATACCGCTGCTGGAACAGGAGGAGGAATCCAAAGTAATACAACAACTAGTTTGAAAAACACGCTGGTAGCATTAAACACTGCTGGATCAGGAATGGATGTAAGTGGTACATTTACCTCTAACGACTATAACCTAATAGGTACAGACGATGAGGGTGCGTTCCCGGAACAAGCTAACGATGTTGAAGAAACAGACCCATTGTTAGGACCATTACAAGACAACGGTGGAACTACAGAGACGCACGAATTACTACTTGGATCTTTAGCCTATAATGGTGGAGACCCAGCAGATGTATTCGATGATCAAATTGGACAAGCTGTCTTTGACGGAACACGTGATATTGGAGCTTTTGAAGCACAAGACGTATTGTTAGCTGTAGAAGATATCACCACCAACGGAAGTGGTATCGTAGTATACCCGAACCCATCACAGGGAACGGCAAACATAGACATCCCACAGACTTTTGGAAATGATATTCGTGTAACGGTAATCGAGTTAGGTTCAGGAAAAATTGTAAAGGACTTTGTAGCAAATGCTGGAAATAACCAAGTACAATTTAATGGAATGGCTAATGGTGTTTATATTATACAAGTAGTATCTGAAGCAACGAGCTCAACCCACAGGTTGATCTTAGCGAAGTAACCTTCAGCAATACATAAGTAAGTGAAAGCCCCTTCAGTCCCGATAGCTATCGGGAGGAGGGGCTTTTTTTATTTCTTTCCATCTTGAGAGAGCCTGTCCCATATTTAATTTCGGGAGGTTAGGTGTGGTAGAGCAATCTTTTAATCGAAACCTAGCGATTTTCGGAGGTGTTTATTTGGTGTCATTTTGTATATCTTTATGGGACACCCATGATAAGTAGGCATGATAATCCTGCAGTTGTTACGACATAACCATGATAAACATCATCATATATTAAGTTGTGCTTCATTATTTGACTGCGCTAATTGATTAAAAGTCATATCTTTAGAGAAACTAATCTCTAATGATAAAATTCTTCAGAAAAATTCGTCAAAGATTATTGACTGATAATAAATTCAGCAAATATCTGATGTATGCGATTGGCGAAATTATTTTTGTAGTGGTAGGAATCTTAATTGCACTTTCCATTAATAATTGGAATAACAACAAAATATAAGCAAATGCGGAAGTAAGTTTATTAAAAGATATGATTGTAGACTTAAATCAAAACATTTAAGTGTCTAATAATGTTTTAAAAATCCATAATTCCACATTGAAAAGAAACATTACGCTAAGGCATATTTTATTAAAAAAAGCTCGAGATGAGGATAGTATTTTTATATTAATTGCATCATAGCAAAATTCTGCAACGCCAACATTTAGTACTTCAACATATAAAACCATATCACAAACAGGGTTAAATATTATTAAAAGTGACACCTTAAGAAAGTCAATACTTAACTATTACGAATATGTACTTCCGTATGTAAATTATAAGTCCAATGGAGATCCGAAAAATCAATTCCAAACCCTCTTATTACCGTATTTTAATAAATATTTCAAAATTGAATTAAATTCAAATGATTCTATTATACGTACTACAACTAATTCTGCAGAAATGTTTACCGATAATGAATTCCTTAACGAACTACATACTACTGTTACAAAGAGAAAAAGATTAATTGACCATCTAAATACAGGGTTAGAAAACTCTGAATCCTTAATAAAGGAAATAAACGACTACTTATCTCAGAAAATAGATACATAATGAAAGCACAACAAGTGTAAATAACTAATAAATTCTCACAAGCAAGCAAAGTAGAATTTCCCCAATACAAAGTTGGATTGAAAGGAAAAAATCCCGAAGTTTTTTAGAACAACGGGATTTTATTAATTTATTCTAGTCTCTAGTCTCTAGTCTCTAGTCTCTAGTCTCTAGTCTCTAGTCTCTAATCTATAGATGAATAACTTCCCCATAGGCATCTGCTACAGCTTCCATTACCGCTTCACTCATAGTAGGGTGTGGATGTATCGTTTTTAAAACTTCGTGTCCTGTGGTTTCCAGTTTTCTTCCTAGCACTGCTTCAGCAATCATATCGGTTACACCGGCTCCTATCATGTGGCATCCTAACCATTCGCCGTATTTAGCGTCGAAGATCACTTTTACAAAACCGTCTTTGGTTCCTGCTGCGCTTGCTTTTCCACTTGCTGAAAATGGAAACTTACCAATTTTTAGTTCGTAGCCAGCTTCTTTCGCTTGCTTTTCGGTCATACCAACACTCGCAATTTCTGGCGTTGCGTAAGTACATCCTGGAATGTTTCCGTAGTCTATGGCTTCCACGTGCATTCCTGCAATTTTTTCAACACAGGTAATTCCTTCGGCGGAAGCTACGTGTGCAAGGGCTGGACCAGCGGTAATATCTCCAATAGCATAATAACCTGGAATATTGGTTTGGTACCAATCATTTACCATTACTTTGCCTTTATCTGTAACGATACCTACATCTTCTAAGCCAATACCTTCAATATTTGTTGCGATACCAACAGCAGATAATACAATTTCTGCTTCAATAATTTCTTCTCCGTTTTTAGTTTTTACGGTAGCTTTCACCATTTTTCCTGAGGTATCAACTTTTTCAACAGAGGCATTTGTCATCACTTTAATTCCAGCCTTTTTAAATGAACGTTCAAATTGCTTTGAAACATCTTCATCTTCCAGCGGAACAAGATTTGGTAAAAATTCAACGATAGTTACATCGGTTCCCATAGCATTGTAGAAGTGTGCAAATTCGACACCAATGGCACCACTACCAACAACTATAATAGATTTTGGTTGTTTCTCTAGTGTCATTGCTTCTCTATAACCAATCACCTTTTTCCCATCCTGTGGAAGGTTAGGTAATTCTCTGGAACGTGCTCCTGTGGCAATGATAATATGGTCTGCATTGTATTCCTTACCACCAACATCTACTTTCTTACCAGGTTTTAGTTTTCCAAAGCCCTCAATAACGTCAATTTTATTCTTTTTCATCAAGAACTGAACGCCTTTACTCATTCCATCTGCTACGCCACGGCTTCTCTCTATTACTTTGGTGAAATCTTTATCGGCTCCTTTTACTGTAAGTCCGTAGTCTTCGGCATGATTTAAATAATCGAAAACCTGTGCGCTCTTTAGGAGTGCTTTGGTAGGGATACAACCCCAATTTAGGCAAACACCACCTAAGCTTTCTTTTTCAATAATAGCAGTTTTTAAGCCTAATTGTGATGCGCGAATAGCAGTTACATAACCTCCGGGGCCACTACCAAGAACAATAATATCGTATGTACTCATAAAGTTTTTTTCTAAATTATCTAAGAGTTCAAATTTACGAAATGCTACTGTAAAAATCCCAAATTCCAAAAAACAAATCTCAAATAACAAATAAAAACACTGGCCTACTCTTACAATTTAACTGTTTGATAAAAAAGCGAGCTAAAATTTGGAAGAACTTTTTGAGAGGTTTAAAAACAAAAATCCCAAACTCCATATCTTGGAATTTGGGATTTGATTTTTTTGTTATTTTAAAGAAGTTATTCTTTTTCTAGATCTATCGATAGTGAATTCACGCAATACCGTTGTCCCGTTTGGGTTGGCCCGTCATTAAATACGTGTCCTAAATGACTTCCGCATGTTGCACATAAAATTTCGGTACGCATCATTCCGAGGGTGTTGTCTTTTATATATTCAACAGCCCCATCGATACTTTCGTCAAAACTTGGCCATCCACAACCACTATCAAATTTGCTATTACTTTCAAATAAAGGCGTATTACAGGCTCCACACGTATAGGTTCCTTTTTCAGCAGTGAGATTATAAGCACCTGTGAACGGACGTTCAGTTCCTTTTTCTCTTAAAATTCTGTAGCGTTCTGGACCTAGTTCTTTAAGCCACGCATCTTCGGTTTTGGAGATTGGATACTTACTCAATGGTTGGAAGTTTTTCTCCTTTCGGAATAAAATCTAATGCCACACCATTAATACAATGTCTTTTTCCAGTAGTATCTCGTGGGCCATCATTAAATACGTGTCCTAAGTGACCACCGCAGGTTGCGCAGTGTTCTTCATCTCGAGAATAGCCTAATTTATTATCGGACCCGTAGGCTACATTACCTTCAATAGGTCTGTCGAAACTTGGCCAGCCTGTACCGCTATCAAATTTATGTTCACTTTTAAAAAGTGGAGTATTACACGCTGCGCAAATAAAAGTTCCTTCTCCATATTCTTTATCTAAGGGAGAAGTACCTGCGCGCTCCGTTCCTGCTTCACGAAGCACGTAGTACTCCATTTCTGTAAGTTCAGCTTTCCATTCGGCTTCTGTTTTAGAAACTTTATAAGTTTCATTTGTTAGCTCTTTGTTTTCCTGTGCTGGACTTTTACAACTAAAAAGTGTAATGGCAGCAAGTAATAAGGTGATCTTTTTCATATTTAATGCCCGTAAAGTCGGGTAGCTTTTTAATTTCCTATTGTTGTTATTTCTGAAGGATCTATTTGTAATCCATTCAGTAATTGTGACATAGACAAGTTGTCCTGCGCAAATTCTGAAGGTACTACGGCAATCCTGAAAATTTGGTCGTTTGTAAAGTCTGGACCTAACGTAGAAAGATCAAAATTTCCATCGATTAATAACTCAACATCAAAGAAAGTATGATTGTATACGTATTGAATAATATCTCCATTGTCTAAAAAGAAATTTTGGGGTAAAGGGCTCCATGCATCTGCGTTCCCACCATTGGCATTTACCACTTTTTCCAATCTATAGACAAGAATAACATCGCTTTCAAAAACTTCAACGTTGTTAGGGATGTTAACCAAAGCATCTTGTAGACCAGTAGTATTATTGAACTGAAAATCTACATTTACTTCAAAAACCTGTCCTAGTATATTTACTCCAGGTACACCTTCTGGCCCAGGAGGTCCTGGATCTCCTTCACAAGCTAAAAAAAATATTGAAACAGAAACGACTAAAAATAAAAGTGCTTTTTTCATAATGTTATATTTGAATTTTTGTTAATTGAAAATTTTTACTTTGAAAATTCGGTAGCTTCCTACCATTTAGCGCCAAATAGACTTTGTATTGGTACGGTTTGTGAACTATAAAACAAAAGTCGTTCCAATTTTAAAAGTTTGCTAGGAGATTAATAACTTTTTTTTAAGAACTACATTTTTCTATAAACAGTATCTTTAAACTTATAAAACACGATACCATGAAATTCAAATTAATTTTTTCTTTAGCAATTGTTGCAGTTTTTGCTGTGGCCTGTGCTACCAATCCCTTTACCGGTAAAAGTACGCTGGCATTAGTTCCCAACTCACAAATTTTCCCTATGGCTTTTCAACAATACGATCAGTTTTTAGGGGAGAATAAAGTTGTAAAAGGTACAGCAGACGCCAGAATGATTGTGAATGTAGGTCAAAAAATTGCTGCTGCTTCTGAACGTTACTTGAACGCAAATGGGTATGCAGGATATTTAAATGATTATAAATGGGAGTATAATTTAGTAAACGATCCTGCTGTTAATGCCTGGTGTATGCCTGGTGGTAAAATAGTTTTTTACACAGGAATCTTGCCAATAACGCAAGGAGAGGCTGGAGTAGCTGCAGTTATGGGTCATGAGGTGGCTCATGCACTGGCAAATCACGGACAGCAAAGAATGAGTGCTGGTCAAATTAACCAATTAGCCGCAGTTGGCGTTAGTGTAGCTTCGGCTAGTTCAGAGAACGCCGCAATTTATAATCAGGCGTATGGATTGGCTTCTAATGTTGGAGTTATGCTTCCATTTAGTCGCAGTCATGAAAGTGAGGCAGATAAAATAGGATTAACACTCATGGCAATTGCTGGATATGATCCTATTGAGGCAGCAGATTTATGGAGAAGGATGCAAGCAAATGCAGGTGGTAATGCACCGCCAGAATTTTTAAGTACACACCCATCAAGCACAACACGTATAAATAATATTACAGCTTGGTCAGCAGAAGCTAAAGCAGAAGCCCGTAAGTTTGGGGTAACTTCATTTAAAAAATAACACACAACTAACAGTATTTTTTTATTACTTTGGAAGCTGTCAATATATCATTGGCAGCTTTTTTATTTAAAACCATATCATGAATATCAACCTACCAAAAGGGAGCAAAAAACTATTAAATGCCTGGGCATTCTATGATTGGGCTAATTCAGTTTATAGTTTGGTAATAGCTTCGGCCGTATTTCCTATATTTTATGGGGCTCTTTTTAATAAGGCTGAAATAGAAACCATTGAAATATTTGGTGGTGCTATTCGAAGTACTCCATTGATTAGTTATACTACAGCTGCTGCTTTCTTGGTGGTTGCTGTTATTTCTCCATTACTTTCTGGTATCGCAGATTATATAGGTAATAAAAAACGTTTTATGCAGTTTTTTTGCTATTTGGGATCACTATCATGTATCTCTCTCTATTTTTTCTCCTTAGAGAATATCTACCTTAGCTTGATATCTTATTTTCTTGGACTTATAGGTTTTTGGGGTAGTTTAGTATTTTACAATTCGTATTTGCCAGATGTTGCATTTAAAGAACAGCAGGACGCATTGAGTGCAAAAGGGTATTCTTTAGGGTATATAGGAAGTGTTGTGCTTCTCATTTTCAATCTTGTAATGGTATTGTATCCTCAATTTTTTGGTTTGGGGGAGGGAGGTGATGCAAGTATAGAAGCCATGAAAATATCGTTTATTACTGTAGGACTGTGGTGGATTGGTTTTAGCCAATATTCTTTTAAATACCTGCCAAAAGGAAATAAAACCAAGCATAAAGTTACTAGGAAAATTATTTTTAATGGCTTTAGAGAATTAAAGGGTGTTTATAAATCGCTTTCAGCAAACCTTGCTTTAAAGCGTTATTTAATTGCCTTTTTCGTGTACAGCATGGCGGTGCAAACTGTTATGTTAGTTGCTACGTATTTTGGGGAACAAGAAATAGCTTGGGGCGGGGAAGACGCTAAAACTTTGGGATTGATAGGAAGTATCCTTCTTATTCAATTAGTAGCAGTTTTGGGTGCTATTCTTACATCAAAAGCTTCCGCAAAATTCGGAAATATCCCAGCATTAATTGGAGTAAATCTAATTTGGGTGGTTATTTGTATAGTTGCTTATTTTGTAGTAACTCCAACCCAGTTTTATATAACGGCGGCATTTGTAGGCTTAGTAATGGGTGGAATTCAGTCACTTTCCCGTTCTACCTACTCCAAATTCCTTCCAGACACCGAAGACACAACCTCTTATTTCAGTTTTTATGATGTTGCCGAGAAAATAGGAATTGTGATTGGTATGTTACTATATGGTTTTATTGATCAAATTACTGGCAGTATGAGAAATTCTATTCTGTTTTTAGTTTTATTTTTTGGGGCAGGGGTGATTTTACTCTTCCGCGTACCAAGAAAATAGTTTGGATATACATTTTTTACTTATGTTTGTATTTAGTTAGAAAAATTTATTTATGAAGAAAATTCAACAGATAAGCATAGTTCTACTTGTTTTCATGACAACATTTTTTATAAGTTGTGACAATGAACCATTAGAAGGTGAGTTTATTACGGAAGAACCTGGAGGCGCTGGGTCTGGACAGTTTACTGCTGTTATTGATGGCGATTCTTACACGGCAACAACAATTAATGCAGATATAGTTAATGGTGCACTTGTAATTGCAACTCTTGACAATACAGGTAGAAGTATTACACTTACAGTTCAAAGTAAATCTGTATGTACATTTGATATGAACAGCCTAGCTAATGCAGCTATTCTTAGCTTAAATGGACCAGGTAGCGATCTTTATAATTCTTTTGGCTTTACTTCTGGCCTCACATCTGGACTCCTTGAAATTACAAAATACGATACGAGTACTATGCTTGTATCTGGAATGTTTGAATTTGTGGCTGTAGAATACATAAATGGGGTGCCTGCAACAAATACTGTTACGGTTACTAATGGTGTTTTTACCGACATTAATTTTGAAATTATTAGTGGTGATGCAGAACCAAGTGAATGTATTCCTGCTGGGACAGGTGGTGGCGATCCAGTTCCTAATCCCGATACAATTTTTGCGAAAGCCAATGGAATAGATTTTGTTCCTACTGATGTAATTGTATCGCAATATTTGGTAGGAATGACACCAATGATTCAGATAATGGCGACAGATTCAATTGGAGCTAGCTTACGCTTGGATATTCCGGAAACTTTAGCGGTTGGGACTTTCGATCTCTTTAATGGAATTTCAGACGGCTCAAACCTAATAGGATATTATAATCCTAATGATGGAACTGAGACGCTCTCTTCAAATCCTGGGACTATTACAATTACTGAATTTAGTTCGTTCTCAGGAAATTTAGTTGCAACGTTTGAGTTTACGGCTAGAGATCCTTTGGGACAAGATCCAACTGTAATTCCAATTACAGAAGGTAATCTGGATGTAACTTTTTTACCAACCCCAGGAAATATTACCTTGGCTTTTGAAGCAGAAGTGGATGGAATTAATTTTACCGCAGATGCTGTAACAGTTCTAAGTGATACTTTTAATGGCGTTTCCATAATTACTATAACTGCAAGTATGGCGGGTCAAACAATTCAGTTAGATTTTCCAGTAGCAGCTATAGCAGTGGGAACGTACGGTATGAGCACCGCGTTGTTTACTGGGAATGAAATTGTAGGAACTTACCTCCCAAAAAGTGGCTCGTTACCATTTACTTCAGATCCAGGAACGTTCACCATTACAGCCTTCGATGAAGTTGCTAATGTTATAGAAGGTACCTTCAACTTTACTGCAAAGGATGCTTCACTATCAGATCCAGCTGTTTACGAAATTGCAAATGGGACCTTTTTAGTGCAATTGTAAATTTTTATAATAGTGCTTTAAAAGTAACTTTCAAAACTATAAAAAAAGTCGTCTAACTAATTGCTAGACGACTTTTTTTTAAATTTAAATCAAACCTAAAGAATGATTTCTTGTTGGTTTTAATGTATGTAAAAGTTAAGAAAGCCATCCATTTCTGGCAGCTCCTTTATTATAAAAATAAAGAAAAATTGAGATTGCAATAACTATTAGTGGCATAACAGCTGCGGTCATTCCTAATAAGCTCATTATCTCTGTTCCGAATAACCAATAACCTTGTGATACGAGCACGGTAAGTAATGAGATACCAAAAAGCATAATAGTAATTTTCTTTCTCAAAAGCATCGTTATACAGGCCAATAATCCACTAAAGACTGCAATACCAAAAACAACCAAATACCAAGTTGGCATCCCTGTGTATAAATCGGCTTGTTCCTGCGGAAGTGCGGCAACCACAGACTCTAATAATATAGTAGCTGAAAAAAATTGAAAGACCCCCATTAAGTTCCAAAGTAAGGCGATGATTGCAATAACCCAAAAACTAGTGGGTGGTTTTACAAGTGTAGACATATTAAATTGGTTTAAGGTTATTAGCTATAAATATATGAAAATTTAGGTATCTTTAGATTTCAATTAAAACAGTATGACGCCCAGCGTACCAAAGTCATCTTTAGAATTCTTAAAGAAACTTGCCAAAAACAATCATAAAGATTGGATGGATGAACACCGAAAGGAATATCAATCCAGTGAAAAAGAACTTAAAAAGTTCTATACCGAAATTGAAAAAGGACTTAACAAAACTGATGAAATTGCAAATGTTAAGCTCTTTAGAATAAATCGGGATATACGCTTTAGTAAGGATAAAACACCTTACAATAAGCATAGAAGTGTTAGCTTTAGTCGGTCTGGAGCACACCGCCGTGGAGGATATTATTTACGTATTGAACCAGGTAACAAAAGCGTTGTCGCTGGTGGTTTTTTTGGACCAGAACCGTCAGATTTACTGCGGTTAAGAAAAGAGTTTGAAATGGATGCTTCACAAATTAGGGAGATTCTTTCTGATCCAACATTTAAAAAAGCTTTTAATGGTAAATTTGATGCTTGGGATTCTGTAAAAACTGCGCCAAAAGGTTTCAGTAAAGAAGATCCTAATATCGATTTAATACGCCTGAAAAATTTTGTAGTAACCCACAATTTTACGGATACCGAAGTAATAGCTCCCAATTTTGCTGAAAAAGTTATTGAACATTTTGAACTCCTACGACCTTTTTTCGATTATATGAGTGATGTATTAACCACAGATCTTAATGGAGTTTCTACTCTTACATAAAAAAAGTCCTTCAACCTAAGCTGAAGGACCTTACAATCAAATTATTTGTTTACTTATTTCAGTTTAAAAGTAACTCTTCTTACAAGCTGTCTTGCTTGAGTAGATCCTTTTTCTACGGAAGCGTCTTCCCCATTTCCAGTAACCGATAATCTACTTTCAGCAACTCCAGAAGCAACCAATATTTCCTTTACCTTATTTGCTCTTTGCTCCGAAAGATTTTTGTTATAAGTAGGGTTTCCAATTTCGTCAGCATATCCTATCAATTCGGCATTTGCAGTTGGATTTGTTTCCATGTACTTAATTAAATAGTTTATAGCTTCCAAAGAATACGTCTCTGGTGTTGTACTATTAAATTTGAAATAAACGTTTACATACCCTTTATCGAGTAATTCTTTAACGTTAAGACCCCCTTCATTTTTAACATAATCAGATTCATTTACATAACGATTGTCTAAAGAAGGTTCTAGCTCATCTGGAATCCCATTTTTGTTTACATCTACAGCAATACCTTTTGTATTTACAGCTACGCCAGAGGTAGTATTTTGTTCTCTATCCAAATAATCTGGAACACCGTCCATATCTGTGTCTATAAGATCTGTTTCAACTTTAGACAACCTCTTTTTTAGATCTTCAATGGTTTCCTTCAAATTGGTTTCTTCCGAATACCAGTCGGCATGTTTTTCATTATTTCCTAAGTAAATATTAAAACCTGCTGAAATATTATACAACAAACCATCATCAATTCTTCTAGTCGCAGATGGGATTACTTGAGTACCATCCCAGGTTCTTTCTGTACCAACATTTGGGATTAATGAAAAATCTGCATAAAATGCAATACTTTCAGAAATTTTAATTTGTGGTGTAATACCCAAAACAATGTTGAAGGTAGCGTCTTTTTCATCTAACTCAAGAGGCGCTTCGTGGTTTATAATAGAAAAACCACCACCTGCGTGGAACAATAGACCAAAAGAATCTGTCCATTCTGAAAATTCTAGAATGTTACCAAGGTTGCTAACACCTTCTAAAGTTGCTCTGTAGTATGACGTTTCAAAAGGAAGACTTCCTTCTTCTTCGGAAAGGCTGGCGTATCCAAAATTGGTACGAAGTCCAAATTTTTCATTCATCATATAACGAACTCCTACCGATGCCTGATAAGGAGCAATTCCATTTACACTATACCCGTCGCCAAAAGGAGAAGAAGGTTTCACAAAACCGCCCCCAAATTCGATGGACCATTTATTATAATCTAAAGTTTTTTCTTGCTCATTATCTTGAGCGATTGCAGCTATGCTCATTAAAAAAGCTGCCATAAGTAGGGTAGTGTTTCTCATAAAAGTTTGTATTTATTTTATGCGAAACTAGCAACTTCAAAATTTAAAAAACAACAAAAAGCAGGATTTAATTTAAACTTAACATATTGGCTGATGTCTTATGTATACTGCTAAAATGAATGTTTACTGCAATAATTTGTAGCTCAGTTTACTAGAGAAAAATTGTTGAAAATTAAAGTAAAAAAGCAGGTATTTCATCTAAGAGCATCACGTTACTTTTTAATCTTTCTTTAACAATATTCATCATCCGTTTGTTCAAGGCAGAGGAATTTTGAATATACAACTCGTATTCTTCTATCGTAAATTGGCCAATGATGATTCCTTTCAAACTATTACGGAATTTCATATCCTTATGAATAGCATTTTCAATATAATCCAAACGTTTTTCAACAGAAAGATCGTAAAACACACTTTTATGCTTTCGGCAGTAATTCTGAAATACTGCAACCAACAAATCATTTTGAAGCTTAGCAATAGGCCGTAATGTTTTATTCTGAAAATATTCTTCTGTAGACATTCCAGGAAGTAATTTTGCGGAAGGAATCTCTGGGCGTACTTCTAGCAATACAATATCTCGTGAATTCATAACTTTAAGGTTTTCCTAAATGTAGGAAAATGTATACTGAATATTCTATGCCAGGGTGATAGTTATAAACGCCTTTTCAACAGCATAGTCGTTAAAGTAGTCTTAATCTATCGCTTTGTTTACGTGGTGTTCCTTACTTTTAAAAGAAAAATAATGAGTACGATAACTTCTATAAATCCATATTCGGGAACAGATATTGAATCTTTTACTGAACATACCTACAAAGAAATTACTGAAATTTTAGAAAAAGCAGAAAAAAGATTTTATAACTGGAAAGAGACTTCTTTTGCTGAAAGAAAAAAGTTGATGTTAGCAGCAGCTTCAGAATTAAAAAACAACAAACAGGAATACGCCGAAAAAATGACACTTGAAATAGGTAAACCTATTTCCCAATCTATTGCTGAAGTGGAAAAATGTGCCTGGGTTTGCGAATACTATGCTGAAGAAGCCGAAAACCAATTAGCTAACGAACTCATTAAAACAGATGCACAAAAGAGCTATACCAGTTATGAGCCTCTTGGAGTAGTTTTAGCTGTAATGCCATGGAATTATCCTTTCTGGCAAGTGTTCAGGTTTGCAGCACCTGCATTAATGGCAGGAAATATAGGAGTGCTTAAACACGCTTCAAACGTCTTTGGAAGTGCGCTCAATATTGAAAAAGTTTTTAAACGGGCAGGTTTTCCAGAAAATTGTTTCACTACATTATTAGTTTCAAGTGATAAAATTGAAACAATTATAGAAAATCCAATCGTAAAAGCAGTTACCTTAACTGGAAGTGGCCCTGCGGGTAGTGCTGTAGCTGAAACTGCTGGGAAAAATATTAAGAAATCGGTTTTGGAACTCGGTGGAAATAATGCTATGGTAGTGTTGAAAGATTGTGATGTTGACACAACTGTAGCCGTTTGCGTACAAGCTCGGTTTCAAAATACAGGACAAAGCTGCATTGCAGGAAAACGACTCCTAATAGGCCAAAGTATTGCAGATGAGTTTATCGAAAAACTATTGTTGAAGGTAAGAGAACTAAAAAGCGGAGATCCCATGGAAGTGGAAACTTTTATAGGTACGATGGCTAGAGAAGATTTAGCTTCTGAGTTACAAGATCAGGTTTCTAAATCTATTAACGAGGGAGCCAAACTTTTAATAGGAGGGAAGCGACAAGGTGCCTATTTTGAACCGACCGTCCTAAGTAATGTAACTCCGAAAATGACTGTTTTTAAGGAAGAAACTTTTGGGCCGGCATTGTCCATCACAACTTTTAAAACAGTGGATGAAGCTATTGAACTTTCTAACAATTCAAAGTTTGGCTTAGGAGTTTCCATCTTTACCAAAGACACAGAAGCTGCAGAAAAACTAGCATACAAATTTGACGAGGGTGCCGTATTTATCAACGAGCTCGTTAAAAGCGATCCAAGATTACCCTTTGGTGGTATAAAAGAAAGTGGCTATGGTCGTGAATTGAGCAAACACGGGATACGAGAGTTTGTGAACAGAAAAACTGTTTATATAAAATAAAAGATTCTAAATCTCAAAAACAACAATAAAAAAACCTGTCAGATCTCAAAGAGCTGACAGGTTTTTTAATTTAAAGAAAGAGATTTTTACTTATCAGATAAGAACACTTCTTTACTTTCTATTTTCAGTTCCATTTCATTATTTTCTAGGAACTTCATAAACTTTTTACCCTCTTTGTTTTTGATGGCGTCAAAGCGTTCTTTCTCTTTTTCAAACTCTTCTTTGATCAACTCATAGTTTTGTATTTGCGCTCCAGTAACACGGTCATAGCTGCCAGCGATATTTGCATATAATTCGCCCATACGCTCACGCAATTCGGGTTCTGCTGAGGCTACATAATTGTCTCCGGTTGTTACCACCAGGTCTGTACGTAAATCTTCTAAAGCATCGTGTAGTTCTTGTGCTACTTTTTTACCTTTTGGATTATTTTCTATTACATCTTTAGCCTTTGTTTGCATTTCGCCAATTTCATATACCACATACGCCAAATCTTCTACCATATTAAACATAGTTTGCGTCATTTTTTCTTGATTTTTTCTATCCGCAACCGTAGTAATGGCAGTTTCATCATATTTAGTTTCGATGATATGCTCGTAGGTGTCTTTTCCTTTTGTCAAAACTACTTTGTATTTTCCTTCAGCAACTCTTGGCGATGTAAATCCTCCAAACGAAAGTGTTTTTGCAGCTGCCATCTTAGGGTTTGTAGTATTGAAACTCCAGTCAACAACATTAATCCCTTTGGATTTTCCTGGGCTTAGCTTGGTCAAGGTGTTTCCTTCCATATCTTGAACTTCCATCGTCATTTTTCCGAAAGTATGTCTTTTTTGTAAGTAATAAACAATTCTTGCTGAAGTTGGCTTGTTACTTCCAACAAACTGTGTTTCCGCACCAAAGTTTCCTGAAAATCCACCTTGTTCCACCATGGTTACAGGTTCAGATTTAAAGAAATGAACATCTTTAGAAAGTATGTTCTGATTTACTTCGCGCAACGGACTAATATCGTCTATAATAATAACACCACGCCCGTGTGTTCCCATTACGATATCGTTGGTTGCTTTCTGCATATCTATAAAGTGAACAGCTACAAGAGGCATGTTATTTGTAAAATGTGACCAGTTTTTACCACCGTCTACTGTTACATATAATCCAAATTCAGTTCCTAGGAACAACAAATCTTCATTTACATAGTCTTCCTGAATGTTACGTACAAAAGCTTTTGCATCAATATCTTCCGAAATAATATTTTTCCACGTCTTTCCGAAATCGGTTGTCTTCAATGCATAGGGCTTCATATCGCCAGTGGTGTGACCTTCAAAAACAGCATAGGCTGTTCCTTTTCCATGTACACTAGCTTCAATATGGTATACCCAAGTATTTGCAGGAATTCCCACTAAGTTAGGGGTTACATTGGTCCAGTTTTTCCCGCCATCTTGTGTTAGCTGAACGTTACCGTCGTCTGTTCCTACCCAGAGTACATTTTGATCTAGTGGTGATTCAGCAATTGTAAAAATAGTTGTGTGATTTTCAGCACCACTGTTATCTACCGACAGTCCGCCAGATGAAGACTGGTCTTGTTTCTTAGGGTCGTTGGTAGTTAAATCCGGAGAAATGATGGTCCAGGTATCTCCCATGTCATCAGATTTATGAACAAATTGACTTCCCATATAAAAACGGTCTGGTACGTGTGCACTTACTGCCATAGGTGCATTCCAGTTAAACCTTAATTCTTTGTCACCTTTTTTAGGTAAAGGCTGAATAGTCTTTGTTCTATTTTTATCAACATCGTATCGCCATACATTTTCGGCACCTTGCATTTCAGAATAGATAATATTTTTCGTTGGATGTTTAAGTACGCGGAAACCGTCTCCAGCACCAACACTATTCCAGTCTCTAGCTTCTACGCCACCTGGAGAAGAACTAGGTCCCCACCAGCTACCATTATCTTGTAATCCACCATATACGTTGTAAGGTTCTTCATTATCTGTACTTATTTGATAGAACTGTGAAAGCGGAAGATTTTCTACAATTTCAAAAGTAGAGCCACCATTCCATGAACGGTATATACCACCATCGGTTCCAGAATAGATAACATCGCTATCGTTTATATGAAATACGATATCGTGAATATCACTATGCATATTTCCTAAATTTTTGAAGGTCTTACCGCCATCTCTACTAATAGAACCACTTAAACCACCTTTTAAGATGATGTCTGGATTTTTTGGATCTACTGTAATTCTAGAAAAATAGAACGGACGAACTACCAAGCCGAAATCATTATTTAAATGCTCCCAAGAACTACCTGCATCTTTAGATACCCACAAACCATTTTTTGTTTTGTCTTCAGTTTCTAGGACTGCATATAACCTATTGCTGTCGCTGGGTGCTACGGCAAGGCCAATACGACCTAATTTACCTTTCGGAAAACCATTATGAATTTTATTCCACGTTTTACCTGCGTCAATAGATTTGTAAATGGCGCTGTTTTCTCCACCAGAGTTAAAACCCCATCCGCTTCTTCTAAATTCCCACATAGAAGTGTAGAGTACGTTAGGATTTTTTGGATCCATGATCACGTCACCTGCTCCTGTTGAAGGGTTTAAATATAATATTTTGTTCCAAGTCTTTCCGCCATCAGTAGTTTTGTATACACCTCGGTCTTGGCTATCGCTCCATAGTGCGCCTAAAACACCAACATATACAACGTCTGAATTTGTTGGATCTATCACTACAGATGCTATACGTTCACTGTTTTCAAACCCTGGAATTTCTTGCCAGGTTCCTCCACCATCTGTTGAACGATATAAACCATCACCTACTGAAACAGAGTTACGCGTCCATGTTTCTCCTGTTCCTACCCAGATTACCTGGTCTGGATTTTTAGGATCTAAGGTTACAACCCCAATGGATTGTACATGGTCGTCAAAAATAGGGGTAAAGGTGGCACCACCGTCACTACTTTTCCAAACACCACCACCAGCAGTACCTGCGTATATAATACGTGAGTTGGTTGGGTGAACTTCAAGATCGTTTATACGGCCACTCATAAGTGCAGGACCAATATGGCGTGCTTTCATGTCGCCAAAGAGTTCTTTACCTTTTAAGGTGATCTCCTGGGCTTGTGAACCAATTGGTAGTAGTGCTAAGATGAAGATTGTTACTAGTAATTTTTTCATGTTGGTTTTAGTTAGAATTTAATGTAAGTTTTTATAGATATAACTAGTTGTTATTTTTTTTCAGGGAAAGCAAATATTGCTTTGTCAATTTGTGGATTTAATTCAATATTGGTTAGTGTGATTGCTTGTCCGCCTGGCTGGTCTTTTGTTCCATCAATAATAGAGAAAGGAAAATATATACCATCTACTTCCTGATAATTGCTCAATTTACTCTGGCCAATAGCTCCAGCTTCTGGTCCTAATTTCACTTCTTTCTCAATAAGTATAGGTACAAAGTTCTCTTTTTCAAAATAGTAATATTCAATATTTGCTTCTTCTTTACCATTACTCATTTTTGGTTTTTTCTCTAATTTTATTTTGAAGGTTTCGGTGCCTTCCACTGTTTCGCTGCCCATTAATTCAACAGAGTATCCTTTGGATTTGTAATTCAAAAAAGGATCTGGAAAATCTTGAATTCCTAATCTGTAATTAGCGGTAGCTTCTGCGTCACTCTTTTCTGCTGCCATCGTCATTTGATTGGTGCTCCAAAGTGTTTCGCCATCGTAAACGGTTTGATAATAGGCCTGACCTTGCACATCTGCACTCATGGAAACAAGGCCCTCTTTTGTTTGAACCATAGTAACAGGTAATGTCATAGTCCCAAAATCTAAAGATCCAGTTGATTTTATGGCATCTAATTTTTCCCAGTTTTCTTTTCCACCAGTGTTTTCGAAATAGGTGTCAATAATTTCATCTGCTGTTTGCGCCGAAGATAGGTTTGTTAAACCTATGAATAATAGGGCGAGTAAAAGATTCGTAAATGTTTTCATGAGGTCGTTTTTTGTTGGTTTACCTTAAAGATACGTCTTTTACTTTTAAAATTTGTTACAGCAATTTTAAGATTTCGACGATTTATTTCAAAAAAAAATCCCTGACTAGCAGGGATTTTTAAAATATGTAAGGAAGCTTACTTCTTTTCAGGAAATGCAAACATCTCGTCAGTTACTTCTGGATTTAAAACAATTTCTTTAATAATAATGTTTTGTCCAACCATTCCCATGTCAAAAGGAAAGTATAAGCCATCAACTTCTTGATAATCGCTCATTGTATTTGTCATCATTTGTCCGTTTGCCTCAGATTCCGATGCTATGATTACCATATTTTCAGTGTCAAAATAATGATAAGAAATATTATCTTCTTCTTTACCGTCTTTCATTGTTGGCTCTTGGGTTAATTTAATTTTGTAGGTTTCAGTCCCTTCTTTGGTTTCTTTACCTAGTAATTCTACCTTGTAGCCGCGGTCTGCGTAGTTGTAGAAAGGATTAGGGAAATCTCCAGCTGTTTTCTTCATATTTGCCGTAGTTTCTGCATCACTTTTTTCTGCTTCACCTGTCATAAAGTTGGTGCTCCACATAGTTTCACCATTAAAAGCAAATTGTGTTATTTCTTGCCCTTGTAAATTAATTTTCACCAATTGTCTTCCATCTTTCATTTGGTAGATTTCCACAGGAATATCCATTCCTTGTGCACTGGCTGATGCTACCATTTTTACGCCTTTTAATTCACCCCAGGCGTCCATACCACCTGTATTATCAAAGTATGAAGTTATAATCTCATCTGCAGTTTGTGCTTGTGCAATAGGAGCAATGGTTACCACAAATAAAGCGATGAATAGTGTTTTTACTGTTTTCATTTTTAGTGTTATTAAGGTTTAACGTAAAGGTAAGACTCTTAACAGCTTTTTTTGTTACAGGGATACTATTTTTTTTTGATTTTAACATTTTCTGAATTGGTGTCTTTACTTATAAGGCACTCATAAAATGAAATTTGGAAAACTAAACAACCCTGGCGAGAAATGTATTACAAAGCCACCAGATCATCTTGGTACTAGAAATCTATTGAATATTTATAAAAAAGTTGATAAACCAAGACTCTACGTAGGCTTTGCTAAATGGAACCGAGCCGATCGTAAAGAATTTTATCCCTGTGAAACAAAAGACGAGTTAGCCTATTACTCCACACAATTTAATAACATAAAGTTGAAAGCCACATTCTACAGAATTTTCCCTGTCGATGTCTTTACTGGTTTATAAAAAAACATCAGATAACTTCCGTTGTTTTTCAAGATATTTCAAGGTGTGGCACACTGGAAAAGTTTTATATGCTATTCTTGAGAAGTAAAATGTATCTAAAATTATCGTTATTATTGCAAGAAGGAGAGATTTACTGCAAATGCGTATGACGTTTCCTTCGGTATATTTTATTTAAAAGGCCAAAGAACGCTTTGGTAAAGACTTGCACATTTCAAGGCTTGAAAAACAGAATAGTTATTTTAGTAATCCAATTCTACCTTACGAATACCTTCAGCTTGTTCTTTAGCGCGTTTTAATTCTTTTTCAGAGGGAGGCTTTGGTTTTTGTTCCTCTTTCAATACAGGCTCAAAACTTAACTGAACATATGTTGGAAAGTGATCGGAGTGAATGTCTTTTCCTAATGCTAGAGATTTCACTCTAAATTCTGGAGAGACAAATACGTGGTCTAACGGCCATCGCATGAATGTGCTTTTTGCATTAAAAGAATTATAAAAACCACGTCCCATTCTTGGGTCCAGCAATTCTGCTACATTATGGAATAAGCTAGTAGTAGCAGACCAAGCAACATCGTTGAAATCACCAATAACAATAACTGGTAATTTCGATTCCCGACTTAAATTGGCAATTTTCATCATTTCTGCATCTCTGTCTGAAGACGAAGGATTGTGTTGTGGCATCGGGGGAGTAGGATGTAAGGCATAAAGCTGTACCACTTCCCCGTTTCTTAGCCTTAATTTTGAATGGACAGAAGGAATCTCCTTGTCTACTAAATACTTTACTTCTGGCGCAATAAGTTCTAGCTTAGAGTACAACAACAACCCATAGGTATTGTCTAAAGGTACTTCAACTCGATATTTATAACTTTCTGGCATTACTTTTAAAATATCCTTTTGCCACCTTTTATTGGTTTCAAGAAAAAGAAAAACATCAGCTTTTTCATCTTTAATTATTTGTTGGAGTACTTCTGGTTTTTTGTTATCCTGAAAAACATTGGCCGTAAAAATTGAAACAGCGATCTCTTCGCCTTCAGATGCATTTTTTATTTGCTCTTTGGCATAGGGAGTGTAAGGGTGAATCTTAGTGTACTGAAAGATTAAGCATCCCAACATTATTGCTATAAAAAGATATTCCTGCCATTCATCAGCTTTAAACTTGATGAAATAAACTATAAATGCAGTAAAGGTAAGTATGGTGAGTTGTATGTGTGGAAAGTCGAATACGCGAATCCACCAATAGTCCATGGCAATTAAAGGGATAAGTGTGAGCAACACAGCAATCCCGCCAAAAATTATTAAAAATTTTTTTAATTTGAAATTTTCACACCAGGCTGGAAGTTTCATAGTAAAATGGGTTGGTTTATAAACCTACTTAATTTCTAATTTTCTCGTATATTATTTAAGGAAATTTTAGCTAAGTCGTTACCTGAAGGAGACTCAAAAAGTTCCAGTCCAAAGTAAGGCACCGCAGCAATTAAATGATCAAAAATATCGGCTTGAATATGCTCATAATTTTCCCAACTTTTATCGTAGCTAAAGCAGAAAATTTCAATAGGAATCCCTTTGTCTGTAGGCGCTAAATGTCGCACCATTAAAAACTGGTCTTTGTTGATAGCTGGATTTTCGTGTAAAAATGCATCGGCATATTTTCTAAAAATACCCAAATTGGTTTGGTTTCTACCATTTATTGGGAGTGATCTATCGGCTTCATTTAACTTGTTAAATTTATTGACGTCCTTCTCGCGATGCTCGATATAAGGAGCAATTAATTGAATTTTTTTCAATTCTTCAATTTCTTCAGTGGTAAGAAATTTAATAGAATTCTGTTTTATATAGATGGAACGTTTTATACGACGTCCGTCTGATTCCTGCATCCCTCGCCAGTTTTGGAAGGAATCCGCAATTAAACTGTAGGTAGGGATGGTAGTGAAAGTATTGTCAAAGTTTTGAACACGCACGGTAGCCAAATTTATCTCCGTTACATAACCATCGGCTCCAAATTTACTAAACGTAATCCAGTCTCCAATTCGCACAATATCGTTTACCGAAACTTGTATACTCGCAACAAAACCTAGGATGGTATCCTTAAAAATAAGCAATAAAACTGCCGAGAATGCACCCAGAGTGGTTAAACTCTTCAGGCTATAATCTGTAAGTATTTGTATAGCTAGGAAAATTCCGGCACTCCACGCAAATATCATTAATACTTGCATATAGCTTTCCAGTGGTTTGTCGCCAAATTTTTCAGTACTATAACGTAGATAATTGTTAGTAGTGCGCAGGATACTCCGGAATACCAAAATAGAAAGTAAAACCAAGTAAAGCTGTGCCAAAATATGCATAACATATTCTGCAGTTGGGAAGTCCTGGAATAAAGAAGGAAGAAGATACCAAACAATCCCTAATGGTATAGAGTGCGCAATAAACCTAGGGAAATTACTTTTCACCAGGAAATTGTCGAACGTAGTTGTGGTTTTGTCACTAAAAGCTTTAAAAATCTGAACGATTATTTTTCTGAAAATGATGTCCAGCATAGTCGCTAGAACTGCCACAACAATAAGATTAATAGCAAGATTGATAATGGAAGCCCAAAGTTCACCCATACCTACTTCAACTAAGTAATCCCGTATGAGGCAGGCATATGTGTTTATAAGCGCTCTATCCATTTATAAATATTTACGTTCTGCATAAAATGGGCCCAGGGGGAGAACAGAACACAACATTACAATGGCTAAAACACCCCAAGTCCATTTTAATTTTTCTTTCATAAAATAAGCGCCAATAAGATAAGCAATAAATAGAATTCCATGAGCCATCCCTACAATACGAACCATTTCGGGCATATCCCAAATATATTTTAAAGGCATGGCTATACAAAGCAGTACCAAAAATGAAATAGCCTCTAGGGTGCTAATGATCTTAAATGTTTTTATTGAAGTATCCAACGTATTATTTTTTGTAAAGATAGAATAACTGAAAACCATAAGCGCGTTTTCAAAATAAATTATTGGGAGTAGTTTGTATCAAAAGAGGTTATTGTATCTTTAAATTTCTAATTTTTTCTATGACACTACTTCAAAAATCTGCTACGGAAACAGTGATTACAGCCGCCGAAGGTTATTACGATAAATTTTTACACCTGCTCCCGAGAATTGCCATGGGAGTTTTTGTGATTGTTGCGGGAATATTAATAGCCCAATTAATTACGAATTTCGTCAGAAGGCGCATCATGAAAAAGGCTGAGGACCCGCTAATGGCTAAGTTTCTCACTCAGGCTGTAAAAATTATCCTTATTCTCATTGCTATTATGATAGCGCTGGATGTAGCTGGACTAAGAGGGGTTGCAGCTGGAATTTTAACTGCTGCAGGTGGTGCAGCCATTATATTGGGATTTGCATTTCAGGACATTGGGAAGAATTTTTTAGCTGGAATTATTTTAGCCTTTAACAGACCTTTCGGGGTGGACGATACTATTATGGTAGATAATCACTTTGGTAAAGTAAAGGCTTTAAATTTTAGATACACACACATTAAAACTACTGATGGCCGGGACATCTATATCCCAAATAGCGATGTGCTCACCAAACCTGTTGAAAATTATACTGCAGACGGTTTTTATAGAGTAGAATTTGTAGTTGGAATCGGTTACGAAGATGACATTGAAAGGGGAAAAGAAATTATCATGGATATTCTTAACTCAAATACCGAGATTGTCCACGATGAGATACACGAAAATTTTGTTATTGAAAATGAACTGGCCGCAAGTACCGTAAATCTAAAGGTATTTTTCTGGATTCACACCATCGATTATCGAAGAGCATCGAGACAACTTCGTGGAAAAATAATTAAGGAAGTTAAAGAAGCATTTATTAAGGCAGAGTTTATCATGCCAGGCGATATTACTGAAATTAAATTATACGGAGGTCAAAAAGATATTCCATTGCGTTTGAAATCTGACCCGCCAGACAATAATTTGAGTATTTCCTAATTGCAAGGCAACGGTTCATCAAGCGTTGGAAAGCTCCAATTTTTACGGTAACTGTAATGCCACCATTCGGTACGGACCGTTCCGAATCCGAATTTTTGCATGCCTTCTCGTAATAACTTCCGGTTCGCAAGGATTTCTACCGAAAAATTATAATTGTCAATATGGCTCTCACTTCCAAAGAAATCATAATCACTTCCCATCTCTATATAACAACCTTCGAGCGTTACGAGCGTAATGTCTACAGCAGCTCCCTTATTGTGGATACTTCCATTGCCATACGGATTTGCTACATAGGTGGGTCTGGGTACCTTTTGCCACATTTTTTTTTGCACAGCCAATGGGCGGTAGCAGTCATAGATTTTTATGCGATAGCCTTTTTCGCAAAAGTATTGATTAGCATCCAAAAATGCTTTGGCAACTTCAGGCTGGAGGAGGCAGACAGCACAGTCATATAAAACTTCACCAATAAAATTGTCTGGGGTGGCGTAGCGGACTTCATATTCAAATTCAGAAGGGAAATCGGCAATATTCACTAATTCCTGGGCATTTCCGAAGAAAGGAAAATTCAGCAATAACAAGTTTATAAAGGAAGAGATTGTTTTCATTTTAAAGAAACGTAAGGATCCTAAAAGTTTCATTTTTAAAATTAAGGATTATTTAATACTTCAGCAGAATTTCAAACAGTAACTTTACTAAAAAAGAAACTCATGCAAAATATAAAAGGAAAAGTTGCCCTAATTACGGGAGGCACTAAAGGAATTGGATACGGAATAGCAACAGCGTTATTACAACAAGGCGTACATGTTGCTATTACCAGTCGCAGTCAAGATGCGGCTGAGGAAGCAGCTGCAACACTAAATGGAAATGGCAATGACAGCGCTCAAGCGATCGGTATAGCAGCAGACGTTCGTTCTTATGAGAGCCAGGAGCAAGCCGTTAAAGCTACCGTAAACGAATTTGGAAAACTTGATATAGTAATTGCCAATGCAGGTTTAGGTCACTTCGGTAGTATAGAAGAAATGAGTATAAAACACTGGAACGAGGTCATTGACACCAATCTTACAGGAGCTTTTTACTCTCTGAAATCTTCGGTCGAAGCGCTTAAAAAAACGAAAGGATACTATATTTCAATTTCCAGTTTGGCAGGGACTAACTTTTTTGAAGGAGGAACCGCATACAATGCTAGTAAATTTGGCGTTACAGGCTTTACACAAGCAGCTATGCTTGATCTTAGAAAACATGAAATTAAAGTAAGTACTATTATGCCAGGAAGTGTTTCTACACACTTTAATGGGAACGAGCCTAATGAAGAAGGTGCTTGGAAGATACAGATTGAGGATATTGGGAAGTTGGTGGTAGATTTATTACAAATGCATCCAAGAACGTTGCCCAGCAAAATAGAAGTAAGACCAAGTGTTCCTCCTAGTGCTAAAAAATAATCATTTAATTAAAAAAGGTTTTAGACCAATCTATAGCATCTTGTAATTCTTCAAAAAAGGCAAAATTTCTATTGAAATAATTCTGTTCTTCTATAGCTCTTTCGCGGGCTTTTGGTTGATTAGATACAACACCAAAAGCGATAAGATTTTTTAAAGTAGCCTTTTCAAAAACTTCTTTATCTATGGTGTAGTTTTTCGTTCTATGTGAAATAAGAATAAAATTTTCAGTCTTAAAAAACGATTTTAATTCTTTAAAAGTTTCTTTGGCTTTTTGTTGACATACGTGTTCATTCTCAAAAACCCTAAGAATAGCATAGTTTTGGTGTAGTTCAATTTCGCCGTGCGGTAGTACCAGTTTTTTCATTACTTTGATTTTAAAATGGGGGAGTACCTCTAGGGAATTGTTTTATTCTTTTCTGAAAAATAAATTTAATAAAAAATTACATACGCAAAACATTTTTATAGGTGATTAATTTATTTTGAAGATACCCAATCAATCGCATCCTCAAGGGAATTAAATGTTTGGTATGTAGATTTTGTGAACATTTTCTCTAATTTAACACTTAAAAATCCTTTTTCTTCATGGGCAACTACAGCTACACGTGCTACGTTATGACGTTCTTTGTAAAATTTAAGCCAATCCTGGGCATTTACAGAATAGGAATGTACTCTATTTGAAATATAATTTATCTTAATATCACTTGAGCCGAAAAACTCATGAACTTTTTCAATTAAACGCGCTGCTTTATCCCAGTCAAAATGAACACCCTCAGATATTTCGCTTACAATAAATTTTTCAAAAATGTAAAAATTTCCAAAAGGTTCGGAAACTTTTAGGAAGCAATCTTTAATATATGGAGAGTCTTCTAATTTCATATAGGGGAAATAAAAAAAAGGTTTGAATTCCTTACCTAGTAAATATAGTAAAGAAAAATGCAACGCTCTATTCTATGACGGAGCGTTGCACTTGTATAAATGTTTATTTTCAATTTATTAGTTGGCAGAAAGTAGGGCCAAAAATTTATCTAAATTAGGAAGTATTACAATACGCGTACGTCTATTTGTAGCGCGACCATCTTTAGTATCATTTTCTGTAAGTGGGTGAAAGCTACTGCGTCCAGCAGCTATTAATTTTTCTGGAGCTACACCATACTTTTCTTGTAATGTTCTAATTACGGCAGTAGAGCGTTCTACGCTTAAATCCCAATTATCTTTAATGTATGAACCAGATTTTACAGTTTGAGCATCTGTATGTCCTTCTACCATTACCTCTAAAGCTGGTTCGCTATTAATTACATTTGCCAAACGCTCTAATAATGGGTTTGCTTTCGGGTTTACTCTATAACTTCCAGAGTTAAATAATAACTTATCTGAAATGGTAATCATCACAACAGTTTCATTAATATTTATTTGGATATCATCTTCTTCACCTTCGGCAATTAGACTTGAATCAAGGTTGGCCTTTAAGTTGTGTGAAATAATAAGATTCATACTGTCTTTTAACGTTTTTGCTTCAGCAAGTTCTGCTGGGTCTACATTTGCTAAGGCAGCTTTCATTTTGTCTTTGTCGTTTTGGGATAAAACAACGCCTTCAAATTGTTGTAGTCTGTCGTTGTTACTATCTGTTAAAGACTGAATTTTTTGATTGTAGCTTGCTACACGGTCTTCAATTTTAGCCAATTTTGTTTCGGCTTCTTCTTTTTCAAGTTGGGTTTTTGCTAAACTAGAACGGGTATCGTTATATTGTCCTTCTAATTCTACATACTTTTTTTTAGATACACAAGAGGTAAGTAATATAGCTCCTGAGAATAGCGCAAGTGCAATTGTTTTTTTCATGTTATTTAATTTTAGGGTTGTTATATTTTTATTATGAAGCAAATATAGGTTGGCACTTCACCAAAAAAATTGTTAACAAACGTGACAGTTTTGTTAAAAGGATAACTGTTTCTCTAAAATTTTAAAAAACAATGAAATTCTGTATAATAATTATACGCAAACAAAAAAAACAGCCGTGAAGCTGTTTTTAAATAACTCGATTGTATTAAAATTAATCTTTTTTGTCTGAAAGTACAGTGAGATTATTTTTCCCAAAATCCAAGGTACGTATGGGGAATGGAATATTAATAGCTGCTTCATCAAAATGCTTTTTGATAGTTTTAATGGCCGTATGCTCGTGCATGAAATTCTCTTTTCCATTACTACAATCTGCCCAAAAGCGAACTAAAAAGTTAATGGAACTGTCTCCAAATTCGGTATAGAAAAATTCAATTTCTTCATTTTCATCTTGCTTAAAGGCCTCACCAATAACCTTAACGGTTAAATCTTCTACCATTTGCAAGTCACTTTCATACCCCACACCACATCCTACAATAATTCTGGATCTTTTATTAGTAGTATAATTGGTAAATGGGTTGTCTATAAAAGTAGAATTTGGAATGATCGTGAAGTTATTGTCTGGACGTTTAAGAGTAACATTTCTGAGGTTAATTTCAGTAACAAAACCTTTTTCACCATTAGTCTCTATCCAATCTCCAATGCTTATTTTAGGTAAGAAGGAAAGAATAAATCCAGATACTGTATTGCTTAAAGTACCCTGTAATGCCAAACCAATTGCTAAACCAACCACACCAGCACCAGCTAGAACGGAGGTAAGTACTTTATCAAGATCCATAACGCCTAAAGCGACAAAAAATCCTATAAGGAGTATTAAGGCAAACACCATTTGCCCTATAATTTGTTTAACAGATTCTTCTTTAACTTTTCTCAGTATAAGTTTTTTTACTAGTTTACTTACACCTCGTGCAATAAAGTAGAATACTATTAGTACGAGAACTGCTATTATAAAGTTGGGAAGCTTCAATATTAAAGCATCTAGCCACCCATCTAATTTGTCCCAAAGTTTAGATACAGCATCTGTTGCGCCTATTTTTGATTCTTTTGCGACTTCTTCCATGTCATTTTGGATCATAAAAAGTTTTAATTGGTTGATTTCAAAAGTACTTAAATAAAAAACACCCTTATAATAAGAAAATCTTAAAACAAGGGTGTTATGGGGAAAATTTAAAGCTTATCCAAGGTATTTCTTGAGGATGTGGCTTTTAGATTCTTTACGTAATCTTCTAATCGCTTTTTCACGAATCTGGCGAACACGTTCTCTACTTAAATCAAACGTATCTCCAATTTCTTGCAATGTCATTGCTGGTTGATTAGACAACCCAAAATTAAGTCTCACAACGTCTGCCTCACGAGGAGCTAATGTGTCTAATGCGCGATCTATCTCAATTTTAAGAGATTCGTGAATTAAGGACTTATCTGGGTTTGGGGTTTCACCAGAGCTTATAACATCGTATAAGTTGTTATCGTTTTCTCCTTCTTGAAAAGGCGCATCCATAGATAGACTACGGTTCGCATTTTTTAACGATTGCTTTACGTTAGAAATTGTCATATCCAATTCCTTTGCAATTTCCTCAGCAGATGGCTTACGCTCGTGAACTTGCTCTAAATGAATAGATGCCTTTCTAATTTTATTGATATCACCAATCTTATTAAGCGGTAAACGCACCACCCTAGATTGTTCTGCAAGTGCTTGGAGAATAGATTGTCTAATCCACCACACTGCATAGGATATAAATTTGAAACCACGGGTTTCATCAAAACGTTTGGCAGCTTTTACTAAACCTACGTTTCCTTCATTAATAAGATCTGGTAATCGCAATCCCTGATTTTGGTATTGCTTTGCAACCGATATTACAAATCTAAGATTAGATCGCGTCAACTTGTCTAATGCACGTTGATCTCCTGTTCTAATTCTTTGCGCTAATTCTACTTCCTCTTCGGCTGTAATCATGTCTATCTTGCTCACATCTTGCAAATAGCTGTTTAACGACTTAGTTTCCCTGTTGGTAACCTGCTTTGTAATTTTGAGTTGTCTCATATATTCTCTAGGATTTTAATTTATAATAACCCTCCATAGTAACTCCAATATTTGACAAATCCAAATACTTAACACTATTTGTTAAAAAAAAGTGCATTTTTGTGTGTTTTTACAACTTTTGGGTCTAAATTAGATTACTATAAAGCGAAATTATTTTATTTTTTTGAGTATGTTAATATTTTTTGTTACGACTACTGCAATTCAAATCCCTACAGATTTGCCAAATCCGGACAATAATACACCAATAGATTTATCGAATACTGCAGACATTCTTATATATATCGTTTTGCCAGTGATAATATTGTTATTGCTGTTTTTAAGACTTAGAAATAAAAAAAATAATTAAACAATATGAAGCATTTCATTTTTACGATAGGGTTACTTTTAATGTTTTTTCAGACATTGGGTCAATCTATAGTTTATTCTGAAGTAAAAGTCACTTTAAATAAAATTGAAGAAATACAACAATTAACAAATAAGGGTTACGATATAGATCATTATCAGGGAAATTGGAAAGATGGTATTCGTTTTTTTGTAACCCCTTCTGAATTACGATCACTCCAAAACGAAGGATATACTTTAGAAATTACTATTCCCAATTATAAAGAATATTACAACACCTTGCAGCAAATTGATAGGGATAAACATTCAAAACCAAATAAATCTGATGGTGTAGCAGTTGGTTTTGACCTAGGTTCTATGGGAGGTTTTTATACTTATGATGAAGTTGAGAACAAATTGGATGAGATGAGAACAGATTTCCCGAACCTAATTACAGCAAAAACTAGCATTGGAGTAACTGAAGAAGGGAGGAATATTTGGATGGTTAAAATTAGCGATAATCCAGAGCTAGACGAACCTGAACCCGCTGCTCATTTTGATGCCTTGCACCATGCCCGCGAACCTTTATCCATGGCAACTACTATAAACTATATGTTTTGGTTGTTGGAAAATTATGAGACAGATGCTTCGGTTAAATTTTTGGTAGATAATAGGGAGATTTATTTTGTGCCTGTAGTGAATCCAGACGGATATGTGTACAATCAAACTACAGATCCAGATGGTGGTGGCTTATGGCGTAAAAATAGAAAACCAGATCTCGGAGGATGTGTAGGGGTTGATTTAAATAGAAATTATGGTTTTGGATATGCCATAGACGATAACTGCTCTAGTCCAAATCCGTGTTCTGGAGTATACAGAGGACCGCAAGCTTTTTCTGAACCAGAGACAATGGCAATTAGAGATTTATTGGCAATAACAGGAGCCAATACTGCTTTTTCCACACATTCCACAGCAGGAACGTATTTAATGCCATATGGATATGACACTTCTCCTCCGGCGTTCGATATATATTCTGAATGGGCCTCGGCTTTTCTAGATAAAAACGAGTATAGTTATGGAGTAACCTTCCAGATGTTAGGCTATACGTCCTGCGGAACTACAAGAGATTATATGCATTCTGAAGGAATATATGGTTGGACACCAGAGATTGGCGGTAACGGATTTTGGCCACCAGAAAGTACAATTTTCGATTTAGTGGCAGAAAATGTACGTCCGCTAATGTTCCAAACATATATCGCTGGTGCCTATTTAGATGTTCAATCCTATGAAATTTTAGGTGCTGTTGTTGCTGGCGAAAGTTTTGATTTAGTGGTTGATGTAAAAAATATTGGAGTAGGTGCTACCGCAAATAAAGTGAGTGTTGTGGTGCAAACTAATAATGCAGGCGTACTTTCACCCACGGCAAGTACCTTTGGTAGCATTCCTGCAAGACAAAAAAAAGATAATAGTGACATACCCTTTCAGTTTGAGCTAGACCCCCAGTTTGAAGGAGGCACTTTTACCATTACCGTTACCACAATACAGGACGGGATTCCTAACGAAACGTTGGAAATACCAGTATTTGTAGGTGAAAAAGAAATTATTTTTGAAGATGATGCTGAAAGCGGTGAAGCTAATTGGACAGCCGGCGGAACAGGAATTATTTGGAGTGTGAATTTAGACGATTCCTTTAGTGGGGAAAAATGTTTTGGCGACAGTAATGATGGAAATAGCGCAAACAATACTGAGAACTTTTTTCAGCTAAATGAAACCTTTAATTTTTTAGGGATAGAAGGACCTCTAGTGCAATTTGCCTACAAGCATTCTCTTATTGGAAACGATGTGGCATCTTTTCAGGTTTCTACCAATAACGGTACAGATTGGACTTCCCTGCGTACTTATCAACAAAACGAAGACTGGACTATAGAATCTATAAATCTTTCCACTTTCTCAGAAACCGAATCCATACAATTCCGTTTTGCAATGGTAACAGATGAAGCAAGACCTGGTGATGGATTTTATTTTGACGATTTTAAAGTTTTAAATTATACAGGAGGTGTTTTGGCAATTTCAGATAGATCAAACGATACTAAAATTTCAGTCTATCCTAATCCCTTTTCTGAAACAATCACTATTCAACATAGTCCTTTACAAAGTTTTTCTGAAATAGAGTTATTCGATATTCAAGGGAAAGAGTATGTAATAAACATTTCAAAAGAAAATGGTAGCACAATGATAACCAACTTGGTTTCGCTACAAACTGGCATGTATTTTTTAGTGTTGAAAGATGAGACAACTGGAAAATCTACCGTAAAAAGAGTTCTGAAAATATAAATCTCTTTGGCGCAGTTTTTGAATAAAAAATATAAAAATCTAGCATGAAAACTTTTTTATTTTGTTGTTTAGGAATATTAACAGGTTTGCCACTTTTAGCGCAGCTGGATAGAAATGTTCCAAACTCCATTAAAATTGAAGCTGACGAAATAATTTCGGAAGATCCTAGGGGAATTACCCTTCCAGCCTCAAAAAAACCAAGTCTTACCAATATAAATACACCCAATAAATACACAAATTTAGGTAAAGAAACTCCAGAAGATTTCGATATTACTAAAGGCGATGGGCTTAAAACCTATAATAGTGGGAGTACTCCAAAAGCATTTATAAAAGACAAGGCTGCCGCAGAAGGACTTGGGGAAGATCAGTTTTTGGGAGAAATACGCGTGGGTGCAGTCTATGTGAACGTAGCCTACAGAGATCACGAGTTTGTAGATGGTGACCGTATTCGAGTATTTGTAAATGGGGATGTTGTAAGGGCCGACATAACATTAAACGGAAGTTTCGATGGTTTCAATGTACCATTACAAAAAGGGCCCAATAAGATTGTGTTCCAAGCCTTAAATCAAGGCTCGTCTGGCCCTAATACTGCCGAACTACAGGTATATGACGATAAAGGCAGACTAGTTTCTGCTAAAGAATGGTTGCTTCTTACTGGCAAGAAAGCTACCATAGTTGTAATCCAGGAATAATTTTTTCAACTTTTTTTTAGCTAAAATTTTTTAAATCTAATAATGTAAAGTACATTTGTCATATAGGAAAAAAATCTTTCCTTTATGGAAAATATATTAGTTATGAATATGAAATCGATACAAGATTGTGAGGAAAAAAATTTACAGAAGTTGCTCAGCTTTAAACTGCCTCATTACTGGAAAAAGATAGGGTGGAGCATTTTTGTATTGGCAATGCTATTTATTTTTTCACTTAAATTCTTTGACGGCGAATTTCAATTTTTAAAGGACGTTACCAGACGTGTTATTTTGGTGTCCTTGTTTATTGTGGTACTCTCAAAAGAAGAATTTGAAGATGAGCGTGTACAGCACTTGCGTGCAAGAGCGTTTGGAATGACTTTTTTAATGACCGCCATTTATATTTTGTTTCAGCCCATTGTAAACTTTATTGCAGCCTTTATTTTAGGCGAAGAGATGGAGCTGTTTCAGGATCTTGGAGATTTCGTCATCCTGTGGTTTATGTTAATAATGTATCTGTTGTTTTTTTATTTTTCTAAAAAGAAGCACTAATGAAAAACACTTTAAAAGTAGAACGTGCCATTCTTAACCTTACTCAGGAAGAACTTGCAACGCAAATAGGGGTTTCTAGACAGACTATTAACTCTATTGAGGCGAATAGATATGTGCCTTCTACCGTTTTAGCATTGAAGCTTTCAGCGTTATTTAAAAAACCAGTTAACCATTTTTTTAGCCTAACTGAAGATGATTAAAGAAATCGTAGATTTGGTCTTAATAGTTTGCTTATTCATAGTTAGCCTGTTTTCAAGTAGGCTTATCTGCTGAAATTAAATAAGGTTGAATTGGTACTACAGCACCAGAGACCATACCTTCAATAGTTTCTTTACCAATACGCACTCTCACCAAACGAAGTGTGGGAAAACCCACACTAGCGGTCATTTTACGTACTTGCCTAAACTTTCCTTCGGTTAAAATAATTGAAATCCAAGAGGTGGGGCCGTGCCTATCATCTCTTATTCTTTGTTTAGTTTTAGGAAGTAATGGGTTGTCAATTAGCTTTGCTTTGCAAGGTTTTGTTAGATACTCTAGAGAGTTTACAGTAATGGTAACCCCTTTTTCTAATGCTGAAATAGCTGTTTCAGTAACCAAACCATCTACTTGAGCATAGTATTCTTTTTCTGTATTTCCTTTGTTTATCTTATTGCTAAATGTTCCATTGGTAGTTAGAAACAGCAAGCCCTCACTTTTTTCATCCAATCTTCCTACAGCCATGATCTCTTCGGGGAAATCGGCAAGCACTCCTAAAAATTTTTTTCGCTTCGCTTTGCTATCATTAGTCAAAAACTGACTTACGTACCCATATGGTTTATAAATTTTGAAATAGGAATGTAGTTTTTTACTCATAGGAAACAAATTATGCAAACCTAACAATTATACATAAGACAAAGTATGACTAAAATTTAAAGTACTTTTGTTAAAAATAGACATCCAATGGCACTTACCAATAATGATATTATGAAAAAGCTACGTGTTGCCCTTAAATTAAGGGACGACGAAATCGTAGCTATTTGTAAACTTGTAGATTTTAATGTGACCAAGAGTGAAATTAACGCCATTTACCGAAACCCAGATCACGCAAAATTTATGGAATGTGGAGATCAGTTTCTGCGTAATTTCTTAAACGGTTTGGTTATACACCTACGAGGACCTATGCCAGAGAAAGTTAAAAAGACAAAATCATAAGATTAATCTATTCTAAAAAATATAGATAGGAAAAAGTAAGCCACGAATACACGATTTATTTTTATTCGAGTATTCGTGGTTTGGAAAAAAATTGATTTTTATTCTTTTCAATTAGAAAATTTACATCCAAATATCAAAATACTGGAGGTAATAATTTCATTAACTGTAATAATTAATAAAGAATGAAAACTCTCTAAAACCGCGTGATACTCGCAGAAAGGGTTTTGTGTTTTTTTCAGAAAAATATGAACTTATTAAAACCTAAAATAGAAAAAATAGCATTTGGCGGAGGTTGTCATTGGTGTACCGAGGCTGTCTTTCAATCATTAAAAGGGGTTGAAAAAGTAGCACAAGGGTATGTAGCATCTGTAGGAGTAGCAAGTGCATTTTCTGAAGCAGTTATCATTCATTTTAAGAAAGATGAAATTCCGTTGTCTGTTTTAATTGAAATTCATTTATACACCCACAAAAGTACTGCTGCTCATAGTATGCGAGAGAAATATAGGTCTGCGGTGTATTATTTTTCAGAAGCACAAAAAGTTGAATCACAAGAAACTATACAACAGTTACAGCATCAATTTACTGAAGCACTTATAACCGTAATGTTGCCTTTCAAATCGTTTAAAGCATCCCGGGAACAAATAACCAATTATTACTTAAAAGACCCAAACAAACCCTTCTGTGAACGTTTTGTTGCTCCTAAATTAGCTATGTTGCAAAAAGAATTTGCAGTATATACTAAACAATAATTTCAAAGAAACCGCCATGCAACTACCCGGGTTATTTTGTTGCCGTGTTGCATTTCCAAAGTTTTATGAGTTGCACCTAGTTTTTGGAGTAATGCATAGGTTTTCGAAAGTGTTTCACTTTTAGAAACCAAGGTCGTAAACCAGCCCACTTGTTGCTTAAACGCAACACTTTGCTTTATCATTCTTTTAATAAACAATGCTTCCCCACCATTACACCATAATTCGTTTGGGCGGCCTTTAAAATTGCGCTCTAATTCAAGAACCGATTGCTCTGGATTAAGTTTTTTTAGTTTACGTAGGTTACTTTTATTTGCAGCTTCTTCAGAAGTATAAAATGGCGGATTACAAATAGTAGCATGGAAAAATTCGCCAGGAAAGATAGTGCCTTTAAAGATATTGGCATTGTTGGGTTGGTGGCGGATTTCAATTTTTTCTGATAACCCTTTCGTTGCATTCACATTTTGCTGCGCTGCTTCAATAGCTAAGGAATCTATATCGCATCCCACCACATTCCATTCAAATAATTTTGCAGCCAACAATGCATAAATACAATTGGCGCCTGTACCAACATCTAAGACATTAATTGGGCCTGCTGGATTGTCATGTTGAAGCAAGTCGTTCAGGTAATGTAAGTAATCTGCACGCGATGGAATAGGAGGGCAGAGATAACCTTCAGGAATACTCCAATCTGTAATGTTATAATGATACTTCAACAATGCTTTGTTGAGATGAAATACTGCTTCGGCAGCCGAAAAGTCTACCGTTTCTTTTCCGAAAGAATTAATATGTAAAAAATTTTGTAATAAAGGATGCGCTTTGCAAAGTGCTTCAAAATTATAGGGAGCGGTATGTAAGTTATTGGGATGCAAAGTTTCAATTTAAATAGGTAGCGGAATAATTGTCTGAGCACTTTTTAACAAATTGAATAAACAATTTGAAGATGCCCAAGGTATGTTTATAAGACTAACTATACTTTCACTGCCAGCCCTAAAATTTAAACTGTCGAGTAGTTAGTTGACAAAAAAATATTTTAGAAATTTATGTATTCAATGTTATTTCCCTTCAGTTTCTAATTCCTTTAATCTTTGTAATAATCCTTCATAAGAAACAATATCTGTATATATGGCGCCGCCTAAACTCATTATTGGGGTAGAAATTGTATCAATAGCAGGGAGTGCACGTTTTAAAACTTCAACTACATTAGGCTTTTCAGCTAATTTCATTGTTTTAAAAAGATAGGGTCCTGCTGCTAAAGATTTCGAAAGGGTATCACATTGTTTACAACTGGTCGTGCTGTAAAGTAAAATAGGCTTATATGGATTTATCTTTATTTTTTCAGCAGTTGGTCGTAACGCCCTTCTTGATAAACTATCGGTCGTTTCCAAAGTATATTCATACATTGGGTATTTGTTGCGCTCTTTAATAAGGCTTTTTACCAGTACCTTAGAAGTTGCAGGAACACGAACGGGTCTTTCTACACCGCCACGTTGTTTAAAACCTATGCCTGTTACTGTAAGGATGATATCAAGATCTTGCAAGTTTTCATTAACTGCATAAAAATTGATTCGGTTGTTGTTTTTTTCTTCTTCAATTGTAATTGGTTTCTTCTGTGCAATTCCAACGATAGAAATTAAACATAAGATAAAAAGCAGGAATGTATTTTTTTGCATGGTTGTGTGAGATTGATAAGATGGCAAGGTAATAAATAACCTATTATTTGACACGATAAAAAATCTATGTTTTGTGATTTTATTAGCATAAGAGTATTGATTTCCCTGTAGTTTTGAAAAAAAATAATAAGAAAATGAAGTAGTATTTTTATTTGGTCGTAGCGCTTTTTATGATCACAACGGTAAGTTGCCAAAACAACAAAAAGAATAAAGAAGCTAAGGATAACAAAACACCGGCTATTGTTTCAGAAACTTTTCAGAAGAAATATCCTGGTGAGAACGATCCAGATTGGGAGATAGATGCCAATGGAAATTATGAAGCTCAATTCAAAAAAAAAGGAGAAAAATACAGAGCAGATTTTAATCCAGAGGGTACCTGGATAGAAACTGAAAATTCTATAAAAAAGAAAAATTTACCAGAAGTAATTAAAGATATCATTAAAACAGACTACCCAGACTATGAAATCACTGAAGTAGAAAGAGTGGACCACGCAACCAAAGGCATCTTCTACGATGTGGAGTTTAAGCAAAAAGGGAAAAATAAAGACGTTATGTTTACTGAGGAAGGCACTATAATTCAATAAACAAGCCACTAGATTCAACAATATAACACCTTAAAATTGGTTGCATATCTCTTAAATTGAAATAAATCCCTTAAATTTGTTACCTGAATACAATTCAGCATTTCTCTATGAGCCAAAAAGTGTTACTCAACGCAACCGAAGTACAAATAGCGCTTCATCGTTTGGCTTGTCAATTAATAGAAAATCACGATACTTTTAGCAATACGGTACTCATAGGCATCCAGCCTAGGGGTGTTTTTTTGGCTGAACGTTTAAAAAAGTTACTAGAAAACGAATACAACATAAAAAATATTTCTCTAGGTCGCTTAGATATCACTTTTTACAGAGACGATTTTAGACGAAGCGGAAAACCTTTAGAAGCCAATACTACAACCATAGATTTTATAGTTGAAGATAAAAAAGTAGTTTTTATAGACGACGTATTATACACAGGCAGAAGTATTCGTAGCGCCCTCACTGCAATACAGTCTTTTGGAAGACCTATGGAAATTGAACTTTTAACATTGATTGATAGAAGGTTCAGCCGTCACTTGCCTATTCAGCCAGATTATAGAGGAAGGCAAGTAGACGCTATTGGCGATGAAAAAGTAAAAGTATGCTGGAAAGAAAATGAAGGAGAGGATGCAGTTTATTTGGTTAAAAATTGAAATTTAGACAACAGACAACAGACAACAGACAACAGACAACAGACAACAGACAACAGACAACAGACAACAGAATTTGACGCGGTGAGTTTTACAAAAAACCGTAACCAACTATCCACTAAACTATGAGCGAACTAAGTGTAAACCACTTATTAGGAATTAAGTATATTACCGAAGACGACATCCAACTCATCTTCGAAACGGCAGATCATTTTAAAGAAGTGATTAACCGTCCCATTAAAAAAGTTCCTTCGCTCCGTGACATTACCATTGCCAACTTATTTTTTGAAAATAGTACACGAACGCGACTTTCTTTCGAATTGGCTGAAAAGCGGCTTTCTGCAGATGTGATTAATTTTTCTGCCGCATCTTCTTCGGTTAGTAAAGGGGAAACACTAATTGATACGGTAAACAACATCCTCTCTATGAAAGTAGATTTGGTGGTCATGCGACATCCCAATCCGGGCGCAGGCGTGTTTCTTTCCAAACATGTAAATGCAAGTATCGTAAATGCAGGAGACGGCGCGCACGAGCATCCTACGCAGGCACTACTGGATTGTTATTCCATTCGAGAAAAATTGGGTGATGTGGCGGGTAAAAAAGTAGTGATTGTTGGAGATATTTTACATTCCAGAGTAGCTTTAAGCAATATTTTTGCCCTTCAAAAACTAGGAGCAGCAGTAAAGGTGTGTGGCCCTAAAACACTTATCCCAAAATATATAGAAAAACTAGGTGTTACTTTTGAACCCAACTTGAAAACCGCGCTACAATGGTGCGATGTAGCCAATATGCTTCGCGTTCAAAATGAACGAATGGATATTAGTTATTTCCCATCAACAAGGGAATATACCCAGCAATTTGGGGTCAATAAAGCATTGTTGGATAGTTTGAAAAAAGAAATTATAGTAATGCACCCTGGCCCTATTAACAGAGGTGTTGAAATTACTAGTGATGTAGCAGATAGCAAACAAGCAATAATTTTGGATCAAGTTCAAAACGGAGTAGCAGTACGTATGGCTGTTTTGTATTTGCTGGCATCAAAAATAGGGCGAACAGATGATTAACTAAAAAGATACCCACTTTTGTGGGCATTAGTATGAAGATTGAAAATAAAGAGAATTACGTCATACTCGGAGACGAAAAAGACGATATAGCCGACTTTGCCTCATTTCTAGAGTACCAGATCCCCAATAAATTTAAAGGACAGAATGTAGTACTCAACTTATTAGATTACGCCAACCTTACACTAGAAGAGTTACTCTTATTTCTACGAGTTTCAAACCTACATAGAAAGACGAAACAATCCTTTGTTATCATAAACAATACTATAAATCCAGACGACATCCCTTTTGAAATGGTTGTAGTTCCAACCATCCAGGAAGGAGAAGATATTATTGGAATGGAAGAAATAGAAAGAGATTTGGGCTTTTAGCTTCGATACATTTTTAAGTTTTGCCTTTAGGCAAAATTTAAAAACACTCAGTTACCTTTGCTTTTACCTTCTAATTCATAATTCATAATTCATAATTCGTACCTCGTCATTCGTAACTCGTATCTCCAATGAAACTAACCATCCTAGGCTGTCATTCTGCTACCCCACGCTGGGATGCGAATCCTACGTCACAGGTTTTGGAAATAAAGGGCCATTTATTTTTAATAGATTGTGCCGAAGGAACGCAAGTACAATTACGTCGTTTTAAGGTTAAATTTTCACGTATAAAGCATGTGTTTATTTCACACTTACACGGCGATCATTTTTTCGGTTTGGTGGGGCTAATCTCTACATTTCGATTGTTAGGTCGTGAAGCCGATTTGCACATTTATGGTCCGAAAGGAGTTAAAGAAGCAGTATTACTTCAATTAAAATTAGGAAAGAGCTATACCGATTACGGTTTGTACTTTCACGAATTAGAGAGTAAGGAGCCTCAGCTTATTTTTGAAGATGATTCAGTAACAGTTACCACAATTCCTCTGGATCATCGCATATATACAAACGGATTTTTATTTCAAGAAAAACTTTCAGAACGTATTTTGAATATTGAAAAAGCCCGTGAGCTTAATGTTGAAATGAGTTACTATCATAAAATTAAGCAAGGAGCAGATGGCATTACCAAAGAGGGTAAAATTATTCCTAATGCGTTAATTACGCTAAATCCTCCAGCGCCTAAAAGCTATGCGTATTGTAGTGATACCGCCTATTTTCCACAAATTGTTCCACAAATTACCAATGCAACCGCACTTTACCACGAAGCAACCTTCTTGGACCAGCACCACGATTTAGCTGAAAAAACAAAACACAGTACTGCAAAAGAAGCCGCTGTGATTGCAAAAAAGGCAGCAGTTGGCACGTTAATACTTGGACATTATTCAGGCAGGTATAGCAATTACGAAAGTTTCCTAAGTGAAGCACAGGAGATTTTTCAGAATGTCAAGCTATCTGAAGACGGAAAAGTGTTTAAATTGTAGACTCGCTTTATCTTGTAAATTACTATCTTTCAGAAACCTAAACCCAACCAATATGATACCAAATATGTTAATTGTGGCACTCGCTGCCCTAGTTCCCATGATTATGGGATTTTTGTATTACAGCCCTAAAGTTTTTGGAAATGCCTGGATGAAGGCTGCTCATGTGACTGAAGAACAGTTAAGAAATGGCAACAAAGTCAAAATATTTGGTACGGCACTACTTCTTAGTTTTATACTTTCTTTTTTCTTGTTCACCCTAGTGGTTCACCAAACAGATTACTACTCGCTATTTGTAGCAGAGCCAGGTTTTAACGAAGAAGGATCTGAAATTATGACTAAAATAGCCGACTTTATGGAACAATATGGAGGTTACTACCGTACTTTTAAACACGGTGCTTTACACGGAGGACTTGTAGGAATCTTTGTAGCTTTACCTATTATGATGACCAACGGATTGTTTGAAACCAAGAGTTTAAAATATGGATTCATTAATGCAGGTTATTGGATAATTACTTTATCACTCATGGGGGGAATATTGTGCCAGTGGGGTTAGTCTTTAGGATATTTCCTGATAAAACCCTGCCTTAAAAGGAGTCCGTAACTCGAATTCGCTAGGAGTGATTTTTTCTAAGATAGGTTTTAATAATACATTCTTAAATTTGGATGTATGCTTGGCGTACAGAGTCAAATTTTGTGGGGTAGCCCCTAGGGCACTTTTAATAAGTTCGCTGGTTCGTCCTAAATGAAGGAGTGTTAATTTTTGTAGAATTGCATCCTCCACAAAATCATAGAGCAACCGCTCATATAACGCATATTTCGCGTTATAGGCATAATCCAGCCCCACATAGCTGGCCTCCAGCGTATTTCCATTCTTAAAAGCTGTGCTAAAGCCTATAAGCGTTTCGCCTAGGAAAGCACCTTTGCAGATAAAAGCTTCGCCCAAATTTTCCTTTAAAGTCTTAAATGCCTTTGGATAATTTTCTCCATAGCTATATTCAGATTGTTGCTGTACATTATTGAACAGTGCTAATAATTGAACTTGATGTTGCTCAATTTCTGAAGTTGAAAGCGATACGAGTTGTATGGTTGAAGCCTTTTTGAATGCACTGTTGGCCTTGGTACGGTATTTAGCTTTCATACTGTTCAAGTATTGCTGAAAGGTTTTCCAATTTTTATGTATATAAAGCACCATCGTAACATCTGCCTGAAAAGATCTGTATTTGAAATCCTCCAAAATTGCTAGCTGTGAGTTTGAAGCCGTATCAAAATCTTTAAACAGCTGAATGGAGAAAGCATCTTCGTATTTTCTCATCTTTCTTAATAACTTGGCAGCCGTAGCTAGCAATTCAGTAGCAGCTCTAAAACTTACGTCCTTACTATGTGCAAAACCGTGTGCTCCAGTGGCAAACATATTTCCACACACCAACCCACGGATTGAAACACTATCATCTTTATTTTTACAATCCTGAAATAATTTTAATAACAAATTGGTTTTTGCACCTTTTTTATAAGTGAAAGTAGCAATTTGAAAAACGCCTGCTACGATGGGTGTAGCCTCTAAATATACCAGTAAAAAGACCCACTCCATTTCTTTAGGGAACGATAAGGACAAAGCTTCCAGATAGTTCAGGGATAAAAAAAGATTGTTATTAGAAACAACCTGTTCCCAATCTTTGGTCGGGATTTCATGTGTATTCGTAAAAAAAGTAAAAGGCTGCGGTTTTTTTGACAAAATGCTTTTTATAGAATGGTGAAATTACAAATTTTTGATGGATAGGTATACTAGCATAAAAGAAAAGGAATTAAGTACTTAGTCGGGTATGTTAAGAAATAATTTACCTTTATTGAATACCTACTAAAAATTTACTCTCTAATTAGTTGGCAGAAATTTCACAACAGTCAGGCTTGTAACATTATAAATACCAAATCGTCTTAAATACATTAACATTCATACATATAAAATGAAAACAAAATTATTCTACTTTTTAAGTGCTGCAAATTTATTGACACTTTGTCTTTATTTGTATTCTTTTACAACAACAGATTACGATCTAAATAATGCTAACTTTTCTGATAAAATACTTAAAGTTAGAGGGATTGTTATTGTGGATTCCTTAGGCGTTGAAAGAGTAATCGTTGGCTCTCATCTACCGGAACCTAATTTTTCAACTGGAAACAGAATTGCAGCAAGAGGTAAAATCGGTTCTGTATCAGGAGTTATGCTATATGATGCCGAAGGGCAAGAAAGAGGCGGGTATGTTACGGATGACTACTATGGTAACGCTTTTTTTACATTGGATTCTAAAACACAGCAACATGTTTTATTAATTGCAGAGCCACAAGGAAGTGCTGCATTTCAGCTTTGGAGCAGAAACGGAAAAAATAAAATTAGTCTTTCTACAGATGATACAGAAGCTGATATTGAATTAAAGAAGAATGGTAATTTTATGAAACTTTATAATGATGAAAAATAATCTTATACTACTCTTTTTCTTTATGAGTGTGAATTGTATAGGGCAACATACAGATCTATTCATAAAGAGCTTAACAAACATTAATCCCATTTCTTATACAGATGTTATATATAAGGGACAAAAAGATACTGTTTTGGTTTCTACATATAGTGGCAGAATTGCGCAAATTATTAATGGAAAAAATGAAGAAAGTATAATTGCAACTATAGAGGATGAAATTTATGCTTTGGCCTACATTAAAAATAAAAAACAAATAATTGCCTCTACATTGTCTAATGGCCTATTAATAATAAATGAGCAAAATGGTATGATAGTAAAGAAACTTCCATTAGATTCATCCTGGGCAAATTCACTAATTTGTTCCGAAAACCTCCAATATGTCGTTGCTTATAATCAAAAAGGGAAACAATATATATTCGATATTCACAATAATTATGTAGATATAGGCTCAGACAGTTTAATTCCCTCTGGAAGAATTGTGAAAATTGATACTAACAGTACTGCTACCATTGTTACTGCTAAAAAAGTCATTCTCTGGAATTTAGTTGATAAGACTACTGTTAAAGAATGGGATGTGGAAATAGCTAAATTCGCTGATATGGATAATAATGGAAATTTTTTATCTATTGATTTTAATGAATGTGCAAAATACGATGCAAATACCAAAACGGTTTCATTCACGGTAATACACCCTAATTGGCCATTACCCAATCCTGAAAACGAAACAGAAATTTATGATATCCCACTTCAAATGCAAATCAATGCTGCAAAATTTGTTAAGGATTATATTTATACAGCTAGTATAGATCGTACAGTAAGAATATGGGACAAATACACTGGTAAACTAATAACTACACTAGCTGGACACAAAGGAAGTATTAGTAAAATGAAAGTATCGAATAATGAGGCTCAAGTTGTTTCGGTTGATTTAAAAGGGGTCATAAATTTTTGGGACGTACAATAAAGTTACTGCCAATATTCGTATATAAGCTGTAAATTCTCACACCAATCCAAATAGCCAAACCAACTACTATTTTAATTAAAATCACTGCTTCTTCAAGACCAAAGCTGGTAATTTCAACGCCTCATACATATTGTTATAAGTTGCCATTTCAGTATTGATAATCGAATCTCTTTCGGTTTTATAAGTTTGCCAGTCTTTTTTCAGATCTTTAAGGCGTTGTTTGGAGCCTTCCGTTACTTGTGGAATTGGGGTGTCTATAAAGTCTTTTAAATAGAGTACTTCGCTATTTAGCTTGTTATTAAAGTTAATTACATCCTGAAAGGTTTTTTGTCGTGTCTGTATTAAATTTTCTTCCCAGGAAGTTATTCGTTTACTTAAAGAGTCTCCTTTTTTTAGTAGCTCCTCAGCATCTTTAGCATCTTTTAATGTTGTTTTATAATGGGTTAACTGTGCTTGAACGGATCGCATATTGTTTACTGCTTCGTGAATTTCTGTAATCATTCCTTCCAATTCACCTAAAATGGCTTGGCGTTCTGCAAACTGAGCAGGGGAGGCCTTTATATTCGGATTTGGTTTAATGGTTACGGTAGTTTCAGTCATTGCTTCATCTGCTTTTAAACGTAAGGTGTAATTTCCAGGAGCAACGGTAGCACCCTGATAATCACCAAAAACAAAAATGTTATCTACAGCAGGTAGGGCTTCTTTTCTAAAATCCCAGGTAAAACGATTGAACCCTTCTTTAGAAGGCAATACAGCTGGTTTCGGTGGTCCGCCAGCCCAGGTTTTAAAATCTTTAGGAGCTTTGTTCGAAATGGTTCGAATCACAGTTCCGTTTTGAACGATTTCTAATTTCAAATCCAACGAATCTTTATAATTAGGAACATAATAATCTATCGTCACCCCAGTCGCAGGGTTTTCTCCCAAACCATTTCCGGCAGGTGCTTTTCCACCGAAAAACAGATAAGTATCTTTTGGTTTTACAATGCTTAATTTTCCTTCGGAAGAAAGTTTATTTTGAACAGCGCCCAGGTCGTCCAGAATCCAAAAAGAGCGTCCCGCAGTAGCTGCTATCAAGTCGTTCTCCTGAATTGTCAAATCGTTAATTGGTACCACTGGTAAATTTAACTGAAAGGGTTTCCAGTCTTTCCCGTCATTCCACGAAACATACAATCCTGTTTCTGTTCCTGCATATAACACCCCTTTTTTCTTTGTATCTTCTCTTACCACGCGCACAAAGGTATGATCGCCTGTAATTCCGCTGGTAATTTTTGTCCAGCTTTGTCCGTAGTTGGATGTTTTAAAAATATAGGGTTTTAAATCCATAGATTTGTAACCCATCGCAGTAATATAGGCGGTAGCTTTGTCGTGTGGGGACACTTCAATACTATTAATTATATAAGCTCCAATACCTTTAGGAGTAATATTTTCCCAGGTTTGTCCGCCATTTTTGGTTAGGTGTACCAGTCCGTCATCACTTCCTGCGTATAAAACGCCTTGTTCCAAAGGTGAAGCGACTAAAGACATCAACGTATTATAATTTTCACCTCCGGCTGCTTCGTTGGTATAAGGGCCGCCACCTGGACCGTGTTTTTCAATTTCATTTTTAGTGAGGTCCGGGCTAATTGACGTCCAGCTTGTACCACCATCTGTAGTTTTGAAGACGCGATTTCCTGCATGGTAAATGGTCTTTCGGTTAAAAGGGTCACTTATAATGGGTGCGTTCCAATTAAAACGATATTTAGCATCTTTGGGTGCTTTGCTTAAGCCTTGTTCTGGATATTGATTAATTATTTTTGAATCTCCCGTATTCTTCATCCATCTGTCTATAATCCCTTGATAACAACCGCCATATATTTCAATTGGGTTGTTTGGGTCAAAGGCTAAAAAGGCACTCTCGCAACCAGCAACACTATACCAGTCTTTCCAGTCGATTCCCGCATCGTTGGTTCGACTGGCAATAGCTATGGCACTGTTATCCTGCTGTCCGCCATAGACGTTGTAGGGTACTAAATTATCCGTAATTACCCTATAAAACTGTGCGGTTGCCTGATTTTCTTGTGTACTCCAGCTTTTACCCCCATTATTAGAAATATTAGCACCGCCGTCGTTACTATTAATCATTACCTGATTATTTTCTGGATGAATCCATAAATGGTGGTTGTCTCCGTGTGGTACTGGAATATTGCTGAATGTTTTTCCACCATCAATAGATTTCATGACGGGCGCATTCAGTACATACACAATATTTTCATCTTGGGTATCGGCGAAAATTTCCATATAATACCACGAACGGGTTATGTTTACGCGGTCATTATTTATTTGTTTCCAGGATTTTCCAGCATCGTCACTTCTATAGACACCAGCTTTTTCACCTTCGGCTTCTAAAACTGCAAAAACACGATCTGGATTGGCGCGGGATACTGAAATTCCCGACTTTCCAAAAGCATCTGGGATTCCGTTTTTCATAGGCTCCCAGGTTTCTCCTCCATCGTTAGATTTATATAAGCCAGATGTTTTTCCACCACTTTCCATAGTCCATGGATAGCGACGGTGTTGCCACATTGCAGCGTATAGAATTAGCGGATTTTTAAAGTCCATTGTAAGATCTACTGCGCCTGTATTTTCATCTACAAAAAGTGTTTTATTCCACGTTTTTCCGCCGTCTATAGATTTATAAATTCCACGATCCTGTGAAGGACCATATTGGGCTCCTTGTGCTGCCACAAAAATAATATCAGGATTGGTAGGATGTATAATTACATCTGAAATATGACGCGTAAAATTTAACCCTATATGTTTCCACGTTTTTCCTCCATTGGTAGATTTGTAAACGCCGTCGCCCATAGAAGTCATTACCCCACGTGCAGCGTGTTCGCCCATTCCTACTACAACAATATTGGGATTGCTTTCTGAAACTGCAATCGAACCCACGCTTCCTGTATTGAAGAAGCCGTCCGAAACGTTTTTCCAGGTGATTCCGTCGTCTTCAGTTTTAAAAACACCACCCCCGGTACTTCCCATATAATAGGTCATGGGTTGTCCAACCACTCCTGTTGAAGCCACACTACGTCCCCCGCGAAACGGACCAATATTTCTCCATTTTAACCCACTATAAAGCGTGTCGACACTCGTTTTAGTTTCCTTTTTTTGAGCTGAAATAGAGAGTGAAATAAGAATGAAGAGTAGGGGTAATGTGATAAATTTTTTCATGGATGGTTAGTTTTTTATAAAGTTAGGGAATTTCAGTTGAACATTGAAGCATCTTCCTTGATCGAAATTTATAGCGTTTTCTGAAAACAAACACTATTTTCCTTGCCTTCATAGGGCCCATAATTGGGAATTTGAAGATAGCCATTCTTCTTATAAAGCCCAATTGCATCTGGCTGGCGTTTGCCAGTTTCCAAAACACAAGCTGTAAACTTAAGTTCTTTTGCCCAAGTTTCTAACTCTAACAATACTTGAGAACCTATTCCTTTTCCCCTATATGCTACTTCAGTGAACATTCGTTTTATTTCGGCAGTAGTTGGATTAAATTTTTTGAGCGCTCCACAGGCAATTGGGTTTTCTTCAGAATAAAATACCACTACGTGATGTATGTTTTCCAAACCATTAAACTGGTTATAAAACTCGTGCATGTCACCATCACTTTTTGCAAGGGAGGCATCTAAAAGTTTAACCAGTTTGAGAAACTCAGGATTTGCTCCATTGGTTCTTTGGAAGGTGATATCTTTCAAAATGACAGAATTTATTTTACTAAAAATTTCAAAGTTTGCGTTCCGTTTGTATTGCTTAATTTCAAAAAATACATACCAGATGATAATGCCTGAGCAATAGAAATTCTAGACGAAGTAACCGTTACAGTTTCTTGAACTAACTGTTGTCCTAGTTGATTAATTATTTCAACAGAAATAAGAGTTCCACCTACAACTGAAGGATCCACTAAAATTTCTATAGTTTCTCCAACAGGATTACTTAATAATTGAAACGCTTCGGAAAGTTTATTTTGAGTAATACCTAACGGTATTTGCAAAATTTCGGATAAGGCGAAAGCTACATTTTGAGCTGTAGGCTCTACGTGCCGTTCGTTCGTATTAGGGATATGAAAATTCACGAAGGGGGAATCGTTTACATCCGGAATGGCAAACCAATTATTTTCTGTTTCTAATGCCAAGGCACTTATAGTTGGAATAAAAGAAAAGGCATCTTGATCCAAGGCGTCAATAAAATCTTGAATGGCAGGATTACCGCCACCGCCACCTAAGGCGTTAGAAATAAAAGAGACTCCTCCCGGGGAAGCATCTATTCCATCTATGGTTGGTTCACTTTGTGCAAGTGCATCGAAAGTATCTATTGGAAAACCAATTAGGAAGCTATCGAAAGATGTTATATTTATAGTTGTATTGGCTTCTGGCACAAAATGTAAAGAAACATCTGCTGTAGCTCCAGAGCCCAGATCTAAAGTGGTATCTACCACTTGCATTCCTGGCATTCCCGTTGTAAGGCCATTACCAGCACCATTTATAATTGCTACATTTCGCACATTTTGTGGAAAACCTAAAGCATCCAATTCTGCTTGGAAGGCATTCCTAAAGTCTGGAGCACCAACCGGCAACAATTTTGTTGGATCTTGTGCCGTAGTAGAACCAGCTAATAAATGACCTAGTAAATGATCGTACAGCATTTCTTTAGCCGCTGGAGCGTTTAACACTTCGCCTACTATGGCTATAGCTTGCGCATCGCCAATTTCTTGCGCCAAATAGTTTATAAGGTATTGAAGACTTATAGGAATATTCGCCCCATTATGCGGCGCATCAAAAGAAATGTAAAGTCTTGTTTCGTGTGGCATACTGTTCTGTTCCATAAAAGCTAATCCATATCTAGCAATAAGACCTCCCATACTTGGACCCAGCACTACCAGTTCTTCATTTCCTACTTTTTCATCATTCAGGAAATTGATAAGTTCAATTAAAACCATCGCATTACGTTGAATAAAATCTCCGCCACCGTCTATCTCTTTACCGTTTGTAGTGTAGACCGGGGCATTAAGTACAACAATGTCATATCCTTGATCACGCACAAGGTCTGCTAAATTTTCCCCACCAAAAGCTAAGCTGTTGTACAATCCATTAATATCTCTTGCGTCTCCAGGATCAAAACCGTCTAATAATATAACGGGTCTGTCTAAGATACCATCGGCGGTATCCAAGAAAATTTCATATTCACCTTGTCCAAAATATTCCTGTATCTCGTCATAGCCTTGGTATCCAAGGGTCGCTGTAATTTGGGTTACGGCAGCTTTGCTAGAAACTTGTGTTGTATTTTCCGTAGGATAGAGAAATGTACTTTGCCCTAAAACAGCAATTGAGAAAAGTAATGTGGAAATAAGCGTAATTTTTTTCATAAAAGTATAAGTTAAAACGATGTATAACGTAAGTCCTATTTGCTAAATATACACAAAACAGGGCAATTTCTTCTCTAATCAATAATATGTTACATTTGAAATAACATAACTATTGCATCTATGGACAATCTATCTACTATTATCCTAGCGGGAGCTCTCTTTATTATTATGTTGGGAATGGGACTTTCTCTGCAAATAGCCGATTTTAAACGAATTGTTTTATACCCCAAAGCCATATTTATTGGACTAACAAATCAATTAATTTTCTTACCACTCATAGGATTTTTAATTACCCTTTTTATACCTATGCAACCTCAAATAGCAGTGGGGATTATGATACTTGCTGCATGTCCAGGAGGTCCTACCTCCAATTTAATTTCTTTTATGGCAAAGGGTAACTTAGCTTTGTCTGTTTCTCTTACCGCTTTAAGTAGTATAATTACAATTGTTACAATCCCTTTTATAGTTGCCTTTTCTTTGGAGTATTTTATGGGTTCAGGGCAGGAAGTTCAATTGAATATTTTTCAGACAATAGCACAGATATTTATAATCGTAATTATCCCCATAGCAATAGGAATGTTCATTAGGCATATGCAGCCAGCTTTTGCTATTAAAATGGGAAAACCTGTACGTATTGCTTCAGGAGTTGTGTTGGCATTAATAATTGTGGGCCTAGTACTAAAAGAGCGGGCTAATTTTGGAGCGTATTTTCAGCAAGCAGGAACCGCTGCTTTACTACTGAATGTGATCACTATGTCACTCGGTTATTTTTCAGCTAAATTATTCCGTTTATCTACAGCTTCGGCTATAAGTATTTCTATAGAGTCTGGAATACAAAACGGAACCTTGGCTATTACCATTGCAGTTGTTATGCTTCAGAATACATCTTTTGCCATAGCGCCTGCAGTCTATAGTTTGCTTATGTTTATTACGGGAGGAGTAATGGTATATTTTTTTAACCGAAAGACCTAAAAAAAATGACCTGTCGTAAACAGATCATTTTTAAATATTAACCTTAAAATAAACTTAGTTGTCATCGCTAGATTCTATAGCGATTACTGTCTTCGGAGAATGAACTAGTGTCTTTTTCTCTAAATCCAGTGCTCCAGAGTTAGACAATAAAACAATAGAGAACATATCTGTATTTGTAAAATTGTTTTCGGCTATCATCAACTCTTTTAAGTTGCTATTATTCGCCAATTGAACGGGGAGTGCCCCAGCCAAGGTATTATCGAAGACATTAAAAACTACAAGTTCAGTTAAATTATTGAGAGTAGTTGGTATATTTCCAGAAAGCTTATTGCTACTAAGATGCAGTTGTTTAAGATTGGTAAGATTCCCCAAAGAAGCAGGAATAGCTCCTGTAATCGCATTCCCATTAAAAGCCAATACCTCTAACATTTTTAGATTTCCTAAGGTTTCAGGGAGGGGACCATTAATTTTATTAAATGATAGCTCTAAAGTTCTTAAGTGAACCAAATCTCCAATAGAAGCAGGTAATTCTCCTGTAATATTATTGAAAAGAAGGCTAATACCTGTAATTTTATCATTTTCTACAGTAATTCCTTGCCATTCTGAAACGGGCTTATTTAAATCCCAAGACTGAACCCACTTATCACCTTGTGTTTCAACATAAAAATCAAGTAAAGCTTGTTTCTCCTTAGGGCTGATTTGTGCAGTTAAAACGATACAAAATAGAGCGAGAACGAAGGTAAGGAATAGTTTTTTCATAAGTGCTTATCAGTTTATTCTTACATTATGAAGTAAATTAAAGATATATTTTGATAAAGCGCAAATATTTTCGATGAAATACACGGTTTAAAAGTATTATTTTTCAGCTAAACGGTTTATGAAGGGAATATGCACTTCATGAACCCCTTCAAACACTTGAATTTCTAGACGTTTTCCAAATATTGAATTCCCTTTTAAAGTTTCTTCGGTTTTTTTAGCCTCGGTAATGTATGGGTCTTTATTACCATAGATATAAGTGACCCTGCATTTTTCAGATAGATATTGAAAGTCTTCGCTATTTAATTCCTTAGGAATACCGCCACTATGCAAAACTAAATCGTCACAATCCATCTTTCGACTAGCTAACCATCGCATGGCGATAGAAACTCCTTGCGAATAGCCTAAAACAATAAAACGGGGAAGCGTTTCTGGCTTTTCCATTTTCCAAAGGGAATCAATATAGGAAAGAACATTTTTGGTGTCTTCAACAGTATTGACCTTGGTAAGCCAATTGGCTCCCACATGCTTGTATTCGGTTCCTAAATAAAATTTTGAAGGAGCCTGCGGAATGATAACAAAATTTTCTTCGGAATTTAACTCTTTAAAATATTTTCCAAAATACTTACTCAGATAGCCCATTCCGTGGAAAACCAACCAAACATTTTTTGTTTTGTTTGTAAATGAATTTAAGGTTGTGTAGGAATTGGTAGTGGTGTAGGTTACTTGTTTTTCTTTCATTTTTAATAGGCTTCTTTTGTACTTTTACAAAGGTAATTTAATTGTGATGAAAAAATCGAAAGAGGAAATACTTGAAGCTTGTAGAAAAATGTGTGAAAATACACTCATGGAAACCTTGGGAATTGAGTTTACTGATGTTTCTGAAAACAAATTAATTGCTCGTATGCCAGTAACTTCAAAAGTGCATCAACCAGACGGAGTGCTTCATGGAGGTGCTTCTGTTGCTTTAGCGGAAAGCGTTGGTAGTGCAGCAGCATTTATTTTTTTAGATGCTAACAATGTTGCCATTAGAGGCATTGAGATTGCCGCCAATCATGTAAAAAGTGTGCGATCTGGATATGTATATGCGCACGCTACAGTATTACACCAAGGAAGAACCACTCAATTATGGCAAATACGTATTGTTAATGAGGAAGACCAACTTGTTTCTTTAGTAAAATTAACCACCATAACCTTACCAAAATAATTAGGATTTTAAATTTTAGTACTCCATAGATTAAATGTACTTTTAGGGAGCAAAAAAACGTTTTTTTATCTTTATATCAGCCTTAATGCAATATCCTCAATTCGCTCAAAAAGTAGTGGTTCATTTTGAGAAAAAACTTCCTTTTGTTTTGTATTCGTTGCCAGATAGTAATGAAATTGTGGGCATATTTCAAAACAACAATACCCTAATTACTTCAGAATTACTACAAGAAAACGGATTTGTTTTTGCACCATTCGACTCAAAACAACAGAAGCTACAAATCCCATTGGAATCGAGTGACATGTTTATTTGTGAGGCTATTCCAGAAATTTCAGAGGTCGGAAAAACCTCAAATATTACAGAAATCGAAAAAGATAAAAAGGAATATTTAGCTTTAATCTCCAATGCCATATCTAGGATTAAAAAGGGTCATGTGCAAAAAATTGTGGTATCAAGAAAAAAAGAGGTGCCACTTAAAAAATTCGACTTGAGTAAACTTTGTGATTCGTTATTTACTCAAAATCCAACTGCCTTTAGGTATATTTGGTACCATCCCCAAACGTCTATATGGTGTGGTGCAACGCCAGAAGTTCTTATTACAACCAACGGTTCGGCTTTTTCTACAATGGCACTTGCAGGTACCCAAAAATTAAACGGACAGTCTATCATATTTTGGGATGATAAAGAAAAAAATGAGCAACAGTTAGTGGTAGATGCAATCGTAGAAAATTTATTGGATAAAACCACAGCATTAAACATTTCTAAGACTAAAACACATATAGCCGGGAATCTAGCTCATTTAAGAACCGATATTAAAGGTGTATTTAATACAAACAAATTTGCGCTTAAAAAAGTTGTAGAAACTATCCACCCAACACCTGCAGTTTGTGGTACACCACGAAAGGCAGCTCAAAGTTTTATTATGGAAACCGAAGGTTATAATCGTGAGTTTTATACTGGTTTTTTAGGAATAACCAACAGTAAAATTCATAGAACAGATTTGTTTGTAAACCTACGATGTATTAAAATTGCAAAAAATATAGCTACCTGCTACGCAGGTGGTGGAATTACCAAAGATTCTCAACCGGAGGCAGAGTGGCAAGAAACTCATAATAAGTTACAAACTATGGCCAAAGTATTGCAGCCGCTTCTTTAAAATTTCGTTCGGCAGTTGTACCTTTGTAGGAATGAAATTCAGCAATAAGCAACTCTCGCAAACGGTCACCCAATTATGCCTAGCCAAAGGTATAGACCACATTGTAATTTCACCTGGTTCACGTAATGCTCCACTAACTATTGGCTTTACAGAACACCCCAATTTTAAAAACTTTAGTATCGTAGACGAACGTTGTGCTGCTTTTTTTGCGATGGGTATGGCACAGCAACTTCAAAAACCAGTAGCGGTTGTTTGTACTTCAGGGTCGGCTTTACTAAATTATTTCCCCGCTGTAGCAGAGGCATATTATAGTGATATTCCTTTAGTAATACTTAGTGCAGATAGACCAGAGCATTTAGTAGAAGTTGGTGATGGACAGACCATTCAGCAGGAAAACGTGTATGGGAAGCATATTTTATATTCGGCCAACTGCAGAGAGGGAGAGGAGTATCAAGTTTATAATGAAACTGAAATAAATATAGCCTTAAATACAGCCATAGAGCTTAATGGCCCTGTACATATAAATATTCCCTTTTCTGAACCTTTATATCATACAGCTTCAGATCTATTGGTACGACCACAAGATGTTCACGCGCGTATCAAAATCCCAGAACAAATTGAAGAAAAAGTTTTTCAAGATTTTGTAGAAATCTGGAATACTTCAGTAAAAAAGATGGTTTTAGTAGGAGTGTTGAAGCCAAATAGCTTAGAGGCACAGCAAATCCTTTCTCTCGCAGAAGATGAAAGCGTGCTGGTGTTTACTGAAACTACTAGTAACCTCTATCACCCAAACTTTATCCCAGCGGTAGATCAGTTAATTTCTTCGCTTACTGAAACAGAATTTGAAGCCCTTCAACCCGATGTACTCTTGACTTTTGGCGGTATGGTGGTTTCAAAACGAATTAAAGCATTTCTTCGGAAATTTCAACCTAAGAAACATTGGCACATAGACGCCAAAAAAGCGTATGATACTTTTTTTACCTTGGACTATCATTGCAAAACAACACCAAATTCCTTTATATCCAGGTTGTATCAGAATTGTAATTTAGTTAAAAGCGAATATCAAAATTATTGGTTAAAAGTAAGAGAGCATAGACTTTCCAAACACGAAAATTATTTTTCTGAAATTCCTTATTCAGATTTTAAAGTATTCGCATTGTTGTTTGAATCGGTTCCAAAAAATAGCCAACTCCAATTGGCCAATAGTGCCACGATACGTTATGCACAATTGTTTCAGCTAGATCCCAGTTTTGAAGTGTTCTGTAACCGTGGAACCAGTGGAATAGACGGAAGTACAAGTACGGCGATTGGTGCTGCCTTAATTTCACCAAAGCAAACCGTTTATATTACTGGCGATCTAAGTTTTTTCTACGATAGTAATGCATTGTGGAATGATCATATTCCGTCTAATTTCAGAATCATAATTGTAAACAATGGTGGTGGTGGTATTTTCAGAATCCTTCCTGGAGATAAGGAAACTAAGAATTTTAAAACGTATTTCGAAACAAAGCATCATTTAAATGCTTCTCAATTGTGCGATATGTATCAGTTGGATTATGTTTCCGCAAATTCTTTACACGAGGTTTCTTCAGCTTTAAAAAATTTTTATACTGAAAATGAACGTCCAAAAGTGTTGGAAATTTTTACGCCCTCGAATGTAAACGATGAAATATTGCTTCAGTATTTTAAGTATATCAAGTAGCCGATTTTTTTTCAACTTCATTAGATAACAATCCATAAATTGTACCTTTGCCATTATGCTGAAACTAGGAGAATACCAAGAATTATATATAGTAAGGGACACAGAACCGGGTCTCTTCTTAGCCAATGCCGAAGAGGATGAAGTATTGCTTCCTAATAAATATAAACCTGAAGAATTTGCCATTGGGGAACCCATGGAAGTATTTGTGTATCTGGATTATGATGAACGTCCAGTTGCTACAACCTTACATCCCTATTTAACATTAAACACCTTTGGATATCTGCATTGCGCAGATGTGAATGAGTTTGGCGCTTTTATGGATTGGGGGGTGCAAAAGCAATTGTTTGTCCCTTTCAAAGAACAGGCAAGACCAATGAAAGTTGGTAACTGGTACATTGTATATCTATCGCTGGACGAAGTTACTAATAGGCTCGTAGGGTCTAGTAAAACAAATAAATTTCTTGATAATGAAAATCTGGAAATTGAGAAATACGACCAAGTTGATATTCTGGTAACTCATTTAACCGATAAAGGTGCTAACGCTATTGTAAACGGAAAACACCACGGGCTTATATATATAGATGATATTTTTGAAGACATTCGCACAGGGGACAGGATGAAAGCCTTTATTAAAAAGGTGCGTGAGGATAATAAAATAGACTTGGTGCTACAACACCCTGGCTACCGAAGCATAGAGCCAAACGCAAACTATGTCTTAGACGAATTAAAAGCTGCCGGTGGATTTCTACCATTACACGATAAAAGCGATCCTGAAACCATTAAAAATGAATTGGGATTAAGTAAGAAATCTTTTAAAAAAGCAATAGGAAGTCTTTATAAAGATAAACAGATCACCATTAAAGAGGATGGAATTGAGTTAATTAGCGAATAGCGGTGAGCGTTGAGCTTCTTTACTTAGAAAGGTGAACAATGGAATTATTTCTATATCACTTAAAAATGAAAAAAATATTTGCTCGTATAGCAAAGCGCCCCTGCCTCTAAACGTCAAATTTAGCAAACGTCTTCTTATAAGCTAAACACTTCTTAAACCTACTATCACCAACCATCATAGGGTGTTGCAGATCTCCAGCATATTTTAAACCTATCTTTTCCATCACTTTTTGAGAAGGAATGTTAAGATCTGGGGTAAAAGCAAAAACTTCCTGTAGGCCGAATTGACGTTCTGCAGCTACTAAACAGGCTTTGGCAGCCTCTGTTGCATAGCCTTTTCCCCAAGCACTTTGCGTAAGACGCCAACCCATATCTACACAGGGCGTAAATTTACTTTGCCATGCTTGCACTGCCAGTCCGCAGAATCCAATAAATTCTCCAGTTTCCAAAATATCCATAGCGAAATAGGTGTAACCATGTTTTTTATAATGAAGTTTCAACCTATCAATGAGTCCAATTGTTTCTTCTTTTGTAAGCGTTGAAGGAAAGAACTCCATTACTTTCGGATCTTGGCACATAGCGATAAACGGAACTTCATCAGTTGGAAGCCAGTTGCGTAATCCAAGGCGTTCTGTTTTTAGGAGGTAGGTTTTTAAACTCATGTTTCAAGTAAGAAATTTTGATAGTAAACCGTTAGCTCCGTGAATCTCCTTTTTTCTCAGCGAATCTCTGTGTTATAGTTATTGCAGAGCTTTGCACTGAAAAAAGTATTTGAAATGGAACGCGATAATTGTTTTTAGACTTCATCCCCAATCAATACCTCTAAAATTGCAATAGCCGCTTCACTAATCTTAGTTCCAGGACCAAAAACAGCTACTGCACCAGCATCAAACAAAAATTCATAATCTTGCGGAGGGATTACGCCTCCAACGATCACCATAATGTCTTCGCGTCCCAACCTCTTCATTTCCTCGATTACTTGTGGAACAAGCGTTTTATGTCCTGCAGCAAGACTGGAAACACCTAAAATATGCACATCATTTTCTATAGCTTGCTGTGCGGCTTCTTTTGGAGTTTGAAATAAGGGACCAATATCTACGTCGAAGCCTACATCGGCATAGCCTGTAGCTACTACTTTGGCACCACGATCGTGACCATCCTGTCCCATTTTGGCTATCATAATCCGCGGACGCCTGCCTTCCTGCTCTGCAAACTTATCGGCCAGCTCTCTGGCTTTAGCAAACTGCGGGTCTTTTTTTATTTCTTTACTATACACGCCACTAAATGATTTAATTTGTGCCTTATACCTACCAAAAACTTCTTCCAAGGCATCGCTTATTTCTCCAAGCGTAGCTCTTTCACGGGCGGCTTCTACGGCTAAAGCTAGTAAATTTCCTTCACCTGTTTTAGCACATTGAGTCAGTTTTTTTAAGGCTTCGGTAACTTTTTCAGTATTTCTATTTGCTTTTATGCGTTCCAAAAGTGCTATTTGTCCTTTACGAACTTTCTGGTTGTCTACATCTAAAATCTGTAATGGATCTTCTTTTTCCAGCTGAAATTGATTCACCCCAACAATCACATCTGTTCCGCCATCTATTCTGGCTTGCTTTCTTGCAGCGGCTTCTTCAATACGTAGTTTTGGAATTCCAGCTTCAATAGCTTTGGTCATACCTCCCAATTCCTCCACCTCTTCAATGAGTTTCCAAGCTTTTTCTGCAATCTCATTTGTTAAACTTTCAACATAATAGCTTCCTGCCCAAGGATCTACGGTTCTGTTGATCTGGGTTTCTTCCTGTAAATAAATTTGTGTATTTCTAGCTATTCTTGCTGAAAAATCGGTTGGTAAGGCAATGGCTTCATCTAAGGCATTGGTATGCAAACTTTGTGTCCCTCCAAAGGCTGCGGCCGAAGCTTCAATACAAGTTCTGGCTACATTATTAAAAGGATCCTGAGCGGTTAAACTCCAGCCACTCGTCTGACAATGCGTACGTAATGCAAGTGATTTTTGACTTTTAGGATTGAATTGCTTAACAATTTTTGCCCATAGCATTCTAGCGGCACGCATTTTGGCGATTTCCATAAAATGATTCATCCCAATCGCCCAGAAAAAAGATAGGCGGGGAGCGAAGCTATCAATATCCATGCCTGCTGCCATTCCCGTGCGAATATATTCCAATCCATCAGCCAAGGTATAGGCCAACTCAATATCACAGGTAGCTCCCGCTTCCTGCATATGGTATCCCGAAATAGAAATACTATTGAATTTTGGCATTTTTTCTGACGCATACTCAAAAATATCGCTTACAATTTTCATCGAAGGTGTGGGCGGATAGATATAGGTATTCCGCACCATAAATTCTTTTAAAATATCATTTTGTATCGTTCCTGCCAGTGCCTCCGGAGCAACTCCTTGTTCTTCGGCAGCTACTATATAAAAAGCCATAATTGGTAAAACGGCGCCGTTCATTGTCATGGAAACACTCATCTTGTCTAACGGAATCTGGTCAAACAAAATTTTCATATCCTCTACACTGTCAATAGCAACACCTGCTTTCCCAACATCGCCCACCACACGTTCGTGATCACTATCATAGCCACGGTGTGTTGCCAGATCAAACGCTACAGAAAGTCCTTTTTGTCCAGCGGCTAAATTTCTTCTATAAAATGCGTTACTGTCTTCTGCTGTCGAAAATCCAGCATATTGACGAATGGTCCAAGGCCTTCGAACATACATAGTAGAGTAGGGACCACGAAGATTTGGTGCGATACCTGCTACAAAATTGAGATGTGTAAGATTTTCAACATCCTCTTCAGTATATGTTTTTTTTACGTCGATATTCTCAGCAGTTTGGAAAGTATCATTTGAAGACCTTTCGGCTGCGCTCAGGGGGTCGTCCTTCTTCAATTTTAAATTCTGCAGGTTCTTTCTACTCATGATCTAATCTTTCTTGTTCAACTTTTTCAGCAAGTCTTTTGGCAATTATAGGTATGATTAGCGTTTTACGCGCATTCGTTTTTAAGAATGGGTACAGTTCTAAATCACCTTTCATTCGGTCAGCATCGTTTGGATATTTGTTGGTACCTACTAACACCAACTTGCCTTGGTCAAACCATTCCTGTTCTTTGTTGGCGCTTTCTTTTATTTTTTTCTGAAGCGTGCCATCCTTTAATTGAGATAGTAATCCTCCACCTTTTTCTATGGATTTAAAAATTTCCATTGCCTGTTCTGCCAATTGTTGGGTAAGGGTCTCTATATAATAACTACCATCGGCAGGATTTGAAACTGCATCGAAATAACTTTCCTTTTTTAAGATTAATAATTGATTGCGAGAAATACGTTCTCCAAACTCATTGCTTTTATGATACAGCGCATCATAAGGAAGGTTACACACCGTATTGGCTCCACCCAAAATTGCGCTCATCGTTTCGGTAGTGGTGCGAAGCATATTTACATTATAATCGTAAATAGTTTTATTTCTTTTAGACGGCGTTGCAATGATATGGCAGGTTTCTGAAACACTATATGCTGAAGCCAAACTAGCATACAATAAACGGAGTGCTCTAATTTTTGCGATTTCAAAAAAATAATTAGAACCTGTAGCGATTTTAAAGGTAATATTGAATGCACTTTCATTATTTGTACTACAAAAATGATTCAAATACTCATTTACATGAGCCAATCCGTAGGCAAGTTGTTGAACAATATTGGCGCCGGCATTTTGATATACCGAAGTATCAATTGCTATTAATTGTTTGTCTGAATATTTTTGTTGAAGTGCATCGAGAATTTCGTGGTCTCTTTTCAAGTTGTGAAACCAATTTCCAGTTGTTGCAAGATTTCCAAGTATATCCATATTGTAAAATACAGAAGCATTTTTTTCGATTAAAAATTGAATCAAATTGTTTAAAAAAGTTTCGTCTAAAAACTTAAATTCAAAATAAAGGGTCACGTTTTCAAAAGGAAAATTTTCGAAGGTTTTTTCAACATTAAATATGTCTTCAGCAGTAAATACGATAGCTTCAGCACCACGTTCTATACTATTTAGCGCCAGTTTATTAGCGATTTCTTCATCGTCTATAAAAATATTTTGGGCGATGTTCCAATTTTTTGGATGGCCTGGAATACTCGGTGCTTTTTCAATATCATCTAAATGATACGTAGGACGCACGTGTATACCTTCCAAACTTTGCCAAACTAGCGTTTCGTTATAGTCGGCACCTTTTAGGTCCATTTGTATTTTCTGTTTCCATTGTTTTGCAGAAACAGGTTCGAAATCTTTGAATAAATTGGGTTTCACTTTATGGTTTTATTTTTTATGATTTAACCTTAGGAAAAACACCCCTAAAGTCCCCTCAAGGGGACACTCAAATAAATACTATTCGTCATTCGTACTTCATTGAATGTTATCTTCGTTTTCCTCCGCACACCCTAAATCCCTAAAGGGGCCATTGCGCATATTTTATATTTCATTAATTCGTCAATCGTCAATCGTCAATCGTCAATCGTCAATTGTACCTCATACTTCACTTCAGGCTGTTTTCATTTTCTATGATAAAAATTGCTTTTCCTATTTCCCTTCGCACACCCTAAATCCCTAAAGGGGCCATTGCGCATATTTTATATTTCATTAATTCGTCAATCGTCAATTGTACCTCATACTTCACTTCAGGCTGTTCTTCATTTTCTATGATAAAAATTGCTTCTCCTATTTCCCTTCGCACGTCCTAAATCCCTAAAGGGGCCATTGCGCATATTTTATATTTCATTAATTCGTCAATCGTCAATCGTCAATTGTACCTCATACTTCACTTCAGGCTGTCTTCATTTTCTATGATAAAAATAGACTCTCCTTCTTTTTTAAGATAGTATTTCTCTCGTGCATACTTTTCAATTTCGTTGCTATCATTCATTTTGTCCAGAAATACTTTATCTTTTTCAATTTCAGCTTTATAAAAATCCTTGTTTTCTTCTAATGCTTCAATATCTTCATTTAGTTCCTTATGAATTAAATAGGAGTTGGTATCAAAAAATAACATCCATACACCAAATAAAATCAGGATAAGTATGTAAGTACTTCTTAAAATCTTGAACCAGCGTTTTTGTTTTAATTCTGAAAACTTCATTTATCCTATTTTTTGCTGAACGATTTTTCTAATCATATCCACAGCAACGGTATTATACCTATTATTTGGGATAATAATATCTGCAAATTCTTTTGTTGGCTCTATAAATTGCTGATGCATAGGCTTAAGCGTGGTTTGATACCTATGTAGCACCTCGTTTAGGTCTCGCCCGCGTTCGGCAATATCACGTTTCAATCTGCGTATCAATCGTTCATCACTATCTGCGTGTACAAAGATTTTTATGTCGAACAACTCCCTTATTTCAGGATGCGTCAATATTAAAATACCTTCTACAATAATCACCTTTTTAGGGTAGGTGGTTATGGTTTCCTGGGTACGGTTGTGTTCTTTAAAACTATATACAGGCTGTTGAAACGAGTTTCCTTTTTTAAGCTCTTCCAGGTGCTGAACCAATAATTTAAAATCAATGGAATTGGGATGGTCAAAATTAATTTTTACCCGTGCTTCAAAAGGTAAATGACTAATATCGTTATAATAACTGTCTTGTGAGATCACGCATACTTCATCTGCTGGCAATTGTTCAACAATTTGATGTACCACAGTTGTTTTTCCACTTCCGGTACCGCCACCAATTCCTAATATGAGCATAGTTTAGTTGTTTGTCGCAAAGGTAGGAAATCTGTTAGTTTGTAATGGCTATTCTTTAATATTCGCTACTTCGGCTTCTGTGACCATTTTATCCTGAGTATTTTCCCAGCTATTCATCACGTAATTCATTACATCTGCTACTTCTTCATCACTCAATCCCATGGGAACCATTACTCCATTGTATATAACACCATTTACTTCAATCTCACCTTTTTGACCATATTTCACGGCATAAATGCTTTCGGCTCGTTTGTCTTTTAACCAATTTGAACCAGCCAAAGGTGGAAAGTTACCTGGAACACCTTTACCATTGCCTAAGTGACACTGCATGCAAAAATCTGTATATATTAAACCCCCTCGTTCCATACTGGCCATAAGTGGTGTCTGATCCATTTCGGTTTCTGAAACTTGAACAGCTCCAATTTTAACGGATTTCTTTTTTTCTGTATCGCCACAAGCAATTAGAAGTAATGCAACACTAATAAGTAGGATTGTTTTTTTCATATTTCGGCTTTAAGTTTATTCTTAGCCTGTCGTAGGGCTGAATTTACTGCTGTTTAAATTTATTAACTTTACATAGTTTTCGATTGTCGCTCTTAAGAATATTTCAATTGAGGCTTCAACTGTCAAAGAGAAAGACTAATTAGGAACAATTTTATAAATCCCATCGCCTTCTACGGCTATATAAATATAACCATCCGGTGCTTCCTTTACATTACGAACACGGCCAATATCTTCAGCAATTCTTTCGCGGTCAATAACTTTATCTCCTTTTAATTTCACTAGTTCAACATAGTTGAATTTTAGAGAGCCTACAAGTAAGTGTCCTTTCCAATCGGGATATTTATCACTAGTTACAAAGTCCATTCCACATGGTGCAATGGAAGGGACCCAATAATAAATAGGTTGTGTCATTCCTTCTTTTTCGGTCATATCGGTGAAAGTAGTTCCACTGTAGTTTACACCATAACTAACCACTGGCCAACCATAGTTGTTCCCTTTTTCAATAATATTTATTTCGTCACCCCCCTTTGGGCCGTGCTCATGAATCCAGATTTTACCGGTAGTAGGATGCAATGCCATTCCCTGCGGATTTCTATTTCCGTACGTGTAAATAGCGTCCAGACCGTCTTTACCTACAAATGGGTTATCTTGTGGAATGCTACCATCATCATTGAGGCGATAAATTTTTCCACCGTCTCTTGTTATATCTTGCGGATTTACATCTCTATCGCCACGTTCTCCAATTGAGAAATAAAGTAAACCTTCGTTATCAAATTCAATCCGAGAGCCAAAATGTTGTCCGCGTGTAGTGTTTGGGGTAGCTTTATATAAATCTTCAATATTGATTAGGGCACCACCGTCCAATTTTGCACGGCTTAGTTTTGTGTGTCCTCCATTTTCTTTTCCTTCTTCTGAAGCATAAGTAATATAAATCCAGCCATTCTCAGTATACTTAGGATGTAACGCAATATCTAGCAATCCACCCTGACCACGGTTATACACTTTAGGAACATTTTGAATGCTGGTTTTTTGCCCATCTTTAAAATGAATAAGCTCACCACTTTTTTCGGTAATGAGCATACTACCGTCTGGTAGCCAAGTCATACCCCAAGGGTTATTAAGGTTATCAACAACTTTTTCAGTAGTGTAACCGCGGGTTGGTTCAGTTGTTAATGCAACGTCGTTCTTCTTTTTTGGAGCATTGCAAGCTATTAAGAGTAGGCAAAGCAATATGGAAAAAGGCGCAATTTTCATAAGATGATTTCTTTCTGAAAAGATACGTATTTAATGATAAATATAAAAAGCCCAAATCTTTTATTAGATTCAGGCTTTTGCGGGGTTATATATTGATGTCTCGTTGATAAATACAATTACCAGGTCTCTGACAATATTAATTACGAAGAAACTGTTATTTTGGTTTTTGGAAATAGTTCTAGAAAAGATTAAAAGACTAATTTTTTATTGAAACAGAAATTTAAATTTTTTATGAAAGTTACTTTATATTTTTGATTTTTAAAAGATGAACCTATTCATAGATAAACAAAAATTGGCTGTTAAAATTTCTTCTTTCAAAACTGTATCTTTATCAAAATATATATTGTAATTATTATGGAAGACAAACTTAAGGCTATTGTTAATGAGTCATTGGAGTTTCCATTGCTGAAAAGTAATGTAGCACATTTAGACATTGTAGCCGACAAAAAGCATATGCATTTGGTTGCTGATGACTTATCCTATCAAATAGAACTACTCGCACAAAATTTTCAAGATAGAACCTATACCTTAAAAGTCAATGGGAATAGATTTTCAGTAAAAATTGAAAATGAACTAGATTTTCTAATTGCAAATATGGGTCTCTCTTTAGGCGCCGATGCTGTAGAAAATAAAATTTACGCACCAATGCCCGGGCTTATTTTAGAAGTAAATGTTATTGAAGGCCAAGAAATTAAAGCAGACGAAAGCTTATGCGTTTTGGAAGCAATGAAAATGGAAAATTCTTTGCTCGCACCTACAGATGGTGTTGTGAAATCTGTACATGTGAAAAATGGCGAGACTGTTGAAAAAGGAATGTTGTTAATTGAATTGGAAGGAGCATGATACAAAAATTAGTAGTTGCAAATCGTGGAGAAATAGCTGTCCGCATCATAAAAACGGCTCGTAAGATGGGAATCAAAACAGTCGCCGTGTATTCTGAAGCAGATAGAAACGCACCCCACGTAAAATTGGCAGATGAGGCTGTATGCATTGGACCTCCTCCTTCTTCAGAATCCTATCTAAAAGGAGATGTTGTTATTGAAGTAGCCAAAAAGTTAAATGCCGATGCCATACATCCAGGTTATGGATTTTTAAGTGAAAATGCTGCTTTTGCCGAAGCGGTAGAAAAAAACGGACTTATATTTATTGGACCAAGACCTCACGCCATACGTGTCATGGGAAGCAAGCTAGCTGCCAAGGAAGCCGTAAAAAAATATAATATACCAATGGTTCCGGGTATAGATGAAGCAATCACAGATGTTAAAAAAGCAAAACAAATTGCAGAAGACATAGGCTATCCAATTCTTATAAAAGCCTCAGCAGGTGGGGGTGGTAAAGGGATGCGTGTAGTTGAAAATAAAGAAGTACTGGAAGAACAAATGAAACGCGCTATTAGCGAAGCAACATCTGCTTTTGGTGATGGGTCCGTTTTTATTGAAAAATATGTGGAATCCCCACGGCATATTGAAATTCAAGTTTTAGCAGATACCCATGGAAATACGGTACATCTGTTTGAAAGGGAATGTAGCATACAACGTCGACATCAAAAAGTAGTCGAAGAGGCTCCATCGGCGGTATTGACGCCAGAACTCCGTGAAGCGATGGGACAGGCTGCGATTAAAGTAGCAAAGGCCTGTGATTATCTAGGAGCTGGAACAGTTGAATTTTTGTTGGACGATCAAAAAAACTTTTACTTCCTAGAAATGAATACTCGTTTGCAGGTTGAACATCCAGTTACAGAACTTATTACGAAATTGGATCTGGTTGAACAGCAAATAAAAATTGCAAATGGCGAGACGCTCGCTTTTTCGCAACAGGAATTATCTATACACGGCCATGCTATGGAGTTGCGTGTATATGCCGAAGACCCTTTAAATGATTTTCTTCCAAGTGTAGGTACTTTAGATGTTTACAGGCCTCCTATGGGTGAAAATATTCGAGTAGACGATGGTTTTAAAGAAGGAATGGAAATCCCTATTCAATACGACCCAATGCTTTCAAAATTAATCACCTGGGGAGAAACTCGTGAGGAAGCAATTGAATTAATGATACAAGCAATCCAGGATTTTGATGTAGCTGGGGTACAAACTACTTTGCCTTTTGGAACTTTTGTTTTTAAACATGAAGCGTTTAGAAATGGAATGTTCGATACTCATTTTGTAAAAAAATATTATTCTAAAAAAGAAAGTCAGCAACAGCTTAAAAAAGATGCAGAAGTTGCTGCAAAAGTTGCATTGTATTTATATGTAAAAGAATTAAAAAAATTGAGGCTTCCAAAATAAAAGAACGATGAGCGATACCAATAAGCAATTACAACAAAAAATAACCGAAGCCAAATTAGGTGGAGGCGAAAAAAGGATACAAAAACAACACGATAAAAAGAAATTAACTGCCAGAGAACGGATAGATTATTTATTGGATGCAGGCTCTTTTGAAGAAATGGGTATTTTGGTTACACACCGAACTACCGATTTTGAGATGGACAAACAATTATTTTACGGTGATGGGGTAGTAACGGGTTACGGTACAATCCATGAAAGACTAGTGTATGTATTTGCTCAGGATTTCACCGTTTTTGGAGGAGCGCTCTCCGAAACTCATGCCGAAAAAATCTGCAAAATTATGGACCATGCGGCACGTGTAGGTGCTCCTCTTATTGGTTTAAACGATTCGGGAGGAGCGAGAATTCAAGAGGGAGTTCGCTCGCTAGGTGGGTATGCCGATATCTTTTACCGAAACGTACAAGTATCAGGAGTAATCCCACAAATATCTGCCATTATGGGGCCTTGTGCCGGTGGTGCAGTGTATTCACCAGCTATGACAGATTTTACCTTAATGGTTCAAGATAGTAGTTATATGTTTGTGACAGGACCAAATGTTGTTAAAACAGTAACAAACGAGACTGTAACATCAGAAGAGTTAGGAGGAGCCAGAACACACGCAACAAAAAGTGGGGTTACTCATTTTACAGCAAGTAATGATATTGTTTGTTTGGAACAAATAAAAACATTGTTAGGGTATCTTCCGCAGAATAATAAAAGTACAACAGCAAAATTATCTTTTGAATTAGGGGATGAAATTAGGGACTGTTTGGAAGACATCGTACCAGATTCCGCAAATAAGCCCTACGATATGCACGAGGTCATTAACGGAATTATTGATACTGATACCTTTTTTGAAGTGCACGCAGCCTATGCAGAAAACATTATTGTAGGTTTTGCAAGATTAGGAGGTCGCAGTATTGGGATTGTTGCCAACCAACCAATGATTTTGGCAGGTGTTCTTGATGTGGATAGTTCAAAAAAAGCAGCACGTTTTACTCGTTTTTGCGATGCGTTTAATATTCCCTTGTTGGTATTAGTAGATGTACCTGGATTTCTGCCAGGAACAGACCAGGAATGGAATGGAATTATCTTAAATGGTGCCAAATTATTGTATGCCTTAAGTGAAGCGACTGTTCCTAGAGTGACCGTAATTACACGGAAAGCTTACGGGGGAGCCTATGATGTAATGAATAGTAAACATATAGGAGCCGATATGAACTTTGCGTGGCCTACTGCTGAAATAGCTGTAATGGGAGCAAAGGGTGCCAGTGAAATTATTTTCAGAAAAGAAATTGCAGCGGCGAAAGATCCAGAATTAAAACTATCTGAGAAAGAAGCTGAGTATGCTGAAAAGTTTGCCAATCCTTTTAAAGCAGCACAACGCGGATTTATAGATGAAGTCATTCAGCCTAGAGAAACGCGGCGTAAGTTGTTAAAATCGTTTGCAATGCTAGAAACAAAAACGGTAAGCCGACCCAATCGAAAACATGGGAACATTCCATTGTAAATTTTAGTCCATTTTGAGTAAGTACTTTATATTTGCATTCCAATTTCGGGATGTGGCACTTCGACAGGTTTAGTATAAACTGCACCACTTGAAGATTTCGATTTTATATTGCCAACTATATAAGTTTACTTATGAGTAAACTAAATCAAAAGCGGGATGTGGCGCAGCACGGTAGCGTACTTGGCTGGGGGTCAAGTGGTCGCAGGTTCAAATCCTGTCATCCCG
>CAWCWV010000017.1:0-783912 GCA_963799365.1 uncultured Flavobacteriaceae bacterium
AACCAGAATAATTATGAAATTAAACTCGCCATTGGCATAGTGAAATTGGGTATGAGTTATTTGATAAGTAATCTAGCACACTGTTCTCAGGATATGAAAATCTTAATTATAATTGTCAGACAGAACAGACTAGCAAGGTCGTGTGGTTCGCATTCCCTAATCCAACAAATGGAATAGTTGCAATGAAATATTATTTTAAGTTATCCTAATTCCCTTATGAATTGATTTTCTTCAAGAGCATTAGGATAAAGATTATTTGTAACTATTCAAAAAACGTGGATAGGAATATTGTTAATTTTGAGTTAGAAGGTCAAAACTTCAGGTTAACTATAGATTACCCGCAAGATTCTGCTATGATTTCGATGCTTTACTCTTTTGGAAGTCACTATCTAGATTTATACATAATTAATCAAATAATTAAATCGAATCGCTTGATAAGTACTGTTTATAGTGGGATGATACAGAAAAATGAAAATAATTGAGGCGTTATAAACTTTTAAGCAAGGAAATATTCGCATCCGATAATTACTCTATAGTCCCAATAAGGGATATAGATAAATATAAAATTCTAGACTGGCGTAATGAGCAAATGTATCATTTACGCCAGTCTGCAAGTCTGTCGAAGGAGGATCAGAATCTTTACTTTTCCACTACAATAGCAAGTCTTTTTGAGCAAGATTTTCCAGAGCAATTACTTTTCTCTTTCTTAAGAGATGGCGAAATAGTTGGGTATGGTGGGCTAGTCCATATCAACTGGGTTGATAAGAACGCTGAAATTTCTTTTCTAATCAAAACCAAATTGGAACACAATTACTTTACAGTTTTCTGGGATTCTTTTCTAGAGCTTATTGAAAGAGTGTCATTCATTGAATTGCAATTGCATAAAAATTTATACTTATGCCTTCGATATAAGGCCAAAACTTTATGAGGTATTGGAAAATTCTGGATACACGCGGGATGCAATTCTTACCCAGCACTGCTTTTATCAAGAATCCTTTCTAGACATAGTTATTCATTCTAAAATTTCTGGTATTCCGAGGTTAAGGAAAGCAACGAAAGAAGATGAAGAAATAACATACTTATGGGTGAATGATCCCGCTATAAGAAAATATGCCTTCAATAGAGAGCAGATTGAGTATGACGATCATTCAAAATGGTTCTTGGAAAAACTGAATTCTACCAACTGTGAATTTTACATTTTTGAGCTTGGGGAGAAGTCAATAGGTTCAATAAGAATTGATATTGTAGCGAGTGTTGGAAATGTAAATTATTTACTGGATTCAACAATGCACGGTAGGGGCTATGGATCAGAGCTTATTAGGCTGGGCGAAAAGAAAATAATGAACAGAAAAGATTTGGTTAAAGAATTGAGGGCGATTGTTTTAGTGGAAAATGTAGCTTCCAAAAGAATATTCGAAAAACAAGGGTACACTCTTTTAAATGTTAGTACAAGACAAGTAGAATTTAAAAAAGATTTAAGCTGAATATGAAAATTGGAGATTATGAAATTAATTCTTTAAGCGAGACCTTTATTATTGCAGAATTATCTGCAAATCATAATGGAAAGTTGGAGAATGCTATCGCGACTGTGCACGCGGCTAAACGCGCGGGAGCGAATGCAATTAAACTACAAACTTATACTCCAGATACCATTACAATCGATAGCTCAAAGGATGATTTTTTAATTAAGGGGACGATTTGGGAAGGAAGAAATCTTTATGTCTTTATGTAAAAGCGCTAACCATTTTCACTGATTACCCGCAGTCATGCTCTCCGGAGCCATTTTAATGCTCCTATGCGATACAGTGGCACAACTACCTGCAAGCGAATACACCTTGCCAATTAACGCCATTACTTCACTATTGGGGGCACCTGTGGTGATTTGGCTATTGGTTCGCAAACGAAAATTATTGTTTTAATGACTCCTTATTCAAAACATATCGCCCTAAAAGCGACCGATCTTTCGGTGGGGTATTTTAGTAAAAAGAAGCCAATTTTGGTTGCTGAAAACATTAATTTTGAGTTACAAAACGGGGAATTAATTGGCCTCGTTGGTGCTAATGGTGTTGGTAAATCTACCCTACTTCGCAGTTTGGTAGGAATGCAACCCATAGTATCGGGAGCTGTTAAAATTAACGGGGAAAACATTTCAGAAATATCGGGTCTCCTGCTCGCTACCCAATTAAGTGTTGTGTTAACCGAAGCTTCCCGCTTCCAAAAACTTAACAGTACAAGAGTTAGTCTCTTTACGAAACAGCCCTACACCAATTGGATGGGGACTTTATCTAAAACCGATGCAAAGCAAATCAACTATGCATTGGAAATTACCGATACGGCAAAACTAGCGCACAAAAAATGTTTTGAGTTGAGTGACGGACAATTGCAACGGGCATCTATTGCAAGGGCTTTGGCACAGGACACGCCACTTATTTTACTGGATGAACCCACTACACACTTAGATTTATACCACCGAGCCTATATTTTAAAGTTACTGAAACAACTTACTTCGGAAACGGGTAAAACCATACTTTTCTCAACACACGAAATAGATTTGGCAATTCAACTGAGTGACACTATGATCGTGATGACTGAAACCTCGGTAGTTTGCAACCAGCCTTGTAAGCTCATTGAAGCTGGAAGTTTTGATGCGCTATTTCCGAAGGATACCATAGATTTTGATAAAAACACAGGACGGTTTTCAATAAAGAAATAGTTTTTAAGGTAGGAATGATAATTGAAATTTGTGAAGATAAAGACCTCTTCCGAATTTGGCACTGTAAATAGTTGCTTTTCATTAAATTTCGTTTTGCCAAATCCACCCCGTAATAAGTACGGGGCAGGCTCTTCCCCTAAACGCAGATTAAAATTAGTTACTCTTAATTTAAATACAGTGCTGCTAGGGGAAGGAGCCAAATTGTATTTTTAATTTCACTCAGAACCTTAAATATTAAATAAAAGTAGAAATTTGAAAACCTGCAAGTTTTTAGATGGCCGATTAAAAATATCTGAATTCATTCGGTTTAAAACAAATTCTCAATAACTTTACAGTTAACTGAAAAAAACAGGTATACGTGTCACACTAAGCGCAGTCGAAGTGTAATTCACTTTCTGAATTCAAATAATCATTCAACTGCGCTCAGACTGACATTTTGATTATTTTTTCACAGCTAAAATCAACTTAATTACCTAATTCACTTAGAACTTGAACGAAACCTTATTTTTCTTACTTCTTGCCGCAGTCTGCTTATTGATAGGAGCCTTCTTAGGCAATCTTTTTACACGCTTAAAACTTAAAACTGAAACTGGAAAACTGGAGGAACGCCTTCAGCAAGCTAGTTTTCAGCAAGAAAAACTGGAAGAACGTTTTACAATAGCTTTAAACGAGCGTGAGGAAATTAGAAAGGAAAAAGAGTATCTGAATGGCGAACTTGTACGACGCAATGCCGAGTTTGATAACCTGGATCAAAAAAACCGTGAACAAAAAGCCGAAGTGGAAAAACTTCAGGAAAAGTTCACCAAGGAATTTGAGAACCTAGCGAATAAAATTCTAGCCGATAACTCCAATAAATTTACAAAACAGAACAAAGATAATATTGACATCATTTTAAAACCGCTTCAGGACAAGATCGAAAAGTTCGAGAAAAAGGTAGAACACTCATAAAGAAAGTATTGATAGACACGCAATGCTCCGCCAGCAAATCATTGGCCTGAAAGAACTGAACGAACAAATGTCTAAAGAGGCCACCAACCTAACCAAAGCGTTAAAAGGCGATAGTAAGATTCAAGGAAATTGGGGTGAGCTTGTGCTAGAAAAAGTATTGGAAAAAAGCGGCCTCGAAAAAGACCGCGAATATTTTATACAAAACAGTTTCACTACTGCGGAAGGTAAACGAATTCTACCCGATGTTGTGATTCACTTACCCGACAACAAACGAATGGTAATTGACAGTAAAGTATCACTTGTTGGCTACGAACGTTATGTTAATGAAGAAGACGAAGACCTTAAAGAACGCTATTTAAAAGAACATTTAACTTCTTTAAAGCGGCATGTAGATCAATTGAGTGCTAAAAACTATCAGGATATTTACGAAATGGAAAGTCCAGATTTTGTATTGTTGTTTGTCCCAATTGAACCAGCATTTGCCATTGCCATTAATAAAGACAACAGTATTTACAACAAAGCCTTTGAGCAAAACATTATTATTGTAACACCTTCTACGCTTTTAGCTACGCTGCGCACTATCGACTCTATGTGGACCAATGAAAAACAACAACGTAACGCTATTGAAATCTCCAGACAAGCAGGTGCTTTGTACGATAAATTTGAAGGATTAATAAGTGACCTTACTGGCGTTGGTAAAAAAATGGACGATGCCAAAACCGACTATTCTGCAGCTATGAATAAATTGTTTGAAGGTCGTGGAAACCTTATCACAAGCGTAGAAAAACTAAAAAAAATGGGTGCCAAAGCAAAAAAATCGTTACCAGAAAAAATAATTAAAAGAGCTCAAGAAAATGAAGAACTTAGCAATTGAAATCTAGTTCCTTATACAACAAGTATCATCAATCAAGAAAAAATAAACAAACCTTCGTTTTGCTGAAAAATTATGAAAAAAATACTCTTTATCATTCTCGGAAGTCTTCTAGCAATTTATCTTATTTATTTTGCCTTTGTGTCTTTTGTTCCCTATAGTGAGGGAACTCGTGCAGGAGAGCTTATTAAATTCAGTAATAAAGGTGTGCTTTTTAAAACCTGGGAAGGAGAGATAAGCCAAGGGATAAGCGGCGCGCAGATATTTCAGTTTTCAGTATTGGATGCCGAGGACGAAGTCATTGAAAAAATGAAAGAATTACAAGGGCGCTATGTAAAAGTAGGTTATGTGGAGCGCTACAGCACCTTTTTCTTTTGGGGAGACACCAAGTACTTTATTAATAGTATAGAAGAAGAATCTTCTCCGTTTTTTGAACGGAATTAAGAAACCCCACCAATAGGCAGGGTTTCAATATTGAGATTAAAGTACATTTATTTCTTAGCAATCTTTTTGGTTGCCTGTAACCCGTCTATGGAAGTTACCGTAACAAAATAAACTCCAGCACCTAAGCTGGAGGTGTCAAAACTTGTAAAGTTACCTTCACCCTGTCCTGAGAGCACTTTTCTTCCTGCAAAGTCATAGATTATATACGACTCTAATTTAAAAAGTGAAAATACAGTTAATTCGTTCTCTGTCGGATTTGGAAATAATTGTAAATTCTTGATGAATTTTTCATCAACTCCTAAAGACATTTCTACGGTAATAGTTCCATTCATAGAACCTGGATGAATATCGCATTGGTAATCGTTTGTGCCAACTTCAGTAAATGTAAATGAAAATGTCATTCCAATCCCGGTAAGTTCACCACTGTCAAAATCTTCTTGACTGTTGCCATCAATGCTGGTTACTGTATGGGTAATTCCATCCTGCCAAGTCCATTCAACAGTATCTCCTTGTTGAATCGTGAGATCTAAATTAGGCGAATTCAACATCCAATCTAATGGAAAGGTTGTTTGAGCCATTGTAATTGTTGTAACCAATAAGGCTATCACTAGTGTAATTTTTTTCATATTATTTTTCTTTAAAATGTTCTTAACAATATACGATAATTATACGCTTTCAGATTTTTTCGCATAAATAAGCCCCTTAAAGTAGTACTTCAAGGGGCTTATTTGTTAGTTATAAAAACAATCTATTTACTTAGATACATTTTTCTTCTAGAATACAATTCATAGAAATCGTCATCTTTTAAGCTGTCAATAAATAGGATACTTTCTCCAGTACTTTTCATTTCAGGTCCTAATTGCTTATTTACGTTATGAAATTTATTAAAGCTAAAAACTGGCTGTTTGATCGCATAACCTTCTAATTGCGGATTAAAATTAAAATCGGTTACCTTATTTTCGCCCAGCATTACTTTTGTCGCATAGTTTACATACGGCTCCTTATATGCTTTTGCTATAAAAGGAACGGTACGAGAGGCTCTTGGATTGGCTTCAATAATGTACACCTTTTCATCTTTTATCGCGAATTGTACATTAATTAAACCAACTGTATTTAAAGCCAATGCAATTTTTTTAGTATGGTCTTTTATTTGCTGAAGAACTAGATCCCCTAAATTAAAGGGTGGCAAGGTGGCATTACTGTCTCCAGAGTGTACGCCACAAGGTTCAATATGTTCCATGATCCCTATAATATATACATTTTCTCCATCGCAAATAGCATCTGCTTCGGCTTCAATTGCTCCGTCTAAATAATGATCGAGCAACAATTTGTTATTAGGTATTTTACGTAATAAGTCTACTACGTGTTCTTCCAGTTCTTTTTTGTTGATGACAATTTTCATTCCTTGCCCTCCAAGAACATAGGAAGGTCTTATTAATAATGGGAAATCTAATTTGCCTGCTAGTTTTAAAGCTTCTTCGGTAGTTTCGGCCACTCCAAATTCCGGATATGGAATATTGTTGTCCTTCAAAATTGTACTGAAACTTCCTCGGTCTTCGGCCAAATCCAATGCTTCGTAGCTGGTTCCCATAATTTTAATACCGTAACGATCTAACTTTTCAGCCAACTTCAACGCTGTTTGCCCTCCTAACTGAACAATAACGCCCTCTGGCTTTTCGTGACGAATAATATCATAAATATGCTCCCAGAATACAGGTTCAAAATAAAGTTTGTCTGCCACGTCAAAATCGGTTGAAACAGTTTCAGGATTACAATTTATCATGATAGTTTCGTACCCACATTCAGCTGCAGCTAGCACTCCGTGGACACAACAGTAGTCAAATTCAATTCCTTGGCCAATTCGGTTTGGGCCAGAACCTAATACGATAACTTTCTTTTTGTTAGTAACAATGCTATCATTTTCTACGTAGCGGGTTCCATTGGCGGTTTCCACTTCATTTTCAAACGTTAAATAATAGTAAGGTGTCTGTGCTTTAAACTCTGCGGCACAGGTATCTACCAGTTTATAAACACGCTGTATATTAAGTTCTTCTCTTTTCTTGTAGATCTGGCTCTCTAAACATTTTAACATATGTGCAATCTGGCGATCTCCGTAGCCTTTTTGCTTTGCTTCTAACAATAACTCTCTTGGTAACGTTTCTAATGTGAAGGTTGAAATTTCCTTTTCCAATAAATAGAGTTCTTCGTATTGTCGCAAGAACCACATATCTATTTTAGTGATTTCGTGAATTCTACTCAAAGGAATCCCCATTTGTATGGCATCATAGATTACAAATACGCGATCCCAGCTTGCATTTGTAAGCTTATCTATTATTTGATCGTAGTCTGTGTAGCTTTTACCGTCTGCTCCTAAGCCATTGCGTTTAATTTCTAGTGATTGCGTTGCTTTATGTAGTGCCTCTTGAAACGAACGACCAATTCCCATAACTTCCCCTACCGATTTCATTTGTAAGCCTAATGTCCTATCGGACCCTTCAAATTTATCGAAGTTCCAACGGGGTATTTTTACAATTACGTAGTCTAAAGTAGGCTCGAATAAAGCAGATGTTGACTTAGTAATTTGATTATCTAATTCATTTAAGTGATATCCAATTGCCAGTTTTGTTGCAATTTTTGCTATAGGATATCCGGTTGCTTTTGAAGCCAATGCCGAAGAACGGGATACCCGTGGGTTAATTTCAATAGCGATAATATCTTCTTTTTCATCAGGGCTTACAGCAAACTGTACATTACACCCTCCAGCAAAATCACCAATACTACGCATCATATGTATGGCCATATCTCGCATTCGCTGGTAGGTACGGTCACTTAAGGTCATTGCTGGTGCTACAGTAATGGAGTCTCCGGTATGAATCCCCATGGGATCCATGTTTTCGATAGCACAAATTATAACAACGTTATCATTACTATCTCGCAATAATTCTAGTTCGTATTCTTTCCATCCCATCATCGCCTTATCAATCATCACCTCGTGGATGGGTGAAACTTCCAGGCCTCGTGTTAGCAATTCATCAAAATCTTCAGCTTTATAAACGATTGACGCTCCAGCTCCACCCAAGGTAAAGGAAGAACGGATTACCAGGGGAAATCCAAACTCTTGAGCTATTTCTTTTCCCTGTAAATATGAAGTAGCCGTAGCCTGTGGTGCCATAGGAACTCCTATTTGTTCCATAAGATTCCTGAATTTCTCACGGTCTTCGGTAATATTAATGGCTTCTATATCTACCCCAATAAGTTTTACATTAAAATCTTTCCAAATTCCCTTTTCATCTGCTTCAATACAAAGGTTTAATGCTGTTTGTCCACCCATAGTAGGTAACACCGCATCAATTTGTGGATGCTTTTTAAGAATTTTTACAATAGATTTTGTAGTCAATGGCAACAGATACACGTGGTCTGCCATAGACGGATCTGTCATTATTGTAGCGGGATTACTATTAATGAGGATCGTCTCAATACCGTCTTCACGAAGAGAGCGTAACGATTGTGAACCAGCATAGTCAAATTCGCAGGCTTGCCCTATTACAATAGGACCAGAACCAATAATAAGGATGGATTTTAATTTTGTGTTTTTCGGCATTTTTCAAGAACTTTTTAAGGTGTGTAAAATTACGATTCGTTAGGGTATAAAAAAAAGGTGTTGTTTGTAAACAACACCTTTTTTATGTATGACTTATCAACATTATTTTTTGTGACGTGGTTCTGAAGAAACAGATATTTTCTTTCTCCCCTTTGCTCTACGGGCAGCTAAAACCTTGCGTCCGTTTACAGATGCCATACGCTCTCTAAAACCGTGCTTATTTCTTCTTTTTCTCTTTGATGGCTGAAATGTTCTCTTGCTCATTATAATAAGGGTTAATTCTTCTGAAAATTATTTTTTTTATGCCCTACCTTGTGTTTGGCTTGCCTACCTCAGCAAATTAGCAAATCAACAGATGCTCTTTTGCGTAGGCGGGTGCAAATATACAATCTTTTTTATGCCGAACAAATGTTAAACTGAAAATAATTAAAAAGAATTATTATTTTAGAAAAACTATTCTTCCCCATCTTTACAGGCACCAAATTTAGTAACTTCTTCACAGAAATATGTACCTTTGTACCCTTCAAAAAAAAGCAAAACATGTTCAATAAAAATATAAAATTAGTTTTAGGTCTCGCAGTTATAGGGCTTTCCGTTTGGCAATTTGTAGAAGGGAATATAGGAAACGGTATTATGTACATCCTATTGTCTTTAATGTTCTTCTTTCTGTATTTTAAAAATGAAATCATCCTTCTAGCATTTCTTAGACTGCGAAAACAAGATTTTGAAGGCGCTAAAAAATGGTTAGATAAAATTAAGAATCCAGAAGCTGCTTTAATAAAAAAACAACAAGGGTATTATAATTACTTAAATGGATTAATGGTTTCGCAAACTAATATGAATGAAGCCGAAAAATACTTCAAAAAAGCTATCGACTTAGGCTTAAATATGGATGCAGACCTAGCGATGGCAAAATTGAATCTCGCTGGAATCGCTATGACCAAAAACAGAAAACGCGAAGCCGAAATACTACTAGCTGAAGCAAAGCAATTGGACAAGCATAATATGATGGATGAGCAGATTAAATTAATGAAACAGCAAATGAAACGTGCCAACGCACCTAAGCAACAATTTGGACAGCAGAGTGCAAGAGCAGGTAGAAGAAGCCGTAGATAATCTTAATTATTCATATTTGTAGGAAATTTACTGAAATGAGCATGCGGTTTGTCGAATTTATAGACCTTTCATCTAAAAGTAACTAATTAACTAGCAACCTTTTATACCTTTGTGCAACTATCTAGTAAATAGCTTGTATGCGTATAAAACTACTTCTATTAACATTCTTAATTTCCTTGACTGCAATCTCACAAGAAGAGATAGAAGTGAAGCCTATGTTCTCACATGAAATTGCCAAGAATATCAAGAAGTATGTGAATAATTCTCAACTTGCTTACCACGACAAAGATTACGCTCGTGCAGATTTTTTATATGACTCATTGGTACAAAACGTAATCTTAAAAACTTATCTCGATAACTTTAAGGTAAACAAATGCTCTGGTAAAGAAATTGAAATGAGCAAATTCAAAAAACCAATGATTTTATTGAGCACTGCTTCATGGTGCACTCCTAGTTCTGGCACTATTCCTGCTCTCAATGAAATTGCACATACTTTTGGAGACAATATAGATTTTGTAGTGTTGTACTGGGATACCAAAGAAAATGCAAAGAAAGCTTCAAAAGAGTTTAATAAAAACATTCAAATAGTTTATGTGGATGAGCTTGAAAATAAAGGAGCCGCTGTAGTTAAAGACATGAAGCATAGCCTTGGATTGCCAACTTGTTTCTTACTTGACGAAAATAAAAAAATAATAGATATAAGAAGAACTGTAATTCACCCTTATCACACAGAGTACGAAATTTCTTATGAAGAGAATTACGATGCATTTTATGCTGGCGTTCAATTATTAAAACCAAGCATAACCATCAGAACTAGTCTAGAAGTAATTGGAACAGAAAAAAATTAAATCTCTACTTTTTATTTGCCAAAAAATAATTTAATTGCTGCTATTACTAAAACAACAGCAAATATTTTTTTAAGTACCACTTGGTCAATTTTTATAGCAAACTTTGACCCCACCCAAGCACCAATTACAAAACATACCGCAATCACAAATGCAAATTTCCAATTTACAGGATGCCCACCTGTATGATAGGTGTACGCAGCAACAAATGTTACAGGAACTGCCAATACTGCTAGGCTTAAACCCTGTGCCTCATGCTGGTCATATCCTAAAAACATAATCATTAAAGGTATCATAACAACACCTCCACCAACACCCATAAATCCACTGAAAATACCGGCTAGGAGGCCTATAATGAGCAAGGATACGATAAGGGTAATATTCATAAATGGAGTTTCTGGTGGTTGGTTGCTTTTCTACTTACTGTCCAGTTGTATTATAATATCCCTTCTCTGGAATTTCAATAAAATATTCTTTACCCGAGGAATTCTTTAAAAAAGTATCTCTTAACCAAGGGTTATGCAATTTCAGAATTTTATAATTAATATCAAACTTTTTTGCAAAAACAGCAAAATCTGTAACTGCGGAATCTACTTTAACTTTATAAGTAGGCACCCTTTTATATAAATCTTGTTGTCTAAAATTAAATCCATATTTTTCAGGATTACTCATTATTTCCTTAAAGGCCAAAATCCGAAATACATAACGGCTTGTTTCAGAATTTAGTAATATATCATAGTAGTTATTGTCCAGTTTTTGGCGATCAATTTGCTTATTTACACCTGCATTACCTGCATTGTATGCTGCAGCAGCCAATGTCCAACTACCAAAACGTTCTTTAGATTTTATCAAATATTCTGCTGCTACCTTCGTAGCCATTTCTAAATGATATCGCTCATCTACATAATCATTTACTTCCAGACCAAACTCTTTTCCCGTTGCTGGCATAAATTGCCAAAAACCCGCTGCGCCAGCAGGAGAACGCACATTGTCTAAACCACTTTCGGCTACTGCCAAATATTTAAAATCGTCTGGAAGCCCATATTTCTTAAGCAAAGGCTCTATGATTGGAAAATACTTATTTGCTCTTTTAAACATCAGCAAACCATTGGATTGCCAATAGGTATTTACCAGCAATTCACGGTCCATTCGCTCACTAATATCTGGATCGTTAAGTGGTACAGATTCCCCAGCAAAATCCATTTTGTCTGGTAATGGCAATGCGTACACATTATAATCATTTACCAATCTTTTCTGAAGGGTCTCATCTGTGGTTTCTGGTTCTTGAACCGCATTTACACACAACCCACTAACGAAAACAACCAACGCCAAAAGGCCTATTTTTGAAAGAATACTCATAGTCTAAAAATTTTCAATAAAGATAAAGAATCTCACGTGGCAGTTAAAGAATTTAACAAGCTTTTATAGGGAAATAACTTCTATAATTTTTTTTGAAACCTTTGAACCTTTATTAAGTAGCATAATATGAGTTCCACCTGCTATCACTTCACAACTGTCAATGTTTTTAATCGGGAAAATTATATCTGCATCACCATGAATATGTATAACTTCACCCACAGGTTTCTTGGGCTGCCAACACACCATATTTTCAATGGCCCAATTTAAATAGGTAGCATTGCGTACGTGAAGAAATGCCTGATATAATTCAAGTCTTTTCTTAGACTTCGGACCTATGGCAAATTTTGTGAGATCGTCCGAACTCAGCATAATTCGTGTTGGAACTAACTTATACAATTTTGTAATACGGGCAATTTTCAATCGTTTTGGAAATTCTTTTCGGCTTTTTACACTAGAAATAATAATCAATTTTTTCAACCTTAGAAAATGAGCCATTTCTTGCACCACCACGCCTCCAAAACTTACTCCTATTAATACGGCATTTTCATGCTTTACATTAACTGCCATACGCGCCGCATAGCTTGAAATTGATTCCTTTTTTTTAGGAATAAGCCATTCCAATATGTGTGTTTGAAAACGTTTCTCTGGTAAGCGAATATTTTTAAAAATTTCCTTTCCTGCAGCAAGACCAGGTACAAAATAAACGTGAATACTATCTTTACTCATAACTGCCCTAAAGTATTACAACCAAACTACCGATTTTTCCGTAACTTTGTTGAACAAAGATACTAAGTAGTGTTTCTAAAGTTGGGGTTCCTGTGAAAAAGATTTTTAATACCGAATAAACTTTCGGTATTGCAAATTTTGGAGGTTTCCTATATATGAAAATGGTATGCCAAGGTACAATCAAAAAATAGCACCTTAACTAACTAAAACACCTTCAGTACTATTGTAAAGATTGCTCATAGATGTACCCATAAATTTAAAAATCAAATCCCTCCATTATGATTGAAGATGTAGTAATTACTGACAATGAATTCCTTCGCCAGTTTGAGCTGGAAGTTGGAGACAATATGGCTCGCATAGAGTATGCCCTTCAAGATCGTAAAATCTTCCTGACGAAGTTTGACATGCCTGGGGATATGGAAGACCAGGGGTTTAGGGATATTTTTATAAAAGCAGTATTTGAAGAAGTTAAAGACCGAGGAATTAGCTTAGTTCCTACAAGCCCTGAAATTGCAGGGTTTATGAGAAAAAATCGAAGAAAATATAAAGCGTTATTGCCTGTTGGGATAAGCATCTAAAGAAACGCAACAACTCTTTTAAAAACCTTTGATTTTGGAAAAATGCAAAAATCAAAGGTTTTTTTAATTTCTTAAACTGTTTTTTTTAAGAAAACTTTAAGCGTGAAAGTAATCCTAAAGTTCCAGCTACTCTTACATTACTACTGTATTTTTATACTTTATAAATAACCTAACTTACCATATGAAGCAATCTACTCAGAAAACAGCTTTCAGAACATTCTTTTTTATTTTTAGCCTCCTTATACTTTCAGCCTGTGCAAGTTATAAAGAGCAAAAATCATCTTCATTAAATGAAATTACTTCCACATCTAAAATTCCTGTCCATACTTTTTATGTCGCAGGTGGTTTAGGGGAAGCCAAAGGAAAATGGAATCAAAATATCCTCACCAAACTTCAGCAAAAATTAAGCGAAGCAACTAAAAAAAGTACATTCCTATTTACTGGAAATTACACCAGTGAAGATTTTGAAAATAAAGCAAATAACCAGGCATTACTTGAAAAACAATTAGAATTAGCAGCCTCATTTAAAGGAAAAACATACTTTGTTCCCGGGTCTAACGAATGGGCAAGCAAAAACGCCAAGCAAATTGAATGGGTAGAAGACTATATAAAAGAAAATGACCTAAAAAATATTGAGGTAGAACCAAATAATGTGTGCCCACTAGAATACCGAGAAATATCTGACAATATCGACATGATTTTGGTAGATTCTAAATGGTACATCAGTAACTGGGACCGTGTAAATTATATCAACCAAAAATGTAGCGATATAAAAACCCAGCGCAGATTTATTGAAGAACTGGAGGGAATGATTAAAGATGCAAAGGGTAAAAACTTGATAATTGTTATGAGTCACCCCATCTTTAGTAATGGAATGAACGCCAATAACTATATGGGCGGGATGAATCCTGAAAAATTATTTTTTCAAAGGTATCAAGAGCTCGCAGTAAACTTTGCCTCTTTAGTTCAGGAATTAGACCGAGTGACCATTATTTCTGGACATGAGGAAAGCCTGCAATATCTTACCTCAAAAAATAAAGTTCACCAAATTATTAGTGGTTCTTTGGGAAATGCAGAAAAGACGAAGCGAGAAATAGCAAGGTTGACTGCTGTTGGTGGTCAATTAGAATACGAAGGACAATACACCAATGGAAAGCAAGGTTTCAGTATTATTAATTATTATGAAGACGGAAGCTCAGAAGTAACTTTTGTGACCGAGGATGGCGAGAAAACCTTTGCTATGACGCCAGAATTTCCAGAAGAAGCATTAGACTCTTCTAGACCTTCTTTTTCTTCAGCAACCGTAAAAGTTCCTGTTGTTACAGATGCTGAAAAATTAAATAAATCTGGCTTTTATAATTTCTTATGGGGAAAACGTTTCAGAAGTTATTACGGATTACCTGTTACTTCAGATAATGTAGATCTCACGAAATATAAAGGTGGACTTACTGTAAAAGAAGCTGGAGGTGGACACCAGACTTACTCAGCAAAACTTAAAGATGAAAACGGCGCAGAATACGCCATTCGTGGACTAGAGAAAGATGCTTTTAAATTTCTGAAATTCAAAGTAAAAGGAATCACCTTCGACCCAGAAGATTACCAAGGTACCTTTGCCGAAACAGTGGTGTACGACTTTTTCACAACCACCCATCCCTTTATGCAATTGGTAATAGATCCCTTAGCAAAAGAAGTAAATATTAACCATAGTAATACACAATTAGCCTACGTACCCAAACAACCCAATTTAGATCCCTTAGGAAAAGATTACGGGGATGCGCTGTATTGGTTAGAAGAACGTCCTGACGATGGGCAGACTCAGTTCCCAGGCTATAACCGCGCCAATCCAGACGGGGGAACTGTAGTAACTTTTGAAAGCATGACAGATGTGCTTGAAAAACTTCGAGAAGACGAAAAATACAGCGTTGATCAGCAAGCGTGGGTTCGAGCGCGATTGTTCGATATGTTGATAGGTGATTGGGACCGCCACCAGGACCAATGGCGCTTTGCAGAATATGAAATTAGCGACGATGAAACCAGTTTTATACCAATTCCAAGAGATAGAGATGCAGCGTTTTCAAGATTTGATGGAATTATGGTGCCAATCATTCAGCTATTTGTTCCAGACGTACGTTTTTGGCAATCGTACGATGATGATATAGCAGATCTTAAATGGTATAATGGTGAAGCCAACAATCTGGATCGTGCATTATTAACAAAAGTTGGTATAGAGACTTGGGTTGCGGAAGCAAAATACATCCAAGAGAATCTTTCAGATGCCGAGATAGATGCAGCTTGGGCTCAATTACCACCTGAAGTCCAAGACGAAACAGCCCAAGAGCTAAAAAGCAATCTGAAATCCAGATTAAAAAACCTGAACAATATCGCCGAAAGATATGCAACCTATCTAAACAGAACTGTTGCAGTACACGGAACTGATAAAGATGATAAAATTGAAGTGACAAGATTGGCAGACGGAAAAACACAAGTTGTAATTAAACGCGCCAAGAAAGATGAAAAAGATCCTGTAATTTTTGATAGAACATTCAACAAGGACGAAACTAAGGAGATCTGGATATACGGTTTAAACGATAATGACGAATTTACAGTAAAAGGTGACGGTGACAACCCCATTAAAGTTAGAATCATTGGCGGCCACGGAAAAGATAAATTCACTATTGAAAATCGACGTCAGTTAAAAGTGTATGATTGGAAATACGAAGAATCTGAATTTGACGAAAAAACACCCGCACACCAGTTTACAAACCTTTACGAAACCAACACTTATCATTGGAGGTATTTTAAAGAAAATAACAACGTAATTCTTCCAAATATTGGATTTCAAACAGACGATGGATTATTTTTAGGAGCCAAGGATACTTATACAAATTATGGTTTTAATGGCAACAAATTCAGATACCAGCATTTTCTTTCAGCGAATTATTACTTTAATTTTGAAGCAATTGAGTTAGAATATGCAGGTGAATTTGCCAATATTTTCCCAGAATGGAACCTTGTAGTAGACGGCTATTTTACAAGTGATTCCTTCTCTAATAATTTCTTTGGTTTTGGGAATGATACGTTTTATGACGCCGATGCAGACAACGAGGACAGAGACTTTAACCGCGCCCGCATGCAACAAATTAAAGCAAGCGCCGGAATAAAGTACAAAACACTCACATTCAAAGCACTTTTTGAAAGCTTTGAAGTACAGGACAATCCGAATAGGTTATTTACACCTGCCAACAATGCAGTAAATCCCAATGTATTTGAAATGCAGAACTATGCAGGTGCAGAAGCAGCCATAAAATACAGAAACCAAAACGCAGGAGATTTTCCTTCTAGAGCGTTTCATTTTAAAGCTGTGCTGGGATATAAAAGCAATATAGAAGACAGCAATAATTCTTTTGGATATGCGGGCTTACAGGTTGGTACAGAAAGAGGATTAATTCCATCTGGCAGTTTGGTTTTAGGCACTTCGGCTGCAGTAAGAACCAATTTTGGAGATGACTATTATTTTTATCATGCTCCCTCTATTGGAGGTAATAACGGGTTAAGAGGGTACAGAAACGAGCGTTTTACAGGAGAAACTTCTTTTCATCACACTACAGATTTAAAACTACGCTTAGCACGTATAACTACTTCGGTTGTTCCAATTACGTTTGGGATGTACGGTGGCTTTGACTACGGAAGGGTTTGGAGTGATTTTGATACTTCAGATACATTCCACACCTCGTATGGTGGAGGTATTTGGCTAAGTGGCTTAAATATGGTTGGGATAAAAGCTGGCTATTTTGTTTCAGAAGAAGATGCTATCATACAGGTTGGATTTTTACTAACCAGATAAATACTTCAACTTCGCTAAGGAACATTTTGAAATTAAGTTATAACTTAAATTACACCAAGACTGGTTCAGTTTCATAATGGAATCTAACTAGACCATCATCATCAATTTCAGTTAAGATAACTTGATGTACAGTATTTACAAGCTCCGGATTCCACGGAGCTTTTACTTTTACATAATTTTCGGTAAAACCGTTAATATAACCAGATTTGTTTTCACCTTCAAATAGAATGGTACGTTGAGAACCTAACTGGCTTTCATAAAAAGCACGTCTTTTTTTTGCGGAAAGACCCCGCAACATTTTACTTCGTTTGGCACGTACTTTTTTAGACACAACGCCTTCCATAACTGCAGCGGGTGTATTGTCTCTTTCAGAATAGGTAAATACGTGTAAATAGGATATATCCAATTCGTTTAGGAAATGATAGGTTTCCAGAAATCGTTCCTCAGTTTCACCAGGAAAGCCAACAATTACGTCTACTCCTATGCAGGCGTGTGGCAGTAATTCTTTTATTTTTGTAATACGGTCTGTATATAATTCGCGCATATACCTGCGACGCATTAATTTTAAAATATGATTACTTCCACTTTGCAATGGGATATGAAAATGAGGTACAAACGTTCGCGATTTCGACACAAAATCTATGGTTTCATTCTTCAGTAAGTTTGGCTCAATAGATGAAATTCGGAGGCGTTCTACCCCTTCAACAGTATCTAAAGCCTGGCAAAGCTCCAAAAAAGTATGTTCGTGTTTCTTATTCCCAAACTCCCCTTTTCCGTAGTCACCAATATTTACACCTGTAAGTACAATTTCTTTAATATTTTGAGCTGAAATTTCAGCAGCATTTTTTAAGACGTTAGCTAAGGTATCACTTCTTGAAATTCCGCGTGCCAGCGGTATGGTACAATACGTACATTTATAATCACATCCATCCTGAACTTTTAAAAAAGCACGGGTGCGATCGCCAACACTGTAAGATCCTACGTAGAAATCTGCATCTTCAATTTCGCACGAATGCACCTCAGCTCCTTCGCTTCGACTCCTACCAGGATGCATCAAAAGGTCATTAATGTAACTGGTTATTTTAAATTTTTCGGTGGCTCCTAATACCATATCTACGCCGTTTACGTCTGCTAGTTCTTGAGGTTTCAACTGGGCATAGCAACCTATCGCAGCAACAAAAGCTTCGGGATTTAAGTTTTGCGCTTTTTTTACGATGCTTTTAAATCGTTTGTCGGCGTTTTCAGTAACGCTACAGGTATTGATTACGTAAATGTCTGCTTTATCTGAAAAGTCTACACGTGAAAAGCCTTCCCCTTCAAAATTCCGGGCAATAGTGGCTGTTTCGCTGAAATTCAGTTTACAGCCTAAAGTGTAATATGCTACTTTTTTTTGGGCGTTCATGGAGTTGTTTAACCAGAGTGCAAATTTATGGCTTTTTATTGAAAATTCTGCTTGGTTTAGGATAGCAGTGTAATCAGGATTCTTTTTCTTCAATCCATTTACTAAGATATTTGGTAGCTTGTAATGTTTTGTACTGAAGGATTTGCCCTATAAATTGTTGTTGTCTATGCGTTTCTTTATTTTCTAACAAGTATGAGATTTTTGCTATAAATGGTTTAGCAAAAATGTTTTTCTGAAAACGTTTTTCCAAAATAGAATACCCCTGTTGTTGAGCGTGCAACCAATCTCTTTTTTCTTCATTGAACAAGATTGCAAGATGTATGAATTGGTCCCAATGGTCTTCAATTCCTCCTGGCGCATCTTTGGCCGTAAACATTCCCTCTGCACCAATAGTTGTAGTTACCGTAGGCAACCCACATCCCATCGCATCAAACAGTTTTCCTTTTAAACCTGCACCAAAAGGAATAGGCGCTAATTGGACTTTAGCTTTTTGCATTACTGCTGAAAGATCCTCCACCCAACCTTTGATTAAAAAACGATCCTTTGGGCTGTGCATTTCCTGTATTTGCTGCGGAACATACGCTCCATACATATGCAACTCGGCTTGCGGAAATTTTTGGCTCAGATTAGGCCAAATATGTTCTTTCAATATTTTAATAGAAGCTACATTGGGTGCGTGTTTCATATTCCCTACTGCGATAAAATGTTGCCGCTCCTCAAAATTAGATTGCTTTATTTTAGATTCTTCGGAAATTTCTGATGTTAGTAAAAATGGTATATACCACAATAATTCCGTAGGGATTTTAAAGGTTTCGATAAGTAGTCGAACTTCAGTTTCAGAAATTATCAAATTTAAATCGCATCGTAAAATACTTGCTAATTCCCGTTTGGCAGTTTCGGTATATAGATCTGCTTCGGCAACTGGAATTCCCTTTCTGTAGGCCCCTTCCCTAGCCTTCCGCAGAAAATGAAGATCTTCTGTATCTAAAATTCGTAGCGCATTTGGGCATGTTTCAGCAACGCGCCAGCCAAATTGCTCTTCAGTTATAAATCGGTCAAAAAGAACAATTGTGGGGTTTTCGTTTTTCAGAAAAGCATCGAACGAGGCGTCATTCAGTTTTATAGATACTTCTTCTATCTTTAAAACTACTAAGTCTGCGCTTCGTTCCGATTTTGATGCTGTACTGGCAAAAGTAATTTGGAAACGTTGTTCTAAAAACAAAGCTATTAATTGAAGCATTCTCCCGCCAGCTGCCGTTGTGGATGGCTCTGGGAAATTGTGACCAATTATTAGTAGCTTCTTCATTGCTATTCGTTACACAGAGATTCACTAAGAATTATGGGTTATAATTTATTAAGGTCCAATTTAGCCATTTTTACTGTAGTACTATTTTCTAGAACTTCAGTCCATGCTAGATATAATTGATTCCCTACTTTTTCTAATTGCGGGAATCCGCTGGCTCTTTCCGGAGATGTTTGGGAAATTACAATTGGATTACCCATACTTCCTTTTTCGTTTACCTTCATGAGGTAAATAATTTCTTTTTCTCCTTTAGGTTGCATCCAGATTAGTGCCGCTTCGTTCTTAGCTGCATCCAACATCACAATATCTACCCTGCCTGTTGCGCTTTCTGTAGACACACTAAATGGAGTTGTAAACGTTGCTCCCCCATCTTGGGAGAAAACTACTCTTACATCGCCAATACCTTTAGTAACGGTAAACCAGGCAACAGCTACTGTATTATCTATTGCGTCCACAGAAGGACCATTTACTGGACAGGCTGCAATCTTCCAATTATCGAGTCCAACAGTCTGCGGCTGCGTCCATATACCGTTCACATTTCGCACTATTGAAATATCCCGCACTTCTTCCTCACTGCGGTCGCGATACACTACCACAGGACCATTTGTTGTCATTGCGGCACTTGTTTGGCAACAATCGCACACTCGGTTATCCAACTCTGTGCGTTGCGAAATAGTTCCTTTTCCATTTACTATGGCACTTCGTAGCGTCATGGCACCACCTGCCTCATGTTCACCTTCCATGTCGTGACCACCTGAAGTATTGCGGCCATCTAACCAGGTAACGAAAAAACTATCCTCTTTGTAGGGAAGCATAGAGACAAAGCCGTGTTCACTTTTAGTACCATCGTTGTGTGCTATAAAGTTATTTTTTACTGGTTCTGAATCCTTGAATAAATTTAGTTTTACATCGTAAGTATAGGTTCCATCTGCAGATTTCTCTAATAGATTTGTCAAAACAGTTCCGTTATTTTCTGTAATCGCAGGAAAATCGGCCCAGTTGGTAAACCAATCTTTTCCATTGGCAACCAAAATAGTTGGTGCCCAATCTGTGCCGTTATATTTTGAATAGTTTAGAAAATTAATTGAGTCTTTATTAGTAACCCATGAAAAATATAGCTCTTTACCATTGCTATACAGTCTTGGAAGTTGGCTGTTTTCTTCAGAAGGGTTGTTTATAGAGACTACGCTGTTGTCTTTTGAAATTTCGACTTCCGCTTCTATAATTATATCTTTGGTTGATTGGTGGGTCTTTTCTTTACAGCCTATCAATGATAAAAGGAGAAATAATACAAATATATGTTTCATAATTAGGGGTTGCTATTTCACAGAGATACGCAGAGAACCGCTGAGATGCACGGAGGCATTGATTGCAACTTCAAAAATAGGGAAAATAGTTCCTTTGTTTCTAGTATAGAAATTCTTTTACTAACGAATAACTCGAGGTAGGAAGCTCAATTATACAATAGAATGTGCTGGTGGCGTAATTTATCCTTGCTATGGTTCTTTCGAAATGACTGCTTCAGTCATCTCGAAAAAAGCACGACTGAGAGATCATATTCGAGTGAGCAAGGTTTAAGGAGGAGTTTGTTGTGTGATGTCTCCTATCGTCGACGTGACTACGTTACCACTTCTGCATATAAATCGAAATCTTCGGCGGCGGTGATTTTTACGTTGAAGAATTCCCCTGTGCGCAGGTAACCTTCTTCTGCATTTACCAAAACTTCATTATCTACATCTGGACTGTCAAATTCAGTACGCCCTACGTAGTACCCTCCTTCTTTTCTGTCGATAATAACTCGGAAGGTTTGCCCAATTTTCTGCTGGTTTAACTCCCATGATATCTGGCTTTGTACTTCCATAATCTCATTGGCTCGCTGCATTTTCAATTCCTCTGGTACGTCATCCTCTAAGTTATAAGCGTGTGTATTTTCTTCATGGGAATAGGTAAAACAGCCCATACGCTCAAAACGTTGCTCAATCACCCATTGCTTTAGGGTTTGGAAATCTTCTTCGGTTTCGCCTGGATAGCCCACAATTAGGGTTGTACGGATTGCCATTCCAGGAACTGCTGCTCTAAACTCCTCTAATAATTTAGTAGTTTTCGCCTTGGTAGTACCACGACGCATACTTTTTAAAATAGGATCTGCAATGTGCTGTAGTGGAATATCTATATAGTTACAAACCTTTGGTTCGGTTTTCATTACCTCTAAAACATCCATAGGAAAACCAGTAGGGAATGCATAATGCAGGCGTATCCATTCAATTCCTTCTACTTTTACTAGTTTTTGAAGCAGCTCTGCAAGGTTGCGTTTTTTGTATAAGTCGAGTCCGTAATACGTTAAATCCTGTGCGATTAAAATAAGTTCTTTTACACCAGTTGCAGCTAATTTTTCGGCTTCTAGCACTAAATTTTCTATGGGTGTACTTCGGTGTTTTCCACGCATAATCGGAATGGCACAAAAAGAACACGGTCTATCACAACCTTCGGCAATTTTTAAATAGGCGTAATTTTTTGGTGTTGTGGTAAGGCGTTCGCCAATTAACTCGTGTTTATAATCTGCTCCCAAAGCTTTCAGCAAGCCAGGTAATTCTGTTGTTCCGAAGTATTGATCTACGTTGGGGATTTCTTTTTGAAGGTCTGGTTTGTAGCGTTCAGAAAGACAACCCGTCACAAAAACTTTGTCCACTAAGCCTTCTTCCTTTTTCTGAACGTATTCCAAAATAGTATTAATACTCTCCTCTTTAGCATTCGCTATAAAGCCACAAGTATTAATCACCACTACGTTTCCTTCCTCCTCATGAACCACTTCTTTGTTATTGGCGCGCAATTGCCCCATTAATACTTCACTGTCGTAGACATTCTTGGAACAGCCTAAAGTGACTACATTAATTTTGTTCTTTTTTAAAGTTTTAGTACGCATAGTGTGTAAATGTACGAGGTACGATTTTAGAATTACGATTTCAAGGGCTTGTTAAGCGGGTGCAAAGGTACAGTATTTTTGTGTGAAACAAGCTATTGCGACTTAGCCGAGCGGATTTATCTTCATCAAGATAAGATAGAGAAAAAAAGATCCTAATAGAAATACCACAAGACTCGTAGGAATGATCCAAAAAGTGGTTTCCTTAAGTTTTTTATTCTTGGTAAACGTAAAAAAGAGTACACTTACTGCTGTCCAATAAACAATTAGAAAATAGTGTGGAAAAGCAATATAGTCTGAAATGTAATTAGGAATGAGTGGGTTTCTAGAAGCAGTAAATGCTTCATAAACTGAATAACAATTCCTCAAAAACTGAAACACTACATATAAGAAAAGCACCTTGGTAATCGCGTCCCGCGACCAGATTGAAGGTATTTGGACATTATTACTGCTATTTTCTTTCACAGGGAGAACTATCTCTTGTAATAAATTTTAAGGATAGAAGCCAATTCCTCCTTTTCTTCAATAACATTGGTAATCGTTTTTTTGGTTGCTGAAGAAAGTAAGGTTCCTAAAGGTTGTTCTAAAGAATTGATCTTCGGAAAAACAGCCGCTATCTTCTTGTCCCATACTTTATGGTTGGTCTTAAGATCGTCTGGATATACAGTTTTTCGCTTAGTTCCTTCTTCTGAAGCTTTAAACGGTGTGTCAACATTTAAATATCCATAATCATCAGTTAATTGTTCCCCTGGTTGAATATCACGGATAGCTATTTCAAAATCGTATGCGGTGGAAAGGCAATTTGATTTAAAACTATGGTTTACAAACTTCCCGTGATCCCAGCAAAGCACATAATTCCCTTTGCTGTTGCGGTAACAATAAGTATCGAATGTCTTTTGATATAGCGGATCGAATTCCTCATATTGTTTTGGAGTGAATTCTCTATCCAATTTATCCAGAACCCAAGTAATAGTTCCAGCGGGTATAAATTGAGTAGCCACTACGCCGTGGCCAATTTCATCGTTAATAAAACGTAATTCAGTATGTGGGTGTATCATGTACTTAAATAGAAATTTTAAGTAAAGCTACTTAAAAAAACTATCTACAAATTCAATTTTATTAAAAACTTGTAGGTCTTCAATACCCTCACCTACTCCAATATATTTTACAGGAATTTGGAATTGATCACTAATACCTATTACTACACCCCCTTTGGCAGTACCGTCTAATTTAGTAACAGCGAGACTTGTTACTTCGGTAGCAGCGGTAAATTGTTTGGCTTGTTCAAAAGCATTCTGTCCTGTAGAGCCATCCAAAACCAACAACACCTCGTGTGGAGCATCCCCTATCACTTTTTGCATCACGCGCTTCACTTTGGTTAGCTCGTTCATTAAATTCACTTTATTGTGCAAACGGCCGGCGGTGTCAATGATAACAACATCTGCATTCTGGTTTACGGCACTCTGTAATGTATCGAACGCAACGCTGGCTGGGTCGCTCCCCATGCTTTGCTTTACAATTGGCACATCGGTACGGTCTGCCCATACTTGAAGCTGGTCTATAGCCGCTGCACGAAAGGTATCTGCCGCTCCTAAAACCACATTTTTCCCTGATTTTTTGAACTGATATGCCAATTTCCCAATGGTTGTAGTTTTACCAACGCCATTTACACCAACGACCATAATGACGTGTGGTTTATTTTCTGAAGGCAATTCAAACTCGGTTGCATTGCCCTGATTGGTTTTGCTAAGTAGGCCTGCAATTTCTTCGCGTAGGATCTGGTTGAGTTCTTCTGTACCAACATACTTGTCTTTTTCAACACGCGCTTCAATCCGTTTAATTATTTTTAAAGTAGTATTTACTCCAACGTCGCTTGACACGAGTACTTCTTCCAGGTTATCAAGAACATCGTCATCTACTTTGCTCTTTCCTGCAACTGCTTTGGAAAGTTTATCGAAAAAATTATTTTTAGATTTCTCTAGTCCCTTGTCCAGGGATTCCTTTTTTTCTTTACTGAATATTTTTTTAAAGAAGCTCATTTTTTAGTTGATGAGTTTAGATGTTTACGAGTTTAAATGGTCCAAAAAGATTTAGCGAAAAGACCGACCCTCTGTAGCAAACTTTTTTTGTTTGTGGAAGAAGGGCAACTGCCTGTCGTGACTCTGGCAGGAAGGCGTCCAAAAGCTTATAAAAATACGAAATCTTTGCTAATGCTAAAGCCCAAATAAAAAAGCCACCTTCGTAAAAAAGTGGCTTTCAAATATTTTATACGGATTGGTTATTTTTTATTGAACCAATCACCTACTGCGTCTGGAGCCATAATAGACTCTACAAATGTATAAGCACCAGTCTTTTCAGACTTTACCATCTTGATGGCTTTTGTTAAACGCTTAGATCCTGTTTGTAATGATGCTACTGATTTCTTTGCCATTATAAATTTATTTATCTTCCGTTTGAAACGAAACTAATTATTTAATCTCTTTATGAACCGTCATCTTTTTAAGAATAGGATTGAATTTCTTCAATTCCATACGGTCTGGAGTGTTTTTTTTATTTTTTGTAGTAATATAACGAGATGTTCCCGCTTGCCCACTTTCTTTATGCTCGGTACATTCTAAGATTACCTGAACTCTGTTTCCTCTTTTAGCCATTGTCTTATGCTTTTATGTATTTGACTATTGGTTTAAAAAGCCTTTTGTACGGGCTTCTTTCACTACAGCGTAGATACCTTTTTTATTGATGTCTTTTAACACAGAAGTACACACCTTAAGTGTTAACCACTGGTCTTCTTCTGGTATGTAGAAGCGTTTTTTAACGAGATTCACGTTAAATTTACGCTTTGTCTTGTTCATAGCGTGGGATACATTGTTCCCTACCATTGCTCTTTTGCCCGTAAGCTCACAAACTCTTGACATTACTGTATTCTTTTAAGTTATTTTAAAACAGGGTGCAAATTTAATTAAATTTATTGGTTTCAACAACAAACTGAAACTAAAAAATTAATACTTAATAAAAAAAAATGAAAACCGCTTCCGCCGAAAGAAAAATGAGGTAAGACCGCTTCCGTTGAAAGCCGTATAAATTAGATACAAAGTATCAGAAATATAGGTTAATAAAGTCGCCTGTTTTGTTGCTCCACTAATTAATAAAGTGAACGATACTTCTTCTAATTCTCAAGAAAATTTTTTAGTAACATTTCAAAGGCCTTATTTGTCGCCTTCTTTATGACCCTTTCCCTAAGGTTCCCAAAACTGAATTTTTCTGAAAAAACACCTTCTGGAGATGCAATAGCTATATAAACTGTACCCAAATCTGCTTGGGCATCTCCTTTAGTAGGGCCTGCAATTCCTGTAGTAGCTAATGCATAATCGCTACCAAAAAGAGCAGCACATTGCGTTGCCATAGCTTCTGCTACTTGAGCGCTCACAACAGAATACTTTTTTATGATAGCTTCATCAACACCCAAAACAGAAACTTTTTGATGTGTTTCATAAGGCACCACACTGCCTTTAAAATACGCTGAGGCTCCCGGAACAGCTGTGATTTGTTCTGCTATAGCTCCTCCTGTACAGCTTTCCGCCAAACTCAAAGAATGATTTTTTCTTTTAAGTAACACAGCAATTCTTTCTTGAATATTGGTTTCGTCTTCATAACCAATAGCTATATCTTTTAGTAATTCGTGGAGAAAATCCATTTGTTTTCCAACATCTTTTTTGAGCTTTTTCTCATCTGTGCCAGTTGACGATAAACGCAATCGCACACGTCCTAAAGATGGTAGATATGCTAATTTAATAGCTGGTGGTAATGCCTCTTCCCAATCTTTAATATGGTCTTGAATTTCGCTCTCTCCTTTTCCGTAAGTAAGTAGGGTTTTATGGTAAATGTGTGGCCTGTTAAATTTTCTTATAACCCTTGGAATTACCTCATGAGTCAATATATGGCTCATTTCATAAGGAACTCCTGGCATGGAGACAAATACGGTAGCATCCTTCTCCATCCACATTCCTGGAGCGGTACCGTGAATATTATTTAAAATAGCAGCAGTAGAGGGAACCAATGCCTGTGTTAAATTACTAGGCAGTGGGGGTCTTTTGATATAGATTTCAAAAATGTGTTTTATATTTTTAAGGACCTCTTCGTTCTCTACTAAAGTATCTCCTAAAAACTTACAAAACGTTTGCTTGGTAATATCGTCTTTCGTGGGGCCTAATCCACCAGTAACTATAACCAAATCTACCCGGTTTTTGGCATCTGATAACGCCGAAAGAATATGTTGTTCATCATCTTGAATAGAGGTGATTTGATACACCTTTACTCCAATTAGATTGAGTTGCTTGCTTATGTAAGCCGAATTGGTATCTACAATCTGACCAATGAGGATCTCGTCTCCTATGGTTATTATTTCTGCTAGCATCTATAAGTTGAAGTCTCTTTTCAATTCCTCAATGACAGTATGCACGGTGGTAACTACTTTTTCTATGTTTTCTGAAATTGTACTGGTACTTTTTGACGATTTTGTCCACGACTCGATACTTGTGATATCTTTTTCCAGTCCAAGACCAAACATCTGGAAATTGGGTTTCATTTTATGAGCGAATTGATAAGCTAGCTCCTTGTTATTATTTGCAATTGCTTCTTCTAGAGCAACCAGATCTGGTGGAATCTCCACCAAAAAAGTCTGGGCAACTATTTTCATAAAATCTTCATCCCCCCCCGCAATCTCTTCTAAACTTTCAATTGAATAATGTGCGTCCATTTATTTTACTTTTATTGAAAAGGCCTGCACCTCTTCTAAAAATCCGGTTAATATATCGTTAGGGGAAACTTTACCTACGCCAGCAGGAGTGCCGGTAAAAATAACATCTCCTATCTTTAAAGTAAAATATGTTGAAACATATGCAATTAGAGCATCTATTTTCCACAACATGAATGCCGTGGATGCATTTTGCACTATCTCCCCATTTTTTTCTAACCGAAAGGTAAGCTCTTCAAGACTTTTAAACGAACTTTTTGGGAAAAAATTACCTATTACAGCAGCTCCATCAAAACTTTTTGCTTTTTCCCAAGGCAATCCTTTTTCTTTTAATTGTTGTTGAAGGTCACGTGCTGTAAAATCAATTCCAAGTCCTATTTCGTCATAATATTTGTGCGCAAATTTTTCCTGAATGTGTTTGCCTATTTTGTTTATCTTCACCAAAACCTCGACCTCGTGATGTATATCATTAGAGAAATCTGGAATAAAAAAAGGTTGTTTTTTAAGTAAAATGGAGGTATCTGGTTTCATAAAAATTACCGGATCGCTTGGACGTTCGTTTGCAAGCTCTTTTATATGATCTGTGTAGTTTCGGCCAATGCAGATGATTTTCATACTATTCTCGGGTTGTTCCGCAGAGATACGCAGAGGAGCGCAGAGATTCACGGAGAAAATGTTACAATTTATTATTTAGTTTTTGCAGTTTTAGACGAGTTAAAACTTTTTTGGTGTACAGTGGGAAGTCTGCATTTAGGAGCCATCCGAAATAACCGGGCTCTTGTTCCATTACTTCTTCTACAAGTTTGCCGCGATGTTTTCCAAAGGAAAAAACTTCTCTTCCCTGTTTGTCATACCCTATATATCCCGCAAAATCTACAAAATTTTTATGTGCACTGTATTGCGATAAAAACTTGGTGTCATTCTCCAAATCTTCATAACGGTCTAATTGCGCTTTTAAAACTTCGTAGGTGGCATTTGTATCTGCAGCTGCACTATGTGCGTCTATTAAATCTTTATCACAATAGAATTTGTAGGCGGCTTCTAGCGTTCGTTTTTCTTTTTTATGAAATATAGTTTGTACATCGACCGCTAAATTCTTCTTTAGATCCAAGTCTACCTCAGCTCTTTCTAATTCTTCAGCTAATAGAGGAATATCAAACCTGTTGCTATTATAGCCCGCCATATCACTATCCTTCATCATTTCCTGAATCTTAGGTGCTAATTCTTTAAAAGTAGGCTCATTGGCAACCATCTCATCACTTATACCGTGAATGGCTGTAGTTGCTGCTGGAATAGGTACTGTTGGATTTACTCGCCAAGTGTGGCTTTCTTTATTCCCGTTGGGAAATACTTTTAGGATGGCTATTTCTACAATGCGGTCTGTTGCCACGTTAGTTCCTGTGGTCTCAAGATCGAAAAAACAGATAGGCCTGCTTAATTTTAATTCCATTGGTAAGGTTTATGCTGTAAAGGTAACAATTGTAATAGAGTTGCATCAAGGCATTTGGCTGTATTTTATGACTGATTGTTACTTTACAGATATTGCTTTTACATACACTAACACAAACTGTATCATAAACGTAGAAAAATTGGCAGAAATATTAATTACAAAGACACTGTCATCTATCGGCAGTTTATGACTATTCTAGAGGGCTAGTTCACTCTGAAAACCAAAATTCGATTTCCCGTAATTGTGAAAAAACATATACTTTTTAGGGTTTTAGTAGCTGGAGGAGATTTCAGCAAAAGTATATGTGTTTGGATCTAGATCTGTTTGTTAGGTAAGTATATTATTGTATGTCTCCTGAAAATTAAAATCATAATAAATCAATAACTATCCGTCGCTAATTAATTTTTTAATTTGGATAATAATTATACTTAAATAGCCACTCTTTGCCATCGTCAGCCTTTCTCTTTATTGGATAATCGAATATATCATACTCATAAGAATATGTAAGTACTGTAGTGTCGTTAATTTTAACTCCCACAAGATTGTTGTCGTTTTGAAAACTGTATAATTCCGGAATATTATAAAATAACTCTGACGGACCCCCAAAAAATGGGAAGCTTGGAATAGGGCTATTCCTGTAGCTACTTAAGGGATTAAAATTGTTTTGAGTATCGTACGTAAATTCAACAGTATCATTATTATTAGAATTGTGTACTATTCTTGTTAGATTACCTTCGCTAAATTCTATACTTATTTCATTCAAAATCGCGCCCTTTTCATCTCTAGAAGTATAATGTGTAATTCGACCTTGCGTATCTCTTTCAACTGAAATATACTCGGAAAACTCATCAGTACCGGTGGATATATCAAATATTATAGTTCTGTGAATATAATTATTTTCGTCTGAATAGTTATACAAGTGTGTCTCATCCCCTCCAGAATTAGTAATGAAATATCTAAGTTCACTTAAATTATTACCATTATAAGTCACTTTGGTTGTCTGTAAAAATTCGTAGCCATTGCCTCGTTGTTCAATTATTCTTTCGTCTGGATTATAGGTGAAGCTATAATCTGTACCAAATTCATCCGTTGTGGTAATTGATATGGGCAGCTGAGAATCGTTGTAAATGAGGCTGTAGTCAAAATTGTTGAATTGCGGATTAAATTCGCTAAGCAAGACTTTTGTTTGTGCTGGGTCCAACTCTGTTTCTTGCGGCCTATCATCATCATCGCTAGAACAGGCAAATAAAAAGGTAAAACAGAGTGCGAATAAATTAGTTTTTTTCATCACCTCAATATAACAAAAAAAAACCGCTCCCTTTTAAACGAGAACGGTTTGGTATTTTTTCTTTGAAAATTTAAATCTCCCTCTTCACATCCCAAGCCTCTAAATAATCTGACACAGCCTTTACAAACTGCCCTCCAAGCGCGCCATTAACCACACGGTGGTCATAACTATGGCTTAAGAACATTTTGTAACGGATGCCTATAAAGTCGCCATCTGGTGTTTCAATCACTGCAGGAACCTTTCTAATGGCTCCCAGCGCTAAAATACCCACTTGTGGTTGGTTGATGATGGGCGTACCCATAATACTTCCAAAAGTTCCCACATTGGTTACGGTATACGTACCTCCTTGAATATCGTCTGGTTTTAAGGCATTATTTCTGGCACGACCCGCAAGGTCGTTTACTGCTTTACTCATCCCAACCAAATTCAATTGGTCTGCATTTTTAATAACTGGCACTATTAAATTACCATCGGGCAAGGCTGCTGCCATCCCTAGGTTAATATTTTTTCTTTTTATGATTCTATCACCGTCCAAGGCAATGTTCATCATTGGGAAGTCTTTTAATGCTTTGGCAACGGCTTCCATAAAAATTGGGGTAAACGTTAGATTTTCACCTTCGCGTTTTGCAAAACCGTCTTTTACTTTTTTACGCCAGTTCCAGATATTGGTTACATCGGCTTCGATAAAAGATTGCACGTGTGCAGACGTTTGCACACTGTTTACCATATGGTGTGCGATGAGTTTCCCCATACGGGTCATTTCAATAATCTCGTCACCACCATTTACGGAAACTGGTGTCGCTGTTTTTGCAGCTGCCGCTTTTGCAGTGGCTGGATTTTTAGCTTCCACTACTGTTTTAGGAGTTACATCCTTCTGTGAAACATCTCTTTCACCAGCTGTAGTCATCTTTCGGTTTTCCAGATATTCTAACATATCATTTTTAGTGACACGTCCATCCTTTCCTGTACCTGCAATAGCATCTAATTCAGTTTGTGAAATACCCTCTTCCTTGGCCATATTCTTTACCAAAGGAGAATAAAAACGACCTTCCGTACTTTCAATAGCGGTTTGTGTAGTTTCTTTAGCAGCAGTTACGGTATTCTGAACAGCTTTGACAGTTTCGACTGCCGGCGCACTCATTTGAGTATTGCTATCTTCTTTAGTTTCTGTGGCCGAAGCTTCTCCGTTAATTTGTATAATGGCAATGGTTTGTCCTACCTGAATAACATCGTCTACATTAAATAATTTTTCTATGAGAACGCCATCGACCTCGCTGGGTACTTCGCTATCTACTTTATCGGTAGCGATTTCAAGTACAGCTTCGTCGGCTTCAATAGTGTCTCCCACTTCTTTTAGCCAATTGGTAAGGGTAGCTTCTGCTACACTTTCGCCCATTTTAGGTAGTTTCAGTTCAAATGTTGCCATTACAAATTTTTATACTTTTTACGAGTGCAAAATTAATCAAAAATTACAGGTAAGTAAGTTCATTTTAGGGAAAATTGTTTGACGCTATCAATTAGCTTTTGCTATTTGTAAAAAATGGGTTCAGAAAAAAAGTCCCTTACACCTTCCATCCTAAAGATGCAGCCACACAAATCGCAACCTCTCCTAATTTTAAAACCAAATTAATTTATGTGACTAACCATTGACCCACTTTACTACTTATCTAGTTACCTAATTACCAACTTAACTATTCCCCCAACTCACAACCCCGCCTTTATCGTCACTTTGATCACTTCCTATCAAAAATTTACAGCCAGGCGGACGGATACGAAATTGATTTCCTTTGTTTTTATACTGCCGCATTACTTGGAAAATTTGTGTGTAGGGAATGTAAGTAGCATCAAAAATTACCAGTGTATTGTAAACACTTCCATTTTGAAATATACTCTTGGAAACCGACTTTAATGGTTTTTCTACAACTGCTGAAAGCTCTTTTAGCAATGAAAAATTGTCCGTAACCACAATCGCTTCAGAAGCAATTGTAATTTTTTTTCGGTTATTTCCAATATTTTTTGTTTTCAGGAACTTTACAAGCTTCACTCCTACTTTTACAGAAGTATCCAAAATAAAAGTAGTCTTAAAATGTTTCCTGTAAAAAATCTGCATTGCTCCGTAAAAACGATCTAGATAGGTGGCGTCTTTTTGTGTACTTTCTCCCTTGTAATGGAGTGTTTCGGCACTTCCCAAATAATAATTTTGATATCCTGCCTGGGTGATTTTGTAAGACAAGTCTATATCTTCTCCATACATAAAATAGTCTTCATCAAATCCGTTCACTTCATTATAGACACTTCGTTTTAAAAACATAAATGCCCCTACGAGTACTGCTACCTCTCCTTCATTTTCTTCGGAAATTGACGCAGCATAATATTTTTTTGTAAACCCCAATAACTTCAATAAAGAGACTTGAGGTTTTGGTAGGTTTCGTTTACTTTCGGGTAGAAAATTTCCTGTCCCATCCAGTAAATAAACACCTAAAGCTCCTAAGGTAGGTAATTTTTCAGCTTTATTAAAACATTTCAAAAATGTGTCTTCTGCTACAGCAGTATCTGGATTTAAAATACACAAATACTCTCCCTTTGCCACTGCTACAGCCTGATTATTCGCTTTGCTGAACCCTACATTTTCTTTGTTTTCTATTAAAAGTATTTTCGGAAAATCACGCTTAACCATCGCACAACTCTCATCTTCAGAAGCATTATCAATTACAATAATTTCAGCGTCTAAATTTCCAATAGCGCGTTGTACGCTAATAATGCATTGCTTCAAAAAATAGGAAACATTGTAATTAAGGATAATGATGGAGAGCTTCACGGTTGATTAATTTTTTAAGGAATTTTCGAAAGGAACGCGATGCAAAATACTTCGTCCCAAGGTAACTTCGTCTGCGTATTCTAGCTCATCGCCTACCGAAATTCCTCTTGCAATGGTAGTGGTGGTAATTTTATAGGCTTCAATTTGTTTAAAAATATAAAAGTTCGTTGTATCACCTTCCATGGTAGAACTGAGCGCAAAAATAAGTTCTTCAATTTTACCCTCCTTTACTTTTTCCACCAAGGAATGTATGGTTAATTCTCCAGGGCCAACACCGTCCATAGGCGATATTTTACCACCCAATACGTGATAATGGCCTTTAAACTGGCTGGTATTTTCAATAGCCATTACATCCCTTATATCTTCCACTACACAAACAATACTTTCATTACGGTTCGTATTTGCACATATTTCGCACAGTAGGGTATCCGATATATTATGACAGTTTTTACAAAAAATGACTTCCTTTCGCATTTTTTGAAGGCTTTCTGCCAACAAAACTGTATGTTGTTCTGGTTGTTTTAAAAGATGTAACACCAAACGTAAAGCAGTACGCTTCCCAATGCCAGGGAGTTGTGCCATTTCATTTACTGCATTCTCTAATAATTTTGAAGAAAATTCCATTGGGTGTGAAGATAAAAAAAATGCTTCAGAAATGAGGACTCACTTTTGAAGCATTCTAAACGTATTTTAAGGTGTTATTTTATGAGTAATTTTTTAGTCGTCGTACCTATTTCAGAATTAAACCGAACAAAATAAATACCAGGCTGTAAAGTTGAAATATTTAAATTTACACTTCCTAAAATCTCTACCTCTCTTTCAAATATAATAAGTTTTCCTGAAGTATCGTACACTTTTATAGCTGTTGAAAGCGGAGAAGAGGTTCGGATAGTTACTTCACCTGAAGCTGGGTTTGGGTACAACACAATGTTATCTGCCAAGGCATTATTAGCGATGCCTAGTACCTCACTAGCTTCTGCAGTTGGTGAAACCCAAAGACCCCTGCCATAACTACCAGCGTATATTTCTTGATTGTCTACATGAATTTCTAATTCATTAATAATTACGTTTGGCAAGTTATTACTGAAGGGCTGCCATTCAATTAATCCTTTATCAATATAATAAATCCCATAATCCATACCTACATAGAGGCCATCTGCTCCATTATCATGCCATACAACGGTTAACGCACTAAAGTCTGGTAAATTGAGGGAGTGGCTTTCCCATGTCTCACCTCCATCTTCCGATATACGCACTTTAGCACCCGAGGTAGTTGCCACAGCTATTTTGTTAGGGTTAGTTGGATGAATAGCAATTTCGTTAATAGAACCACCAGGGTTTGTAATAGAGACCCAATTGCTAGCACCTCCATCAATTGTTTTATAGAGTTGTCCTCCAAGGGCAGCAAACATTAGTTGATTGTTGGAAGGCGCAATTTTTAAATGGTTTAAATTTCCTCCAAAGGATTGTGATATTGGGGTCCAGGAATTGCCCTTGTTGGTAGATCTATACACGCGATCATAACCTGAATAAATCACATTTGTTTCGGTTGGGTCCTGCTCAAAAGGGGTAATCCAATTACCAGATCCTGGATTATTAAGTCCAGAGAGAGTATTAGCAGCATCATCTGTTCTATAGGCACCTCCAAGTTGTACCATCCCGTACATAATGTTAGGATTGTCTTTATCCACAAAACCTTCCATACCATCGGCACCAATCCAATCTATCCAACCGTTTGCAGCTGTATAAAATGAAGTTCCGTTATCCTGGCTCCCTCCCGTTATCACAACATTTGGTGTTTGTGAAATACCAATTTTATAAAATTGGCGTATTCCCAAACCACTGGTAAGATCTTCGTAATAATTTGCGGTTATATTTGCTGTATTTTCAGCTTTAAAAATTCCTCCGTCTGTTCCTGCGAATAAAGTTGAACCGTTAAAAAGCAACAAGTCTACATCTGCATGACAATACCCAATATTTGCATTTGCCGCCGCTCCTGGTATCCAGTCTGCAGTACACAAAAATGACACACCTCCATCTGTTGAGCGCCAAGTGAGTACTCCTGCAATATGCACTTCATCTGCATTGTTAGGATTTACAGCTACATCCATATCTCGCGGCGCTTGTCCGCCAATATCAAACCCAGCTGTGTCATATCCAAAATAGTTTCTTCCAAAATGATCTCGTTGTATAAAAGAAGCTCCGCTATCGTTAGAAACAAAAAACGCTCCAAAAGAACCACTGTTAGCTTCTAAAAGATAAACCCGAGAAGCGTCTGCAGGTGAAACACCAATCATTTTAGGTGCTACACTAAATCCTGATCCTGTTAAAGTACTAAAGTTGGAGCCGCCATCTGAAGAAACGTGAAAACCCAATCCCGAAGCATACACAACATTTGTGTTTCCTGGCTTAAATTCTACATCGTATGCATTGCTATCTATTCCGGTATTTTCCCAAGTTAAGCCAGCGTTTGTCGATCTATAAATTCCTGCATTTTGAGAGCAGGCAAACATAATATTAGTATTATCTGGGTTAATTAATATTTTATTTATAAGCGAGTTGCTCATATCAGCTATTTGGTTCCATGTACCTCCTGCATCGGTAGATTTAAAAACCAAACCGCTGGAAGAACCAAAATAATAGGTATTGTTATCTATTGGATCAATTGCTACAGCATATACCCTTAAGTTAGTAAAAGTATCTCCTAAAGGATCCCAGGTTTGTCCTCCGTCTAAAGTTTTCCATACCCCTCCGGTTTCAGCCCCAATAATAATATGATTTGTATTGGTTTCATCTATTGCAATACCCGTGATACGACCTACTCCAGGACTCCAATGGGTAGTGGGGTTAATAGAAGAAGGTCCCAGCTCTTGCCAATTATCGTTTAAATATTGCCTGGTAGAGGCTGTTTCGTTTAAAAATTGATTGTAACGTTGTAATTCTTCAAGATTTTCTGAAATAGTTGACACAAAACCATCTTCATTTTTAAGGCGATTTGCCATATATTCCCAACGCTTAAATTGCTTGTAACCCGTACCGCGACCTTTGTCTTTTCCCTCAAAATAAGCTTCTGCTTCTTGCACTACTTGGTCTACTGGATGGATGCCAGCATCTATCATTTCTAGATATTGCTGGGCGTATAGGTTTTGAAAAATAAATACCAAAAGCACTAAAAATAGTAGTTGTAATCTTTTCATATATGAATTTTTAAGAGGCTAATTTTCAAGCGATTTCAAATGTATTAAAAAATAAAATGTTCGCGAGCTCAAACTTTGTATTTTTACACAAAAACTAAGTACTATATACTATGCAACCCTTACACATTATACTCTTAATAGGTGGTTATTTTGGAATTTTATTGCTAGTTTCCTTCTTAACCAATCGAGGTGGCAGTAATGAAGATTTTTTTAAGGCTGGTAAGCAGTCTCCATGGTATTTAGTAGCCTTTGGAATGATTGGCGCTTCACTAAGTGGTGTTACGTTTATCTCTGTACCAGGAAATGTAGCTGCAGATAGTTTCAGCTATTTTCAAGTAGTTTTAGGCTATACGGTTGGCTATGCTGTAATTGGCTTGGTATTGCTACCGCTGTATTACAGGCTAAATTTGACGTCTATTTATGCTTACTTGGAGAGCAGGTTTGGCGTTGCATCTTATAAAACGGGTGCGTCTTTCTTTATACTTTCCAGAATAGTTGGGGCGAGTTTTAGGCTGTATTTAGTCGCCATTGTACTGCAGGATTTGGTATTTGATAAAATTATGTTTTTTGGACAGCAAGGGGTACCGTTTTGGGTAACTGTAACCATCACTATTTTACTCATTTGGCTCTATACATTTAAAAGCGGAATTAAAACCATAGTATGGACAGACACTTTGCAAACGCTATTTATGCTTGTTGCTTTGGGGGTAGCAATTTATTATGTTTCTGAAGGATTAGGCATTGAAGGAATGGGAATAATCAACACAATTGCTGATAGCGACCTCTCTCAAATTTTCTTTTTCGACGATTATAAAAGCGGGCAATATTTCTTTAAGCAGTTTATAAGTGGTGCTTTTATAGCAATTGTAATGACAGGATTGGATCAAGATATGATGCAAAAAAATCTTACCTGCCGTACACTAAAAGACGCCCAAAAAAATATGTTTTGGTTTACAATTGTCTTAACTATTGTGAATTTAATATTTTTAGGATTAGGCTTATTACTTACCCTCTATGCACAACAAAATGGGATTGACGCTATTAAAGATAAATTATTCTCAACAATAGCTGTAGACTCTGGATTGGGTATTGGATTGGCTGTCTTCTTTTTATTGGGCCTTATTGCTGCAGCATATAGTAGTGCAGATAGTGCACTTACTTCGCTTACAACTTCTTTTAGCATTGATATTTTAGGAATTGAAAAAAAACATGATGCCACAGAGCAGATTAAAGTTCGGAAACGCGTTCATATTATAATGTCACTCGTACTTATTTTGGTCATAATATTTTTTAACTATGCTATTGGGGATACTTCAGTTATTGTAAAGCTTTTCACTTTTGCGGGTTACACCTACGGTCCCTTATTAGGCTTGTATGCTTTTGGACTGTTTAGCAAATGGAATGTTGCAGATAAATGGGTGCCAATGGTTGCTATTGCAACACCTTTTGTAGGCTATGCTATAAGTTACCTTAGCGAGATTTGGTTTAATTTCGAATTCGGCTTTTTCATCCTTATTCTGAATGGATTTTTAACCTACTTAGGACTAGTATTGATTCGTACCCAAAAGAACTAGGGTACAGGCTACCTCAACTTCAATGTTTTTTTGCTGAAGTAATTTGTAAAAATTCGGATTTTCGGTCCCTGGGTTGAAGATAACACGCCTGGGTTGTAATGAAATTATATAATCATAATATTGTTCCTGTCGTTGTGGGTTTAAATAGAGGGTTACTGTATGGATGTTTTCAAACGGAATTTGCTCGGTAGAAATTTCAACGCCGGCCACCACACCTTTTCGTAAACCAATAGCTTCAACTTCTTGCTTAAAAGTTACCAACCTATTAATGGCCATATTTGAATATCTGCTGGGCTTGAGGCTTGCGCCAAGTACTAATGTCTTTTTCATAGACTAAAGTTCTTACTTTTTTTTAAGCTATAAATGTCCTTTAAGCTAAAAGAATGTTAAAACGAAAATGAGCTGTAACAATATGAAAATCCGCCCGTCTATATAATAGAAATATTTCAAGTTTTTGTTGTGAAAAATTTTACGTTGATGGTTAGTGTTAATAATAGCAGCAAAAGCGTAAACCCGAGGTTCTAGATCTCGGGTTTTTTTTGAAATGTTACTATAAAGTTAAAAATAAATTCTTTTGAAACTTTTGGTACGATTTTTCGTCTATAGATATAGAACACATTACCTAAACATTTGTAAGTTATTTGAATTAGCCTTTAAAAATTTAGAATATGTAGGTTACAACCTTCCACCTTAGGGCTGGAAGGTTTTTTTATGGAATAAATACCCAGTATTGGGTATTTTTTTATGAGTACTCCCCCCTTACATTTGAAATATAAAATCCACTAGGCTAGAATTGAGGAGTTTTAGTTTAACAGAAAGGGCCGTATTTGGGGAAATATGGCTCTTTTTTATACTGAAAGTTTATCTACTGAAAGCCAAATTTGTTTTCAAATGTAAGATAGCTGAGTCTTTCGAAGCTACCACCTCATAATTGCGCTTCCCCAGGTAAACCCACTACCAAAAGCAGCCAATACCACAAGATCACCTTTCTTAATTTTACCTTCCTCCCAGGCTTCAGATAAAGCAATGGGAATGGATGCAGCTGTAGTGTTTCCGTATTTCTGAATGTTATTAAACACCTGGTCATCACGTAAACGCATTTTTTTCTGAATGAATTGGGATATTCTGAGGTTGGCTTGATGCGGTATTAACATAGCTATATCAGTAGCTGTTAATCCGTTTGCTTTTAAACCTTCATTTATCACTTCAGCAAAACGAACTACGGCGTGCTTAAAAACAAATGTCCCATTCATATAAGGGTAATATGGAATGTCCTCTTGCGGATTTTCAGCAATAATCTGTGGCACCCAATATTCGGTACTAGGTCCTTGTAAGGATAGTTCATCTTTATGTTTTCCTTCAGAATGTAAATGTGTGGAGAGAATACCGCCTTCGCCTTCATTCCTGGAAACTACCGCTGCTCCTGCCCCATCACCAAAAATTACTGATACACTGCGTCCCCGTGAGGTAAAATCGAGGCCTCCACTATGATTTTCAGCACCAATAACGAGCACATTTTTATACATTCCCGTCTTCACAAATTGATCTGCAACCGATATAGCATATACAAAGCCACTACATTGATTTCGCACGTCCAACGCTGGAATAGTGCGCATTCCCATCATTTCCTGTACTTGCACGCCACCACCAGGAAAATACATATCTGGGCTTAAGGTAGCAAAGATAATCATATCTATATCCTTGGGAGAAAGACTGGCTCGTTCTAAAGCAATTGTAGCGGCTTTCACTGCCATCACCGAAGTAGAATTACCATCCCCTTTCTTTATATGGCGCCGTTCCTTTATACCGGTCCTTTCCTGAATCCAGGCATCGTTGGTATCCATTACTTTTGAGAGGTCATCGTTGGTAACCACATTTTCGGGAACATAATGCCCCAAACCACTAATTTTTGATGTAAACATAGGCTTATATATAAAGGATGGGAAAGATACCTATTTGTAAGAATGCTAGAAAATTTTTTAAACTATGTTGTTATGCGTGCATAGGAAAAGACCCCTTCCGAATTTCGGATTGTAAATTCTAGAGTTTCGTTGAAAAGTTTTTCCCGAAATCCACCTTCCCCCAAAATGCAGATTATTAATTGTTAATTTTCATTCAAAAACTCTAGCCGCTGGGGAAGGAACTTTATTTTTCTTAGCATTTAAACTAATACAGATTCATTTACTCTTAGTAACTTTATAAGAAATAAAAAATACGTGATACCATTTCTTGAAATAGCTCCTTCCCCCAGCGGTTACAATTTATATTTTTTCAAACGATTTTTATTCCCGCGATTCGGGAGAAGGTGGATTTCGGTTACGATATAAAATGAAAAGAAAAGGTTTTATCCCGAAATTCGAAAGGGGGACTTTAAACAGAATAATTTATACTTCAAAATTTGTATCTTGTTTCAAAATTAAATTTTCATGAAAAAACTCTCTTTTTTACTCGTATTTTTAATGTGCAGTGTACCATTTATGGCACAAGAAGGCACAGCTTATCAAAAACCCCCTCAAGAAATTTTAGACCTGGTGGATGCTCCTTTGGCGCCATCGGTATTAGTAGATGATGCTGCCGAACATGTGGTGCTACTCTACCGTGATGCCTACAAAAGCATTGAAGAACTTTCCGAAATAGAATTACGTTTGGGTGGTCTCCGTATTAACCCACAAACAAATATTGGAAGTCGTACCAATTACTACAATAATATTATGGTAAAAAAAGCTTCGGCTGCAGCCGGCACTCAGGTTACTGGATTACCAAAAAACCCTCGGCTTTCTAGCTTTTCCTGGTCTCCCAATCAAAAAATGATCGCTTGTCTCAATACTACTTCGGAAGGCGTGGAAGTCTGGGTTTTAGACGTTGAAAAAGTCGTAGCAAAAAAATTAACACCTGCTACTGTAAATGCTAATATGGGAGATGCGATTAATTGGCTAAAAGACAATAATTCGCTTCTTGTAAAAATGCTTCCCGCTAATAGAAAAGAACTTATAAATACTTCGGAAGCAGTTCCTACAGGACCAACTATTTCGGTAAGTGACGGAGCAAAAGCACAAAACAGAACATACCAAGATTTGCTAAAAAACCCGAACGATGAAGCTAATTTTCAGCAATTGGCGCTTTCAGAATTGAAAAAAGTGAGCATTGGTGGAGAAGTATCAGATTTTTTACCAACGGGAATGTATAGTAGTATACAATTTTCTCCAGATGGGAACTATGTATTGATTTCAGAAATAAAGACACCTTTCTCTTATTTAGTACCGTATAATAGGTTTCCATATACCGAAACTGTATATTCTAAAGATGGTAAAAATCCACAGTTGGTAAATAATGTACCTCTTGATGAGGTCCGACCAAAAGGATTTATGGCTACCCGTACCGGAAAAAGAGACATGTCCTGGCGGTCCGACAAGCCGTCCACCTTATATTATGTAGAAGCACAAGATAGTGGCGATCCCGAAATTGAAGTGGCGTACCGTGATATTGTTTACCAATTAGAACCTCCTTTTACTGGAAGCGGAAAACAAATTACAAAGACCAAAAATAGATTCTCTGGTATTACATGGGGAAATGAATCTACTGCTATTGCCTATGACTACTGGTGGAATGACCGCAATACAAAAACATACCTCTTCAATCCACAAAATCCTAATAAAGAAGCAAAAATTATAAGCGATAGAAGTTACCAGGACCAGTATAGTGATCCTGGAAATTTTGTTACCAAACGCAATGAATACGGGAGCAATATACTTTCCATGCTTGATGGAAAAGCTTTTTTGATGGGGGAAGGATATTCTGAAAAAGGACAATTTCCATTTATAGACGAATATGATCTAACATCACAAAAGACAAACAGAATTTACGAATCTTCCTATACAGAAAAAAAAGAAACATTGGTAGATGCTGTAGATCTTGGAAAAGGAAAAATATTAGTGCGTATTGAATCCCCAAGTGAATATCCTAATTATTACTTCAGAAACATTAAAAAGAAAGAAAATCTAACTCCTGTAACTTCTTTTGACAATCCGTACAAGAGTTTACAAAATGTGCACAAAGAAGTTATTACCTACAAACGTGATGATGGGTTAGAACTAGAAGGAACATTATACTTGCCAGTTGGTTACGATATAAAGAAAAAGGAGAAAAAGCCAATGATTTTATGGGCTTATCCGCGTGAGTTTAAAGATAAAAATAGCGCCTCCCAAAGCACAACCAATCCGAACGAATTTATTTATCCCTACTACGGAAGTCCTATCTATTGGGTAACCCGAGGATATGTAGTGCTAGACGATGCCGCATTCCCAATTGTGGGTGAAGGCGATGAAGAGCCAAACGATACTTTTAGAACACAGTTAGTTGGCAACGCAAAAGCAGCGATTGATGCTGTAGATAAGCTTGGTTATATTGACCGAAACCGCGTAGGCGTAGGTGGCCATAGTTATGGAGCTTTTATGGTAGCAAATTTATTAAGTCATAGCGACTTATTTGCTGCAGGTATTGCCAGAAGTGGAGCCTATAACCGTACATTAACACCTTTTGGTTTCCAAAGTGAAGAACGTAGTTATTGGGACTCCCCTGAAACGTATAATACACTTTCCCCATTTATGCATGCCGATAAAATGAAAACACCTTTGTTATTAGTTCACGGAGAAGCAGATAATAATTCTGGAACGTATCCACTGCAGAGTGAACGTTATTTTAATGCTTTGAAAGGTTTGGGTGCACCTGCACGTTTGGTAATGTTACCCAAAGAAAGTCACGGGTATAGGGCAAAAGAGAGTATTTTACACTTACTATGGGAACAAGATACGTGGTTAGAAACCTATGTAAAAAACAATACTATGAATGAACTGAAAACTGCTACAGAAATTAAAAAGTAATAAACATCTAAAAAGAAAAGGGAAGCTCCACAGCTTCCCTTAAAACAACCTAACCAATAAATAATAGGGTACTACTCTTTTTCATAGCAATTCTATTATCCCATTTTGATTACTGTAAAGATAATTTTTTTGTTTAACTTAATTTGCATTTTATTAAACAAAGTTTTGTTAAAGTTTTGTCGTTTTATAGTTTTTATATTGATTAATGGTCACTTCTGCTCCAAGATCATTCAATAAATTATACAATCCAAAAAATGTTCTGTTGATGTACAAAAAATGCTTTGACCCTCTATTACCATTCATTTTTCGTATCTCGGTATCTTTGGAATACTTATGACTCAACTCGGCCATTTTTCCAAAGAATTTCTTATCACTGAAATCAAATGTTTTGTGGTGGAAGGGTTGTGTAAACAAACTGAGCATTTCATGAAATAGGGTCGAAAAAAAAGTAATTTCTTCTTCAGTATCTTCGGTTTTTAATATCTCTAATTGGTATAATTTTTCTGAAAATACCTCTGGATTATTAATATTTTCTGGAACAGCCAATTCAAAGTAAGGCACATAGAATTCTTCTGGTACTTTCTTAATACATCCAAAATCTATTGCTATTAATTCGTCTGCTGCGGAAACTAAAAAATTTCCTGGATGCGGATCTGCGTGAACTTGTTTTAAAACGTGCATTTGGTACATATAAAAATCCCACAATGCCTGTCCCAGTGTATTTGCTTTCTCCCGATTAATATTGTAATTTGTATATTCTGAAAGATGCGCTCCTTCCATCCAGTCCATCGTTATAATACGTTCATTGGATAAATCTTTGTAATATTTCGGAAATTTAAGATTTGGGATGTGAGCACATGCATCTGTAATTTCTATGCTTTGTTTTACTTCTAGTATATAATCTGTTTCTTCCAGAAGCTTACCTTCAACTTCTTTAAAAAATTTATCGCTATCCTTTCCTTTAATATTAAACATCTTCATCGCCACTGGTTTCACTAAAGCCAGATCACTACTAATGCTTTCTGCAATTCCCGGATATTGAATTTTTACAGCCAACTTTTTACCATCTTTTTCTGCTTCATGGACTTGTCCAATACTGGCAGCTGCAATTGACGTTGCATTAAAGCTATCGTACAAAGAATCTGGAGTTTCACCGAAATAGCGCGTAAAAGTCTTACGTACCAAAGGAGCAGACAGTGGCGGTACCGAAAATTGAGCCAATGAAAATTTTTCTACATACGCTTTTGGCATAATGTTCTTTTCCATACTCAACATTTGAGCAACTTTTAAGGCTGAACCTTTTAGGTTTTTAAGTCCGTCGTAAATATCTGCGGCATTTTCTTCATTAAGCTTATCTTTAGTAGTAGCACTATCTACTAATCTTTCGCTATAATATTTAAGGTAGTTCCCTCCTACTTTTACACCCGTTTTAACCAATTGTGTAGCTCGGGAAATTTTACCTGTGGGTATGCTGTCTAATGTTTTCATATTTCGACTCCGCTTCATATGCGGGTTTCTTAAAAAAGATTAATAAACTGAGTGTAAAAAAATTAATAAGCCTCTAGAAGTGTGATACCTGAATATTTTTTTTAAGTACGTATACAATAAAACAAAAAAATAAAAACTCTAATTTAGTTTCTGGAAGCTCGCTGATTTGAGCTGAAACGTTCTTTCCAAAGAAATTTTCCAAAATCTAACACACTTTCCAGCGGAGTAGTTTCAAATACATCAAAAATAGCACGCACAGATTTTTCGATAACAACATCGGTTTTTTCAAAATTGGCAGAGTTGTCTTCCATCCAGTATTTTAAAATAAACAATGTTTGCAACCAGGCGCCTTCAGAAAACACAGACACAGGTTGTTTTAAGATCTTTATTTGTTTTTCGTCATTGGCATCTTCAATGAGTTCTCCTGCAAATTCTTTTACGTGTGCTCGTAAAGATTTTAGCTGGCTTAAATTCTTCATCATATCTTGATGCTGTTTCAAGGCGAAAAGTACGTAACTACGGTTGGCAGTAAGCAATTCAAAAAATGTATAGAAGAAGGTGAGCATTTTCTCTTGGTTGCTGAACTGCTCGTATGCTTTATTTTTATGAGCTAGCTGCATGGAATGGTCAAAAAAGCTTGTCCATATTTCCTGTTGTAAGCCCTCAAAACTTCCGAAAAAACTATAAAATTCAGCTTCGGTCATTTTATGGTCTTTACAGAATTTATAGACACTTTTTGGGGTGCGTTCGTTTTCTAAAACATATTCCATATACGCTGAAATAATAATATCCCGGGATATTGTTTTCTTAGTTGTAGCTGTCTTTTTTGCACTCATAATATGTTGTATTTAGTATTCAGACTATCAAAAACTTAGCTGTGTTTGAAGTATGACAAAGATACATAACGTTTAACAGAATAAACATATACTTAAACAGAATGTTGTGTTAAAAATATACTTTACACCCCGTGCAACCCATGTAAACTTCTGGGATTAACTTAGAGTGTTGCTGTATGAAACAATTTCTCTAAGGTTAAAAACGCAAGAAAAAGTAAATGCATTTAAAATCCTAGTAAGAGGAAGTTTCAAACAAGAAGCAGGCTTTTTTGTAATATATTACCTACAAAAAACTTGTATTTCGTCGAATAAATATGCATTTGATCTAAAAAAATAATTTAAGATATTTTTAAGAATTAGATTCGCATCAACTAATAATTTAAAATTTCATTCTATGAAAAAAACTATTTTTTATGTAGGGCTTGTTATGGCCTTACTCGTAGGTACGATGAACGTACATGCGCAAACTATTTCTAGCGATTTACGTACTACCAGTTTTAGTGAAAATGCACCGCTAAATGTAAACTTTGTACCACAAACCTATTCAGGAAGTGGTGCTGTGAGAATTCCACTTGGAAGTACTGCACTACATTACAGGCAAGATGGTTTTGGTATTGATCTCGAACCTATGTTAAACTCTATTGGTGCTACTGTAACAAATGGTACCGGTAGCGGTGATTTAGATGTACTTATCCCGTCTCAACCTTTTGATTTTTTAATCTTGCAAGTTCATAATGTTGATCTAACTGCTTCAGAAGAGACTGCGATTATAAATTATGTAAATGGTGGAGGAAAAGTAATCATGGCTTATTGGAATTTAGTTGCTAATCCAGCCATTGCGACGACTTTTGAAGTTTTACCTATATCGAGTTTCTCAACACCTATCCAATTAAATGGCTGGGACTTACTACATCCTATTTTTAATGATCCAAATACATTTACATCTTTAACAACAGATGCAGATCTACCAAGTATAAATGGACAACGTTTAGAACCACTTGCTGGTGGTATTGCACTTGGTGGCTTTACTCCAACAACAACCACGAACGAAGCTGGTATTGTATTAGGAAATGGTGGCAACACATTTTATAATGGATTTACAGGTTTTGATTACGTAGCTCAAGAATATATTGATCTAATTGAAAACCAAGCAGAATTTTTGTTCGCATTAGCAAGTAATCCTCCCATCATAAACTGCCCAGGCGATCAAATGGTTAATGCCAGTCCGGGAGCTTGTGAAGCGCCTTTTGGTTTTGCGACACCAACAGCATTGGATCCTGATGGCGGAACGGTAACAGTAACACAAACTATGGGAGCTCCATCTCCAGGACCTTATCCTGTAGGAGTGACCATTATAGAGTTTACAGCAACCAATGACGATGCCCCTAACGAAACAACTACTTGCCAGTTTACAATAACGGTAGTAGATAATGAAGCGCCAACCATAACGTGTCCGGCAGATATATCACAATCAAACGATGTTGGTGTTTGCGGCGCCAATGTAACGGTTCCAGCACCAACTATTATGGACAACTGTCCTGTGGTGGCAAACAATCCACCTCCGGTTGCTAACAGTCCTACCACAAATTTCCTAGGTACTGGACAATTGGCAAACACGCCAACGGTTATCGCTGGTACTCAAATGTCTATTGGAGGCGATGTAACACTAACAGCTACCTTTACTGGAGACTTTAGTTTCCCAGGAGAATCTTTCGACCTTCAAGGTCCTGATGGTTCTTTGGTGCTAAGTGATAGCTCAAATACTGCAGACTGTCCTGCTGCTCCAAATCAAGCTGTTGTTACAATTCCTGAAGCAACTTGGAATGGTTGGGTAACTACTTTTGGTCCAGACCTTACATTTACACTTTTAGCTGATCCACAAGTTAATCCTACTTTATGTGCAGGTGGTAACAATTATAGTTTGAGTGCAGAGCAAGGAATGGCTACTGGTTCAACATTGAGCAACGATTATAACGGAACTAATGATGCCTCAGATTTCTACCCAGTAGGAACTACAGTGGTAACCTGGACCTATACAGATGCTGCTGGAAACAGTGCAGATTGTACTATGAACGTTACAGTAACTGATGATGAAGCTCCACAGATACAATGTATTGGTGAGCCAGGTGTGTTCAATATTTTGGAAGAATTTGAAGGCGCAACTACTCCAGCCGGATGGAGTACTAATGTAGTTTCTGGTAATTTTGATTGGGCATTTGGAAGTGGTGTTATGCCAATTGGTGGTAATTTCACAACCAACGCTGCAATTTTTAATGATGATGCTGCAGGATCTGGAGAATTGGATAATACTGTAGAGTTGTTATCTCCAGTGTATGATCTTACAGGAGCCGATATGGCTACAGTTGGTTTTGACTATGCTGTGCAGGATTTTATTGGAGCAGGACTTTTTACTGTAGAGGTTTTTGATGGTGCCGCTTGGCAATCGATCCTTGTGGTAGATGATACTGACCAAGCTCCTACAACTTTTGCGCCTGTTGATGTGCTTGCTTTTGCAAACGCAAACTTCCAAGTTCGTTTTACTTTCGATGATGAAAACGATTGGGGATGGGGCGCTGGAGTAGATAATTTCATATTATCTTATAACCTTGCTACTTCTCCACCATTTAATGTAATCTTAGACGCTAACGGTATGGCTACTGTAAATGTTGCCGATCTATTAGTAAGTGCAACAGATAACTGTGGTGCTGTAACAGCAACTACCGACGTTACTGGAATTGCTGCATCTTCTATTACAACTGTATTTGACTCTAACAACGGTCTTGGCGGTGGTAGTGCAGTATACTTTGATGTTACTGTAGGAGCTAACGATATTGAGATCACAGATTTAGATCTTAATACGGGAGACCCAGGAGCCTTTACGGTAGAGATGTACACCCTAGTAGGAACTTATGTAGGAAACACTGCAAATCCTGCCCCTTGGACATTATCTGCTACAGGTGCTGGTACTGCTTCAGGAACTGTAAACGTACCTAGTAATGCGGTACTGGACGCTTCTGTAACATTAACAGCAGGAACTACTTACGGTGTTGCCCTAGTGATGGATGCTACGCACGGTCATTCGTATTCAGGAACAGGAACAAATCCTGCACCAGGAATGCTTATGTATAGTAATGCAGATGTAACCCTTAATTTAGGAGCTTCATCTGCTGCGCCATTTGCTGGTACAGCGTTTAGCCCTAGAATCTGGAATGGAAGAATTAACTATTTAGTTGAATCTACTACACCAGTACCTGTTGAAAGTTTCATGGTAGATTGTGAAGACGTAGGAGAGATGACTGTTGAAGTAACAGTTACTGATACCGCTGGAAACACTTCTATGTGTACTGCAACAATAAATGTAATAGACAACATAGATCCTATCTTAGTATGTAAAGACTTCACTCTTGAATTAGGAGCAGATGGTACAGCTATGCTAGACCCTATGGACCTTATAGATATGGATCTTACCTTTGAGGCTTGTGGTCTTAGTGTAGATGCAGTAAGTATGGATGACTTTGACTGTGATGATATAGGAACTCCACAAACAGTAACACTATTCGTAAGTGACCCAAGTGGAAACCTTGCTTCCTGTACAGCTACCGTAACTGTTGTGGACCTATTGGCTCCAGTAGTTACCTGCCCGGCAGATATGACTATAGATCCAGGAGCAGGTACCCAATTGTATGAAGTACCAGATTACTTCGCAGATGGACTTGCTACTGCTCTAGACAACTGTACAGATCCAGTGACGCTATTCACACAGGATCCAGTAGCAGGATCGTTCCTTGGTGATGGTGTGTATACAGTTACCTTGAGCGCAACAGATGAGTATGGCAACATAGGTACTTGTACCTTCGAACTTACCATCGAAAGCGTTTTAGGTGTAGACGATAACTCACTAGAGACAGGAATAACACTATATCCTAACCCTGCACAGAACCAAGTGGTACTGTCTAACGCATCTAACATCCTGCTTAACAAAGCAACTATGTACGATGTAAATGGAAAGTTAGTGAACACTGTAGATCTTACAAATATGAGCACAGAGAAAACAATTGATATTTCTAAATTGGCTTCTGGAGTTTATATTGTACAGATAGAAAGTGAAAACGCAAGCGTTGTAAAACGTTTGATTAAAGAATAATCCAAAAGATTATTTAACCAACCAAAAGAAACCCTCTTCCAGAAATGGAAGGGGGTTTCTACTTTATAGGTATTGGATAATTCATTATTATAAAAATAATTTATTATGTGTGACATCATGTCAGAAACTAATTATTGGTACTCTCTTTGTCAATACAGAATATACAATAAATAATCACGTTGCGTGGCAACGAATAAATAATGATAAAATATGAGTACAGGAACAATTAATGTAGCGGTTGAAAATATTTTTCCGTTAATAAAAAAGTTTTTATATAGTGACCATGAAATTTTCTTGCGTGAATTAATAAGCAACGCTACAGATGCGACCCTTAAATTAAAACACCTTACCAACATTGGAGAAGCTAAAGTAGCATATGGCAGCCCGGTGATTGAAGTTAAAATAGATAAAGAAAAAAAACAACTTCATATCATTGATCAAGGTATTGGAATGACGAAGGAAGAGGTGGAGAAATACATCAACGAGATTGCTTTTTCTGGCGCCGAAGAGTTTATTGAAAAATATAAAGATAAGAAGGGTGAAGAAGCTGGAATTATTGGGCATTTTGGACTAGGGTTCTATTCTGCTTTTATGGTAGCCAGTAAAGTTGAAATTATTACCAAAAGCTATAAAGACGAACCTGCAGCACATTGGACGTGTGATGGCTCTCCAAATTATACACTGGAAGAAGCCAATAAGACAGAAAGAGGAACAGAAATTATCCTACATATTGCTGATGACGAAACTGGATTTTTAGAAAAAGGGAAAATCACTGAATTGTTGACCAAGTACAACAAATTTATGCCTATCCCAATTAAATTTGGTACAAAAACTGAAACGTTACCAAAGCCTGAAGATGCCAAAAAGGAAGATCCCGCTCCTACCAAAGAAGTTGACAATATTATAAACAATCCAAATCCGGCGTGGACCAAACAGCCAACCGATTTAAAAGAGGAGGATTACAAAAGTTTTTATCGGGAGTTGTACCCTATGCAGTTTGAGGAGCCGCTCTTCAACATTCACCTTAATGTAGATTATCCTTTCAATCTTACGGGAATTTTATATTTCCCTAAGATGAAAAATGATATGAATATCCAAAAGGATAAAATTCAGCTCTATCAAAATCAGGTGTTTGTAACTGATAATGTTGAAGGAATTGTGCCCGAATTTTTAACAATGCTTCGTGGAGTTATAGATTCGCCAGATATTCCTTTAAATGTTTCAAGAAGCTATTTACAGGCTGATGGTGCTGTAAAGAAAATTGCCAGTTATATTACCCGTAAAGTAGCAGACAAACTGAAATCGCTCTTCAACGATAACCGTGAAGATTTTGAAAAAAAATGGGACGATATCAAAATTGTTATTGAATATGGGATGTTGACCGAAGATAAATTCTTCGAGAAAGCACAAAAGTTTATGTTGTTCCCAACAGTAGATGGCACGTATTTCACCTTTGATGAGTTAAAAGAGAAATTGGCAGCAGCCCAAACCGATAAAGATGAAAAACTAGTGTTGCTGTATGCTTCAAATAAAGAAGAACAACACAGTTATATTGAACCTGCCAAAGAAAAGGGTTACGAAGTATTGTTATTGGATTCGCCTATAATTTCACATTTAATTCAGAAAATAGAATCTGAAAATCAAAATGTAAGTTTTGCCCGTGTAGACGGTGACCACATTGATAATTTAATCAAAAAGGATGAAGCGTCTATTTCTAAACTTTCAGAAGAAGAGCAAGAAACTTTAAAAACATTTTTGACTGAAACCATTCCCTCAGAAAAATTTGTAATTCAATTGGAAGCAATGGATAGCAATGCAAACGCATTTACCATTACCGAACCCGAGTTTATGCGCCGTATGAAAGAGATGCAACAATCTGGCGGCGGTGGTATGTTTGGAATGGGTGGTTTTCCAGAAACTTATACGCTTATCGTAAATAGCAACAACGATCTGGTAGGTGAAATCTTAAACACCAAAACAGCCAAGAAAAAGGAACGATTAGTTAATCAAGCCTTGGATCTTGCTAAATTAAGTAAAGGATTACTTAAGGGAGAAGAGATGACAAAGTTTATAAAAAGATCTTACGAAATGATCAAGTAATTTATAAAAACTTTTTAATGAGCCCGTTTCATATTTTTGAAATGGGCTTTTTTGTGTTCTCTTTCTTACAAAGAATAAGTTTTTTATCGGATTTAAAATGCATTTCATCTAAAATAATAATTTAAGATACTATTAAGAATTAGATTCGCTATTCTAATTAATTAAATTATTATTATGAAAAAAACTATTTTTTATGTAGGGCTTATGATAGCTTTACTCGCAGCTACGATGACCGTACAAGCGCAAGAAATTTCTGAGTACCAGACTATCTCTCCAGCGGCACTTGCTGAGAGAAGTTCACTCTTAGAAAACAAACAAACTCCCCCAGGGAGAATGGTTCCAACAACCATTTATGAAACTACGCACGATGGTGGTAATGCCGTTAATATTTCACCTCAGCCAGGAAATGGTACAAGTGAATATATCAGAATGGCAGGAGCTAATAGATCTATAACAGAAATAGGGATGTTTGTATTTGATTTTTCAGGTACTCTGGCACCTTATGATATTACAATAAGTATTTTTTCAGCCTGTAATACAAGTGGAGCTAATGGTTCTTCTTGTAATTCAGGACCTGGAGTTTTAGTTCCAGGGTCTACTCAAACTATAACTGTTACCCCAAGTACTGCATTTCACGAAGTCGTTTTTAACTATACAGGCTTAGATGTATCGAGTGAAACAGATAATGAGCTTCTTATAAACTTAGTTACTACAAGACCAGACATAGCCTGGATTATAGGCAATTCTGGAAGAACTGTAGGGTCTAGAACTTTACAAGAAGATGGTTTTGGAGTAGATATATTTGCAGCTTGTGGTCGTGCAACTGGTAATGGATGTACTCGATTTTTTGGACCAGTGCCACCAAATCCATCTGCAATTATGGATTTACGTGTTGTTGCAGACGAGGTTGTTGTTGCAACGCCACCTAATGATCTTTGTATAAATGCTGAAGTTATCCAAAATGATGGAACATTCCCGGGAACTTCTAATTTTGCTACAAATGAAGTACCTGCACCTCCTGTTTGTGGTACCTCTGTTACTGCCCCTGGTGTATGGTATAAGTTTACTGATATTAGCGGTACTGGTGTAAATGTTACTGCAAGTGTTTGTGTAGCAAACTATGATACCAAAATTCATGTGTATTCTGGAAGTTGCGATATGCTAACTTGTGTAGGTAGCAATGACGACTTTTGTGGATTACAAAGTGAATTTTCTTGGATGACTGATGGGTCTTCAGAATATTTAATTTTAGTTTCAGGTTTTGGTGCCGCTACTGGTAATTTTGAACTTGAACTTACAGGCTTAGCTCCTGGAATATATCCACTAATTAACTGCCCAGGCGATATAACTATAGATGCTGCACCGGGCGCTTGTGAAGCAAACTATGGTTTTGCAACACCAACTGCATTAGATCCAGAGGGCGGTTCGGTAACAGTAACACAAACTATGGGACCTGTCTCTCCTGGACCTTTCCCAGTGGGTGACACCATTGTAGAATTTACAGCTACCAATGACGCTGCTCCTAACGAGACTACTACATGTAGGTTTACTGTAACTGTGGTAGACAACCAAATTCCAACATTAACCTGTCCAGCAGACATTAGCCAAAGTAACGATCCTGGCGTTTGTGAAGCACTAGTACCAGTGCCACAGCCTACTATAAATGATAACTGTCCTGACGATTTAACTAACCTAGTAAACGATTATAACGGAACTAATGATGCCTCAGGTGTATACCCGGTAGGTACCACTGTAGTAACCTGGACCTATACAGATGCTGGTGGAAACAGTGCAGATTGTACTATGGACGTAGTAGTGACCGATGATGAAGCACCAGAAATTGTTTGTGTTGGTGGACCAGGTGTAGGATCTGGCTCAGCAACAGGAACTGGCGCTGCAATCCCGGACGCCGATCCAGTTGGATTGACAACTACTTTAGATATTACTGATGATTTCAACATTACAGACCTTGATGTAGATCTGGATATTAATCATACTTGGGTAGGTGACCTTATCGTTACCCTTACCGCACCAGATGGAACCACTTCGGCAGCAATCATTGACCGTCCTGGCTTTACTGGAACAGGTTTTGGATGTTCTGGAAATGATATTTTGGCAACTCTTGATGACGAAGCAGCAACTGCTGTGGAAGATGAATGTGCTGGATCTGTACCAACAATCGCAGGTTCATTTATACCAAATGAGGCACTTTCAGTTTTTGATGGTATGAGCACCTTAGGTACTTGGACTTTAAATGTTAGTGATAATGGTGGTGGTGATACTGGTACTTTGAACGCTTGGACGTTGAATTATAGCTATGATGTTGCTACTTCTCCACCATTTAATGTAATCTTAGACGCTAACGGTATGGCTACTGTAAATGTTGCCGATCTATTAGTAAGTGCAACAGATAACTGTGGTGCTGTAACAGCAACTACCGACGTTACTGGAATTGCTGCATCTTCTATTACAACTGTATTTGACTCTAACAACGGTCTTGGCGGTGGTAGTGCAGTATACTTTGATGTTACTGTAGGAGCTAACGATATTGAGATCACAGATTTAGATCTTAATACGGGAGACCCAGGAGCCTTTACGGTAGAGATGTACACCCTAGTAGGAACTTATGTAGGAAACACTGCAAATCCTGCCCCTTGGACATTATCTGCTACAGGTGCTGGTACTGCTTCAGGAACTGTAAACGTACCTAGTAATGCAGTACTGGACGCTTCTGTAACATTAACAGCAGGAACTACTTACGGTGTTGCCCTAGTGATGGATGCTACGCACGGTCATTCGTATTCAGGAACAGGAACAAATCCTGCACCAGGAATGCTTATGTATAGTAATGCAGACGTAACCCTTAATTTAGGAGCTTCATCTGCTGCGCCATTTGCTGGTACAGCGTTTAGCCCTAGAATCTGGAATGGAAGAATTAACTATTTAGTTGAATCTACTACACCAGTACCTGTTGAAAGTTTCATGGTAGATTGTGAAGACGTAGGAGAGATGACTGTTGAAGTAACAGTTACTGATACCGCTGGAAACACTTCTATGTGTACTGCAACAATAAATGTAATAGACAACATAGATCCTATCTTAGTATGTAAAGACTTCACTCTTGAATTAGGAGCAGATGGTACAGCTATGCTAGACCCTATGGACCTTATAGATATGGATCTTACCTTTGAGGCTTGTGGTCTTAGTGTAGATGCAGTAAGTATGGATGACTTTGACTGTGATGATATAGGAACTCCACAAACAGTAACACTATTCGTAAGTGACCCAAGTGGAAACCTTGCTTCCTGTACAGCTACCGTAACTGTTGTAGACCTATTGGCTCCAGTAGTTACCTGCCCGGCAGATATGACTATAGATCCAGGAGCAGGCACCCAATTGTATGAAGTACCAGATTACTTCGCAGATGGACTTGCTACTGCTCTAGACAACTGTACAGATCCAGTGACGCTATTCACACAGGATCCAGTAGCAGGATCGTTCCTTGGTGATGGGGTGTATACAGTTACCTTGAGCGCAACAGATGAGTATGGCAACATAGGTACTTGTACCTTCGAACTTACCATCGAAAGCGTTTTAGGTGTAGACGATAACTCACTAGAGACAGGAATAACACTATATCCTAACCCTGCACAGAACCAAGTGGTACTGTCTAACGCATCTAACATCCTGCTTAACAAAGCAACTATGTACGATGTGAATGGGAAGTTAATGAACACTGTAGATCTTACAAATATGAGCACAGAGAAAACAATTGATATTTCTAAATTGGCTTCTGGAGTTTATATTGTACAGATAGAAAGTGAAAACGCAAGCGTTGTAAAACGTTTGATTAAAGAATAATCCAAAAGATTATTTAACCAACCAAAAGAAACCCTCTTCCAGAAATGGAAGGGGGTTTCTACTTTTTATTCCTATTTTTACAAAATGAGAAAAATTGCATGCCTGATTTTAATTTTAACACTCGCCATCTCTTGCAGAGAGCAGGTTAAAAAAGAAGAAAAAATGATCCCCGTGGAAGCTGACGGTGGTATTGGTGATGGCGCACCTCCTTTAGATTCATTACTTCAAAACCAAAAAGATTCGCTGCAAACAAAACCTAAAGACACTATTTAATGTTACCATGGCATCAATACGTACTGGGCTTGCTATTTATAGTAGCTGGAGCCTATCATTTTCAGAAACCTAAAATGTACCAACGTATCATTCCACCATACTTTCCTTCTCCAAGCACATTAGTTGTAGTGAGTGGTATTGCGGAAATGATTGCAGGATTCTTACTCCTTAACCCAGAAGGTCAAGTCATAGGAGCTTGGGCAATAATTGCGATGCTAGTAGCCTTTATTCCTGTACATGTCTATATGCTACAAAATGAAAAAGCCGCAATGAAACTTCCAAAATGGGTCTTACTACTTCGGCTACCATTACAGTTTGCACTAATGTATTGGGCGTACCTATATACCTAATATGGATTTATTTTCTTCGTCAGCATTTCAGCAAGAACAGTATTTAGACCTGCCAGATGCAGACATTCTTTATTATCCAAGCTTTCTTTCAGATGAAGAAGCAGCGCATTATTTAAATATATTTCAGAATGAAATAGCATGGCAACAAGATGCTATTAAAATCTTCGGAAAAACCTATCAACAACCTAGATTAACAGCGCTGTACGGAGAAAAAGATAAACATTACAGTTACTCAAATATCACTATGAACACTACTGCATTTACAAAAACTCTTCTTGAAATAAAAAATAAAATTGAAGAAAAATGCAACGCTAGTTTTAATGTAGTTCTTTTAAACTTATACCGTGACGGTAACGACAGCAATGGTTGGCACAGTGACGATGAAAAAGAACTAGGCGTTAACCCCTTCATAGCTTCACTTAGCTTGGGAGAAGATAGATTCTTTCACCTTAGACATAAACAAAATAAAAAATTACGGCATAAAATGAAACTCAATAATGGAAGCTTACTACTTATGAAAGGAACTACTCAGGAATGTTGGCAGCATCAAATTCCAAAGACTAAAAAGGCCGTAAATACGCGAATAAATCTTACGTTTAGATTTATACACTAAAAATACACTCAATTACAAGGTATATGGAAAGAGATTTCACCGAAAGAGAATTAGATAGGATTATAGAAATGGCCTGGGAAGACAGAACGCCTTTTGAAGCAATTACATTTCAGTTTCAATTGTCTGAACAAGAAGTTATTGAAATTATGCGCCGCGAAATGAAGCCCTCCAGCTTTAGAATGTGGAGAAAACGCGTACAGGGCCGAAGTACAAAACACGCCAAATTAAGAGATTCTGAAATGGACCGCTTTAAGAGTAGCCGTCAAAAACAGATTACACATAATAAGATTTCAAAAAGAAAATAACTATCCGAAGATATCATTCAACAATACCGCAAGGCGTATCCCACCTTTTTGTAATTGCGCGCGGACTATATCTACATAATCATACATAAACCCATACCCCAACTTATCGCCTATTTCGGTAGTTGCGTATACCTCTTTACACAATGCCCTACTTTCGTTCATCCAATCTTTTACTGTTCCTTGCTGAAGCGCTTTAAGCTGGAATTTTGAAAGTTTCGCAGCATTTGTAGCAAGTTCGCTATAGGACATCTCGTAGCTATCCAATATTTTAGTGTCCCAAACGGTGTGCAGGTTAGCCCCATCATTAAACCAGCGTACCTGGAAATCGTTACCACCTTTATCATCTGCCACTCCTACGTGCAAGGGTTGGTGCAAATCTCCCATAAAATGTACAAGCATTTTTAGATAAAAGACCTTTTCTTCCTGTGTTGAAGCTTTATCTTTTAAGACTAAAATACAGGTGTTAATTGCCACATATAGATCTCCTTTTTCACTTTTCTCTGATGTTTCATAACTTCCGTCAAAAGCAAAGTTCACATAATGCCAAGGTCCGTATTTTCTATAGTTAGCATCACTTTTTATATCGTCTGCATAATTTGAAACCAAGGCTAACGATTCTCCATTAAGTAGACTATTTATAGCTTTTTTGGTTTTATTTGAAAGGTATTGCTCAGCAATTTTACCAATGGCTCTGTGGCCAGTTTTACCCCAATCTTCGGTTGCTGAAGTACTTTGAGTGCTTAGAGATACTAATAAAATGGTAATTACGAAACGTAACATATTTATTGTGTTTATTACAAATATACCATTCCCCTTTTGAAGGTATTGTTAAATTAATTCGGAAAATTCAAAATAAAAAAACTATATTTGTTTAATATCATTTTAATATCATTATAAATCAACTATTATGTCGAACGAAAAAATCACTACTCCCTCCAACGGCTACCTTATGCTGTTTGTATTTTTCTTACTTTTTGTTGGTGGTATTGCCGCCATTTTTATTACCCGTGTTCCTTGGTTTGGGTTACTCATATTTCTTTGCCTTTTTATTTTACCAGGTTTTGTATTGGTAAATCCTAATGGTTCTCGAGTATTATTACTCTTTGGAGAATACAAAGGCACTATAAAAAAGAATGGGCTATTTTGGGTAAATCCGTTTTATACAAAGCAGAAAATTTCGCTACGCGCCAGAAACTTTGATAGTGAGCGTTTAAAGGTGAATGACAAACTCGGAAATCCCATTATAATTAGCACCATCTTGGTTTGGCGGGTAAAAGACACTCACAAATCGGCATTCGATGTGGATAATTACGAAAACTTTGTTCGCATCCAAACAGATGCTGCAGTTCGTGAATTGGCAAGCAAATATCCTTACGACAATTTTGCAGACGAAGGTACCGATGAAGACATTACGCTGCGTTCCAGTATGAGCGAAGTAAACGAAGCGCTTGAAAAAGAACTGGAAGACCGTTTGGACATAGCTGGTATTGAAGTACTGGAATCCAGAATTGGTTACCTCGCCTACGCCAATGAAATTGCGAGTGCTATGTTAAGAAGAACAACAAGCTACTGCCATTGTAGCAGCACGTCACAAAATTGTGGAAGGTGCTGTAAGTATGGTAGAAATGGCTTTGGCAGAATTGAGCCGAAAAGAAATCATCACCCTAGACGAAGAACGAAAAGCAGCTATGGTAAGTAACCTGATGGTTATTTTATGTAGTGACAAGGATGCTTCCCCAGTTATAAATGCAGGTACTTTAAACACATAAAATTATTGATATGAAAGAATATAAAGTCTTACAATCTACTTTTAACTGGACAGAAAACATTCAAAAATTTGAAGATTTACTAAACTCTCATGCACGACAGGGCTGGACAGTAAAAGATATAGAATTAATTGGTGGTTCTGGCAGCAGTTATATTGCTTTATTAGAAAAAAATAAATCGTGAGAGTATTTTCTGAAATACAAAAATTCGATCAGTGGTGGGCTCAAATTCTTATCTACGGACTTTTCTTGGCTTCTATAGTAGGTATCATACTAGGAATAACCGACATCTCAGAAGGAAATTTTACCGGGTTTTTAATTGGCAGGTTTCCACCTTTTCTAATTTTAGGATTACTTTCAGCTGCTTTATTCAACACAAAATTAAAGACCAGAATTGATGAAAAAGGAATCCACTATGGTTTTTTACCCTTTCAGAAAAAATTAAGAACAGCATCTTGGAAAGAAATTGAAAAGGTTTACATAAGGGAGTATAGGCCATTAAGCGAGTTTGGTGGCTGGGGTTATAAATTCTCACTTTCGGGAAAAGGTAAAGTTTATAATACAAAAGGCAATATGGGCATACAGATTGTGTTTAAAGACAGTACCAAAACTTTGGTGGGCACACAACAACCTGATGAAGCCCAAAAAGTGATTGATAACTATATTTTAAAAGACACTAGCTATGAAAATTAAATTGCTTTTAATATGCATTGCCCTTACTACAAACCTGTTTGCTCAGGATAAAGGTAAGATTATTCAAAAGGACATAAGCGTAAGCCCTTTTATTGACGGCACCATACTTACCCCTGAAACTTCCGGCAAATCCCCTTTAGTTATACTCATTGCCGGCTCAGGACCCACAGACCGAAATGGAAATCAGCAAATGATGACTAACAACCACTTAAAATTTCTAGCCGAAGGTTTGTATAAAGAAGGTATAGCATCATTTAGGTACGATAAGCGCATCATCAAACAAATGAAGGATAGAACTATTAATGAGGAAAGTATCCGTTTTGATGATTTTATTAAAGATGTAAAAGATATTGTCGCCTATTTTAAGCGTTCCGAAGCATTTTCAAAAATTATAATATTAGGGCACAGTCAAGGTTCTACTGTGGGAATGATTGCTGCACAAAATGACGTAGATGGTTATATCTCTGTTGCTGGTCCTGGACGCAGTATTGATAATATGATTGTAGAACAACTTTCACAGCAAGCTCCAGGTTTAAAGGACAACGCTCGTACTGCTTTTAACGAATTAGCCGCCAATGGAAGCACACAAAACTACAGTCAGGGATTGGCATCAATTTTTCGTCCCAGCATTCAACCATTTATTAGAAGCTGGATGAAATATGACCCAGCGATAGAGCTGGCGAAACTAGACATTCCCGTATTAATTATAACAGGCGATAGAGATTTACAAGTGCTCCCTTCAGAAGGTGAAGTCTTGAAAACTGCCAAACCCGACGCTACCTATATGATCATCAAAAATATGAATCATATTTTAAAAGAAATAGCTATAAATGATGATGATTTGGTAAATCAAAAATCAGATAACGAGCCTAAACGCCCGGTAATACCAGCGCTACTAGAAGCCGTAGCAACATTTGTAAAACAATAATTATAAAATAGACATCCCTACATGTCCAAAAAGAAAGCATTCGCATTGCGTATAAATGAAGATACTATGAAAGCCATTGAAAAATGGGCTGCAGACGAGTTTCGCAGCACCAATGGACAAATTGAATGGATGCTGTATGAAATGCTTAAAAATAGCAAACGACTACCCAAAAAATAAAATTTCAGATTAGAGAGTTCTAAAGTTTAAAATAGAAAATGTATTTTGCGAACAAACTAAACTGCCATGCAAGATACAATTGTCGAAACCGTAAAAGACACCACCCCATTTATTACCAGTGACACCGTAGTTTTTGGACTATTAATGGTGGCCCTGGCACTAATTTTTTATACGTCACACCTAAAACAAGGGTTTTGGTTTAAATTTTACAAGATTGTTCCTGCACTTTTCATGGCTTACCTCATTCCCGCTATTTTCACTTCGGTTGGGCTTATTGCTCCCGAGTGGACCACTGTTCAAGAAAGTGGTGATGTTGTGGAGGGAAGTACAAGTTTGTATTATATGGCGAGTAGGTATTTACTGCCTGCAGCCCTGGTACTTATGACATTGAGCATGGACTTAAAAGCCGTATTCAATCTTGGTCCCAAGGCGCTCATTATGTTTTTTACCGGTACTATAGGAATTATTCTCGGAGGTCCTATTGCAGTTTTGGTAATTGGTCTAATTTCACCTGAAACGGTTGGTGGGGTTGGTCCAGATGCAGTTTGGAGAGGACTCTCTACACTTGCAGGGAGTTGGATAGGCGGGGGTGCGAACCAAGCGGCCATGCTAGAAGTTTACAAATTTAACCCAAGCCAATATGGGCAAATGGTTTTTGTAGACATTGTTGTTGCCAACATTTGGATGGCAATTTTATTAATTGGAATTGGTAAAGCAGCGAAAATTGATAAATGGTTAAAAGCTGATACTTCAGCTATTGAAAGTTTAAAAGAAAAAGTAGCTGCATATTCAGATAAGGTTACCCGAAACCCAACTCTTACAGATTATATGATCCTTGCTGGAATTGCTTTTGGTACTGTAAGTGTTGCTCATTTCGGAGCAGACTATATAAGCGCTGCTTTTGAAGGGTTTGTTACAGGTCTGGATCCAGGAATTACTAGAAATTCCCTCACATTCTTAAATTCTAGCTTCTTTTGGATGGTTTCTATTACCACCTTTATTGGAATTATTTTATCGTATACCAAAGCCAAGAATTATGAAGGTGCAGGTGCCAGTAAAATAGGAAGTATCTTCATCTATATTCTGGTAGCAAGTATTGGGATGAAAATTGACATTATGCAAATTTTCAACAATCCTGGATTACTTTCTGTAGGATTTATGTGGATGGCTATACACGCAGGATTGCTTATTTTGGTTGCAAAAATAATTCGCGCTCCCTATTTCTTCCTGGCAGTTGGAAGTCAGGCAAATGTTGGTGGGGCAGCTTCTGCTCCAATTGTGGCTTCAGCATTTCACCCATCTCTGGCTACGGTTGGGGTTTTACTAGCTGTTTTCGGATATGCCATTGGAACATTAGGCGCCGTATTGTGTACGGTCATGATGCGATTGGTAGCGGTTGGCTAATTTTCCTCACCCGAAACTACTGAAAAAGCAGTTTCGACCTCTCCGAAGGAGAGGTAAAAAGATAGTTGACAAAAAAACTTCCAATATTCTTTATTACACTTAAACCATTGCCCAATCAAGCGTAATTTTGCATCTTTGCGCCCTCATTTATAAATTTTATGAAATATTTTTTTTCTATTATAGTAGTTGTAGTACTAGTATTTACTAGTTGTGCCCCAGAACATGAAATGAAGCTTACTGGCTCCGTGGATGGACTCAAAAAAGGGACACTTATTCTTCAGAAAATTGAAGACAGCACGCTACTATCGGTAGATTCTATACAAATGACTGGCGATGAAAATTTTGAATTTTCGGTTTCTGTTGAGAGCCCACAGGTACATTATTTATACTTACGTTTAAAGAACGGAGATTTATTGGACGAGCGTATTCCATTTTTTGCTGAAGAAGGTGAAATACATATTGCAACAACCCTAGAAAAATTTGGCACTGAATACAAGGTCACTGGTTCAAAAAATCAAGAAAAGCTAGAAGAGTATAAAAAATTAATGCAACGCTACGCTAATAAAAATTTAGAGGTAGTATCCTTAAAATTAAAAGCACTGGCCGAACGAAATGATTCGGTTTACAATGTGTTGCAAAAACAAGAAGAAAGTGTGTTGAGAAGTAAATACCTAACTTCAGTAAATTATGCATTAGCTCAAAAAGAGCTTGAAATAGCACCTTACATTATTGTATATGAAACACAAGGACTCACCAAAAAATACTTGGACACAGTCTACAATGCGCTGCCCCAAAACATAAAAGACTCCAAATACGGAAAGGATCTGGAGTCTTTACTAAAAGCACAAGGTGCTAATTAATTGAATTTATAAGGCGTTAATCTTATCGATTAATTTTCTACCTTTAGTTTCTAAGTCTTGGTTTACCGACTTAAAATGTGCTTTTTTATCTGCATTTGCAACACTTCTATCGTTTACTTTTACGATAAGCTCGTCAAAAGTAGTGATTGCATCATCGATGATTGCTTGTGATTTTTTAGTGTCCTTCTCTGGGTTGGTAAGCTCCCAAATGTAAACTGCTTCAATTATATCACCCAAAACGTAATTAATATCTCTTTTTAAATTGCGTACACTCGCCATGTTTTTTTGTTTAAAATTATGGGCGCAAGGTACGAATTACTAAGGAATGTACACCTCTAAAAATGTGGCGTTTTCGGTTTTAATTTGGTAGCTGGTACAGCAAGCTGGAATTAGAATAGTTTCTCCTTTTTGGATGGTGTTTGAAGTATCTTCGGTAACAAACTGCCCCTCACCTTCGGTGCACATATACACTTTACAACTTTCATTCTGAAAATTTTCTATGCTGAAATTTTCAGATAACAGTAGTTTATGCGTTACAAAATAAGGGCAAGAAACCAACATCACTCGCTGATTCAAATGATCTATGTAGGCTATTTTAGGATTGTTTGTGGTAAACTGAATGGCATCCAAAGCTTCTTCAGTATGTAATTCCCGAAAAGTTCCATCGGTATCCGGACGATCCCAATCGTATATACGATAGGTAATATCACTGGTTTGTTGAATTTCAGCCAGTAAAACACCTGCTCCAATTGCATGTACTAAGCCAGGTTCAACAAAATAAGTTTCCCCCTCGTGTACTTCTTCGGAATGCAATACTGATGTAATAGTACTGGTTTCTAAAATTTCAGTATAGGAAATTTTATCGAGCTTTTTTTTGAAGCCCAGGATAAGTCGTGCAGCACTTTCGGCCTGCAAGATGTACCACATTTCAGTCTTCCCAAAGGTGTTGTGACGTTCTTGCGCCAAGGCATCGTTGGGGTGTAATTGTACGGAAAGATCTTGCTGCGCATCTATAAACTTGAACAGTAAAGGAAACTGGTCACCATATTTCTGGTACACCCGCTCTCCTACCAAGGCTACTTTATAGTGCTGAATTAGTTGGGTAATTTCTTGACCTTTTAAGGCTCCGTTTGAAACTTTGGAAATAGTACCCTGCACTCCAGAAATTTCCCAACTCTCCCCTATAATACCCTTAGCTCTTTTATTTAAAATTGACTTTAGCTTAGTACCACCCCATACTTTTTCTTTTAGTTCGGGGACAAATTGCAGTGGGTATAACTTAGGTTTATCCATCACTGTTTTTTTGAAGATATTTCAGTGATTTATCTATGTGTTTTGTAGCGCCCATAGATTCAAATTTATAGACAAGTACTCCGTTCGCATCAAATACGAAAGTTTCTCTTCCAGGTAACAAGCCCAGCAAATTTGTTTTAACGCCAAACATTTTACGTATTTTATTCTTGGTATCTGCCAATAAAATGAAAGGCAAATTATAGCGTTTTGCAAACTTTTGGTGGGACGCATCACTGTCTGCACTTATACCTATTACTTCGGCGCCTAGATCTTTAAAATCTTCATAGGCATCTCTGAAACTACAGGCTTCTTTGGTACACCCTGGCGTAAAATTTTTTGGATAAAAATAGACAACCACGGGTTGTTTTCCCTTCACTTTGTCGCTGGCATACGATGTACCGTTCTGGTCGAGTAACGTAAAATCTGGAAGTGTATCGCCTTTGTTCATTGCTGTGCTGTGTACACCACAAAATTACGAGGTGTTTCATATAATTTTATAGTAATCACATATTTTGAATCCAGCTTCTTTCGAAGTTTTTCATAGATTACTTTGGCAATATTTTCGACCGTAGGGTTCAGGTTCTTAAATTCCGGAACTTCTTTGTTCAGGTTTTTATGGTCGAAGGGAGTTTCAATTTCAGATTCAATTAAATTCTTTAAAATTTTTAAATCGATTAAAAAGCCAGTTTCTGGATCTATTTCACCAGTCACACCTACTTCAAGTTCATAATTATGCCCGTGGTATAAAGGGTTGCTACACTTTCCGAAGACTTCGAAATTCTTCTCATCGCTCCATTCCTTTTTAAAAAGTCTGTGCGCGGCATTAAAATGTGCTTTTCTGTAAACAGTTAAACTCATAAGTTTATATGCTGATAAAATTTATCGAAAATTATTTTAAACCAAGCTGTATACATTTCTGGTTTTTTATCTATGTCGAGCTTCACATCTTCCAGAGGCATCCATTTCCAGTCTGCAACTTCATCTGGATTTAGATTAGGCGGACCTTCATAGGCACCAATAAGAATGTGGTCGTATTCATGCTCGGTCAGACCATTACTAAATGGTGCTTTATAGATAAAGGATGTAGATTCTTGCAAAGGAACACTAAACCCCATTTCTTCCAAGAGCCTTCGTTCACCAGCTTTAATAGAAGTTTCTCCATCTCTCTGATGGCTGCAACAGGTGTTTGTCCACAAGCCTGGAGAGTGGTATTTTCCAAAAGCCCGTTGCTGTAGCATCACTTCTTTTTTTGAATTGAAAATAAATACTGAAAAGGCCCTATGCAACAGCCCTTTTTCATGAGCTTCCATCTTCGGCATTAAGCCAATTTGTTCATCCTTTTCATTTACAAGGATTACTTGTTCTTCCACCATAGCAGTGATTTGGGTTTTTCTCAAAAATACGAAATACATAATTCACAAAAACAAAAACGTCCCATAAATTAATATGGAACGCTTTTTATAAATTCAGTTTCGGATTCCCCTTCCTAATTCTGAATTATAAACATTGATCTTCTGTTTAACTGGTGCTCTTCTTCTGTACAATCTACACCGTCTGCACAATTGTTAACCAATTTATTTTCTCCGTATCCTTTTGCAGAAAGTCTACTCTTATCTATTCCTTTAGCTACTAACCATTTTAGGGTAGACTGCGCTCTACGCTCACTTAAAACTTCGTTGTAACGCTTGGGAGCTCTTGAATCTGTATGTGATTCTATATGAATGATAAGATCTTCGTACTTACGCATTGCCCCTAAAATTTTTGCCAATTCAATTTCTGCATCTGGGCGAATGTTATACCTATCAAAATCGAAATAGATGGGCTGCAAATCAAGGATACAACCAAGGTCCCTTGGATCACATCCCTTACGCATAAGCGGTACAGGTACAGTAATAGTTGCTGTTGCGTCTGGTGTTGTAATTCTTGTTTCGTAAGGTTCATAGCCTTCCTTCATACCCCGTATGATATAGGTAGTATCACAAGCTACTTTAAATTCAAATGCAGCGTCATCTCCTACGATGACCTCTTTTATAAGTCCATTATTTGCATCCAGCAATTGTACAGATGCACCAGGAATAAGGTCTAAAGTTTTGGAATCAAAAACGGTACCTACTAAAGTGATCTCACATTGTTCCTTTACCAGGTATATATCGTCATCTATACTTCCTCTTTCTCCATCGCGGTTAGATGATAAATAGCCAATTTTCTTTTCTTCTCTTATAATAAAACCAAAATCATCTTGATTACTATTAGCCGGTTCCCCCAAGTTTTTAATAGTGGTAGGCATTCCTTCAACATCTAACTCGGTTGTATAAATATCATATCCTCCTAGTCCTGATCGACCATCACTGGAGAAGTACAGGTTTCCAGCATCACTAATAAATGGAAAAGATTCACGGGCTTCCGTATTTATGGCAGGTCCTAAATTAACAGGTTCTCCGAAGCTATTATCACCTTGAATTTCAACATACCAAAGATCGCTCATCCCTAAAGTACCTGGCATATCTGAAGAAAAATACAAACGTTTTTGATCTTTACTCAATGTTGGGTGTGCTACCGAATATTCTTTACTGTTGAATGGAAGTTCTTCAATATTGGTCCAAACATTGTCTCCATTGTTAGTTGCTTTATATAGCTTTAAACGAATGGTTTTATTTTTATCCTTCCCTTTTTTCCCGTCAATAAAGTTATTTCTAGTAAAATAAACAGTTTTTCCATCTTTGCTAAATGTTGTAGAGGATTCATGATATTTTGTATTAATATCTCCTTTCAAGCTAGTTGGGTTAGACAGACGCCCTAGGGAGTCCATGTCTGCAACAAATAGATCTAAGAACGGTTGATCTGTCCACTCAAAGTTTTTTGAACCTTCAGTACTAGTAGTAGCAGAAGCATATACTAATTTATCTCCATAATAAGAAGGTCCAAAGTCTGAAAATTTTGTGTTGACTGAAACTTTTTCAAGTTCATATCCTATGGCTTCAAAAGCAATGCTTTCAAGATATTTGGGATCGTCTTTATAATTTTGCACAATGAGTCCATCTCCACCCACTGCAGCGTATAGATCCATTAACTTATCGGACTCGTCATATTTCTTTAAACTTTTTAAAGATTGTGCTGCTCTGTAGTAGTATACTGCTTTTACTTCGGAAGGATAGTTTGCAATTAATTTTTGATACCACACGGAAGCATTGTCATAGTCACTGTTCCAATAATAGGTGTCTCCAAGATTTTGAAAAATCTGAGCAGATTCATAGCCATCTTTTACTACTTCTAAGTAGATTTCCCGAGCGTCGATATAGGCTAACTTGTCGAATTCTTTATTAGCTTTTTCTACTTTTTTCTTTTGGGAAAAACCAATACTGGTTATTAAAAGTACCAGTATTGTTAAGATTAGTTTGTGTGAAGTTGTAGCTGTCCTCATAAATAGTGTGTTGTTGTTTTTTAGAAGAATCTAGGTGTAAGTACACGTTCTGGTTTCTTAAAGACATCGAAACGTAGCATGATTTCGTAAGAACCATCACTATACTGTTCAATGTCTGTGGTTTGATAATCATATCCGAAACCAATAAATACACTATCGCTAGCTTGAAAACCTACCAGGCCACTAAATGCGGCACTCCAACGGTAAGCTGCTCCTACAGTGAATTTTTCGTTAATAAGGAAATTGGCCGATACATCCCACTGTAATGGCGATCCACTCACTGCCTTTACTAAAGTAGCGGGCTTAAATTTGAGGTTTTCACTTAAGTCGAAAACATACCCTGCAATTAAGAAATAGTGTAATCTTTCTGCTGCTATGGTTTCGTTGTCTATGGTATTGATATTACTCTCGTCGTAATGTTTTGTTGTAAGGAAATTTGGTACCGAAAGACCTGCGTAAAACTTATCGGTATTATAGTAAAGTCCTGCTCCAATTTGTGGTTGAATTTTATTATCAACATTATTCTGAAAACGTGGATCTCCTTGGTCGAAAATATTCAATTTTGTAAAATCTACATCCAACAAATCTACTCCAGCTTTTAAACCGAAGCTTAATTCAGCAGTATCTGAAGTATTGATGGTATATGAGTAATCTATATTTACATTAGATTCTATAGATGGTCCAATTTCATCACGTACAATTGAAAGTCCAAGCCCCATATTTTCGAGCGAGCCAATAGGTGAATTCACCGTAAAGGTTCCAGTTTTTGGAGCTCCTTCAAAACCTACCCATTGTGTTCTGTATAACGCCCCAAAACTAAGGGCGCCTCTAGATCCAGCATACGCAGGGTTCACCACCTGAGTATTGTACATATACTGTGTAAATTGAGCGTCTTGTTGCGCCAACCCAGTAACTGTTGTTACAAGAGCTAAAACCAAAATTGCTAAATAACTGTGTTTCATAGTTATGTATTTTAAACCTGGGCAGGCAAACTGCCCAGGATTTTATTTTTCAATTGCTAATTATCTATTAATGTATAGGTAACCATTGTCCTTCAAAGTCTCTCCAGAATTAGGATCCTGTCTTACCAGTATATAGAAGTACGTTCCTGTTGGCAACAACTTGTTATCTTCAATAGTTGCTCTACCATTAGAGAATCCATCAAATACATTAGTTGCTCCAGTTGCTCCACCGTATCCATCGGTCTCCCAAACTAGTACTCCCCAACGGTTGTAGATTTTCATATTGTTGTCTGGGAAGTTTTCAATTCCTACAACATTAAAGAAATCGTTCAATCCGTCACCATCTGGTGTAATACCGTTAAATATTTCAAAAGGAAACTCAGGTAACACATTCGGTAAAATCACTACCGTTGGATCGTCTGGGTCACCATCACCGTCTGGGTCAACATTTGTCAAGTCATTCGGATCATCTGAGGTATCCTGAACTTCAGTTCCGTCTAAGGTGGTTCCTCTAATTACGGCCTGATTAATTACCTCTCCATTGTTTATATCATCCTGACTAATTGCATATGTTGCAATGTAGGTGGTCTCATCAAACTCACCTGGAAGTAATACTGGAATTGGACCTCCTGTGATTATTATACCTGCTAAGTCGTCATCTTCAAGAGTTAAGTTATACAAGGTTACATTTCCTGTATTTCTAACAGAGAATACATAGGTGATCGTCTCACCTGGTTGTGGAATACCATCTCCATTGTTATCATCAAATATTCCTTCTTTTTCTAAAGAAACTCTTGGGTCTTGACACAAGGTGCTAACCGTAGGGTCATTTTCGAAATTACTATTGTTATCAGAAAGATCACTTACTACAACTCCATCTGGAGTAGTCCCACTAACCATCGCTTGATTTACTACACTTCCGTTGTCTACGTCGTCCTGTGTAACAATATATTCTGCGCTGAATGTCTCAGTGTCAGACTCACCTGCTGGCAATGAAATTGGACCACCAATTACAGTTACTAGGGGATCTGTTACAATAACATTTGATAAAACAACATTTCCTAGGTTTGTCACAACAAAGTCATATACAATAGTTTCACCAAGATCTACACAACCGTTATTGTTATCGTCAACAAGCGTTCCTGTTTTAATTAACGCAATTATTGAATCTTGACACAATGGTGTAATTGTTGGATCGTTTTCCAAGAAACTATTATCATCAGATAAATCTGTAACAATATTTAACAGAGGATCTAAACCACGCACGGTAGCTTGATTTTCAACGAATCCATCATTAATATTCGCCTGCGTAATTAAATAAGTAGCTGTAAATGAATTAAGATCTGTTTGTCCTGGTGCTAATGTTATAGAACCTCCTTGTACATTCACTAGTGGATCATCAATTTCAATATTTGTAATTGTTACGTTACCTGTATTCATTACAGTAAATGCATAGTCGATAGTTTCCTTAGGATCTGCACAACCACTGTTGTTCTCATCCATTACAGTTCCTACTTTTATAAGAGCAATACTAGCATTTTGACAAAGTGGCGTAACAGTTGGATTGTCGTCTATAAATGTATCAAAATCTGAGTCATCTTGAACAACAGTTCCATTTGGCGTAGTACCCATAGCCGTTGCTTGATTTGTAAAACTACCGTTGTCAATATCAACTTGTGTAATACTATAAACCGCTGTAAAGGTTACTATATCTGTTTGTCCTGGTGCCAATTCTATTGGTCCACCTACTACATTTACTAAAGGATCATTTACAGTTACAGCAGTTAGTGTAACATTTCCTGTATTCATTACTTCGAATTCATAAGAAATAGTTTCACCTACATCTGTACATCCGTTACCGTTCTCATCATTTAATGTTCCTCTTTTGATCACTGCAATTGAAGAAGATTGACATAAAGGTGTTACTGTTGGGTTGTTATCTGTTACAGATATTTCATCTGAAAGATCGCTTACAACTGTAGCATCTGGTGCTGTTCCTGTAGCTGTTGCCTGGTTTACTACTTCACCTGCATCAATATCAGCTTGTGTGATAGCGTAGCTGGCAGTATAAGTCCAGGTTTCATCTACATCAAGCTCAAGATCTCCATCGGTATCACCACCTGCAAATACAATTGGTACTACTGGGTTTGGTGCTTCCAATAATGGGTCTGTTACTGTGATACTTGATAAACTTACATTTCCTTCATTCGTTACTGTGAATGTGTAGTCTATAGACTCACCCGCATCTGCACACTGATTACCATTTCCATCTACAAACAATCCAGATTTTAAAATCGCAATTACTGGTGCCTGACATAATGGAGTTACTGTTGGGTTGTTATCTGTTACAGATATTTCATCTGAAAGATCGCTTACAACTGTAGCATCTGGTGCTGTTCCTGTAGCTGTTGCCTGGTTTACTACTTCACCTGCATCAATATCAGCTTGTGTGATAGCGTAGCTAGCAGTATAAGTCCAGGTTTCATCTACATCAAGCTCAAGATCTCCATCGGTATCACCGCCAACAAATGCAATTGGTACTACTGGGTTTGGTGCTTCCAATAATGGGTCTGTTACTGTGATACTTGATAAACTTACATTTCCTTCATTCGTTACTGTGAATGTGTAGTCTATAGACTCACCCGCATCTGCACATTGGTTACCATTTCCATCTACAAACAATCCAGATTTTAAAATCGCAATTACTGGTGCCTGACATAATGGTGTTACTGTTGGGTTGTTATCTGTTACAGATACTTCATCTGAAAGATCATCTACCGTTGTTCCATCTTCATCTGTTCCTGTTGCAGTTGCCTGGTTTATTACCTCACCTGCATCAATATCAGCTTGTGTGATAGCGTAGCTGGCAGTATAAGTCCAGGTTTCATCTACATCAAGCTCAAGATCTCCATCGGTATCACCGCCAGCAAATACAATTGGTACTACTGGGTTTGGTGCTTCCAATAATGGGTCTGTTACTGTGATACTAGATAAGCTTACATTTCCTTCATTCGTTACTGTGAATGTGTAGTCTATAGACTCACCCGCATCTGCACACTGATTACCATTTCCATCTACAAACAATCCAGATTTTAAAATCGCAATTACTGGTGCCTGACATAATGGAGTTACTGTTGGGTTGTTATCTGTTACAGATATTTCATCTGAAAGATCGCTTACAACTGTAGCATCTGGTGCTGTTCCTGTAGCTGTTGCCTGGTTTATTACCTCACCTGCATCAATATCAGCTTGTGTGATAGCGTAGCTGGCAGTATAAGTCCAGGTTTCATCTACATCAAGCTCAAGATCTCCATCGGTATCACCGCCAGCAAATACAATTGGTACTACTGGGTTTGGTGCTTCCAATAATGGATCTGTTACTGTGATACTAGATAAGCTTACATTTCCTTCATTCGTTACTGTGAATGTGTAGTCTATAGACTCACCCGCATCTGCACACTGATTACCATTTCCATCTACAAACAATCCAGATTTTAAAATCGCAATTACTGGTGCCTGACATAATGGAGTTACTGTTGGGTTGTTATCTGTTACAGATATTTCATCTGAAAGATCGCTTACAACTGTAGCATCTGGTGCTGTTCCTGTAGCTGTTGCCTGGTTTATTACTTCACCTGCATCAATATCAGCTTGTGTGATAGCGTAGCTGGCAGTATAAGTCCAGGTTTCATCTACATCAAGCTCAAGATCTCCATCGGTATCACCGCCAGCAAATACAATTGGTACTACTGGGTTTGGTGCTTCCAATAATGGATCTGTTACTGTGATACTAGATAAGCTTACATTTCCTTCATTCGTTACTGTGAATGTGTAGTCTATAGACTCACCCGCATCTGCACACTGATTACCATTTCCATCTACAAACAATCCAGATTTTAAAATCGCAATTACTGGTGCCTGACATAATGGAGTTACTGTTGGGTTGTTATCTGTTACAGATATTTCATCTGAAAGATCGCTTACAACTGTAGCATCTGGTGCTGTTCCTGTAGCTGTTGCCTGGTTTACTACTTCACCTGCATCAATATCAGCTTGTGTGATAGCGTAGCTAGCAGTATAAGTCCAGGTTTCATCTACATCAAGCTCAAGATCTCCATCGGTATCACCGCCAACAAATGCAATTGGTACTACTGGGTTTGGTGCTTCCAATAATGGGTCTGTTACTGTGATAGTTGATAAACTTACATTTCCTTCATTCGTTACTGTGAAGGTGTAGTCTATAGACTCACCCGCATCTGCACACTGATTACCATTTCCATCTACAAACAATCCAGATTTTAAAATCGCAATTACTGGTGCCTGACATAATGGAGTTACTGTTGGGTTGTTATCTGTTACAGATATTTCATCTGAAAGATCGCTTACAACTGTAGCATCTGGTGCTGTTCCTGTAGCTGTTGCCTGGTTTACTACTTCACCTGCATCAATATCAGCTTGTGTGATAGCGTAGCTAGCAGTATAAGTCCAGGTTTCATCTACATCAAGCTCAAGATCTCCATCGGTATCACCGCCAGCAAATACAATTGGTACTACTGGGTTTGGTGCTTCCAATAATGGGTCTGTTACTGTGATACTTGATAAACTTACATTTCCTTCATTCGTTACTGTGAATGTGTAGTCTATAGACTCACCCGCATCTGCACACTGATTACCATTTCCATCTAAAAACAATCCAGATTTTAAAATCGCAATTACTGGTGCCTGACATAATGGAGTTACTGTTGGGTTGTTATCTGTTACAGATATTTCATCTGAAAGATCATCTACCGTTGTTCCATCTTCATCTGTTCCTGTTGCAGTTGCCTGGTTTATTACCTCACCTGCATCAATATCAACTTGTGTTATTGCATAGTCTGCAGTATACGTCCAAGTTTCATCTATATCTAAAAGATCATTTCCATTAGCATCACCGCCAACAAATGCAATTGGTACTACTGGGTTTGGTGCTTCCAATAATGGGTCGGTCACTGTAATGTTTCCAAGTGGTACATTACCTTGATTTGTTACTTCAAAAGTATATCGAATAACTTCCCCTACGTCTGCGCAAGTATCATTATTTCCGTCAATAAATAGTCCAGATTTTAGAATCGCAATTGCAGGAGCAGGCGTTTGTTCGATAAGGATATATACGGTAGCTTGACTTGTCGCAACAGGTGCTCCGTTGTCGAATATTTCATATACAAACTGATCATTTCCTGTAAAGTCGGCTCCTGGAGTATATGTAAATGAACCATCGGCATTTACCACTACAGTACCATTAGAGGGTCCTGAAACTGGTGTCGCTCCAACATTTAAAGTTTGGTCATTTCCTTCTGGATCACTGTCGTTGTCAAGAACATTTCCTGATACAACTGTATTTACCTCCCCGTAATAGGCATCGTCATTTGCTATCGTAATATTTCCTGGATCTCCAATTACATAGATGGTTACGATTGCTGAATCACAAAGTGAAGGTGTCGCACTATCACATATAGTATATTCGAATGTATCCACTCCTGTAAACCCTGGGTTTGGTGTGTATGTGTAATCTCCATTAGGGTTCACAGTAACTGTTCCGTTGGTAGGATTTGTATTCTGTGTTACTGAAATAGTATCACCAAGATCTGGATCGAAATCGTTCACTAATACATTACCGTCCACAGGAACATCAACTTCAGTAATATTTACATCGTTAATAGCAACTGGCGGATCATTTCCAATAATTGGATCATCAACAACTGTGATGGTCACATTTGCAGTATCACAAGCAATTGGGTTTCCTCCATCACATATCTGATATACAAAGGTATCATCCCCTACATAATCTAGAGCTGGAATATAATCGTATGTTCCATCTGCATTGAAAGTTAATGTACCTCCAGCTGTTGGTCCGCTCACTAAAGTAAAGACTTCTGTTCCTGCTGGACCATCGTAATTTTTATCATTCGTAGATACATCTCCACTAACTGGTAAGTTTACAAACGTATCATTGATATCATCTATCGCTAGAATCTCGTTTCCTGTTCCAGTTGGATTGATTGAAATATAAACCGTGGCTTTGTCTCTAGCTACTGGTGTTCCATTGTCGAAAATCTCATATACAAAGCTATCAGTACCTACATATCCTGGGTTAGGTGTGTACGTAAATGTTCCGTCTGCATTCAATACAACCGTTCCATTTAATGGACCGTTTGATGGGCTTACTGCAACATCTACTGTCTGGTTATCTCCTTCAGGATCCGTATCGTTGTCCAATACATTTCCTGTAATAGCTGCATCTGGGAAACCATAGTAAGCATCATCAACAGCTGTGGTGATGTTTTCTGGGCTACCTAGTACCTGAATGGTTACCGTTGCTGTATCACATAAAGCTGGTGTCTGGTTATCACAGATAGTATACGTGAACGTATCTTCTCCTTCAAATCCTGGTGCTGGTGTATACGTATATGTTCCATCAGGGTTAATTGTTACCGTACCATTACTTGGTGGGGTGTTCGCTGTTACCACGATTGGGTCCCCGTCTGGGTCATAATCGTTTGGTAATACAGTTCCATCAACAGGTACTCCTACTTGAGTACTGTTCGTATCTGCATTGGCAACCGGTGGCTCATTGGATGGGCTACCTACTGGCTGTACTTCAATATAAACTGTTGCTGTATCACAAGCTACTGGATTTCCACCGTCACATACTTGGTATACGAAAGTATCCTCACCTATATAACCAGGTCCTGGTACATATGTATACGTTCCATCTGGATTGAAAGTTAATGTTCCGTTAGTTGGACCAGTTACTAAAGTGAATACTTCTGTTCCTGCTGGACCATCGGTGTTAATATCGTTGGTAGATACATCTCCATTTACTGGAAGATCCACAAATGTATCGTTGATATCATCTATCGCTAGAATCTCGTTTCCTGTTCCAGTTGGATTGATTGAAATATAAACCGTGGCTCTGTCTCTAGCTACTGGTGTTCCATTGTCGAAAATCTCATATACAAAGCTATCAGTACCTACATAACTTGGGTTAGGTGTGTACGTAAATATTCCGTCTGCATTCAATACAACCGTTCCATTTGATGGACCGTTTGATGGGCTTACTGCAACATCTACTGTCTGGTTATCTCCTTCAGGATCCGTATCGTTGTCCAATACATTTCCTGTAATAGCTGCATCTGGGAAACCATAGTAAGCATCATCAACAGCTGTGGTGATGTTTTCTGGGCTACCTAGTACCTGAATAGTTACCGTTGCTGTATCACATAAGGCTGGAGTCTGGTTATCACAGATAGTATACGTGAACGTATCTTCTCCTTCAAATCCTGGTGCTGGTGTATACGTATATGTTCCGTCAGGGTTAATTGTTACCGTACCATTACTTGGTGGGGTGTTCGCTGTTACCACGATTGGATCCCCGTCTGGGTCATAATCGTTTGGCAATACAGTTCCGTCTACCGGAGTATCTACTTGAGTACTGTTCGTATCTGCATTGGCAACCGGTGGCTCATTGGATGGGCTACCTACTGGCTGTACTTCAATATAAACTGTTGCTGTATCACAAGCTACTGGATTTCCACCGTCACATACTTGGTATACGAAAGTATCCTCACCTATATAACCAGGTCCTGGTACATATGTATACGTTCCATCTGGATTGAAAGTTAATGTTCCGTTAGTTGGACCAGTTACTAAAGTGAATACTTCTGTTCCTGCTGGACCATCGTAATTTTTATCATTCGTAGATACATCTCCACTTACTGGTAAGTTTACAAACGTGTCATTAATATCGTCTATTGCCAATATCTCATTAACACCATTACCTACTGTTAAGTATACTGTTGCCTGATCTGTCGCAACTTGTGCGTTAGTATCGAAAATTGAATAAACAAACTGATCGGTTCCAACATATCCTGCATTTGGAGTATAGGTAAAAGTTCCATCTGCATTTAATACCACCGTTCCATTAGTTGGACCATTGGATGGGCTGATTGCCACATCTACCATTTGGTCATCACCTTCTGGGTCGGTATCATTGTCTAATAGATTCCCTGAAATAACGGTGTCTACTATTCCATTATACGCATCATCATTGGCAACAGTGATATTCCCATTATTAGCAATTACTTGAATTGTAACGGTTGTCTTATCACATAAGGCCGGAGTCTGGTTATCACAAATAGTATACGTGAAGATATCTTCTCCAATAAAATCTAGATTTGGAGTATACACATAACTTCCATCAGGATTTATTACTACTGCACCGTTGGTTGGATCTGTATTAGCAGTCACAACAATTGAGTCACCATCTGGATCGAAATCGTTAGGAAGTGCAAAACCACTTACTGGAGTATTCACTTCTGTGATATTCGTATCAGCATTAGCCACTGGTGGCTCATTTCCTGTATTTGGAATTGGTAAAATTTCGATATACACTGTAGCTGTATCACAAGCTATTGGGTTTCCTGCATCACAAATTTGATATACGAATGTATCTTCTAAAATTGACGGGTCAACTGGTGGTGTATAGCTATAGGTTCCATCAGGGTTAAATACTAATATACCTCCTGCTGTTGGCCCACTTACTAATGTAAATGTCTCAGTACCTGCTGGACCATCATAATTTTCATCGTTCGTTGCTACATTTCCATCAACTGGTAAACCTACATAGGTATTATTGATATCGTCTATAGCAAGAATTAAGTTCTGTCCTGCAATAAGAATACTCACCGTTGCAGAATCTGTAGCTACCGGTGCACCATTATCGAATATTGAGTATACAAAGCTATCGTTTCCAGAGAAATTAGGATCGTTTGGTGTATAGGTAAAACTACCATCTGCATTCAGCACAACAGTGCCAAAAGCTGGTCCACTTGATGGACTGATAACGATATCTACAAACTGATCATCACCTTCTGGATCAAAATCGTTGTCTAATAGATTTCCTGTAATGGTAGCGCCCTGGTTTCCACCATAACCATCATCTACAGCAAAGGTGTAATTCATTGCCGGGTCGCCCACTACTGTAATAGTAAGTACAGCGCTATCGGTTGCAGGATTTACATTATCATCTACAATGTTATAGGTAAATGTGTCGGTTCCTGTAAAGCCTGAGTTCGGCGTATAGACAAAAGTTCCGTTTGCATTCAGTACAAGTACTCCACCTGGTAAGGTGTATGTTCCTGGATTGGTTACTGTCTGGTTGTCTCCTTCTAAATCTACATCGTTCGTTAATACATTTCCTGGGATCGCAACATTCACCTCAGTGAATACGGCATCTGCATTGGCAATCGTATTATTCTGTCCTATTGGATTGATTCTAATGAATACTGTAGCTGAATCTGTAGCTTGTGGGTTTCCATTATCCTCGATTGAGTACATAAAGAAGTCACCTCCTGTATAGTTTGTTGGTGGATTGTAAGTAAAAGTACCGTCTGGAGCTATGTTTACTACAACGCCCTGATCTGAAGTAACCGTAAGAGTGGTTACCACTTGATCATCACCTTCTAGATCTTCGTCGTTTGTAAGTACGTTTCCTGTAATTGGAACATTCACAACGGTATCACGGAAATCATTCACTGCGATTGTACAATTTTCGAGAATGGTTACACTTACAGTCTTACTACAAACGTTAGCGTCAACTACAGAAATTGTATAGGTTCCTGCCACTAGGTTAGCAAATGTACCTGAACTCTGTGGAGCACCTCCATCAAGGCTATAGCTATAAGGAGCCGTTCCGCCAGTTGCCTGAACCATAACAGAACCTGTACCCTCGCAAACAATATCGTCTTGAGAGGTTATAGTAATTGCTAATGCAGCAGAAGGTTGTCTTACTGTAGCTTGGTCATTTTTTACACATCCATTGGCATCTGTAATAACTACAGAATAAGATCCTGCTGGTAAGTTTGAAATATCTTCAGTAGTGGCACCATTATTCCATAAAAAGCTATATGGACTTGTTCCACCACTTACGGTTAAATCTAACGACCCTGTACTTTCTCCAAAACAGGCAACATTTGTTACCGCAATTCCAGACGTTAGTTTAGTTGGCTGATTTACAGTAGTTGAGCTTGAAGCGGTACATTGTGTATCTGTATCAGTTACAGTAACTGTGTAAACTCCAGCCGTCAATCCTGAAATTGTTTGTGTAGTTTGTCCACCAGGGCTCCACAAATAAGTAAAATTACCTAAACCTCCAGAAACGTTAACAGTAGCAGTACCATCATTGCCTCCATTACAAGAAACTGGCGTACTTGAAGCATTTGCTGATAAATTTTTACAGTCTCCATCATTTACTGTAACCATTGTTGTTGCTTCGCATCCATTTGCATCGGTAACTGTTACAGTGTAAGTTCCATCACTTAACCCAGTTATGGTTTGTGTAGTTTGTCCACCAGGACTCCATAAATAGGTGTAAGGAGGTATACCTCCAGATGGATTTGCAGTTGCAGTACCATCGTTGGTTGTAGGGCCAGTTTCATCTGTTGCAGTAGCTGTAACACTCACTGCTGTAGAAGGTTCTGTAATCGTTACACTTTCTTCAACAGGCTGGCATAATGTTCCGTCGATGGTAACACTAACCGTATAAACTCCTGCAAACTGATTTAAAATAGTACTTGTAGTAACATTCGCATCAACTTGTACAGGTGTTGTATTCCACGTAAATGTAAATGTAGCATTCGGATTGGCAGCTGAGCTTGCGCTAACAGTAGCACTTCCGGTATTATCTCCTTTACATAAAATATTAGTAACATTTGTAACATCAATCACTGCGTCACAATCCTGAACACAAGTTATGATAATACTTTGTTGATTTTTACATCCATTAGCGTCTGTAATAACTACCGTATATTGTGTTCCCCCTAATGGACTTCCGAAGAGACCAGTAGCTGTAGCAGTTATTTGCGAAGCCGGATCATTCCATTGATAGGTATATGGAGGAGTTCCTCCAGAAACAGTAGCTGTTGCGGTACCATTATTACACAATGCTATAGCATTCGCATTAGTTTTCGTAAGCTCAATACTAATAGGCTCTGGCTGTGTAACCTCTACTGGAGTTGGCAATGTTGCAGAACATCCATTATCATCAGTAACTATAACATTATAAGTTCCCGCAGGAATATTTGAAAGATCTTGTGTTGTAGCACCATTACTCCAAGCGTAACTATATGGAGGCACTCCCCCAGAAATCATAAGATCTATAGAAGCAGTACTTTCACCAAAACAACTTACATCTATTACTTCCGTTGAAAGTTGAATGCCTGAGGAAGGCTGCTTTACCTCAAAGATTTTTTCAAAACTACAGTTGTTGGCATCTAAAATGGTTACAGTATATTCTCCAGCAGTAAGCCCAGCTATATCTTCAGTCGTAGCACCATTGCTCCAAGAGAATGAATACCCAGGTGTTCCCCCAGATACTGAGATATCAATAGCACCAGTTGCCCCTCCAAAACAAAGAACATCCGTTATCGTTTTATCTAATGAAATTCCAGAAGAAGGACCTTCAATTACAATGTCTGACAAAAATTCAAACATACAACCCGAAGTGTCAAAAATTTGAACATTATAGGCTCCAGGAGAAAGGTTAGAAATATCTTCTGTAGTTGCACCATTCGACCATAAAAACGAGTAAGGAGGAAAACCACCCGTTACGGCAATATCTATTGCTCCATCATCATCTCCAAAGCATTCCAGATCTGTAACAGAAATTATTGAACCCATTAATGTATCTAAAGTAATGCTTGTAGAAGAAGGTTTGTTTTCACAACCTGTCACAAGATTCCTAACACTAAAAACATAAGTTCCAGGCCCTAAATTAGTAAAATTCGGTGAAGCCTGATAAGGTTCATTATTAATTTGATACTCAAAATTACCTCCTACTGGAGTTGTAACCAAAATATTATAATCGCCATTTTCATTACAACTAACCTCAATTTCAGGATTCGGTGGTTTGGGATTATAGGTAAGTGTCACCGTATTCGTATCGGTAATATTTTGGTTAGGAGCAGGAAGTCTTACTTTATATGTAAATGTTACATCTCCTATAAAACCTGGTGTAGGCACATATTGGTAACTTCCATCTGTATTTAATGTAAAACTAGTTCCTGCTGGAGTTGGACCAGAAACCAAAGTATAAGTAGATCCCGCAGGAACTGTAGTAGAATTATTTATTTGACCATTGAAAGTTCCGTTCACACAACCCATATCAATTTGTGGTTGCGCATACCTTTGTAAAACAAATAATTTACCATCTCCGTGGTCATTTGAAGCAGCAACAAAACGTATTCTTGTAATCTTTGAACCTATTGGAGCAACATTATCTAACTGAAATAAAGCAATAGCAATAGTCTGTTCGTTATCCTGCTCACGCCCAGATCCCCAGTAATCTGAATCATCGTTTGTATTATTTGGAGTTCCTCCGTTACTAGGAGGTGAAAACTTCCCACCTCTTAAATCACCATTCGTTCTTACAAAAGTATCTCCTAATGATTGCTCAACCGTGCTTCCTGGTAAAAAACCAAAAAGTCTTATATAAAAACAGTTGTTACCACCACGTTCCGTAACAGCTAAAACACCTCCAGCATTCGCGGGAAGTGGAGGACTATAATAAAGAGTTTGTAATTGCGCATCGGTTTCAGTAGCCCCGTTCATACCATTGGCAACATTAAAATTCCCGCAAATATCACGACCATTTGGATTTGACGTAAAATAATTATTTAAGTTTTGAGACTGGAATGCAGCTTTTGCAGCGTTATCCCATTGGTTGGAATCTGTTATATTTAATGTTGCGCTAGAACTGTTAAATGTAGAATAAGATGCATTATTAACTATTTGATTTGGGCCGTGTCCAGCAGGTCCTAATCGCGTAAGTTGATATGCCGAAGGAACAGCAAAATTATTGTATAATGTTCCGTTAATGGTAATAGCACTTATTGTCGCAGGCCTATTGTTCTCACTGTCATCTATGTCACCATTGTTATTCACATCCTGTATATCAGACCAAGAAAAAGTTACACCCGATCTAATAGAAGGTGACTGAACGCCTATCTGCGCTTGTACAGATAAGCCATAGAAAAATAACATGCAAGTAAACAAAAATATTCTTGCGAATGTATTTTTCGATTGAGGTAAAGTAAAATTCTGCATATGTCCTTAATTTTATATCTAAAAATCGGTAGAAGGAATTAATCTTAAATTTTCACATAATTATTCCTTCGAATGGCACAAATATATACTATGATTTGTGTATAATTCTTACACAGTATTAGGTTTTAGCTTAACTGTTGATTATACTCGATAAAGTACACGATTTGGGTGTAATTTATTGTTTTTTTTGTAAGAACAACATATACGTATATATACGTATGTCACTATTTTATTGGGCTAACAGAACTATTTTTTGTAGGAATACATAAATTTTTCTTCACAAAAAAAATAGACCAAACAGTTACGTAATTTGTCATTTTTTGGTTTTAATAATATGTTAATTTCCTACTAAAATCTTTTAAATTAAAATATCATTTTCGCTCGGTGCACTTTTGTAATTAAAAGAGAACATTTATTTTTAATTTTGAGTACTTCAAATAAATATGAATTATATCATTAATAATCTACATTATTAATTTTCCACCTATTTAGTTTCAGAAAAAATACTATCATATCCATCAAACTCATAGTATATTTGCTGTTTCAAAATAATTCTATGCTTCAAAAAGAAATAAATAGACGTAAAACCTTCGGCATTATATCTCACCCAGATGCAGGTAAAACGACATTGACTGAAAAATTATTACTTTTTGGGGGTGCCATTCAAGAAGCAGGAGCCGTTAAAAGCAATAAAATTAAGAAAGGGGCTACCAGCGATTTTATGGAAATTGAACGCCAACGAGGAATTTCGGTAGCAACTTCGGTATTAGCCTTTGAATATGATGGTACTAAAATAAATATTCTGGATACACCAGGGCACAAGGATTTTGCTGAAGACACTTTTAGAACACTCACTGCAGTAGATAGTGTGATTGTAGTAATAGACGTAGCCAAAGGTGTAGAAGAACAAACCGAAAAACTAGTTGAAGTTTGTCGCATGCGAAATATTCCAATAATTGTCTTTATAAATAAAATGGACCGCGAAGGAAAAGATACTTTTGGATTACTGGATGAAATTGAACAGAAACTAAAATTGCGCGTTACTCCCCTCTCCTTCCCTATTGGGATGGGCTACGACTTTAAAGGTATTTATAATATCTGGGAGAAAAATGTGAATCTCTTTAGTGGGGATAGCCGCAAGAATATTGAAGAAACCATAGAAATTGAAGATATATCCAATCCTGAATTAGATAAACTTATCGGGCCAAAAGCGGCAACTACGCTGCGGGAAGAATTAGAACTGGTCTACGAGGTATATCCGGATTTTAACCGTCAGGAATATCTTGATGGTTTACTACAACCCGTATTTTTTGGTTCTGCACTAAACAATTTCGGAGTGCGTGAATTATTGGATTGTTTTGTGGAAATCGCTCCAAAACCAAGACCTAAAGAAAGTGACACCCGCTTGGTAAAACCAGAAGAAAAAGAATTCTCTGGCTTTGTATTTAAGATCCATGCGAATATGGACCCAAAACACCGAGACAGATTAGCCTTTGTGAAGATAGTCTCGGGTACCTTTGAAAGAAACACGCCGTATCTTCATGTAAGAAATGGTAAAAAGCTAAAATTTTCTAGCCCTAACGCCTTCTTTGCTGAAAAGAAACAAATAGTAGATATTTCTTATCCTGGTGATATCGTAGGATTACACGACACTGGAAACTTTAAAATTGGGGATACGCTAACCGAAGGGGAAGAGATGCAATACAAAGGAATTCCTAGTTTTTCACCAGAACATTTCAAATACATTAACAACGCTGATCCTTTGAAAAGCAAACAGCTTGAAAAAGGGGTAGATCAATTAATGGACGAAGGTGTTGCACAACTATTCACCCTAGAGCTGAATGGCCGTAAAGTAATAGGTACCGTAGGAGCCCTTCAATTTGAGGTAATACAGTATAGATTGGAACATGAATATGGTGCAAAATGCCTTTACGAAAATTTAAACGTTCACAAAGCGTGTTGGGTACAGGCAAAAGATCCTAAGAGTGCAGAATTTGCCGATTTCAAAAGGGTAAAATCTAAGTTTCTTGCCAAAGACAAACGAGGGCAGCTGGTTTTCTTTGCAGACAGTGCTTTTACTTTGCAAATGACGCAAAGTAAGTATCCGAATATTAAATTTCACTTTGTGAGTGAATTTGATGCTGCAGCTACTTTCAAAACCCACTAAAAAAATACTAACGGACTGTTTACTTTACAAGTATATTGCTTGGATATCCAATCTATCACCGTTTCCAAATTTTACCCCAAAAGAAGCATCAGCAGTTAAATCTCCACCAAATACGGCGCCCTGTAAATGAACACTATACCTGCCTGGCTCTAAAGCAATAGTCATAGACCGAGAATTGTATATAAAACCAGTTGCAGTGTCACAATTAATGTTGGTATAAACCACACTTGTCATTCCATACGATTTTGAGGTATTTGCCGTAGTTCCATTTCCTAGATAAAAATAGTTATGTGCTACTTTGGCTCTCCCATCATCAATTTTTGCAGTACCGTCGAAACTTTCAAAATCTAAAGCTACATAATAAGTTATTACAACTAAGGCTCGTTGTGACAATGTAAAATTTTTCTGATAAAGCTCTGCCGAATTAAGACCAGAATTAGCTGTGGTACGAACTGTTATGGGCGATGGTATATTTGAGTCTGATGAAATTTCTCCTGAAGGCATTCCCAAACCTAAATTCCCCTCGCTATCTGCAACAACATTGTAGCTTGAACTCCCACCTAAATTATTAGCATTATTGGTATTGTTTAAGCCTTCCACACGTAAAGTGCTACCACTTCCTGCAATATGAAGTGTTTCTTGTGGATTGGTGGTGCCAATTCCAACTTGTGCATTACTAACAAATATTGCTAGTACACCTAACAGACAACATGTAATAGTATTTTTCATAATTATTTGTTTACTGAATTAAAGATTATAATGTGTTTAAAATATTTAGTTTTGTAGTGAAGGCCCATCCGCATTACCAGAGTCGCATTCGCAGCCTGTCTCCGGACCCGATTCGAATGTAATTGTCACTGTTGATGAGTCACAAGTAAGTTCATTGGGAGGTGGTAAGCATACCGAGTACTCAAATGTAACATCGCCAGTAAATCCAACACTTGGGGTATAGCTGTAGCTTCCATCCATATTAAAAGTAAAACTCTCACCTTCAGGAGTAGGACCGCTTACCAATGAAAAAGTTGAACCAGCTGGGATCGTATTCCCATTTACAGTTCCATTGAAAGGTACATTCATACAGCTTCTTTCAGTTTTTGGTACTGCGTATCTTTGTAGGATAAAAAATTTCCCATCTCCATGATCTACGGTTGAAGCTAATAGATCTACTCTTGTAATAACAGAACCCACGGGAGCTAAATCTTCTAAAAGGAAAATTGCAATCCCAATGGTTCCATTATTTTCAAGAACTCTTCCAGAGTTCCAATAATCTACCCCAGCTGCAGGGCGATTAAATTGCGGACCATTTTGAGTTGCGTTATTGGAGCGTACAAACGTATCGCCCAAATATTGTTCAGCACCACCTCCAGCTGGTGTTCCATAAATGGATATATAATAACAGTTATTCGCATTTCTTTCAGAAATTGCAATGATACCACCATCGTTCGATGGAATTCCAGGGCTATAATAAAGTGATTGGAGTTGCGCATCGGTCGTGGAAACTGCCGCAAAATTATTACAAATGTCACGCCCGTTTGGATTGGCGACAAAGTAGTGGTTTAGGTTCTTATCTTGAAAAGACGAAAGGGCGTTTGCATTCCAGGTTGCATTTGCGCTACTATTATTTACAATGGTACCATTTTGTATAATATTATTTGGACTATGTCCGTTGGGGCCCAAGCGAGTTAATGCATAAGAAGAGGGTGCAACAATAGATTGATATACAACGTCATCAATTGTAATTGAAGAAAGAGTAGCTGGATCATTTGGAGACGGTTGTAAATCTTCCCACTGAAAAGTAACTCCTGTTCGGACTGAAGGTGCTTGTGTTTGATTAAAACCATTAGTGGTTTGAAACAATAAAATGAAAATTGGGAGCTTCCAAAAAATGATACTCCACTGGATAGTAGGCAGTGCTATTTTCATAATTTCAATTTGGGGTTGCTATCACAAATAGCTAGTTAGTAGGTAACTGTAACTATTAAGATATGAGACAAATATATATTTTATAGGTATTTTCCTACATCAAAATATTTGTTTTTCGTTATAACAACCAAGAAAATCGTTCAAATACATTTTATTGAAACTTTAAAGCTTATAAATCATTGATTTTAACAGCTGGAAGTATTGAATATTTTCTTTAAACAGTTAATCTCCTCAATATCTGAGCAGTATAATTGTTTAAATAAAGATAAAATATGGTTGAAATTAGGTAAGGAATATATAGGTGATTTGCAGCTAACCAAATTAGAGCTTCCCTTTATATTTATTTGGCGTTAGAAATTAAACGAATAAAAAAAGTCTTTGAATCCAATATTGGATCAAAGACTTTTACTTTATGCTAAAATTGTTATACTACTACAAGACTTATGCTTCTCCTGTGGGCCCAAAATTAATGGGCATTGCAGCTTGTTGGTAGTCTTTTATCTCACCATGTTGTTTCTCAAATCTTGACACATTATCATGCATTGCTTTTAGGAAACGCTTTGCATGTTGTGGGGTTAATACAATTCTAGACTTCACTTTGCTTTTTGGCACTCCAGGCATGATGCTAACAAAATCGACCACAAATTCACTTTGTGAGTGATTGATGATAGCAAGATTACTATAGATCCCCTGTGCAATATCTTGATCTAATTCTATATTTATCTGTCCCTGCTTTGGTTTTTTATTGTCCTCCATATCTATTTTTTTTAGTGAGATTGCTGTTACAATCTGCATTTTTATTATTTATAAAACAAAATCCCGTAACGGTGTCACGGGATTTTAATATTAGATTTAGGTTTCGACTGCTCTCAACCAGAAATTCGGATAAAACCGAAATACTGATTAATTATAGTTTACTTCCTGCTTCTCTTTTGTCATTTCTTCGAACTCTTGCTTAGAGCCTACGATTATAGTATCATAACGTCTCATACCTGTACCGGCAGGAATTCTATGACCTACAATAACGTTTTCCTTCAATCCTTCTAAGTGATCCACTTTACCGCTTACAGCAGCTTCGTTTAATACCTTAGTAGTTTCCTGGAACGATGCCGCAGAGATAAATGACTTGGTTTGTAACGATGCTCTCGTAATACCTTGCAGTATTGGAGTTGCTGTTGAATTTACAGCATCACGTGCTTCTACCAGAGTTTTATCGGTACGACGAAGAATAGAGTTTTCATCACGTAAATCACGTGGTGAAATAATCTGTCCTTCTTTTAAGTTTTCAGAATCTCCAGCGTTTACAACAACCTTCATTCCGAAAATCTTATCGTTTTCTTCAATAAAGTCGTACTTGTGCGCTAATTGGTTTTCTAAGAACGTTGTATCTCCCGGATCTACAATTCGTACTTTACGCATCATTTGTCTCACAACAACTTCAAAGTGCTTATCGTTAATCTTCACCCCTTGCAAACGGTATACTTCCTGAACTTCGTTCACTAAGTATTGTTGTACTGCAGATGGGCCTTTGATACGTAAGATATCTTCTGGTGTAATAGAACCATCAGACAATGGCATACCGGCACGAACGTAATCGTTCTCCTGCACCAAAATCTGGTTACTCAACTTCACCAAATACTTTTTGATTTCGCCAAGCTTAGATTCTACGATAATTTCACGGTTACCACGCTTAATTTTTCCGAAAGAAACAACACCATCAATCTCACTTACTACAGCTGGATTAGAAGGGTTCCTTGCTTCAAAAAGTTCAGTAACACGTGGAAGACCTCCTGTAATATCACCCGATTTCGCAGACTTACGAGGAATCTTCACCAAGACTTTACCAATCTTAATTTTCTCCCCATCATCCACACTTATCAAAGCGCCTACAGGTAAGTTGTAAGAACGAATTACTTCGTCTTTCTTACCAAGGATTTGAAGTGTTGGTATCTTTTTCTTATCTCTGGATTCTGTTATTACTTTTTCTTGGAAACCTGTTTGTTCATCAATTTCCACTGCAAACGTAATACCTTGTTCGATATTCTCGTACTTGATCTTACCTGCAAATTCTGAAATAATTACACCGTTATATGGATCCCAGCTACAAACTACATCGTCTTTCTTCAGTTTTTCGCCATCTTTTACAAAAATGGTTGAACCGTAAGGGATTACGTTTGTACTTAGGGTAATTCCTGTTTTTACATCTACTAATTTCAGTTCAGAAGTACGAGAGATTACGATATCTACCGTTTTCCCTTCGTTGTCTTCACCTTTAACAGTTTTCAAGTCTTCGATTTCAGCTTTACCGTCAAATTTAACAGTAAGCTTATTTTCTTCTGAAATGTTACCTGCAATACCACCCACGTGGAAGGTACGCAATGTTAACTGTGTTCCAGGCTCTCCAATAGATTGTGCTGCAACAACACCAACAGCTTCACCTCTTTGTACCATTTTATTGGTAGCAAGGTTACGACCGTAACATTGTGAACAGACACCTTTTTTCGCTTCACAGGTTAATGCAGAACGAACTTCAACTGTTTCAATTGGTGATGCATTAATAGCTTTTGCAATTGCTTCTGTAATATGATCTCCTGAATTAACAAGTACTTCTTTTGTTAATGGATTTACAACATCATTTAATGAAGTACGACCTACGATACGAGCACCGAGGTTCTCTACCACTTCTTCGTTCTTCTTTAATGCTGCAACCTCTATTCCTCTTAAAGTACCACAGTCTTCCGTATTAATGATCACATCTTGCGATACATCTACCAATCTACGTGTTAAGTAACCTGCATCCGCCGTTTTTAAAGCGGTATCTGCAAGTCCTTTACGTGCACCGTGTGTGGAAATAAAGTATTCTAAAATTGAAAGTCCTTCCTTAAAGTTAGAAAGAATTGGGTTTTCAATAATTTCACCTCCTCCACTATTCGATTTCTTCGGCTTAGCCATTAAACCACGCATTCCTGTAAGCTGGCGAATCTGTTCTTTAGATCCACGTGCTCCAGAATCAAGCATCATATACACCGAGTTAAATCCTTGTTGGTCTTCACGAATACGCTTCATAGACAATTCAGTCAATTCAGCATTCGTTGCTGTCCAAATATCAATTACCTGGTTGTAACGCTCATTGTTAGTAATAAGACCCATATTATAGTTTCCTACAATAGCATCTACTTGCTGGTTTGCATTGTCAATCATTGATTGCTTCTCTGGTGGGATAATAATATCTCCTAAGCTAAATGACAATCCGCCTTCAAATGCAAATTTATACCCAAGACCTTTAATTTCGTCTAGGAAAGCTGCTGTTACCGGTACGCTGGTTGCCGCTAAAATATCACCAATAATATCACGTAGCGACTTTTTAGTCAGTACTTGGTTAATATATCCTGCTGCTTCTGGTACTTGCTCGTTGAAAATTACACGCCCTAAAGTGGTTGTGATAATTTGCATCGTTAAGTTTCCATTCTCGTCAAAATCTTTTGTTCTAATTCTAATTTCAGCATTCAAGTCTACTTGCTTCTCGTTGTAAGCAATAATCGCTTCTTCAGCTGAATAGAAAGTTAAGCCTTCTCCAATTACTTTTACTTCTGGAGTAGACTTTCTCAATTTGGTCATATAATAAAGACCCAATACCATATCCTGAGATGGTACCGCTACTGGGCTACCATTTGCTGGATTCAGGATATTGTGAGATGCCAACATTAATAACTGACATTCCAAAATTGCTTCTGGGCCTAATGGAAGGTGTACTGCCATCTGGTCACCATCGAAATCGGCGTTAAATGCCGTACATACCAATGGGTGTAACTGAATAGCTTTTCCTTCAATTAATTTAGGTTGAAACGCTTGGATACCCAGTCTGTGCAAAGTAGGAGCACGGTTAAGCATCACTGGGTGTCCTTTCAATACATTTTCAAGGATATCCCAAACTACTGGCTCTTTTTTGTCTATAATTTTCTTTGCAGATTTTACTGTTTTTACAATTCCTCTTTCAATTAGTTTTCTAATTACAAAAGGCTTGTAAAGCTCTGCTGCCATATCCTTAGGGATACCACATTCAAATAATTTTAATTCTGGTCCTACAACAATTACCGAACGTGCACTATAATCCACACGCTTACCTAGTAAGTTTTGACGGAAACGTCCTTGCTTTCCTTTCAATGAATCTGAAAGTGATTTTAACGGACGGTTACTATCGGTTTTTACTGCTGAAGATTTACGTGTATTGTCAAACAAGGAATCTACAGATTCTTGCAACATACGTTTCTCATTACGTAAGATTACCTCTGGCGCTTTAATTTCCATTAAACGCTTCAAACGGTTGTTACGTATAATAACACGGCGGTATAAATCGTTCAAATCTGACGTTGCAAAACGACCTCCGTCTAGTGGCACCAACGGACGTAATTCTGGTGGAATAACTGGTACCACCTTCATAATCATCCACTCTGGGTTGTTCTCACGGTTTTTGTTTGCATCACGTAACGCTTCTACTACCTGAAGACGCTTTAATGCTTCCGTTTTACGTTGCTTAGAGGTTTCGTTGTTTGCCTTGTGACGTAATTCAAAAGACAAGCTGTCTAGATCGATACGTTGTAGCAATTCAATTAAACACTCGGCTCCCATTTTCGCGATAAATTTGTTTGGATCGCTATCGTCCAGGTACAAGTTCTCTTGAGGAAGACTGTCTAAAATAGTTAGGTATTCTTCTTCAGTAAGGAAGTCCATTTTTTGAACTGGATCTCCTTCTTCATTCTTTGCAATACCAGGTTGTATTACTACGTATCTTTCGTAGTAAATAATCATATCAAGCTTCTTAGAAGGCAATCCAAGAAGATATCCAATTTTGTTTGGTAAACTTCTAAAGTACCAGATGTGCGCTACAGGAACCACCAAGTTGATGTGCCCTACACGGTCACGACGTACTTTTTTCTCAGTTACCTCTACCCCACAACGGTCACAAACGATACCCTTATAACGGATACGCTTATATTTTCCACAGGCACATTCATAATCCTTTACAGGACCAAAAATACGCTCACAGAACAAACCGTCACGCTCTGGTTTGTGCGTACGGTAGTTAATTGTTTCTGGTTTTAATACCTCTCCACGAGACTCTGCCAAAATAGATTCTGGAGATGCCAAACCGATAGAAATTTTACTAAATTTCTTTTGTTGTTGTTCGTTATTATTTCTTGCCATAATGCTTTTATCAGTAATTCAGTAATGAGTTTTCAGTAATCAGTAGCAGTTTGCAGCACGAAGTGATTACTGCGTACTGCTACTGCCAACTGTTTTTACTCTTCTAATCTAATGTCAAGTCCCAGACCTTTCAATTCGTGCATAAGTACGTTGAATGATTCTGGCAATCCTGGTTCTGGCATAGCTTCCCCTTTTACGATACTCTCGTAGGTTTTTGCTCTACCTATAACATCATCAGATTTTACCGTCAATATTTCACGTAGGGTGCTTGAAGCTCCATAAGCCTCTAATGCCCATACCTCCATCTCACCAAAACGCTGACCACCAAACTGGGCTTTACCACCCAATGGTTGTTGTGTAATTAATGAATACGGACCTATAGAACGTGCGTGCATCTTATCGTCCACCATATGTCCAAGTTTAAGCATATAGATAACACCAACGGTTGCTGGCTGATCAAAACGTTGTCCTGTTCCACCATCATATAAATAGGTATGTCCGTAACGTGGAATTCCAGCTTCGTCGGTCAATTCATTGATCTGGTCTATGGTTGCTCCGTCAAAAATTGGGGTAGCATATTTTCTACCTAACTTCTGTCCAGCCCATCCAAGTACCGTCTCATAAATCTGACCAATGTTCATACGTGAAGGTACCCCAAGTGGGTTCAACACGATATCTACCGGAGTTCCATCTTCCAAGAAAGGCATATCTTCGTCACGAACTATTCGAGCTACAATACCCTTGTTTCCGTGACGTCCCGCCATCTTATCTCCTACTTTCAGTTTACGTTTCTTAGCAACATATACTTTCGCTAATTGTAAGATACCTGAAGGTAATTCATCACCCACAGAAATTGTAAACTTCTCACGACGTAAGTTACCTTGTAAGTCATTCTCCTTTATACGGTAGTTGTGCATCAAATCACGAACCATGGTATTGGTTTCGTCATCTGTTGTCCAAACTCCACCTACTAAGTGAGAATAATCGTCTACAGCGTTCAACATTTTAAGTGTAAATTTCTTTCCCTTTGGGAAAACAACTTCACCTAAGTCGTTGGTTACACCCTGCGCAGTTTTTCCACCTACAATAGCAAATAGTTTTTCAACTACTACATCTTTTAAGGCATCAAACTTACCATCGTATTCTATTTCTAATGCTGCGATGTCTTCTTTATCTTTTGCTCTCTTTCGTTTGTCTTTAACAGCGCGAGCGAATAACTTCTTGTTAATTACCACTCCCCGTAGAGATGGAGACGCTTTTAATGAAGCATCTTTTACATCTCCTGCTTTGTCACCAAAGATGGCTCGCAGTAATTTTTCTTCTGGCGTTGGATCGCTTTCTCCTTTTGGAGTGATCTTACCAATTAAGATATCACCTGGCTTTACTTCTGCACCTACGCGAATCATTCCGTTTTCATCCAGGTCTTTTGTAGCCTCTTCAGAAACGTTAGGAATGTCGTTGGTTAATTCTTCATTACCAAGTTTTGTATCACGAACTTCCAGCGAATACTCATCGATATGAATAGACGTAAAGATATCTTCGCGAACTACTTTTTCAGAAATTACGATCGCATCCTCAAAGTTATACCCTTTCCAAGGCATGAAGGCTACTTTCATATTACGTCCTAGCGCCAACTCTCCTTTTTCGGTAGCATAACCCTGACATAAAACCTGTCCTTTAGAAACTCTGTCACCTCTGCTTACAATAGGCTTTAAGTTAATAGAAGTACTTTGGTTTGTCTTTCTGAATTTTACCAACTGGTATGTTCTTGAGTCTTCATCAAAGCTAACCATACGCGCTTCTTCGGTACGGTCATATTTAATTGTAATCTCGTTTGCATCTACATATTCTACAACTCCGTCACCTTCTGCATTGATCAATACACGTGAGTCACTAGCAACCTGACGTTCCAGTCCAGTTCCTACAATTGGAGAATCTGCCAACAATAAAGGTACAGCCTGACGCATCATGTTAGATCCCATCAAAGCACGGTTTGCATCATCATGTTCCAAGAACGGAATGAGCGACGCCGAAATAGACGAAATCTGGTTTGGTGCAACATCGGCATAATTTACAGTGGTTGGATCTACTACAGGAAAGTCACCTTCCATACGTGCAATAACACGATCTGTATCAATCTGTCCCTCTTTTGTTAATGGGATGTTGGCTTGTGCAATTAATTGTCCTTCTTCTTCTTCAGCTGAAAGGTATTGTGGTGTAGTTTTGAAATCTATCTTACCGTTTTCAACTTTTCTATATGGTGTCTCAATAAATCCTAAGTTATTCACCTTCGCATAAACCGAAAGTGAAGAAATTAGACCAATGTTTGGTCCCTCAGGAGTTTCAATTGGACATAATCTTCCGTAGTGTGTATAGTGTACATCACGTACCTCAAATCCTGCTCGTTCTCTAGATAAACCACCTGGCCCTAGTGCCGAAAGTCGACGCTTGTGCGTGATTTCTGCCAAAGGGTTGGTCTGGTCCATAAACTGAGACAACTGGTTGGTACCAAAGAATGAGTTAATAACTGAAGACAAAGTCTTTGCGTTTATCAAATCTATCGGAGTAAACACCTCGTTGTCACGTACGTTCATACGCTCACGAATTGTTCTTGCCATACGTGCAAGACCAACACCAAATTGAGAAGATAATTGCTCCCCTACAGTACGCACACGACGGTTAGATAAGTGATCAATATCATCAATCTCTGCTTTAGAGTTGATCAATTCAATAAGGTATTTCACAATTGTGATGATGTCTAATTTGGTCAAGACCTGCTTGTCCATTTCAATATCCAATTGTAATTTTTTGTTCATACGGTAACGTCCAACTTCACCAAGGTTATATCTCTGATCTGAGAAGAATAACTTGTTGATAATCCCACGAGCAGTTTCCTCATCTGGCGGCTCTGCGTTACGTAATTGTCTATAGATATGTTCTACCGCTTCTTTTTCTGAATTGGTAGGATCCTTTTGTAAGGTATTGTGGATAATTGCATAATCTGCTTGCAAGTTATCTTCTTTATGCAACAGAATAGTTTTTGAACCTGAGTCCAAAATCTCATCGATATGTTCTTTTTCAAGAACTGTGTCACGGTCTAGTACAATCTCGTTACGTTCAATGGATACTACTTCACCAGTATCTTCGTCCACGAAATCTTCATGCCATGTCTTCAATACACGAGCAGCAAGTTTGCGACCCATATATTTTTTAAGTCCTGTTTTGCTAGCTTTTACTTCTTCTGCAAGGTCAAAGATTTCAAGGATGTCCTTATCTCTTTCAAAACCAATAGCTCGGAAAAGCGTCGTTACAGGTAATTTTTTCTTTCTATCGATATAGGCGTACATCACGCTATTAATATCGGTAGCGAATTCAATCCATGAACCTTTAAAAGGAATTACACGGGCTGAATATAATTTGGTTCCATTTGCGTGGAATGATTGTCCAAAGAAAACACCAGGTGAACGGTGTAACTGAGATACTACCACACGTTCTGCACCGTTGATGCAAAAAGTTCCAGAAGGCGTCATGTAAGGGATAGTCCCTAAGTACACATCCTGTACGATAGTTTCAAAATCTTCGTGTTCGTCATCTGTACAATACAATTTTAGACGTGCTTTTAAAGGCACACTGTAGGTAAGGCCACGTTCAATACACTCTTGAATAGAGTATCTTGGTGGATCTACGAAATAGTCTAAAAATTCTAATACAAATTGATTACGTGTATCTGTAATCGGGAAATTTTCTAAGAAGGTCTTGTATAATCCTTCTTGACCTCTTTCTTCTGACTTGGTTTCCAACTGGAAAAAATCCTGAAAGGATTTAATCTGTATGTCCAAAAAGTCCGGGTAATCCGGCTTATTCTGTACAGAGGAAAAATTCAATCTTTCAGTTTGCGTTGCTGACATCTATGGACGGAATTTTAATTAAAATTATGGGTGTGTGCGCATACTCATTTCATTGTTCACCTTTATATACGCAAAATGGTTTAGGTCTTTTCCGCCCCGATTAGTATCGGGGGAAAGACCTAAACCTTAAGGTTTGAAGTGTAGTTGGCTTACTTAAGCTCAACCTCTGCTCCAGCTTCTTCTAGTTGAGCTTTAAGGGCTTCAGCTTCGTCTTTAGAGACACCTTCCTTAATTGGAGAAGGTGCATTATCAACCAATTCTTTTGCGTCTTTAAGACCAGCACCAGTTAATTCCTTAACTAGTTTTACAACTGCAAGTTTAGAACCTCCAGCGGCTGTAAGAATTACGTCGAATTCTGTTTGCTCTTCAGCGGCTTCAGCACCAGCACCACCACCAGCAGCAACAGCTACAGCTGCAGCAGCAGGCTCGATACCGTACTCATCTTTTAATATTGTTGCTAATTCATTAACTTCCTTTACAGTTAAGTTAACCAATTTTTCTGCGAAATCTTTTAAATCTGCCATTTTCTATCGTTTTTAAAAAGTGTAATTTATTATTTGTATTTAATTAGTGCTTTGTTTATTCGGGTCTTTCCGAAAGTGTTTTTACAAGGCCTGCAATCGTGTTTCCTCCACTCTTAAGTGCAGAGATAACATTCTTGGCAGGAGATTGAAGTAATCCAATGATGTCTCCAATAAGCTCTTCTCTAGACTTAATGTCTACAAGAGCATCTAGTTGATCATCTCCTACGTAAATTGTTTCTTCAATAAAGGCTCCTTTCAATAAAGGCTTTTCAGATTTTTTTCTGAATTCTTTAATTACTTTCGCAGGCGCATTACTTGCCTCTGAAACCATTAAAGAAATGTTTCCTTTAAGTACTCCGGATAATTCACCGAAATCTTTATCTGAAGCTTCCATCGCCTTTGCAAGCAATGTATTCTTCACCACATTTAACTTAACACCTGCTTTATAACAAGCACGACGTAAGTTTGAGGTAGCTCCTGCATCTAAGCCTGAAATGTCTGCTAAATAAATAGTAGCATTCTCAGATAACTGTGCAGTCAAGGTTTCAATTACTTGTGATTTTTCTTCTCTAGTCATATCTTCTATCTTTACTGCTCAGTAAATCTTTTAGTATCAATTTGAACTGAAGGAGACATCGTAGAAGACATAAATATGCTCTGAATGTAAACTCCCTTAGCCGCTTGAGGCTTCAATTTTACCAATGTGGTTAATAATTCTCTTGCGTTTCCTGCAATTTTATCGGCATCGAAAGATGCTTTTCCAACTGCGGCGTGAATGATACCGGTTTTATCAACTTTAAAGTCGATTTTACCAGCTTTCACATCTGAAACTGCTTTAGCAACATCCATTGTTACAGTACCAGTCTTTGGGTTTGGCATTAAGCCACGAGGACCTAATACACGTCCTAAGGGACCTAATTTACCCATCACACTTGGCATTGTTACAATTACGTCAACATCTGTCCAACCTCCTTTAATCTTGTCGAGGTACTCGTCTAATCCAACGTAATCTGCTCCAGCTTCTTTAGCTTCGGCCTCCTTGTCTGGAGTTACCAATGCTAATACCTTCACGTCTTTACCCGTTCCGTGTGGAAGGGTTACAACCCCACGTACCATTTGGTTTGCTTTACGTGGATCCACATTTAAGCGTACCGCTAGGTCTACAGAGGGATCAAAATTTACGTTAGAGATCTCTTTTATTAAAGCAGAAGCTTCAGCAACAGTATAGGTTTTATCCTCTACTTTCTGAACAGCTTCCTTTTGCTTTTTTGTTAATCTTGCCATTTTATAGATTCTTTTTTGGATTAAAAAGGAGCTGCTCCTTTTATTTTAACTCCCATAGATCTTGCAGTACCAGCTACCATTTTCATAGCAGACTCTACGGTAAACGCATTAAGATCTGGCATTTTGTCTTTCTGCAATCGTTTTAACCTGATCCCAGGAAATAGTTGCTACCTTATTGATGTGTGGTTCACCAGAGCCCTTTTTAGCTTTAGCGGCCTCTAGGATTTGTACTGCAGCAGGTGGAGTCTTAATAACAAAGTCGAAAGACTTGTCTTTAAAAACTGTAATCTGTACAGGCAATACTTTTCCTTGTTTATCTTGGGTTCTTGCATTGAATTGCTTACAGAATTCCATGATATTTACACCGGCAGCACCTAATGCTGGTCCAACTGGTGGAGACGGGTTTGCCGCTCCTCCGCGAACTTGCAGTTTTACTACTTTATCTACTTCTTTTGCCATTGTATTAGTTTAAAATTTGATTTCTCTAAAGTGGAAGCCTGAGAAAAATCTATTTATAGCGTGTAACAATTATACTTTTTCTACTTGCATATAGCTTAGCTCTAATGGTGTTTTTCTTCCGAAAATCTTTACCATTACTTCTAGCTTACGCTTTTCTTCGTTTATCTTCTCAACAGTTCCATTGAAACCGTTAAAAGGACCGTCGATTACCTTGATGGTTTCACCAATTGTAAACGGAATATTTACATTATCATCTTTAACTGAAAGCTCATCTACTTTCCCTAACATTCTATTTACTTCAGACTGTCTTAGCGGTACCGGTTCGCCACCTTTGGTTTCACCCAAAAAGCCAATCACTCCGTTAATAGATTTGATAATATGAGGTATTTCACCTGCCAAACTCGCTTGGATCATAATATATCCAGGAAAGTAAACACGTTCTTTGTTTATTTTCTTTCCATCACGAATTTGTATAACTTTTTCAGTAGGAACAAGAACTTGCTCGATATAGTCCTGCAAATCCAGACGTGTAATTTCTCTGTCTATTGCAATCTTTATCTTGTTTTCCTGCCCGCTAACCGAACGGACTACATACCATCGCTTTGTACTTGTTGTTTCGGTCATACTTACGACTTGATCCAATTAAAATACTGCTCTATAACACTACTAAACACTTGATCTACACCAAATACTGCTAATGCCAAAATCACAGAAAACACAGCAACAATTACTGTTAATTTTTGTGCTTCACCCATTTCAGGCCACGATACGTGTTTCGTTAGTTCGTTATAAGATTCTTTAATATAGTTTACCATTGTAATTGGTTTTATATTTTTTTTCTGAAATAATCTTCAGGTTCTTTGCACACTTCGACTTCGCTCAGTGCAGGCTTATTGAAAGACTCTCTTCGACTTCACACTTAAAAAATGTTTCGCTCAGGACAGGCTTCTCGCCTCTTGCATTATATCAATAAACTCTAGATTAAGCTTTCAACTCTAATCTTGTTTAGCACGGGTTGAGAGACTCGAACTCACGACACCTGGTTTTGGAGACCAGTGCTCTACCAACTGAGCTAAACCCGTATGCAGGGTTTTATAGTTATAACTATGTGCACCCGTTATAAAAGTCAAGGCGTTCCATTATAAACGGAACACCTTTACCTTTATTTATATACTTAAATTAGTCTAAGATTTCAGTAACCTGACCGGCACCTACTGTTCTACCACCCTCACGAATTGCAAAACGAAGACCAACGTTCATTGCGATTGCTTGAATAAGCTCAACGTGGATAGTTAAGTTATCTCCAGGCATTACCATTTCAACTCCATCAGGAAGACTTATGTTTCCAGTTACATCAGTAGTACGTACGTAAAACTGTGGACGGTAGTTATTATGGAATGGAGTGTGACGTCCACCTTCTTCTTTTTTAAGAACGTATACCTCAGCCTTGAATTTAGCATGTGGCGTTACAGATCCTGGCTTAGTAATTACCATACCTCTAGAGATTTGAGACTTCTCAATACCTCTTAAAAGAATACCAGCATTATCTCCAGCTTCACCTCTGTTCAAGATTTGACGGAACATTTCAATACCAGTAATAGTAGAGTTTAATTTCTCTGCTCCCATTCCAATGATCTCAACAGGATCTCCAGTGTTAGCAATACCAGTTTCGATACGTCCTGTAGCTACAGTTCCACGACCAGTAATAGAGAATACATCTTCAATAGGCATTAAGAAAGGCTTGTCTACTTCACGAAGTGGCTCTTCAATCCAGGTATCTACAGCTGCCATTAATTCAACAACGGTATCTACCCATTTTTGCTCACCGTTCAATGCTCCAAGAGCAGAACCAGCGATTACAGGTCCGTTATCACCATCATACTCGTAGAAAGAAAGAAGATCTCTGATCTCCATTTCTACTAGCTCCAATAATTCCTCATCATCAACCATATCTACTTTGTTCATAAATACAACGATACGTGGAATACCTACCTGACGTCCTAAAAGGATGTGTTCACGAGTTTGTGGCATTGGACCATCTGTAGCAGCAACTACTAAGATAGCACCGTCCATTTGTGCAGCACCAGTAACCATGTTCTTTACGTAATCGGCGTGACCTGGACAGTCAACGTGAGCGTAGTGACGATTTGCTGTTGCGTACTCAACGTGTGAAGAGTTAATTGTAATACCTCTTTCTTTTTCTTCAGGAGCATTATCAATTTGATCGAAAGCAGAAGCTTTAGAATAACCTAAATCTGCCAATACTTTAGTAATTGCAGCAGTTAATGTTGTTTTACCGTGATCTACGTGTCCAATTGTACCAACGTTTAAGTGGGGTTTCGACCGATCGTATGTTTCTTTTGCCATTTTGTATTAATTTAAATCTTAGTTATATATTAGTGTTCAATTTTATGCTGTGTTGAGCCAATGATGAGATTCGAACTCATGACCTCTTCCTTACCAAGGAAACGCTCTACCCCTGAGCCACACCGGCGTAAAGTGTTTATTTCTTTAACCCCCAAAAGCCTCAAAGAGGCATTAACTTTAAAGGAAAAAGACCTGCCTTCGCAGGAATACTTTAGAGCGGGAGACCAGGTTCGAACTGGCGACATTCAGCTTGGAAGGCTGACGCTCTACCAACTGAGCTACTCCCGCATTTATTATAGCTTAAAACAACTATAAATGGTATTCAATATTTCAATTTATTCGAGATATACCGCTCGAAATCGGGGTGCAAAGGTAATGAATTGTTTTCAAAAAACAGAACACTCTTTGCGATTAATTTAGATTACCTCCTTACGTCGGTGATCCTGTTCGGGTGACCCCGAACAAAGTTTTAAAAACGCAACTTTACAAAAGCGAGCTTCTCAAACCTCAATTCACATTCAGAGAACATTTGGATTACCTCCTTACGTCGGTGATCCTGTTCGGGTGACCCCGAACAAAGATTTAAAAACACAACTTTACAAAAGCGAGCTTTTGACAGTTGCTTATTTTAAATCTTTGTGGGGAGAGCAGGATTCGAACCTGCGAAGACGTAGTCAGCAGATTTACAGTCTGCCCTCGTTGGCCGCTTGAGTATCTCCCCAATGTAACATTTCAATATTTTTATGAACTTTACTTTAAAATCTTTCAGTCCTAAATTAACTAATGATCAAATAGCAAAACTGAATATAAACGTGGTCTTAAACACTTACGTCAGCAGATTTACTCCCGATAACTATCGGGAGCCCTCGTTGGCCGCTTGAGTATCTCCCCAATGTAACATTTCAATATTTTTATGAACTTTACTTTAAAATCTTTCAGTCCTAAATTAACTAATGATCAAATAGCAAAACTGAATACAAACGTGGTCTTAAACACTTACGTCAGCAGATTTACTCCCGATAACTATCGGGAGCCCTCGTTGGCCGCTTGAGTATCTCCCCAATGTAACATTTCAATATTTTTATGAACTTTACTTTAAAATCTTTCAGTCCTAAATTAACTAATGATCAAATAGCAAAACTGAATATAAACGTGGTCTTAAACACTTACGTCAGCAGATTTACTCCCGATAACTATCGGGAGCCCTCGTTGGCCGCTTGAGTATCTCCCCAATGTAACATTTCAATATTTTTATGAACTTTACTTTAAAATCTTTCAGTCCTAAATTAACTAATGATCAAATAGCAAAACTGAATATAAACGTGGTCTTAAACACTTACGTCAGCAGATTTACTCCCGATAACTATCGGGAGCCCTCGTTGGCCGCTTGAGTATCTCCCCAATGTAACATTTCAATATTTTTATGAACTTTACTTTAAAATCTTTCAGTCCTAAATTAACTAATGATCAAATAGCAAAACTGAATATAAACGTGGTCTTAAACACTTACGTCAGCAGATTTACTCCCGATAACTATCGGGAGCCCTCGTTGGCCGCTTGAGTATCTCCCCAAAATTAATTCAATATTTCAAATTCAAAATTCAAAAATTTTATTCGCGATTCAACCTTAAATCTTGAATCTTAAACCTTGAATTTTAAAGAGCCTATGGAGGGACTCCCTTCGACTATGCTCAGGATAAACTTCTCGTCCCAATTAACATTCGTTTTAAATTTAAAACTATGATAATTTCCTAATGCACTTTCAAAATTTCAAGAGCCGATGGAGGGACTCGAACCCACGACCTGCTGATTACAAATCAGCTGCTCTAGCCAGCTGAGCTACATCGGCTTTTTTGACTTATTTTACACCAATCTGGCGGCATAAAAAAGTCCGCTATTTCTAACGGACTGCAAAGATATACGAATTATTATTTCCACAAAACTTTTTGTAAAAAATTTTCAGGCAAATGAACGTTCTTTTTGCTTTCGCTTTTTCAGTTGGCGTTCTAAGGATTGAATGCACTCATCTATGGCTGCCTCAAAAGTTTTGGATTCCTTCTTGCAAATCAGGTCACTACCTGGTACGCTTATTAAAATTTCAGTAATCTTATTTTCTTTTTCACTTGTTTTTTGAACTTTCAAAAAAACATCTGCTGCAACAATTTTATCGTAAAATTGTTCTAGTTTCTGTAATCGCTTTTCAATAAAAACTAAGAGTTCTTCTTTAACTGCGAAATTTGGTGCTTGCACATTTACCTTCATACATAAAATTTTTAGGTTACTATTTAAAATTTCTAGGGTGAGCCTTCTGGTATACCTGTTTTAACTGCGCAATACTATTATGCGTATATACTTGGGTAGAGGCCAGGCTTGAGTGCCCTAGTAATTCTTTTACTGCGTTTAAATCTGCGCCTTCGTTTAAAAGATGCGTAGCAAAAGAATGTCTTAATATATGCGGACTCCTTTTCACCTTCAAAGACGCTTTACTAAAATAATTATTTATAATTCTATATACAAGGGTTTCATAAATTTTATCGCCTTTGCTAGTAAGGAATAAAAACTCCTTGTCCTTAATTAATTCTAAGGTGTTTCTTTCAGCTATAAACTTTTCAATGGACTTTACAACTGGGGAAAGCAATGGAATGATCCGTTCTTTATTGCGTTTACCCAAAACCTTAATTGTTTTATTTGCTATAGAAATATTATTTAATTTAAGATTTATAAGTTCTGCCCTTCTCATTCCTGTAGAATAAAATAACTCTACCAGTAATTTATTTCGAATTCCCTCATAACCATCTTCAACTTCTAGCAATTCCAAAACAGTTGCTATTTCCTTTTCTGAAAATGGAACTTGTAATTTTTTTGAGGTTTTTAAAGCTTTATGCTGAGCCAAAGGAGTGGTTTCAATCTGTTTCGTTTTCAGCAAAAATTTGTAGTAGGTTTTTAAAGAGGATATTTTACGATTGATACTTCGGTTAGCAATACCGCTATCTACTAGTGAAACTATCCAACTTCTAATAATACTGTAGTTTACATTTATAATATCGTCATATTCATATGCATCTTTCGCAAACTGAAGAAAATCGCTCAAATCTTTTTGATAGGCAATCACGGTGTGTTGAGAATATTTTTTCTCAAAAGACAAGTAGTCTATGAACTTTTCAAATGGCATACATCAGGTACGATTTACGAAGTACAAGGTACGAACAACGAGTTTGGGATTAATCTTTAAAGATAATCAATTTTGACTACCGCGGGTTGCGTAGCTGAATGCGTTTTCTTGCGGTGTTCGAAAAGACGAAAAATTATTGCAAAAAAAATCCGTTAAGCAAAATGCTTAACGGATCTATAATGTATCTAAAAGAAATACTAGATTTCTTCTGCGTCTCTAAGTCCTTGAATGTACTGAGCTTTCTGTATTTGCTTTCTTCTCACAACCGATGGCTTTGAGAATGCCTGACGTGAACGTAGCTGGCGCATTGTTCCCGTACGATCAAACTTACGCTTAAAACGCTTCAGCGCTCTGTCTATATTTTCTCCGTCTTTAACTGGTATAATTAACATAGTGTCATAACCTCCTCTCTTTTGGACTGCAAATATAAATAAAGTTATGAGTTTTGAGTTATGAGTTTTGAGTTTTTTTCAGAAGAAAGAAAAAAGACAAAAATATATTGAATTTACGATGTACGATTTTAGCTGTTTTTTTAAACGGAAAACAAAAAACACCTACCTCCTACTTCGTAAATCGTAATTCCCCCTATTGTTTAAACAAAGAAGCCCGCTGGCTCAGATCTTGAATAAGCTTGCTCTCCTCTTTACTTTCCAGCAAGACGTTGTAGTTTTTCCAGAAATCTTTATTGTAAACACGTGGTGAGAAAATATCTTCGTCCCAAGATAGGGATGCTAACTCTTTCTTCACTTCGGTAGGTTCCAGAATGATTTCAGTAAAAAGCACTTCTTGTGTGGTGTAATAGAACTGCTCTTCTTCTTCTTCTTTCAGTTTATCAGTTTCCTTGTACAATTTATCTGAAGACCGATCGCCAATATTTACCAGCTTGGGCGTTTCATAATACATATAACTCGGGTACATTTTATCCTGAAACTCTTTATAAGTTAGCACCAACTTATGATTAAGCGTAGTTCCAAAAAGGCTCTTGCTGCGTTTTTTCTGCACATCTGAAGCTGCTACAAGTTCGTATTCCACCTTTTTAATAGCGTAATTGTCCCAATAAATATAAATCCAACCTTTGGGCGCAAAACCTTCATTAAAGACCCCTGGCGTATTTAAACCTGCAAAATCTTCCCCTTTATCTATTTCAATTTTATAAATTTTTCGTCCATCATCCACTAATACTGTATCCAACTTAAACTGATGCCTTTCCAACACATTTTCACCAAAAAGCGCTCCTACATTGTTGGAGTTACGCACTAGATTTAAACGGCCTTTAAAAAGATTATCCAACCCATTAATACGTTCATCGTTCCATTTAATCGCATTTACCAGAGAAATTGTTTTTATAGTATCCCGACGCATTTGTCGCGACTTTAAATTCATTCGTCTTGTATTTTTTAAATAGGTGTAATACGAAAATAAACTGTCCACGTCCCGAAGGTCATAACTTTTTCGGTTTTCGTCTACGTTTATTTTTAGAAATTCTTCAGCTGCAGTGGCATAGCTGGAGTCATATAGGGTAATAGCACTTTCAATAAGCCATTTATATTCCTTTTTGTTACGTTCTTTATGACGTAAAAATCCTTTTTGGAGATATGCTTGGTTTGGTAGATTACTCTCCAATTTTCCAAGTGCTTTAAGAACAATGTCATTTCCTGTTTTAGGTCTTGTGGAACCAACAATTAATATCTCGTCTAAGGAAGCCACATCTTCCTCCAAATAAATACTGAAGGTCTCATCGAAATCATTAATTGGAGTACGAAAGCTTTTATACCCAATAGAAGAAATTACTAATGTATCACTACTATGCGCGTCTGGTACCGACAGTAAAAACTTTCCGTCTGTATTTGTCACGGTACCAATGGTTGTATTTTCAATATAGACACTGGCACTTTCTATTGGCATTTGGGTTGTAAAATCTACAACAGTGTTGGAAATTTCTTTTTGAGCTTGAACGCCTATAGCGCCTAACAAAACCAGCAAAGTAGTTAAAATTTTAAATGATTGTAATTTCATAAATCGTTTTAATTAATTTTGAATAGCACTTTCACGAATCACGCCAAGAAATTCAATGCTTATGTAGCTGGCTTATAATTTTTACCTTCAATCACCATTTTGGCAATTATTTCACGCAGTATCTCAGAAGTCCCGCCACCAATAGGCCCTAACCTACTATCACGAAGATTTCGTGCCAATGGATATTCTTCCATATACCCATAACCACCTAACATTTGTACACAATCGTATGCGATTTCATCTGCTATTTTGGTAGAGATCAGTTTGGACATGGTCGCCTCTTTTACAACATATTCTCCTTGATCCAGACGTTGGGCTGTAACATAGTTAAACGTTTTACACATTTCATTTTCGGATGCCATCTGGGCAACTCTATGGCGTAATGCCTGAAACTTCGAAATTGATTTTCCAAAGGCCACACGTTCTTTCATATACTCAATAGTATACTCCAATGCCCACTCGCTACGTGCATGCGCATTAATCCCCATAATAAGTCGCTCTAATGCAAAATGTTGCATAATATATGGAAAGCCTTTGTCCTCTTCACCCATTAAATTTTCCACTGGGATTTCTACATTGTCGAAGGCTATTTCTCCGGTATCACTGGCTCTCCAACCTAACTTATCAAGTTTGGTAGCCGAAATTCCCGGCGTATCGCGATCCATTACAAAAATACTGATTCCTTTATTACCTAATTCTGGGGAGGTTTTTGCAGCTACAATTAAATAGTCACTATAAACGCCATTGGTAATAAAGGTTTTGGATCCATTAATAATGTATTTATCTCCTTTTTTCACAGCAGTACTGCGCATGCCGGAAACATCGCTTCCTCCAAAGGGTTCGGTAATACATAGACAACCTATTTTTTCGCCTGTGATACTAGGTGCTAAATATTTTTCTTTTTGCTTGTGGTTTCCTTCCTTGTTTAAATGCGTCATGGCTAAATATGCATGGGCCCACATTGCTGCAGCAAAACCACCCGAATTTATTTTCTGTAATTCTTCCAAAAAGATAACAGTGTAAAATAGATCGAGATCCATCCCGCCGTATTGCTCTGGGTAGTTGATTCCAAAATAACCCATCTCACCAAATTTTTCCCAAATAAAACGCTCTATATGGCCAGTTTCTTCCCATTTGTTAATATGTGGAACTACTTCTTTTTGAAGGAAATCCTGAAAACTTTTTCTAAAAAAATCGTGCTCTTCGGTAAAATATACGCTCATGTTGTTTGTTTTGAGTTTTTGGGGTTTGGAATATTCTCTGATGTGTTTTGTATAACCTTCAGAAAAACTTATTCAACAAACAAATATAATTGAAATCGCTGTATTTTGCTTGCAGTGATGCCTTCAATTTTTTTAAGCTCTTCTAAGGACTGGATTCCCTCCCGAAGTTTTACAAACTCCCATATTTTTTTTCCCAGCTCGAAACTAATTCCCGGTATTGTGGAAAGATCTGATGCCGAAGTTTTATTCACGTCTAGTTTTGTTAATGGTTTTGGGGTTTTTACTGTAAATATATTTTTTGTTCGCTCCACCACTTTTGGTGACAATCCGTACACTTCGTATAATTGCACATCGTCTGTAAAGCCTCCTAATTTGTCACGGTAATTTAGGATGCGTTCACTTAAAGCCGCTCCTATACCTGAGACTTGTTGCAATTCTTCGGCTGTGGCTTTATTCAAATCAATTTTCTGGCTGAACGTTTTTCCTTTGTTGAAATCTACAAAATTCGATTTCTTACTGAATTGTTGTTTCGGGTTGTTAACCCAGTCTGGAAATTTGAAAAAAGGTGAAATACTATCCAGCCATTCGTCTGAAACACCCGTTACTTTTTGAAAATCGCGTGTGCTATTTATCCATTTGTCTTCCTTCCGAAATTCTTGCAACTTATCAAAAGCCTCAGTTGGCATGCCTAATGTGTAGGCTTTGTAATCTGTGATAAAATTTGGATTAAATGGGAATAGTTTCGGTTTTCGGGCTTCTAATTCAGCAATGCGAAGGGAATCTATTTGCTTTTGTTTCAGTAGTACTTCAGCAGAAGAAATATCCAAAGATACTGGTGTAGAAAAATCAGCAAATAAATAAAAGCTTAGTAGTACCAAAATGACTATTATGAAAAATAAAATCCCACCCTGTTCGCTCTTGGCAAACAAAAAGTGGGATTTTAGATTATTTCCAGACATAACACTCCTTTTAAAATTAAAAAGGGGAGTTCGTCTATTTTAGTAAAAAGCTTAGTCTATTGCTTCACGCTTCATTTTAATAGCGTCTAAATAACGGTTTAATTGTTTTTTCACTACTGGGAACAGGAAGTACAATCCAATCATGTTCGGGAATACCATGGCAAAGATCATTGCATCAGAGAATTGCCAGATAGAATTCATACTTGCTGCAGCACCAATTACTACGAATGCTAAGAATAAAAATTTGTAAGTTAAATCTGCTGCTTTTCCTCTTCCGAAAAGGTACTTCCAAGACTGGAGTCCATAATAAGACCAGGAAATCATGGTAGATACTGCGAATAACACTACAGCAATAGTTAGGAATACATCAGAATAAGGAATATAAGCTGCGAATGCTTCCGAAGTAATTCCAGCACCTTCATAAGAAACTCCATCAATCATAACACCTCCTACGCCATCACCTCCATATTGAAAAATTGTGGCACCTGCTGCATCTCCACCGAAGTTAAAGATGATAATCACCAAAGCAGTCATCGTACAAATTACTACAGTATCAATAAATGGCTCCAATAAAGCTACTAAACCTTCAGACGCTGAATATTTTGTTTTTACCGCTGAATGCGCAATAGAAGCCGATCCTGCTCCCGCTTCGTTGGAGAAAGCTGCTCTTTTAAATCCTACTAACAATACTCCAATTAATCCACCTACTCCAATAGCGGTTGGATTAAATGCTTCTTTCACAATGAGTCCAATAGCATCGTCAATAAGTGAGAAGTTACTTAGGATGATGTATAAACAAAATAAAATATACATAACAGCCATTAAGGGCACCACTTTCTCGGTTACCTTGGCAATTCGTTTTATCCCTCCTATTATAATAATTCCAACCACTACAGCCAGCACAAGTCCTACAATGGTTCCTGCCAATGTGCTATCCCACTCAAACATATCTTTAATAACAATAGTCGCCTGATTACTCTGTGCCGCATTACCTCCACCAAAGGAGCCTCCAATACAGAAAATAGCAAATAATGCTGCGGCTACTTTACCTATCCAGGCATAACCACGTTCTTTTAAACCTTTACTCAAATAATACATAGGGCCTCCATATACAGTACCATCTGGACCTACATCGCGGTATTGAACTCCCAGAGTACATTCTACAAATTTTGTAGACATCCCTAATAAACCACAAACAATCATCCAGAAAGTTGCGCCAGGACCACCTAACGCAATCGCCAAGGCTACTCCCGCAATATTACCATTACCCACGGTACCAGACACGGCAGTTGCCAATGCCTGAAAGTGAGAAACTTCTCCGTCGCTACTTTCATCTCGAATGGTATCTACAATATCCCCATCTACTGCCAACTCGTCTACCGTCTCAAGGTGTTTGTCGAGGCTATCTACTTTGTTCATATCCTTCCCTTGGGCGATACCACCTTCTCCGTACAACTCTTTAGCACCGAATTTTTCAATATCTTCATATTTTCCCCGAACCGTTTTAATCGCTTTTCCGAAGAATCTTATATTAGGAAAACCAAAATAAAGGGTAAAAAACAAGGCACTACCAACCAACAATACAATTACAAAAGGGGTGTTGGGTGCTACTTCAAAGAAAATTATGTTGAAGAAAAAATCTGAAATCGGCGCAAATGCTTGATCAATTTTTTGGTCAATCCCAACTTCTTCCACATCTTGTGCGAAGGTTAATATGGGAATGAGTAACGTAAATAGAGAAAGAAGAAATTTCTTCATAATTTGGTTTTTGATTATTTAAATTTTAAGAAGGAGCAAGATGCTAAAAAAAACGGCAGATTTCAAATTTTCGCCGTTAAAAAGTTAACATTCTCTTAAACATTATAAATATTTTTTAGGCTTTCAATTTGTTCGGGACGACCAATTAAAATAAGTTTGGAGTCTTTTTCAACGATAAGGGAAGGTTCTGGATTCACTACATAATTACCGTTAGGTGCCTTGTAGCCTATGATACTGCAACCCGTTTTTTTTCTAATATCCAACGACTTTATAGCCAGTTCCTTTCCATTTGGGCAAACTTTTTCAAACGGGATCTGCTCTACGTTAATACTATCTGCACTTCCCGAAACTGCAAGGTTATCTAAAAATTCTACCAAATCTGGTGTTACTACTAAATTTGCCATATGATCTCCTCCTATTTTATCTGGAAGAATCACATTATCTGCCCCTGCCAATTTTAATTTCTGAAAACTATTTTCTTCTGTTGCACGGCTAATTATTTTTAAATCCTTATTAAGTTGTCTTGCCGAAAGTACCACAAATAGATTATCAGCATCGCTTGGTAGTGCGCAAATTAACGTACTGGCTCTTTCAAGACCTGCTTGCAATAGTATTTCGTCTTCTACCGCATTACCCTCAATAAAGAGCTTACCATCCTCCTGTTCGTGAGAAACAATATGTTCGTTCATTTCAATAACTACATACTCCTTTTTGTAAGCTTCCAGTTTATGTACCGCTTGGCGGCCATTTCTTCCGTAACCACAAACAATAATGTGATCTTTTAGTGTATCAATTTTTTGTTGCACTTTTTTTCGTTTAAAGTTTCCTATGTTGTTCTTGCTCAATAAATATTCTGTAATCACACTAATAGCGTATCCTCCAATAGTAATACTAGAAAGTATTAATATAGAAGTAAAGAGTTTTTCACTTGGAGACAAATCCCGGACAGTGCCATATCCTACCGTAGTAATTGTAATAACCGTCATATAAAACGCGTCTGTCCAAGAATAATCCGACATTATTTTATAGCCTAGAACTCCTACTGAAAATATAAAGAACAGTAGTGACAACGCAATGGCTAATTTTGAAGTATAAAACTTTCTCATAAATCGAAAACTGACGTGCGTTTGGTATACACTAAGTCTTTTAACCTAAGTAAAAACCCAATCGTTAAATAGACAGCAAACCAAATTCCTAATGTGGCAAAAGACACATAAATGAAAAATAACCGCACGCTCTTTACCCGCATCCCAAGCCTATCTGCCAAACGGGAAGATACATAGAAGCCGTGTTTTTCAAAGTAGTGCCGTATTTTGTATACCAAGGTAAGCATAACCGCAAATTAGGGAAATTTTGATTAAGTAATACCCTTACTTTCTATTTAAAATCAAATTTCCCACAGCACAATCCAAACACCTTTTTGGGTCGCAATACCTATTTTTAAGTTGAAGTAATGCTTGGCTATCCATAGCATTGTTTGCGATGGGTTTAAGGGTATTAAATCGTTTGATGATCGTGTTTTCTTCTTTAGAAATAGAAGCTGCTAGCGTCATCAATTCTTCTGAAATATCCCTGCCTTGACTTTGTGCATAGCAAAATTTTATAGGCAATACTGTATTTATAAGTAACAAGTCCATAAATTTTTTGGTAAGCACCTTTCCTCTTTTTGCAGCCGAGACACCGAAATTAAAGTGTGTATTCCAATACGCACTTGCTTTACTGTGTAAGATCTCGTACAACGCCTCTTTTGTTTTTGAATGAAGTATTGCCGAAAATAAATGCTCTTTTTTAGTATATAAAACCGCTAACTGTGACAATCGTATGGTTGGAAAGTTTGGTGGACGGAGCCTGAAGAATTTAGGTGCGATGACAGAACTTGAATTCAATTTAAATTTATGCACCAAATAATTATATTTCTGTTGCAGAATTGTAAGGTACTCGTTGCTTGGCTCCTTTTCTAGAATTCCTGCTTGTCCAAATAAGAGTGCCTCTAAATCAAACACATTCTTCCTGCATTTCTGAACGACTGAAAAATCTACCGAATTTGCAATGCTAAGAAAAGATTCGCCGTTTACCTTTAAACCGAAGTTTTTCGCCAGCATTTGAAATAACAATGCTTCCCAATGGTTGTTAGTTTGTACTAATTGTTGAAGGATCTGTTCAGATTTTTGTTCCAAGCGCTCCAAATACAATCGCTCTAGCCAATTTTCTATCGTAAATGAATCTACACTCTGAAATTGCTTTTCACAAGGAATCCATTTTTGCTCGCTTGAAAAGAGGTCTTTGTAGCTTTTTAAAGCAGCTGTGTCAATATAATCCTTTAGCCGAAGCGTATCGAAAGGCAGCTGATTTTTATTATAGACATCGGTATCATGCTCCCAAACCACGTGTAGAATAATGTTATCATAAGCTGTATCTGCCTCGTGCTTGTGTACATACCAATCGCTGGATTTAATATGTAGCTCCACGTTTCCCGCCCATAACTGACCGTTAATTTTTAACTGTGCATTAAAAAAGTCTGGACCCGAATTAAAATTATGCTGTCCTGGATGTATCACCACCACTTCATCTCCCGTTACCGTAAACAGATTTGAAGTATTGAATTTTTGATACTTCCACACATAATGCAGAAAATCTTCTTTCATTTTACTAAAAAGCGGGGAGCCGTAACTGAATGAATATCAGCCGTTCAAATATAATAAAAAATATAATAGTGAATTGGTAAATTGAGCAAAAACTAGTTCACTAATTTACCGATTAACCAATTAACTATTTACAACGCACTAATAATATCGTGCTTAGTAATAATATGATATTTTCCATCGCCAAGGTCTACAAGGACAGCATTATTATCTTTATGGATCAATTTGGAAACTGCTTCAATTGAAGTGTTTTTTTGAACTATTGGAAATGCTTCGTGCATCACTTCTTTAATAGGAAGGTTAGCGACGTCTTTGTTGTCTAGGTATTTCCGAAGTAAATCGGTTTCGTCTAATGCTCCTACAAAACCAGTGGTATCTTCTACAGGGATTTGTGAAATCTTATAGGCTTTCATTCGCTCAATAGCGTGGCTCACCAATTCTTCGGTACGCACGGTTACCAAAGGCTTATCTGCGTGGTCTTTTATAAGATCGTTTGCAACGGTTATTTTGTCTTCTACAAAACCACGTTCTCGCATCCATTCGTCGTTAAACATTTTGCCTACATATCTACTTCCGTGGTCGTGGAACAGCACTACTACTACATCGTCTTTGGTAAAGTGTTCTTTTAGTTGCAGCAACCCTTTCATAGCTGCCCCTGCAGAATTCCCAAGAAACATCCCTTCTACTTTTGCTAGTTTCTGGGTGTAAATAGCAGCGTCTTTATCGGTAACTTTCGTAAAACCGTCGATCACTGAAAAGTCTACGTTCTTCGGTAAAATATCTTCTCCTATTCCTTCGGTGATATAAGGATAGATTTCATTTTCATCAAAAATTCCAGTTTCGTGGTATTTTTTAAATACACTTCCGTAGGTATCAATTCCCCAGACTTTTACATCGGGATTTTGTTCTTTTAAATATTTACCAACGCCGCTAATGGTTCCGCCAGTTCCTACTCCTACTACAAAATGAGTTACTTTCCCTTCCGTCTGTTCCCAGATTTCAGGTCCTGTACTTAAATAATGTGCTTTGGCATTGCTTGGGTTGTCATACTGATTTACATACCAACTGTTTGGAGTTTCTTCAGCCAAACGTTTTGAAGTGGAGTAATAACTACGTGGGTCTTCTGGCGCTACGTTCGTAGGACACACAATAACCTTGCTTCCCACAGCGCGTAAAATATCCATCTTTTCCTTACTCTGCTTGTCACTAATAACACATACCATTTTATAGCCTCTCACGATGGCGACTAAGGCAAGTCCCATTCCCGTATTCCCTGAAGTACCTTCAATAATAGTTCCGCCGGGTTTGAGACGGCCATCTGCTTCGGCATCATCTATCATTTGTACTGCCATACGGTCTTTAACCGAGTTTCCAGGGTTAAACGTTTCATATTTAGCGAGCACCAAGGCTGGAATTTCTTTGGCTAAGGTATTTATTTTTACTAAAGGCGTATCACCAATAGTTTCGAGGATGTTCTTTGCGTATTTCATAGGTTGCAAAGGTACGATGAAGAAAAAAAATCTGCAATGATTTTAAGATTTCAGGTTTTGGGAATTATATTTATCATTATCGAAAACGTAAAGTCTTTAGAAGGGAGTCTGTCCATTAAAATTTCCGCTGGGATCGTAATTGCAGACTAAAATGTATTTACCGTTTTCGTTTATAGCCACGGCACAACCTACTTTGGTAGTTTTGCTCCATACAATTTGGGTATAATGTCCACAGATTTTTCCATCATAACATCTCTTTGTGGCCGGATTGAAGTTCACTTTTTCGTTATTTCCCCAACCATTAAAAATCCGAATTTCAGGTCGATCACCAGTTACAAAGCCACCAGCTACATTTTCTCCCAATCCAGGGGTTTGGGAATGCTCCAAAACAAACTGAACCCCTCTGTTTTTTAACGCCAGACGATTCGCAAATTCCTGAGCAATTTGTGCTAAGCGATCATCCCAAACCAAAGGAGGTACTCCTACCTCATCACGCAATTGGTTGTGTGCATCAAGCGCTAACTGCGCATTGAAAAAACTAGCTGTGTTAGTAGTATTTGACTGTGGATTTAAGGGTACTCCTGTATTATTTTGAAAATTTGTCACAGCCGCTGGTCGTTCTATAAACCACATCGCACTATGCCAATGGGATTCAACGGGACTGCAGGCCAGTCCGCGCTCTATATTGAGATATTTATCCGGTTGCTGCACGTTCTTAATTCTTACGTGGTCACCATCTGGCAGTTTTTCAATCACCCAAAGATTTCCTAAAGATCCATCTCCTGAACTACTGTTGCTCAATTGGTTTTCAGCAAAGTTTAGGTATGTGTTTGTTGATGGATTCATGATTTGATACTGTCCATTTCCCATGTCGATTAGATTCCATTGTGCACTTTCGGAGTCTGGGTTTACATCGGACACTCGAAGCGTACCATTTTCTGTATGTAAATAAGATCCTTTCCAAAAATTCTTTAAAAGAAATACATCCTGCGCATTAAGGGAACCGTACAAGAAACTATAAAGTAAGAGACTGAGAAATGCTTTTTTCATAGTGGTTTTTTTACAGGTATTTATATCTTGAAAGATACTACAACATAACTCACTATAAAATAGGTGTTTATACGTATTCTTATTTAGGAAGGTTATCCAAGAGGAATTCTTCAATTTTATAAATAAAATTGTTGCCCTTCCTTGAATTCATTGTTAGTTGCAGTTATTCTTCACTTTTTCAAGTGCTTCCGGAAATTTCTTTGTCATAAATTCCAAATGCTCATCCAGGACGATCTATTTCCACAATAAGTGTTTTAGTATGCTTTTCTTCGGCAAGGGTGTAAATTTCTGTAGCTCCGGACCATTTTTTTGATTCTTCATCGATAGGTTGCTCCTTTCCTCCCAATACGTTTCCGATATGCCTAAACCGCATAATTTTATTAGGAATGTGCTTTTCGATAATGCTGTAGATACCACTTTGATCTGGAGCAAGGAAATGTACTTTACCGCCTTCTTTCCAATTGTCAGTAACTGCATAAGATCCTTCAAAGAAAAGACTAGCCCATTCCCGATATAAGCTCTCATTCCAGAGCGCTTTCCAAATCTTAGATTTTTCAGCCTTAATATGAATGGAAAATTCTAATCTGTTAATCATTATTCCTCTTTTGGTAAATGCAGCTAACGTTGTTGTGTATGGCTCGTAGCGTGTAAATTATCAATATTTTTTCGGTTTAGCACGAGCCGAATTTTTTAATTTTTCTTATTATCTTTTCTTCTCAATAAGCCAAATTAAAAAATTTGGCGGACTCGCAAATACACATTAACTTCGATTAAGCAACTCACTAGCTATGAGCTACATAAGTTGTTGTGGTGCGTATTATTCCACGGTTTCATATCTCAAAGTGTCATTTTCAAAAACCGGTTTTAAGTCAATTTTCGGCCAAAAAATTATCTTTAAAGGGTCTTGTGTTTCGACTTTATCGTATGCTTTTGCTATCGTTCTCAAATGCTTTTCAATATTTTCCATTTTACCCTTCTCATAATATTTGAATATGAATAAAATCCGATTTGGGTCATCTGCAAAATTTATCTTATTATTTTGGTTATTATAGTTTAAGTCCATTATCAGACTTAAATCGGTTGGCTGTATTCTTTTATAGTTTTTGAAAATACTATCTTTATAGATATAAAATGTGTTTCTGTTTCTTGGATTGAACATTGGTGGCTCGCAATTCACAATAGGGTATATTCTTAGCTCCGTTTCATCATCATCAATCAAGATTTGCGTTAAACTATCCGAACAGGCTATCCGCTCAATTTCATCAAGAAAATTGCCATATTTATTAAAATCCGTTATTCGCACAGCTACATTCAAACTGTCAGTTGAGTGTAATTTTTGTCCGTATTCTTTAAATTCGGTTTTCGGATTTCCGCAACTCGTTAGAAGCAAGAGGACTGTTAGGTATTTCGCAATATTTCTATACAATTTCGAATGTTTGTCTATATGCACCACAACTCGTTATATTTTGTCATCGTTATCCCGAAAATAATTCAGGATAACATCATACTTCTATACCACATATACCGCAAAAATTTTAGGGGAGAAACCCAAAGATAAACAAAATGTTTAAAAATGACTGCTAATGAAATTACTCAAACCGAATCGCCTTCACCGGAGAAATCTTGGCAATAATATAACTAGGGATCAATAGCATCAACAAACACAATACAAAAGTTCCTGCGTTTAAGGCTAAGATATAACCAGCGTCCAGATAGACAGGAGCTTCTGTTACATAATACGTATCTGGATTTAAAGGAAAAAGCTTAAAGTATTTTTGTGCCAATAGCAGTCCTAACCCAATTACATTTCCCCAAAACAATCCTACCACTATTAAATACATCGCGTTGTATAAAAACACTTTACGTACGCTCCAGTCGCTGCTTCCCAAGGCTTTTAAGATGCCAATCATTTGGGTACGTTCTAAAATTAGAACGAGCAAAGCAGTGATCATATTAATACCTGCGACTAAAGATCATGATCCCGATAATGAGGTAGGTGTTAAAATCGAACAGATCGATCCACTCAAAAATAGACCCGTATTTCTGGCGGATGGTAACTGCGTCCAGTTCGCTGCCAATTGTTTTATACACTTGCCCGCCAATGGCATCTATGCTGTCAAAATCTTCTACAAACACTTCAAAAGAACCTATTTGGTCTTCCTCCCATTTGTTGAGGAATTGGATATGGCGTATATCGGCAATAAGGTATTGCTCGTCAAATTGCTGAAATCCGCTATTATAAATTCCCACGACAGTAAACCCACGAGATCGTGCCTTTTGGGTATTCCCTTCCTGCATAAAAAAGGTAACTACTTTATCGTTCAGTTTAAGATCCAGTCGGTTGGCAAGGTATTCTGAAATTAATACTTCTTCGTTTAAATCGCCTGTGTACTTAGGTAGTCTTCCCTCACGGAGGAATTCTTCGAAGTACTGCCAGTTATAATCGGTTCCCACGCCTTTTACGACAATTCCCTCAAAATCTTTTTCGGTTCTAATTACGGCACCTTTTTGAGCGGTAATTTGAATGTGTTTAATACCTTCAACCTGCGTGAAACTAGGATAAAAATCTTGTTTTATACTGATGGGAATCTGCGAATCGTTGCTTTGGTTGGTATCGTAATTGGTAATAATAATATCGCCATTAAAAGCCGAAACTTTTTCCCGAATCTTTTTTTGCAGTCCCATGCTGGTGGCAACGCTTACCAGCATCATAATAATCCCAAGCGCAATTGCAGTGATGGCAATTTTTATTATTGGCCCCGAAATACTACTTTTATGGTCTTTGGCAGCGATGATGCGCCGAGCGATGAAAAATTCGAAATTCACAAATTAAATTATGCGGTTATTACTGTTCAAAAATACCATATTAATCTTATCTCTTGCATTTTTTTCCTGCGGAAGTACCCAGACAGAGACCAATGAAGGCGATGATGGTGCCCTAAACGATATCATACAAGTGGGAGAAGCCATCACAGCAGACGCACAACGCGATAAAGACAGGGCCAAAAAGAAAACTTCAACAGAAATGGAAGTTGGTTCACTGGAAGAAGTAGGAAAGCCAAACAATACTGTTATCACAGGTGCCGAACAGCCAGGTCTCTATTTTCCAATGTTAAGGAATAAAAGAGTGGGTGTAGTAGCCAACCAAACTAGCGTCATTATAGAAAAACTAACCACTTTTGATGAAGGTCAAGCTGAAAAACAAAAAACTATAAAAACGCATATCGTAGATTATATGCGTGATAATTCTTTAAATATTACTAAAGTTTTTGCACCAGAGCACGGCTTTAGAGGCACGGCAGATGCAGGTGAAGAAGTAAAAGATGGGATTGACACCAAAACAGGCTTGCCTATTATTTCACTTTACGGAAACAATAAAAAACCATCTAAAGCACAATTAGATGGTATTGATATTTTGGTGTTCGACATTCAGGATGTAGGTGCCAGGTTCTATACCTATATTTCCACCTTGCATTATGTGATGGAGGCTTGTGCCGAACAAGGAATTCCTTTACTTATTTTAGATCGTCCCAATCCCAACAGTCATTATATTGACGGCCCAATATTAGAACCTCAACACAAAAGTTTTGTAGGAATGCATCCTGTTCCTGTGGTTCACGGAATGACCATTGGCGAATATGCGCAAATGATTAATGGGGAGAAATGGCTAGCCAATGGGATAACTTGCGATATTACCATAATTAAAAATGAAGGCTACACCCGCAAAACGCCCTATTCGCTGCCTGTAAATCCGTCGCCCAATTTACCAAACGATGTTGCGATTTCCCTCTACCCTAGCCTATGCTTTTTTGAAGGAACTTTGGTGAGTGCTGGTCGCGGCACCGAAATGCAATTTCAAATATTTGGAGCTCCTTCATTACCACAGCGGTTTTATAATTTCACCTTCACACCACAATCTAATATAGGCGCAAAAAACCCTAAATTTAAAGGTGAAATTTGTTACGGGAAAGACCTACGTAACTATCCTCAAATGGAAAGTTTAAATTTAGACTGGCTCATTGAAGCCTATGTTGCAAACGGAAAGAAAAAAGACTTTTTTCATCCCTTTTTTCACGAAACTTGCGGGTACCGAAAAATTACAACAACAAATTGAACAAGGCTATACCGCTCGTGAAATTAAAAAAACCTGGTTGGATGGGCTGAAGGGGTATGAGAAAATGCGCGGGAAATATTTGTTGTATGAGTAGCCCCCGACCCCCTATTGGAATTTGTGATTTGCTTTTTTGTGATTTATGGCTTTAGCCGTTTCTTCATTTCCTCCACAATATTGAATGCTGCGGGACAAATAGCAACGTTCTTTAAGGTAAGATTAGAAATTTGCTGAAATTTTCGTCTATCAGTATGTGGGAATTCGCTACATGCTTTGGGACGTACCTCATAAATACTACAATAATTATCGGCTCCCAAAAATGTACAGGGAACACTTTGTAACACATAATCGTTGTCTTCATCCACCTGCAGATAAACTTCTATAAACTGCTGCGGTTTCATTCTGAAATGCTTGGAAATACGCTCCACATCCTTATTGGTAAATAACGGTCCTGTAGTTTTACAGCAATTGGCACATGTAAGACAATCGGTACGTTCAAACTCGGCATGGTGCAATTCCTGCATAAGCGAGTCTAAATGTTTGGGCGGCTTTTTCTTTAGCTTTGCGAAAAATTTTTTGTTTTCGGTATGCGTATCTTTGGCTTTTTGTGGGAGCTGTCGCAGCGTTTCTTCCATGTTGTAAAAGTACGAATTACGATTTACGATGTGCGATTTTTTTAACATAGAAAAACGAGATCGAAAGTAGCAATTGATTTATGTTTGTTGATTTCAGATAAAAAAATAATCAAACTCTTTTAAACTAAATACCTAATATTTTTTTGAACCCTTTAAACTTTAAACCAATCAAACCTCAACTAACTAATTCACCAATTAACCATTCCTCCAATGACCGACCTTCTTGGGCAAAGCGCTACTAGATTACCACACCGGAAACTATTCTGAAGACATCAGTACTGCTACCAATATTAGCGAAGAAGATGCACTTCCCCTTCCCTATCTCTTTCGAAGTTTTTCTGAAATGCCCAGACTGGAACAACGCGCTCTAAAAGAATGTCGCGGAACCATTCTGGATGTGGGATGCGGTGCAGGAAGTCATTCGCTTTGGTTGCAGAAGAAGGGATAGCAAGTAAAAGCAATAGATATTTCAGAAGGTGCCATTAAAGTTGCCAAAGCACGTGGTGTTGCAGTCGCGGAAACAATAAATATTCTGGATATTATCGAAGAAAAATTTGATACTATTTTGCTACTTATGAACGGCACAGGAATTTTTGAAACGGTTAAAAAAACAACAAAATACCTTCAGCATTTAAAAAGTATTTTAAAACCTAACGGCCAAATACTCATAGATTCCAGCGACCTACAATATATGTACGACCGCAATGAAGATGGTAGCATTTGGGTGCCTCAGGAACGTTATTATGGAGAATTGGAGTTTACCATGAGTTATAAAGGGGAAACCACACCTACCTTTCCGTGGTTGTATCTCGATGAAAGTTTGTTTCAGCGGTTGGCTGAAGCCGTTGAATTTAATTTTGAAGTACTGGAACGGGGTGAAAATTTTGACTATTTAGCAAGGCTTAGCTAGTAGTTATTTTTCATTGCTAAAAGTTACGATCATAGAAAGTTTCAGAATTATTTCCCGACAATAAAAGAAACATAAAAAAAAAGCGTTAAAATCAAATAGAGCTTTGTTCAAAGCGCCATATTTACATTATGTTTGCTAAAATTACCAAATAAATTTATGAAAACTTACTTTACCAGATTTCTGCTCCTACTGTCAATTCTTTTAGTTATCGCTTCTTGTAAAAAAGATGACGATACAGTCATGACGGATGAACGCGCCTTGAATTTATTAGGTTTAGGAGAATCTGCCGAGGATATTTTATCGGATGATATTTATAAAAGCCTTGTAGTAGAAATTGTGTATAGCAATGGTTTTAGGCCCGAGCAACGCACCATCGATAATTTAAGACAATTTTTAAACGAGCGCTTAAACAAACCAGAAGGAATAACTATTGTAGAAACTGTAATTGAACCACCAGCTGGCGAACCATATACCACTCAGGAAATAAGAGATATTGAAACAGCTAACCGAACAAAATATACTGTAGACGACCAAATTGCCATTTATGTATTTTTTGCCAATGGCAACGCTCAGGGCGATACTGGATCTACAGTAACACTAGGCACAGCTTACAGAAACACCTCTGTAGTGGTCTATCAAGAGACATTACAAAGTTTAGAAATTGATCGTTTTTTGGTAGAAGCTACTACCTTAAGGCATGAGTTCGGCCATATGTTTGGGCTCGTAAATATTTTAAATGACGATATTCATACAGACCACGAAGACCCAGATAATAACAAACATTGCGTAGTAGAAAATTGTTTGATGTTTTTTGCCAGCACTATTCCAGCTACAATTCCAGATCCAATGGATTCGGACATTCCAGCATTGGATCCACTTTGCCTAGCAGATCTAAAAGCTAAAGGGGGGAAATAGTTGTCAGTAGTAGCTCAGTTGTCAGTTGTCAGTTGTCAAAATACAATTTAGCTTTGTTTCTACTAAATTCTCTCTAATTTTTGCTGAAGACTTTCTCTCCATTAATAAACGTAGCCAGTACTTTTATCTTTGGAATACTATCTGCCGGGATTTCCATAATATTTCTATCTAGAATGGTGAAATCTGCAGCTTTTCCAATTTCTATCGTTCCTTTTTCATCTTCTTCAAAATTTGAATATGCTGCCCAGCTAGTCATTCCTTTTAAGGTTTCTTCTCGTGACAAAGCATCTTCCATTCTAAAACCACCTTCTGGATAATTCTTTAAATCTTTACGGGCTACAGCACTATAAAACGTGTGCATCGGATTTACTTGTTCCACAGGGAAATCTGTTCCTAAAACTACAATACCTGCTTTATCCAATAAAGTTTTGTAGGCATAGGCTCCTTTTATACGGTCATTACCTATTCTATCTTCGGCCCAGTACATATCGCTGGTAGCGTGGGTAGGTTGAATGGAAGGAATAATATTTTTCGAAAATATATCAAAATCTTCTGGGGTTACAATCTGTGCGTGTTCCACTTTCCAACGCGCATCCGGATAGTTTGCCAGTGCTTTTTTATATGCCCTTAATACCGAAACATTGGCAGAATCTCCTATGGCATGGGTATTCATTTGGTAGCCCGCGGTAGCCAATCGTTTTGCCAGATTCTCTAATTCGTCCATTGGCGTTATCATGGCTCCAAAGTGGTTCTCCTTATCACTATAGGATTTACGCATCGCTGCACCTCTAGATCCCAAGGCGCCGTCTGCATATACTTTTACAGAACGCACGTTTAGCCTCTCGGTTTTTACAATTCCTTTTTTCAGATAATAAGATAGGTTCTCTTCTGAATTACTCACCATGGCATACACCTTTATTTTCATAGCGCCTGCTTGTTGAAGGCTGTCTATTAATTCTATGACAGTTCTACTCAGTCCAGCGTCATTTACTGTGGTTGAGCCCGTTTTCTAGACATATTTTTTCAGCATCTTTTAATGCTTGTATGGAAAATTCCCGTGATGGTGTGGGAATGGAGTTACGAACCAAACTCATAGGGCTGTCAATTAATATTCCTGTAAGTTGTCCTAGGCTATCTAACACTACTTCACCACCTTCCAGTTTTAGTTTTGGGCGTGATACCTGCAAGTTCAATCGCTTTGGTGTTTACAATCATTGCGTGTCCATCTACTCTTGTAAGTGCTACAGGAGTATTCGGGAAATAAATTGTCTAGTTCTATCTTGGTAGGAAAATCTTTTAGTATCCCAATCGTTTTGGTCCCAACCACGACCTGTAATGTACGGTACATTTTTATCTTGCTGAAATGCCTTCACTCTTTCCAAAACTTCAGCATAACTCGTGGTACCTATTAAATCTACTTGTTGTCTGGTCACTCCCAGATTATATAAATGCGCGTGTGCATCTATTAATCCAGGGACAATGGTAGTACCCATTGGCATCGTAACGTTTCTTTAAGGTCGTATTTTAACTCTAGCTCGGGTTTTAATCCTATTTCTAGGATTTTTCCATCTCTTACAACAAAAGCGTTTGCAGTTTCGAAAGCATTATTTACCGTATAAATAGTGGCATTCTTAACGAGAAGATCTGCTGAAATTTTTTCGGGGGCACAATTGTAAAATAGAAATGTTGAGAGTAGAAAAACGAAATACTTCATTTGTGATTGATTTTTCGTAAAAATAGGTTTTTTAGAGGAGAAAAGGAAAGACCATTTATTGAAAGAGGAAAGTCATTCGTTACAATTCTGCAGGAAAGGCGAAATCGCTCAGGAATCTTAGGTATTGATTAGTAAGTGAAATTTTTAAGTGGTGAGTGGTGAGTGGTGAGTGGTGAGTGGTGAGTGGTGAGTGGTGAGTGGTGAGTGGTGAGTGGTGAGTGGTGAGTGGTGAGTGGTGAGTGGTGAGTGGTGAGTGGTGAGTGGTGAGTCGAAAAATAAAAAATATTCTAATACAACCTACCTCTGGAAACCATTTTATACATGCTATAGCCAAAGAAATAACAAGCTGCTTGTACTGCAAAAACCAGAAACGAAAGCAGGAAGAATTTTACAGCTACTTGCCAGATGCTTGCGTAGGGCTCTTCACTGCCTATCAAAAAACCCAAAGAGATAAGGGCGATAGCGATTCCAGCAAAAATAAAAAGCATTTTTCTGTGGTTCATATTCTACAGACGTAGCATCTATAAAATGGTTGCGCTGAAAGGAAACGGATTTCATGGATTAACACGAATTATTTGTACTCGCTACGCTCAAAATAAAATATAAAAATTTGATTTACAGCACCTTTAAAAACAATAAAAGCGTTCTAAACTTTTTATATTATTTGCGCTATTTTCTTTTTTCTAAAATTCAATGTGTCGTTCGTCGCTCAATATTCCTACTTCAGAACTACCAATCAAATTTATAGGTCGCTCCCAATAATCCTTGAATACCCTGTACAGGATAGTTAAGCCATCTCTCATAGTTATCACTTAATAGATTACTTCCTTTTACAAAAACAGACAAGCGTTCGTCCACACGGTATCCAAAATGAACATTGGCATCTAGATACGCATCTAAAGTTTCTAAAGTGTTTATAGCTGTTCCAAAAATTCCAGCTTTCACCAAATTGTCTTGGCGTTCTCCTACATAAAAAAGACTGGCACCTCCGTAGATTTTTTCAGTGATACTGAAATCTGAAAATAGCGTCGCTTTCAATTCAGGTAAATTCCATGCTTCTTGTTCCACATCGGTACTATAACTTAAAAATTCGGCATTCATACCTAAACTGAATTTTTCAGAAATATCCACCTTCAACTCACCAAATACGGAAAGTGTATTCACGTCGTCATAGACTACCTGAAATGAATTTCCGTAGCCATATCCTTCTGTCTTACTGGTATCGCTTTGCGCATCTGGATTGCTTTTAAAGAGCGCTTTGTTGTCTTCTTTTCCGTAGGAAGCACGCAGATTATACCCCACACTATTGGTTATTTTCCCTTTTATTCCTCCAAATCCATTGTACAATTGGCTCGTAGGTGCAATAAATAAAGTTGGCGACACATAGGGATTCTCTTCTTTAAAATCATAAAAACTATTTTGTGTCAATCCGCCATCTGCACCACCATACACAATAATAAACTCATCCACCAAGCGGTACGAAGCGTTAATTTGCGGATATAAAAAGAAATTTGTATCACTATTTTCAAGATCCAAACCTGCCATAGCAGTTACACCTAGTGAGAGGGTAAGATCATCATTCAAATAAACTAACGAAGGTGTAATTCCTGCATTTAACTGGCTGTAATTAATACCTCCAAGACCAATATCTATGTATTGTTTTTCAAAACTACCGCTTAGATAATCTACTTCTCCATCTACTTTTAATGTAAACGTGGTTAGTGGAAAAGAAAACTCTGGTTTTGCTTTAAAGTTAAATTCTGAAGAACCGTAAGCATCACCCAAAAACCGAACATTTGCTGAAACCTTTTCAAAAAACGAATCGTCTACTGAAATACTTCCACCTACCATCCCGCTAAAATAGGTTTGTTGGGCGTCCAGACCTGCTATAAATTCATCATCCGCATTGTCATAGGTTTCATTTAATCCATACCAGTTAAAAAGTTGGTGTTTTAAACCCGCATCTAGCCGGTACGAAACATCACGCTGCCTACTTGTATAATTACCATCTAATTGGGTGTTGTAATATTTATTCTCCAGGCGCACGCCGTCAATTCCACCCTGAGACGAATTATGTCTAAAAAAGAACCCTGCATTGTCTGTTCTACTTATCTGAAAATTGCTGAATAACTCTCCTAAAATAGTCGTGTAATTTCCAAAACCCAAGGTTGCATAATTATCGTATAATTTTATAGGTTTTACCTTTTCCACTGTAGCTGCTTTTCCTTTCGCAGGGGTAAACGTTGATGCCACGGGCACAGAAAAAATTTGGTATTGTACCTTCTTTTTTTGCGTGTCTATAGAATCGTTTAACACAGGTGTTTCCTTTACCTTAAAGGCATCGCTAATAGTTGGTGTATAGGGTTTTACGATATTCACCACTTCGGTACCAATGTTTTCTTCTTTCTCTTGTCCTATAAGAGTTAGCGAGAAAAGGATTAAAAAAAGTGGTGTATACTGTACTATATTTTTTATATAACGGACCATAAAATGAGTCATATTAGTTGTTGTTAAATTGATGATGTGGGGAATTAATTTTTATTGGTCTCTACCGAAGCATTTGTTTTAGCTTCTGCATTTTTAATAAGTGATAATTCAGCTTTGGCTTCGTTTACGATTTCAGGGAATTCTGTAAAATTGGTTATCACGCTTTCCAAAATATAGGTTGCCTGATAGGCATCGCCCAAAGCGTAAAAATTCATTGCCATGAGTATCAATCCTTTGGCTCCGTATTGCTTGTAACCCGAATAATCCTTTGCTAGTTTTTGTACTGAAACATTAGATGCTTCATACTGTTGCGCTTTGTTTTTAAAATATGCATCGTAATACAGCGCTTCGGCGGCTAGGGCGCCTGTTGCAATTTTTGAAACCTCAGCATAGGCTGTTTTTGCTTTGGTTTCATCTCCATTCTTTATAGCAGCGCGTGCAATAATAATTTGCGCATCACTTTTAATGGCGTTGTCTACCTTTTCGTTCTGAAGTACTTTTTCAGCAAAATTGACAGCCTCAGCATACTTTTTTAATTCGTAGCTGGCTTTCATACTATTGGTCTGGGCAAAAATGATGTTCTGCGGAAAGTCGGCTTCGGTTTCTAAGCGGATAAGGTATTGTAAGGCGTTCTGATAGTCTTTTTGTCCTAAGTATAATTCAGAAATCCGCGCTAAGGCTTGTTCTGTAAATTCGCTTCGTTCTTTAGAAACAACAAACTCAAGATGTGGGATAGCTTTTACCGAATTATTTTCAGCAAAATACAACTGTCCTAAATAAAAATGGGCTTGCAATGCGTGTTGTCCATTTGGGAATTCTTTCAAATAATCTTCAAACCTAGAAATTGCCTGGCTGGTTTTATTTTCTAGATAGGGTTGCTCTGCTGCCTGATAGGTGGCGTTGTCCAACTCTGCATCTTCCACCTGCACATAATCCAATCCTGCTACCCAGCTAGCATACTCTCCCACGCGACCTTGATCTATATAAATAAGTTTTGCAGAAGTCACTGCTTGCAAAGCTTCTGGTGTAGCCGGGAAATCACTGGCTACTCGCTTAAAAATAGCAAGTGCTTCGTTGCTTTTTCCTGAATTGTCATAAAGCAACCCTTTTTTCATCAAAGCGCTAGATGCATATCTACTTTTAGGCATTTCGTTAATGAGCTTATCATAGGTTCGTAAAGCCTCTGGGCTTTTTTCCTGACCTAAATAGGTGTTTCCCAATTCATACAATGCATCATCGCGATAAATAGACTTTGGGTAATCTCTTGCAAAATCCTGTAAGCCCTCAATTTTGGAATCTGTTCTATCCACAAAACCATAACTAATTGCTTTTTGAAACGCCGCATAGTCTTTATCTGGCGCTCCTAACTCAATAGCTTTGTTGTAATTTTCCATCGCTGGCCAGTATTGGCTGGTCACAAAATAGCTATCGCCCAAACGCAAATAAGCGTCTTTTTTACGAGCTCCATTGGCCGTGGAGGATGCTACGTACCCTTTAAATTGAGTGATGGCTTCGGGGTAATTTTTTAATTTAAACTGATTGTATGCCAGGTTGTATTTGCTATTTTCCCATTCTGGTGTTTGCGAGGCAGACGGTAATTGAGCAAATTGTTTGTAACCTATTAAAGCTTCTTCAAAATTAGAGAGCTGAAAATCGCTTTCGGCTTTCCAATAGGTGGCTCTTGCGGTAAAACTGGCATCACGAGGTTCTTTTAAGGATTTGTTCAGCATTGTGATGGCTTCGCTATAATTACTTTCATTGTACAACTCGATACCACGGTAAAATGCTACTTTTTGGTAGGCTAATTTATTTTCAAAGTTTTTGTTGTTTTCCAACAAATCCATGGCCCCTTTATAATTCCGTGAGCTAATATAGCTATCAATTAATAAATCTTTAAGGGCCTCATTATTGGCATTATTGGGATAGGTTTCCATAAATCCTAGCAATACTTCGGGCGTACTTTTATAACTATTCCCGATTTCGTAACTTAATTTTGCATAATTAAGGTAGGCATCTTCTTGTATTTCAGCAGAAAAATCCAGTTCTGAAGCATTTTTAAAAGCATTTAAAGCTTGTTGCTTTTGATCCAACATTAGATAACTTTCAGCCAAATGGTAATAAGCATTCTGGGCTACCGCATCATTTCCATCAATAATTTTATTGAACTCTCCAATAGCACTTTCGTAATTGCCCTGCTTGTAATAAGCATATCCTAACTGATAATAATCTGTATTGTTCCAACGACCACGCTTCCCTTTGTATTCTTTTAAATACGGAATGGCTTCGGCATACTGTTCGAGATTAAAATAGCTCTCCCCAATAATTTTAGAAAGCTCGCTTTTCTCCTGTGGATTAGACGTTTCATATTGTTCCTTCCCTAAATCGATAGATTCCTGAAATTTCCCCAGTTTAAAATTCATATCGGCTTGATAGTAACTAAGTCCTTCATCGTACCGCTCATCTCCTTTTACTTCTTCAAAAAGTGTATTGGCTTCAACATAATCGTCGCCTTCGTAAGCTATAAAACCTAAATAATACTTGGCTTGGGAACCATATTTTTCGGAAGTATTCACCCGGTTGAAGTATTTTTTTGCTTCCTCATACCGCTTGCTTTTAAAGTATGCGTATCCATTATTAAAATAATATTTATCCTGTTCACTTCTTGGCAAACTGGCTTCATCTACTTTATCATACCATTTGCGAGCGTAGGCGTATTTTCCGTTTTCAAAATAGTAGTTTGCTACGTTGATGTAAGCGTCGTTTCTTTTTATGCTTGTAGGGTATTCCTCCACAAACTCCTCCATTAACTGGTCTGCATCCTGCTGATTTAAACGCACAGCGCAATTGGCAATGTAGTAGGCGCAGTCTCCTTCTATGGTAACTTCAGAAGTGCTTTCTTTTACGGTGGTGAATAAAGATTGTGCCGCCAAAAACTGTTTGTTGTTATACAATTCTATAGCTTTATTATAGTTTACCAGTTTATTGGTATAGGTAGCAGAGCGTTGCGAAAAAGTGGAAATTGTAACGCATAGCGAAAGTGCTAAAAGTGCGAGGCTTTTGGACATATTTGTAGGGTTTCAGAATTTTAGAGTAGAAGTGTTGCTAGGCTAGTAACGTATTTATGGCGGGTTAATTATATAGATTGAGAATTAAATTATTGTAATTTATATTTTAAACATAATAATCTCAGACTAACATTTTGCATTATTTTCAGGTGCTGAATTCAATTATTATAACAAAATAAAATTACCTAAATTTAAACCACACAAAATCTAAATTTCAATTTATTATGAAGAATAGTCTGTTAATAGTAATCGTCCTTGTTTCAATAAGCTGCGTTGCCCAGAAGGGTGATTTCAAAAATATTTCAGAAAAAAATGGGAAGATTGGCATTGGCACCAGCAACCCAGACGAGCTACTTACTGTGAAAGGAAAGATACACACCCAAGAAGTTATTGTAGATTTAAAAGGCGCTGTAGCTCCAGATTATGTATTTGAATGGTATGTGGAAGGTTCTTCTAAACTAAATCCAGACTATCAATTGCTATCGCTAGGGGCTTTAGATGCTTTCATAAAAAAAAACAAGCATTTACCCAAAATACCAGCTGCTGAAACGCTTGAAAAAGAAGGAATATCTCTCATGGAAATGAATTTATTATTATTGGAGAAAGTGGAAGAATTAACGCTTTACACCCTTCAGCAACAAAAAGAATTGGACGCATTAAAGGAAAAACTTTCGGAGTTGGAAGAATAGCATTACTTTTGAAACGATATTTATAAAACTACTTCCTAATGTCCGAAAACACAGTACTTTCTTTACAAAATGCTTCTATTTTTCAGCGTGAAAACTTAATTCTTTCAGACGTTTCTGTTTCTATTGAAAAAGGAGAATTTGTCTACCTCATTGGAAAAACTGGAACGGGAAAAAGTAGTTTTATGAAAACGCTCTATGGCGATTTACCCTTACAAAAAGGGGAAGGCCATATTGTAGGCTATGATCTACCTACGCTTAAAGAAAATGACATTCCGTTTTTACGTCGAAAGTTAGGTGTTGTTTTTCAGGATTTTAAATTACTGAATGATCGTACGGTGAGCGACAACCTTCATTTCGTGCTAACTGCTACAGGCTGGACAGACAAAGCTGCGATGAAGGAAAGAACCGAAAAAGTACTCGACTTAGTAGGCATGAAAACCAAAGCGTTTAAATATCCCTATCAGCTTTCTGGTGGAGAACAACAACGTGTGGCCATTGCAAGGGCTTTATTAAACGACCCAGAGCTAATCCTGGCTGATGAACCTACGGGTAATCTAGACCCGCAAACCAGTGTAGAGGTCATGCAAGTGCTACAGGAAATAAATAAAAACGGCAATACTATTTTAATGGCGACACATGATTATGCATTGCTTTTAAAATATCCCTCAAAAACATTAAAATGTGATGAAAGTCAGATCTTTGAGGTTGTGCAGAAAACGGTTTAATTATTTTTTCTCAAAAACTGAAGGATCCCGCAAACGTAACTCACATTCTTTAGTGAGTGCTGGATCAATTTTTAAATGAATACTTCCTTCCCTATTTGGTTTCAAAATCGTGCCTGGAGCTAAAATTAGTTGCTGTTTGGCTGTGAGCTTTAATTGCGCTCCCTCTCTAAATTTTTGATTGCGGATAATTGTTTTCTCTGAAAAAGAACGAACTGTGAAGTTCCAACGGGAAAAATCCTGATTTTCTATTATTGAGACTGCGTCTTCTGTGTACAGATCGTACAATAATTTAACAGCATTTCCGGTGCTCAATGCTCCCGCTCCGTACATTCCTTCGTAAGGTTTGTTTATCTCCAGGTAATCTATGTTTGTGGAAGCCATTTTTAAAATGGGTTCTATTTCTTCCACGGGTAAGCAAGGATTTAAGGACAACATAAGTCCCACAGTTCCCGAAACCATAGGAGCTGCGGCAGAAGTGGTCGCATACTCGCTATAGGTGAGTATGTTATCTTCCAAAATATATTTTGAGTAGCGAAACAGCCCTACGGTTGGAGTTACAATGTCTACATCGGTATTCATGATCGCAGTGGAGACTGGCCAAATTAAAGGTTTTGTAAGCGTATCGTTGTTTAAGAATCCCATAGTGCGCCCCACTTGGTGTTTGATATTTTCACCATAATATTTATTGGTAGAACTTAATTTAAGGTTTCCGTGCCACGTATCATTTCTATACATTACTGCTCCCACAGAAATTACGTGATCATAAGAAGCTGGATAATATTTCAATTTACCTTCTGTTACTTGCCAACTTTTATTTCCAGCAGAAGCAATTACAATACTTCCATTGTCGTACATCTCATTTATTATTTCTTGAGCAGTTTCATAATAGCTTGTACCTATCCAACTACAATTTAAAATACGAACTCCCATATCTGAAAGCTCTTTGATGTTTCTCAAGGTTTTGAAATCTCCGTACTTTGTGCCATATATACTGCAATTGTAACACACCCCAACACTTCCATAGGCATTATCGCCCTGTGCTGCAGCATTTGCTGAAGTACTATAGCCGTGCCCTTTTACAATACGTGGCGACTGAATAATCTTAGTTTTTCCTTTAAAATCCGGGACGATAGTATCTAAAAGCCCGTCTGAAACTCCAATAATTATGTCACGTTCGCCAACGGTATAATACCACGCTTCTGGAGCTTTCAAATAATCTAAATAATCTAAGTTAATTGGCTCCCCAATATTAGCTCCAATAGTGCTGGTAAGACCATAATCATTAGGCTCAAATATTTTCTTATCCTCCTCAGCAATGGTTTCGCCAAACACGAATAGTTTTGGCACTTCCTGTAATAATTCATCTTTAAATGTTTCGCTTTCAGCTACAACAAAAAAAGTTTTCTTCAAATTTCTACGAGTGGCTTTTCTGTAAGTTTTTTTAAATTCATAAATAATATGTTTTTCAAGCAAACGCTTCAGTTTTCTATCGGTACCAACATACGTCAATACTTCGCCATTTCTTTCAAATTCAGGCTCTATAAGGGTATCTGATGCACGTACATAAAACCAAGGTTTATCATACAATTGTGCACACATTTGGGAGGTAAATAATACAAAAAGTAAAATGGGGGCTATTAATTTCATCAATGTTAATTTGAATAGCAGCAGAAAGCAACCACTATTTTATAAAAATGTATCTTCGCAGAGTAGCAATAAAACTCGGTACTTATGGGCTTTAAGCGTTTCGCTGTTCTAATTTACAAAAACCCTTTTACTTTCCTCTTTTTCGCACTGCTTATTTGCTATTTATGGCTCTATATGCCATACGGACTTGAGGATGGAGATATGGGAACCATTTTTAGCATCTCCTGGAGTATGTATAATGGCTACTTTCCCCATCAGGATTTTGTATACATAAAACCTGCATTTTCTCCCTATTTTCATTCCTGGCCGCTCTATATCTCTGAAACATACGGGTATTTAATTAACCGAAGTTTATATTATATACAAATATTTTTATACTCTTATTGGGCCAGTACTTTGCTCTGTCGGGAATTTAAAATCAAAAAAAGAGATACGGTGTTCTTCTTAGCTTTACTAGGAGCACTTATCTCAATCCACGATTATCCGCCTATGCCCTGGAACACAATAGACGGTGTGTTTTTTACGGTTTTGGGAGCATGGTTTTTGCTCACCCCAAAAGCCAGATGGTTTCATATTGCCTTAGGCGCATTGTTTGTATCGCTGGCGGTACTATGTAAACAATCGTTTTTCTTTGTTCCAGTATTACTTTCCGTATACTTTTTACTGAAAAAGGACTATAAAAAAGCTAGCTACTTCATACTTTTTGGGGTATTATGTGCCGCTGTTTTTATTGGTATTGTGTATGCAAACGGCGCGCTGGAAGCTATGTGGTATCAGTTGTTCAGCTTTACAACGCCCTCTAGTTTTAAGCGTACCGGAGTTATTTCTTATATAGATTCCCTACGAATTTATTTTTGGTTGGTTTTGGCATATCTAGCCATTTTGTTTGTAGTACGTCGTTTTGCCAATGCCAATGTGTTATTTGGGTTTGCGATAGGTGGTGTGGCACTTAGCTTTTTATATATCTATATAACTGAAGAAAGTTATGGGCTGCTTAAACAAGTTCTAGTACAAGCTATGTTCGTGCTCGCCGTAGGATTTGCCTTTGTAAAATCTTTTCGTCATAAACAGTATTGGACACTACTTCTATTTTTAAGTTTTGGGTGGTGTGCCTCCATAAGCAATGGTTTTAACACTCCTGTAGACTTTTCAATGCCTATCGTTTTATCTTTCTTTCTGTTCAGTTATTCGGCTCCGGAAAAGTTCAATAAAAAACTGGGTACTGTTGTTGTTTTAGTATTTGCTGCCTTATTTTATGTAGGATATCAAACTCCGTATTTGGATTCGCCCCGAAAACAACTTACTTATAAAATGGGCGAACTCTATCCACAACTTGCAGGTATACAAAGCGATGCCGAAACCTATCACAAATACAAAGAGCTGAAGGAGCTTTCAGAAATCTATAGCAATTTTACAATTCTACCTTCTGTAACGTTAGGACACTACCTAACCAAAACCAAAAATCCTATTGGGGTTGATTGGGTGTTTAACCACCATTTAGCAGATCAAATACCAGAATATATAGACAAACTTGAAAACCAAAATGTAACGGTCTTTCTCGAAAATTTTGAAAACCACGAGAATAATTATGAGGAAACTTCAGATTTAACAGTGTATGTAAAAGAACATTGGAAGCTACTTGCAACCTATGAATATTTTAGGGTGTATGAAAAACAACAATAGCCCTATCCCAAAAATGCTATCTTTGCAAGAGATCCTTTTTCTATGATAAACCCTGCTGCCCTACTTTCTATTGTTATTCCCGTTTATAACGAAGAAGAGAACATTCAATTACTTACTGAAAGTATTGAAATGGCTTTACAAGGATATAACTTTCAGCTTATTTATATAGATGATTTTTCTACAGATGCTACTGTTTTAATGCTGAAAAAGCTAAAAAACAATCACGTTCACGTTATAGAATTGAAAAAAAATTACGGCCAGAGCTTGGCACTGGCTGCAGGGATAGATTATGCTACGGGAGATTATATTATCACCATGGATGGCGATATGCAAAACGACCCCAACGACATCCCAAAAATGATCGAAAAACTAGAAGCCGAAGATCTGGATGTGGTCACAGGGATCCGCGCGAAACGCAAGGATTCCTATGTTAAAAAAATACCTTCAAAAATTGCAAATTTCATCATCCGTAAAACCACAAAACTAAACATTCAGGATCAAGGTTGTGCTTTAAAAGTGTTTACAAAGGAAACCGCAAAAGAGCTCAAATTATATGGTGAAATGCACCGATTTATAGCACTTTTGGCGTTTTTAAATGGCGCTCGTGTAAAAGAAGTACCCGTAAACCACCTTCCTAGACAATTTGGAAAATCTAAATACGGACTGGGACGTACCTTTAAAGTAATAAACGATTTATTGCTCATTCTTTTTCAGCGAAATTACCTTCAAAAACCACTTTATTTGTTCGGGAATATTGGATTGTTTTTTTTTAGTTTGGGGGTGCTCATAAATATTTATTTGGTCATCGAAAAGATAATGGGAAAGGACATTGGCACACGTCCTATGTTATTTTTAGGAGTGCTTTTTATCCTTGTAGGAATTCAATTATTTACCGTTGGTATTGTGATAGACCTGCAAATGCGCACCTATTACGAGTCGCAACAGGAGCGTCCGTATCGCATCCGTAAAATTACACACTATGGAGCAGCAAAAACCTAAATCTTAACTGGTATGCTCTCTATTGTAATCCCTACATACAACTATAATGCATTTCCGCTAGCAAAAGTACTTTCTGAGGAAGTTTTTTTACTGAAACTTCCTATTGAAATTATTGTATTAGACGATGGTTCTACAAATTTTTTTACTGAAAATGAAGCAATTGAAACGCTACCAAATACAGTATTTATAAAACTAAACAAAAATAGTGGAAGAGCCGCTGCAAGACAGCGTTTGGCCGAAGAAGCCAGATATTCTAAAGTTCTCTTTTTGGATGCAGACGTGTTGCCGGTACACACTGATTTTGTTGAAAAATACGTTGCACATATTGATAAAAAAGGCATCATTTTCGGCGGAATCACCTATACTCCTGAAAGGCCGAAAGCTGAAGAAATCCTAAGGTGGGTCTATGGCCATAAACGCGAAAAACAAAGCGTCACTCAACGAAACCAAGCATTGTACAGTAGCATTACTACAGGCTGTTTTTTACTGGAAAAAGAAACATTTTTACAGATTAATAGTGGCATTAAGCTAAAAACCTATGGAGAGGATTTACTCTTCAAACAACGTTTGGAAGAACAAAAAATAGCTGTGCTACATATAGACAATCCTGTATATCATTTAGGTTTGGAAACGAATGAACAGTTTTTAAAAAAATCGTTGGAAGCAGTAAAGACCACAGTTCTTTTGGAAGAAGAAAGTGCGTTACCTAAAGACTCCCGAAAAATTCAGAAAATGTATCTTCGGTTGAAGAAATTTGGGCTTCTAAGTGTATTTCAAACCTTTTTTAATGCCTTTCAAAGCAAAGTAAAAAGTAACTTGCTTTCACCAAAACCCAACATAAGAGGGCTCGATTTGTATAGATTAAACTATTATATCCAACTTAAACATAAGAAAAGTGCCTAAATTTTCAGTAATCATACCATTGTACAACAAGGAGAAGGATATTCTAAAAACATTAAACAGCCTCTTCCTGCAAACCTTTACAGATTTTGAAGTGGTGGTTGTGAATGATGGATCTACTGACAGCAGCGGTGACATTGTTCAAACTGTAAATGATGAGCGCATACAGTATTTCAGCAAAGAAAATGAAGGCGTTTCTAAAACCAGAAATATTGGTGTTTCCAAAGCAAAAGCTGCCCATATTGTATTTCTGGATGCAGACGATTACTGGTATCCGAATCATTTGGAAAACCTAAACAACCTTGTTGAAAAATTTCCAAAAAACCATTGGTACGCCACAGCTTACGAAAAAAGGCATCATAAAAATTTTAGCTCGCCAATGATTTCTCCCGTATTTGACCAAGGAGCCAATTGGATGGGGTTAGTGCCGAACTATTTCGAAATGAGCTTGATAGACACGCTTGCCTGGACAAGCGCTGTATGTTTTAAAAAATCGTTTTTCGAGGATCTAAATGGGTTTGATACAGCCATCACACACGGCGCTGGGGAGGACACAGATTTGTGGATACGTGCGGCGCTGGTAGCTCCCTTAGCTTTTAGCAATACCATAACGGCAAGACATAATCTCGATGGCAGCAATAGGATTTCGCATACACCCACGCTTATTAGAAACTTTATGGATGTAGATACTTACGAAACCTATGGAGCTCAACATCCAGGACTAAAGGCCTATTTAGATTTAAATCGTTTCTCTTTTGCTATGCAACATAAAATGGCTGGAGATACGGCAACATTTAAGAAATTTGCCAATCAAATAGCACCCGAAAATCTTACAAGCAAGCAACGTTACATGCTGAAACAGCCAAAACAAATACTGAAATTATTATTGAAAGGAAAAGCTTTTGCAGAGAAAATAGGGATTCGGTTAACTTCTTTTAATTGATTTAAAATCGGTGTATTCCCTAATATAATCTTCTTCATCGTATGCTGCGCTTACCAAAGAAAGACAAACCGCTCCTGCCGAAAAATTCTCCAACTCTCGCCAAACGCCACTAGGAATAAGCAAGCCTTTGTTGGGTCTGTTTAACAAGAAAGTTTTTCGTTCTCTACCATTATCTAGCACTACCGAAAAACTACCAGCAACCGCAATTAAAAACTGTTGTAACTCTTTATGTGCATGCCCGCCTCGGGTTGAATCGCTTGGGACGTCATACAAATAATAAACCCGTTTAATTTTGTAGGGCAACAACTCTTTTTCGATCACCGAAAGATTACCACGCCCGTCTGGAGCTGTAATTTTTGGTATTTCTTTTAAAGTAATGGCTTCTAGATCAACGTAATTCATTGTGTAGTAATTTTTTCCATTGTTGAGCAATTTCTTCGGTAGAAAATTGTATTACCGAAGCCTTTGCATTTTCCTTGCATTGTTGTCTTAAGATGTCATCCTTATTCATACGTTGCATAGCTTCAGCAAATAAAGATACATCCCTTTTGGCAATGAGCAAACCATTTTTTTCGTGTTCAATTATTTCTGAAGGACCTGAAACTATATCCAAAGATACTACTGGCACCCCTAAAGAAAGTGATTCAACCAAAACCATTGGGAACCCTTCAAACCTGCTTGTGAGTGTTACAAATTGTGCGTTCGCAATAATATGAAAAGGAATTTGATGCGGTAAAAAAATGATCTGTGCTGCGCTTGGTAGCGAGTTTATAAATTGTTGTAATGTTTCTTTATCTGGACCATCCCCCATAATCACAAGCTTCACATTTTCCCTCCAGAGATTGGAAGTTGTATAGGCATTCAGTAAAAATGTAAAATCTTTTACAGGTTCGTCTATTCTTCCGTAGGAAAGGATGTACTTGCCAGCTTTTAAATTTTCAGGTACTCTGCTTTGGGATTCTCCCCAAGATGGATCGAATGCATTAGGAATGGTTACTGTATTTTTAATCCCAAAAGAAGGTAAAATAGTTTCAGAAATATAGCTAGAAACACCAACAGTCGCCAAATTCTTATTGTAAACTTTTGAAAATTCTTTTGGCTTTTGGGTTAGGTATAAATTAGGATTTGAGCTGTGCACCACATATATTTTTTTGAAGCCTTTATAGATCATTTTATGATAAAAAAGTTCTCTATAATAATCGTTTTTAGTACGGTGGTCTATGACTACATCAAACTTTTGTTCTTTGAGGTAGGTTCTCAATTTTAGCAATCTCTTGAACCTTCCACTGAAACTTTCATTCTCTTTCTTAAGCTTGCCTAAATTAAATAGGGTGCCTTTGTATGGGAATTTTATATCGTCTGTTAAAATAGCAATATGTACCTCATAACCAGCGTTGTGTAACATTTCAGAAAGCATTGCGGCAGAACGTTCTGCCCCACCCTTTCCTAATGAAATGCTAACGATACAAACTTTTTTATGCGTATTTTGCAAGCGTAAATCTGTTTAAATTCAAGCACCCAAGTTACATGAAAATACTGTTGGTAGGCGAATATAATTCCATTCATTATACCTTAAAAGAAGGATTAGAGACGCTGGGACACCACGTTACTGTGGTTGGATTGGGTGACGGTTTCAAAAAACGAAGTGTCGATATAAACTTTCGGCAGCCTTACCAACAGGGATTTAAAAATTTTCTAAAGAGAGTTGTTTATAGGATTTTTAAAGTTGATCTGAATTCAGAAAGTATTAAAAGGCAATTTTTTGAAAACAAACACATCTTTCAGGGAAATGACGTAGTGCAACTGGTCAATGAAAATTCTTTTAGCACACTTCCCCATATTGAAACAGAGCTCTTATCGTATATTTTTAAAAATAACAAAAACGTATTTTTGCTCTCCTGCGGAACAGACCACCTGAGCGTAACATACGCTATGGAAAAAAAATTTAGATATAGCATTGCTACCCCCTATTTAGAAAAAAGGGGAACAGAAAAACAGTTTCAGCATATGATCCAATATCTGGAGCCAGATTTTGAAACCTTACATTATTTTATTATCGATAACATTCAAGGGATTTTAGCTTCGGATCTGGATTATCATATTCCATTAATAGGACATCCAAAATATCTTGGGATGGTTCCAAATCCTGTAAATCTTGATAAACTTGAATACAAACCTTTGAAAATTGGAGAGCGCATTATCATCTTCCACGGAATAAATACAAATAACTACTACAAAAAAGGAAATGATATTTTTGAAGAAGCTTTAAAAATTCTCAAAAAAACACATTCAGAAAAAATTGAAGTCATTACAGTACACAGTGTTCCATATGCCGAATATATTATGGCTTTTGATAGTTGTCACATTCTATTAGACCAAGTTTTTGCGTACGATCAAGGATATAATGCTTTGGAGGCTATGGCAAAAGGAAAGCTTGTTTTTACAGGTGCGGAAACCGAATTTTTAGACTATTACCAACTTGCTGAAGACGAGGTTGCCATAAATGCGCTTCCAGATGCTAAAAAGATCGCAGATAAGCTAATCTGGCTCATTGACCATCCTGAAAAACTAATAGAAATCTCCAAAAATGCCCGTGCTTTTGTTGAAAAAGAACACCATCACGTATTGGGAGCAAAGCGGTATCTTGAAAAGTGGAAATACACTAATTAAGTAGTTTCTACAATGTCCATTAGAGCTTTACCTTGCTTATTGAAATAGCGCCATACTAAGAATAACACAACCACAAAATAAATTAGATATCTAGCTAAATGAGCCATAGGAACACCTTCCACACCAAAAATATCAATAAACCAAACAGAGAACCCAAAGAAAAGCCCCAATGAAAGTAATTCAGAAAAAACAAATGCATAAACCATTTTCTTGGCTAAAAACTGAGCAGCAAGTATAATAGACGCTAGTCTAATAAAATCACCTAACAGTTGCCACTTAAACAAAGGGGCCATTGCGCTATAATCTGATTTAAATTGAATATCAATTAAGAAATCTCTAAACAAATAGATAAAAAACATACCTGCTGCAAACAACGGGAGAATGGTTATATAGATGTTTTTTAGCTCAATTATGAATTTATTCCGATCATAAATACCAGCAAATTTTGGGAGTATATATAATGTAAGGATAGCGCTAATAAAAACCATATAATTTTTCGAAAATAACATAAGGCCAGTCCATATACCTGCATCATCCTCTCCTAAAGTATGTTCAATATCATTACGTACCCATACTTCAATTTCTTGTACTAATACAGTTGACACGAAACTCATTACTGTAAACGCCAATAAACTTTTTGCTAATGGTATTTTAAATTTTATTTCACTGAATCTAATGTACTCTTTAAATATTTTAGTCATAATAAAGAGTATAATCACTACTTGTATGGCAGGAGCCAATGCAATAGATATAATCACCCCTTCGAAATTTTTCCAGTATAAAAATAAAAACGTGAGACCAGAAGATAGTAAGTAGGCGATTAATTCAATTTTTGAAAAAGCCTTATACAATGAAAGACCATTGATAATACCACTAAATACTCGCTGGATACTAATAAACGGAACTATTACTGCCAATATTTTTATTACGTATACATAGGTTAAATCTCCTAAGTATTTTTCAGCAAAATAATCCGCTCCAAAAAAAAGAAATAGAAATGTTACGACAGACCCTACAATCGTAAATACTGTAGTTGTTGAAAAAAGTTTTTTTAATTTTTCTGCATCATTTTTGTGCTCGGAAACATACTTTACAACTCCATTAAACACTCCTAAAGAAGTAACAGAAGTTAGTTGTGCTATTAAATTTCTAAAATTACCTATTTGTGCGTATTCTCCTTTGGTAACTAATCCAGAAATTTCTCTATTTAAAATAAATCCAATGGCAAGCCTTATTACAATCACCACTGCGTTCAGCGAAGTCATTTTTAGCAGTAAGTTCGTACGTATAAACTGTGGAATTTTCATGTTAGTTGTTAGAGGGTAGTTGGTCGTTATGGATTTTTAGTTTCCTTTTGTCTTAGCTCTGTTCTCTATTTTCTATTTTCTATTTTCTATTTTCTAAAATTTAATAATTATTCAAAACCTGAATTACCCGATCTACCTGCTCTTTACTCATAACAGGACTCATGGGTAAACTTATAACTTGTTGGTGGATTTTTTCAGTAACTGGAAATGACAACTGCATAAACTCTGGTAAGGCATCCTGCTTGTGCGGCGGAATAGGATAATGAATTAAACACCCTATTTCGTTGGTCTCCAAATACGAAATAAAATCTGCACGCTCTTTTACCAGAACTACAAACAAATGAAACACATGGTTTTCGGAACCATCATAATTTGGAAGAATAATTTTTTTATTCTCAATTTCCGAAATGTAGCGCTTGGCGATACTCCTACGGATATTATTGTCCAGATCTAGTGAAGCTAATTTTATGTTTAAAAAAGCAGCTTGAATTTCGTCCAGTCTGGAATTTACGCCCAATAATTCATTTACATACTTTGTAGCCGTACCGTAATTACGTAATTTTTTTATGGTTTTAGCGAGGTCATCATCATTGGTAGTGACTGCACCTCCATCTCCTAAAGCTCCAAGATTTTTAGACGGATAAAAACTAAATCCTGCTGCATCTCCCAGATTTCCAGCCCTCTTTCCAACTTCATCTTTAGCGCCGTGCGCCTGTGCGGCATCTTCAAGTAGTAGTAAATTATGTTGTTTAGCAAATTCAGAAATAGCGCTCACTGGAGCGAGTTGACCGTACAAATGCACAGGCATGATCGCTTTGGTTTTTATTGAAATTTTAGCTTGTAAATCGGCTATATTAAAATTAAAGGTTTCTGGTTCAGCCTCAACTAAAACGGCCGTTAAACCAGCTTGCTTAATTGCAAGGATGGTTGCAATATAGGTATTGGAAGCCACTAGGATTTCATCGCCCTCTTTCAATTTTTTCAGCACTTTGTAGGCTTCGAGAATAAGCCGAAGTGCATCCAAACCATTTCCCACACCTACACAGTGTTTTGTACCGCAATACTTGGCAAATGCAGTTTCAAAAGTTGTTACATTTCCACCCAAAATATAATAGCCCGAATCTAAAAATTGTTGAAACTGCTCTTTAAAAGCATTTTCAAAACGATGATTAATGGCATGTAAATCTAAAAATGGGATCATATAAAAACTGAATCTAATTTAGTGTGGTTAACAGTATTCACTTCATAAAACTCCTGAGCAATAGTACGGGCTCCAAAGCATTCTTTCCAATATTGTAATCCTTTATTGATGTTTTTTCCCTGATTTTCATTGGAAATACCAAAGTCGAAATATTTTTTTTCTCGGTAGGTAGAGGTAATCAATTGATGAAACAAAAAGTCCAAACTACCCAATTGCTGCTTATCCTCATTGGCCGAAATATATTGCACGTGTGCCACGCTATCTGTAATAAACAGAGTTGCTCCCGCAACAATTTCCTTATCTTTCATAACATTAAACTGAACTATATTTTTAGGAAAACTAGTGGCCAACGCTTCTATTTCTTCTAGCGAGTGTACGGGTTTGGCGCCATGACGCTTTTTTAAATTAGGTAGTAGAATTTTGTTCCAAAACGGATTGAAGTTTTGTTCTACATCCAACCATAATCCTTGTTTTTCGGCTTTCTTAACACCTTCCATTCTATTTCCTTGAATCTTCAACGCCTCTTTATTGTATATAGTAGCAGATACATCTACACGGGTTCGGGTTGCCTTGGTCAAAAATAAAAGATAGTCTATTTCGTCTGCAGGTTGGGAATGGTATATTTTAGGAAGTAATTTTAGTTGTAATTTTAGCACACCTTCATTCTCCAAAAACTTCAGAATTGCCTTAAAAGCACCTACTGCATCTTCAATTTTGGTTTTGTTGGAAAGTACCAACCCGCCGTAGGACAAGCCCTGATGCGAATATACGATATCTTCTACCCTATTTGCTGGCAAAATTCCAACCAATTTGGTGTCCTTAAATACCAAGAGTGAGGCATCTTCAAAACGATCACTATGGTATTCCATAAAACTTCGATGAAATAAAAACGTGGCATTTTTTGCACGTTCTACAAATTGGTTCCACACGTTTTTATAGGCGGAATTGTATGTTTCAACTTTGAAATGATTCACTTTTTTATGTATGTTATATTTCCATTTGCGTCTACATATTGATATACGCCTTTGTTTTCTCCCTCTTTTACCAGCAAATAGCTGGTATCGGGTTCTAAATTACTTAAATATCTCTCATCGTTTGCCAAATGAGCAAAGAGAATCCTAAACACATTCACCGAAGAAACCAATTGAGAGTCAAACTCTGGAGCATTTTCAGGCCATTTTATACTTAAAATTGTGCTAAAAATAGAGGTGATTTTCTGTGGGTCTTCCACTTTTGAATAGCTTTGGTTTGTATATTCAAAACCTACATAACCACCGTGATCCGACATAATAATTATAAGCCCATTGGGATCTTTGGCAGTGATCATGGCTACGGTTTCTTGGAGTAGCTCATTAGCTAATTGCAGTTTTTTTATCCACGCGTCCCGTTCTCCATCAACCCCTACAGAAAAGGACTCCCTGTTATTAATATGTCCTGGTTTTAAAATCTGAATAAAATAAAACTTTGGCTGCTTAATACTATCGTTTAAGTACATTTTAAGCGCGGGTAGCACTTCCTTTGTAGTTTTGAGTCCTGTGCTTATATAAGGAATTTCATCATAACTGAAATTTGCAAAGTCATACCCTAAATCTGGTCTGGTTTGCAATAAATAGGGTTTTTCTGAAATAAAATAGGTAGCATACTTATTATGTTTCAAAACTTGTAAAACAGGGTTACTTCCCATAATTACATTTCTGGCATCCAATGTTTCGCTAAAACTTTCTCCCCCGTTATAATAATGGTGTTTCATGGAAAAGACGGCACTATTTGTAGAGAGTGTAGAACCATAATTACTTCGAAAATTCGCGTAATTTTTAAAATTATTTTCAGTGAGAAATTCTTCAAAGGCTATGTTATCAATTTTGTAATATCCTTTTTCTAATTCTGAAGGATTCACATATCCATCGGGTTGAATAAAGTAAATATTAGGGGTTTGAGTAAAAGTTGCCTCCGTAATCGCATCTGGTAGCTCCTGCCAAGTGTCTGACGCACTTGAAAAAGTAATTATTTTAGGAATAAGGATTGCAAATCCAATAAATGATAGTAAAAATTGTAATACTACTATTTTTTTTAAATACTTATAGATAAAAAATGCTGCCAAAATACCGATAACTAGAATTACCGAAGATGTAATCTTTTTAATATCTGCTAATAAACATAGTTGCAAAAACATTCCAAATGCAAATAGATTTAAAAAAGTAATTCCTCGCATGCACCATATCGAATTGGAAATACGTGCCAAAATTTTCCCTCCAATTACCAAGGTGATAACAGGTAGCATAATGAATAAACCTATAAAATATAGTAAATGTCCCCAGGTATTAATGAGTGTAAAATTATTCCCGTAGTAAAACAATAAAGGGTACAATCCTGAAGCAATACCTACTTTAACAAGAAAAGAAAATTTAATTTCGTGTTTAATGTTTTTTTGTAAACCCATTGCAAATTGTTTTCCTTATTAATGTTTTTCAAAAATTACATTTCCGTCACCATCTATACATTTATAAATCCCTTGGGGAGCGCCTTCTTTAATAATGGTGTACGTTGCATCTTCCTGCAAATGATCCAAATACTTATAATTTTCACTCAAATAGGAAAATAATATTCTAAAGGTATTGATGCCACTCTTAAAATTCTTGTCTATCTCTGGTGCTTCACCATTGGGCCATTTAATGGACAGTTGCGTACTAAAAGCTGAATACACCCGATCTCTATCCAGCGTTTTATTACGAACTTCCAGCATATATTCATACCCTACATACCCGCCGTGGTCTGCCATGATTAATATAAGCCCCGTTGGATCTTTTTCTTGAATCATCGTAATAATCTTTTTAAGCCTTTCGTTGCTCATTGCAAGGTTTTGCTTATAAATTTCTGCTTCTTTTTGAGCTCCTTGGCTTACATTTTTTAAAGATTGTACGTGCCCAGGTTTAAAAACCTCAATAAAGAAAAACTTAGATTTGTCTTTATCTATGTTCAAGTATTTTTCAATGGGCACCAAGATGTCTTCTTCTTTCTGAAAACCATCGGTAATTAAATCTATATCGTCATAATCGAAATTACTCACATCATAACCCATTTTTGGAAAATTGGTTAAGAGGTATGAACCTTCAGCTAGAAAGTGGGTTTTATAGCCATTCTTTTTAAACGCATTCAATACCGGATTGTCTGAAATAATCACTTTCCTGGCATTGGCAATTTCACTGAAATTAAACCCATTGTTATAATAATGATGCTTCATGGTAAACGTAGCGCTATTTGAAACTAAGGTAGAGCTATAATTACTGCGAATGTTTGGATAAATTTTAAAGCCATTGTCAGTTAAAAAATTCCAATAATCACTATTATCAATCTGGTAGGCACCTTTGTCCATTTCAGAAATATTTACATATCCGTCTGGCTGGATATAATACACATTAGGACGTTTTTTAAAAACTACTTCCTCAATATCGTCGGGTTGCTTGGTCCATTCATTAGAGTAGGTCCATTGGTTTTTAATAGTAGGAAACAACCAGAATAAACCAATAAGCGCCAACACCAATTGTAAGACAACCACCTTTTTAAAATATTTTCTAAGGAATAGGGCAAACAGCAAGGCAACAATTATAATAAGTGCTGTAAATACCCACTGTAATTTTGCATACAAACAAATTTGAAGGAAAATCAAAAAAGCTGCGATGTTCAAAAAGGGAAATGCAAACGGCTTTATTTTCTTTACAAATGGCAGAAAGCTAAGAAACTGAATTCCTAGGAATACACAGACTGGCATTATTAAAAACAAACCAATAAAGAATGCAAAGTGCTTCCAGGAATTGATGAGCGAAAAATTATTGGTGTAGAAAAAAATAATAGGATACAAGCCCGCTGCAAGGCCGTATAAAACTGTTTTCTTAAACTGAGGTATCTTCATAAACGCTGTAAAAGTAAAGGTAATTATCGTTTCTTGAAAACAATGCTTCCGTTGGAATCCAATACCTGGTAGATTCCCTTTCTGGCTCCTTGTAAAATGGGAAGGTATGACCCATCTTCTTGTAAATTTTCTAGCAGGTTCGTGTTTTCACTTAGTGTACTGAACAACACTCTAAATACATTGACACTTGATTGTATTTCAGTATTCATTTCAGGAATTGTCTCTGGCAAATAAATTGCAAGATTGGCGCCAAACATAGAGTACAACTTATCCTTATCCTGGGTTTTTTGATAAGCTTCATGCATAAATTTTAAACCTACAAATCCGCCGTGATCTGCCAGAATAATAATAATCCCGTTGGGATCTTTTTCTTTTAGAAGAGAGACAATTTCTAAAAGTTTCTTATTTGTCTCTTGTAGCTTGGATATCCATTTTTCACGTTCTTTTTTAATGCCTTCAGAGTTTTTCTCGTCAACCGCAATATGTCCTGGCTCAAAGATTTCTATAAAATGAAATGCAGGTTCATCCCGCTGATTTTCTAGAAATACCTTGAGCGGTGCGATAACATCCTTCTTTTCTTGTAAGCCCGTAGTAATATATCCAACATCTTTAGTTACATAATTACTGTTGTCATACCCCATCTTGGGTTTATTGGTGAGGAGGTAGGGTCTTTCGGCTAGAAAATTAGTGGTGTAGCCGTTGTTTTTAAAAATAGTCAATACAGGGTTTTCACCTATAATTATATTTCGTGCCTCTAGCATTTCAGTAAACTTATTGGTGCCCAAATAATAATGATGCTTCATTGTGAATAGCGAGCTGTTTGAGGTAAGCGTAGAGGCGTAATTACTTCGGAAGTTGGGGTACACGGTAAAATTTTCTTGCCGTAGAAAGTCTTCCAACTCAGTATCCTTCCTACTATAAAATCCTTCTTTCAATTCTGAAAAACTCACATATCCATCTGGCTGAATGAGGTATACATTCGGTTTCTTTTTAAATTTAATTGCAGTGATCGCATCGGGTTGCTCCATCCATTCCTTGCTGTATTGAAATTGATTCTTGATATTAGGAACCAAATAAAGACTCGCAACTACAGCAAGCAACAATTGAAAAACCAGAACTTTTAAAAAGTATGTATGAAAAAAGAAAGTATACAAAAATGCAACAACAGCAATCCCAACCACCATCCAAACCTGAAATCCTGCATACAATGCAGTTTTCAAAAAAAATAGAAAAACAAATACATTTAAAAAAGGGAGGACGTATTTTTCAATAGGTTCAAAAATTGACAGGCTTGCCATCAACTTCAGTAACGAAAATATCACTACGGGAGCCAACAGGAAAATACTTATAAAATACACAAGATGTTCCTTGGAATTAACGAGCGTGTAGTTGTTTGAAACGTAAAAAAGTAAGGGGTACAATCCTGCTGCAAGCGCGGCCAACAATGCAATATAGAGCGAACTAGATACAGAAGATTTCAATAAATGGAGTTTTAGTGACTACGTTCCTATTTGCGTTTCATCAAATATAGGACACGTTTGGTGCCTGGTACGATTTCCTTTTTTTCAATGGTAAAAAATTGGAGGTAACCTGTTTCAAAATCGTTTTCATTATAAAAATCGAAATGATTGATAAACTCACGTTTTCGAACCAGTAAACTTTCTGCCCAAGAGTCTTCACGCTTAGGAAATTCAATAATCAAAGTTTCTGAAAATTTTGCAAAAAATTCGGCCGACTTCTCAAAAGGTACATTTCCGGAAAGTGTAATATGGTGAATCAAGGCCAAGGCCATCGTAATATCTGGTTTGTACTCTCTAAGGCGTTCTAGTAACGAGTTTCTTTCGGTATTATTAAAACCAATTCCTGGTGCCGGTTGAAGGACATCGCACACAAAGGGCAGCATATTGGTTTCCTTATTTTCCTGAAGCTGTTTGTAATTGTAATCTACCGCATTGCTATCAATATCGGTCACTAACACGTCTGGCACCTTGTCTAATACCGTTCTGGCAAAAGTTCCATCGTTACCACCTACATCTATCAAACGCTGTGGATTAAGAGGAGTAACCCACTCACGTATCAATTTCTTTTTGCCTTCGAATGCTGCGGTTTCGTAATTTGTCTTATCGTAATAATTACCCCACTCGGAGCTTTCGTTGAGTTCCAGTTTTTTTATAAAGTTGAAAAGACTCTCTAAAATATTGCTCTGTGCCTTTTTGGAAAGCCTGGCTACTTTGGTTTCAGCTTTATAATCTTCGCTATGTTTGCTTTCCATCTTTGCCAGCAAATGTATGTTGGTATGGATGGTAGCGCTAAGTTTAGTCTTTCCTGGCAATAGAGAAGCAATTAATTTTACCGGAATGCCGTCAATATGCGTTTGTAGCATTTTGAAGATTTCTGTACCGTGATATTTTGCCAATACCAATGGTCCAAAAAAGTGTGTTATAAACTGTTTGTAAGCCCTCCAAGGTGTTCCTTCTTCATAAAAATCGAAAGACAAAGTATCTATAAAAACTGGCTTTCCTTTATGAAAAGTAACATTATATGCCGAGGCATCCTTCAGGATAAATCCTTTGGAAAGTGCGTATTTCTGAATCTTTAAGGTGTGTAGTGCAGCGTGTTTAAATTGCTGAAAGCTCCACTCGTACGGATTGGTAATAAATGGTATATGCTCTGGAGTAATTACTATTTTATCTTCTGCTACCGAAGTTTCGGTATGCGGAATAAGCATTTCTTGTTTGATAAGGGTTTTAAAAAAACCACTCTCTTTTAACTTGTTGTATTGCGGAAAATAAATGGGATTGATCACGCGACGAAGCGCATCGCCATCGTGAAAGATATAACCTGATGGATCTCGAAAAGAAGCTTGGTGCTTGCCTGCCGAAGTGGTAGGTGTATTATTTTTTATGGACATCCGTATCGGTTTCAGTGTCGTCCGTATCTTCGTCCATATCTATAGAATCGTAGGTATCCTCCTCTTCTTTCAATAAACCGAAAAACGCCTTTACCTTATACCAAGCACCTTTTGAAAACAATAAAACTCCTGCAGCAGCAGCTACCACTGCCTGAACAATCATTGCTCCTAATCCCGGATCGAAATACAAAAAATTCATATGCTTAGCTATTTAGGGTATGGAAAACTTAATTTGAAATTGACCACAAATAAACTAAAAAACGGGCAAAATTGCCCGTTTTCAAGTCTTAAAATTTTACATTTTATTACGCTTACGGTCTACTTCTTTTAAGTGTACTTTACGCAATCTAAGGAAGTTGGGAGTTACCTCAACATACTCATCTTTCTGTATATATTCTAATGCTTCTTCTAGTGAAAATTTGATGGCAGGAACAATTTTTGCCTTGTCATCTGCTCCAGAAGAACGTACGTTACTTAATTTTTTGGTTTTGGTGATGTTTACAGCCATATCGTCTTGGCGTGTATTTTCACCAATTACCTGACCCTCGTAAATATCCTCACCTGGCTCTACAAAGAAGCGACCACGATCCTGTAATTTATCGATAGAATACGGAATGGCAGAACCATTTTCCATAGACACCAAACTACCATTTTGACGTTCCGGAATACCTCCTTTTAAGGGTTGGTATTCTAAGAAACGGTGTGTCATAATTGCCTCCCCAGCAGTAGCAGTAAGTAATTGGTTACGCATCCCAATAATTCCACGAGATGGGATAATAAATTTACAGATCATCCGCTCGCCTTTGGCTTCCATGCTTGTCATTTCTGCTTTTCTAATTGTAGCCATATCTATGGCACGACCGCTTACGTGTTCTGGAAGGTCAATGGTTAACTCTTCAACGGGCTCACATTTTACACCATCAATTTCTTTGATAATTACCTGTGGTTGTCCAATTTGCATCTCATAACCTTCACGACGCATTGTCTCGATCAATACCGAAAGGTGCAATACGCCACGACCAAAGACCATAAACTTATCTGCACTCCCCGTATCTTCTACACGAAGCGCGAGGTTTTTTTCTAATTCTTTAGCCAAACGATCCTTAATATGACGAGAGGTCACGAACTTTCCATCTTTTCCGAAGAAAGGAGAATCGTTAATAGTAAACAACATACTCATTGTTGGCTCGTCAATAGCGATTGTCTTTAAGGCCTCAGGATTTTCAAAATCTGCAATAGTATCGCCAATTTCAAATCCTTCGATACCCACCAAAGCACAAATATCTCCAGCTTGTACTTCTTCTACTTTTAGTCTTCCCAGACCTTCAAAAGTATGTACTTCTTTGATACGTGTTTTTTTAATGGTGCCATCTCTTTTCATTAAAGAAACTGGCATATTTTCTTTTATAGTACCGCGTAATAAACGCCCAATAGCAATACGTCCTGTAAAGCTAGAATAATCTAAGGATGTGATTAATAGTTGGGTATTTCCTTCTGCGATTTTAGGAGCTGGAATGTGCTCCAATACCATATCTAGTAAAGGCTCCACATTTTCAGTTTCATTTTTCCAGTCGTCACTCATCCAGTTATTTTTGGCAGAACCATAAACAGTTGGAAAATCTAGTTGCCACTCTTCGGCACCTAATTCGAACATTAAATCAAAAACTGCTTCGTGAACTTCTTCTGGAGTACAGTTTTCTTTATCTACTTTATTTATAACCACGCAAGGTTTTAAACCAAGGTCAATTGCTTTTTGTAATACAAAACGGGTTTGTGGCATAGGACCTTCAAAAGCATCTACCAACAATAATACACCGTCTGCCATATTCAACACACGTTCTACCTCTCCACCAAAATCGGCGTGACCAGGAGTGTCGATTATATTAATTTTTGTCCCTTTGTACTTTACTGATACGTTTTTTGAAGTAATGGTAATACCACGCTCACGTTCCAGGTCGTTATTATCAAGAATAAGATCTCCTGTGTGCTCGTTTTCACGAAACAAACTACAATGGTGCATAATTTTATCTACCAGGGTTGTTTTACCGTGGTCAACGTGTGCTATGATAGCAATGTTTTTAATTTCCATAACTAAAGCCCTTTTTTAGGCGGTGCAAAAGTACAGTAAATTAATGAGTTTAGTATTAATTATATAATTTGTTTTAGGCTGAAGAATCTCACTAATTAATTTGTATCTTTATAATAGTGGCTCCTCCTACTTTAAAATTGACTTATGAGAACAACACTACTTTTCTTTTCAGCTTTGTTGAGCTTCTTTTCTATGATGGCTCAGTTTGGGCCGGAGCAATTAATTTCCCTTGACAATGAGAATGCCTCTAAATCCATAACCCATGATATGGATAGTGATGGATTTATTGATATAATTTCAGGTGCCTTTGGCGGTAAAATAGTTTGGCATAGAAATTTGGATGGAACTGGTGATTTTGGAAGTGAACAAATTATCACTTCAGGAGCCTTTGCCATGCAGGATATTCAACTTGCAGATTTTGATGGCGATGGTGACATGGATATTATCTACAAAACTAACCTCGATAAGATTGCTTGGTTAGAAAACGAAGATGGAATGGGAAGTTTTGGATCTGAACGGATCATCATACAAAATGAGTATCCATACAACATCAGAGTTGGTGATCTTGATGGGGATGGGGATGTAGATGTGCTAGCAGTTCATTATTTTAATTCTTTCCAAGAACGACTTGTTTGGTATGAAAATATGGATGGTCAAGGTGATTTTAGTTCAGAAATACTTATCGCAGAAGATTATTTTAATTCATTTGGTATTCAAATTGAAGACCTTGACAATGATGGAGACGAAGATATTGTGGCCTGCACTTGGGATCTAAGCCCTGGTAAAATAAACTTATATAGAAATGAAGGTGCTGGTAATTTTGACACTCCACAAACACTTTTTCAATTTGATTTTCTTGTTTCAGATTCATCTAAAATTGATAATTTACTAATTACAGATTTCAATAATGACGGTAAGAAAGATTTATTAATTACTTCAAACAATGAAGGTTTTCCAAATTTGCTATCTTGGCTAGAGGGGATAGATGGTTTGAGTGATTTTAGCCACCCTAGTCCTATCTATACGTTCGACACTCAAACCTATATTAGCTCACTTCAAAATCAAGACTTGGATGGTGATGGAGATCAAGATATTCTACTTGGTTTTGCCAATGGATCTAACTACGGAAATTTAAGTTACATTATAAATAAGGACGGTCTAGGTAATTTTAGTAACCGTGTAGTGGTAACTGATGCTATTGAAAGAACAAGGCACGTCACAACTGCAGATATTGACAATGATGATGATCTAGACGTAGTTGTTTGTTCATCTTATAGCCAAAGATTGGCTTGGTATGAAAATAAGGGTAACTTATTAAATATAGAAAAAAACCAGCTCAATAAAGCAATTCTCTACCCCAATCCTACTGACGGAAAAATATATTTCAATACTTTAGAAACTATAGTGTCTGCAAAAATAACTAATACTATGGGAGCATTGGTTAAAACAACCTCTAAACCTTCTTTTGTCAATCTTACCGAGCTACCTTCAGGAATCTATTTTGTAACATTAACTACAGAAGCAGGGAAAATTTCAGTAGAAAAAATCATAAAAAGATAAACTCCCTTTTTAAACCTTTAGTGCATTATCACTGAGCTCGCTAACAGTATCTGCTGCGGGCTGGAAGTTAATGATATAATCTACCATAAAGGAAGCGGCTATGATGTAGAAAATTCTTTCGGCATAATAAGCAGATTCAAAACCGAAGAAATAGGCTGCCAAACCTCCTAGATCCGAAAATATAAATGCTAACACACAAAACAATAAATGTAAAGATTGCTTGCCTTCGAAAGATTCATTATACAAAAACGCAAATAACGCCATAAACAACATCACAGCACTTTGCGTAAAAAACAAAATGAGTTGTGCATCGTTGTCTAAAGAAGGTATAATTATATCTGACAAGTAAAAGACATTAAAAATATTTAATACAATAATTCCAAGGCCAAAAAGAATTACCATCATACTAAATCGAACCATAGGCAATCTCCTAAAGGTAAATAAACAGATAGCTGTGTACACTAAGACAGTGCAGAGGAGTGAAATGGTTTTAAAAATTGGGGTTTCGTAAGATAATACAGCAGTGTCTCTTGCTAGCAAAAATAGTAAAGCCAAAATAAGAAAGTTTCTTTTAAGTCCCGCTTTAAAAAGTAAATAGCAAACTAATGTAATACAAGAAGCTAATCTTACGGTTCTTGAAATTTCTATTTCATAAAAAAATATGACCAACACATTTAATATGATTAATAAAATTCCTAAATGTAGCAACCCCAAGTTGCGAATAAAAGTAGTTTTCCCCATGATTTTTTAGTAAACAACCCTACACAATAATACGAATTTTCCCACAAAATCGTATTTTTTTGATACATTTATAATTACGTAAGGTTTTAAACTCCGGTTTTAATATTGCGTATCTTTGTACTGTAAAAGCTTAATAATAGTATGAAACTAGATTTAATTCCGCAGTTAAAACACACTACTTCTAACAACTTTTTTCTCTTGGCTGGCCCTTGTGCCATTGAAGGGGAAGCTATGGCACTTCGTATTGCTGAAAAGGTACTTAGCATTACAGACAAACTGGAAATCCCCTATATTTTTAAAGGAAGTTTCAGAAAAGCAAACCGAAGTCGCGTAGATAGTTTTACAGGTATTGGTGATGAAAAAGCACTTAAAATTCTTCGGAAAATTTCTGAAACATTTAAAATTCCTACAGTCACCGATATCCATGAAAGTAGTGATGCAGACTTAGCAGCAGCATATGTTGATGTGTTACAGATTCCTGCTTTTTTAGTTAGGCAAACAGATTTAGTAGTTGCGGCGGCCAAAACAGGTAAAGTGGTAAACCTTAAAAAGGGACAATTTATGAGTCCTGAAAGTATGCAACACGCGGTAAAAAAAGTAACAGATAGCGGGAATGAACAAGTATGCGTAACCGATAGGGGAACTATGTTTGGCTACCAGGATATGGTGGTAGATTTTAGAGGCATTCCTACGATGCAACAATACGCCCCTGTAATTTTGGATGTAACACATAGTTTGCAGCAGCCCAATCAGAGTATAGGCGTAACAGGCGGAAGACCCGAAATGATAAGTACCATTGCCCGCGCAGGGATTGCAACTGGAGCCGATGGCCTTTTTATTGAAACCCATTTCGATCCTTCAAATGCAAAAAGTGATGGCGCCAATATGCTGGATCTTGCTAATTTGGAAAAATTACTCACAGATTTAACGGCTATTAGAAAAACCATTAACCAGCTGTAAAACCTTTGGTTTTTGTCCTGTAGGCTTCTTGTAGACATTCAATTAAAATCTTGGCATCTATATCTTCAGCTTTGTAGTAGCGTAACGATTTTACAAATTTTCGCTTCTCAGAAATTAATATTTCCAGATGCACACCAAATTTTGTTCTTGCCCAGAAGCAGACATCTACATACCCCTTTGTGACATTCAAATAACAAATGGGACATCCTTCGCTATAATAAATGGGTAGTTTCCATTTGTATTTTAAATCGAAATCTGGCAACGTATGCTCAATGTAGACTTGGACTTCAAGTAGTATGGATCTGAATGGTTCTGGTTTGTCTAGGATATATGCTTCGGCCGGATTCATAGCACTAAAATACTGAATTTCAGAAATAGATAAAAGTCACTTTATAAAATGATCTGTATTAAAGAAACCCGCCTATACTAACTCCCCAATTAGTATTATGACGGGTTTAAAATTGCTATGACTAAAACAATCTTTAAATCATTTTCAAAATTCTAACAAAACCGGAAAAAATACAAGGGGGTTTTTCCTGTTTCTTTCAAGGGTTTTTCCTGTTTTTGTTAAAGTTTATAAAAAATGTAGCTGAAAATTGAATCAAATTCCATTACTTTGTTTTTCAAAGTACTTTAAAGATGAGCGAACAAGATTATTTAAAAGACATTAGCGAGATAAAAAATTTAATGAATAAATCGTCTCGCTTTATATCATTAAGCGGCCTTTCGGGAATATTCGCTGGGATTTATGCCATTTTAGGAGCGGCAATAGCCTACTTCTTTTTACTACCTAAAGGTGAGTTTGTAGTATTACATAGCTGGAATTTTAAAATTCTTGTTGGCCTGTTACTATTAGTCGCTGTGCTTAGTGTAGTTACTGCCTATTTACTCACAACTAAAAAAGCCAAGCAACATAATGCTAAAGTCTGGGACGCCACGACAAGGCGTTTGTTGCTCAATTTTTTAATTCCCCTCGTTACCGGTGGAATATATATTCTAATAAAATTAAACAGTCAACATTACGGTCTTACAGCGTCTTTAATGTTAATTTTTTATGGCCTGGCACTGGTGAATGCCTCAAAATACACTATTGGTAATGTAAAGTATTTAGGGTATGTTGAAATCGCCGCAGGATTATTATGTGCTATGCTACCTGGTTATGGCTTCTGGTTTTGGATCTTCGGTTTTGGAGTAATGCACATTTTCTACGGAAGTATAATGATGGTAAATGAAAAGAAAGCCTAAGTGGGAATTATAGAAAACATAAATAAAGTTTTTGACCATCGCATCCGTTTGGGCATTATGTCTATCCTCATGGTGAATGAAGATGCAGATTTTAATCGCTTGAAAGAATTGCTGGAAATAACAGACGGAAATCTGGCAAGCCATATAAAAGCGTTAGAAAAAGAGGCATACATTTTTGTTGAAAAACAATTTATAGCCCGTAAACCAAACACAAGTTACAGCGCAACAAAATTGGGGAAAATCGAATTTAAAAAGCATATTGAAGCACTCGAAAAATTAATACAAAAAAAATAGCCTTCGATACTTTTACACTTGCAGTGTAAAAACTCAGGCACCTTAGATTGTGAAAATTAACAACACGCTCCTATTGAGCATTTTTTTAAACTTTTTTACTTTGAAATACAAAGTACTTTAAAATCAAAACTATGGAAACTAAAAGAAACAAATTCGGAAATTGGTTACGCAACTCTATTACAGCACGGATGCTGGTGGTGGGCTTTTTATTATTGGTACTCTTAATCCCTTTAGAGTACGTGCAATCTCTTATAAATGAACGTGCCATACGCCAGGCTGAAGTAGTTCAGGAAATAAACCAAAAATGGGGAAATGAAGTGCTACTCTCTGGTCCTATTCTAAAAGTACCTTATAATACCTACAAAGAGGAACGCATCTTTATTCAGGAAACAAAAACCTATCAAACCATCACAGAAACTGTTGTAAAAACGGCCTACCTCCTACCCGATGAATTACTTATAGACGCCGAAGCCAATAGTAAAAAGGAACCTTTAAAGCGCGGTATGTATGAGTCTGTTGTGTACACAGCAGCAATGAATATCACTGGTAACTTCCCTCCAATAGACCTTTCCAGCAGTAATATAAAACAGTCCGATATTTTGTGGGATAAAATTTCAGTCCTTATAAAAACATCTAATTTGAAAGGTATTAAAAACACCATGACAGTGACGCTGGGAACTGATAGCATGGAAATGGCTCCTAAATTTTCTCAGGAATACCTCAACACCCTGGAGAGTGTCTCAATTAACGAAGAAATCGCAAAAAGCGAACTCCCTATTCCTTTTAAGTTTGACATGAAGGTAAACGGTAGCGAACGATTGCAGTTTATCCCGATTGGGAAAGAAACCAAAGTAGCTATGAAAAGTAATTGGCCGTCGCCAAGCTTCAATGGCGAATATTTACCAATGGATGGTTCTAGAGAAATATCAGACAATGGGTTTAAGGCACAGTGGGAAGTATACCAAATAAACCGCCAGTTTGAGCAGGTCTTTTTTGGAAGTTTACCAGATTTGAGCCCTTTTGCTTTTGGCGTAAATCTCATTATCCCAGTGGACGAATATACAAAAAGCCAGCGAACGGCCAAATATGGCTTTATGGTAATTGGACTCACGTTACTGGTGTTTCTGCTCATTCAGTTAGTGAGTAAACTATATATCCATCCGTTTCAATATGTAATGATTGGCTTGGCATTAGTGATGTTTTATACGTTGCTTATTTCAATTAGCGAGCACAGTAGTTTCTTAAAAGCATACCTCATTGCTGCAACTTCGGTTTTAGCACTTATAACAATTTACTCAAGGGCAATACTCAAAGGATTTAAATTTCCATTGTTAATCTGCACATCGTTAGCATCGCTGTATGGATTTATTTATGTGATCATTCAGCTAGAAAATTATGCGTTGCTTGTGGGAAGTATTGGTTTGTTTGTAATCCTAGCCATCATCATGTTCGCTTCGCGGAAAATTGACTGGGGGAACGAATCCTAAATAGAGAAATGAATAGAGAGCAGAGAATATTTACTAGTTCTGTTCTCTATTCTCTGTCTAAACTAAAATTATGAGACGAAGCCTAATTATATTCATCTTACTTCTAGTAACCGAAGTAGCCATTGCCCTATTTCATTTCCACAAATTTATACGTGGTTTTATGGGAGATGTGTTGGTAATACCATTGCTATTTTATTTTTTACGAATTTTCATTAAGTGGCGAACGCATTATTTGGCAATCACTGTTTTGGGAATAGCAGTTTTAATTGAATTTTTACAACTAACCGATGTGCTTAAACACCTTCATAGCACATCAAAATTTTTACAAATTATACTAGGCACTACCTTCGATTATAAAGATCTACTGGCGTATTCCACAGGTTTTTTAATGGTACTTGGCTTTGAAAAACTTACAACTCATGAATAATATAAAACATCTTATTTTCAGAAATTTTAAAATCGTTTGTATTCTTACAAGTTGCTGTCTCGTGAGTTTATTTTTATTGATGGTTCGTTTAAAAATCACAGAGTCATTCTTTCTACTTTTTCTCGTATGGAACTTATTCTTAGCCATCATCCCCTTTTGCATTTCGTTTTATCTTAGGCAACAAAAAAAACTTAAAAAGTGGCAACTCATTTGTTGGTGTTGTATTTGGCTTTTGTTTTTACCAAATGCACCTTACCTTATAACCGATTTAATACACCTTCAGCTAAGTGACGGATTGATAGTTTTGTTGGATCTGGTAGTGATTTCAAGTTTTGCCATTACGGGATTGCTATTTTACTTAGTATCGGTCTTGAATATGGAGTTGTTATTTCAGCAAAATTTCAGCAAAAAGCTACCTAATGTATTTTTTACAACGCTCCCTTTTTTATGTGGCTTCGGAATTTATCTTGGAAGATTCCTTCGGTTTAATTCCTGGGATATTCTAAAAGATCCAGCAAGTTTATTTGTCACGGTAGCAAAAATTATCATCTTTCCAATTTCTCATTGGCTTGCATGGGGTGTCACATTAGTTTTTGGAGGGTTACTCTGGTTAAGTCAGCGATTATTAAAATCTAGGTTAGCCTCATAAATTAACGATTTAAAACGGTGTTAAACTTTTGAACCCATCGCTGAGTTATATAGTTTTGCCAGCAAACTTTCATCTATGCGTTTATCTAGTTTCTTTTTACTCTGTTTTTTACCGCTTATTTCTTTGGCTCAAGAGAGACCTGTATCTACTTTTGGTCAACCAAACACCCTGGAATTAACAATGACTACTTACCCAAAAGATGCAAATGCTTCTGGATTGGTATTGTTTGAATCTGGTAGAAATAGTGTAAAAGTAATTAACAACAAAATACGTCTCGTAAAAGAGGTGTATGTAAAAATGAAAGTGCTAGACGCAAAAAACTTTGAGCACGCTACTGTAAATATACCCTATTATACAGGTGGAACTTTTGACGAAAAAGTGGTAGATATTGAGGCTATTACAAACAACAACGGATTAAAATCGTATCTGAAACAAGCAAGTATCTTTACAGAAGACCCTGTGAGTAATTGGGCTATAAAGAAGTTTACTTTCCCCAGCGTACAAGACGGCAGTGTTTTGGAATACCGCTATTCTATTGAATCGCCTTACTTTATTTATTTGGGCGGCTGGCAATTCCAAAGCACCATCCCAAAACTGTATACCGAATTTGAAACCGAAATACCAGGTAATTATAGCTATAGAAGAAGTTTAATTGGTACCGAAAAATTATACTTAAATGAAGTCTCTTTAAAAGAAGACTGCTTTTGGCTACCAGGCTTTGAAGTAAATGCAGATTGCGAAGTAGCACTTTATGCCATGAAAGATGTTCCTGCGTTTAAGAAAGAATCTTATATGCTTTCGGAAAAAAACTATATGGCTGCTGTAAATTATGAGCTTAAGGAGTTTTATGACTTTAATGGCAACAAAACCGAATATACCAGAAAATGGAATGATGTTGATAAAGAATTTAGGTTCGACAAGGATTTGGGGCGACAGTTGGGTTACAAAAACTTTTTTGAGAAAAATCTTCCCGCCTCAATTATAGCGATGACCAATCCATTAAAAAAAGCGAAAGCTATTTATTATTTTATTCAGAAGCATTTTAACTACAACGGCAAACAACGCATCCTTACGGATATACGCGTTAAGGAAGCTTTTGAAGAAAAAACAGGCAATAGTAGTGAGATTAACATTTCACTCATTAATGCTTTGGAGGCGGCTGGGCTAGATGCTAACATTGTGCTTATTGCCACACGAGATAAGGCCTTGCCTACGAAGTTGTACCCAGTACTCACAGAATTTAATTACGCCATTGCGCTTTTAAAAATTGGAGAAACCTCTTACTTATTGGATGCAACGAGTAAATTCACACCCTTTGCGGTACTTCCAGAAACTGCATTAAACCATCAAGGGCGTGTCTTGGATATTAAAAATGGAAGTTATTGGATAGATATTATTCCAACCAAAAAAAATGTGGAATATATAAATGCACAACTTAGTTTTACAAAAGATCAAAAAATAACGGGAAAAGTAAGTGAAACCTATGTGGGTTATGCTGCAGTAGATGTTCGAAATGAGATTGGAAAACAAGGCGTTGAAGATTTCAGAAGAGAAAAGCAAAAATTAATCCTTGATGCTACGCTTTCTGAATTTATTGTAGAAAACCAAAATAATGTAGCCGATAATTTAAAAGAAACCTACATAGTTACGATTACTCCAGAGCTTACTGGAAACAAAGTATACCTTTCTCCATTCTTTTTACAGACCTTTTATGATGAAAATCCATTTAAATTAGACGAAAGAAGCTACCCTGTAGATTTTGGATTCCCAATAGCTCAAACCTTTTTAATGAGCCTGGATTTAAACAACCAATACACCATTGCGGAAGTGCCACAAAACACCATCGTAAAACTACCTGAAAATGCAGGAGAATGCTCTGTGGTCTATGGAACCACAGCAGGAAAGCTCTCTATTCGTTTTAGTTTGAAATTAAACCAGTATTATTTTACTCCAGAAAAGTATAAAAGCCTGAAAGAGTTTTTTAATACAGTGGTGGCTATGCAAAATAAGGAAGTGGTTGTGTTGGAGAAGATTTAAGTTCCAGCTACGTAGTCTACCAAATAGCTATACCGCTCCGTTAATTTTCCATTTGTCGTAGTCATTCGAGCACGTTTTAAGATACCTCGTTCATCGCCGTTAAAGAATGCAGGAATCACATTTTCTATAAACATGTCACCAAAGCCTTCACTGGCGTCTTTTGGTAATTCGCAGGGTAAATTATCTACCGCCATTACGGCAATGCTTTTTGGAGTGCCAAAAGGTACTTCTTTCTCGGTCTTTGGGTCGTAGCCATAAAATGGGTCTGCAATGGTACTGGAACGTATGGTACTCGCTACAGGACCGTCTATATCGCAGGATATATCTGCAATCAAATTAATCCTAAAATCCTCCCGCTTCGCATCTTCTTTTGTAAATAAATAAGGGGCTTTGTTGCCATAAAAATGCCCTGCTATAAAGTAATCTGTCTGGGCTGCATAGGGCATAAAATTGCTTTCATAGCCCGATGGGTCTTTGTAAAAAGCGAACTTATCCCCTACTTTTCCGTCCTTGCGTTTGCTGTATTCCATAACGTCTGCCATAACGTATACAGGCTCTGTAAAGTCTGTGGTTAAATACAAGGCGTCACTAACCTCCTTTATTTTTAAATAGTCCAGAATTTCTTTGGCTCCTTTGGCTACTTTTCCTGTTCCAGTAAGTAAGATCTTTATAGCTGGAAGGGTAATTTTATCGAGTTCGGCTTTTACGGCGTCTAAGTCGGCCAGGGTTTCCACTTTTGGCAAGTCGAACAATCCATCTCTTATGCCCAAGGCTCTAAATCCGTTGTAGGCGCCTACCAAACCAGCATATCTTCCAAAACCAATTAATCTGGCACCGCTTTGCTTTACGATGGTTTCGTGGTCGTACATCTCAATATTTTTTTCTAACATCGCTACAAGTAACTTCCTGTTATAGGGTTGCTTTTTTATGGTATGGCTGAAATAGAAATATTTTTTATTAGGAATTAATGCATCCACAGGCACTTCTTTCACGCCTAGCATCACATCGGCTTCTGAAACATTATCCAAGACATGAAAACCAGCGTCTTTATATGCTTGATCTGAAAAAATCCTGATATCGCTGGATTCTACGACAAACCGAGCCTCTGGAAATTTTTCTGAAGCTTCTTTTAGGGCTGAAGGTGAAAAAACGACACGACGATCTGGCGGGTTTTTACGTTCTTTGATAATGGCGAAGGTAATAGGCATTTGGAATACTTTTTGAATAGTTATATATGTGCTGCGAAGATACTATTATTCTTGTATCTTTGCCATCCGCGTGAGGGATTGAATACGCTACCATGTAGCGATGAAAGCCCGACCCGATTTAGGGTCACGCCCAAATTAAAATTGTCTTAGGGTGACAAAATATCCCCCTAACCCCCTTCAAAGGGGGAGTTACAGTTCTTTGATAAAAATAGTAGGTTTTAGTTTTAATGCGCATTTTTTTACTGATTGCTGCGTACTGAATACTGATTACTGAAAACGGGGCCGACTGGTTTTGACAGCGGGTCTTGTGGTATGGTAAGCATGTAGAGCGCTGGGAAACAGCTCTTAAATCTCATTTTTCACACTTTTTAAACGGCGAGAATAACTACGCCCTAGCAGCATAATCCGAATTATAGTAGGATGTGCCTCGGCCCGTTAGACGGGCATGCAGGAAGTCACTCAAACACCTTGGTTTACGGTTTTTGATATAGTGACTTCGTAAAAGTAAACCTATCCCGCACAGGGCTTTGATGCGCGGGAGAAACTAAAGTGAAGATAAGGAGTGCGTTGGTAGTTTTTGACCGGCAATCTCACGAAAATCTAAACAAAAACTAAACATGTAGAAAGCTGTAACACAGCACGTTTGGACGAGGGTTCGAATCCCTCCGGCTCCACTTTTTGACTACCAAGTCAACCCAAAAACCCTGTAAGTCTATGATTTACAGGGTTTTTCATTTTAACTGATATCATTTAATGGCAAATAATACCCTATAAAAAGTCACCTATTCGGTGCGCACTTAATTCGCGAAAAAGTGCGCACCGATTTCGCTGTAACTTACTGATTATATGTTAAATATGAAAATTTATTTTTAAGCTTTTTGTACCTTTATTGGTGTTAAAAAGTCACCTAAAATGAACACTTCCTTCACACAGCTATTTTTCTTGAAATCCAGAAAAACCGATAAAGGCCTTAAAGTCCCTATATACTTGCGTTTAACCGTAAACGGCAAGCGAGCCGGACTAAGCATTTCACGCAAAGTTGACCCTGAAAGATGGGATTCTCGGACGAACAAAATGCGCGGGACGAGCTCCGAAGCGCGAGAATTAAATATCTATTTGGATAAGGTTCGGAGTCGTGTGAATAAAATGCACGAGAAATTGATGGAGGCCAATCAGCCTTTTACTGCACTCGACTTAAAAAATCTATATCTCGGTAAAAAAGAAAAACCGAAAATGCTCCTCGAAGTTTTTGACGAGCATAACAAACAGATGGAGAAATTGATCGGTATTGAATTTGCTTTGGGAACTTACAAACGATATTTCACTACCAGAAATCATATTTATGAATATGTAAAAGAAGCCTACGGCAAAGAGGATATTCCTGTTCGGGATGTAAATCTTAAATTTATTCGTGGGTTTGAATATTTCTTAAAAGAGAAAAAGGCGTGTTATCATAACTCGTCACTTAAGTACGTCAACAATTTTAAAAAGATTATCCGGATTGCCGTAGGCAACGAATGGATTACCAAAGACCCCTTTTACAATTACAAAATTAAGTTCAAAACAGTGGAGCGAGAATTTCTTTCGAAAGAAGAATTAGATTCTCTGGCGGAGCGTGAAATCCATTGGGACCGATTGGCAGTTGTGCGTGATATGTTTGTGTTCTGTTGTTATACTGGACTCGCATATGTTGATATTCAGAAACTGAATGCTGACAACATTGTAACGGATATTGATGGAAATCTTTGCATCCAAGCAAAAAGAACCAAAACTAAAACGAAATTAGTTATTCCCCTGCTCCCTCCAGCCGTTGCAATTTTGGAGCGCTATCAAGAACATCCAAAAGTTTTAAATGGAGAATGTGTGTTACCTGTGTTGAGCAATCAGAAGTCCAATGCCTATCTTAAAGAAATAGCGTTGCTCTGCGGCATTAAAAAGAATCTCACCACCCATTTAGCCCGACATACGTTTGCCACTACCGTGACCCTTACCAATGGCGTTCCTCTGGAAACTGTAGGCAAAATGTTAGGCCATAAAAATTTACGAACTACCCAACATTATGCTAAGATCGTAGACCGAAAAGTGAATGAGGATATGAAGGCTTTACAGGAAAAAATGGTGGCTGACAAGAAAAAAGAGAATACAAAGAATCGTGAAAATTAGTAATTGTTACGTCTACTTTATTTTGGAAAGGTTTTCTAATAGTTGTTGATGAAATAGGTAATATATTCAGGCAGTTTAGTACCCAAATAATATGGCAAATTCATGAGTTTGTAAAATTTATTTTGTTTTGGTGTACTGTGTTCTTCAACATTAAAGTTGCCAGCATACATACGTATGGCATAATGGTGATTGGTACGTTCTATAAATTCATGCAAAGACTTTAACGTACCCGTTGGACCTGATTTAATTTCGATAGGAATAATTTTGTCTTGATATTGAATTACCAAATCCACTTCTGATGATGCTTGTGCCTTTTCACGTACCCAAAAATGTGGTTTGTGATTATTGATAGTGTTTAACGATAGCACTTCCTGTGTAATGATATGCGGAATGATGGCTCCTTTGTAACTATTACTTAAATCATCAAGTGCTAATAATTCGGCTTGAATCTTTAAATCGTGATTAATGAGTCCTGTATCTAAAAACTGCAATCTTGGAGATTTTTTTATATCTGGTTTTATTGGCACTTCCAAATCAGTTGATGGATAGATTAATTGAATAATTTTGGCATCATCCAAATTTCGAAAGGCTTCACTAACTTCTCGGGAACGATAATTAGAATTTCCAAAGTTTTGAAATTTTATTCGCTGATCTACATATAAATGGGCAACATCCATAATATGTTTAATTACCTTTCGTTCGGTATCGTTAGATGTGTATTTTTCGACATCGTTTTTATACGTCGCCCAAATACTTTCGTACACTTTCGGCAAATCTGCAATACCTTTATTTAATAGGTATGTTTTAACAATTTCCGGCATACCACCAATAATTGTATAGGTATTAAACAAGTCTAGCAAGGTGGCATGAGCATATTCCTTTATTGGAATTTGATTTATTTGCTCAAACGCTTGTTGTTGCTCAATAGCTGATAAAAACTCTGAAAAATTTAGAGGATGTAAATACAAAAATTCCACTCTGCCTACTGGAAAGCTTTTTACTTGTTGCATTGCAAACTCCAATAAGGAACCAGCAGCTATGACATGTAATTCTGGAATCTCTTCATAAAAATAACGTAGTAATTGAATAGCTTTGGGAGATTCCTGAATTTCGTCAATAAAAAGTAACGTACTAGCTGTAGCATCATTAGAAATATTATTCTCAAAAAATAAGGCGTCTTTTATAGTATTAACATCGTCATAATCATCAAAAAATCGAAGGTCTTTAGGCTTTTCAAGATTTAATAAAATGCTGTTTGTAAATGTTTTAGCAAAATCTTTGACTAAAGTCGTTTTTCCAACCTGTCTTGCGCCCCTTAAAATTAAAGGTTTCTGGTTGGAAGACTCTTTCCATTGTATCAAATACTTGTTTATGTGTCTTTTAAAGTTCAATCCTATTGAATTTGTTATATAATAAGGGCAAATATATAATAATTTTGTAATATAATAAGGGGTGTTATATCAATATATTGTAACATAATAAGGGGTAGTTTATTACTTATGGCCTTGCATTGGAAACTGTAGGCAAAATGTTGGGGCATAAAAATTTACGAACTACCCAACATTACGCAAAGATCGTAGATCGAAAAGTGAATGAAGATATGAAACTATTGCAGGAAAAAATGGCGGCTGACAAGAAAAAAGAGATAAAGAGAATCTTAAAAAAAGTAAGAGATAAGAACCATAAAATTTAGAGCCATTTAGTTCACTTTAACTGTCCTCTAAGAAGTACACTTTTGGGACTACTATCGGGACGGCACCGTCCCAAATTTAGGACAACTATTGGACAAGCATTGGTATCTGTAAATAAACAATACTAAACATATAAAAACACAAAAGGGCTGGCAGTTTTTTTATTAATTTAAAAATATAATTCTGGATTGATAAGTCAACCTAAACATCAAATTTAAAGTGCTTTTTAAAAACGCTAATGGACTTTTGTAGCTTTCTGACACCAACTGTCATCGCGTTATAAAACAAAATTTAAAAGCCTCTAAAATGAATATTTTTACTATTCACGGGGTTTCATAGCAGTTGGTTTGTTTTAATTTGATTTGATATTTTCAATCTGCTTCTTAAACTTCGCTTTCGTTTTTCAAATCAATACCGCTTTTTTCTCCAAAATGGTTCTTGACTTCTTTCTTAAACCGTTTCTTTTCTAATAGTAGCGGTTTCTTTTTAGGTTCCTCTACCATAAAAAGAGCTTGCAACATTGCCAATGTCGGTTTTGTCTGCGTTTTTTCGATGTCTTTTATAATGGCAATTAGTGCATTGATTCTTTTCTTAAACAAATTTTCAGCAGCCTTTAAATTTGGTTTCAAATCATCTTCTGGCGAAATTCCGTTTTGCTCAAAAAATTCCAACATCAAAAGTAATGTCATAGATTGGGATTTTGAAATCGACCTACAATAATTTTTAAATTTCTTTGCCACAGAGCTTTTAATACTCAGGCTTTGAAATCGCTCTTTTTCATATCCTTTATCCATTTTTTCGTGAAAAATTTGTTGATTTTACTGGGCTGTCGAGGTTTTTCCGTGAAAAATAAACTGAAACCGCCTAATCGAATCTATTTAAAATACTGAATATCAGTATTTTGAAAATATATAACATCGCATCGCGTGTTACCCTCTTGCTATTCGATTCCTTCATTTCATTTCAGGATCTTCATACTTTTCAACAAATGCTGAATAGCTTTCTTAGGCAACTTTGATTCTGCTATTTTTTAACATTTTAATGAAGTTAAATAATTTCAATCAACTAATAATCAAATATTTAAACTAATTTAATAATCCATTTTGGATGGTCTTATTTGATTTACTTTGATTTACTATTTCTTTTAAAACCACCTACTTATTATATCTGGAGCGTTTTCCTTTTCTTTTGATATTGAATTCTATGTGTTGCAAAAACCACCAAGTTTATTTATAGCAAAATGATACAGATTAGCGTTCATTTCAATTTCGTTCACTTACTTCCCATAGCGCCATCGCCGTTACCTTTTCGGTAACATAAACTAAAATTTTGACCGAGTAAGAACTTATAAAAGTGAGTGAGCGAACGATTATGCAGTTTGTCTCGGGCAGAATTTTAAACTTTGTGGAATAAAAGGTTGGGGTATCTTTTTGCTGGGCGAACGCTGTCGCTTTTTCTGCGACTGGGTTCAAGATGTTGTAGTGAACCGTTTTTCTCGGAATGAAGCTTTTCGCGAAATGTAGCGAAATGGGGTGGAACGGGATTTTTTTCCTTTTAGAATGGCAATGTTTTTATCAAAAAGAAGTAGCACAAAACCTGTACTACTTCTTAGTTCTATTTAATTTGATTGTTTTCTTTTCTATGGGTTCATCACAAAGAAATTAGCATTGGGACCACCGGCCTGACCCAACACACTGCCTCGTATTAAATCATCCTGAGAAAAACGATATATCGGATTTCCAGTTACAGTTAATTGTGGACCCAAATCGTCATTCCTGTTTGTAGTGGAAAATTCTGCAATACTTAGCGTAGATGGGAGCACAAGGTTGTTGGGAGCTACAAAAGGTGGCCATACACTTGCGCAGCCTCCTGAGCAGTTGCTTATATTTTCTTCATCCCCTGTAGTGAAGTACAAACTTACCCCTCTATCATCTACCAGATAGGAAATTGCCTCTTCTTCTTCACCAATAAGTTGTCTACCAATCATAATACTATAATCTGGCTTTGCAATAAAAAAAGCTTCACTTCTACCATCACCCTGAGTATTGTTTGTTTCTTCAAGAACACCATCGCCTTCTGGAGAAAAATAATAAAGAGGCCAACCTTTAAAAGTAATTTGTTTTTGACCATCTTCACGTATGATTTCCTCGAAATCTGAACTGTTTAGATTTGAACCTAAATCAAGTTCAGACAATTCTCCTGTAACTGCCGGCCAAACATCTGCACAACTGCCATTGCAAAAAGTCTCTCCGCTTACATCTCCTGCAAAAAAGTATATGGATTGATTCCTCTGATTTACAAGAATAGTACCTAAAGCATTGTTATCTCTAAGTTGAATTGTTAGGTTTGACTCTTCAACATTATTATAGTCATCATCTGAAGAGCAGCTTGTAATAAAAATTACTACTAAACTATTAACCCAGATAATTTGAAATTTTTAAAATAATTAATCATTTTTTTAAGTTTACGTTTATAAATATTAAAATACTAGTTATGAAAAGCTTTTTTCGTTGTGATAAGCCACATCTATTCCTTTTAGTTCTGTAGATTCATCCACCCTTGTACCTCTAGTGATAAGTTGCGTTATTTTGTATAAAACGAAGGTTCCAACTAAAGAAAATACTATTGTTATAAGTACTGCAATTACTTGTGAAACTAGCTGATAAGGATTTCCGTAAAAGAGCCCAGCTTCACCATTTATACTAGGGTCAGCAAAAAGGCCTGTTGCTATAGAACCCCATATACCCACTACCCCATGAATTCCAAATGCATCTAAAGTATCGTCATAGTTAAGTGCCTTTTTTAAATAAACCACGCTGTAATAACCTACTATTCCAGATACTAGCCCAATTACTAAAGCACCATCAATCCCTACGTATCCAGCTGCGGGAGTAATACCTACTAAGCCAGAAATAGCTCCAGAGGCAAGCCCTAAAATGCTTGGTTTTTGTTTTTTTGACCATTCAAATAACATCCAAGCTAACGCACCAGAACATGCTGCAACATTGGTTACCAAGAGTGCGTTGGCCGCAATTCCATCAGCAGCCAATTGACTTCCTGCGTTAAAACCAAACCAACCAAACCAAAGCAATGCCGATCCTAAAATGGTAAGTTTTATGGATGAGGGCTTGGTTTTATGAACGATTTTCTTTTTTCTTTTACCAAGCAACAATGCTAGTAATAGACCTGCCACACCAGCATTAACGTGAATTACTGTTCCGCCGGCAAAATCGAGTTCTCCTAGATTATTTAATAAGCCATCTCCCCAAACCAATCTTACCAATGGGGCATATACAAATAATACCCAGAGGGTTGAAAAAATAATCCAGCTACTAAATTTAAACCGGCCTACTACTGAACCACATATTATGGCTACTGCAATGGCTGCAAAAACTCCTTGGAAGGCAACAAAAGCAAGTTCAGGAATTGTCCCAACCAATTGATCTATAGAAATATTTTTTAAAAATAAGTTTTCTAATGATCCAAAAACGGGATGGCCATTTGGACCAAAAGCAATACTATACCCCGCTACAATCCAGGCAAGTGTGGCCGTGCAAAAAGCTACATAACTCATGCCAACCGTGTTTATTACATTTTTTTTATTGGATAGACCGCCATAAAACAACGCCAAACCTGCTGGAGTCATTAACATTACTAATGCTGTTGCGATCAATACCCAGGCAGTATCTCCTGTATTCATCATTTTTGTTTTTATTTAAGTATACTTTCTTTTCCTTTATCCTTTTTACTAGTACAAGATGTAATCGCTTGCTCTAATAATTTTTGTATTTCTTTATTCTTAAATTTAATTGCGTCCTCCAAAGGGGTGTTGCCCCATCTATCCTTTGGACTAAAATTTACTTTTTTTGAAATAAGATGCTTTACTACTTCTAATTGACCCTCAGATGCTGCTAGATGAAGGGGCGTTCGTCCATCATAATCTGCTATATCCGGGCTCACACCTTCTGCCTCTAAGCGAAGTATTTCATCTAAATCTCCATGGCTTGCAGACCAGATGAGTTCCATTACTTTTGAAGCCTTTACTTCTTTCTCTTTTTTTCTGGGATTGATTTTAGTTGAATGCCCGGTTAATGAATCGTATTGATGAAAACTGAAACGCTCTATAAGACGTTCACAGAATTCTACACCACGAACCGAATTTCCAATCTCATCTAATCTAGGAGACCATATGCTAATGCCCATTACATTAGGGATCACTAACATTAAAGCACCAGAAACACCACTCTTAGCCGGTAGACCGATTTTGAAGGCAAATTCTCCAGAAAAATCATACATACCACAACTTAGCATCAACGACAAACAGTTTTGAACGGTAGAAGATTTAAAAATAACCTCGCCTGTTAAAGGGTTAGTCCCAGCATTTGCAAGTGTTGCAGCAGCAGCCGATAAATCATAGGTTTTTGACTCGATTGAACAACACTGAAAATAAAATTCTAAGGTTTCGGTCAAATTTGTTTTTTCAGGAAACGCATTTTTCTCCCTCATAAAATAAGCAAGTGCAAAATTTCGATCTGCAGTTTGCCTTTCAGATAGATAAACCGAGTTGTTAAAGCTCACAGCTTTTTCAGCACATAATGCTTTCCATGTTTTGTTCACTTTGTCAAAACGATCTGCAATACTATTTTCACGATCTATAAGCGAACAACTCATCATAGCACCAGCATTTATCATAGGATTATGAGGAAGCCCTTTCAAATTAAGCGCCAGCTCGTTGAAGGATTGCCCGCTAGGTTCGCGTCCAACGTGAGTATGTACTTTCTGCTCTCCAAGTTCCTCCAATGCAAGACAATAGTTGATAGGCTTACAAGATGATTGTAAGCAAAAGTCAACATTAGAATCTCCTATTGAAAAGCGTTGCCCGTCTACAGTACAAATAGAAATAGCAAATTGCTCTGGATTTACCCGAGCTAACTGTGGAATATAATCTGCTACTTTTCCGCTATTGTTTTTTTTTGTTTCATAAAAAATATCTTCAATTTGTTTGCAAAAGGATTCAAAATCTGGAATAACCAGGTTTTTTGAAAGTGACTTTTTTACCAAAGCATTTTGCTTTAATATGTCATTAAATTCTGCTTGAGTAATGGTTTTAGTATCCTTCGGCACCTTCAAGGTAAAACTATGCAACAACTCCCGCATTCTTGGGTCATCTTCTAAAATACCATTTTCAGCAAGTTGGTTTAAGAATGTATTCGATGTTATGCTCTTTTTATTTTCAGCATCAAGCATTTTGAACAATGAATCTGATGCACGCTCATCTAATTGTGTTGTTGTTATCATAGTGTATGTGTTAGATAAAAAATTAAGAGGCCATCCCCACAATGACCTCCATATTACTGTTCCAATTTCTCCTCTATGACACCAACGTGTCTATGGATACAGTGTTTGTTATTTTTGCTGCAATTTGGTAAGGACAGGCATTTGAAGCGGGCCTTCTGTCTTCCAAATATCCTTTCCACCCATTTTCTACAGTGGTTAATGGAATTCGGATAGATGCTCCACGATCACTTACGCCGTATGAAAAGCGATCAATCGATTGTGTCTCATGTAGCCCTGTAAGTCTTTCATTATTCATTGACCCATAATGAGCGATGTGCGCTGCATGATTGTCTTTCAAATTGTTTAAAATCATTTCAAAATAATCTGCTCCTCCTTCTGTTCTCATCCTTTCGTTAGAGAAATTGGCATGCATTCCAGATCCATTCCAATCGCCTTTTACAGGTTTTGGATGTAGCTCGATTTTTAAACCGTACTTTTCAGCCATTCGATACAATAAATACCTTGAAACGTATAGATCATCGGCAGCATCTTTACTCCCTTTTCCTAATAGTTGATATTCCCATTGGCCTACCATAACTTCAGCATTTATACCCGTTATATTGAGTCCGCAGTCCAGGCATAGTTCCAGGTGTTCTTCAACGAAGTCTCTGGCAACGACATTTTCGGTCCCAATTCCACAATAATATTGTCCTTGTGGAGCTGGAAATCCTTCCTGAGGAAATCCAAGTGGTTTTCCATTCTTAGTAATAACATACTCTTGTTCAAAGCCGAACCAAAAATCTTTGATATTTTCATACGAAGCCCGATGATTACTCGAGTGGGGTGTAAGGTCTGGATTCAGCACTTCACAAAGCACTAAATATCCGTTTTTTCTCCCTGCGTCTTTGTAGACTTTTACAGGTTTCAATACACAATCTGAAGAACTTCCTTCTGCCTGCTTTGTTGAGCTTCCGTCATACGACCAAAGAGATAAATTCTCTAAAGACGGTGCTTCGTTTAGTTGGACGATTTTTGTTTTACTTCTTAAATTAGCTTCTGGTTGATACCCATCTAACCAGATGTACTCGCATTTGTAAGTTTCCATAATAAATTGATTTAAAGTTTATAATTGATTTGTAAAATTTTTGTTTTTGTGCTTAGTGGAATCTTCTCTTAGAATTCCATTGGCTCCCGATAGTTTGTTTGGGTCTATCTAACTTTGAATATTGGTTTATAATTTTCATAACCATTTTTTAATTGTTTTTAAATAATAATTTTTTGATTAATGATTCAGATTTTTTAGTAATCACTTAAAATTCTTTTTTCAATTTTTTATTTTCTCTGGTTGAACATACTACCGCATATAAATACAATAGGATCAGTGCAGCGAAAAACATAATTAATAATAGTATCATGACTTTGTTTTTATTGAATTAATTTGAATACAAAAGTATTGTGTACAAGGTGGTTAGCGTGTAACAAATACGTCGAAAACGTAAACATTTGCGACATGATATTAAGAGAAAAGCGACGTATTATTAAAATTCCGACATTTTGTATTAAACTGACTATTAGAAAGGTATTTTCCAAAAAAAGTGACTCCCTTGAGAGTCACTTCCTGAAAAACTTACTTAAATAATCGTATTCTAAGCGTTCCTAATTCTTTACTATTTTCTTGACACTTACGTTCTGACCATCTTCTAAAATTAAGAAGTACATTCCAGAAGAAAAGTGACTTAAGTCTAATTGGATTTTTGATCCAATTTGATCTACGCCCATTTTTTTACCATTGAAATCAGTAATAGTCACTCTCACTTCTTTTTGAGTATTTATATTTAATATATCATTAACAGGGTTAGGATATATGTTAAATACAAGTTCATTATCCTCAATATTGAGTATTTCTTCTACAGAAACGCTAACAATCCAGTCCTGAGTTGTCACTCCATCTTGAGCTATCAAATTATATACAACATCATTTGTAAAATCTATTACTTCACCATTTGATGGTAAACTGGTAGCTCCTGTTGATAACGTAAGTACTGGAATTAATATTGATACATCGGTTCCTTCTTCCACCTCAATTTCTACGGTGTGATTTTCAGCATCTATTATTGCGGCTTCAGTTTGTTGAGGCAATTCAAAAGAAAGAATATCCGGTAGTTCTTCTAAACAGAATTTCCCGGCATCGGTAACAGTCCAATTGAAGCTATCCATAAGCAAGCTTCTTGCATCTTCCGCCTCGCAAAATGTGGTTTGTTGTGCACCGAGCACCACATTGTTCTGTAGAGTTGGTAAATTTGCCCAACCTATTAAGATTGAATCATAGTTTTGGGAGCTTAGGCCAGATGAGTCGAATATATTTGCCATATCGGTAACATTAGACACATCCCAAAGAGAGAGGTCTTTATTGAAATCTGGAGCTTGTACAAACATACTGTTGAGAATTGTAGCACTTTCCGTGTTCCAATTAGAGATGTTCTGATTAAAAACTTCGGCATTTTGAAACATAAAAGCAAATGTGTCCACTGCACCTACGTCCCAACTACTTATATCAGCATTAAACAGGATGGCATTGGAAAACATGCCTTGCATATTAGTGACGTTGGAAACATTCCAGCTATTCAGCTGTTGGTTAAAACTCGTGGCAAACCTGAACATGTCTCGCATCTTTGTGGCTTCTCCGGTGGCCCATGCGCTAATGTCCCGATTAAATGCAGAGGCAAACATAAACATGGCCTGAAAATTACGCCCAGTATCCACTGCCCAGTTTTGGATATTGCCATTAAAGGCTTCCGCACTTTGAAACATACGGCTGAAGTCCACTATTGTAGAAACATCCCAATGGTTGAGATCATCATTGAAGACAGTCGCATTTTGGAACATGTTGCGTAGCGATGTCGCTTGGCTTAAATCGGGTGCGTCTATGGCTGAAAAAACAACTTGATCCCAATTCTTGAAACTTTCAAACATGGTTTTCCATTGGATATCAACCCATTTTAGGACATCAAGAAGTTGCGTAATGTCATTTGCCTCAAAATGGGGGAATGCTCCATTAATTTCTAATTGGTATCGTCCCGGCTCATCAAATTCGGTTAAAAAATCATTACCATCGGCATCGGTATGTGTACCAGATGTTATTGTATTTCCAGTATCATCTGTCCAGATATATTGAAAATTGTAATCAAAACTTGGATTTAATTTGAGGCTGTGTAAATCGGTAATGTCCCAAGTTGTAATAAAGCTTGGGCCCGTGACTTTCGCAGTATATTCTTTTGTAAATCCCTCAGATAATGTTAGCGTATAGGATACTGGTGCCGAAAAATCTTGTATGCCCGTAAGGCTAGTAATGTTTTTCCCATTAACATTCAGCCTGTTTACACCACTAATGTTTGCGGTACGCACTTGCCCGTCCAACACATCGTCGTGGCCTAAATCGATAAGGGCTTGTTCAAAGTTGGGGTCTGGAATTAGTGTCTGTTGTGCCGAGGCTTTTGTTAAGCCAAGAATTCCCATAAGGGATAAAAGTAATAGTGCTGCTTTCATTATAATAAATTTTATATGTTATTTGCAGCAAAAATAACGTGGGAAAGTACCTGAAGGGTGTCACAAAAACGTCAAATGATTTAATATTTACGACAACGAAGTATTACAAAAACGACAGCATGGGAGATTTACGACACAAACTTAAGGTATTTATTTTTGAAATAAATTTGAAGGGGTTACGCCAAATTCTTTTTTAAAGGATTTCGAGAAATAAGAAGGATTTGAAAACCCTGTCTGGTAGGCAACTTCAGAAATATTGTAGGTATTCTCAAGTAACAATTCTTTAGCGCGGTGCAACCTCACAGAAGATATTAATTGATTTGGCGATTTATTAGTAATAGCTTTTATCTTTCGTTGTACCTGGCGTTCGCTTATTCCCATTTCGGCACATAATGATTCCACTCCAAATAATTCGTTGTCCATATTGGCATCAATATGCTGTAACACATCTTCTAGGAAAGAATCGTTTTTAGAATGTTGTATACTACGTTCATTGGAGACCAAGTCTCCATCCATCCTAGCACTATCCTTAATGTCAAAAAGCGAAAGTACCTCTCTGGTATTTGGGTTTAAAAAAGATTTATAAGGAGTAATGTGTAAACCTGCACCGGATAATAAAAATTTTATCGTTTCGGTAGCTAGAACTTGATTGGAGTTTACCTGATCGAGTAGCTCTTTAATATATAGTTGGGTTTTGCTGCTTATAAAATGAATCTCGTCTACCGCAACTTCTCTAATATGAATCCCAATGGCAAGTTGCACACCCTCAGTATTTACTGCATCTATGAGCTCTATGGAGCAGTGAACGGCTTTGCTGGGTCCTTCAAAAGCAGCAATGAACATATCTTTTTCATAACTGATCATTACACCCCTATACTGCGTCACGTATTGATCTATAAGGTTTTTTAACCTTTCACTTTCAGTAGTATTTGAAATACGCGCGGCGACAATGGTATACAACTGCTCTTCATAGTTACGTATAGGTTTTACGTTAAGAATAAAAGCCTTCATTTGGCTTAAAACTTCTTTGGTATTTCCTACCCAAAACAAATGATCGTTCCCATCAAACTCTACGAATTTGGCGCCTTGAATATGATCAGCTATAAACTTGCCCTCTTCTATTTTAACATCTATATCATGTGTTCGTTGCATGATCAATGTAGGCACCTTGATAGAACCTAGAATATCGATTATATCAACTTGTGTGTTCATCTTTGTAAGTACCATTGCTGCACTAGGGCTTGCTCCCGACCGTAAATAATTTGCCAACCAACCCATAAATTCGGTATCGTTGGCTTTAGAGGGTGCCAGCGACTCCAGATTCATGTCTCCACTTCCCCAGCTGTTTTCAATCATATCGTAAACACCCTGACGCTCTTCATCTGTTGGAGCCCACGGATAATGCTTTGAATACCTGCGCTTGGCAAATATCCCAAAGGTAATAAGTGAAATAGTCCTATTAGGGTAAGTTGCCGCAAATAGAGCCGATACCGACCCACCTTCAGAATGCCCAAACAATACGGCTTTTTTCGAACCTACCGCATCCATCACAGCACGAATATCGTCCATTCTTTCTTCCAAAGTGGAAAGTTCAACAACCCTATCAGAAAGTCCTGTTCCTCGTTTGTCGAAAAGGATAACCCTTGAGATTTTGCCTAACTCTTGCAAAAAATCCACCAGTTCGGGACAATTCCACATCCAATCGATATTTGAAACCCAACCAGGTATGTATACCAAATCTACCAAACCCGATCCGAATACCTGATATGCGATATTGATACGACCACTTTTGGTATATTGAGTATTTGGTTTCATAGAAGTAATATAATAGATAGGTTCATAGTATAGGCTAGCTTACAAACATAAAGTTATTTTAAGTATTGAAATTGATGCTTTTTTATGGGCTATCCTCTATTATTTATAATCAAAGATACTTGTTATCTAATTTAATTTGAAATAAATATCATTTTCGTTAGAGTACACAATATTGTATTGCTTTTGATTTCATATATTTTTTTAGTTGAAAGCTTTTCCTAGAATCCTACTTACGCTTGGGGAGTAGTGGGAATGGGTTGGAACGTGGTTTAATTTTTTAAAACCTCAACTAATTTCACATTTAGATAAAGATTTTCTACTCCTACTTTTTGCGATTTTAAAATTCCAATTTTTTCAAGTTCATTTAGATATTCGGCAGCGGTTTGTCGCTTTGCAATACCGCTATCTACTAAATATTTTACTTTACAATAGGGCTGTTCAAATAACAGTTCAATTAACTCTTTGGAATAGACGCGCGTAGGTAGATGATCTTTTGCTAGCTGAATTGTTTCTTGCATCAACTGGTTGATAGAGTTTATTTTATCTAAAGTATATTGAGCAGTTTCTTCTATACCCTTTAGCATAAAGAGAATCCAAGTTTCCCAAGCTGACTTTTCTGTAACATTTCTAAGATTTGTATAATAGTCATTTTTATTCTCGATGATGTATTTGCTTAAATAAAGAATTGGTGTATCTAAAAGTCCTTTCTCGACAATATATAGCATATTGATCACTCTACCTGTTCTACCATTACCATCAAAGAAAGGATGTATGGCTTCAAATTGGTAATGCATTATAGCCAACTTAATAAGAGAATCGATATCATTTTCTGTGTGAATAAAATCTTCAAGGTTCTTTAATAGATTTCGAATTACAGCGTCACCTTCCGGCGGGGTATATATCGTTTTATTATTACTCGTTATAGTAGTTCCTGGTGCATTTCTTATACTAGAACCGTTCTCCTTTATCGTCTGTACAATCTTAATAAATGAATTGGTTGATAGGGGTTTTTTATTCAAATCATTATAACCTTCCCAAAGTGCTTGGCGATACCTTAAAACTTCTTTGGTCTGCGCATCTGTTGAAGAAATATTAGAAGAGAACGCTTTGTATAGTGTATCCTGAGTCGTCACTATATTTTCAATTTCGGAACTATCCTTCGCCTCTTGTAATGTAATGGCGTTTACAAGCATTGACTGATTGGGAATTTCATCTGCGCGTCCTTTTAGTTCTGCCAGTATTTTATTGGAAGCTATCGCCTGTTTTAGTATTTTTTTTGTTTCTACCTCAACATTTGGGGGCAATAATGGGAGTTCGTTATAGGGTTTTTCAGGATTGTACATAGTATCGACATTTAGAAGCAACTATGTCGACGGTATCGACACATTACAAATATATGTCGAAATATTCTAATTTTATCGACATATATAGTTTTTGTCTATGTTCATTCAATTTGAGTGTTCATCGTCACTGAACATATTAAAGAATTGAACACAGAAATTTCGTAGGTTAATTCTCAACTAGCAAATTACAAATCAAAAATTAATTTTTGATTTGATGCATTTTGAGATATTAATCTCAAAAAATCCTCCCAAATGTTAAAAAGTCACCTATTCGGTGCGCACGAAAAACAGATATCTTGGAACCCCCTATTCACAGTACATTTAGTAGTAAAGTTCTGGTCCCTCCGGCTCCACGATCACTCACAACTGCGTTGTGGATGAAAACTATAAAATCCCAACAAGCTCGCTTGATTGGGATTTTTTGTTTTTAGACACCTGGCTTGTAAAGGCAGGCAGTTGTAATTGCAGAACAGGTGCCATTAGGGATCATATTTTTATAATCCCTCCGGCTCCACTTAAAAAGCCACCTTCGGGTGGCTTTTCTCGTTTCACCTTCAGGATTCGAGCGCCAACACGCCAGCTCGCCCGTTCGCTAAAAATGTCCACAGGACATTTTTTTAACGCTCCGTCGTCTCCGGCTCCACGATCACTCACAACTGCGTTGTGGATGAAAACTATAAAATCCCAACAAGCTCGCTTGATTGGGATTTTTTGTTTTTAGACACCTGGCTTGTAAAGGCTGGCAGTTGTAATTGCAGAACAGGTGCCATTAGGGATCATATTTTTATAATCCCTCCGGCTCCACCTTCGCCCTCTGAAGCTTTGCAATTTTCAGCAAAGTGAAGGAGGGCTTTTTTATGCAGTTACTTGTAATAAATTGTAGGACAGGGCTTCGGTGGACGCAGTCCATCATAGATGTTAAAACTTCATTTTTCCTACCTTTTCATTCATCTTATACTACCTATTGAATAGTCTAAAATTCATTACTTTTAATTTTCATAACTATTTAAAAATCAATTATTATGGATTTAAAATATGGAGTATATATTCTATTATGTGCTAATGGAAAATATTATACTGGTTACACAACAAACATCACCAATAGATTAATCGCACACGGAAAAGGAGAATTATCTTTTACTAAAGATAAATTGCTGGTGAAACTAGTTCAATTTTCATTATTTCTAAATAAACAAAAAGCGTATGATTTTGAACGTTATTTAAAGACCGGGATCGGTATTGCTTTTAGGAATAAGCGACTAATATAAGTGTATATTTTTATTGAGTAGTGAGTGGTTTTAAATTTACAAGACGGGAACTAGCAGGGATTATAATTATGCAATCTCTCCGGCCTGCCAGTCGTGACTCTGGCAGGCAGGCTCTATGATCAAATTAAAGATGCTGTCTAAAACACCCATATTTAGAGTTCATCAATGCTTAGCCTTTTAGTCTTTTTTCCGCATTTTCTATAGCTAGACAACATATATTCCCAAAAGAACTTTCTCCCTTTTCAACTAATTGGTATGCATTTACAAAATTATAATAATCGGAAATTGCTTTTTTACTATTCTTTGCCTTTATCAATATTTCATAAGAAGATCTTCTAAGGTCCTTTCGCATAATATCATCCACATAGCTTTTCAAAACTTCATCAGAGACCATAACTTTTTTATCGATCTTTTTATTGAATTCCATTTGTCTTTTTTTGGAATTATATGGGTCAATAAGGTTTCGCAACATTCCTTTTTTATAAGCAATAAAATCTTTTTTATTTCTATGCGGACTAGCCATCAACGAACTACCATTTTCGTCTGGATTGTATAACCAAAAGCCTTTTTTAAGGCGTTTTTTTAATTTTCTTGGAATTTTAAACTTTTTCATAGAAGTAGTTCTTAATGAGTATTGCTTATTTTTTCAAAACTTCAACCAATTTCACATTTAGATAAAGGTTCTCTACTCCTACTTTTTGCGATTTTAAGATTCCAATTCTTTCAAGTTCATTTAAGTATTCGGCAGCGGTTTGTCGCTTTGCAATACCACTATCTACTAAGTATTTTACTTTACAATAGGGTTGTTCAAATAACAGCTCAATTAACTCTTTGGAATAGACGCGCGTAGGTAGATGATCTTTTGCTAGCTGAATTGTTTCTTGCATCAACTGGTTGATGGAGTTTATTTTATCTAAAGTATATTGTGCAGTTTCCTCTATACCTTTTAGCATAAAGAGAATCCAAGTTTCCCAGGCTGACTTCTCAGTTACATTTCTAAGATTTGTATAATAATCATTTTTATTCTCAATGATGTATTTGCTTAAATAGAGAATTGGTGTATCTAAAAGTCCTTTCTCGACAATATATAGCATATTAATCACTCTACCTGTTCTACCATTTCCATCAAAGAAAGGATGTATGGCTTCAAATTGGTAATGCATTATAGCCAACTTAATAAGAGCGTCGATATCATCTTCTGTATGTATAAAATCTTCAAGGTTTTTTAATAGATTTCGAATTACAGCTTCACCTTCCGGCGGGGTATATATCGTTTTATTATTACTCGTTATAGTAGTTCCTGGTGCATTTCTTATACTAGAACCGTTTTCCTTTATCGTCTGTACAATTTTAATAAATGAATTAGTCGATAGGGGTCTTTTATTCAAATCATTATAACCTTCCCAAAGTGCTTGGCGATACCTTAAAACTTCCTTGGTTTGTGCATCTGTTGAAGAAATATTAGAAGAGAACGCTTTGTATAATGTATCCTGAGTCGTCACTATATTTTCAATTTCGGAACTGTCCTTCGCCTCTTGTAATGTAATGGCATTAACAAGCATTGACTGATTGGGAATTTCATCTGCCCGTCCTTTTAGCTCTGCCAGTATTTTATTGGAAGCTATCGCCTGTTTAAGTATTTTTTTCGTTTCAACCTCAACATTTGGGGGCAATAATGGGAGTTCGTTATAGGGTTTTTCAGGATTGTACATAGTATCGACATTTAGAAGCAACTATGTCGACGGCATCGACACATTACAAATATATGTCGAAATATTTTAATTTTATCGACATATATAATTTTTTGTCTATGTTCATTCAATTTGAGTGTTCATTGTCACTGAACACATCAAAATAATGATTGAAGGTAAATTTTGCAGCATTTTACTCTTGTTCGAAGGACAGACGTAGAATTTACATTTATATAAAAATATGTGTAAAAATGCAAACGGACTTTTCTAGGCTAAATTAAGTATCCAAACAATTTCTATTTTTCTAAAAAAAATTAAGCCAGTAATTTCTCTAATTTATCTTTCCATCTTCTCCAATCTGGCATTTCCTTTGTTTGTAAGTCAATAAATTTCTGAGTGTGATCGTGATGTATAAGATGGCAAAGTTCGTGGATAATTACATATTTAATACACGCTTTTGGCGCTTTCATCAATTCAGGATTTAGAATGATTTTACCCTTTGGAGTACAGCTACCCCAGCGTTTTGTCATTGATTGAATATAAATCCCCTTTGGTTCAACGTCGTATCTCTTAAATTGTTCTATTAATGGTTCCGCTATTTCAGGAAATTTAAGTTTGGCTCTTGATTTGTACCAAGCTAACATAAGAACCGCTGCGTTTTCCTTATTCGTGGTTTGAACTTCAATAAACCTCCCTTTGTATTTAACCTCATCTTTATTAGACTGCGTTAGCTTTAAGCGATATTGCCGCCCCATATACAAATGTGTTTCACCACTTATATACTTTCGTTTTGTAGTTCTAGGGTGAAATGACAAAAAATAACTTTGCTGTTTTAATATCCACGGTGCTTTCTTTTTTACTTTTTTTCTAATGATTTCCTTAGATGTATCTAAAGGCGCATTAATCACAACTTGCATTTCAGGATTCACGGTTAAACCCAGCGTTTTTCTATCTGAAAATTTAACTGCAAAATCTATTCTATGAGAACCAAAATTGATAAAGTCGTTCATTATTTATATCTAATTTTAGCGATATCAACAATTTGTTCCGCAATACTATCAATTTCTTTAAATGATAAATTTAAGTCATATTTATCCCGAACCTCATCGATTAAATAATCTCCAATTTTAAAGATCATTTTTTTAGGAATATCGACCTTCGTTTGCCAATCCACAATTTTTAAATCTCGTATGATATCATCAGCAGAGAGCGCTATTTCAGTTGAAACAGCTTGTCTTACTTTACTATCTTTTATCTTATGTTCTAATTCATCTAACGTAATACCATAAAAAGCTTTCGCAACATCTCTATTTTCTAAACGTACAGGAATATCACTATCGGTCCTCGCAAGCACTTTCTCCATAATATCTTTGACACGCTCTAGATATTGTATTTCAGAAATACGGTGCAATTCATAGTCACTAATAGCATCTTTTAGCATTTCAGAAAATTTCTTATAAAAAGCTGGGTCTTCGTCCATCTTTTCAGTAATATGTTTATCTGTTCGTGAAGCAATTTTATCTGCTTTTGCTGCAGCACCTAATGTTTTTTCTACTTCTTCTTGAAATGCTTCTTTGTCAAAAATATTCACTAACTCTGTTATAGACTCTACTCTTTCAGTTGTGATATGTGTGTCAATTAGTTTTTGGATTTGCCCCTCATATTTTTTATAATCAACAGCATCTGAAAAGCGTTGAGAAACCGCTAGACGTAATTTCATAAAAAACGACAAATCATCTTTGTAGGTTTTAATTTGTTGTTCATCTGTATTATTATGAAAACTAATAGCCGATAATGCCATTTTTAAGATACGCGCAAAGGCCGAAAGCTTATCGTAAAATAATGCGCGCTTTGCATCATCACGCAGTAATTGCTGATACGCTTCGGCATCCTTTTTATTTGCTACTATTTTAAAAATGTCCCAAAGTTCAGAATGTTTCTGTGGTAACTTTTTAGCTTCATCCTCAATATCCACAAAGGTGCCTTGCAAATCTTCTGTATCGAATTCATCAAAGGTAGAATACAATTCTATGGCATCGTCTAATGCGCAAAGCACCCCGTAATAATCTATAATATACCCATAATCCTTATCTGGATAAATCCTATTAACCCTTGCTATGGCTTGTAATAAAGTATGCCCTTGTAGTTTTCGCGTTAGGTACAATACCGTGTTTCTAGGAGCATCAAATCCCGTTAAGAGCTTATCCACTACAATGATAATCTCTGGGTCTTCCGCATTTTTAAAACGATTGACAATATTTTTTTGATACTTTTTTGAGGAGCCATGCTCATCCATCATGTGTTTCCAAAAAGCGTTTACCACATCTGAAGTTTTACCATAAGCGGTCTCTTCGCCTTCGCGATCATCTGGTGCCGAAATTACAACTTCAGAACTTACACGACCTATCTCATCTAAAAATTGCTTATACCTAATCGCACTTAATTTGTTTTGACAAACCAATTGCCCTTTAAAAGGGGTGCCTTTAAAATTTTGTTCAAAGTGTTTAGTAATGTCCCAGCTTTGCGCAAGTATTTTTTGTTCCGCAATATTTAACTGGTCTGCTCTGCTAAACTTCTTTTTTAAATCTGCCTTCTCGTATGTAGATAAAGGTTCAGAAATCATCGCAAAAAAATTATCTAAGGGATTTTCATTCACCTTCTGGAAAGCGTGACGACCTTCATACAACAACGGCACCACTGCTTTATCTTTTACTGCTTTATCTACCGTGTATTGATCTATTAAGGTACCAAAACGGTTTAAGGTATTTTTATCTTTTTTAAATAATGGTGTTCCTGTTAATGCAATAAAACAAGCATTAGGCAGGGTTTTTTGCATTTCGATATTAAAGATACCGTGCTGGGTTCTATGTCCTTCATCTACTAAAACAAAAATATCGTGACTTACTAAAGGCTGAGCTATTTTCTTTACAGCAGTTTCAAACTTGTTGATAATAGTAGTTACTACCGCATCTGACTTACTTTCTAACAAATTCACCAACTGCTTCCCTGTTGCGGCATTATTTACCGCTATTCCGCACTTTTCAAAAGTGCCCGTTATTTGCTCGTCAAGATCTGTTCTATCTGTAACCAAAATTATTTTCGGGTTTTTAATAGACTTCTCCATTGCAATTGCTTGGGCAAGCATTACCATTGTTAAACTCTTTCCGCTTCCTTGTGTGTGCCAGATAACGCCTCCTTTTCGTTTGCCATTTTCTAGGGTTTTAATTTGTTTAATCGTTTCTTAATGGCAAAGTATTGTTGATATCTGGCTATTTTTTTTATGCCATTATCAAACACTATAAAATTGTGCAAAAAGTCTAATAATCGTTTAGGGCTGCACAACCCGTATAAATAAATATCCTGCTCCGTGGGTAAAATGTTTTCGGTTTCCAAACTATCAAAATACTCCCGCACATATCTAAAACGTCCAGAGAACATTTCCTTTTTAACGCTCTCTTTTAATGGAGTGTTTTTAAAGGCTTGTAGTTTTTGTTGGTACTGTTCTTCTTCCTCCTTGTTTTTAAAATTCTCTTCCCAGTGTGACCAGAATTTTTCTTTGGTACCATTACTTGCATAGCGTCCGTGATTGGTTGATAAAGATAATAAGGCCTGCGCATAAATGTATAGGGGACGCACCCCATCTTCTTTTTGATTTCGTAAATGTTGTGAAATTGCTTGCTTTATTGGCGCTTTCATATCTGGTCGTTTACACTCAATAATGGTTAATGGAATCCCATTTACAAAAAACACAATGTCTGGAATATAATGCTCTTTGCTCCCACTACGCATCACATTATATTCTTCGGAAACGTGAAAGATGTTATTTTCTATATTTTTCCAGTCTATGTATTGTAGTGTGAAGGTTTTCTTGTCTCCATCTATACTTTGTTCTAAAGATTTCCCTAACGTTATAAGATTGTATGCTTTTTCTGATGCCGAAATATACCCATCTACCAGTGTAATATCTTTTAAAGCCAAGATTCCAGCTTCTATATTGCTATCGCTAAAAATGCTTGTTTTTGTAGAAGAAAGCTTAATACTGTTTATTTCCTTAAGTTGCTTTCTAAGGATCTCTTCTAATAATACATTGGAAGTTTTACCATTACGCGCTTTTATTGCGGCCTCTGGACTTAAATAAGTATGTCCTAAATTAACCAAAAATTGCAACGCTGGTATTTGTGAAATATGATCTTCTTTAAAGGAGGGTGTTTGCATTATTTTTTTTGTTTTAGAGAAATAATTAGGCAATACAGAGAATACTATTTACTTGTTTATTTATATAATACAGAGAAAATAGTATTTAATACAGAGAATTAAAACCACTATCATAAAAATTATTAATCATTGATTACTAGTGTCTTATATAAAAAAATCTTTTTAGCTATAGTTGTAGTCGTATTACAAAGAATAGTACTCGCTTTATCACATTCATTAGTTCTATTATTTATATTGCAATACAGAGAATGTATTTTCACTTACAGAGAATTAACTTATTCATGTTTTCTTCTTAGTTCTCTATCATCTTTCCTAATTTATTATTTTAGAAGTATTCTATAAGACATATATAGACAAATAACATCTTTATGTCTAATAGAATGTCCAATAGAATGTCTTATAGCGTCATCTTACTATCTTATAAGTTCTCCATCTTCGTTCTCCAACTCCTTCTAATTTACCTTCTTCAATCATCTTATCTAATTGTCTTTTAATTTTCTTTTTATTAATCTCCTTTTAGAAAGAAACCTAATCAAGTATTTATTTTTATTATTTGGAATATTATATTCAATCCAATTTTTCATTTATTTTTAACTGTATATATAAAATTATCCAGCATTTACCAATTGTAAAATACTACCTAAACTACCATCGTGTTTATTATTTCTTCTCCATTTTCCATTCGTCATTAACTTGTCCAGTACATAGCTGTGACTCCCAGTTTGTTTAATCCAATAAGAGGCACCTTTTTGGTGTGTTACAAAAATACCCTCATCCGTATATTCATAATCTGGAAAATCCCTTGCAAGCTTATTAACTTCAGTTAAAAATTCTGCTACATTATTGTACCGTCTTGTGTGGTCTATATGAGTTGCTGTTCTAATTACCTTTTTAAATCTTGCGTCTAAATGTCGCGGCAGTGATTGTAAGTTTAATAATTTGCCTCTTGTTATCTTGTTATTAATTAGTTCATTATGTTTTCGTCCCCATTTAATAGAATCATCTTTTAATTTATCTAATTGTGTCTTTTCCCTAGTGTTGAGAAAATCCAATGGATTATTAACAGGAAAGTAGCCGCCAAGAAGTTGATATAATACAATCCCCATTTGATAAATATCTGACTGAAAATAATATCTGTTTTCTTCAAGGGATTCTGGTGGCAAAAACAATCTCGTGCTTTTTGAAGCTGTTACAAAACCAGTCGCTTGATCTATTTTTTTTATTGATCCTAAATCTGCGATAACCGCACTATCGTTTTCTAATCTAAAAAGTAAATTAGCTGGTTTTAAATCTCTATGTACTAACCCGTGCATTGAATGTAACTCTGACAGTCCAGTTAATAATCCTTGCATAAATTGTAAGGCTCTTGAACTAGATCTGCATTCATTATTGTCTATAAGTTGCTTTAGATCTCCTCCAGAAATTTTAGGGCTTAGAAAAAAAGTATTCCACGGTTGTAAAAATCGAATATCATCTACTCTCAAAATATTTCGATGCTCAATGCCTCGTAGGATTATCGCTTCTTCTGAAGAGTCATATTCTTCATTTGCTAAATAAAATTTAATAACTACTTCTTCTTGCATTTTGATACGCTCACCAAAATACACGATCCCATTATATCCATTATCAAACCAACAATCAAAGCGGATGTGTTCGTGATTTCTCACAAATTCCCTTATCTCTTTAGGACAATCTTCATCGTTTAAATTTTCGCTAATCATTTCTTTAAAAGGTAATGTGCTAGGTTTGCAGCTTTTTCTTGATATTTGAATTTTTCCAACCCCAATGATGAGTTTTTCTTTAAAAATGCAGAAACACTAACTGGCCATACAAACTCAATTTCTATGTTAGCATATAATTGTATAAGCCCTTCTAACTTAAATGATAATGCAGAAGGTGGATTTTGACCTTTCCTAGCCTTGGGTTGTCTTGCTATTACACCAATTCTGTCTGGTTGCAAAGCGTCAAAAGTTAGAAAAATTTCTTGTTGAAGATTCTTCAATTCGCTAGAATCCAAATGATCTTTTAAACTTAATTTTTTAGACTCTTTAAGTAACTTGATACCATTACTTGTTTCTTCTAGAACGCAGATTATATACGTTGATCCCTCTATTTGTATGCCTATTGTTTTCATATTTAAAATTTCAATCTCTTTTTCCCCGTTAACAACTGCTGCATCAATCCCTTTTTTTGAAGCTGGAGCTGATCCCTCTGGGTGGTTAATAATTCTATTTCTTGGTCTGCTTTTTGCAATACATTTGCGATGGCAGTTTGTTCTTTTTTAGATGGTGGTGCATTAAATTTTACGATTTTAAAATCTTTAAACTTACACATCCACGTATCACTTACCATCCCTTGTGAGTTTCGGTAAAACTTGTGTATTATTTCGTCTAACTTAAATAAATAGCTAAAGAAAACGGAGTCAGCGTTTTTAAGGGGTTTTACAATTGTATATGCCGGGCTTACAATACCTTCAAGACTTGAAAGTGCGCTTCTACCTTGCCACATACGCATTGTATTATATCCAATATCACCTTTACAAATACGCTTATATTTTGATTTATTATTGTTTGAAGTATCTTTCTTGTTAGAATTTGACTGTGAATAAACCCCTGCTTCACCAATAGATAGCAATTCTAAATTATCCAACCCCGTTTCCCTACGTTCAGAAAAATAAGTTCCAAGAGTATCAATTTCCCACTCCCCATCAAACCCAGGCAACCGTTTCTTCCCCGTTAACAATTGCTGCATCAATCCTTTTTTTTGCAACGCTTTGTTTGCAATTAATGCGGTAAGGTTTTGGATTGCTGTGTCCCACGTGTTTAGACAGCTGGCGATTGCTTTTTGTTCAAGAAGGGATGGAAAAAGTCCTTTAGTGAGTAAAATATCCTTTCTCGAAAGACCCGGAATCATGTTTCCTGAAGCCAGCTGCTGAAATTTATATTTTTTATTGCTTAAAATATGGAATAAATAATCATTGTCTGTATTATTACCATTTACAGACATTAATTGCCTTCCCATAGCCACTTTTGGTAATTTACATAAAGCTAATGAACCCACACCCGAGCCTTTTACTGTAATTATGACTTCTCCTTTATACGCTACTTTATTTTGAATATTCGTCCATTTTGCAACATTTTCAATTAAATGAGTTACATCTGTAGGTCCAGTAAAATAAGGAATACCAACTTCTTTAAAAAAGTAATCTTCTTTGTTCAAATGCTGGCCCGACTCAAGATTGATTCTATTATCCAGGTTTGCGATATCCCAATCCTCTGGAATCCAACCCAACTTCGTTTTTTTATACCCCTCTTTATATGCTATTGCTGCTTCTGTTTTACTCATAATGCTGTGTGTAAAGTGGTGCATCGGCAAGGTCTGTTACTACAGCAGATCTATAAAAGGTAAACCATTGGGTAAACAGTTCCCAACTTAGTTTGGGGTAAGCGCTTTCATCTGTCCATTGCCCAAAGAGTTCATTATAAAAAATTGTTTTCCAATAGTTCCGCAGTTCTTTTTTGGGATTGTCGAGGAACAACTCATCTTCCAACAAATAACTGTTGTGTTCATTTATCTTTGATGGGCTGCTTTTTGGCAAATCTGGGGTAAGGGCATCGCTCCAATCGTAAAACGGCTGTTTGGGCACTACTAGGAGTACACTGCGGTTTATGGTGGGAAAATCTTCCATTATTGTTTTTTCTTTTTTATTTGTTCTGCCAAGGCTTTTAATTCTTCTAATTCTACGCTGTCGGCTTCCTGAGCGGCTTCTTTTTTACGGAGTTTGTCAAAAGCTTCATAATGCGCTTTTACTTTCTTTTGCATTACTGAGCTACGTATACGGCCTGGTGTTTTAAGTACAGGAAACTCATTAAAGGCAATCAACTTGTCCAGATTGCCTTGCCAATAGCCCATTGTTAAATCTTGTTGGTTTTTTACACGTAGTTCTGCTTGTTCTAAAAAGATAACCACCAGCCGGTTTAAGCTGTCCAGCTCATCTGCGGTAAGGTAGTTCTTAGCAATGGTGATATCTTGTTTGCGTACCACGCTGCCTTTCCAGTTGGTCAAACCCATATTCAGTTTTCTGGCATCTGCACGGGCTACGATCATTTCGGCAGCTGTTTTACGGGTTACCGCAAAAAGCAACTTATTTTGCGCTTCGGCAAAGTACATTTGGGTAGCTTTATCGGTTGGGTCATAATCGCTACTCAGGCTAAAGAGGTCGCGTACTTTTTGGTAAAAACGCTTTTCCGAAGAACGTATATCACGAATACGTTCCAATAACTCGTCAAAATAATCGGCACGTCCATCCGGGTTTTTAAGGCGTTCATCATCCATTATAAACCCTTTTCGCATATATTCGGCAAGGTTTCTTGTGGCCCATTGCCTAAATTGCACGCCACGTTTGCTACGTACGCGATATCCAATTGCTAAGATCATTTCCAGCGCATAGAATGATACTTCATATTCTTTACCATCTACGGCAGTTGTAAAGTAATTCTTTATAACTGAATCTGCCCTCAGTTCCTTGTCTGACAGTATGTTTGAGATATGTTGCCCAATATTTTGTACCGAGGTGTCAAAAATTTCGCCAAGTTGTTTTTGGTTGAGCCACACACTCCCATCCCTTTCAAACAACGCTACCGATGCTTTACCATCTGTAGCGGTATAAATTATGATGTTGTTCTGTTCTTCCATTGCCTATAAATTGAGTTCTTTTAAATATTCCTTCATCTTAGCCTGTACAGTGACCAGTTCCCTTTCCAATGTCTCAATTTCTGCTTGCACCTTTGCAATGTCGACCATAGCTTCTTCTTCAAAAGTATCTACATAGCGGGGGATATTGAGGTTAAATTCGTTTTCTTTTAGTTCTTCAAAGGTGGCAACATAGCTGTATTTCTCTTCTGTAATACCTGCTTCAAGATCGCCATTTGTAAATGCGTTATACGTATCTACAATTTTAGGAATGTCTTTGTCTTCGCGCAGTTTGTTTTGGTTTTTGCCGCTTTCATAATGCTGGCTGGCATCTATAAATAGCACATTTGTGTTAGTGCCTTTTCCTTTATTAAAAATCAAAACTGCTGCAGGTATTCCAGTACCGTAAAATAAATTAGACGGTAAGCCAATCACAGCTTCGAGCTGGTTATCCTCAATAGTTTTTTGCCTTATTTTACCCTCGCTGCTCCCTCTGAACAGCACACCGTGGGGTACTACAACGCCTACTTTTCCTTTGCCTTCATAAGCAGATTCTATCATATGCGAGATAAATGCCCAATCACCCTTACTTTTAGGTGGTGTACCTCGCCAGAACCTGTTGTACTTGTCATTAGCCGCTTGGTCTGCACCCCACTTATCTAAAGAGAATGGTGGATTTGCCACTACGGTGTCGAATTTCATTAAGGCATCGCCTTCTTTATGTTTTGGGTTGCGTATGGTATCTCCCCAGCGGATGGAGGCATTATCAAATCCGTGCAAAAACATATTCATTACTGCGAGCGCCCAGGTACTTCCGTTTGCTTCCTGTCCATATAAAGAGAAATCGTTGGAGCCTACCTGCTTCCCCGCTTTTATAAGCAGTGATGCGCTACCGCAAGTTGGGTCGTATATTCTAGCGCCCGGTTTGCTTTTGGTGAGTGTTGCTATCAAGGTAGAAACCTCAGCTGGCGTATAAAATTCTCCCGCTTTTTTTCCTGCATCACTAGCAAAGTTTTTAATTAGGTATTCGTAGGCATCACCAATAATGTCTTTTTTCTCTAAATGCGATGGTTTAAGGTCTAGGTCGCTAAAATCGTGCAATAGGTTTTTGAGGCGTACATTTTTATCTTTTTCTTCCCCCAGATTATTACTATTAAAAGATATGTTTCTAAAAATCCCAGAACCGTCTTCACTCGTGAGCTTTTCACGATTTGCCTCTTCAAGATCCGCTAGCCCTATGTCTATGATTTCTCCCAGATTGCTTTCGTTTCTATTGTCAAAAAAATAATCAAAGGTGCTATTATGCGGCACGACAAAACGTTCCATACTCATGGCACGGTCTGCACGCGCTTCATCTCCGTCATATTTTTTAAGATATACCGTTCGTTTTTCGTTATTTACATCGCTTACATATTTAATAAACAACATCGTTAATATATAATCTTTGTATTGGCTAGGGTCTATTACACCTCTAAAGGTGTCACAAGCTTTCCATACAATACGCTCAATATCTTGTTCCTTTACTTGTTTTTCCATTGTTACTTAAGGCTATACGTTATATTATTTAATTCTTATTTCTTCGCTTCGGAAATTTTAATACAATAAAATTTCAATTTTTTATTTTGTGTTGTCTGGCGGAGACGGGAGGCTACGAACCTCCCTTTTGCACATCATCTCAGCGTTTTTACTTCAAGCAATCTATGAAAGCTATACTTTATAATCAGAGGGATACAGACCAAGTTTTCTCCACTAGTGCAAATCCCGTAACCATACTTTTAACAAAACTAATACCTACTTCTTTTACCTTCTTCATCGTTATCTTTTTTATTTTTATCATAATCATTGTTTTTAAGGTTATTAAAAAATTAACTGGATTAACAGCCTGTCCAACTCTGACTAAGAGCATAGTAATTTCAATAGATTTAACAACTTGAAACACCAAAATTTTCATCTCTTTTCGAGATCTTTTTCTTTACTTATTTTATTATTTTAATTAATTGTTCATTTAAAACTTCATTTTTTAAATTTCTAATTTTTTCTTGTAATTTTCTTTCCTTGATTTTTAATTGTCCCAACTTGAGAATGCGTTGCTGTGTTTCTATAGACGGAATAGGTATCTCTAAATCTCCTATTGTACTTTTATTAATTGAAGGAATACCACTCCCTTTAGAAGATCTACTTAGAAACGCTTGTGTTTTAGGGTGATTTATAAACCAGGAAACGTATCCAGAAATAACAGTATCACGGTCAAAAGACCTCAAAACAATAAACATAGACGATGCCACTGCAGGAGTTACCTCATTGTTATATATAAATGCAAAATGATTTACGCCTTTTGCAGCCACAATCACATCATCTTTCTGCAAAAAATGCTTTCTATTTATTTTAAGACTAGCAACTTCAGGCTTGAGATTACTCTCAAGTTGATGATATTCATTGAAATCACGAGCTTGTAAGTAATAAACATCCCCTATCCTCTCGGTCTTTACATAGACTCCCGTGCTTATATTACAAATATTTTTAACCTTAAATTTCATTTTATTTTCAGTAATGAGACTACAAAGATAAATTAAATAATTAATATATTAAATTTATTTTTCAGTAATTAAGCTACAAAATATTTTATATCGACAAACTTCACTTCTTAATTTAGCTATAATTTCTATTTAATAATTAAATATCAATAACTTAAAAGAATGTCATTAAATTGGGAAGTACATATAATCAAATGAAATATTCAAACTATTTTTTAGAAAATTAATAAAATCTTGATCAGAATCCTTGATTTCAGCATTACCAACAATTCGAAGATGAATGGTCTTCTTACTATTTTTATTTGTATGGTAGTAATCCAATAGTTGCCCTATTCCCACACGAATACAATTGTAAGCACTATTATATGGCTTTACCTCATAATAGTATAAAGCAGTATCGTTTTGACGAACCACATCTATGAAGCTAGCCTCTGTCTGCACAATGTCGTTAGGAAATTCCTCTTTCAAATATCGTGCAAACGCGCCTTGGATTTTGTTATGCGTTCTTGATACAGTTGTGGTGTAAGACACTGTGCGCTGTTGGCTTTCGGTTTGCTTATCATTTATACGATCTTCAGAAAGTTCAAAATCATCCTCATCTATTACAATTTCATCCTTTAAGGATTCCTCTATAACTGCATAACTTCCAAAAATCTTCTCGAAATGTCCTTTTATGTTACCAGGAATAATATGATGGATGGTCTTTCCATAGCTTAAATTCGTTTTTACATCGAGTCCCACTTCTAAAAACTCCACATTTATGAGATGTCCAAGACTGTTTTCTTCATCAAAATCGAAGTGATACACTTTTCCATTTCTTTCAACAACTTCTGCATACGCCACAATGGTAAGATCTCCATACTGTCCGTGTGACTTAACCGCAATGAGATCTCCAGGCTTAATCCCTAAAAAGAAAGACAGCGTACGCTTAGCATTTTTAAAATTAGTAACTGTAGTTACGTCAATATTTTTATCTATCCATCTATCGATGCTTTCCTTCCCTTTGCTGTATAAATGTGAAAGATCGTAATCCCAAAAGAAACCAGTGGCAATAACATTCTGTTTAAACATTTCGGGCGAAATATCGAAGCTATTTCGCCCATCACTATTTCCGTATTTTGACCCAATGATGTAATAGTTTTTTTCAAACTCTTTTAAAGCAATACCGTATTGATTTCCAGAAAAATCAAAAAGATCTATTTCCTTGGGCTTTTGTCCTACTATAAAAGTATGCAGTTCTGAAATAGGTGCTGTAGTATAATTAGGATGTTCAAAATTCTTTGCAATTTTCCGAATAGTGTCTTTCTTATAAATTGGCATTAACAATTTTTGAGAATAGACAAATGCGATTTTCCATTTAGCTAATGAAAAGTAGTCTATACTATCAATTTTATCGAAGTGAGCATTGCTGGCGTTTTTAATTATTTCAACTACCAATTTTCTTATTGCAACAAAAGCCTCATCTGCTGTATTACCATATTTTTTATACCATTTATAGTTTCCATCGTTATAAAAATCTAAGGAAGTACCAGCGTTGACATTTTTCATTTCCCAGATACCAAACTTATTTGAAGGAGTACCTCCAATCCGTCCTAATATTATAGCTTTTCTCTCTAACCAATTGCAAAAAGATTCAGTATCACCCACGGAGCTATATTCTTCGAGGGTCATATTCTCAACTCGACTTAGAGGCCAGATCTTTAAAAAATCTTTGAGCATTGTATTAGCTTCTTTGCTAGAAGTAGTCCGCGTGTATATCATCTTTGGATTTTGAAAAACTCATACAATTATGCTCTGATATAAAAATCATTAGTAAAATTGAAAAGTATGGTGATTGATAAAGGGGGAAACCCAAATATATACTTTTTCCTACAAATTAGAACAAAACACACAATGACTGACATTTATCATATTTTAACTTAAAGCACAGCTGTAGTTTTGTTCTATAATTTTAAATAGACACACAATGACAACTTTAGCAAAATTTCAAAAAGACTATACTCAAAATATTATTGGTTATTCTGTAATAGGGATGTTAGCTTCAACGTGTTTGGGTTCAGTTGCTGTAATGGCTTCGCTTATGCACGGCAATGGTTTTCTACAAATGTTTCTGGTATTTATAACCGTAGCGATTTGTAGCGCCCATAACGCAGCAATTTTAACGCTACAGAAACCATCATTAATTTACCGGTTATTAATTGCAAGTGTACTTATCAATTTTGCAATTATGGTGTTTGGTTTAGCTTCCTAAGATAAGCATATGTGTAATTCTCTCATAGCAAAATATAATGTAGCGGGGCCTCGTTATACGAGTTATCCTACAGTGCCATACTGGGATAGTAACACCTTTTCTTTAAGAGCCTGGAAGCAAAAAATAACCGAGCGTTTTAAAAATACCAATACTACACAGGGCATTAGTCTGTATATACATCTTCCTTTTTGTGAAAGTCTTTGTACTTTCTGTGGTTGCCACAAGCGCATCACAAAAAACCATGCTGTGGAAATTCCGTATCTGAAATCTATTCTGAAGGAATTAGATTTATATGTAGCACTTTTTGGACAAAAACCAATTGTAAAAGAATTACATATAGGAGGTGGCACCCCCACTTTTTATAGTCCTGAAAATCTTCAAATGTTATTGGAAGGGCTTCTTAGAAGAGTTCATAAAGCGAAAGATTATGAATTTAGTTTTGAAGGACACCCAAATAATACCACCAAAAAACATTTGGAAACTTTAGCTTCGTTCGGTTTTACCAGAGTGAGTTATGGTGTACAAGACTATAATGAAACGGTTCAAAAGGCCATTCATAGGGTTCAACCCATGGAAAATGTAATAAGAGTTACAGAAGATGCTCGTGAGCTGGACTATACTTCGGTAGGTCACGATTTAATTTTTGGTTTGCCATTTCAAAAAAAGAAAGATGTACGTAAAACTATAGAAATTACCACACAATTACGTCCGGACCGCATTGCATTCTACAGTTACGCACACGTTCCTTGGATGAAAGGAAATGGGCAACGTGGATTTAAAGACAGTGATCTTCCTTCTGCCGAAGAGAAACGAGAAATGTATGAATTAGGTAAGGAAATGTTACTTGAAGCTGGCTATGTTGAAATTGGAATGGATCACTTTGCACTACCCAGCGACAGTTTGTATAAGGCGTTAGAAAATAAAACCATCCATAGGAACTTTATGGGGTATACTAATTCCAAAACAGATGTAATGATTGGGTTAGGTGCATCTGCCATAAGTGATAGTTGGAATGGTTTTGCTCAAAATGAAAAAGGTATTGAGGCGTATCAGGATCTGGTATCACAAGGAATTATTCCTGTATTTAGAGGACATATATTAACTGATGAGGATCTTATCATAAGAAAACATATTCTAAACTTGATGTGCAGATTTGAAACTTCCTTGGATCCTACCGAAATGAAAGTTTTACCAGTACCTATGATTCTGGAGCAATTAAGGGAAACAGAAGAAGATAAACTTATATTCATAACCCCAGAAGGAGTTAAGGCAACCGAAAAAGGAAGGCCTTTTATACGAAATATATGTATGGCTTTTGATATGCGATTGTATCGTGAAAAGCCCGAAACTCAATTATTTTCTATGACCATTTAAGTTTAGTTATGAAAATAAAAAGGGAAGCAATGTGATAATTGACTTCCCTTTTATTTGTCCTTATCCTTCCCACTCTGAACCATAGTGTAAATGACTACCGAAAGTACCACGCAAACCACGGCAAAAACAATGATAATAGCAGTTCCCATTCCCCAGTTTACTAATCCGATTTTTAAAGATTCCATATATATTGATTTTAAATTATGATAAGTATATAGATTAGTGGCAACTATGTTTTGCTTCCACTTGAGCCACCATTTGTTTGGGAGATATAAAAGGAATTCCAAGTCCCAAACCACGTAGAATAAACAGAAAGCCAAAAAGCACTACAAATACCGGTATTGTTTTTCTAATACGTGTTTTAATAGTTGCTGTTACTAAGTTTCCGAAATAAATCGCTGTGGTCATTAGAGGGATAGTCCCTACACCAAACAAGACCATATAAAGACCACCGTCCAACACACTCCCAGAAACTATTGCTGTAAAAACAGCGAGATATACTAAACCACACGGAAGAAAACCATTTAAAAAACCTATGGTAAAAAATGTATCTGGGGTCTTCTTTTTTAGCTGCTGGCCTAATGAAGATTTTATACGGGATATCCATTTAAAAATAGGTTTAGAAATACTTACCCTAGCCCTCCATTTTTTAGGGTATACTATCACTAAAATCATAAGAACTCCAATAGCAATAGAAAGTTGTTGTTGGAATCCAAAAAGTGAGAAACTCTTTCCAAGAACTCCGAAGAGCAATCCAATAATCCCATAAGATATAAGACGCCCTATATGGTATAATCCTATTTGAGTTATTTTCCGCCACGAATTTGATCTATCTACCGGCAGTAAAAAAGCTATAGGACCACACATTCCCACGCAGTGAAAACTACCGAGTAATCCAAATAAGAGTGCTCCTGCCCACATAGTTAGTACACAATTTTATTTTTATACAAATAGGAAATATCCTCATACTTCCAAGAAATGGTGATGTTCCAGCGACCTTCCAATAAACGTTCGTCAGGTATGAGCAAATTTGAACCGGATAGTTCGATGGGGAAATCGAAATCCAGTTGTTTATTGGAAGGTCTATACAGGAACACTGTACCTTTAATTTTAGTGGGTTCTATTTCATCAGGAAACTTTAAAAGCCAACCTTCAGGAGTTTTTAGTCCTTTAATATTACTGCTTAAAGTAATGGCATTTGTTTCGGCATCAATCTCATTTTGATAGTGCATTTCTTTTTCATAGTAGTCTTCTGTTACTAAATCGTGACTGTACTCTTTTTGAGTACTCATGGTAATTACCATATATAGAATAAAGCATATAAAAAGAGCCATTCCAATAACAATCCCTATTCCCCAATTAATTTTCATAGCTATCTATTTATAACTTCGTGGCCCTAAAAAAGTAGCCGTTGTTGTTTCTATTAATGTTGCATTGCTATACACACCTATTTCCAATCGATCTTTATCGCCACTCAACGCACTGGTATTTATTTCAATAAATAAAGTACCTTCTGCCAGTCCTTGTGCCGGAACTATAAATGTATCGTGTGACACTATTTCTATTTGCCCTTTGTGTGATAAAAGTTTAAAATTTACTTCGCTAATTTCTTCTGTTGTTTTATTAATTAATTTGAAGGTGTATACATTACTAATAATAGCATCTGCTTTGCGTTCGTACAATTGCCCAGGTATTCTTAATATTCTCGCTTCTACATCATTTCGTAAAAAAAGCATTCCTACCAATACTCCAGTAAGTATAAATAAAACCGCTGTATATCCCTTTAACCTAGGTCCAAATTCAAACTTCTTTTTCTTCTCTATGTTTTCTTCACTGGTATAACGGATAAGTCCTTTAGGAAGGTTAACAGATTCCATGATACTGTCACAAGCATCTATACAGGCTGTACAATTAATGCACTCCAGTTGTGTTCCATTTCTTATATCGATACCTGTAGGACATACATGAACACATTGAAAACAATCGATACAATCGCCTTTTCCAAGTTCTTTGCGATTTTCATTCTTCTTAAATTTGGACCTTCCTTGCTCCCGTTCTCCACGCTTGTGATCGTATGCTACTACAATCGATTTGGTGTCAAGAAGAACCCCTTGTAATCTACCATATGGACAAGCTATGATGCATACTTGCTCTCGAAACCAGGCAAAAACAAAATAGAACACACCCGTGAAAATAAGCAATGATATAAGTGTATTTGTATGGCTTAAAGGACCGTCTGCCATATATTGTATCAAACGATCACTTCCTATTAAATAGGCCAAGAAGACATTGGCTATTAAAAAAGAAATGATAAAAAAGATACTCCATTTTAAGGTTCGCTTTTTTATCTTTTCAGCGTTCCAAGGCATTTTTGCCAGACGTATTTGTTTTCCTCTGTCGCCATCAATCCAATATTCTATCCTACGGAACACCATTTCCATAAAAATAGTTTGTGGGCATACCCATCCACAAAATAATCTCCCAAAGGCTACTGTAAAAAATACCACGAAGACTACTCCTAGTAACATCATAATCACAAACAGATGAAAATCCTGCGGCCAGAAGGGATAGCCAAAAATATTGAAACGTCGTTCCAATACATTAAATAGTAGAAACTGATTGCCTCCTATTTTTACAAAAGGTGCAGAAAACAGAAGAACTAATAACACATAACTCACATATTTACGATACTCATACCATTTGCCATCTGGTTTTTTAGGGAACACCCAAGCGCGTTTCCCATCCTCCCCAAGAGTGCCTATGGTATCTCTAAAGTTATCTTGTCCCTGCTCTGCCATATAGCGGTTACTTTTTAGTATTTTTTATGACCATAAAAATCGCATCCGACACTGCCATTACCGAATGGACTACACCTACAGGAATTTCAAAGGTGTCCAGACTAGCTAATTTAATAGCCTTATTTGAAATTCTAAATTCTATATCACCATCAAGAACAAATAATTTCGCTTTAACTGGCGTTGTATGTTCGGGTAAAAGAAGTCCTTTTTTGAGACCAACCGCTAAAATATTTACCCCGTGTTTATCTAACAAAATTTTTGTGAGGGGTTTCGTACTCAGTGTAACATCTTCGAATAATTCATTTAACAATACCATATATTTAGTTTTCTAGTTGTTTGATTTTAAAAAGCATTAACCCTGCAATATTTCTACCACGTTGTTTTGTTTCGTCTGCTTTTATTCCTGTAAAATTTTCATCTATTGTTTTTTCCCAGAGTGCTAACCAACTATCAAATTGCGCTTCGCCCATGTTTGTTTTCCAGCTTAGCTCTTTATGGGTACGCATTGGGTTCCCCTTAAAAGCGGCTGTCCCAAAAATTATGGTTTCCCAAAAGGTGTACATTTTTGGTAAATGTTCTTCCCAATCTACGTTTACAATTTCATTAAATATGTGACCAATAGTGCGATCTACTTTTACTTTATCATAAAATGAATTGACCAGCAGTTTTATATCTTTTCTTGATTCTATATCTTTCATTCTCAAATTTATTTTTAAAATGCTGCTTTATTTTTTCCTAATGCCGAGTTAGGGATAGAGCGGTCTGTTTGAGCTCTTTTGTACAAACAAAGCCTTTCTGCAACTCTCAAGCTAATTTTACAAAAAGCGAGTAGCGAAAGCCCGACCCTTGTTTGCTTGCCCTAAGAAAAGCAAACAAGGGAAACTCCCTAATTCCCCGTAGGTACTATCACAGCTGTTGAATCGGTTACTTTTAAAACAGCTTGCTCGGGCGCATCGGGGTCTACCCAAATATCGCCTTCAGGATCTTTTGGCTCTGCCGGGGTAGTACCTACAAACTGCAAAACATAACTGGAAACCTGCGCCATTTCCAAGGGTGTTAATTCAGATTTCCAGGAGACCATTCCCTTACCATCGCGTCCCCCTTCTGAAATGGTATTAAATATATTCTTAATGCCGCCACCTAAAATCCAGTAATTATCGGTGAGATTCGGACCAATACCGCCGCCACCGTCGGCCTTATGACAGGCAACGCAATTTTGGGTAAAGATGTTTTCCCCAATTGTTAGATCTGCCGGATCTGTAAGCACTACAACCGTATTTACATCTACTAAATTTTTAGCTGTTTTTTTATAATTCTCAATATCTATTTGGGCTTCAGCTACAGCAATATCATACTCTTCATCCTGGTTTATGCCATCAAAAATGTGATATCTTGCCATATAGATTACCGCAAATACGATAGAGGCATAAAAACTATATACCCACCAAGGCGGCAATTTATTGTCCAATTCCTTGATGCCGTCATAGTTATGATCGAGAATAATTTCGTGTTCTTCCTGAATGGGTTTACTACCTAAAAGGTTACTATAGGCACGCTTTATCCAGCTAAATTGATTTTTCTTTTTCAATGTCTGGGTCTCTAAATACCGAGTCTGTGCTTTCTCGTTGAGTCCTCTAAAAAGTATATTTTTAAGTGCTTCCACAATTAACTCTACAGCAATGGAGAATACTAGGACACAACCCAATACTGCCCAAAGGATAGGGTATTTCTCTAAAGCCCATTGTTCGCCTCCCTCGGCGATAACTTCAAATAAAATAAATGCAATACCTGTAAATGCGATAATGCGTAAATAGGATGCCGTTGTTCTCATAGTGCTGTATCGTTTTTGTCCTCCTCTAATGGGATATTACTTACTTCTTTTATATGTTCTTTTTTGGCGGTACATACCCAGTAAAAAAGCAACGCAAAGAAGATGAAGAATATCAATAATGATATGATAGGGTAGATGGCTACTCCTTCTATATTTTCGAGATTTCCTTTCATGTATCGTAACATAATTATTCGTTTTTGGTAGTAGAATTAGCATTCATTTTTACTTTAATATCTGTTCCTAATCGCTGTAAGTAAGCAATTAAGGCCACTACTTCCCGGTCTTTCATTTCTATAAAATCCTGGCCGTTTTCCTGTGCATACTTCTTATCTGCTTCGTAGGTTTTAGCAAAATCCGGATCGTTGTATAAGTTTTCTTCGATGGTCGTTCCCTGGTCTGTCATCGATTGTTGCGCATTGGCAATTTCTTCTTCGGAATATGGAACTCCTAAACTTACCATGGCTTCCATTTTATTTTGCGTGAGCGATTTGTCCAGTTCATTGCCTATAAGCCATTTATAGGAAGGCATAATAGAGCCGGAAGAGGTGCTTTGGGGGTCGTAAAAGTGGTTTAAATGCCAGTTATCACTATACTTCCCTCCTATGCGGAGTAAATCGGGACCTGTACGTTTACTTCCCCATAAAAATGGATGGTCGTATACATATTCTCCAGCCTTGGAGTATTCGCCATACCGTTCAACTTCACTTCTAAAAGGTCGAATCATTTGTGAGTGACAGGACACACAGCCTTCTCTAATATATAAATCGCGACCTTCTAATTCCAGAGGACTATACGGTTTTACACTTGAAATAATAGGCACATATTCATCTACCATCAACGATGGTATAATTTGTACCGCTCCTCCAATGAGAATTGCTATGGTCGCGAAAATGGTAAGCTTTACAGGACGACGCTCCAACCAGGTATGGTACCCCTCTTTTGAAGTACGTTTTTTAGTAACGTGTTGCAGTGGGGCAGCTTCCGCTAATTCATCTGTTACTTTAGCCCCTCGTCGAGCGGTCATCATTACATTATACAATGCAATAAAAGCACCTATTATAAACATACTACCTCCTATGGCGCGCATCCAGTACATAGGTATAATAGCACTTACCGTTTCTAAGAAATTTCCATAGGTGAGTGTTCCATCCGGATTAAACTGCTTCCACATAGATGCTTGAACAAATCCTGCAACATACATGGGCAGTGCATATAAAATAATTCCTAGTGTCCCTACCCAAAAGTGTACGTTGGCAAGTTTAATTGAATATAATTTTGTCTTAAATAATCTGGGCACTAGCCAGTAGATCATACCAAAGGTTAAAAATCCATTCCAGGCAAGTGCGCCAACATGAACGTGAGCAATAACCCAATCACTAAAATGCGCAATTGCATTTACGTTCTTGAGCGATAACATAGGCCCTTCAAACGTCGCCATTCCATAACCTGTAATCGCCACTACCATAAACTTTAGCACAGGATCTGTACGCACTTTATCCCACGCACCACGAAGGGTTAATAATCCGTTAATCATTCCACCCCATGAAGGTGCAAGTAGCATTATGGAAAATGCTACTCCTAAATTTTGCGCCCAATCTGGTAAAGATGAATACAATAAATGATGAGGTCCCGCCCAGATATAAATGAAAATGAGGGACCAAAAGTGAACAATGGAAAGCCTGTAAGAATAAACGGGTCTATTGGCTGCCTTTGGAACAAAATAATACATAAGCCCAAGGAAAGGAGTAGTTAAGAAGAAGGCTACCGCGTTGTGCCCATACCACCATTGTACCAGGGCATCCTGCACACCTGCATAGACCGAGTAACTCTTTAAAGCACTCACAGGAATTTCAATACTGTTTACTATATGAAGTACGGCTACTGTAACAAAGGTGGCTAGGTAAAACCAGATGGCTACATACAAATGCCGTTGTCTTCTTTTTATAATAGTCCCAATTAAGTTGGCTCCAAAGGCTACCCAGATAACAGCAATGGCAATATCGAACGGCCACTCCAATTCTGCATATTCTTTAGATGTTGTGTACCCTAATGGCAGCGTAATGGCAGCTCCAACAATAATGGCCTGCCAACCCCAAAAATTTAAATTACTCAACCAGTTTTTCCACATTCTGGCTTTTAATAATCGCTGGGTAGAATAATAAACACCAGCAAAAATGGCGTTCCCTACAAAGGCAAATATTACCGCATTGGTGTGCAAAGGACGTAAACGACCAAAACTTAGCCAGGATATGCCATCGGTCATATTCGGAAATAGAAACATAAAAGCCAAAAGCAAGCCTATGCTCATTCCCACAATACCCCAAAGCATCGTAGCTACAATAAATTTTCTAACAATTTTATTATCATAGTAGAATTTTTCAACTTCCATAATTATGCGTCTTTTGTATTTAAATTGGTTGGATTTTTTTCTAAGATATCTGTTGCCTCAGTTAAGGTTTCAGAAGGTAATTTTGTGGTGGAAGGAGTTTCCTCTTTTACAATTTCGTCTTCGAAAAGCATTCGTACGGAAGGCGTGTAAGTATCGTCATACTGACCGCTTTTTACTGAAACAATAAAGGCTATAAAAAAGAGAATGGCGACAATAACGCTTATCGCCAGCAATACATAAATAATATTCATACCTAACTGAATTATGGTGTAAAAATAATTGCGACCGCTTTCTTAAAATATGACGAATGTCAGTTTTGGGATTTTTGTATTATTCAGGAAGAAAGAAAATTGTTTTTTCCCAATCGGGATACTCGCGTAAAACGTATGTAGTAAAAGTAATCGCATTTTCAGAAGATTCTTCAAACACTATCTTAACAGGTCTCACCATATACCCACCCCATTGCGCTGGTTTTTCTATGAATACATTTGCAAACAAATCTTCAAAGTGAGCATAACGTTCCTCTAGTGCTGCTCTAGATGCTATGAGTTCGCTTTGCTGCGATGCCCAAGCACTCAATTGACTCCCGCGAGGGCGAGCTTCAAAATAAGCTTCAGATTGTGCTTTGCTTATTTTTTCTGCTGTTCCTAAAATCGTGATACGTTTGTTTGCTTTTTCCCACGGAAATGAAAGGCAAACTTTATTGTTTTTGGCTATCGCTTTTCCTTTTGAACTGCTGTACTGTGTATAGAAGATAAAGCCTTCCCAAGTATATTGCTTTAAAAGAACCATTCTCGTTTTAGGAAAGCCATCTGTTTCTAAAGTCGTTAATGCGATTGCATTGACTTCAATTTCTGGAAATTTGTCTTTTACGACACAAAACCATTGATGAAAATGCTGTATAGGATTTGGATCATTCATCCTCCATAGTTGAACCTGCATACCATCGCACCATGAGCGTTGTAAACACTACAATACTAATAGAACTCAATGGCATTAAAATTGCCGCCACCACAGGCTTTAAATGGCCTGTTACTGCAAATGCAAGCCCGATAACGTTGTAACAAAGTGAAAAAAGAAAACTCCATTTAATGATTTGAACACCTCTTTTTGATGCATCTAGGATATTAGGAATCGCACTAAATACACTAGCATCCAAAATCCCATCACAGGCGGGTGTAAAAACGTTTGTGTTTTCTGAAATAGCAATACCTACATTACTTTGTTTTAAAGCTCCAGCATCATTAAGACCGTCACCAACCATTAATACAGTCTTGCCTTTTTCCTGTAACCTTTTAATAAACTGTAGTTTGTGTTCTGGCTTCTGATTGAAATAAAATTCTGTTCCTTCAGGTAGTAACTGAGACAGGTTTTCCAGCTCGCCATCATTATCTCCAGAGAGTATGATAAGGCTGTAGTTTTTTGCTACCCTTCGCATTGTATCTGTAATCCCTATTCGGTACGTATTATTAAATACATAACGGCCTTTATAGGTTTCGTTACTACTAATGTGAATGGCAGTTTGTTGTTTATTATTTAACAACGGATTTTCTGAATCTGCGTCCGTGACAAAATTATAGGAGCCTATTTTAATTTTATTTTGGGCTGTCCTGGCTGAAATACCTTTCCCAATAATCTCCTCATAATCATCTAACAAGTCGATATTATTTTTTTGAAGCAATTTATACAATGCCCTACTTAATGGATGATTTGAACCTCGTAATGAAGATGATAAGAGTGTTGCCTCTTCTTCGGAAAGTGTTATTCCTTCATAGTTTATATGGTTTTTATGCGTAGCGGTAAGCGTTCCCGTTTTGTCGAATACCAATGTGTCTATCTTTGCCATTTGTTCAATAACCGAAGGCTCTTTTAAATAACATTTCCTCTTTCCGAAGAGTCGCAAAACATTACCTAGTGTAAAAGGAGCCGCAAGAGCAATGGCGCATGGACAGGCAATAATTAATACGGCTGTAAATACGTTGAAAGCCTTTGTTGGATCGTACACAAGCCAAAATAGTGTAGCCAAAAAGGCAATGCTTAACACTGCCACGGTAAATTGTTTACTAATTCCATCTGTGATCGATTGAAAAGCGCTTTTTTGGGTTTTACTGAAAATTTCGTTACTCCACAACTGGGTGAGGTAGCTTTGTGAAACTGGTTTTAAAACTTCAATTTCCAGAACACCACCTTGCTGCTTTCCGCCGGCATATACACTATCTCCAGACAATTTTGATACGGGAACCGCTTCTCCCGTGACAAAACTATAATCAATAAGTGCATCTCCCTTTAATAGTACTGCATCTACAGGAATAAGTTCGTTATTACGAATTAGCAATCGGTCGCCCCTTTGTATGAGATGGACTTCGGTTTGTACTTCGGAATAGGTTCCCTTCTCCTTTTTAACAAGCTGGGTTACTGCCATGGGAAAATAGGACTTGTAATCCCGCTCAAACGAAAGATAGGCGTAGGTTTTCTGCTGAAAGAATTTACCGAGCAATAAAAAAAAGATTAAGCCCGTGAGGCTGTCGAAAAACCCTGAACCGGTATCAAAAACGATATCCAGGGTACTCCTTATAAATAATACCGAAATACCCAATGCTATAGGCACATCTATATTTAATATCCGAGAACGCAGTCCTTTATAGGCAGAAATAAAATAATCCTGTCCCGAATAAAAAACTACAGGAAGTGAAAACGCAAACATTAACCAGCGGAAAATATGTTTAAATTGGTCCAGCCAGAATTCGGTTTCTTCGAAGTATTCGGGAAAAGAAAGAAACATCACATTTCCGAAAGCAAAACCAGCAACTCCTACTTTATAGATAAGTGTTTTGTTATGGTTTCGTTTTTTGGGCTGGGCATCGTCTAGAGAAATGTAGGGTTCGTAGCCTATTTTTGACAATAAATGTACCAGCTGTTTTAAATCTACCTTTTCCGATGAAAAAGTAATCCGTACTGTTTTTTCAGGAAAGTTTACTTGCGACGTATATACGGCAGGGTTTAATTTATTTAAATTTTCAAGTACCCAAATACAAGAGCTGCAATGAATGGATGGAATTAAAAAGGAAACCACTTGGGTACCACCTTCATCAAATTCTAATAATTTTTTTGCAATTTCTGGGTTCTCCAGAAAATCGAATTTGGCTTCGCTTGGTTTGGGAGACGTACCTGGCGTTTTTTCTAAATTGTAATAATGTCCAAGATCGTTGTCATTCAAAATATCATAGACGGTCTTGCAGCCAAAACAGCAGAAGTTTTTGTCCATGTGTAAAATTAACGCTTCTTCGCAGGGATCCCCGCAATGGTAGCATGATGTCATACCTATTTAAATTTACTCATTATACCTTTTACAAAGATTGAAAACGATAAAGATTCAAAAAATGATATTTGTCAGCTACAGCAAATTACCTCAAAGAAAGTATATTATAAAAGCACTTAGCTATTAAAACGCTTTTTAGATTCCCGCTCCAAAGCTTCCCTATGGTCTGGATGGGCAATAGAAATAAGCGCTTTTGCCCTTTGTTCCAGTCCTTTTCCAAAAAGATTTACTACTCCAAATTCTGTCACTACATAATGCACATGTGTATTATACTGAAATAGGTTGACTCTTTTTTAGTTAATATTTCCACGTTCAAAAGATTTTTTTCAGCCGTTTGGAAGGCAAAAAAATAGTTTGAACTAGGTCTGTTCTTAAATCGTTAGTTCAGGTAAATTTACATTATTTTTTCTATAGGATTTGTATTTGATATTTGGATTTGAATGGACTTCAGCTGGTTTTCTTAAATCCAGGCTAAAATGGGTTCTTAGATTGTTATAGATATATACGGCTTGCTGCGTCATTTTCTGCGCTAAATCCGTGTTTTTAATGGTTTGTTTAAGTCCGTACTCATATTTCAATGTTCTGTTAATTCGTTCTGCCACAGCATTTTCATATGGGTCGTATTGTTCTGTCATACTCATTGTAATGCTGTTGTTTTCTGCAAATTTCGTGTACTTTGGATTGCAGTACTGGAACCCTCTGTCAGAATGATGGATCAATTTTTGCTTAGGATATTTTCTGTTTTTAATGGCCATAGCGAGCGCATCTGTGCAAAGGGATGTTCTCATATGGTCATCGAGTTTATAGCCCATGATTTGCTTGGAATAGGCGTCTGTCACAAGTGCTAAATAATTGTGTCCATTTTCAGTTTTGATGTATGTAATATCGCTTACCCATAGCTGTTCTGGACGATTGGGGACTTGGTCTTTTACGAGGTTCTTATATTTTTTGTACATATGGTTTGAGTTTGTTGTGGTGATATAGTTTTTTGTTTTAGGAACCAGTAGCTTATTAAGTCTTAAGAAGCGATAGAACTTATCTCTACCTATCTTAATATCAGCGTTTATGAAGTCTTGCTTTAGTTCAGAATGTAATTTTATTCCACCGGTTTTAGACCCTACTTTTTTACGGTAGTCCTTGACCATTTTTATTAGTTTTTGATGGTCTATCTGTTGTATTCGTTGGATTTTGAGCCTTTTGTAGTAGGCTTGTTTAGAGATTCCAAGGCACTGATAGATCCATTTTCTTTTAAACGGTTTTTCTTTTTTCGTTCTATCTCTTTCGCGAGTGACTTGGGCAAGGACTTTTTTGACATATCGACGCCTGTAATGAGTTCCATGTCAGCTATAATATCTTGTTGAAAGTCCTTTACGAACTCAAGCTCTTCAATCTTTTCCTTAAGTTTTTTTATCTCGTCGTTTTTGCTCATACCTGTGTTTTGTTGTACTAAGGTACTGTATTTTCTCAACCAATAGGTAATGGTGGTTCTAGGGACATCATACTTTTTAGAAGCGAAGTTTGTCGATAGTTGTCCGTTTAGGATTTGGTCAACGACTAAAAGTTTGGTCTCTAAAGTTGCTTTTTGGTAGCTTTTTTTTAGCCAGTGTTCTTTTTTTGGTTTCATAAGTGACTGTAATTAATTGATTAATTTTTAGTCAACCTATTTCAGGAAAGTTCAATGTGCACGTGTCGTAGTAACACTGGCACCCTCTTTCAAAAAAGGAGTGATTTTGGATAGTCCTTTATTAGTGACTGAGGGCATTGCTATGATTGGCTTGCCTCCTTTTGAAAGCGATGCACCACGAATAAAATCCATTTGTCCTCCAACCCCTGAATATTGATAAGCTCCAATGGAATCTGCACACACCTGCCCTGTAAGATCAATTTCAATAGCACTATTAATAGCGGTTACTTTTGGGTTTTGTCTAATAATGGCTGTGTCATTGGTGTATCCCGCTTCTTTGAAGTGAAATATAGGATTGTCATCCACAAAATCATACAATTTCTGGGTTCCCATGGCAAAGCAGGTAACGATTTTTCCTGTTTTTATTTCTTTATCTTCTCCCGTAATAATTCCGTTTTCAACAAGTGGTAAAATTCCATCGCTGAACATTTCGGTATGAATCCCTAATCGCTTGTGGTTTGTAAGATTACTTAGCACAGCATTCGGAATATTACCTATGCCCATTTGTAGTGTGGCTCCATCTTCAATAATACCAGCAATGTGTTTGCCAATGGTTATCTCGGTTGGGGTTGGGTCGGTTAGGATAGAGGCATGGATTGGGGTATCTATTTCAACACCATAGGTGATCTTACTTACATGTATAATACCGTCTCCATGGGTTCTTGGCACCCTGGGGTTGATAAGTGCTATTACTTTTTTTGCTGTTTGAATTGCCGGCAAGGTGATGTCTACTGAAACCCCCAAAGAACAATACCCATGAGGATCGGGTGGGGAAACCTGAATAAATGCAACATCCAGAGGCAGAATATTTCTTCTAAACAACCAATGAATTTCACTCAAAAATACTGGAATATAATCTCCTCTATGCGAGGCAATCCCTTGCCGCACATTATTCCCAACAAAACAACTGCTTAGCTGAAACGCATTCGAGTAGGGTGCCCGGGTATATTTGGCATCGCCGTGGGTATGAATTTGGATAATTTCTACATTTTCTAATTCTTGATAGCGCTCACATAAAGAATCTATCAATAGATTTGGAGTCATGGCAGCTCCCTGAAAAAAGATTCGATCATTAGATTTAACTACTGAAACTGCCTCCTGGGGCGTAACTAATTGCAACGATTTTGACATAACTATATGTATAATTTAAAGTGCTGAAACATTCATAAGTGAAACTAAATCTTCTATAATAGCCACTCCTTTATCATTATTATACCAAAATTGAAGGTCTTTTTTAAAATCTGCATCCAGTTGCCCGTGAAGGTTCTTGTAGTTAATAACCAATTGAGTAGCTTTAAAAGATCGCGGACCCCAGGTAGTTATTAGTTCGTTGTTACTGTCTAGTATGATTAATATAGGAATAGACTGAGAGCCATTCGTAAGAAATGAATTCATTAAATCCTCATTAACATCGCGGAGGAGTAGCTTTAGCTGTATGTTTTCATTGAGGCTTGCCATTTTATTTAAAAATGGAATTGATTGGGCAGCATCTCCACACCAGGTTTCAGTAATTACCAACCATGTTTGAGGTGTTTCCACATTGCTAAATGTGGCTATGGCACTTGCTGAGAGCGTCGCTGTTTTATCCAGTCTCTTTGTCCTGCTCCAATTGAGTTTGGTAAAATCTATTTTTTCAGGACTTTGCTCGTTTCCAGTAGTTCTTTCTTCTTCAACCAATTGTTTAAAAAGCAGATTATATTCGGGATACGAAATTGCTTTGTCTATGTATTCTTTAAATGTATATTTCATATACTGTTGTTGTAATAATTTTCTCAGGTAAAAAATTTTAATTCCTACTGGTTCTTATAAAACTTGTTCGGTCTCAAAATAAGTAAGCGAATGTAATTATTGCTTAGTTCGTTTAAAAATCCTTTCGCATTACTTTCCGCTTAATAAAAAAGAGCGGTACTATTACCCAAAGCAGCTTCATCTGCAGAAAAAATAGATATAGCATCGTAATTTAATGCCAGCATCGCCGTTTTTGAAGTAAGACGCTTCTCTGTAAAAGTCATTTTATGTGTACCTGTATTCGCTTCCTCAAGCAAGGGAATCTCAAAGGGTTTGGCACTATAAATTAATACTTTTATTCTTTGACTAATAAGAGATTGTTCTCTTCCAAATTTTTGAAAAGCACTGTAATATAACTGTTAATATTTCGATTTACTCTATTGCCATCTACCAATTCAATTTCCCCGCTCCACAAGAGATCACGCTCTTTACCTGGGCAAATACAGTATAACGAAGTCTCTGTGGTGTAAACCTGATAACGCTCTTGCTTTTCTTTAAAATAGAGGTGTTGATTGCCATAATAGTAATCTTCAAAAGTTGGATAGTTATTAGAGAAGTTTTGGTAGGAATTTACCACAGTTACCCGACTTTCCTTTCCAGTAATTTTGGTGAAGAGAATAGCATCAAAACCAGCTTTTAATAGTTGATTTTCAATAGTGTTCAATTGTTGTATTGATTTTTTATTATCGGTAAATGATTTTTCAAAAAAGTCTATACTTTTAACACCAATAACACCTTCCTTCTCTAATGCATCTACCATCTTTTTTTCATAGGTACGGCGCAATTCTTTGTCTGCCGAAATACCAACAACAAGTACTTTATTTGCTTCAAAATTGATGGTCTCTGGATTTTTATATTCTTGGACCAATTTTGTTGAACTACAGCCCGATATAAAAATGGACACTAATAATAAAAGGGATAAAAATTTCATTTGGCTTGTTTTTTAGGAATAAGGTTAGACGCTTGTTTTAGCTAAATTTTTTAGAGTATTTTTTGTCACTACGCAGGTTGTTATGATAGTTTTTTTTGTTTGCTATGCTTTAAGAGGTCTGCGAGCATTTTAAAAATAATCCGCTTGGATTTCTTTACGTCTGCGTGGAAATCCATCATATCCATCATCAGTTTATAATGCGTATCCTTATAGTCCCTTAATTCGTTAGGAATAGCTACCTCATCCATTAAAAATTGCAAGTTATTTGCATGATTTTTTAATCTCTTTAGTAAGAGAACTACCCTATTGTTATAGGTATGTAAGGTAGCTCCTATTGTAGATACCTGTTCGTAAGGTTTTCCATAAATGAGTTCTAATGTTCGGTTTGCTACAATTTCAGAAAGAAATCGTAATTCATCTTTTAAGAATAGCAATTCAGCTATAGCAATTACAACATCTTCATGTAATCCACTGGTATCAAGCCACTGAATGTATTTTATATGTGTTTTGTTTTTCATATTTCAGGTATTGAGTAAGGCAGAAAATTATTCTCTTTCTGATAGCTGCTTCTCCAGAAAAATAAACTATCTCAATCCTTTTTTAGAGAATTACAATCTAGCATAGCTTTGAATGAGTTGTAGCTTTACTAAAGATAAATGCGTTACTATTTTAAAGATTATTAGTCTTTACAAAAGTAAAAATAAGACACTCTAAAGCATTTGGAAATGACATTTGTCAGTTTTGAATTGTTTAATCTGAAATTTTAACTACCCGTACACTACCTAATAGTTGAAGCAAGATTTAACGTGTTTGCTATAACTTTTTACTAACAAGCAATAACATCAGCCTCTTCAAAAGGGCTTTATTATCTTCAGATGTGTTGGATATATTTAGTAGTGAACGATTATTTCTATCGTGATATTAAATTCTGGATATCCTAAAAAATTATGTGGGCATATTCAATTAATCGATAAAAGTGAAAGTATTAATCCGGAAGTTTAACACTGCTATTTTTTTACAGACTCTCCTAATGAAGAAGAAGCTGTACCTATAAATAAAATGCAGCGATGAGATTTAGCTAACCCAAAAACTTTAAAGATTCAAATGGTTTTAGGGTGAAAACAGCAGAAAGTTTTAAACTAAAACCTCTGTTACCGTATCTAATTTGGGAATGGTAACTTTCCAACTATACGTATCCTGAATCTTTACCCGAAGTACATCCTGAGCAGTAGGCTCTCCGTGAATTAAAAAGATATTTTCTGGAATATTTTTAAGATCCTGCAACCAATTTATAATTCCAGCCTGATCTGCGTGTGCCGAAAGACTTTCAATATGTTCTACCTTGGCATTAACTGGATAATATTTTCCGAAAAATTTTAGTTCGTGTGCACCTTCTAATAAATGTCGCCCACGAGTACCTTCAGCCTGGTATCCCACCATTAAAATAGTTGTATTTGGTTCATCAATTAGCTGTTTTAGGTAGGTTAGTATCCTGCCGCCAGTAACCATTCCACTCCCTGCAATCACTATTTTGGGTCTTGGATCGTCTATGGTTTCCCAGGTTTCTTTATAGGATTTTATTATATGCATCCTGTTTTTCATTGCGATAAATTCAGCTGGTGGAATTTTATGCCAACTGGCGAATCCCTCAAAAATTCCTAGCACATTGGTACCCATAGGACTGTCTATAAAAATTGGAATATTGGGAATACGTCCCTCCTTATATAGTTTCCAAAGCAGCCACATTAATGTTTGTAATCGTTCTACTGCAAATGAGGGGATAAGTAATGCCCCGCGGTTATGTACTGTAGAATTAATGAGTTCAATAAGTTTTTCTGAAACACTTGTTGTTGGATGCAATTTGTTTCCATAGGTACTCTCCAGAAACAGATAATCTGCCTGTTGCGGCTTTTCTGGTGGAAATAAAAGTAAATCCTCTTGTCTTCCAATATCCCCCGAAAAAACAAAGATTTTGCCAAATAATTGTAATTCAATAAACGTGGCTCCTATGATATGTCCATTATATTTAAAGCGGTATTTGATATGCTCTGAAAGAGAGTGCCAAGTATCTTTTTCAGAAGGTGTAAACATATTGATAGCTTGTTCAGCATCATATATCGTATAAAATGGTTGTGCAGGATGGTGCTTGCTATAGTTTTCTTCATTAGCCCTTTCTGCATCTTCTTCATTAATCTTGGCACTATCCAATAGAATTATTCTGGTAATTTCCAATGTAGGCGCTGTAGCAATAATTTTTCCATTAAATCCCTGCTTTACCAATCTGGGTAAATATCCGGTGTGGTCTAAATGCCCATGAGTGAGCAACACCGTATTGATTGATGAAACATTAAATGGAAAATCTTCCCAGTTCTGCTCCCGAAGCTCTTTTAATCCTTGAAACATTCCACAGTCCACAAGGATATTCTGTTCGGGTGTTTCTAGCAAAAATTTAGAGCCTGTTACAGTTCGGGAAGCACCTAAAAAATGAATTTTTATTGTTCTCATATGATTTCTAATTACAGAGCATTGAAATTTCAGCAAGTATCTTGTTTTTTCTTGTTTCAGAAACCCCCAGGTGATCTAAATAAAAGGTATCATCTGCCAATTGTCTGCACAACACAATTTCTCTACTTAATAAAAATTGTTTTTCTCTATTGGTCATCAATGTTGACACGGTGATAGGATAAAGCCCCAATCTGTCAATACGATCTTTTAGTCCATTATCTTTGGGATAATCCCAGCTTAACAGATAAAGACCCACACATTTCCCGTACATCAACGCATTCGATGTAAATCTGGTATTAGTTACTACCCAGCCTTCATTAGGACATTGGTTCGGATTATCAAATTGCGCTACAATATCCTGGTATCGGGAATTTATATATAAAGGGATTTTCACATTACAGGTAGTTGTTTTTTCGCTGTGAAATTTACATTCAGCAACGATGTGCTTTCCATTTTTTTTGGCGATAACATCTACCTCGTGAGAAACACATTTTCCTTGTAATATGGCACCAATCGAAATAGAATATCCCGAATATTCTAACAAGGCTCCAATAAATCTTTCAAATGGAAATCCGGTTGGCCCAAGCTCATAAATAGCTTTCTTAAGTTTATATTTAGAAGCGTAAATTGACTTACTCTTTTTCAATAAGGCAAACGCCCGATTGTAAATCTCCTTGGTAGAAATCCCCTGGTACAATTCATCTCGTACCACATTGATAATTGTATCGACCGTGAGTTCATCTGCGCCACTTCTATACAAACTATTTCGCAGCTTCGTTATGGAGAAATCTGCTTTTTCTCCTGAAGATTTTATCACTTGAAATTTTTCAGTTTTCATAGCGATATTTAGTTTCGTAAATCATGCAATGCCAACACGGGTATGGTCGCATGAAAGCCCAATTCTTTCACCATGGGTTTGGAAAAGATAGACCCAAAGAATGCGTGTTTCTTGTTTATAAAAGCAATCATTTCACTATTTCTGCTCTGTGTAAAGATGTTAAGTGCAGTTTGCACGTTTGAGCCATCGAGAAAATGAAAGGTATATTCCAAACCCTCAAAACACTCTTCCAATAGTGCTTTTCGTTCTTCTTGTTCTTCAGAGAGCTTGTTTTTTTTTTGAAACGTGTACTATTCGAATAGGGGCATTGGTAATTTTCGAAATTTCGCTAAGATGGTTAAGTTCCCTACTCTTGAAATGTGTTTTAAAACTTGTAGGGAATACAATTTCGTTTGGATTTTTGTAGCTTATAGTCCCTGGAATTGCTAAAACGGGGCAGGCACGAATTTTTTCCATTATATCTATGGTATTAGTACCAAAAATGATATTCCTATTATCAGTTTCACCACGTGAGCCCATCACCACCAATTCGATATCATTTTTATCAACAGTATTTTTCATAACGTCCAACAATGGACCAAATTCACTTACAAAATGATAGGTATGACCAGGAGGATCATTCCTAGATTTTAACTCGCTTTTTGTTTCTTCCATCTTTTTTTCAGAAACCATTTTTAGCGCTTCAAATATGCTGCTTCCAGTTTCTGGAATCAGCATATTATCTGTAGCATATCCTGGTGAATAATAGGAGTTGAAGATATAAAAATCCACTTTCTTTTTTTTAAACAATTCATTGGCATAAGCTATCGCATTGTAGGCATTTTCTGAAAAATCTGTGGGAATTAAAATTTTCTTTTTCATCTCGATACATTTTAAGGTTCTTGACATAAATGTATGTACTTAACAAAAAAGTAACTATGATAAATGTCAGTCTTGTGCTGTTAATATCAGGAATGGGATACTTGTATATTTTGCTATGTCTTTTATAGTAGCATCTCTAAATAATCGCACTATTGCATTGTTTGAAAAATCTGTGGACAATAATATTTGTTTCATAGTTAAAAGCTTTTAAGAACGTTCTAAGTTTTGAAGAACCAGAAAGGGTATTTTAATTTCCAATCCTACTTTTTCTATCGTGGAGCGGTATAGTATATGTTCAAGATACGAGTGGCGCTGATTTACCATGACTAACATATCGAAAGCGGTATCCTGTAGTATTTTATTTATACCCTGTGTAATATCTTTTCCAGGTGCGTTTATCTGAGAAACCAAATGCTCTTCGAAATAACTGCTCGCAAAAGCTCTGTTATCTTTTTGCCTGTGAGACAGTTCTTTTGCCTCGGAAATATGAAGAAAATGAACCCTTGTTACAAACCGAGATGCTAACGCACTTACCAACTTTAACTCCCGGCGTTTAAAAGGAAGCATATAGTCTGAAGGAAACAACATATTTTGAAGTGGGTAGCCATGATAGCTTACCGGAACAGCAAGAACAGGACATTTTACATATTTAATTACCTGTAAGGTTTGACTCCCAAATGTGACCTCCTCACGGTTGGTTTTACCTTTTGTTCCCATGACCACAATAGCTGCATTGTGTTTATCTACTAAGTGGTTTACCTCATCTACCAAACTCCCAAAAGAAGCCATAATTTTGAAAGTATGCTTTGGATTTGGGGAAATAGCTAACACCTCGGCAATGACTTTTTGAAGGGATCGCTCTGTTGCTACTTCCAGTTTATCCTTAAACTCTTCAAAGAATTCACGATCCATCTCCATAGTATTTTCATAAACGTCATCTGCAAATGCATTCATGATTAGAAACTCACTGTTCTCGTATTTAAAAAGCTCCACAGCATACCGAATTGCATTCAATGCTGTTTCAGAAAAATCGGTTGGAATAATTATCTTTCTCATGGAATATCATTTTAAGAGACAACCAAAGCTATAGTCTTAGCTTGGATTATAAAATGATAAATATCAGTACCTTCCCATTTCTATCAGTTACGATTTCAGAAATACCAAGTTATTCGTGTAATACTAAAAATGGAATATGAATATGATAGCTTATTTGTGCTACCTGAGGTCTGAACAAAATACGCTGAAAGAAGTTAAGGTTTTTTGCAATCATTGCCACCATATCAATTTGCATAGTGTTTACAAAAGATTGCAATGCATTTTCCAGGTTAGGATTTTCAATCACGTGAAAACTATGGGGAATGCCACGTAAGCGCTCCTTTAAAATCTGCCGATTATTGCTCTGAAAATTATCCAAAGGTTTTTGTGTCTGGGCAACCCTTAATACTCTTATCGAAGAGTTTGAAACCCTTGATATATTTTGTAAGGTGTCTATCACTTTATACTTATAGCTCATATTGAAATCTGTAGGGAAGCCAATGGAAAGGGTTTTTTTAAAAGACGCTTTCTCAGGTATTACTAAAATAGAACACTTTACGCGGGTTATAACTGCACCCGCTCTACTCCCCAAAGTCATTTCTTTTAAACCTGAAGCTCCTTTGGTTCCCATAACCATAAAGTCGATACTATTTTCTAGAATAAAGTTTCGGATACCGTCTATAAAAGGCGCTTGGATAATAGCGTGTTTAAATGTATGCTGGGGGTTTGAATATTGTGTATTGACTTTTCGCATCCAGTCATCCATATCGGAATTTAAATGATCCGGTACTTCTTTTTTTATGGAAAGACCTGCGTAATGTAAGTTATCATCACTGCCTTTGTGAAATGAAATGTCGATATGTAAAAAATGAAATGTGGTTTTTTCATTATTAAAAAAACGCAATGCATACGCTGTTGCATTCCAGGCATTCTGAGAAAAATCGGTCGGGATCAAAAATTGCTGCATAGTACTTTTTCTATAGTCAAAAGTATCAATGCCTCTTAAAATGGAATATGATAAAAATCAGTTCTACAAAATTATTCTATATTTTCTAAGGAATTAAGTTCAAGGATTTTAATATTTCTACCTTCAATCGCTATAAGTCCTTTTTTCTTAAATTCTGAAAGCGTACGTATTAAACTTTCTGTAGCGATCCCAGCAACACTTGCCAAATCACTTCGGGAAATTTTAATAGCTTCATCTGGTTTTTTATTGAGAACACGGGCAAACTGCAAGATTGTCTGAGCTGTTTTTTTCCTTACAGAGCTATACGCCATTTGTAATAACTGCTCTTTTATTTCGGTGATATTATCGGTAAGAACATTCATTAATTCTAGGGAAACATTCTGATTTTTTCCAAGAATATTTTTTAACTCACTTTTCAAAATTCCTGATACCGTTACGTCTTCAATGGCTATAGCAGTTTCTTCATATCGTATGTTATGGTTAAATGATGTAAATCCTAAAAAACTGTCTGTTTGGTATAGATTGGTGATTAACTCTTTGCCATCATCTTCCGTTCGGGAACACTTTACAATCCCTTTTGTGATAAGATAAACATAATTTGAGTGAGCACCCCTTCTGTAAATAACTTCCCCTTTGGCAAAAGTTCTCATCGTTCCCGTATCGTCAAATAAGTTTTTGAGTTCATTGAGGCTTCTTATATCCTCTTCAGGATCTAATTTTTTTTTTGAGGTGGTTTCCAGTGCTTTTGAAAGAATTTCGGCTTTGGCCAATCTACTTTCTATAGCGCTCATTAATTCTTCCTCTTCAAATGGTTTGGTAAGGTAGTCGTCTGCCCCTAAATCCATTCCTTTTCGAATTTCTTTATGTTCTGTTCTTGCAGATAAAAAAATAAATGGGATATGTGTAGTGGAAGGCTCTAATGAAACTGCCTCTAAAACTCCATAACCATCTACCTCGGGCATCATGATATCGCAAACAATAATATCAGGGAGGTGTTTCTTGGCTACTTCAATCCCAATTTTGCCATTTGGGGCTGTAAACACTCTGTAATTAGCAAGTTCTAACAACTCTGCCGTATTTTCACGCAATGCAAGATCGTCTTCAATTAAAAGGATGGTTTTCATCTGTTGCAGTTTTTGAGAAATTGGAATATTCGGGGCTGCTTTTCTGACACAGCACACCAACGCATACATCTTCAGCTCAATGGCAAATTGCCTAGGGGTACTTTATCATATTTAATCAATAAGCAAGGGTAGTGTTACTGTAAATGTAGTGCCCACATTATGTTTACTTGTAAAGATAATCGTACCGCCTAGATTTTCCAAATGTGTTTTCACAATGTTTAACCCTATTCCTGTTCCCTGGTTTAATAGCGCATTTTCCGCTCTAAAATACCGGTTAAATATATATTTTTGTTCGTTTTTCGGAATCCCAATCCCTTCGTCTTTTATGGTTAATACCAATACGCTATCTTCTTCCTTTGCTGTTAAATATATAGTTGAATTTTCGGAAGAATACTTAATCGCGTTATTCACCAGATTCGTCAAAATAAGTTCCAGTATCTTCTCGTCAAAATTGATAAAAATGGCATCTATATTTTCAGGGTATTCAATATGTTGTCCGTCTTTTAGTAACATATTTGCATCGTAGATGACTTCGTTAACTATTTTGCTCAACGGAAAATTGGTAAACATATATTTAAATTTTCCGCTCTCTAAGCGTTCAATAGATAAAAAGTCGTTAATTATATTGTTGAGATATTTTACTTTTCCCTGTATCGTTTTTAAATGTTTTTCCCGTTTATCCTGCTGTTCCTCTTTCTCATATTTACCTGCCAAGGTAGCAGAAGTTAATATGCCACTTAAAGGGGTTTTAAACTCGTGAGAGACCAAGGAGAGAAATTTTGTCTTTAATTCTCCTAGTTCTTTTTCTTTTTTTAATGCTTCTTCCAGTTGCCTGGTACGCTCGGCAACTGTATGCTCGAGTTTGAGCGTATATTGTTCCTGCTCTGTTATATCTAAAATAATAGCCACCAATGTATCATCATCAGCAGAAGATGATTTTTGTAAATGTATTTCTACAGGATAGGTAGAGCCATCTTTACGTTTATGGAAGGTGTTAAATTTTAATTTATGGACAGCACCTTCAATCAGTGGTTTTAGCTTTTCTATAAATTCTTCTTTGCTGAAATCAGGTTTAATATCTACAGGCGTCATGGCTCTAAGCTCCTCCAGAGTGTATCCTATATTGGATAAAGCTCCCTTATTTACATCAATAAACAATAAAGTGTGAGCATCAAAAATAAAGATCTCATTAAGCGACTCATTAAATATTTTGGCCCAGTGTTTTAATTCTTGTTCGGCTTTTTTTCTAACAGTAATATCTATAACCAAGGCCATTACATAATCATTGTCATAAATTGAAAAAGGGTTAAGCCCTGCTTCTACTGGAAACTGATATCCATCTTTTCGTATTCCGAACAAATCCCTACCATGTCCCATCTGCCGCTTGCCACTATCTTTCAAAAAAACACTTACGTGTTCGTGGTGATCCTTGTGATATTTTTTGGGTATCAAAATATCCAGATGCTGCCCAATGAGCTCATCTTCGGCATAACCAAACAAAGTATTTGCAGCTTTATTTGTAGCTACTATGGTCTGCGCTTTATTTACAATAACAATCCCTTCAGAAACAGCTTCTGAAAGAATTTTAAAGACATTGTCCCCTTTTTGAAAAACTTCCATATACCAAAAGTACCAAATATAATTTTGAATACTAACTGATAAATATCATAGTCTATCTATTATCCCAACCCTATTTTTACAACATAAATTAAACTGTACCATGAGTATCATACATACCTCCGAAATTGTTTTTTACCAGAAGTTAGGCGAGTTATTTTATGCAGTAGCAGCGTCAGACAAGGTTGTTCATGAAGCAGAATATAAAGTTTTAACCACTCTGGTAGAGAAAGAATGGAAACAAATGGATGCGTATCAGGACCAATTTGGAGCTGATGCTGCATACCAGATATCAATTGTATTTGAATGGTTTGATTATGAACGTATGGATGCTAATGATTGTTTTGAGAGTTTCAGTGAATACTATAAGGAGCATAAAAAATTATTCACTGGGCAAAGGAAAAAACTTGTTCTAAGTACGGTTAAACAAATTGCGAACGCCTTCGCAGGTAGTAATAAAAGTGAACTTATGATGAGTGCCAAACTTCAATTACTTTTTAATAAAAATTAAACCTTTACTTATGAAATATATCATGATACTATTGATGACAATGTTCCTTTTTTCTTGTAAAAATGATAAAACACAATCTTCAGAAAATGGTGAGCCCGAAACTGATGTAGTAAAAACCATGCCTTTTGAAGAGGTATTACCCTTTGATTCTACCTATACTAATAATGATACAGAATTGAAAAAAACAAATTCTATTGTTATAAAAAGACAAAGTTTAATTGATAAGGGAGACGATAAATCTGAATTGCAGGAACTGGTCCTCCAAAAGAAATTTAAGAAGGATGAAGATTTATACCTAATCGATTATACCTATCCCTACCTAAATGAAACCATAAAAGCTTCCTATCATAATTTTAACGAATATCTGGAAAAAACGTACATGGATATTGCAGGAGTAGAGGCCAGTATTTTAGAAAGTAAAGAACTTATTTGCGACACCTTACGCATAAATAGGTTTAAAGAAAAACGCTTTGTGGATTATAAAATTTACAACCTGAACAAAAATATTATCAGCGTGCTTTTTTATAAAGAAAACTACTATGCTGGCACCTTGCACCCATCCTATACGTTCGATTGTTTAAATTTTGATCTGGACCGCTCGGTATTCATGAATTATGAAGACTTCTTCAATGAGGGAAGTGAAGAAGAAATGACATCCATTTTAAATGAAGTGCTCACTGAAAAAATAAATAGTGGTGATATCTATTATGATTGCTGGGAAATTTCCTTCGACGATTTTTTTGAGTACAAGAATAATTTTGTTGTTGATGACAGCAAAGTGGAGTATTATTTTGACGACTGTGTCATCTGCCCATCGTATACAGGAACATTTTCTGTGGAAATCCCTTTAGAACGTTTACTACCCATTCTAAGAAAATACAAATTAAATCCATTTATACTATAAGATGAAGATCTATGCCTACATATATCTATTTGGGTATGCATTGCTTATAGTCACGCTATTCGTACTTCCTTTTTTATCTTTTGAAGGATATGCACTTGTACGCAACACTATTGGCGAACTGGGAGCGCAAAAAGTATCGGGTAATTGGTTGGCCAATACATCCATTATGGTGCTCAGCATTGCTATTGCGCTATTAGCAACAAAGCAATTACGAATCTATTGGAAACAGCTTACGGCGCTCTATTTTTTCTGTATTTCTTTTTTCTACACAGGTATTTATCAATTGGCTGGCCTTGATGCACACACATATATTTTCAATTATACTAATGATGCTTTACACGTTCTTTTTTCTATAATTACAGGATTTGCTTTCTGTGTTTTTTGTGTTTTCTTTATCTTTATTGTAAAAGAAAAAAAACACAAATGGCAAACAGCTGGTGCGTTCTTAGTAGCATTGTTAGCGCCTTTGCTCATGGAGTACTTTCCAGAATATAGAGGGCTTTGGCAGCGTATTCTTTTTCTGGGGATCTTTGGCTGGTTGTTTTATGCATTAACTTCGTACCCCTTGAAATGGCGCAGTAGTACTGCCTCAAGAATGAAGCGTTTTGAAGAAATTAGAAAACATATACATACAGATGAAAAGTAACTTTAAAACTATTATTAATTCAGAAACACCAGTCTTAGTAGATTTTTTTGCAGAATGGTGCGGGCCTTGCAAGGCACTAGCCCCTATACTTAAACAAGTAAAAGAAGAAATGGGCGATGCTGTGAAAATAGTAAAGATTGATATCGATAAAAACCAAGCACTTGCCAATCAGTTTCAGGTTAGGGGCGTTCCCACGATGCTATTATTCAAAAATGGAAATCTGAAATGGCGACAGTCCGGAGTGCTTCAAAAAAACGAAATTATTCAAATTATAAACAGTAAATAGTTCGACCAACTAGCCTATTTTCATAATGGGTTATTTAAGAAGTAGGCAAGATTGTAAAAAGAATTAGACACCCAAATCATGATTAAAAAATTAGACGATAAAGAAAAAATGCTCTTACTTAGTTCAAACTACATAGGTAGTTTAGGCTATATATTTCAGAACAAATCTTTTGTGGTGCCCATTACCTATTTCTACAACCAAGAAAAAAATAACATCATCTGTTATTCAGCCAACGGCCATAAAATTAATGCATTGAGGAAAAACAATTCGGTATCTCTTTCTGTAACCGATATCGACTCCGTCAACGACTGGAAATCGGTTTTGGTTCAAGGTACCTATAAAGAAGTGGAGGGCAGTACCGCCAGGGCCTTGTTACATCAGTTTTCATTAGGGGTAAAGGATCTTATTCTGCGAAAAGAACTTCGTGACTTAGATTTTATTAGTCAGTTTTCCAGCAAGGTGTATAAAGATGATATACCAATAGTATTCACCATAGAAATTAATGAGATAACTGGAAGGATGCGAACGTTTTAGTAGGATATTTCATCTTTTAAATATATAAATCAATAAAAAAGGGAATCTATTAAAGATTCCCTTTTTACACTTAATTAAATTAGTTCATTACATTTTAAAGGTCATAATAGGTAAATCACTATGATTCACAATCCCCTCGCCTACTTTTTCTGAAAAGAAATGAGCCAAGCCGCGTCTGCCATGAGTAGGAATCACGACCAAATCTGCTTCCACCTCGTTGCTGAAGCTATAAATCCCGTGTTCTAATCTATAATCGCAATAATAGGCTGTATTGTCATAGACATCAGTATTATCCACGCCACTTTGCATCATAAATGTAAAGGCACGTTCCTGCATTTGTTGATTGCTTAGAAATTTTTCTGGTGTATTGATAAAAACCACTTGAAACTCTGCACCAATTTTTTCAAAGAAATTCCAGGCATTTTTAAAGGGTTCTACATAATCCATATTAAAGTCACACGCAAAGACAACCTTATCCATTTTAAAATTATTCATTCTATTTTTTACCACAAGTACAGGTATTTCTGAAGTACGAACTACTTTTTCGGTATTGGAGCCAACAAACACTTCTTTGAGACCACTGGCCCCGTGAGAACCCATCACAATCAAATCGGCTTTAAAATCTTTGGCTACATTATTGATCTCATGAAATTCTTTGTAGTTCTGAACAGTCGTTTCAACTGTTATTCCTTTTAGATAGTCTTTGTCTAAAAAGTCACTAAAACGTTTTTCGGCCAGCTTCATATAATAAATGGCTTCAAACATCTCTTGAGATTCATCTCTCGTTAGTACAGCTTCAGAAAGCCCCATCATATGTAAGGCAATTAATGAAGCATTGTTTTTTCTAGCTATGGTGGCTGCCACTTCTAAAGCATAATCTGAATGTTCAGAAAAATCGATGGGTATAAGTATCTTTTTCATTTAAGAGGATATATTTTGTTTTGTAAATTTTGCTTTCCGCTTTTTTAATTGCTTTTCAATGTCACTAATGGTCTCTTTAACTGCCATTTCAAAGTTTTTTTCATTGGAAGTTGCAAAAATCTTCGGTCCTGGAAGACTCACTTCCATTTCGCAGATATGACCATTTTCGCTTGGGTCGTTTTCTATTTTGAAGAATACATCAATCCGTACGATCCAATCATATTTCTTTTCAATTTTTTGAAGCTTTTTGGTAACATACGCAGACATACTTTCGCTAGTCTTCATTTTTACATATTGAATTTGTATCGTCATAACTTTTTATTAAAATTCTACCTCAAAAGTAAGAACCAGGGAAAGAGTAAACTATGATAAATATCAGTTGTGAATTATGAACCAATTTTAATTAGTTCTACGGTTGTGGAGGCTAATTAAACCTTCCCGTCTGTATCCAATATTTTTTTATGAATTCTTTCGTATTAATTTTTACTCAAAATTATTAAATACTAAATGCTAGAAAAAGTAAGAAGATGAGAAAATAATTATGCCCAGAACTGGTTGCAACACTCCAAATTTTGAAGCAACTATCACACAAAAAACTAAAATTTAAGACTTTGCCGATTGAAATGGGTGATTATTTTTCATTTCCAACCAACTTTACACCGGTTTATAGCTTAGAACTAAGTGGTTTTGCTAAACCAAAAGAAGCATTTATATGCCATTTCAATAATAGCCGATATTGAGATGCTGGTAGCCTAGCTATACAGAATGTTACAACCTATCGAAAGTTAATTAGCAGCAGTACGAAAGTTACCTATTCAAGTGAAATTAAAATTAATTTGATGGTTACTATAAGGTATCTAGTTTAACTTTTTAGCAGCGGTTTTAAGGTTTCCCAGACGGTATTAGCTACTATTTTATGTCCTTCAATAGTTGGATGAATACCATCTGCTTGGTTTAATCCTGGGACTCCACCAACATCTTTCAAAATAAAAGGTATAAAAGCGACGTTATTTTGTTCAGCTAAGTCCACATAGAGCTGTCTGAAACCATTTGTGTATTCCTGTCCCATATTTGGGGGCAATTCCATGCCAGCAAGAATGATTTTGGTTGCTGGACTTTTTTCTTTCACCACATCAATTATATCCTGTAAATTAGAACGTGTTTCAGATAATGCTACGCCACGTAGGCCATCATTGGCACCAAGCTCCAATAAAAAAATAGCTATGTTCTGTTGTACTACCCAGTCAATTCTACTTTTACCACCAGCAGTTGTTTCGCCACTTACTCCGGAGTTGATCACCGTGTACTCCATGTCTAAAGAGTCAATCTTTTGTTGCACCACTGCAGGATAGGCGTCATTGCTATCTTCCAATCCATACCCTGCAGTAATGCTATCTCCAAAAAAGAGAATTTTTTTGGTATTAGGTTTTGTTGCTAAAATAGCTTCACTCTCTTCTTCAGCAATTTGACCTTCAGTTGCTTTTTCAGTTTTCACATCGCCACAGGACAAAAGAAATAAGGCTATAAAAAAATAACTAAACTTTATGAGTTTTGACATATATGACATTGGTAAATTAAAGTGAAATTGTTTATTATACAACTTGATTATATATTGCTATTTAAATTAAAACCATGTCAAAGATATTAAAGATTACCGGTTTGGAAAAAACATACATTAGTGGCGACAAGCAAATAAAAGTCTTACAAGATATCAGCTTTGATGTTGAGGAAGGCAAGACTTTTTCAATTGTAGGACCTTCGGGAAGTGGTAAAACTACTTTATTGGGTCTGTGTGCTGGTCTGGATGCTCCAAGTGCAGGTTCAGTATTATTGTGCGAAAAGGATTTAAGTAGCTTAAATGAAGACCAACGTGCGCAATTACGAAATAAGGAAGTAGGTTTTATATTTCAGAATTTTCAATTGTTACCAACACTTACAGCACTTGAAAATGTGAGCGTCCCTTTAGAATTACAGGGGGCAAAAAATGCAATACAAAAAAGCAGAAATTTATTAGAAAAGGTAGGGCTAGCAGACCGGGTCCACCACTACCCGTCTCAATTATCTGGTGGCGAGCAGCAACGTGTAGCACTTGCAAGAGCTTTTGCGAATACACCTTCCATCCTATTTGCAGATGAACCCACAGGAAATCTGGATGCTGAAACCGGTGAAAAAGTGATTCAGTTATTATTCGATTTGAACAAAGAAAAAGGTACCACCTTGGTCATAATAACCCACGATCTAGAATTAGCCAACCGTACGCAGCAAATACTGAAACTTAAAGGTGGGAAAATAGTAACCAATCAACCTACTCCCATATTTTGAACAATTTAAAATCTAACAATAATTTGCAGATACCTTGGCTTTTTAAAATGGCCTGGCGTGATGCCAAAACCAGCAAAGTACGTTTGCTGCTATTTATGGCATCTATTATTTTGGGGATTGCAGCAGTTGTTTCCATACAATTGTTCAGCACGAATTTAAAGGATACCATTCAGCGCCAATCAAAAATTATGATGGGAGCCGATTTCATTATAGATTCCAGGCAAATACCAACAGTACGTGCTCAAGCAATCATCGATTCGTTACAGCCTGATGCATATGAAGTCAACTTTGTTTCCATGGCAGCTTTTCCAAAAAGTGGCAGCACCAAATTAGTAAAAGTTCGCGGTTTAGAAGGTAGTTTTCCCTTTTATGGAAAGTTAGAAACTCAACCGTGTGTCGCAGCAACTACCTACCAAGAATCAGCTGGTGCCTTGGTAGATGCCACGCTTATGCTTCAGTTTAATGTGAAGGTAGGCGATTCTATAAAAGTAGGCGAGCTTACCATTCCTATTGTGGGTGCCTTACAATCTATTCCAGGAACTTCCGCCATTTCTAGCTCTGTGGCGCCACTTGTTATAATTCCATATCGCTTTATAGCATCTACAAATTTATTGCAATATGGAAGCCGAAAAGAATACCAATATTTTTATAAGGTACTAGATACGGTAAATCTAAAGAAGCTTCAAGACAAACTTGAACCTGCATTGGATATGGAAAATGCCGATCTAGACACACATACCAGCACTACCCAACGCTTGGGCAGACGTTACGATAATGTAGGAAAGTTTCTAAATTTAGCAGCTTTTATTGCATTGCTTTTAGGATGTATTGGCATCGCCAGTTCGGTACATATTTACATAAAAGAAAAATTAAATACCATTGCGATTTTGAAGTGTATGGGCGCCTCCAGACTCCAAAGTTTTCTCATTTTCTTGATTCAGATTGCTGGGATTGGAATTATTGGAGGCATTGTCGGGTCACTCATAGGTGTTGGTATTCAGGGGATTTTTCCGTATTTACTGAAAGAATTTTTACCCTTTACAATTGAAATTACTATTTCGGCTGAACCTATACTCATTGGAGTACTGCTCGGATTATTTATGTCGGTTCTATTTGCGCTACTCCCCTTACTAAGAACCTGGTATGTGTCCCCTTTAGATGTATTGCGAGTGGATGAAAATTCCTCTCAAGAACCTCAAAAAATAAGGGTTTTGGTTTTCGGAGCCATTTTGGTATTCCTGTTTTTATTCTCATTTTGGCTTATTAAAGATGCACTGTATGCCCTAATATTTGTAGGTGCTACCATACTTACATTTGCGATTATAGCAGGTGTCGCTTTGTTTTTTATAAAGATGGTAAAACGTTTTTTTCCAAAGCGTTGGAGCTTTACCGCACGACAAAGTTTACTTAATCTTTTTAGACCTAACAATCAAACCGTTGTCTTGGTGGTTGCTATAGGCTTAGGCACGTTCTTGATTAGCACCTTGTATTTTACCAAGGATATCCTGTTAGCAAAGACAGAAATTGGGCAGACTGCCGAAAATGCAAACATCATCATTTTAGACATTCAACCTGAACAGCGCGATTCAGTAGCTACAAGTATTTCTAATATAGGATTGAGGGTTCTTAATAGTATCCCATTGGTGACTATGCGCATGCACAGTATTAATGGAAAGTTGATAAATGAATTACAACAAGACAGCACCCGTCAAGTACGGGGTTGGATTTTGAACCACGAATTTAGAACCACCTACCGCAAAACGCTTACGCCCTCTGAAAAATTAATGGATGGTACTTGGGTTTCAGAAGTAAAGGCAGGAGATCCAGTATTTATTTCTATTTCAGAAAACCTTGCTACAGACTCCAAACTTACCGTTGGCGATCCTGTTGTTTTTAATGTGCAAGGGGTATTAATGGAAGCAACTGTAGGGAGTATACGACAAGTAGATTGGGCACAAATGCAGCTTAATTTTAGCATCGTGTTTCCTAAAGGCGTCCTTGAGCAAGCGCCACAATTTAATGTTTTTACAACTCAGGTAGCAGACGAGCAAGGCTCTGCAAGGTTACAACAAGATCTAGTTGCCAAATTTCCGAACGTGACCATTATCGATTTAAGACAAGTATATACTTTGGTTGAAGATGTATTAAACCAAGTATCTTGGGTTATCAATTTTATGGCCTTCTTTAGTATTCTTACAGGAATCATAGTATTAATTGGTTCCGTAAGAACAAGTAAATATCAGCGTATTAGAGAAAGTGTATTGCTTAGAACATTGGGTGCTACTAATAAACAGATTTTAAAAATTGCAGCATTAGAGTATGTCTTTTTAGGGTTGCTTGGAAGTTTGGTTGGTATCATACTGGCCTTACTAAGCGCATTTTGCCTGGCCACGTTTGTATTTAAAGAGCCTTTTCTACCCTCCATAATTCCTTTTGTGGTGTTTGTGCCAGGAATTACAGTATTGATTTTAGGAATTGGCTTAAGTAACATCCAAACCGTATTGCACAGCTCGCCTTTGGAGGTGTTACGTAGGGAAACTTAATTTATATGATTCAATTTTTTACTAATTGAAATTATCACCAATTCCCAAAACGTTATACAAACTCGCGTTTGCCTGTAATGATCTAACCTGAAGTTCATTCGCCTTTAAGCGTGCCTCAATTAATTTTTGCTCACGTGAATTTACCAAAAACAAAGAGCTCTCTCCTAATTGAAACTTTCGCTCTTCGGCAGCGACAAGGGTTTGATAATCTCCAACTATTTGTGTTACAAGAATATTTTGTGTCTGCAAGGAATTTATTTCTATAGTCACAGCGGTTATTTTATTTTGAAGTGTAAGCGATGTAGCCGTTCGTTCAAAATTGGCGTCTTGTATTTTAAGGTTGGTTAATTTTAAATCGCCACGTTCTTTTCTAAGAAAAATAGGAAAACTTACTTGTAAGCCTGCTTTATAATTTGCTGTGTTAAAACTATTAAGCTGATCTCTATCTGGTGTTAAAAAATTGTATTGTAAATCTACCTTCGGCAATAGCTTGTTCCGTTTCAAAAATCGGTCTACTTCCAGGCTTTCTACCTTGGCATCTATACTTCGCAATATAGGGTGATTTACTAACGATGCTTCATTTATGGTGATACCTTCCAGAAATAAGGAGTTTTGTATAATTTCAGTAGATGGCGCCTGAGGCACCATAGCATCCTCAATTTGCAAAGGCACCTGGTCTAACCACAAATAATTACTCACTTTTAAGGCAGCTTTTCTCCTTTTTAGCCAAGCAGCTTCCAGATTTAGCCTTCTATCCTGCCACGTAATTCTTGCTTCAGTACTATCTATGGCAGCTTTATCGCCTTCTTCCACGCTCCGTTTTACGCCTTTAAAACGTATTTCGGCATTGCTTAAAAAGCTTTCGTAAATCTGTTGTTCATTATAAGCTTCAACCCATTCAAAATAGGTTACGCTTGCATCAAAAATAAGTTGGTTAATGAGTAAGTCCCTTTCTGCTTTGGTTTGTTCTACAAAAAACTTAGCTTTCTTTAAGGTAGCCATACGTTCGTTTATTAAAAACCCTTGTGCTAGTGAAAATGAAACTCCTGCACTATACAATCCTTCATCAGGCACTGTTAAACTTGGATCTAAGAAAGTACCCGTATTTTCTTCAAAATTTGCTTTAAATTCTATTCCATACCATGTTGGAATTTTAAAGGCTGCGTTTAACTGATCGTAATATTCTGTCCCTTTGAACTTTTTTCGGTCGTAGTCTACTTCAATCTTTGGATCAAAACCGCCTCGTGCACTTAGCAAATTGGCTTCCCCTATGCTTAACTGTAAGTTGGCCTGCTTTGCCAAAGGGTGGTATTTCTTTACATACCCCAGATATTCTTCAAAAGTAAAAACGCTATCTAATGAATGAGCAGGTACTTGAGCCGAAATCATCGTACTAAAGACCCAAAAGCTTAAGCATAAAATAGTATTGAAACATCTTTGCATAATTAGTTTATTTTGTAGTTTTTGCAGCAGTTTTTGGGGTATAATAGTTGGGTGGAAATCCGTTCAGCTGTCGCCATATTTCATACCAAATAGGAACGTCTTCCAACAATGCGATAGTATAAGCACCAGAGCCCGCGCGCATATTTTCAGGCCACTTTTCGGCTTGTGGATCTGGGGCGATAAGAATTCTGAATTTCCCATTATCACTTATAAATGTTTCCACTGCAACCACTTTACCCCCATAAGTTCCAAATGAAGCATTGGGCCATCCACTAAAGAAAATCGCTGGCCAGCCATCAAATTGAATTCGAACTTCTTCCTCCAAATGAATCAACGGCAAATCTATTGGATCTACAAAAGTCTCTACGGCCAGGTCATAATCTGACGGCATAATGTTTACCAATCGCTCCCCTTCCTTAAAGGTTTCCCCCAACCCTGCTCGTATGGCTTTGTTTATATATCCATTTTGTGGGGCCGTTACGTAATACATAGCATTGCGCATCTCGTAATTGGTGGATTGACTTTCTAGCTTCTGTACTTCGGCAACAGTTTCAAATTGGCTGGACTCTGCTGTGAAACGTTCGCTACTGGCTTTAGCAATTTTATCTGCATATTCTGCTGCAACCCGACTTATCTCAACCTGAGCGTTAATTACTTCGTTCTGACTTGCGAGGTATTTATTTTCCTGTGAAATAAGTTTCGCTTGTGTTTCTTGTGTTTTTAACCGTTTTTCTTCTACATCTACAACCGATTTTAATCCTTCCTGTTGAAGTGTTTCGGTACGGTTAAATTGTCTTTCTGCAATGTCCAGATTGGTTCTTGCAGCTATCAAATCTATACTATCACTTTTAACTTTAAGACGCGCTTGTTTTAACTTGTTTTCGGCTTGTTGCAATTTCAGCATACGTTCTTGATTCAATGCTGATATCTGATTTTTTAATGCTGAAATCTTACCGTCGTAAGACACTACAGATTGTGTTTTAGCATCGCGCTGGGCATTGGTTCGCTCTACCAGTCTCGGATCTTGATATTCCGTTTTTATTTCAGAAATAAATAAAATCGTATCTCCTTTGTTTACAAAATCCCCTTCTTTTACAAACCACTGTTCAATACGTCCCGGAATTTGAGATTGTATGGTTTGTGGGCGTTGTCCGGGCGTTAGGGTAGTAACGTAGCCGTTCCCGGTAACATTTTGAGTCCAGGGTAGCATTAGGATTAGAAAGACTGTAATTCCAAATGCCAACAAAAACCGATTAAACATCTTGTAATGCTTGGCTTTGAAAGCCTTAGAAAATGAATTATACCCTTCTAAAGTCACCTTCTTATTTAATTGATTGTGTGAAATATTAAGCATTGGTATTATTTATTAAGGTTCCATTATTCAACTGTATAATTTTTGTGCAATGTTTTCTCCACAATGGGTTTCGCGAGGACACCACAAGCGACCAGGGGTGACGAGTATCGATTAAATATTCAATAATCCGCTGTGCTTCTTGTTGCTCGAAATTCTCCAAGGGATCTTTAAGTAATAGCAGTTCTGGACTGTGCACAATGGCACGCGCAATTACAATCTTTTTCGCAATAGTATAGGGTATTTGCTGGCCTTCAGGATAGATCATTGTTTGAAGTCCGTTGGGCTGTTTTTTAATAAACTGTAAGAGTCCAATATTCTCCAAAACTTCGTGAACCCGATCTCTGGAAATTGAGGGATCTCCAAACGTTATATTTTCAAGCAAAGTCCCTTCAAATGGATGCTGTTCAGGTAGTACCTGCCCTACTTTTGCCCTGTATTTATTGGGCCAAACCCCCTGTATAGAAGTATTATTTATATATAATGAACCATGGGTTGGAAATTTTATACCGGACAATAGTTTCAACAGAGTAGATTTACCAGACCCTGAAGGGCCATCTAGTAATACACGCTCTTTGGCTAGTATTGAAAAACTAATATTTTTTAGAATACCTAGTTCATTGGGTGTGCTGTAATTCACCTGGTCCAATTCTACTTTTAAAGGTTGGCTGGTTTCGAACGGATCAATACCATCTTGAGGCTCCAGCTCTTTATCTACTACTTGTCCTATTTTTTCTAGGGATGTAAGCACGTCGTAAAAAGTTTCCAGACCGGTAATTAGTTTTTCTACTGAAGCAATCACTAAAAGTATAATGATTTCGGCAGCGACAAATTGACCAATATTCATTTGCTGATTTAGCACTAACAATCCACCAATAATTAATAATCCAGCAGTGACAAGAACCTTAAAGCCTACCATTTGGATAAACTGTAATAACAGAACCCTAAAATGATTTTCCCGTGATTCTAAATATTTTGTAGTTAAAACATCGTTGCGTTGCATAGCAAGTGTGGTATTTCCTGATAACTTAAAACTTAAAACAGACCTTGCTATCTCTTGAATCCAGTGTGCTACTCTGTATTTATTTTTAGATTCTTCCAGGCTGGTATGAAGTCCTTTTTTTGCAGTAAACCGAAAAACTATATAAATGAGTACTACCAGCAATATTCCATAGATTATGAAAAAGGGATGGTAGAAAGACAGCAATAACAAACCGAAGACGATTTGTAAGATTGCCGCCGGAAAATCTATTAAAATTTTGGAAAGTCCTTTTTGCACAGTAAGCGTATCGAAAAATCTATTGGCCAATTCTGGCGGGTAATACTCTCTTAATTCACTACTTTTTATTTTGGGGAAGCGAAAAGCAAACTCAAAAGAAGAACGTGTAAATATCTTTTGTTGAATGTTTTCGAGAATTCTTATTTGCATGAGTTGCAAAGTACCCTGAAATGCAACTCCAAGGGTTACCAATACCACTAAAACGATCCATGATGTAGAAATCTGTGCACCTTGAATAAGGTTGATAATTGCTTGAATACCTAAGGGTAGCGATAAAGCAACGACCCCAGCAAATATGGCATAGTAAATAATTTGTCTGATATCTCGTTTGTCTAGCTGCAAAAGCCCTACAAAGCGTTGCCAAGGTGACATAGGTTTTTTCATTTCATAGTGATGTTAAGTGAACTGAAGACAAGATGCTTGCAAAAATTAGTTGGGGTAACAGTCGCGTTACAATCCGTAATGGAAGGAAAATGATCTTTTAAAAAATACTGATGTAGCGATCCTTCAACCACGGTACTAGCAAGTGATGCAGGAAAGGGATATGTTGGCTTTACAGCTAGAATGGCATCCTTAACTCTAGAAATAAGTCTTTTATAGGTAGTAAAATATCCCTCCTTATTTTCTTCATCTACATCCTTGGTTAAAAAAGATTTGGAATATTCGTTTATTACAATAGTATTCAATTTAACTTCATCAATATGGGAGAAATTGGAATCTGTTTCAATAGCCATTGTAATGATTTCGAGGATTCTTGCTAATTTTTCTTCAGGATTTGTGATACTGAACGTTTTTAGGACCAATTGATATTCTAACCAAGCCCAGTACCAAGAGGTTAAGTATAGCAAAAGTTTGTGCTTATTTTCGAAATAACGATATACCGAAGCCTCAGGTGATTTTATACGATCTCCTAATTTTTTAAAGGTAAAGGTCTCAAAACCGATTTCATTGATAAGGATGATACTATTTTCTACGATACGCTTCCCTAAAGTAGAAGACTCAGGATCTTTCAGGTAAATTTTATCATTCACCTTTATTTGTAAATTTTTCAACAATTCTTGCATCTCAAAATATTTGAAGCAAACATAATAGTATTACTATTAATTACAAATAGTTTAACTATTTATTATGAAAGTAAAACAATTAAAATAATACTTTTATACATGAAATACAAGTTGCTATGATGACATTACAAATAGTATCCAAGCAAAAAGAATTGCTAGATGAAATAGGCATATTTTTATTGAATGAGCAATTAATTGCTAATGCTATGACTTCAGAAAGAATACGCTATAAAGAGATGAACAGTGGAAGCATAGAAGAAACAGAGCGGTTTCTTCTGAAATGTATTACAAAGTCCTTACTATTCAGCACCATCAATGAAAAACTTCGCAAACGGTATAAAGAAAGGACACCACTTATTTATTCCGAACCCATTATACTAATAGATCCCTTACAAACTGAAGAGATTATTGCCAGATTGGTCAAGGTTTAATCTTTAAGTAGTAATTAACTATTTTGCACAAAAAAACCCACCTCGAAAGAGGTGGGTTTTGTAATTTTCTAACTGGTAATTAAACCAACTGAACGCGTACTGCTGTTAAGCCTTTACGCCCCATTTCTTCTTCGTATTGCACGGTGTCATCTTCTCTAATCTCATCGATTAGGTTCGTTGTGTGTACAAATACATCGTCTCCACCATCTGCTGGCTTAATAAATCCAAATCCTTTTGAATTGTTAAAGAATTTTACTGTTCCTTCTTTCATTTTGGTACTCTTTTAAAATTAATTGTTACTAAATTCCTATTTCAAAATTGAAATAAAAATCGCAATGTACTTTGCTGAAATAGTCAGGCAAAAATCATACATCACTAACTTTACAAAGCAATAATCATAATATATGATTGTTACTTCTAATGCTTTGGAAAAAAAAGATAAGGAATGGATTAATTACTCTTGAAGGGTACTATATAATACAAGCGAACTCACTTTTTAACAATGCAAACATACATGAATTAAATGATTTAATCTTGTGTTTGGCTTTTTATTGGGAAAATGTCCTAGAGAAACCAATTTGAAATGAGCGTAGTTCCATTTAATCTTTATCAAACAATCAATTAAGCAGTTGCATGTAATGTAGGATTGTCTTCGGCTTTGTTATAGTGAAATAACAAGGTTTTATAATAACGGTTTTGCATTTTACCATTTTCAAGACACCCTTTTAGGGTTTCTTCTAAGTCGCTGTAGGAGACTTTTGTAGCAACAGCTTCATTAATATCATAAATTTTATAATCTTGTGGTGTTCTTGGTTTTGAATTCCAAAGAAGGATAGTTTCTTTATCAAAATCTATAGTAACATCTATTGCTCCAAAATAGAATTTTAAAAGCGATTTCTGAAAACTGTAATAGTCCTTGCTTAAATTTTCTGTAAACTGACAACTATTTTCGATGAGTTTTCTCATTTCTTCCTGTATGACCTGCTCTTGATTTTCCATAGGATAAAAATTTTAATCTGGACTAAAATATAAATCACTATGTGAAAATTTCGTTAATTGAAGATGCTTTGGCTTCAATTTAACTCTAACAAAATCAATGTGTTAAGGAAATTAAGAAGATTTAATTGTCGGTTTCTAGCCCATCCTCTTCCCAGGCTGTGATACCACCTTTTAAATCATAAATTTTGGTAAAGCCTAAATCGGCAAGTATTTTCGCCGCTCTGGCACTTCTTCCTCCAGATTTACAATACACATATACTGGTTCATCTTTGTCCAAGGTTTTTACCTTTTCTTGGAAATCGTCTTCAGTTACACAAATATTTTGAGCGTCTTTTAAATGTGAGACTCCATATTCGTCTGCGGTTCTTACATCTACTAGTTGTAGTGAAGAATTATTTTTATTGTAAACAGCATCATATACTTCTTGTGGACTCACCGTCTCAATATCCTTGCTAGGTTGAGAACAAGAAGTAAGTGATAAAATTGCGAATGAAAATAGAATTAGGATTTGTTTCATTATAAATTAGTTTTATCACCGGTCCATTCGCTAAATCCTCCCAATAAGTTGTAGGTTTTTTCAAAACCCATGGATTCTAAAATCATACATGCTTGTGCGCTCCTTCCCCCTGAACGGCAATAAATATAGTAATTTTTAGATTTATCCAACTCTTGGGCACCCGCCATAAAAGAAGGGGCGTTCTGGATATCAAGGTGTTGCGAATTCGGAATTATACCTTCGTCAACTTCATGTGGGGTGCGAACGTCTAAAATAACGCCAGTTGCATCTTCAAGCACTTTTTTGTGCCACTCTTCTTGTGTTAGGTCTTGCATTCTAAATAAAATTTAAGCAAAAATAAAAAATCCGCGACAGATATATACCGTAGCGGATTGTTTTGTTACAAAATCTTATACACTATGCCTTCTTCTGCTTCACAGAACAACCTATTGCCTTGGTTTCTTTTACCGAAACTTCCTTCCCAGCCAATAATTCATCTATAGCTTTAGCTAAAAATTGATCTTTAACGGCATCGCCATCACGCACATTGTCATCAATGGCTCCAATATATTTAACCACATTGCCTCTGTCTTCCTTTTTCAATAAATAAACGTGAGGGGTTTTGGTGGCTCCGTAGGATGCATATATTGAGTTTGAAGCGTCATACAAATAAGGAAATGAGAAATTTGCTTCCTTTGCTTTTTTCTGCATCAACTCATACGTATCATCGGGTTGTACCTCTGGATCGTTAGGATTAACGGCGATTACAGGGTAGCCCTTTGCTTTGTACTTTTTATCGAGTGCCACCATTCGTTCTTCACTGGCCACGGCAAATGGGCAAGTGTTGCAGGTGAAAATGACAACAAATCCTTTGGCATCTTTATAATCACTAAGTGATACCATTTTTCCGTTTACATCTTTTAATTTAAAGTCTGTGGCTACATCGCCTATGCCATACCCTTTAGTTGCGATGAGTTCTTCTTTGTCTGCCATTGCCACTTCCTTAGTTGTTATAGACGCAACTTGAGTAGTTACTTCTTTTTCTTTAGTTTCCTGGCAGGCTACAAAAAGAGTTGTAATTGCTACAACTGCTGCTAATTTTAAAAATTTTGTTTTCATGTTGTTCATTATAAAATTGTTTTTAATTCGGTTTCTAATTCAGCGTATGTAAATGATTTTTCATAAAATTTTTGTGTGGAGCCCTTAATAAATAGGGTTGCTGGAATAGCCCCACTCCATTGGTCACTTACTTTTGGAATCCATGTATTGGCATCCGGATCGTCCAAAAGTAATATTTCACTTTGCAAATTATGTTTTTCTATGAAGGGTAGTACCTGTTTTTCTATCTGCTTCGGAAAATCCAGACTCACCAAAACTACTTTTACATTTTTATCTCTATAGTTTTTATGAAGTGCTTCAAAATAAGGTAGTTCACTTATACAAGGCTTGCACCATGTGGCCCAAAAGTTAATTACATAAGCTGTTTCAGGAGAGGGTTGCTGAAGGTATCTCGCTTCAAATTCATTAAAATCTACTAATTCTAATTCTTCATAAGAAGTGGTTTCAGTTTCAACAGAAGTATTGGTAGTGGTTTTAGTGATGGTTTTAACTATCGCATTAGCATCCAATTGTTCGTTTTGGGTATTGTTTCCGCAGGATACCAATAAAATCCCTAATAGTACACTCAGTATTAGTTTCATAAGATAAAAATATACATTAGAATGATTGCCATTAATGAAATGCTGTTAAATTAATGGTAAAAAGTATATTGGTCTAAAATTTATATTACATTTGTATATACAAATATTGTTATTACAAGTATGAAAATTGAAGAGGCTATTAAATCTATTCACAGCATGGGTCTTACTACTAAGACTGTGATTAATATTATGTTTACGAGCCGCATGATTGAAGAAAATATTCAGGCAGTTTTAAAGGAGTTCGAGCTTTCCATGCCACAATACAATGTCTTGCGCATTTTAAGGGGCCAACGCGGGAATCCTGCCAATCTTTCTACACTTCAAGAACGAATGATAGACAAAAGCAGCAATACTACCCGTTTGGTAGATAAATTAATTAAAAAAGGTTGGGCTAAACGCCAAATATGCGCCAATAATCGAAGAAAAATTGAAATATTTATAACTGATGATGGTCTTACCCTTTTAAAAACCTTAGATCCATTAATTGAACAAAACAATGAAAACATAGTGAGCGCTGTTACTGAAACCGAATTAGAAACCTTAAACAATTTATTAGATAAATTTAGATCCTAAACTTTAAAAAACAAAAATCATGAAAACATTTAAATCTTTATTATTAATCGCTGTGGTTATAACAGCTTCAGCATTTACAAATCCTATGAACATGAAAAAGAAAATAGACATTAAAGAAAGCCAGATTGAATGGAAAGGCAAGAAAATTCTTGGCTCACACACAGGTACCATACAATTAAAAGATGGATTTCTAGAAATGGAAGGCGAAAATCTGGTAGGCGGAATGTTTACCGTGGATATGACGAGCATTAATGTAACAGACCTAAAAGGAGAAGACAAAGCAAAATTGGAAGGACACCTTAAAAGTGCCGATTTCTTTGGAATTGAAAATCATCCAACTTCAGTACTTGTAATTAACAGCGCTACCAAAAATGGCAATACGTATAATGTAAAAGCCAACATCACCATAAAAGGACATACAGAGGCAGTAGCATTCGACCTAGAGATGGGAGAAAGCGCTGCACAAGCAAGTTTTAAAATAGACCGCACCAAATTCGACATTCGTTATGGTTCAGGAAGTTTTACAGACAACTTAGGTGACAACGCTATTAGCGATAATTTCACGCTAGACGTTTTGCTGAAATTTTAAGAATTTGTTGTTTGTAATTTAATATTTCATCTCTATATTTGGAACTTCAAATGAAAAACACAAATACACATTCTTGGTGGTGGACTAACCTACGTAAAACAACGTGAGCTACCCCCGTATGTAACAATCATATAAAGGCTTATCTTCACGATAAGCCTTTTTTTATTCCCGCTCTTCGACTCCGTTCAGGGTGAGTGAAATATTAAACAAAGATTTTCGCTGAGATGAAAATGACAAAAATGAAGTATACTTTAACAACCCATTCAAAAAAATTATTGGCAGATACCCTCACTCCCGTTTCTGTTTACCTGCGGCTGCGAGATAAATTCCCAAATAGCTTGTTATTGGAAAGTAGCGACTATCATGCCAACGACAATAGCTTCAGTTACATATGTTGCAACCCAATCGCATTTTTTAAAGTTGAAAATGAAGTGATCACCACACAATTTCCAAAGGGTTCTTTTACAAGCAGTAGCACAAAAGAAAATAGTGTTGTTAAGGCTTTAGAGACATTTTCAAATGCCTTTGAATCTAAATCTGATACAAAATACAAATTCATCAACAACGGAATTTTTGGATTTACTGCATATGATGCAGTGCGTTATTTTGAGGCTATTGAAATAAACAAATCTAAAGCATCGCTCAACATTCCAGATATATACTATGCAGTCTACCAAAATATCATTGCGATAAATCATTTCAATAATGAGGCATATATCTTTTCACACAATTATGAATCTGAAAATAATATTTCAGAAATAGAACAACTTCTTAAGTCGAAGGATTTTGCAGAATATCCTTTTTATCGAAATGGAAAACCCACAACCAATCTTGAAGATTCGGCCTTCAAAGATTTGGTCTTAAAGTGCAAACAACATTGCGCCCGTGGCGATGTGTTCCAAATTGTTCCCAGTAAACGCTTTACACAAGGTTTTACTGGAGACGAATTTAATGTATACCGAGCCTTACGAAGTATAAACCCATCACCGTATTTATTCTATTTCGACTACGGAAATTTTAAAATATTTGGAAGCTCACCTGAAGCACAGTTGGTTGTTAAAGAGGGAATTGCAGAAATCCATCCCATCGCAGGAACTTTTAAGAGAACTGGGAACGATGAACAAGATGCCATCCTTGCCAAACAATTATCTGAAGATGACAAAGAAAATAGCGAACACGTTATGTTGGTAGATTTAGCCAGAAATGATCTAAGTCGCCACGGTAGTGGTGTAAAAGTAGAGACGTATAGAGAGGTTCAGTTTTTTAGCCATGTAATTCATTTAGTGAGCAAAGTGACCGCAAAGATTCATAAGGGCACAAGTACAATGCAAATTGTTGCAGACACTTTTCCAGCAGGGACTCTAAGTGGCGCCCCGAAACACAAGGCAATGCAATTGTTGGAGAAATACGAAAACACCAACCGTGAGTTTTACGGAGGTGCCATTGGTTTTATGGACTTTAAAGGGAATTATAACCACGCAATTATTATTCGATCGTTTGTAAGTAAAAATCATACATTAAATTACCAGGCAGGCGCTGGTATTGTGTCAGAAAGCGATCCAGAAAGTGAACTTCAGGAAGTGTACAATAAATTAGGAGCCCTAACAAAAGCCTTAGAACTAGCTGAAGAAATAACCACCTAATGCCCTAAAAGGGAATTATGGAGTTTACATAAATTAAAAACATTAAAAAACTTCTCCCCCTTGGGGAGATTGACAGGGGATTATGAAAATATTAGTAATAGACAACTACGATAGCTTTGTGTATAATCTGGTTCACTATCTGGAAGAATTAGATTGCGAGGTTATTGTTTTACGTAACGATCAATTTCATCTTGACGAAATAACTACCTACGATAAAATCCTGCTTTCGCCAGGGCCTGGTATTCCAGAGGAAGCTGGTTTGCTTAAAGATGTCATTAAAATGTATGCAGGAAAAAAACCAATCTTCGGTGTTTGTTTGGGACAGCAAGCCATTGGAGAAGTTTTTGGAGGTTCTCTTATTAATTTAAGCGCAGTATTTCACGGTGTAGCCACCAAGGCTAAAATTTTAGTAAACGATGAACCATTATTCAAAGATTTAGAGAACGAGATAGAAATTGGCCGCTACCATTCGTGGGTAGTCTCCAGAGAAGATTTTCCTGATTGTCTGGAAATTACCTCTATAGATGAAAACGGACAAATCATGTCCTTACGTCACCGAGAATTAGACATAAGAGGGGTGCAATTTCATCCCGAAAGTGTCCTAACACCAAAAGGAAAACAAATTATAAAAAACTGGGTAGAAAGCTAGTTTGCCGCAATAATAAAAAAAATAAGTAGACTCAAATACATCTAAACTTTTATCATTGAAACATATACTCAACAGACTCATCAACCACGAGCAACTCACGAAAGAGGAGTCGCGCAATGTGTTAATAAATATAAGCGAAGGCAAATATAACAATAGTCAGATAGCAGCATTCCTAACGGTATATATGATGCGAAGTGTTTCTATCGAAGAGCTGGAAGGCTTTCGCGATGCTTTATTAGATTTATGCCTTGAAGTAAATGTAAAAGCCTACAACACCATAGATTTATGTGGTACAGGAGGAGATGGAAAAAACACCTTTAACATTTCTACCTTGGCGAGCTTTGTAACGGCAGGGGCTAATATTAAAGTGACCAAACACGGCAATTATGGGGTTTCATCCATTAGTGGTAGCAGCAATGTGATGGAGCAATTGGGTATAAAATTCAGTGCCGATTCCAGTTTTTTAATCCGTTGTTTGGACGAATCAAACATTTGCATATTACACGCACCCCTCTTCCACCCTGCTATGAAAAACGTGGCGCCTATTAGATACGAGTTAGGGGTAAAAACATTTTTCAACATGTTGGGTCCCATGGTTAATCCGGCATTTCCAAAAAACCAATTAGTGGGTGTTTTTAATTTGGAGTTGGCTAGAAAGTATGGCTATTTATATCAAAAAGGGACCAAAAATTACGCAATTTTGCACGCCATGGACGGGTACGATGAAGTTGCTTTAACGGGACCCGTAAAAATGATTTCAAATACTACCGAAACCATCTTAACTCCAGAAACCTTTGGTGTTCCACAAATTAAGCAATCTGAAATTTATGGAGGTGAAACGGTGGAAGCTTCCGCAAGAATATTTACTGAAATATTAAAAGGTAAGGGTACCCCGGCACAAAACAATGTAGTATGCGCAAATGCGGCTTTAGCCATTGCAACTGTTGAAAAATGTAACATTGAAACTGGATTTGAAAAAGCCAAGGAAAGTCTGGAATCCGGAAGTGCCTTGGCAAGCCTTAAAAAATTACAAACATTAAGTTCGATAATTTAAATTTATTAGTATTCGACTTCGGTTTCGAAGTCGGTTTCATTTTCACTTTATGACTATTCTAGAAAAAATAACCAACTACAAACAAAAGGAAGTTTCAGCAAAAAAAGACGCCTTTCCTATTTCGCTATTGGAGCAATCGCCATGGTTTGAGCGTTCGACTCAATCGTTAGCTGCTGCTTTAAAAAATGCTCAAACAGGTATCATTGCAGAACACAAACGCAGATCGCCTAGTAAACCAATTATTAACAACAACGTACAAGTACAAGATGTGGCTAAAGGGTATGAAACTGCTGGTGTTAGCGGCTTGTCTGTTCTTACAGATACCAACTTTTTTGGGGGTTCGTTAGAAGATTTGCTCGTGGCAAGAAAAGCAACTTCGTTTCCGCTATTACGGAAAGAATTTATCATAGACCCTTACCAAATCTATGAAGCTAAGGCCAACGGAGCCGATGCCATTTTACTCATTGCCGCATGCTTAACTAAAACTGAATTGAAAGATTTTTCAATCTTGGCAAAATCGTTACAGCTTGATGTTTTGTTAGAGGTTCATAATGAGGAAGAAATCCATAAGTCCTTACACCAGACAGTAGATATGATAGGTGTAAATAACAGGAATCTAAAGACATTCGAAACTTCCATAGAAATCAGTAAACGTTTGGCGACTTTAATTCCAAATGATTTTATAAAGGTATCAGAAAGTGGAATAAGTTCTGTAACAGCAATTTCAGATTTAAAACAATATGGCTACCAAGGTTTTTTAATTGGAGAAAATTTTATGAAAAGTGATCACCCAGGAGAGGCTGCCAAACAATTTATAAGTCAATTAAAATGAAATTGAAAATCTGCGGAATGCACCATAACATTGCCGAAGTTGCTGCCTTGCAGCCCGACTATCTGGGCTTTATATTTTATAAAGGCAGTAAACGTAATTATACTGGTGAAGAGATCCCCGACCTTCCGGGGATAAAGAAAGTTGGAGTTTTTGTGGATGCTTCAATTGAAGAAGTAATTGACAAGACCCGAAAATTTCGGTTGGATGTTATTCAATTGCACGGTGATGAAAGTACTGAATTTTGTAAAAATTTAAAGATTGCAACTACATGTGCCTTTGAAGTTCCCGCATTGAGCGGAGTCGAAGTTCCAGCACTGAGCGGAGTCGATGTTCCAGCACTGAGCGGAGTCGAAGTGTGGAAAGTGTTCAGCATTAAAGATCATTTCAATTTTTCAATAGTAAAACCCTATGAAAATATAGTAGACGCCTTCCTCTTCGATACAAAAGGCCCGGAAAAAGGCGGTAATGGCTACACTTTTAATTGGGATGTTCTCAGGGATTATCCGTCTCAAACACCATTTGTATTAAGTGGTGGAATTGGTTTGGAGGAAATTTCGGCAGTCAAGGAAATTCAAAAAACCAAGCTTCCTATTATGGCGATAGACGTAAACAGCAAATTTGAAACAGCACCAGGATTAAAAAATATTGAAACGATACGTACTTTTCTAAATGAAACGAGAAACAATGAACAATAATCAACAAACTACAAACACTTTTAATGTAAACGATAAAGGTTACTACGGCGAATTTGGGGGAGCTTACATTCCTGAAATGCTTTATCCAAATGTAGAAGAATTGCGTCAAAACTATATAAATGTGATGCAGGAAGAGGACTTTATTAATGAATTTAATTCGTTATTAAAAGAATATGTAGGACGCCCTACGCCACTCTATTTTGCGAAACGCCTTTCAGAAAAATACAACACAAAAATTTATCTGAAACGAGAAGATCTTTGTCATACAGGTGCACATAAAGTAAATAATACAATTGGGCAGATCTTGATGGCAAAACGCCTGGGTAAAAACCGAATAATTGCTGAAACTGGTGCAGGACAACACGGCGTTGCTACTGCAACCGTTTGTGCGTTAATGGGATTGGAATGTATAGTGTATATGGGCTCTATAGATATTAAGCGCCAAGCCCCAAACGTAGCGAGGATGAAAATGCTGGGAGCTACCGTTGTCCCAGCTACTAGCGGAAGTAAAACCCTTAAAGATGCCACTAACGAAGCCATAAGAGATTGGATTAATAACCCCACAGACACCCACTATATTATTGGTAGTGTGGTAGGCCCTCACCCCTATCCAGATATGGTAGCACGATTTCAAAGTGTGATTTCGCAGGAAATAAAAATTCAATTACAGGAAAAAGAAAATCGGGAAGCTCCGGATTATGTAGTTGCCTGTGTAGGGGGTGGTAGCAACGCGGCTGGCGCTTATTATCATTACCTGGACAACACAAATGTAGGAATAATTGCTGTAGAAGCTGCCGGGAAAGGAGTACATAGCGGGGAGAGTGCTGCAACTTCTGCTTTAGGAAAAATAGGTATTATTCACGGTAGCAAAACTTTGTTGATGCAAACAACAGACGGACAAATAACCGAACCTTATAGTATTTCAGCAGGCTTAGATTATCCGGGTGTAGGCCCAATGCACGCAAACTTGTATGCAAGTGGAAGAGGCGAATTTATCTCGGTAACAGATGAAGATGCTATGAAAGCTGGACTTGAATTAAGCAAACTGGAAGGCATCATTCCTGCCATTGAAACCAGTCATGCCCTAGCTATTTTTGAAACCCGTAAATTTAAACCCAACGATATTGTGGTGGTAAACCTAAGTGGGCGTGGAGATAAGGATCTTTCAACGTATATAGACTACTTTAATTTATAGGGCGAGTCCCTAAACGGGTCGGGCTATCATCGCTTAACGGTAGCGTATTCTATCCCTCTCGCAAAAACATAACAACTATGAAACGTATTCAGGAAAAACTACAGGAAAACAAAAAACTATTATCTATTTATTTCACTGCCGGATATCCTAATCTAGAAGACACTGTCCCTATTTTGGAAGCCCTGGAAAAAAATGGTGTGGATATGGTAGAAATTGGATTGCCTTTTAGCGATCCCCTGGCAGACGGCCCAACCATTCAGGCTAGTTCTACGCAAGCATTAAGAAATGGTATGACTACCCAAAAGCTTTTTGAACAATTAGAAGGTATTCGCGAAAAGATCTCCATTCCGTTAATTATAATGGGATATTTTAATCCTGTGCTACAATATGGTGTAGAAGCTTTCTGCAAAAAATGCCTAGAAACAGGAATTGATGGATTGATTCTCCCAGATCTTCCGTTAGCTGAATACCAAGAACATTACCAATCCATTTTTGAAAAATATGGTCTTGCTAACATATTTCTTATCACACCCCAAACTTCAGATGAAAGAATTAAAGAACTAGATAATGCGAGTAATGCATTTATATACATGGTAAGTAGCGCAACTGTTACAGGTTCGAAAGAAGGATTTGGAGACACACAAACCAAATATTTCAACCGTATTGCGACTATGAATTTAATGAACCCACAAATTGTAGGGTTTGGTATTGGTGATTCAGATACATTTCAGGCTGCTACAAAACAAGCAAAAGGGGCTATTATTGGGAGTGCGTTTATTAAAATGATAACCGAAGAAGGTCTTACTGGAATTCCTGATTTTGTTAATAGTATGAGATAGTTTAACCCGAGTTTAGCAACCTCTTAAGTAAAATTTGCATTTACTATCCCTATATTTAATTAACAAATAAAAAAAATATGGAACGTAAATTTGAAAGAAAAACAGTACAGAACACTCCTACAAATCCCAACCCTAAAACAAAAAGGGAGAACAATGAGTTTGATATAGAGAAAAAAACTATCAAAAAACAACAAAATAAAACATAGGATAATCCTAAAGTTATGTCTAGTCCTAAATAACCGATACAGATTATTAAAGGATTAAATTTATTAATTAAAGCTGAACAATGATATCATTGTTCAGCTTTTTTGATTTGTACTGTTTTCTTTTCAGTTTATTCTGTGCGTGCATTTGTACAGGTGTGAGCATATGGTTTGACAAATGAGGTCTTTGATTGTTATAGATTTCTATTGCATTTTTTATGAGCGCCCTTTTTAATGCTAAGCTTTTGATATTTCTTGCCACCCCAAATTCTTGTTTCAATATACCATTAACCCTTTCGGCGATTGCATTTTCATAGGGGTCATACTTTTCTGTCATACTTGAGCTTATGTCGTTGTCGTTAAGTAGTTGTTGGTACTCGTTGGAACAATATTGCAACCCCCTGTCGGAGTGATGTATCAGCGTTTGGTTCTTATGAACTCTTTTTTTAAGTGCCATACCTAGTGCTTTCAAAGACCCTGTCACGCTTAAGCTTTTTGACACATTATAACCTACAATTTTCTTTGAGTATGCATCTGTAATCAAAGCCAGGTAAGATGGGTCTGCCCTAGTTCCAACATAGGTTATGTCGCTGACCCATATGGTTTCTGGTTTTTCTATTTCAATAGTAGTGATAAGGTTCTTGTGTTTTCTGAAACGGTGATGGGAGTCTGTTGTGATATGATAACTTCGCTTTGGTTTTATGAGCATATGGTTGGCTCTTAAAATTCTATAGAGTTTGTCCCTGCCCACATTTAAGATAGCAAGTTCAGCTTTGAGTAAATAGTACAACTTTCTTGTACCTAGTCTTGGCATAATACCGCGTATGTCTCTAACTAACGCTATAACCTTTTGAGCTACAAGTTGTTTGTAGGCTTTTGATTTGATGGATCTATAGTAAACCTGTCTGTTTACCCCGAGTAAATCACAGGTAGAAACTAACGTTTCTTTGTGTTCTTCTTTGAAGCGGTCGATAACTCGGGTTTGTAATTTTTTCTGATTTGGATATCATATTCCTTCTCTGCCATATCTACCAGCATATCGAAGATGATGACTTTCTTATCCGCCCTTTCAGCAAGATGCTCTGCACGAGCCTTCTGTTTCTCCAATAGTTTGACTTTGGCCTCTAGTTCAAGGATTCTTTGTTCAGGTGTCTTTGCCACGGTTGTCTTAGATTGATTTTCCCAATCAAAGTTACCATATTTTCTGAGCCATTCCCTAATAGTAGATTTAGCTTGGATGCCATATTTGTGGCAAGCTTCCGTTCTGCTTAATTCACCAAGCTCTATTTCTTGGACAACTTGGAGTTTAAAAGAAATCGAGTAATCTTTCTGGGTACGTTTTACATAACCCGTGTTTTCTGATGTTTTCATTACACTAGAGTTTTAGTGTATCGCTATTTTAGGACGGGACATTATTTTAAAACAAAACCCCCTTCCATTTCTGGAAGAGGGTTTCTTTTGGTTGGTTAAATAATCTTTTGGATTATTCTTTAATCAAACGTTTTACAACGCTTGCGTTTTCACTTTCTATCTGTACAATATAAACTCCAGAAGCCAATTTAGAAATATCAATTGTTTTCTCTGTGCTCATATTTGTAAGATCTACAGTGTTCACTAACTTTCCATTTACATCGTACATAGTTGCTTTGTTAAGCAGGATGTTAGATGCGTTAGACAGTACCACTTGGTTCTGTGCAGGGTTAGGATATAGTGTTATTCCTGTCTCTAGTGAGTTATCGTCTACACCTAAAACGCTTTCGATGGTAAGTTCGAAGGTACAAGTACCTATGTTGCCATACTCATCTGTTGCGCTCAAGGTAACTGTATACACACCATCACCAAGGAACGATCCTGCTACTGGATCCTGTGTGAATAGCGTCACTGGATCTGTACAGTTGTCTAGAGCAGTAGCAAGTCCATCTGCGAAGTAATCTGGTACTTCATACAATTGGGTACCTGCTCCTGGATCTATAGTCATATCTGCCGGGCAGGTAACTACTGGAGCCAATAGGTCCACAACAGTTACGGTAGCTGTACAGGAAGCAAGGTTTCCACTTGGGTCACTTACGAATAGTGTTACTGTTTGTGGAGTTCCTATATCATCACAGTCAAAGTCATCCATACTTACTGCATCTACACTAAGACCACAAGCCTCAAAGGTAAGATCCATATCTATAAGGTCCATAGGGTCTAGCATAGCTGTACCATCTGCTCCTAATTCAAGAGTGAAGTCTTTACATACTAAGATAGGATCTATGTTGTCTATTACATTTATTGTTGCAGTACACATAGAAGTGTTTCCAGCGGTATCAGTAACTGTTACTTCAACAGTCATCTCTCCTACGTCTTCACAATCTACCATGAAACTTTCAACAGGTACTGGTGTAGTAGATTCAACTAAATAGTTAATTCTTCCATTCCAGATTCTAGGGCTAAACGCTGTACCAGCAAATGGCGCAGCAGATGAAGCTCCTAAATTAAGGGTTACATCTGCATTACTATACATAAGCATTCCTGGTGCAGGATTTGTTCCTGTTCCTGAATACGAATGACCGTGCGTAGCATCCATCACTAGGGCAACACCGTAAGTAGTTCCTGCTGTTAATGTTACAGAAGCGTCCAGTACCGCATTACTAGGTACGTTTACAGTTCCTGAAGCAGTACCAGCACCTGTAGCAGATAATGTCCAAGGGGCAGGATTTGCAGTGTTTCCTACATAAGTTCCTACTAGGGTGTACATCTCTACCGTAAAGGCTCCTGGGTCTCCCGTATTAAGATCTAAATCTGTGATCTCAATATCGTTAGCTCCTACAGTAACATCAAAGTATACTGCACTACCACCGCCAAGACCGTTGTTAGAGTCAAATACAGTTGTAATAGAAGATGCAGCAATTCCAGTAACGTCGGTAGTTGCTGTTACAGCACCACAGTTATCTGTTGCACTTACTAATAGATCGGCAACATTTACAGTAGCCATACCGTTAGCGTCTAAGATTACATTAAATGGTGGAGAAGTAGCAAGGTTATAAGATAATATGAAATTATCTACTCCAGCGCCCCATCCCCAATCGTTTTCATCATCGAAAGTAAAACGAACTTGGAAGTTTGCGTTTGCAAAAGCAAGCACATCAACAGGTGCGAAAGTTGTAGGAGCTTGGTCAGTATCATCTACCACAAGGATCGATTGCCAAGCGGCACCATCAAAAACCTCTACAGTAAAAAGTCCTGCTCCAATAAAATCCTGCACAGCATAGTCAAAACCAACTGTAGCCATATCGGCTCCTGTAAGATCATACACTGGAGATAACAACTCTACAGTATTATCCAATTCTCCAGATCCTGCAGCATCATCATTAAAAATTGCAGCGTTGGTTGGGAAATCAGCACCAATTGGCATATCGCCACTTCCAAATTCCCAATCAAAATTACCAGAAACTACATTAGTACTCCATCCGGCTGGAGTAGTTGCACCTTCAAATTCTTCCAAAATATTGAACACACCTGGCTCACCAATACATTGTATCTGTGGAGCTTCATCATCAGTTACTGTAACGTTCATAGTACAATCTGCACTGTTTCCAGCAGCATCTGTATAGGTCCAGGTTACCACTGTAGTTCCTACTGGGTAGAAATCTGAGGCATCATTAGTTCCGTTATAATCGTTGCTCAATGTTGAACCAGTAGCCATTCCTTGCTCTGCACTCAAACTATAATTGTTACCACCTGCACATAAAGTAGGATTAACTTGTGGATCAGCTAAAAGTGTAAATGTAAGGTCTGGACCAAAAGTAGTTACCCAACCATTCCAAGTTGCTTCAGGAATTGTAACAACAGCTTGATTTGGAGCAGCAGGACAGTCTGCAGTATTTGAGCTATCACTTAGCACCAAAGAACCATCAGGACCTTGAAGGTCGAAAGATTCTCCTGGGAAACTAAAGTCTCCAGTAAAGGTAGCTGTTAGTGTTACATCGCCTCCAATAGACATTTGAGTACCAGCGATAACCGTTGGCGTGTTTGCCAATTGTCCAGTACCTAGGAAATTTGTGGTAGGACTGTTAGCAACCGGAGGTGGATTGTTTGCCACCACAGGACAGTTGTCCATAATAGTTGGTGCTGGAACCGTTACATTAGCGCCGCAAACACCAACATCGTTTGATTGTGATATATCTGCCGGACACGTTATGGTTGGCGCTTCATTATCTACTACCGTTATTGTAAACTGGCAAGTAGTTGTTTCGTTAGGGGCATCGTCATTGGTTGCTGTAAACTCTATAATGGTCACTCCTACAGGATAAGGTCCTGGAGATGGAGCTCCCATAGTTTGTGTTACTGTTACCGTTCCGCCATTAGGGTCTAATGCCGTTGGTGTCGCAAAACCAAAAGGCGCTTCACAAGCTCCCGGACTGGCATTAACCATTTGATCGCCTGGGCAGTTTATGATTGGATCATCAGCTCCGGCTACTGCATAGGTAACACGCAATTGCGGAACAAAAAAGTTTCCAGTATCTCCAAATCCAGTATCTGAGATCCGTACGATCCAATTACCATTGGGATTTAATCCAGATGCTGTTATAGCTGCAGCAAAATTTGCAAAATTTGCAGATGGTGGATTTCCAACCAAACTAGTGTTTGGAAAATAAGCACAACGAGCGTCATCACGACATATAACCGCACCACCAAGGATTGTATTACCCATTGTCTCAGGGTTATCCATAGACGTATCGTTAAAAGTAATTGGTGAAGTTGTAAGTAAATCACTACTATCTCCAGCACCTGTATCAGTTCCAGGCTTATTTACTAAACCAATAGAATTTCCAGTAGGAGCGGTTAATGTAATAATAAGATCGCCAGCCCAAGTATGGTTAATGGCAAGATCTACACTCACATTTGTAATAGTAGCACCAGCTGGGATGCCTGCAATTGCAACATTGCTTGGTATACCAGTGGGATTATTATCTGGTATGGCTACAGAGGTGAGATTACTGCCCGTAACCGTTTGTGCTGTACTCACCCACACACAACACGTGAGCAGTAAAGCCATTAAGGTAAATGTAATTTTTTTCATATAAATAAAGTTTAATAGTTAAGAGGGTGTTAATATAACAAAAAAAACGTTAAAATTAGGGTTGCTACACAATAAACTTGACGTTACATTGAAATATTCTTATTTAAGAATTTCATTTTCTCAAAACACAAATACCCAATATTCAATGTCATGTTTTTATATATTTGTTTGGCCTAAATAATCCAGCCATGAAAAAGATACTACTAGTTAGCTTCGGGTCATTATTCATAATAAGTTGTACAGATTCAGCTACTGAGAAAAACAGAGATGGAGCTTACACAGGTAAAGCGGAAACATTATTTACGAAGGTATTTTCAGAACAAAGCAATCTAACTTTCACCAACACCATTAGAGAAGACCTGGAATTCAACTTTCTTAACTATCCCTATTTATATGCCGGGGCAGGTGTAGCCATTGGCGATGTCGACAAAGATGGCCTAGAAGATATCTTTATTGTTTCAACGTTTGGAGCCAATAAACTATATAAAAATAATGGGGATTTTGTTTTTGAAGATATTTCTAAAAATGCCTTAGTAGAAGATGTTTCTGGCTTCACCACTGGAGCGAGTATGATAGATATTAACAATGATGGTTGGTTGGATATTTACGTGTGCAAAGCAGGTTCGCTAAACGACGATGCTGCACGGAGAAATAAGTTGTATGTAAATCAGCAAAATGGAACATTTAAAGAAATGGCCAAGCAATACGGACTAGACGACCCCGGATATACCACACAAGCATATCAACTGGATTATGACAAAGATGGAGATTTAGATATCTATGTGGTTAATTACAGATACGATTTTAAAAACAATACCAGAATTAGCAGTAAAATACAATCGGAGATTGAAGAGATTACGAGTGACCAGCTATACCGCAACGATGGAGAAACTTTCACTAAAGTAACTGGCGAAGCAGGAATTTATAACAAAGCCTGGGGATTGGCAGGTACTGTTGGGGATTTTAATAACGATGGTTGGGATGATATTTATATTTCTAACGATTTTTTAGAACCAGACATACTCTATATCAATCAACAAAACGGAACATTTAAAGATGAATTAAAAAACTATTTTAATCATATCTCTTTTAATAGTATGGGAGCAGATTATGCAGATTTGAATAACGATATGTATCCTGACCTCATAACAGTAGACATGCTAGCTGAAAACTATGCACGTAGCAAAGAAAACATGGCTTCCATGAGCACCGAAAATTTTATGAGCATGGTAAAGGTGGGATACCACCACGCCTATATGGCAAATATGCTTCACATAAACTCAGGACATGGTAAATTTATAGAAACTGCCCAAATGAGCGGTGTGGTAAAAACTGATTGGAGTTGGGCACCTCTTATAGCAGATTTTGACAATGACGGGCTAAAAGATATTTTTATAACCAATGGTATATATAAAGATTATCACAACCAGGATTTTAGAAATCAGTTAAAAGCTATTAACGAGAAGGGAGGATCTATGACCTTAGAAGCTTTATTGGCTATGATGCCTGCTGAAAAGTTAGACAATTATATCTATAAAAATAATGGCGACCTCACTTTCACAAAAAAAATTGAAGAGTGGGGATTAAAAGATCCAAGCTTCTCCAATGGTGCAGCCTATGCAGATTTTGATAACGATGGTGATTTGGATTTGATTGTAAATAATATTAAAGATGAAATAGGTCTTTATAAAAATAATAGCAATCAAAATTTTATTAAAATTCAATTAAAAGGCCCTACAACGAATACACAAGCCATAGGAGCTGAAGTATTTGTTAAGACCGAGAAAGGCACCCAATTCCAACAATTATATGTAGCGCGGGGTTATGAATCTTCGGTAGCTCATACGCTAAACTTTGGTCTGGGCGATACTAAAAATATAGAAGAAATTATTGTGCAATGGCAAAACGGCACTTCATCTACCCTTAAAAATCAAAAAGCAAACCAGCAAATCACTATATCACAAGCCAACGCTGTGGCTTCTACGCTAGATATTAGAAACAAAAAAGGGTTAAAGAAAAACATAGGTCCTACAGCTATAGCTCTTAACTATATGCACAAAGAGAATGATGTAAATGATTTTGATATCCAATTATTATTGCCCCAAAAACAATCCAGCAAAGGAACAGGTATTGCAAAAGCAGATGTAAATGGAGATGGCCTTGAAGATATGTTTGTAGGAAATGCAGCAGGTGCTCCAGCTACACTATTTCTTCAAAATGCAGACGGTACTTTTACTGAAAACGATATATCGCTTTGGAAAAAAGATGCAGTATATGAAGATGCGAATGCCCTGTTTTTTGATGCAGATAGCGACGGTGACCAAGACTTATATGTTATAAGTGCGGGATACAACTTAAAAGAGAATGACCCACTGTTGCAAGACCGTTTGTATATAAATGACGGGAAAGGAAATTTCAGTAAAAAAGCAAATTCACTGCCCGTCATACGCATTTCAGGAAAAGCTATTGCAGCGGCAGACATAGATGCAGATGGAGATTTAGACTTATTTATAGGTGGTAATGTTGTACCTGGAAAATATCCCTTGGCGCCTAACTCCTATTTACTTCAGAATAACAACGGGGTTTTTAAAGACATTACCTCAAGTAATAAAGACCTGATAAACCCGGGAATGATTTCTGAAGCTTTGTTTACAGATTATGATGGAGACAAAGACCTAGATCTTTTGTTGGTTGGCGAATGGATGGCACCCACATTTTATAAGAATGAAAAGGGTTCTTTTACCAAAACCGAAACGGAAGCCTTTAAAAATAAAGAAGGTTGGTGGTTTAGCGCTATCCAAAAAGATATGGATGGCGATGGGGATATGGACTATTTCTTCGGAAATATGGGAATGAATAATAAATTTCATCCTTCAGAAAAAAAGCCTCTTTTTATAAATGCAAAAGATTTTGACAACAACGGAAGTTTCGACGTTGCTATGAGTAAAATAAGTAATGGCAAAATAGTTCCAGTGAGAGGAAAAGAATGCAGTAGCCAGCAAAATCCGTTCCTCCTTGAAAAAATTGGCACGTATAAAGAATTTGCGAACCTGGAGTTCGAGGAAATTTATGGAAAAGAAAAGTTAGACGATGCATTTAAACTAACCGTCCACACCTTTGAATCTATATATGCGCAAAATAATGGCAATGGAACTTTCACTGTAAGGAATTTACCCAATATGGCCCAGCTAGGTCCTACCCTTTCTCTACTGACCAAAGACTTTAATAACGACGGAAACTTAGACATCATGGGTGTAGGTGGTATATACGATGCTGAAGTAGAAACTATACGTTATGACAGTAATTATGGCTACGTATTATTAGGTGATGGAAAAGGTGCTTTTGAATACTCCAAAATGTACGATCCTTACCTCACTACTGATGCCAAGTGCATTACCGAAATAAACATAAAAGGAAATCCCTATTACGTAGTGGTGAGCAATAATGCACCTTTGGAAGTCTTTACATTTCAACCTTAGTTAGAAAAATTCCCGATATTGCAGGACCCTAAAATCAATTGTATTGAAGTTAGGGTCTTTCTTTTTTAATTCTTTATACAACGCAATGCTTCCAACGGCTCTATTGGCAGCGCCACTTGGAGCTGTTAAAGACACGGTTTTAATAAGTCGGTTACTTTTGGGAAGTTGAAAAGTATGTATACGAGGTACTTCCGCAGACACTACTTTTAAAGAAAGCTGATAGGTTTTTAAGTGTCTTCGGAAGAAATACTCAGGCCCGTTTTTACTGTTTCCGCCTGTAAAAAGCAGGGTATTCACTTTAGGACGTTTTTCTAACACTGAGATCAAATCCCTCAAGATAACATCTTGCATCCCCAGATCGCTGGCATCCACTTTTTCGCGTATTGCTGAAGCTACAATATCGCAAATCCCAATTCGATGGGCTTTCAAAAAATTTTTTCGTTGTTGGATAGCCAGTTGCGTGGTTTCATAGCTTAGTTGTAAGTTGAAAATGCTATCCATGATAGGCCATAGTTGTCCATCCCTGCTACCATAGCAAAAGTTTACATCATTTACTTTCAGGTCACCTGTTGTAAATCTGGGCGGTGGCAACGTACCTACAATAAGCTTGGTTGCTCCTTCGGGTATAAATGGTGGGTATGGATGGGTGTGGTGGAACATGGATTCTATTCTTGCTGTTCATGAATTTTGAGAAAATTTCATCATTCTTTGCCCTAGCCCTAGCCCTAGCCCTAGCCCTAAAGGGAAGATCGATGAAATTTTCAGTACGGTAAATTGGATAAATACAGTTGTTCAAATAAAATTTGCATCTTAAAAAGTATAACTATTTTAACACACAATCACTTCCAAATCAAGGACATCACTACATAAACTAGTAATATTACAGGAATCGCAATAAACTGAAGTAACACGATAGCAAGCAAACAAATTAATAAAAACACATACCGAAGCAGATTAGATTTGATATCCCAGGTCTTAAATTTTAAGGCAAATAAGGGAATTTCAGCATTCATCAAAATACAGCCAAGGAGGGTAATGCCAATTAAAAACCAAGGATTTAAAATAATAACCTCAGTTAATGCAGAAGGTTGAAAAGTAAGTATTAATGGCAGACTTAAAATAAGCAATGTATTTGCTGGTGTTGGCAATCCAATAAAACTGCTAGTTTGACGAGTATCAACATTAAATTTTGCAAGACGATAGGCAGATCCTACTGCAATGAGTAATCCAATAAACGGTACATATTGATGCCAGCCAGCATTCCATCCTTCCGAAGAAAAATTATCGGCAATAGAAATAGGACTTCCTAAAATACTTTCGGAGAGTAGCTGCACCATCACTACAGCTGGGGCAACCCCGCTTGTAACCATGTCGGCCAGAGAATCTAGTTGTAATCCAACTTCACTATGGGCATTCAACATTCTTGCTGCAAGTCCGTCAAAAAAGTCGAAAAATATACCAGTAAACACAAAGTATGAAGCTGTCACCAAGTCGCCAGAAATAGCAAAAAAAATAGCTACGCAGCCACATAATAAATTGAGAGAAGTAATAAGGTTGGGTATTTGTTTCACCATAAAAATGCGTATAGGTGTAAAAATAAGAAACTATTTTCGTCTAAGCCCTATACAGCACAATATCTAAACAAAATAATAGTTTAGTATTCTGTAAAATAATGAGATATTTGCCCAAAATTGACAGCTTGAAACAGCACATTTTTTTCTTTTTAGTACTCACCACTTGTATAGCTTCTGCACAAACGGTTAGAAAATATTCTAACGAGTTTATGAATATTGGCGTAGATGCGGCGGCTTTTGGAATGTCCAATGCTGTGGTAGCTTCTACAAACGACGTAAACAGTGGGTATTGGAATCCCGCCGGACTGGTTGGTCTGGAAGACAAGCAACTCTCTCTAATGCACGCCTCATATTTTGCAAATATTGCCAATTATGACTATGTAGGATTTGCAATGCCACTAGACAATCAAAGTGTTGTAGCACTTTCTATTATAAGATTTGGAGTGGATGACATTTTAAATACTACCCAACTTATAGACGAGCAGGGGAATATAGATTACAACCGTATTAGTTTATTTTCTACGGCAGATTATGGAGTTACTTTTTCTTACGCTCGCGAATTGCCTTTAGACGGATTAAACCTTGGTGTTAATGCCAAAGTGATTAGAAGGATTATAGGTGAGTTTGCCTCTTCCTGGGGTTTTGGACTGGATGTAGGTATTCAGTTTAACAGTGGAAATTGGAACTTTGGTTCCATGGCACGTGATATTACGACCACATTTAATGCCTGGACCATAGATGAAGAACAGTTTGCAACTATTTCGGGAGCGGTGGAAGGACAAAACCAGGAACTTCCTGAAACGACCGAAATTACTATTCCGAAATTACAATTGGGAGCCGCTAGAAAATTTGTTTTCCACTACGACTTTGAGTTGCTGGCCGAAGTAGACCTCAACTTTCGTTTTGCACAGACCAACGATATTATATCTACTTCTTATGCAAGTATAGACCCCGCATTGGGATTACAATTTGGATATATTGAAATGATTTACGTACGTGCCGGGATGGGTAATTTTCAGAACATTCAGGCAATTAGACGGTAGTGAATCGGTTGGTTTTCAGCCTAATATTGGCGTAGGCTTCAAATATAAAGGAATACAAATTGATTACGCCCTTACCGATATTGGAGACCAGAGTGCAGCCCTATACTCCAACGTATTCTCTGTAAAACTGGACTGGAGCATCTTTCGTTAAAATTCCAATCCCGATAGCTCTCGGAACCAAATAAAACAAAAACCAAAATATTTAATTTGTATTTTGCAACACATAAAACACTAGCGTCTTGTTTCAGAAAATAGTACTCCTCTTTCTTTTCTTTTTACTGAAAATTTCAGCTGTAGCGCAATATATTCCGCTATCACCAAGCGCTGAAATAAGCATTCTAACCATTGGCCCAGGAGATAATCTCTATGATAAGTTTGGTCACAGTGCTTTTTATATTCAAGATCCAGAAAACGGTATACAAGGCATCTACAATTATGGTGTATACGATTGGGACACCCCAAATTTTTATTTAAAATTTGCACAAGGGAAGCTACTCTATAAATTAGAAGGTGTGCAAGCACAATCTTTTTTGGAAAATTATATCCAACAAAATCGCTGGATAAAACAACAAGTTCTAAACCTTACCTATACTGAAAAACAAGCCGTTTTCACTTTTTTAAACAACAACCTAAAACCCGAAAATAAATACTACAAATACGATTTCTTTTACGACAATTGTGCTACTAGAATTAGAGATGTTTTAGTTTCTGTTTTAGGAAATGATCTTGAGTACACAGACGATTTTATTGCTGAAAACAAATCTTTTAGGCACCTTATTCAGCAAAATGTACATTGGAACACCTGGGGAAGCTTGGGAATGGATGCGGCAATTGGTGCCGTTACAGATGTAAAAGCGAACTCATGGCAATATCAGTTTTTACCAGATTATGTTTATAAAGCAGCAGCTACAGCCACAATTACAAAAGGCGAGCGTATCCCTTTAGTAAAAGAGACAAAAACGCTCTTTGAAAGTTCCAGAAAAGAAGTGGCACCAAATTTCATTACCTCTCCCCTTTTTGTTTTCTTAGGACTGGGATTTCTTATTATAGGTATTACAGTTAGAGACAGTAAGCGCAACAAACGTAGCAGAGGCCTGGATGTAACTATTTTTGCCATTACTGGGATTATTGGCATCTTTCTTTGCCTATTGTGGTTTGCAACAGACCATAGTGCTACGGTCAATAACTATAACCTTTTGTGGGCTTTTCCATTTTCAATATTTATTGCAGTTGCCATTGGGAAGAAACAACCAAGGTTATGGGTACGGCGTTATGTGATTTTCTTGTTACTTTTATTGGTATTACTAACCATACATTGGTTTACCGGCGTACAGGAATTCGCTTACGGGTTTATTCCTTTGTTTGTGGCTTTAACTATCCGCTATTTGTATTTGCTGAAGGCATTAAAGGTATGATTCGCCAGCACTGGCCCTAGCCCTGAAGGCACCTTTGCTGAAAATAAAAATTTTAACACCATAAGATTACCACCTACAAGCAAAGGATACTATAGTACTGACACTGATTACTAATTAACCATTTCACTAATTAACTATTTAACCAATAAACCAATTCACTAAAATCACTGTCCTCTAAAGAAAATAATTGTGCTTAAGGTTTTAATCACGATACTTATATCCAAAAAGAGGCTCCGTCTTTTAATATAGTAGAGATCGTATTGTAGTTTTTCCAGGGCATCTTCTTGGGTCATTCCATATTTTGCATTTACCTGTGCCCAGCCGGTTACTCCTGGCTTTACCAAGTGACGCACTTCATAAAAAGGAATTTTTTTTGAAAGTTCTTTTATAAAAACAGGTCTTTCGGGACGTGGACCTATTACACTCATATCCCCTTTTATCACATTGATAAACTGCGGAATTTCATCAAACCGCGACCGTCTTAAAAATCGGCCAAATTTAGTCACCCTTGTATCTTTCTTTGAGGCAAATTGAGCGCCGTCTTTTTCGGCGTTCACAACCATACTTCGAAGTTTATAAATCCTGAAATGCTTCCCATTTTTACCGACACGGGTTTGCGTATAGAAAACGGGGCCGCGATTGCCAATGATATTTCCAATGAGGATAAGTGGAAAAATAGCGACTCCAAAAGCTAGTCCAATAATTGAGAACAATAAATCTAAAATGCGATGAAAAAATAGGTATAGTTTGTTCTGATTACTTCTGCTAAACGGGAAGTATCTGTAAAAATCCTGTTCTACATATTGCACGGGGATTCTATGGGTGAGCTCTTCATACACCTGGGTATATTCACGAATGGGCACCCCTTTTTCCAGTAAGGAAACCAATTGATTATTCACTTCAATAGTCATTGCGTGTGTCTGTGGGGTGGCGACAACAATTTCAGAAATTGAAGCTATTGCCACAGTTTCAGCTATATTTTCAGTAGAAAAAAGAAAAAGCTCTTCCGGCAATTGTACTGTTATAGGTTTCTTTTCTATGTTAATAAAACCTACAATTTTATAATTAGGATCCGATTTCTGTAATGCCTCTAAAATTTTCAATACCGAAGCTGAGTCTGTAATTAACAACACTTTCTTAAAAAAACGAGGAGCCGAAACAAGGGCAATATATGCATAGCGCCAAAGAAATAAAGCTATGTTTATAGAAAGGAAAAAATAGATTATCTGCATTCTGTTCGCAGGAAGTTGTGGTGTATAAAATGGTGTAAGCAAGTAAAATAGCACTGTTACCGAAGAGGTAAGAATGATGTTTTGTACCACTGTTTCAAACTTGGCTGCTTTTTGTAGGTTGTACAGTTCGAAAATAGTAGCGAATACTGTTAAGTATAATGCTAGTACGATAGACCAAACCCAACGTGTAGCATCTATCCTAAAATAATCGAATTTAAAAACGAGGCCAACCACATAAAGCAAAGCTAACACCGAACCTATATCTAACAAACGTAAAAGGATTTTACGTTCAGAAATATCAAAGTGGATATTCGATTTCTGTGACATTAGGATGGTTGATTTGGAATGTTAAAAATAGCTATTTATTGCGACAAAAGCGAAATCCATTGATGTTTCACTACCTCCCAATCAAATTGTTCGACTTTTTTTCGTGCGGCTAGCGCCATAGCCTTTGCTATTTGGGGGTTTTCCAATAGCTTTTGGATGGCCTGAACAAAAGCTTCAGGATGTTCCTTAGGTACTAAAAAACCGTCTACAGCATCTTCAATTAAATAAGGTAATCCGCCAACATTGGTAGAAACTACTGGCAATCCAAGTGCCATTGCTTCCATAACGCTCACGGGCGTATTATCGAAATTAGTGGTGTTTATAAAAATGTCATGATTTGTAGCCAAAGAAACCCAGTCTTCTTTACTTAATATTCCAGTAAATGTCACGGGTAGGTTTTCCTCTCGAGCGCGGTCTTTACATTTTGCAAAACTTTCATCTTTGGGTGGACCCACCATCGTTAGCGTGGCGGTATACCCTCACTGTATTAATAAATCTAGAACATCCAGCGCCAATTGCGGATTATAGAGCTTCGAAAAGGAACGCACCCACAAAAGTTTAGGTTGTGGATTTTTCCGTAGTAAAAAAGGATAGTTTTCTATTTGTAATGTGTTAGGGATATGAATGAGGTTTGTAAATCCTTGTTTTTTAAAAGCTTCCATCAAATAGTAGGATGGCGCCACATTTACTTGGGCTCCTTCAAACAGTGCTTTACTTTTTTTGGGACTATTTTGGAGTCTTGTGGGGAGATTTCCGCCGTGCAAAATAGGTATGTAGGAAATTTGAAGCTGTCGGCATAGTTTTGCAATAATATAAGCGTAGTAAAAATTCAAAGTACTGTAAGTGTCTATTATTACCAGGTCTACTGTTTTCCTATGTTTCCAAACAGTATGCAACATATCCAGCATGCGTTGTGCTTTTATTTTTTTATCTGATACTGCAATAACCTCGAAACCCTCCTCCTTTAATCTAGGAGCAAGCACATCAATAGCTGTGGCCGTATGGCCTTTATGCTTCAATTTGTTCCCTATGTACAGGAGTCTCTTTTTTTCCATAGTCAATATTCAGCAAAGATAACCCATAAATAAAAGCAGGGGCGGCAATACGCATGGAGGAATGGGCGATGGTCAAGAACCAGAAAATAATAAATGGAAGAAAATATATATTTTTTCTTCCATTTAATTTCGAAATAAACGGAACGAATATTAAAATAAGGAGGGCAAAAATACCCATCAAACCATGTTCCGAGAACATTCTCGAAATTTCATTATGGCTTGGAAGTTCAATATTTAATTCTTCCTCATAAAAATCGGTTGACCGCCCAACGCCCAATCCAAAAATTGGTTGTTCACTAAATGCTTTTAAATCGGCATTTAACAAATCGGCCCTACCCGTTGTAACATCTTGCTTTTCCCTACCTAAGGCATCCTTATTAGCATATCTATTGGCTATAAGGCCATCAGTTTGTAAAACGGAATAAGTCCATATTGCCATACAAGCACCTATCACTGCAATAACTCTATAAGAGATTATAAATTTTGTGTCGAATCCTTGATATAAAATAATATATCAAGGTAAAAACTGCGACCATTATAGCCGCTACCAAAACGCCACCTCTAGAAAAAGTTATAATCGCTCTATGCGCAAATCCTAAGAGAATAAACATCATTAATAGGTGTAAAAGCTTGTTCTTATACGGAATTAAAAAACGGCTGTACAAGATAAATACTCCTAATCCCAAAACTGTTGCAACTTGATTTGGACCATATCCTCCAGAGGTTGCTGAAGTAGAAGCTGTTCCTGTAATGACTTCTCTAATATTAATGTTAAAAAAATAAATATAAAGTGTCATTGAAATTAGAGGGTATACCATAAAATTCAAACACGTAAAAAATTCTTTTAACTTTAAGGATCTACCATAGCAATACATGGCTGCCATTGTTAAACATAATGGACCACTTAGATTGAACAAAATGGTTTGCCGAAAAGTAGTATCGAATTCTTGGTTTAAAAAAGAAACATACACTCCAGGCAATAGGAGTAAAAAATAGATAATGTAGGTTAATGAACTTCGTTTAAAACCGTTGTAGAACATTCCAATTATCAAATAAACAATGACCATATACTTACCAGTCTCGTATAAAAAAAAGGCTTTGGTCATTCTAAAGAATACTTCGGCCCCAACCATATATGACGTGGCAATAAGAACTTCCCTATGTTTATTTGGTAGAACAAATATTCTATATAAAAAGTAAACAACAACAATCAAAAAATAAATAATAATTGCTCCCCTGAATGCGGTGGCTAAGAGACCTATGCCTAAGTGAAAAAACACAAAGAACAACGGGTGATTTGCTATTTTGGTTATTGTTGAAATAGGAGTTTATTTTTGTTCTAAAATTTCTTGTAAGATACGATGGTTATAGTACGAATAGGTAAACTTAGATGTAATGGAATATCCATTCACAGCTTTCTTTTTTAATACTTTAGTATTTTCACTTAGAATTTCTTTTAAAACAACTGAAAGTCGTTCTGCAGTCGTTGGAGAGAAACTATATCCATTTTGTTCATTTACATATTGTCCAATACTAGATACCTCTGAAACGATAGGAAGACACCCAAAATTCATTCCTTCTGCAATTACTTTAGGAAACCCTTCTGAAGCAGTGCTGGGTAAGAGTAAAAAACTACTTTCCCTGTATATAGCAAATACCTTGTCTCTTGGTAAAAAACCGTGAAATAATGCAGGTAATCCTAACGCAATACACTGTTCTTTATATGCCTTCATGCGTGTACCATTGCCTATAAAATGTATTTTTTTTACTAGCTCCAAGGGTGTATTTGCAAAAGCATCAATAATACGTTGTACGCCTTTGGCATCATCCAGCCTCCCTACAAAAATGAATGAAAAAGGTCCTTCGTAAGACTTCTCGTTTTATAACAGCAATCCCTGCATTTCTATCTTCCAGCGTTAAGCAAGGATTTTCAAAAGAGTAACAGTGCTTTTGTTGTGCTGGCCATTGTCCATTGATAGTTACTTTTCGGGATTGTTTTTTTAATAAGTTTCTTTGTAAACGATATCCTAATGGCGCATTTTCCTGGTTCCAATTACCTGCATATTTGTACCAACCTTGTTTTTTACTGAAATAAGTAAGATAAGGGATAAGATACACTCCAATTCCTGTAGGAACCCTTAGTTGAAAAGCATCTACCTTTTTCAAGGTTTTTTTTACCACAGCAATTGTTTTTGGTGCCTGCAACAGTATTTTTAATTTATTAAGCGCTGTTGTTCCGCCAGAGGGAGGTAACGGCACAAAAATGATATTCGAATGAAGATAGGGTAAAGAACTGGGCGGAGCTTCACTGGTATGCAGCATAGCCACATGATAAATAGTGTTAAAATGTTCAGCCAAATGGTTTATTTCACTAACCGTAGGTCCCCAACCTACTATCCTCCCATGTGCATCTTTGTAATGTTCGGTATGTGAAATAATGGCGAGTTTCATGATCATAAAACCTTTATATATTTTTGAATTATAACGTCCCATGTAAATTTATGGGACCAGGTAATCGCTCCTTGCGAATAGCTTTCATAATCCTGCAAGATAGTTTCTAATGCGCTTACAATAGCATCTGTATCATTATATGCGACCAATTTACCTGAAACACTTTGAGAAATTGCATCTTCTATTCCACAGTTCTTAGCTCCAATGGCTGGTAAACCTAGTGCATTTGCCTCCAAAATAGCTATCCCGAAGCCTTCTACATCCCCTTCTGCAGTGGCCTGACTTAACATAATAAAAACTGAAGCCTTTTGCAATAATTCAATCTTTTGTGCTTCGGAAACTTTTCCGTGAAAAATTACTGATTCTGCTACACCTATTTCTTTCGCCAATTGCAACGCAACTTCTTTTTCAGTAGGAATACCCGCCACGTGATACATAGCGCCAGGAAACCTTTTAAGAATAGCTGGCATAGCCCGTATTACGTTTTGTTGTCCTTTACGTTCGGTAACATTGCCTACCGTTATAAGTTGAATAGTTTCTGTAATATTAATTGTTGTTGTAAAAGGGGTTGCTATTTCAAACCCATTAGGAATAACTTCAACATGCTTTAATCCCCAGGTTTCAATAAGAGACCTGGTATACGTAGAAACGGCAATCACTACATTAAGTCGTCTTACGCACCACTTAGTAACTATTTTTCTGAAAGAAGGAGGCATCGCTACTTCGGAACCATGAACAACGCCCACTATTTTTTTTGAAGTTACCAGGCTAAGTATCCCGCCAACCCAAAGTGAAAATTTGCCTGAAACTACTACTGTGTCGTTTTCCTTCACGAGAGCTAATGCACTGCAAAGGCGCTTTAAATAAGTAAGTAGTATATAATCTTTTTCTAGGGATTCTTTTTATTTGGTAGCCTTGTTTGCTATCAAAAATTGTCTCTTCTGCTCCTAAAGCAGAACGATAATCTGTCAATACTGTAACAGCAAAGTTATTTTTGGTCAAGGATGCCGCTAAGTGATGCGCATGAATTCCTATACCACCAGGTTGGGGAGGAAATTCAGAGGCTATGAGCAGGAGTTTAGTCAAGTGTTTGAATTAAGGGACCTTCGTGTAATTTTTTACTTGCCTTTCGCCAGGAAATAAGTACTTGTATACAAATAATAGGCATCAAAAAGATAGAGACAAAGATACCCAAAAGCAATAGTTTTCGGTTCGTTTTAAATCGATAGGGGATAATAGAGGGTGGCACCGATTTTAGCAAAGCATATACAGCTCGTTTGTTTCCAAAGTAACTCCTAAAAAAATAGAGAACACTGGGTATAGGTCGAGGAGCAAAAATTTTGTTTGTCCTAAACGCATCCCAACTACCCATTTGTCTCAATCCCCCGGTTCCGACCTTAAGATGAATACGGGAAGCTTTTGGGTTTGAAATATTTTTATAGCCATTTACATAACATGCGCATACCAAATTCACCATCACCCATACGTTGTTTTTCAAATTGACGATCAAACATTCCTATGTTTCGAAATACTTCTTTTTTCAGCAATACATTTCCAGTATCCAATTGATCGGCAATACGGTAGAATGAATAATGTTGAGGAATCTTTCCATCTCCTGTGTTCAGTGAAACTCCAGAGGAGGCATCGGCATTAAAATAATCTAAACACGCCAGATGATTTGTAATCCAATCTGTCCCAACTCTACTATCATCATCAAAAAATAAAAGATATTCTCCGTTAGACATTTCTATGGCTGTATTGCGAGCCAACCAAAGTGCTTTTTCTTCCTGCCTTTTGAATTGAAGGTCCAACTGAAACTTTTTGTAGAAGAATTCTGAAAATTCGTCTGATTGATCCACTACGATCACTTCAAAATTCTGATAAGTCTGCTTTTCAAGATCTTCTAGAACATCTTTCAAATATTCATACCTGTTTAGTGTAGGTATAATTACAGATACAAATGGTTTTGAAACCACTAAATCACTAGAGAAAGTACTAAAATCGTTATATGGTAAAACTTCTGAAGAAAGTTGTTGTTTTTGAACATTTTTAGCATAGGAAAAGGCATTGAATTCTGCAATTGGATTTTTAAAACTGAATAATCTTATAATAAGAACATACCAGGACCAAACTGCACTAAAATAAGATCTCACAAATACATATTCATCCTGTAATGGAAGTTTATCAAAACGTGTATAAAAGCTATCCCCGCCCATATATCCACAATGAATTGCTTGCCATACAGTATCGTATTCCATCGCAGTTTTTGAAGTATAGCTGGAATTTGGTACAAATTTTTGCAAAAGCCCTTCAGGAAGACTGCTCACCTTTGGATAGATATAGGTTCCGTTCCGCCTAGGAATAGAGAAATAGCGAACAGGTTGCAGATAAAGCAAAAATCTAAAAGGCATATGCGAAGGTAGGCTTTACTCGGTTTCTGAAAAATAGGTTTCAATAAAAATTTTGGTAAACTTTTCAGCTCCGTCTGTGTTCAAATGGACTTGATCACTAAAATCAACTCTCTGTTCCATACTGCCAGAAAAGTTAGTATAATTAGGTAAATAGGTGTGTAACGTTTTAAAATCGTCTTTTAACCCATAATACGGGCTCGTAAAAAAATAGATCTTTATATTGTTTTGTTCACAAAGTTGGATAAGGTTTAGGTATAACTCGTTTTCTTTGGTTATGGTACCATCTGGTACAAACGGTTCATCTTTCTCTAGCACTCCTTCTAACGGCATATACCCCATACTAGCAGTATAGTTATACCCACCGCCAACAGCAGAAGAAACAACCTCCCTAAATCCTAGTCTCCCTGCATATTTCTGGTATCGATAAAATGGAACATACTTGTAAAATCTGTAAGAAGCATCGTATTGCTCAAAATAATTATAAACTTCTTCTTCGTGAACATATGGTATCCAAGCGACTTCGCCTATAGGGTCTGGAATTTCATTCATATACTGGAAATCTACTTGAACATATACTGCATTGGTGGTAGTGTGTTTCAGGAATTCTTTAAACAACGCAATGGTTTCAACGATATTGGTAGCATTCATTCCTAGGTTATAGCCTTTCTTGCCAGTTTGTACTTCTATAAGATTCGGTATTATAGAATAGTTTACACGGGAAGAACCTAAGAGTACATAATCTACTTTAGTAGCATCCATATCTCGAACCCACATCAACTTATTTCTATACGCTCCAGTATGATACACGGTGGTAAATACTACATCCAAGACCACACTTGAAATAAGGATGAATCCAACTAAAATTAGTATATATTTTAAAAAATTTTTCATTAAAACCTAAAGTAATAGAACTGTTTCACATCTTCAAAATTACCGAATACAACAATGAGTAAAATCACAACCATGGTTTTTAATAGCTCTGGCTTCGCCGAGAATAAGGGAAATTCTTTGTTTCGGTTATACCATTCCCACCAAAACAAAATCAAAATAAGGGGGATAAGCTCAAAAGAATATCTGTAGATTCCCAAATAATCTATCGTAAAAGTAAATGATGCGACCTGCTTATAATACCCTATCGCTTCTGCCATACTTGTAGTCCTAAAAAGCACTCTGGTAAAGGCCATACAAGAGAATACCAGTCCCATTTCAAAAAAAGCTCGTAGCGTAGGTAATTTGTTTGGGTTTACTTCATCAAATGAATGTTTCTTTTTACTTTTTAAACTGAATAGAACATACAAAATTCCACACACCAAGCCCCAAATAATAAAGGTCCAATTGGCACCATGCCAAAAACCACTCACAATAAAAATAATAGCAACATTCCGCAATTGATTTAGTTTAGAACCTCGAGATCCCCCTAAGGGAATGTAAACATAGTCTCGAAACCAGGTAGATAGCGATATATGCCATCGCCGCCAAAACTCTGCTATATCTCGAGAAAAATATGGGAATGCAAAGTTTTGCTTTAAATCAAAACCAAATAACCTAGAAGTACCAATAGCCATATCACTATACCCAGAAAAGTCTCCATAAATTTGAAAAGCAAAAAGAACTGCCCCCAACAACAGCGTGCTGCCAGAATAATTTTCGTAATCGTTAAAGATCATGGTGACATAGATGGCACAATTATCTGCAATCACTACTTTTTTAAATAATCCCCATAGAATTTGACGCAAACCGTCCACAGCTGCTCCATATTTAAATTGGCGCTGTTTTAAAAATTGTGGCAACAAATTAGAAGCACGCTCAATTGGTCCTGCCACCAGCTGCGGAAAGAAACTAACGAAAGTTGCAAATGCAATGAAGTTACTTGAAGGAACTATCTTTCGATTATAAATATCGATAGAATAGCTCAATGTTTGAAATGTATAAAAACTTATTCCTACTGGTAGGATAATGTTTAGGGTATATCCTTCTATTGGCTGTCCAAAAAGAGTAAAAGCATCAATGAAATTTTCAATAAAAAAATTATAATACTTAAAAAATCCTAACAGTCCTAAGTTTATAAAAAGACTAATCCCTAGTAATATTTTTCTACGAGCTTTATTAAAATTTCTATACAAATAGATCCCTACTACAAAGTCTATAGCTGTACTAAAAGCAATAAGCCCTAGAAAACGATAATCCCACCAGCCATAAAATATATAGCTCGCCACCACTAACACTATGTTTTGGGCCTTAATACTCCTATTGCAAACAAACCAGTATACTATAAATACTATGGGTAAAAAAATGGCAAAATCTAAAGAGTTAAATAACACAGTTTTTATTTATAAATACAGAAAATATTTAATGGTAAAGCTTTTTTTACATCAAATGGGCTCAAATTCATATCAAGCATGGTATAGCCGTTTCTCTCAAAAAAGTCACAAATAGTTCGATCTCCATTGGTTTCTACTACAAATATTGGTTTGAGCTTTTTTAATATTTTTTCAGCACCTTCAAGTATATCTAGTTCAATACCATCCACATCTATCTTTATTAAATCTAGTCTTTTAAAGTCCTTAAAATAGTGGTCTAAAACAATCATTTCAACATTCTTCTCAGATCTTAATTGGTGTTTTTCTAATAGTGTTTTATCTGTATTAGACGTTGTAGAAGCCATTGAAATAGCAACACTTCCAGGAATCTTGCCTACTGCAAGGTTATTTGGAATTATTACAGAATTAAGATCATTTAATTCAATCGATTTACAGAATGTTTGAAACAAATTAGGATGTGGCTCAAACGAATACACTTTACCTACCCTACAAACAGATTGTGCCCAAACCAAACTCAAAAAACCAAAATTTGCACCTACATCTGCTACAACATAGTCGTCTATATCGCTATGCTTATAAGCTTTCAACAATTGAATTGTATTTCTTAAGAGTTTTGTTTCAATACCTCCCTCTTTGGCTTTGGAAGCAATTTGAATAGAACTTACAAATTTAAAAACTACATCATAAGAGCCATAAACTTTTGATATAGCTACCACAATTTCCCTATATCCACTTTGATTTCGGAAAAAGAACTCACGAATAGGTTTCAATAATTTAGATTTTCCCAACGCTTTACGCCAAGATTTGGGTATAATTTTATAGATATATGCTCTTATACTATTCATCTATATACGATTTAAAAAATCCTCCCAAAGTTAAATGTTCTTGCCAAAGAGATCGGTTCTGTTGTTGCAAATCTTGAAATTGTTCAGCAGATAAATTTTGATGAAAATTTCTAACCTTTTCTGATACTTTATTTCTGTTTTTATAGTCCACCCAAACCACGTGTTTCTTCCAATCGATTAGATTCTCTAGAGGCAGTGGGCTGTTGGTATTTATAAAAACGGGAATCCTACCCATTGCCAAAGCCTCATAAAAGCGAACAGAGAAATTTCCAGCGCCTCGCACGCAAACTACATAGTCTGTATTTTTCAAATTCTCATAGAACTCCAAGGTAGTTTTATGTGTCTCTTTATTTTGAGTTACTCCAGCCCGATATTTTTTGCGGACTATGAAGTTTGTTTCAACATCAGTTGAATTTTGTAATCGCTTTAAAACAGATCCCCTTAAAAAAGAAGTAGAAAGCAGTTGCTGGGGCTCTTCTTTGGAAAACCCTGTATAACTCCTTATATTTCGGATAAATGTTTTACCTATTTCCTTTATAGCATTTACAAGAGACGGATTGGATTGTCCACAAAACCCAACAACAGCTTTATCTTGATAGGATCTTTTAAAAATACTATCTCTATCAAAATATTTTTCTAGAGGATCGGTAATAAATACAGGAAGTGCAGTTTGGTTGTTATTAAATTTTGATTTATACCCACTGGATCGAAGTACTATCACGTTTTTGAAATATGGGCTTCTAACTCCAAAATCACCAGCATTAAAAGCTAAAACTTTCTTATTTAAGGATGCACATTCCTTGATAAAAGCAACAGCGATAGCCTCTTGTTTAGTTTTTATGTAATAGTTCCAGGCCATAGGAAGTATGGCATAGTTTGCATCCTTTAATACGTCCGTAAATTCAAAATCTTTCTCCGAAAAACCATATATAGCTTTTCGCTTTGCATCGGTAAAACCTTCCCCCTTAATAAAAGGTTTCAACAAGGGAAAGACTAGCCCGCGATGGTTTTTGTGATAATGCGATTTTGGGTAGTAGAGTTTCATATAGACTCCATTTATCTGAATTTATTATTTTTCAAAATTAATATGTATCGTTGCAAATTTTAATTTTCGGACTTTCAGATACTCTAGTTTGAACAAAAGAAAGGTCTCTTATAAAAAGAGTATTGAATTTGTCTTTATTATAGGAATCCACGGAACTTAGTTTTCTGTTTTTGTAATTGTATTCGAAAGGTTTAAATCCATGGTCAAGCAAAAGTTGATATGTTGTGTCATCCTCTATACCGTATTTATTTCCAGACTGGTTTAGTTCAAGTATAACAACCTTCAATTCGGTTGCCTTAAGTATATTTTTAGCACCTATTAAGGCAAAATATTCATATCCCTCCACATCCAGCTTCATAGCAGTAGGTGTCTTCTTAGCAATACTATCCAGAGTAGTCACTGAAACTTTTACGGCATAAGGATAGTTAGCTTTTACTATTCGATCCATGGTATTTCTATCTGAAGAAAAATATAATGTATCATTAGTATTTGCTATCCCCTTTTGAATAGGTTCAATTAAATCCTGCAACTTATTAAGTTCTATGTTTCGCACAAATTGATTAAACGTAGCAGGCACAGGTTCCACCGCAATTGTCTTACATTTTTTTAATCCGGAAACAAGTAAAGAATAATGCCCTAAGTTGGCTCCAATATCCATAAAAACATCCTCCTTTCGCAATAAATGAAGTAGAAATAGCGACTCTTCAAATTCATAGAGACCATAATATATATTCCCTACTAATCCTGCATCCCCTCTTCGAACAAAAAACCTTAAATCCCCTAACCAAGTCATAATCTGTTCTTTTATAATGCTACTTTTCACATTAAAGTATAAATAGCGTACTAATCCCACATAAGGGTTAGTATGTGTCATTGGATGTTTTTGAAGACGCTTAAAATGTCTTTTTATTTTTTTAAAAACATTCATGTAATGTTAGGGGTTTCCATATTTAATTTTTACAGATTGTGAATCTCAATGTACCATTTTTATTCACTTGAATTGTTGCTATAAAATTCCACGAATTTGTGTTGTTGATTTTCTATATTAAATTCTTGTCTTACTCTTTTTTGGGCATGATTAGAAATTGTTTTTTTATCTCCTTCAGATAAGTTCAAAATAATTTCTATTTTTTGCACTAATGATTCTGGAGAGTTCATTTCAAACAGCCACCCTGTTTTTCCATCTACAATATTTTCTCGTAACCCACCAACGTTTGTTGCAATGGTAAGTTTTCCTAATGCCTGTGCTTCCAACACTGCATTGCAAAAACCCTCGTTAAGGCTTGGTTGAATGTAAATATCTGCTGTAGCAACATTTTCTAACGTTTCACGATGGGACAGTTTCCCACAAAAAATTACTTGCTCAGTTAACCCTAACTCATACACCATAAACTTATAGCGTTCTACATAATTTTTGATTCCATCGCCAATAATGTGATAAGTAAAGTTTATTTTTTTCTCTTTCAATTTACCCATAGCAGCAATGGCTACATCCAAACCTTTTATCCAGGTAAGCCTAGCAACGGTAACTAATTTAATGGTCACAGCGCTAGAGCTGGCCAATTTGTTTGAAATGGGTAAGGTATCCAATTGAACCGCTGGAGTAATAATAGTTGATGGAGTTTTTGCTGAAAGCCCTAAAGTAATTGCATTATTCAAGAGATAGTGTGATATGCTGTGTACTTTATCAACGTGCTTCCAAAGTTTTTTATAACAATCTGGAAATTTTAGGGGATACACATTTATATCGAAACCCCGAAAACTTACGGCCATTTTGGAGCCAATCGCTTTGGCCACGGTCTCACTACCTAAAGCTTGCGTTGCAAAACCAAAATGAAGCCAATCAAGCTTTGCTTTTAATATATGGGCATTCAGATATATCTTTTTAAAAATTAGAGCAACCCCAGCATGTTCTCTTCGCTCCAGTTTTATATAACCTAGCACAGCTTGGAAATGGGGTATTAAAAAGAAAAACTCTTTTAGAATATACCAAAACTGTAGGACGCGATTAGCAGAAACTTTAGGAGCAAGCACTACCGGGCAAAGATCAAAATCCTTAGATTTATTTTGACAATATAAAAAGACTTCCATTCCATGATGTTGTAGACCTTTGATATTTGAATTAAAAAAGGTTTCGGAGTACCCAGGAGTATTAGAAAGGACAATGCCTATTTTCATTTTCTACTATATATAGATTCGTAAAGAAGTTCGTGCTTTTTAATTTCCTTTTCAATAGCATAATTTGCAGTTGCATGAGCTCTGAAAGAAAGACCCATTTCCTTCAAACTCTGCTTAGATTGTTCCATAAAATAATTAAGCTTGGTAGCTAAATCTTGGTGATCTGATGGCTCAAAAAGGTTTTCAGGAAAATTGTGTAATTGATCTCTAATACCTGGAATATTTGAACCTAAGACAACCTTGCCTTCTGCCATCGCCTCTAAAAGGGCTACGGGAGAACCTTCCCTTCTCCCCTCATCTTTTGTAGGGAGCACAAAAATTTCGGCACGTTTCAACTGCGGTCTCACATCTAAAAGTTTACCAGAAAATTTTATTCTGTGGGTCATTTTTAACGTAATCACTTTTTGTTGCAATTGCTGGCCATAAGCATTAGAAGCATCACCAACAAGCAAAAGACTCCAGTTCGCATGCTTCTCTTGTAACTTATAAAAAACCTGAATAAGAATTTCTATTCCCTTTACTGGAACAAAGTTAGCCACACATATGAGAAGGCGCTGGCTAGAGGGAAAGTTTGGTGAAATTTCTTCGGTCGTTAGTTGGTCTGTGGGCTTAAAGTAGGTAACATCTACTCCTCTGGGAATTAAAACAGCCTTCTTGTTATTATTATAAAATAATCCCATCATATCCGTATTCTGAACAGCAATTTTTTTGGCAAGTAGTGATCTGAGTTTCCAACCATTTTTAGACTTACCACCCCAATTCATATTTTTTTTTGTGAAAACCCAGGGTATTCGAGCCATACGTGCTGCTAAAGCTTCTGTGTAATTTGCGGTATAATTATAACTGTGTATGATATCTGGATTCATTTTTCTAAAGTACCTTGACACCCGCCAACAGTCTTTAAACATTCTAATGATGGGGCGTGAGACGGGAATATATTGGTATGTATATACAGGTAACCCCGAACTTTTCACTACATCAAAAAAAGATCCTCTATCGTGCAAACACATAATATGCGCCTCAAATTTTTCAGGATTTAAACCCTTGGCTATATTCAGCAATGCCTTTCCGCTGCCAGCAGTGTCAAAATTAGGAATTGTAAAAAGCACCGTTATTTTTTTCATCTAAATTTGGTTAGCGCGTAAAGCGTGAAGATAGGCCATTTTAAATCTTCCTTTTTTTCAGAATGATGCCTGAGCATTTTTTCAATATTTTTTTTCTCGAAACCAAAACTAGAAACATCAGAGTCTAATAGTTGTTCACCAACCCTCTTTTTTAAATCTTGTCTTAGCCAAGCCGATAAAGGAATTGAAAATCCCTTTTTTACACTTTCTTCTGGCACAGTGGGAAGGCGTTTGGAGAGTAAGGCTTTTAACAATTGCTTCTGTTTTCCCTTACCATAACTCAATAAAGGATCTATTTGCAAAGCGGCCTCAATTATATTTTTGTCTAAGAACGGTACGCGAACCTCAAGGCTATTCTGCATACTGGCCAAATCCACTTTCCGCAAGGTTTTTTGCATCATTCCATAAAATTCAGCATATCGCATACGGCATAGCAACTCCCTAATGTCTTTAGTATTGGAATAATTATACACCTTATATTCTTCTGGCAAATTTATGGTCTTCAAATCTGGGGCGATTTCATAGAGCCAGTTTTTTCGAAATCGTGAATGAAGTCCTTGTTGGGCTTCTCGTTGACTTGTAGCCAGCAGTACACTATTTAAACGTTTGTTTCCTGAAGTATATTTGTCAATTCCATACAAAGCTTTTTTTACGATACTTGGGTAGTGTTGGTAGTTTATATTTTTTCCAACACTCCAAAAGCGTTCATAACCAAAAAAAAGTTCGTCGCCCCCGTCTCCACTTAAAGAAACAGTTACTTTACTCTTTGCTAGTTTTGAAACCAAATAAGTTGGTAAAATACTAAAATCTGCTAAGGGTTCATGTAAAGAAGCCATTGCCTCTTCCCAATACCCTAAGACTTCTGCTGCTGACAATTTCCAGATATGCTGTTGTACATCTATTGCGGCAGCAAATTGTTTTGCCCGCGCCGATTCGTCATGAACTTTGCTATCAGAACCAATAGTAAATACTTGTGGCTGCTGTATGTTTTCTTTTATAAATGAAGTGATGAGGCTAGAATCTACACCACCCGACAAAAAAGCACCAAGGGGAACATCCGATAATAACTGACGCTGTACAGATTGCGATAGTTTTTCTGAAATATACCGCTCACCCTCTTTTTGGTCTTCTATAGAATGGGTTACTGTCCAGGGCAATTCCCAATATTTGGTTTTAACAACTGTACCGTTACTCTTACATGTAACTATTTCTCCAGGGCTTACCTGGTAGGTATCTTTGTACAAGCCGAAAGGAGCAGGCATAAAATGCTGTTCCATATATAGTTTTAACACTTCAGGATCAATGGATTTATCACTATATTTTGGATGGTTAAAAACTTGATCAAATTGGCTAGCAGCTACCAAGGTTTTTCCATCCCACCCATAAAATAAAGGCTTAACACCAGCAAAATCTCTAACCAAAAATACATCTCCTTCCTCCTTATCACAGATAACTATTGAAAACATCCCATTAAGTGCTGTCACAGTCTTAAAAACCCCCCATTCTTCCAAACAAGCGGTAATAGTTTCAGAATCACTGTTGCCAGTAAAGCTTGAAAAAGCTAATTGTTTCCTCAATTCCAAGTGGTTATAGATCTCTCCATTGAATACAATAGTGTATCTTTTATGATGGCTATGCATGGGCTGTTCCCCAGCTTGGCTTAGTTCTAAGATTGCGAGGCGATTAAAACCTAATTGTAAATTTTTTCCATTGGAAAACCACCCTTGTGAATCTGGACCCCGAAGTTTTGATTTATTGAGTAGATCAAGAAAATCCGATTTTGATAAAATCGATTGGCCTTCAAGATTATATTCTACTAAAAATCCGCACATTTATATTATGTTTTAACTGTATTCTTTTTTTAGATTTCTTGCTATACCAAGAACTGGTTTGAGTTTCTCAACGTTGTAATGGTCTTGTAAATTAAAAGCTTTGATGATTTTTTCAAACCCATTAATCGTATTTATTTCATCCAATGTTACTTCAACATAATTGATATGAGGGTAGGTCAGTTTATATTTTTCTCCTAATGCATACGTTTCTTGATAATACCATTTTAAAAGCTGCTTCGATTTTCTCTCATAAAACTTTGGATAATTTTTTTCCGTGCTATTGTATTGTCCTTTAAACAACCAATACAATTTTAAAATATAGCGAGAGGCAAGGTATATATTATAATCTAAAGGAGATTTTATCAAACAGTTTTTATAAGGAACTATAATCCATTTCCTACCTAAAAATGTAAATGGACCAGAATGAATACGATGTGTACTTTTAACCACTTCCTCTTGTTGTCGTTTGAGAATGATTACACCTATTTCATCTTGAGGGATAAATTTAGGTAGTTCCCACCCAAAGCTTTTTATGAAAATATGTGTTGTATCGGCATAAATTCCAGTGGGGTTGTTACGGATTTTTTCCAGCTTAATTGGCAATTGCTTTAGTAAGGGGGTTTTGTTACCATTCAAATAAAAGCGCATTAATTCGCTATGAAGAATAGGCTTTTGTTCGTGATAAGCATAACAGTCATTTAAAGTACTAAGTAGCTTACATAGATAAGCGGTACCTGAACGTCCTGTGGAAATACAAAATATATACTTTATTGGCATTTGATCAAAACAACTTAAAATCTAATTATTTTTTAATTTTAAAAAGCGTTATAAATTTATTCAACACATAATGAAAATAAAATTTATACAGATTGATACTCCCTGTTAAAACAATACCAAGCAGCAACCCATTCAAAATAAAAGGTAGCCTTATGGGAAAAATATCCTGTTTTAATTGCATTAAGAGTTTTACTCTGGGCCGAAATCCTTTTGTTAAAGCTATCATTTTCGCCATAGCCCCATAAATTAACCTTGTTAATGCTATTGCATAAAAATTAGGTAATGTGGTTTTTAAATAATAAGGCAAGTAGGCTTTAACATATTGCTGCCAATACGTAAAAATCTTATCTTTTTTTAATCTATTTTGTTTAGATACCGTAGAGTTTTTATGCCTGTAATAAAAGCCCACATAAGTATCAACAGCAGTTACATTAATATGGAGAGTCAATTTTAAATGAAAAAAAACATCTTCTCCAAGCATAATATTTTCTGGAAAACCTCCGATTGTTTCAAATACTTCTCGTCTGTGTATATAGGATAATGTTCCCTCTACCAAGCCTGTATTTTCTAGTAGTAGTTTGGCCAAACAGGGATATTTGTAATGTACAATTTTACCAGAGTCTTCATTGGGATGATTGGTTTCCTCAAAAGGTTTATAGGATTTAAAAGTCTTTCCAAAAACACTGCCTGAATTTGGATGTTTCTTTAAAACTGTAAGTAATATTTTGTAAGCATTACCATACATTCTATCATCAACATCATAGAAATGTATGAATTTCCCTTTTGACATAGAAATTCCCTTATTCCTAGCCGCACCAGCTCCTTGCTTTGATTCAAATGTTAAAATAACGTGAGCATCCTTTTTAGCAAGATTCTCTATGATCGCTACTGAGTTATCAGTAGAATTGTTATCGATAAATATAATTTCAATAGCCTTTATATTTTGGCTAAGAATACAATGGTATGCGTCTTCAATATAATCAGAACCATTATATACAGGGACAATAACACTTAATTCTACGTTTTCATTAGTCATTTGTATGGTTTTTTTCAAAAATATCCTTCCATGTATTAAAAGACTCTAAGTTTAAATGTCGTTTTCGGTGTGCTTTTAAAAAATTATAATCATAATAAGGGTTTTCCATAGAATGGATTAGCTGATTAAAACCAACCTGTTTATTGTATGACAAAATACCAACACCCCAATCACAATCAAAGCAAATTGAAAACAAATCTGGATGATACCTTAACTTATAAAAAGCCTTCCAAGTTGTCCCATTCCAAAAAGTACTGGCAGGTGAATTTTCGTAATCGTAATCTTCTCGTTGATGAAAAACTGTTGGCGGGTTACAATCATGCAGGATAATAAAACCCGATTTAGAAAGATGTTTAAGTGCATTAATAATATCCCTTTCTACTTGATCGGCTAAATGCAGTCCATCAATAAAAATAACATCGAACTCAATATTTGGGAGTATTGACAATTCCCCTTTTGCCAAACGCTTGAAGAAATCATCTGAAGTCATCTGAAAATCAACTGGGTTTTCTTTAAACTCAATTCCAGGATCTACTGAATATTTAACGGTAGCATGAATTCTATCAAAGTTTTTTGAAGGGTTACGTACGCCTATTTCTAAATAGCGTTTCACCTTAGATAATGATAAAAAATAATTGATAATATCTGTTCGACGCGGTGTCTTAGTAATCTCTTCACGAGTAGCATCTTGTGTGTCAACAAAATACGGATCATTCCTCAAGGTATTACCAAGTTTATATGAGTGCCAAACGTTTAGAATTAGTTTTTTCATATTTTCCGTGATAGTTTAAGTTTCAATCTTTTTATGATAAGTTTTACGAATCGCAAATCTTGAAATTGAGTAAAGACATACAACACTGCCAGGCTATAAAACTTTAATCCAAATTTTTGACTTAATTCTAATAAGCGTTGCGTATTTAACGCTTTATGATATATTTTTTTTGAAATAAGCTTTGGATATTCATAAGCAAAACTGCGCAGTAATTCTCTGGATGCAGCAAATTGTTTTTTCTTATCGCTGGTAACAGATGAACGGTCTGCACTCCTATCCAAACGAACCAAAACTTCGTGTAATCCATATATTTTTGAAACCATAGAAAATCGCAATACATACGCCCAATCTACACTAATACTTGGATAATGTTTCGTAAAGTACAACCCGTGTTCCCTATGCACCGACTTTCTGAACATCATACAACTATTTACTATCTTTATTTGATTATGGTAATTTAAAAGAAATAATTCTTCCCCTTGTGGGTAGTGACCTCCCCTTATTAAAAGTCCAGGAAATTTAGAGGTTACTTTCTCTCCATCCCAAAATTCTGAAATACCCGATACCATTCCAATATCTCTTTTGGCATCCAGTACCTCAACCTGCAATTCCAAACGCTTTGGGTAATAATAATCATCTTGTTCGGCTATTGCTATATAGTCACCAGTAGTATTGGATACTAATCTATTCATTGTGGGACCTAACCCAAGATTTGTTTCGTTTTTCAGAATTATTACTTTTGAAAAAACATTTTTGTATGCCTCTAAAATATCTTTGGAGCCATCACTAGTCCCATCGATGCACGCTACTAATTCGAAATCTTTAAAAGTCTGAGCTACAAGACTCTTTAAAGTAGCGTCCAGGGTTTTCTCACCATTATATATAGGAAGTATTACAGAGACCTTCATTTTTTGTGTACCATTGGTTTACGCTTTATTATTCCTTCTCCAAACCGCTAAAGTAAGCAGCAAACTTAAGGGATGCGAATAGAAAACCGGATCTACAGTTTTGAAACTGTTATAAAATCTGGCAACCAAGGGTTTTGAAATAAAAGGATGAAGGTTTTCTGAAAAAAGCCACTGTTGCAATTTTTCATCGTTATCCATCCCTAAAAACTGTAATTCCCAATTACGTTGAATGTACGGCTTACCCATTTTCTCTTTCAGCATTCGTTTTAGTTTATCCCCTATGCGATGTGGTAAATTATTAGGTGTTTTATTCTGTTCAAATGTATATAGATTGTATGGCTTATGATCCTGCCAAGTTATTTTAGCCAAGGCTGGATTTTGTTGTTTTATGTAAGCAATCTGCAATTTGCGGTCTGCCAAATATTCCTCGGGGACGGTACAGATAAACGCACACATTCTATCGTCATAATACGGCAAACTAATTGGGTGCGCTGCCTCGAACACTGAAAGATTTACTGAAGTCCATCGTGGAGCCCAATAGAGGCTCTTAAAAGCACGGAGTTTCGCGCTTGGGTTCGCTATCTCAATTGTATTAAGCAAGCTCGCAATTCGACCACGCAAATAACTTTTAAAATTTCCTTCCAAATCCCATTCCTGCCATAGCGCTATGGCTAGCTCCAGGCCTCCTTTTTTAATAACCTTCTTTAGAATAATTTCTAACAAATCCTTTTCCTTTGCTCCTTCCGGGGCACCACGATCAAAGAGTACATCGCCCCAATGCCCTAGTGAAAAAGTGCCTTCCATGTTCTTTAATTCGTCCAACACCGACATTTGACGCGGATGTGTAAAGTCTGAATAACACCGGTTTATGGTAGCTAATTCTTCCAGTTTTGGCCAAAGATATCCAGGCTCAATCGTAAATTCCTTGAAATCGAACCCACAGCTGGTAGCAATTTGTTTTCCAATCTTGTTTTCTGAAAAGCCTCCCTGAAAAGAATAACTGTAGGAGGTAACAGAATTGTTCATCTTGGCCAGTGCTACAGCTTGTGTACGACTGTCTAATCCGCCAGATAGCGGTAAGATTACCTTGGCATCTTTTACTTGTTCTGAAACTATTTGTTCAAAAAGAGCAGAAAATTCTTCCAATGCTATTTCAAAGCTGATATCCCGCGGACTGTGATGCCATTGAAACCAAGGCTTGCTTTCTACAAAATACCCATCATCATCTACCATACAATTTGACGCCGGCGGTAATACCATTAGGTTTTTAAAATACGTATCGGTATCCAGAAAAAACCCTGTAGCCGCGAATACACAAATCGCTTCTTTATGCAGTTCGTGGGGACCATGCACCTTGGCAAATGTTGGTTTTGATGGGATTATTGGGGTTCTCAATGTTTGCAAATGTGTGTATTTTGTTGGGTAAATATAGGAAATTACACCCCCCTTGCCCCCCTCAAGGGGGGAATTATTGAGATTGTCCCCTTGAGAATTACCTGAAGGCGAACACAGTTCGCTCGAAGGTAGCGAGCGCAGCTCATTAGGGGTGTCGAGCCCATTATTCATTACTTTTCACAAATCATAGCGAGCGCAGCTCATTAGGGGTGTAAAAGCCCACTGTTCTATACTTCTTAATTGTTCAATTTCATTAATTATAGTGATATACACCCCCCAACCCCCCTCAAGGGGGGAATTATTAATTGTCCCCTTGAGGGGACCTTAGGGGTGTCGCAGCCCATTATTCATTACTTTTCACAAATCATAGCGAGCGCAGCTCATTAGGGGTGTAAAAGCCCACTGTTCTATACTTCTTAATTGTTCAATTTCATTAATTATAGTGATTTACACCCCCCAACCCCCCTCAAGGGGGGAATTATTAATTGTCCCCTTGAGGATTACCTGAAGGCGAACACAGTTCGCTCGAAGGTAGCGAGCGCAGCTCATTAGGGGTGTAAAAGCCTACTGGTTAAATACTTTTCCATTTCATTAATAAATAAATAAAATCCGAAAGAAAGCAGTAAGCGCAGCTTGTAAGGGGAGCAAAGCTAAAGTCTAATTAACCTATCCCCAACACAATTCTTCTCTCTTCAATAGTTTCCCTCAACAACATCTCAACACTAAACATATTCTTCTTAACATCGCTGTCCTGAATACGCAAAACCTTCACCCCATAATTTTCAATACTTTCTTGACGCTGTACATCATACTCATATTTATATAAATGGCTATCACCATCAACTTCAATTGCAAACAGTAATTCATGACAATAAAAATCAACTATGAAGTTAAGCATTGGTACCTGCCTGTGAAATTGAAAACCATAGGATCGATTTTTTAACTGTTGCCAAAGCAATACTTCTGCCAAGGTGCTGTTCTTCCTAAGTTCTTTAGCATATTCTTTTAGGTAAGGTTGATATGGAATAATTTTGTTTTTCACAGGTTTAAAAGAATTAATATAGGAAATTACACCCCCCCTTGCCCCCCTCAAGGGGGGAATTATTGAGATTGTCCCCTTGAGGATTACCTGAAGGCGAACACAGTTCGCTCGAAGGTAGCGAGCGCAGCTCATTAGGGGTGTCGAGCCCATTATTCATTACTTTTCACAAATCATAGCGAGCGCAGCTCATTAGGGGTGTAAAAGCCCACTGTTCTATACTTCTTAATTGTTCAATTTCATTAATTATAGTGATTTACACCCCCCTTGCCCCCCTCAAGGGGGGAATTATTAATTGTCCCCTTGAGGGGACCTTAGGGGTGTCGAGCCCATTATTCATTACTTTTCACAAATCATAGCGAGCGCAGCTCATTAGGGCTGTCCCAGCCCAAAGCCCAATCAACACACTATATTTATACGCATCAAATAATAATTTTATCGCCCAAGCACCTCAGCATACAACTCCTCCATCCCAAGTAACATCTGTTCCTCGCTGTGCTGTCTTGCTACTTTATCCCTTGCGGCCGTTCGAACTGCTTCAATCTTTTTCAAAGGTTTATCTATAAACTTTTCAATAGCATTCGCCATCGCTTCTGGATCTCTAGTAGGCACCATCCAGCCACTTACACCATGTGCTATTAACTCAGGAACACCCCCACAATGAGTGCTTAGAACAGGCAATCCAATTGCCATGGCTTCCACCACCACATTCGGCACACCCTCTTCCAAACTAGGCATTAATAGCAAAGAGGCTTGCCGCATCATTCTAAAAACTTCCTGTTGTGGTTTTCTACCTTCCAGCTTCACACAGTCCTGCAACCCAAGATCATGTACTAAAAATTGTAATTCCTCATCTCCTGCTCCCCCAATGATGGTATAGGTAAAGGGAATAGTTCTTTCTTTCAATAATTTACAACAACGCAAGGCATAATCATAGCCTTTTATCCAGTGCGCCCTTCCTATGGATAGTATTTTTAATGGTTTTGAAAGCTTGTAGGTTTCAGAAAAAGGTATTTCTTCCAAAGACAATCCTGTATAGATTACTTTATCAATTTTTTCAGGGGTTGTCCAAATTTTATCTCCTTTTGCACTAATTGCTTTAGAAACCGAATGGAAACCCGCTATTTTTGGATACCATTTTTGCAAGTAATCAAAATTTGCCCTATCAACAAAAGGGCGCACATTGTTATGAAAGCCTCGCTGGCTTAATACAATAGGAAATTCCTGTGTTAAAAGTACTTTTTCGAACCACGGTATTACGGAAGGCCATTGCAAGTGAATAATATCTGGTAATATGTCTTTAAGTGCCAGATCCAGATTTTGTTGTTGTAATGTCTGGCGGTTGCCTTGGAGTATATTTTTAAAGGTTGGTAACAACAAATTGAGTTTGTGTGAGCGCAAAACCTTGTGAAAAGTAGCGAGTATTAACCTCAACTTACTCTGGTTGCTACCCAGAGAAATATATGTTACACCTTGAACCGGTTTCAATAGCTTTTCATTAAAACCAAAAATATAAACCTGATGCGTATTAGCTAATCCATTAGCCAATCGGTTAATAAAGGGAGTGGTACTAAAGCTACCGTCAATAATTATTATTTTTAGAGTCCTATGTTTATTCATTATAAAGAGACATATACAAATCTTTTAATCTAGCCACCTCGTTTTCAACCGAAAAATTTTGCTGTGCATTTTCTATGGCCTCACTTGAAAATTCGAAATAGGTCTCCGGGTTTCGCCATAAATGTTCGATATGATCTGCTCCTTTTTGAATTTCAAATGTATCAATACAATAACCACTCTTAGTTGGAACTATGGATTCTGGCAAACCTCCACTATTGGAAACTATTGCGGGAATTCCTAGGCTCTGTGCTTCAATAACAGTTGTAGGGAACGCTTCCGAATGACTTAACTGCAATAAAAAATCTGAAGTACTGAGTTGTTTTTTTAGTTCTTTATTTTCCAATCTACCGTGATAGGTCACATGATTTTTCAAACCATACTTATCTATTAAATACCAAACCTGCCCTGCGTCCGGTCCCTCGCCATATATATGGTATTGAACTGGGAGACCTTTATTCACTAGACATTCAACCAACCTCAAATTACCATCAATATTTTTTTCCCAGCACATTCTAAATACTGAAACAATCCGTATCGTCTCTGGGTCGACATTTTTTGGAGCTACCTTAAACTTTTCACCAAATGAAATAGGAATCTTATGAATTTTATCAAGAGAAACGTCCCACTTTTCGTGCAAGTAATTTTTTTGATGGTTGCTCATGGTGACAAAAGCATCTACATATTTGGCAGTGTCCTTATAAAAACTTTTCCATTTATCCTGAATCCAAGGTTTCACATAAGTATCGCCCCCCCTTAAGGTAATTATAACTTTTGGTCGCTTCTTTAATGGCATAGAAAGAAGACCCATCACCTTAGGAAACAGATAGGAATGCTGTAGGTGCACGATATCAAATTTATTTTGTAAAAAGACGATTTCCGCATAGTTCAATTTTTTGCTTCCTGAGCGTCTTATATTAAATATCTTTTCCTTAAACTTTCTTTTATAATAAGAAGGTATGTAGGTAACATTGGGATGTTTTTCTTTCTTAAAAGCAAAAATCTCTAAATAAAAATCCTGTTTTCCTCTCAATTTTTCTATGACTGGAGGTATATAGGGCTGGTAAAACTCCGAATAACCATCGAACACCTGTGCAATTTTAATTTTTTTTGAAATTTCCATACAGGGTGGTTATCGATAGAGTGTATAAATTTTCTTATAGTGTCTTGTATTTACAATGCCTAGGATTGTAAATACATACATACCCACCACAAAAGGAGTCGCAAAAAAAGATTTCTTGATTGAAAAATAGTGCAGTTTACACGCGTATGGCAATAGAAGAGATCCTCTTTTTTGACTAAACGCAAGATACAGTGTTTTTAAATATTTCAGGGTGAGATACTTTTTCACCTCCCTTGGGGCTAAAGGAGGAAGTGACTTAAATGTTATCAATACAACCTTGAGTGCAGATTTTAATCGTTTGTTGGTGTTGTGTTCTGTGATAGAATCTGCATGCCTTCTAACTTTTACAAGTGGTTTGTTTAAAAATGCTGCCTTGTGTTCATTATTTTTTAAAAAACGCTGCAAAAATTCAAACTCTTGTGATTTGTGTAGCGTTTCCGATAATTTATAAGGTGTTACAACTGCCCTTGAAAATAAAATGGTTGGCAAATTTGCTGCCAGTGTGTTTGTTATATAGTCTAAATAAGGTCCCAATTGGGCTTTGTAACCAACCCCTTTTTTATACACTACAGTAAAGTCTTCGTTATACCTGTGGTGGTTACAAATTGAAAATTCCTTTTTTGTCTGCACAATGTTTGCGAGCTGTTCCGCTAATAAATGCTCACACATAAGATCATCACTATCAAACCATTGTATAAATTCTCCTTTGGACTGTTCAAACCCGTAATTTCTGGCGGCATTTCCTCCTGCTGGTCTATCACTGGGCCTTTTTAAATAACGAAATCGCTCATCTTTATCAACGTAGCCTTCTACCAGCTCCAGAGTATTGTCCGTACTACCATCATCTACAACAATACATTCCCACTCTTTATGCGTTTGTTCTATAACAGCATCTAAGGTTTCTCCCAAAAGATGGGAGCGATTAAAAGTGGGGATGATAATAGAGATTAGTGGTTTCAAATTATTTTTATAGGATACGCACTATAGGCAGTATAGGTTTTAAAGTTAAGTTAATCAATTTTGGCTTATATTTTGGCAAGCTGAATTTCGTCCAGAAAGTTCAGAAAATTTTCTAATTATACTTTATGATTACTTTTTAAGTCTTCCCGGTAAATTTTGGCATTTACTTTTTTAAACTTATCTTTTTAATTCAATCTTCAGAATTAGTTAAACTTCTGGCTCTTGCTTTAGCACAAATTATGGTAGCATCCTCATTCTTATGATTTTTTCAAAAATTTAAGTGAAACTTAAACATCCATTTTTTGCGTTTCTTTTCCAATTCGTCATTAACTTTCTAAATAGTGTCCTAATGTTTGAACATTCAACAATCTACTTTCTCTAATTTTTGGAATCAAACTATTAATTAACCGTACTTCATTAAGTTGTTGCGTATAGGTTCTGAAATTTAACTTTAACAATGATCTTAAACTCTCTTTCTTCCTTCTGTCCCTTAATGCTATAAGTTCTTTTTCATTCTGTTCTAAAATATTCCCAAATCTTTTTTTTAGTCGCCTTTCTACAGTTTCCAACACCGAGGCATCCTTATTTTTTGGATGTAATAACAAGCGTTCCTCCCTATCATGACGAATATACACATCTGGAACTACACCAATACGTAATCCATGGTAAAGTACCCGTTGACAATAATTATCGTCTTCCCCGTACTGAAAGAATAGTGGGTCAAAACCGCCTACAGTATGTAAACATTTTTTGGTGATCCACCAACCCGCGGCATTTACAAAGGGCACATTGTATATTTTTTTTTTCCTTTTTCCTATTACGAAATCTGAATAAAACGCTGGATTTTTCGTGAAATCCATATGCATCGCAAAGCGTTTGTCCAACGTGTCTCCCCTGCCGTTTAAATGAACGGGGCTTAAAATTCCATACTCAATATTATGTTTACTTATGTTATGCAAAGTATCTATACAGGACTCTCCTAAGTAGGCGTCCTGGTTCAATAAAAAAACATTAGAAAACCCTTGTTGTAAAGCCCAGGAAATACCTTTGTTATTTGCCTGTCCGAAACCCGAATTTTTTTGTTCCTGTATAAGATGTACCTCTGGAAAATTACTCTCAATAAAACCTACTGTGCCGTCGGTAGACTTGTTATCCACAACTACGGTTGGATAGCTGGCGCAACTTTGCAAACATTCCGCAATCCAGTGCATACCATTATAAGTTACAATCACTATCACTACAGCTTTATCCATACTTCAAAATTAGCAGTTTTCTTTGGAACCATCCCAGTTTATAATTCCTTAGTTTTTGCCTAAACTTTTGCTTACATTTTTCTTCTATTTTAGAAATAGTGACCTGATCTAAATCCAAACAGTTAAATGGCAATTGTCTTTCCCATTTTTTTGAAACTTGTATCGCTGCTTCCAACCAATCGCGGTTAGGGTTACCTTGTGAAAAATGTTCAAGCAAGACATTAAACACTGCATATAACTCAAATTTTTGGGCAATGGCAAGACTAAAGTCTATATCGTACCCATGAAAACCTTTAAATACATTTTGATCAAATTTATGGGCTTCCCAGACCTCTTTTCTGGTGGCAATAAAAACACCATCCAAGGTAACCACCCTATAGGTATCGTCATTTCCTGGATTACACCTCTCAACTTTCGGTTTCTTTTTGTTCGTATAATGTTGTATTAGGTTTATGGCACGATACTCTTTCACAACCGACCAAGACGAAGGCGCCTTACACTTATAAGCAGCACCTGCTATGCCAATAGCTCCTACGTTTTTATTTTTTAAATGTGCAATGATGCACGCCCCCCAATTATTGGTAGCAAAAAGAACATCTTCATGTACAAAGCATAGGTATTCATACTGCGCCTCTAGTGCCCCATTGTTATAGGCCTCACATATACCCATGGTTCCTGGATTCCAGATTTGGATGATCTCATAAGGTATGTTGCCAATGGTACTGGCCACATTTTTGCTAAACGCATTAAAAAAATGCTGTTGGTATGATGAAACAATTATAGATATCATACTTTAGCATCTTTTACAGCTGCTTCGATGACCGCAAACAGTTTTGGACATTGATTTTCTGCGGTAAATTCCGAAAAAAGCTCCGCGGCCCTAACGCCATCTTTCTCAACTAATGTTCTATTATTATAATATTCCAATAGGGCTTCCGCCATAGCTTCTATATCCAGATAGGGGACTATTTTACCGCCCCCTTTCTTTAAAATTTCAGTAGTTCCCACAGCATTCTCAAAACAAATAATAGGTTTTTTGAGCTGTCCCATTTCTATACATACTAAAGGAAAAGGATCTTCCCTCGAACACATTAAAAAAACATCGGCCTTGTTATAGGAAGAAACTGGATTTTCTAACTCTCCTTTAAAAAAAACATGATTTTCCAACCCAAGTTTTATAATTTCTTGTGTTATGATGGTGCTATCCTTGTAGGATATCGCCCCAATCCACTCAAAGACTATAGGAAGGTCTGGATGCATTTTATGGACATAACGAGCTACTTGGATAAAAACATCACTTCCTTTTCGCCAATCTACTTTGCCTGAAGCTATCACTGTAAAAGAATCTTTGCTACTATTAGTATTTATTTTCTCTATGATATCTGAAAACGGATGCACTTGAATTATTTTCTCACGAGGAATGCCCCAAGTAGTTGAGAGTTCCTTACCAACCATTTCAGAAACTGAAATAAATTGATCGATTCCTGAAGCTAATTCCCTAAAATTTGGAACCAACAATTTTATTACCGTTGTTAATTCATGAATATGTGCTACTATTTTTGCTTTTCCAAATCTTTCCTTTATAGATAAAACCAAGGGTACTGCCTTAACAGTATTTGCATAAACGAGATCATAAGATTCCTGGCAAACTAAATTTATGACTTGCGTTTTATGGTCTTCACGAGCATTTGAAAATAATTTTACATATACCTTCTGAAAGAACGAGACATTTTGATGGACTGGTTTTGAAAAGGTATAATAATCATCAGCAACAACTTTGAAACGCTCTTGGAGTGCTCCTTCGCTCATGTCTAATACCGAAATATGGATTGAAGCGCGGTGGTTACGTAGCCATACCAAAAATTGCAGCAAAACATAAGGCGCACCAGATCTACTTGAATTATGGGTTATAAAGAGTATTTTCAATACATCGTATTTTTATACCAGGTCCTGTTAGAAAAATCATCTACAGGGAATTGCTTATAAAAATACACTTCTTTGAGCGTATCAAACAATTTTTTCTTTTTATAATTAAGCCCTAATTTTCTTTTTTTTGTATGAATAAGGTAATGTTTCCAGAACTTTATGTGCATTGTTTTTATGAATGGCAATGTTGCTTTAATGCGTTTCCAAATAGCTCCATTACCTTCCATTTCTACTTCACGAGAAAGTATAAAGTAAAAGAGTTTAAAAAACAATCTTTGCACTTCTAGCTTTAGTTTTTTATGTTTCCTGAATTCTTCGATGAGCATAAAACAAGTCTCAATTCTATCTTCGGTAATCGCAAGTGACGCACGTTTGTTTATAGTTTCATTGTCATGAAATCGCTGATATACAGCAGCCCTTGGGTCTGAAAATTTAAAATAGTTAGGGTTTTGTAGCAAGACCCGGATATGAAACTCCCAATCCTGCCAAGATTGAGTGCCTTCTGTATAATACAGTTTATTTTCTATTAAAAATTTTCTTGAAAATAAGGGACCGGAAGTATGCCAGACAGGATTTATAGCCAAAAAATCTAGAAGATCACCAGCTGTAGGTTTATCCAGTCTATTCCAGACAAGATTGTTATCACCTATCTTTTCATAAAATCTTATGGTCTGAAATACCCAAAAATCGAAATCTGGTTTTTCTTTTACAGCAATTATTCTTTGGTGTAAAGTTTCAGGAGTAAGTAAATCGTCAGAATCAAAAAACAAAACTAAATCACCTGTAGCCATTTCAAGACCTATGTTGCGGCAACTTGGAGCTCCCTTAACCCTTTCTTTAGAACGTTGCTTATATATAAATCGAGCGTCTACATTTAAAAATTCTGTTACTATAGATTGGGTTTCATCAAAACTACCATCATCTACAACAATACATTCCCATTCAGTATAAGATTGTGCCTGAATACTAAGCAGTGTCTTCTTTAAAAGAGAAGCCCTGTTGTAAGTAGGTACTATTATTGAAATTAAAAATTGATTCTTACCCATAGTTTACCTCATATTGTCCACAACCATATTAGATGCCTCGTCATTTAATCCTTTATAAATAAATATCAAGTTATGGTAAAAATGCATGGAAATGATATGCTTATCATAATACGATGGCTCATACCCTTTTTTCAAGAATTCTTTATGGTTAATACAATCCGTAAAGCCTTTAAAAAAATTCATCATTGTTTTAGGGTTATTAAGATCTTTACTATCACCTCCATAATCTGGCCAATACGATGTTTGTGTATCTTCAATGACATAGATACCCCCCTTCTTTAATTTTGGAAATAATATTTTAAAAGTAGTAACAACATGAGCATTTATATGGCTTCCATCGTCTATAATGATATCCAACTCTCCAATTTCTGAAATCATATTTTCTAGAAACTCTTTATCTATCTGACTGCCTTTAAAAATCTTAATTCGTTCTTCCTGCAGTGAGGTTTTATCTACAATATCAAAACTAAAGATGTTTGCTTTTGGGAAATAAGCTTTCCACATTTTTAATGAGTTTGCACCCTCGGTAGTATTTTCAAAACCACCAACACCAATCTCGAGCAATTTTATGGGTTTATTTTTATATTTTTTGAAATGAGACATATAATGTTGCGTATAGTAATGTCCCTTTACTTTATCGGTTCCAAATAATTCACCCAATTTATTAAGATCTGAGCCTTGGTACAAAACAATGGCCTTTTTAAACTTTCTTACACGCTTTATGATGCCCCTTTTAAGTTTGTTTAGTCTGTAACTCTTCATAGCATAGCATTCTTTTAATTCCTTAACTCACGGTCTATCTTATCAATTAACTCCGTACTTTGATCATTAAACTTTCTGGCAAAAAACGGCTCATAGGTTCCATAAGGACTTTTAAAAGATACCGTGTTTTTTAATAAGGTGATGTGCTTTTCAGTAATCATCGCTGGAGCAGGTTTGGATGACCAATCTGAATACGTTAAATTTCCAACACATTTTTCATTGAAGGTGGAGTTACCTAAAATTGTTGGAATAAAAGATTCTTCCGGGCACCAAGAACTTTTAAAAAACTTCACATAATTTTTATGTTTTTTAATAAAAGTCAAAATATAGTCTACAGCATTATTGCTAAGCGCCCACCAAGTAGTTCCGTGGTAAATTTGCGTAAATGGGTATTTCTTTTTGGAATATATTTTTCTTAACAATCGCTCTAATGAAGTGAAGAGTTTTGTACGCAATGAATTTTTGTTTCGCCGGTCAAAACCTTCAAAATATATATACTTTATCCTCTCCTCAGGTTTATGAGGGTGAAATCCTTTTATTAAATTTAAATATTCAACATCGCACTTTAATTTTTTATGTAGCTCATTATTCGATTTAATGGGATAATCTGCTTCGCTTAATAATACATACCGTTCATACTCTTTTTTATGCGCCACCTTCATTAAATTTAAAATTGCTTGTTGATGGGACCAACCACCCCAAGATACAGGTATCCTCTCAATAAAGTGTACGTTCAAGAAGTCAAAATCCTTCTCCAAGAAATTACTTTTTTTATCCACGTGGATATAAAACGTAGTATGTGGTCCATTTAAAGACCGTATGAGTCTTTGTAAATGTTCGAAATTATTATACGCAGTTATTAAATAGGCTATTTCCAATATAATAATAATTAAAAAATATTATTGATTTCTTTCCCCAACGAAATCTCCAATGTAGCTTCGCTAAGAAGCTCATTAAGTTTTTTCCTATTATGTATTACTTCCTCTTTTGTAATTGGTTGTAAGGAAGTAATATTCTCAAACTCTTTATCGAAGTCAAAAATTACAATACCTATCCCTTTAAAAAAATGATATATAGGGTTTTTATGGCTTAGGTACACTCTGGCTCCCATATACAGCAGCGCAATTATATTTCCCAATGCCTGTTGTCGATAACTTAAAAAGATAGCGACATTTATCTCTTGCAAGATTTTATTGTATTCCACCAAGGGAATAAAATCTTCTAAAGGATAAAAGGAATCACTCAATAATTCTTCTCCCTTCCTTTTTACAACTGTAATGTATGCATCAAGTCCATAACTTAAAGGGACTACTACCTTAGCATCTTTTGCTATCGCCATCTTGCTAATTTCGTGAAAAACGTCTAAATGGTTTAATGTTGGAACCCCAGAATTTCCAATCAAAATATTTTTCCGTGTTGAAGATGGCGTTTCGTTTATATTTAAAATTTGCTCCAATGGATAATGCCAATATTCAAAAAATTTCTTTTTAGTATGAAGTTTGTTCGACAGGGCTTTAAACTCCTCTTGAAAGGAAGTGCCAATATAATCTATCCTGTCCAGTGCTCTCTCTTTTTTATCTCTTGGATGTTCCTTGGTTGAATTTCCAAACATTGATTTTATCCAGCCTTTAAGACCTGTTTTTTTCTTTACCGGAATTATACCTGGACTATTCCCAAAATAACGTAGGGTTATAGGAGCATATATTTCTTTTTTTGAAAAATAAACTGGGTCGTTATAGAGTTCGTATCCATAGCATAACCAAATAGTTTGAGTCTTTTTTGGCAGGTCAAAAAGAATGCTATAGAACCACGAAATAAGGCTATGAAACACTACTATGTCCTCTTCACCAATCGCAGTCACCAGTTTTGCTTTTTCTTTTAAAGTGTTTGGTATTAAAAAAAAATCTTCTTGTAAAGTTACATGCTGTAAGGGTATTTGAGTATCCTTCGTTAAAATATAGAATTTGTTAGGAGTAGCAACAGCTTTTGTAAATTGATAACAGGCCGTATTTATAAATTTCTCATCGGTGGCAATATGGTAAATGGTGCGCGCCATTAGAAGTCAAAAAAATTATGGATACTAGCAATAACAGTACTTTGTTCTTTTTCCGTAAGTTCGTAAAAGAAAGGCAAACGCAACAAAGTATCGGTAAATTTATCTGCATTTGGAAGTGCGACCAAGGGGTTGTTTTTTAAATAAAACTCACTTTTATGCAAACTCAAATAATGAAACACCGCATGAACCCCGTCCTGTTTAAGATGTGCTATGAGTGCTGTTCTTATTTCTAAAGATGGACAAACCACATAAAACATATGGGCGTTGTTTGTGGCATAATCTGGAAGGTTTGGAAGCTGAAACAGCTGTTTTTCCTGCAACGGCTGCAATTGTTCATAGTATCGATTCCAAATTGCCTTTCGCTTTTGTTGTATGGTGTTCAAATTCTCTAATTGGGCAAAAAGAAATGCGGCTACGATCTCTGATGGTAAAAAAGAAGAACCCGTATCTATCCATCCATATTTGTTTATTTCACCTCTAAAAAAAGAAGCTCTATTGGTGCCCTTTTCCCAAAGTATTTCGGCTCGATCTATAAAAGAAGTATCGTTAATAGCCAGCATTCCTCCTTCTCCAGAAATAATATTTTTAGTTTCGTGAAACGAAAAACATCCCAAGTGCCCAATGCCACCCAAGGGCTTCCCTTTGTAGGTAGCGTCTATCGCTTGTGCAGCATCTTCAATAACAAATAAACCGTGACGGTTTGCCAGTTTCATTATGGAGTCCATATCTACCGCCATCCCGGCATAATGCACCACTACAATCGCTTTGGTTTTGGGGGTTATTAAAGCTGCTACGCTTTCCACATCCAGGTTTGGATGATTTTTTTGAGAATCTGCAAATACAATTTTTGCTCCCTCCCTCACAAACGCCAGTGCAGTAGAGACAAACGTATACGAAGGTATAATTATCTCGTCTCCTGGGGTACAATCAATAAGCATAGCAGCCATTTCCAGTGCATCGGTGCAAGAAGTGGTAAGCAACACTTTTTTAAAGCCATAAGTTTCTTCAAAAAAACGATGGCACTTTTGAGTAAATGCGCCATTACCAGAAATTTTTCCAGACGCAACCGCATCGGAGATATAGGTGGTCTCATTTCCAGTTAAAAAAGGCTTGTTAAAAGGGATTAGCGTTTCCAAAAATGTTTAATTATATACGTTTTATCAATCTGGTAGCCAGTTTTTTTATAAAAGCGGCAGGCGGGCTTATTACTTAGTTGTGTGGTTACTACAACCCTTTTAAGACCAAGTGTCTTTGCTTGTTGGGCTACAGCTGCCATTAACTGTATCCCAAATCCTTTTCCTTGCGCTGCTTTAGCAACCGCTACTAAGCCTATTTTGCATTCAGCTTGGTAATTTTTAAATGTAACAAATCCAGCAATCTTATCTTCAATTTTTACTATATAAATACCATCTGCAATAGCTCCTGTTACTGAATTATCGATCCAGCTTCGATACAAGGATTCAAATTCTTTGGTAGTAAAATATGGGTCTATTTTAAACCTACTCTCATTTCCACTAAGAAAGGCCAATTCATACAATAAAGCACTATTATTCATTTCGTGAAACTCAGTAATTTCGGGTATTATGTTGTCCTGTTCGTGTTCCAGAATCTTAGAAAATTGAACATATGTTTCAGCATAGCTCTGTGTAAAACCCGGCAACGTCACCTCCAGTTCTTCCTCTAGAAAAACGTATAGCAATTCAAAGTTTTCCAGAGAAGTTGTTGCTGTAGGAACGGCATTTTTTGGCCACCAAATTTTACCAATTAGTTTACTAAAAAATTTGGAATCCCAAGCAAGCTTTTCTACTGTCATACCGTTATAATTTATAGGCTCTACAGGTCCTCTAGGCTCGTTTTCGAATGGCAAAACTAGGGTGCTGGGGATGTTCCATAGTTATATAAATAAGTTCCCAATTTTCGGTTACACAGAATTCGTATACGGCATCTATAACCCCATACTTTACAAGCCCTTTCCAGTTACCTATCACAAAATCGTGCCCCGCTATAATGCCTCCGGGCTTAACTTTTTCACTGTATAGCTGGAGCTCGCACAGGGTATTTTTATAGCTGTGGTCTGTGTCTATATAAATCCAGTCAAAATAGTGATCTGTGAAGGTTGTGACTACCTTGGTTGAAAAACCCAAATTCATTTGTACGCGTCCTTCAGCAATTTCAGCAGCAAACTTTTGTTCTACCCCAACCCGTTTTCCTTCATGGTACCGTTCAGTTCCCCAAAGATCTATCAAATGCAATTTTTGAGGCTTTGTATGTTGTAGGATTGCTTCAGAAAAATCTCCTGTATCTACGCCAATTTCTGCAACTATGGCATTTTTGGGGAGTTGGTTTAAAAGCTCAAATCTGTCAGTTAATGGCTTTAGGTTTTTAATATGCTGCTGCTCCAGCGAAAATCTGGAATTTTTTTTCTCTATTTTTTCATATTGAAGGGCGTGTTTTTTTCGGAAACCTTCAATATTGGAAGCTTCTATCTTTTTTTTTAACGACTTTGGAATAAGATTAATAAAAAATTGCTTCATCTACATTTTGTATTAATTGATAAAATAAAGCTCATAGGTAAGTACAGCGTGTAAGGCTTTTAACTTAACTTGAAAATTATTTTTATTATACTGAATTGTTAGGTTGCTTTTAAGTTCATAATTTTTTATTTTAACTATTTTCTCATTAAAAGTTTCATCTAAATATTTCTCCAAGCCCCCTTGTAAACGCCATTTTTCATAGTTTAATAATTCGTTATTCTTGTCCTTTAACCCTAAGAATTTTAAATAAGCTTTATAAGCAAAGTGGTGTAAAGGTCTTAATTTTTTATTACTAATATTTAAAGTTCTTCGCTTAGTACTGTCATAATAAAATTTTCCAAGTTCTGGATAACAATCACTTATCCACTTCAGATACAATTTATAATTATTTCTAAACGATAATGGTATTTGTAAACAAAATTGAGAAAACTCTTTATCGGTAAAAGGGGCAGCACATTCTGAATATGGATAATTATATTGGTTACCCACTTGAGTAAAGTTAAAGCCTCGATTGTAAAAATTCATTATTTCATTAGATTCGTGCTTATCCATTTGTTCAACAATTTCAAGCTCGAGTTTTGTTCTATAAGTATCCTTATAATGAGGGTTAGGGTAATTATATTTATAATGAGATCTTTCGTTATGAAATGTCGAAGCTAAGGTGGCATTCCCTAAGTGACCTGTATGCATCAAACCGTAGTCGCGAAAATCTATTTGATCATATAGTCTAAATACTTGATTAGAAAAATAATAACTCAATAATCCTCCGTTAATTTTTAAAGAATCTTCATAGTTCTTTAAATGTTCTCCATCATCTATATAAATTAATGAATGTTTAAAATCATATTTTTCAGCTATTTGTTTTGCTATAATACCATCCCAATGACCTTTTGAAGAAAATGTTATGGCATCAATATTTTTATATCCCATATCATATCCAACAAAAGTTGTCAATCTTGAGTCTAAACCACCACTTAAGTTCGCTAGTTGTCTGTAACCGTATTCCTCGTTCTTATCATATTGAAGTTTGATAGCCTCCCTAAACAAAAAATTTAGCTGCTCTACGCATTGACTAAGAGATAGCTCTAATTGAGGAAATGATTTAAGTTGAAAATAATTTTCAATCTTATACCCTTTATTTAAACTGAATATTAAAAAATCTCCCCCACCTAGTTTTTTAATTTCATTTGCAAAATGATGATCTCCATACAAATAACCAAAACTAGCTACAGAATAAAAAGCAAATTCATTAACAGTTAAAGATTTATCATTTTGTTTTAAGGTAGACGCTAGATGAAACGCATTTGATCCAAAATAAAATTCTTTTTTTTCTTTATCCACCCAGTAATATAAAGGTTTTGATGTTGTAGTATTAGTATAAATTACAAGGTCTTTCTGTTCCTTATCATATAAAACTAATGAAAAATCTCCCTTTAAAGATTTTATAAATTCTTTGCCTTGAGTATTGTAAAGTTGCTTTACTAAGTCAAAATTATTCTTTAGTGCTAATTTATCTTTTAATTGCTTGGAATTAAGTAAAACTCCGTCAATAGCTATAAACAATTTTTCATCATCTTGAAAAAGCTTATCGTCTAAAAACTTATTGTTTAACTTTCTTCTTATATGAAAATTATCGTAATGATAGTCATCTTCCACAAATGGTTTATTTCCGAAGTAATCATACTCTTTTGAGTTTAGATTTTCATTTTCAGAAATACAACCTAGTAAACCTATCATATTAGTACACTTTTGAAGGTAAGATCATATCATTTCCCTTTCGGTTAATTGTAGTAGTTTTCCAAAAATCCCCAGGTAGTACGTGAATTTCAAATGCTTTTTCAATAACATCTAAAAAATCTTTAGGGTCCGACTTCATATAACTTGCGTGAAGTTTTAGATGATAGTAACCAGATCTTAAAAGAAAAGAAGGAATTTCCCATGTTAACTTACCATTTTCTTTAATCGGGTTCACCCTTAAGCCACTTTCAATTGAGGAAAGACCTGTGACCATATTTTCATCGGAGTCATAAATTGCAAAACCAAATATAAATTTCTCTGGATCAAATAGTTTCTTAGACTCGTAATACATTTCAAACCTAACATAAGTGCCTGAAATAACTTGAATAATCTCAACATTATTCTTATTAAACATTTTTACATCAACAAATCGAAAGAGTCCAGAACCCTGCCTATCTGTCCTGTTTTTAAGTGGAACACCATCCTCATAACTAGAAGCATTATTTTTATCTAAATAATACTCCACTGCCTCATTTGTAGGTCCTTCAAAAACTGTTTTACCGTGTTCCAAAACAACTGCTCTCGTACATAAACTTTTTACCGTAGCCATATTATGACTTACAAAAATAACTGTTCTACCATCTCCCCTGCTAATATCCTGCATCTTACCAATGGCTTTTTTCTGGAACTCTGCATCGCCCACAGCAAGTACTTCATCTACCACCAAAATATCTGGTTCTAAATGGGCTGCTACCGCAAATGCCAACCTTACGCGCATCCCGCTGCTGTATCTTTTTACAGGGGTGTCAATATACATCTGGCAACCGGAAAAGGCTATAATTTCTTCTTCTTTTGCGCTAATTTCGGCTTTATTCATGCCTAGGATTGCGCCATTCAAATAAATATTTTCACGTCCCGTTAACTCAGGATGGAAACCTGTCCCTACCTCCAGCAAGGAAGCAATACGTCCCTTTGTTTTAATAACGCCTGTAGTGGGGGCAGTTACCCTACTCAAAAGTTTAAGCAATGTAGATTTTCCCGCTCCATTTTTTCCAATAATCCCAAGCACTTCTCCCTGTTGCACCTCAAAATTGATATCACGTAAGGCCCATACATATGTTTCTGAACTGGTTTTACTACGATCGTTTTCTGCACCTACTTGTATATAAGGATCTTCCTTACCGCGAATACGATACCAAAACCTATTAAGATCATGGCTAAGTGTTCCTGTACCAACCAATCCAAGTCGATACTGTTTGCTTATGTTTTCTGCTTTTAAAATTACGCCCATTATACAGTATCTATAAAGGTTCTTTCGGTTCTATTAAAAACTACCAATCCTATTACAAATAAAACCAAACATAACACAAGTGTATATATAAATTTAAAAATGTCGAAATCGCCTACGCCCAACGTCATGTACCGAAACCCTTCTATAAGTTGGGTGATGGGATTATAAACTACGAAATCTGCCACCAACGGGGGGAATTTTTTTTGCGCTTCTGAAATAGGATAGGGTACGGCCGAAAGATACATTAACAAGTTTACCCCAAATGTAAGCACCACTTGTAAATCGCGATATTTGGTGGTAAATGCAGAAATAATCATTCCAATACCCAGTCCCATCAGTGCCATCATGAGAATATAAACTGGGAATAATAGTAAATTAATGTTTGGAGACAGATCGAATCCAGAACTAACATAATAAAGATAAAACCCTATAAAAATAATGAGTTGTATACCAAACCTCAGTAAATTAGATATGGTGATGGTCAATGGCATGATCACTCTTGGAAAATAAACTTTACCAAAAATGTTCTGATTGGATTTAAATGTATTGGAAGTTCCCGTTAAACATACTTTAAAGTACCCCCAGGCAGTTATCCCTGCAAGGTTAAACAAAAAAGGTGGCACGCTTCCGGTTTGGATATTCCCCAAATTATTAAATACCAATGTAAAGACTACGGAAGTAAAGAGAGGTTGAATAAAATACCATAACGGGCCTAGAATAGTTTGTTTGTAGGCTGTTGTAATATCACGTTTTACAAAGAGAAACAACAAATCACGATACCGCCATATCTCTTTAAAATTAAGGTCGAATAGCTTCTTTTTGGAAGAAATCTCGTACAACCATTTTTCTTCTGCCATAGACTTGCAATTTAAAGTATATTACTAATATTCCAAAAAAAATAGATCTTATTAAAAGTGATATTTAGCAGTTTATACAAATATCGAAGTTCAAAATTTTTCCCAGGTAACCTCCAACCCATCTTTCACAGAAAACAAAGGATCGTATCCCAAAAGCGTACGCGCCTTGTCTATATTGGAAAGCGAGTCCCGCACATCTCCTTTTCTATCGGGACCGTGCTTGGCAGCTATGTTCTTGTTAGAAATTGTCTGCAAATCACTCCAAAGGGAGTTCAGGCTAATACGTTGGCCATAGGCTACATTATAAACTTCGTTCACAGCGTCTTTTGGCGCAAAAAATGCTCTTACATTAGCCTGTACTGCATTCTCTACAAAGGTGAAATCGCGTGTTTGTCCGCCATCTCCGTTAATGGTAGGTGCTTTATCCTCTTTTAAAGCCTGCATAAATAAGGGAATCACAGCGGCATAAGCTCCTGTTGGGCTTTGGTTGGGACCAAATACGTTAAAATAGCGTAAGCCTATGGTCTGTGTTTTGTAAGTTGTATGGAATACATCTGCATACAGTTCGTTCACCAGCTTTGTTACGGCATAAGGAGACAAAGGTTTTCCAATCGTGCCTTCTACTTTGGGTAAATTTTTACTATCCCCGTAGGTGCTACTGCTTGCAGCATATACCAGGCGTTTTACCGTATCACTTTCGTTTTGTGCCACCAGCATATTTAAAAAGCCAGATACGTTTACCTCGTTAGAAGTCACAGGATCGTTAATACTTCTTGGGACACTTCCCAAAGCAGCTTGGTGGGAGACATAATCGATACCTTCCATAGCGCGCTTGCAGGTCTCTAAATGCCGGATATCTCCTTCTAAGAATTCAAAAGCAGGGTTACCTTCAAATTTTTTAAGGTTCTCAGGAAATCCGGTAGCAAAATTATCCAGCACTCGTACTTTCTTAGCGTTATATTTCAGCAAGTATTCCACCAGATTAGAACCAATAAAGCCAGCGCCTCCTGTTACTAAAAAGGAATAGTTTTCTAATGATTTGGTATGATACGGTATTTGGTACATGTTGTTTTGTTACTTAAAATGTTATCAGTTGTCTGTTTTCAGTTGTCTGTTGTGGGTTGTCAGTTGACTATTTTTTGTTCTGTTTTATGTGTTGCGGGTTGTCTGTTAATGTTACTCAAGAACTGACCCAGAGAACCAAAAACCGAGAACCGGAGAACTGACAACTTTAAACTTTCCAATCTTTTTCTACGTATTTTGTAAAGGAAAATATTTTTGCTCCTAAAGCGTCATAATTAGTAATTAAACTTGAAACTTCCAGTGTTGGGTATAACGTTTGAATCATTTCTAATTGTGATAGACATTCCAATAAAGAAGCGTGTGCATACACCAAAAACTTAATGAAATCGTGTTTGTACCGACGTTTTCCATAGCCTTCCACAATATTATCTTTTATAGACTTGGAAGATCTTCTCACTTGACTACCTTGTTCATATATCTCATACTTTGTTAACTTCATTGTCATGTTATGAACCTCAACAGCATATTCGAAGGCCAAATTATAAATATCTAAATCTTTATAGCTTTTCATATATAAAACTAGCCTTTTATAACTAACCAAAACTCACTACTGACAGCCGACAACTGATAACCCACAACCGAAAACTGAGAACTTGAACTTCCCTGATTAGTGTTGACCGTTTTTAATTAATTATTCATTGTTAAAAATAGTCATCAATTTTCTTTCTTAAGGCCTCAAGAAAGAAAATTGGGTTATGAACTTTTCTGGGCTCATTCTTTCGTTATTGTTATGTACTCTTTTACTGTTATAATTATTTACAGCTTTCGCTGTCATTCTTTTTAACTCATTGAAGTTCTTTGGTTTCCAATAGTCTAAATATTCTTCTTTTATTGTTCTGTTGATACGCTCTGCAAATGCATTGTCCTGAGCAGAGAGTGCCATGCTTATTTGGCTTCTATTATCTTTCAGAAGCGCAATGTACTCTTTATATGTATATTGGCTGCCCCTGTCGCTGTGATGGATCAATGGCGCATCGTTTTCTTTGAGTGCCATATTTAGCGCATCCATATTTGCTTTAGCTCTCATATTGTCTGATACTTTGTACCCTACAATTTTCTTGGTATAAACATCTATTATAAAAACGGCATAATAATGTCTGTTACCTATAGGTATGTATGTAATATCGGACTGCCATATCATTGAGGGTCGGTCAACCTGCATTCCCTTTATAAGGTTAGGGTAATACAACTTTGAGGCAATGGTCGTTTTTCGATAGTTCTTTTTGCGCTTCAATCGATAGCCCAGCTGCATCATCAGTTCTACAAACCTATCCCTGCCCAGAAAACCTGGTTGGAGTGTATAGTACATTTTTTCCACCCCACAACCTGGATGGTCTTCTCTAAGCTCATCAGCCTCAAGGATCATCTGCTCTACTTTAGTATCAAAGACCATTTGCCGTGCTTGATACTGCACAACTGCCTGTTTGCTCAGGCCTGCTTCTTTATAGAGATTGTTCATAGAAAAACTTACTTTTTGTTTATTTTCTTTGAACCAGTTGATTGTGGGGTGCCGAAGTTTTTTTTGATATCGATATCAAGTTCCTCCTTGGCGATGTCCATCATCTTCTCAAGATAATCAATCTTGATCTGCTTACGTCCCACAGCACTCTCAAGCTCTTTGACGCGAGCTTCGAGTTCTTTCATCTTTTTATTACTGCTGTCTTTCATCTCTACAATTCTAAATCCCCTTTCGTTAAAGGTAGAGAATTTATGAACCCACCTATAGATGGAGACATTAGAAATACCGTGTAATCTTTCTAATTGAGAAACACTAAACTTTCCACTCTCAAAATCATCTACAATCTTTTTCTTAAACTCATCCGAGTATTTACGTTGCTTACGCAACTTTCGTACATTTGCTTTCATAGTTTTCCACTCTTTAAGTGGTCAACCTATATCAGGGATGTACAACTCACTACTCACTACTCACCACTCACTACTAAAGACACCCATCCACTTTCTCCCGTGGCAAGAAACCTTTCACATCGAACACCACCGAAGGCGACGCCAAATGCTTCTCGAATGGAAAGTCGGAAAACTGTTTGTGTCCAACTGCCATCACTACGGCTTCGTAGTTTTCTTTTAATTGGTCTGTATTGGTAAGTAAATGTAATCCAAATTCGTTATATACCTCAGCAGCATTCGCCCAGGGGTCGTATACATCTATATGAAGGTTGTATTTCCTTAGGTTTTCAATAACATCTATTACTTTACTGTTACGTATGTCCGGGCAATTCTCTTTAAAGGTAATTCCCATGAGCAAAACGTGGCCGTTCTTTACTTTGCATTCTTTTTGGATCATCAATTTGATCACTTCCTGGGCTACATAATTTCCCATCCCATCATTCATACGCCTTCCTGCCAGAATGATCTCTGGATTATAGCCTTCTTCCTGTGCTTTCTGGGCTAAGTAATAAGGATCTACTCCAATACAGTGTCCACCAACCAAGCCTGGTGTAAATTTTATAAAATTCCATTTGGTGGCTGCTGCTTCCAACACTGCATGGGTATCAATATTCAACAAGCGGAAAATTTTGGACAGTTCATTTACAAAGGCAATATTAATATCGCGTTGCGAATTCTCTATTACCTTAGCAGCTTCAGCCACCTTAATACTGGGTGCTAAGTGCGTTCCTGCCGTTATAACTGAAGCGTACAATGCATCTATCTCCTTTGCAATTTCTGGCGTAGAACCAGAGGTTACTTTTAGGATCTGTGTTACAGTATGTTGCTTATCTCCGGGATTTATTCGCTCTGGAGAATAGCCTGCGTAGAAGTGGGTATTAAAAGTTAATCCAGATTCTTCTTCCAATATGGGCACACAAATTTCTTCGGTCACGCCCGGATACACAGTAGATTCGTAAATCACTACGTCATCCTTTTTTAGTTGCTTCCCAATAGTTTCACTTGCCTTTATAAGCGGTGTGAGTACAGGCTGGTTATATTTATTGGTTGGCGTTGGTACAGTAACAATATAGACGGTAGCTGCTTCCATAGCGCTCGCATCTGTAGTTACCGTTAACGATCCCGTAGTAGTTCCGTTCAAGACTTTTTGTAGGTCTTCATCACTTATCTCCAGGGTGTGGTCTGTTCCCTGATTTAATTCTGAAATTCTTGCTTCATTAATATCGAAGCCTATTACCTTGTATTTTTCAGCAAAAGCAACGGCTAGCGGGAGGCCTACATAGCCTAGTCCTATAATTGCAATGGTTGGTTTATCTCTCATATCATTTTCTCGAAAGCAGGAATCTATACCCGCATTCTTTTTTTAATTTATATATTTATTCCAGTTTGGTTGAAACTAATAATTACAAAAAATGTAATCAAAAATTAACAAAACTTCCCGCTAGACCTCCTGCATAAAGAACGGAACAGGGCTCTTGAAAGGTCTAATGATTAGTAAATAAATTGACACCGAAAAAGTTTTACCCCAGCCCTGAAGGGAGTCTTTTTCTAATTTAAGCCAATTTTCACTCCTTTTAGGGCGGGGAAAATGGAAATTGGCGACTTGGAAGTGCCTAAATACTTATTTCTATAAAATTTTTCTTTAAGAGTAATTTCAAAATTTACATTCAACCAAAAACAGATTGAAGCACATACTTCATATCTCGTTTTAAACTCCAGTTCTTACTATATTCTTTATTTATTTGCACCTTATCCGGCCAAATTACGGTATCATTATACTGCAAAGGATTGGACTGTTGTAATAACAGTTTTTCTTCATCTTTATATTTTAAAGTGGCAGGCCCTGTAATCCCTGGCTTTAAGGACAATAGTATTCTATCTTCTCCTTTCAGCAAATCTGCATAGCCTGGCACATCGGGCCTTGGTCCTACCCAGCTCATATCTCCTTTCAGCACATTGAACAGCTGTGGCAGTTCATCTAGCTTACTCCGTCGCAACCAAGTTCCGAAAGGTGTTTCACTGTCCTTAATGGAAACAATATCTATATGTGCTGAACCTTTTAAGGTTCTTATTTTATAAAGCTGAAAAGGCTTCCCAAACTGCCCAATACGTGTTTGTACAAACAATCCGTTTGTCTTAGTAACTAAAGTTGCGATTAGGAAGAGCAAAAATACAGGAAATATCACAAACGGAAACAGAATTACCGACAGAGATACATCAAATAATCGTTTACTACGCTGTTGCTTTTTGGTAAGCATAAGAAGCGGGGGTTTGAGACCGTTGTTATTTTTTTCTGCGGAACATGTTGAGGAAATACGCTAGGTAACCAGGATTTTTATCGTCTTCGTGGTAACTATTTCCATACTTTCCATACCCGCCATATCCGTAGCCATAGCCATACCCGTAGCCGTAGCCATAGCCGTATCTGGCCTTTTCTTCGTAGTAGTTTAGAACAAAACTAATATTCTTAACCTCACCCCGTTTATACTTATCATTAATCATGGCAAGCATCCGTTTGCGGGTATAATTTTGACGCACCATATAAATAGTGGCGTCTGAATATTTTAAAAGCTCCAGAGAATCGGACACCAAGCCCATAGGCGGACTGTCCAAAATAATGCAGTCGTATACTTCCTTTAGTTCTTCTATTAATACCTCCATGCGCTCGCTCATCAATAATTCTGAAGGGTTGGGCGGAATAGGTCCCGAGGTAATGATATCTAAGTTTGAAACTTTTGTTTGCTGAACAATATCGGCTACGGTAGCATCATTCACCAAGAAATTTACGACACCCATTTTATTATTTATGTCGAAATCGTCAAAGATTTTAGGTTTCCGAAGGTCCAATCCTACCAACACTGTTTTCTTCTGGCTCAACGCAAATACGGAAGCAATGTTAATAGAAGTGAATGTCTTCCCTTCTCCACTTACAGAAGAAGTTACCAAAACCGTTTTACACCCTTCAATACCTTGTTTTCGATACAAAAACTGCAGCCCGGATCGCAATGCTCTAAACGCTTCTGCAATTCCCGATTTAGGCTTATTAAGTACCGCAAGATTTCCATCTATACGGCTTTTACCAATAACCCCGAGAATAGGGATTCTGGAATTACGTTCTACATCGATTAACTGATGTACTTTGGTGTCAAAAAATACTCTAAGAAATACAAATACAAATGGGATAATAAGTCCAAAGAGTAACGCCATTACATAGTTTAACTGTGTATTGGGTCCAATCTTTCCACCCCCTGTATCTTTGGCTTCATCTATTACCTGCACATCGCTAACATTGGCTGCCTTTACAAGATCGGCCTCACTCTTTTTAGCTAAAAATAAATTATAAACGCCTTCATTCAAACTAAACCTGCGTTCTATTTTTAAGAGATTCTGCTGTTCTTTTGGCAACTTGCGTATTTGTGCTTCCAAAGAACCTATCTCCCCCCTAATATTTGCCAGATCTTGGTTTTTTAACCCTTTAGAAGAAGTGATATTTTCAAGCAACACCTTTTTTAAAGCATCAATTTTTCTATCTATATCCAACAAAGGAGTAGCACCTTCTTTATAGGAATACTCCAGCGTATTCCTACGTTGTGCCAATTGCACGATCTGCCCAACGCCTGCAACAATACTTGCTTCGGAAATTCCCGCTACCGAAGGTGCAGGAACATCCCTGTAATCGGTACGGGTTCTTAAATAATTTTCCAGGCTACGGTAATAATCAAGTTCTCTATCTACGTTTTCTTTTCTAAGATCCAGCACATTAAGCTTAGACTTTATGTCTGCACCTTCAGTTTCTAAGTCGAAAACGGCATTTTTATCTTTAAAATCGTTCAACTCTTGTTCAACATCTTTCAACTCTTTCGACTTTGCATTTAAGCTACTATCTATAAACCTAATTGTCTTGGTGGCAAATAGGTTTTTACGTTCTAGCATAGCGTCGCTCAACACTTGCACAGAAGTGTTCAAATAGTCCACAATACGCGACTTATTTCTACCAACAAGGCTTAGATTAAGCACAGAAGAACCTGATGCAGTCGGGTTTATTGCAATACCCAAATATTCTTTTACCGTGCTGTCAAAATTGGAAAAACTAAAGTAATAGGCCTTATTGGGAATTACCTGTATATTTTCGTTTGGCAGAAATGTTCCGTGAAAATAAGGACTCTTTATAAGTGTACCAATCTGGAATGTCTTTTCATACAATCCGCCAGGCACAAATCTTTGTAGTTTTTCTTTTTTATGAGTATACACCTGAAACGCCTTGTTTCCTTCTTCAACAATTTCAGCAGAAAGTGTAAAGGTTACTGAATCTTTAAACACCACTTTAAATTGTTGCCCTAACAGCTGCGGTTTTGTAGTATCTACTTCAATAAAAAATGGAGTTTGCTTATACGCATCCACCAGCTGATATTTTCCGTCTCTCTGGTAATTTAAATAATACTGCAAGCGATCTACCACCTGTTCATTGTGGGTTCGAGAACGCAAGGTAACAACAGCTGTATTTACCTTATCGGTTGTACCTCCCCAATTAAAAGTTAAACTGGTATTGGCTGTAAAAAAAGGGTTTTGATCATCTTTAATGGTCACCAAGGTATCCATCTTGTAGACTGGTAATTTTCGAACATTTACATAATAGGCAATCCCAAAGGCAATAACCAGAGAAATTAAAAACAAAGGCCAGTAACTTAAAAGTTTAAACAGAAACCCCTTAAAATCGAAGTTTATCTGTACGTCGTTTATATTAAAATCTTCACTCATTATAGCCTAGTAAATAAGAGTACAGTTGTTACCAAAGCCGTAAAAACAGTTAGAATGGTAGTAAAAGACTGCAAACCAGTTGTTCCTGTACCCAAAGCCTTTTGTGGCAATGGATTTATCAAGATAAGATCGTTGGGTTGCACCCAATAATAAGGGGAGTTCATCGCACTAATTTGTGTTAGATCTATATGATGTACTTTCTGCCCTGCCGGGTATTGGCGTATAATAATTACATCCTTCCTGTCTCCAGTGATTGTAATGTCTCCACTATTCGCAATGGCTTCCATGATTGTGATAGCATCTCTATAAATGATCCGAGAACCAGGCCCACTTATTTCTCCATTTATGGTATATCGTATTCCAGCTAATTTCACTGTAATAAAAAGTTCTGCCTGGGCTTTAAACGTAGATTCCAGTAATTTTTTTTCTATCTTTTCTCTTATCTCATTTACAGTTAAGCCTAAAACAGCGATCTCTCCTATTTCAGGAACACGAATATTTCCGTGAGGATCCACCACAAAACCGTCATAATACAAACGCTCTTCACCCGTAGCATTAGGATTATTATTTCCTGTTGGATTAAAGGTAGCAACTCCTTCTGGATCTATAGCCTTTCCACGAATACTCAACAAATCGTTCACTTGCACACGGTACGGCTCTTGTTTCTTTTGCAAGGTGTACAAACTATCGGCGTTATTACCATCTTCTTGAAGATATACCAGCTGTTTGGTAGAAATACACGAGGTAAACCCTAAGGTAATTACTAGCAGTAAAAACAGGTACTTACAGTTCATAGATTAGGGTTGAATTGTGACAAATATAAAGCAACCTTCACAATAATGAAAGGTATTTTACGGGTTCTGCCTAAAAACACCTTATTTTGCAAAAAATTGTATACGTGAACTATCTTTCAGTAGAAAATATTGCAAAATCTTTTGGAGAGCGCGTCCTCTTTAAAGGCATTTCCTTCGGCATTAACGAAGGACAAAAAATAGGCTTCGTCGCCAAGAATGGAACAGGAAAAACTTCGTTGCTGAACATGCTCTCCGGAGAAAACGTTCCAGACGAAGGGGAAATTGTATTCAGAAAAAATCTGAAAACAGCCTTTCTCTCCCAGGAACCTAACCTCAACCCAGACTTAACTATAGAGGAAACTATCTTAGCCTCCGACAATCCAATACTAAAAATCATTGCACGCTACGAAAAAGCATTGAAAAACCCAGAGGAAACTGAAATCTATCAAGCAGCCTTTGATGACATGGACGCCCACAACGCCTGGGATTTTGAAACCCGCTATACGCAAATTCTCCACAAACTGAAATTGGAAAATCTTGCCATAAAAGTAAACAGCCTTTCTGGAGGACAAAAAAAGAGGCTAGCACTTGCTTCGGCATTGTTACAAAATCCAGACCTGCTCATTATGGATGAGCCCACCAACCATTTGGACCTGGAGATGATAGAATGGCTGGAACAATTGTTCGCCAAAGAAAATTTCACCATTTTTATGGTTACGCACGACCGGTATTTCTTAGAACGTGTCTGTAACGAAATTGTAGAATTAGACGAAGGACAACTCTACAGCTATAAAGGGAATTATAGCTACTATCTAGAAAAACGTGACGCAAGAATAGAAACTCAAGCCACTGAAACTGGTAAAGCAAAACAACTCTATAAAAAAGAATTGGATTGGATGCGTCGCCAACCCAAAGCGCGTACCACCAAAAGCAAAAGCCGCATAGACGATTTTACCGAAATAAAACAACGTGCCCACCAGCGTCGGAACGAGCAGGAAGTAGAACTAGAACTCAATATGGAGCGGCTAGGCACAAAGATCATAGAACTACACAATGTCTCAAAAAGCTACGGCGACAAAGCACTTTTCACCAATATTAATTATAATTTCCAAAAAGGGGAACGTGCTGGAATTATTGGGAAAAACGGAACAGGAAAATCTACGTTCCTGAATATGTTAACCGGACAAATACAACCAGATACTGGAAAAGTAGTGATTGGTGATACCATCCATTTTGGTTATTATACCCAAAAAGGAATGAATATTAAACCAGGCCAAAAAGTAATTGATGTAGTTCGGGAATTTGGAGATTATATTCCACTGAAGAAAGGCCGACAGATATCTGCAGGACAATTATTGGAACGTTTTCTATTCGACCGAAAAAAACAATACGACTTTGTAGAAAAATTGAGTGGCGGTGAGAAAAAACGTTTGTATTTATGCACTGTCCTTATTAAAAATCCTAATTTTTTAATTCTGGATGAGCCTACCAACGATCTGGACATAGTGACATTAAATGTATTAGAAAGTTTTCTGTTGGATTTTCCGGGCTGCCTGCTAGTGGTATCTCACGACCGTTATTTTATGGATAAAATTGTAGATCACCTCTTTATTTTTAAAGGCGAAGGTGAAATTCAGGATTTTCCTGGGAATTATAGTGATTACCGAATTTATGAAGATAGCACCCCTTCAGAAAATAAAAATGTAACAACCGACAACAAACCCAAAAACGATTGGAAAAAAGACCAGAACAAGCCGCAACTTAGCTATAACGAACAAAAAGAACACGGAAGGCTCGTAAATGAAATCGCTAAACTAGAAAAACAACGCGAAACCCTTCAAAATAAATTTGCTACCGAAAACTGGGATGGGGAAGAAATAGACAAACAATCCAAAGTGCTACAAGATATTATAGATACCATTGAAGAAAAAGAAATGCGCTGGTTTGAACTAAGTGAGAAATTGGAGGGGTAGCCGACAGCTTGTTGGACGCTTCGCTGGTAGCATTGAGCAGTGAGCAGTGAGCAGTGAGGAGTGAGGAGTGAGTAGTGAGTAGTGAGTAGTGAGTAGTAGCTAAAGTTGTAAAAAAATATTTCTTTAACTCAGGTATTAAAACGTATAAAAAGATGCTCCAGACGGCGACCAGAACCTAAAAACCCAGAACTCACAACCGACAACCGACAACCGAGAACTGAAAACTGAAAACTGAAAACTGAGAACTGAGAACTAAAAACTAAATGTACCACCAATTAAAATCATATCTTAAATTCCTGCTCCGCTCCACGAATCAACATGGGGTGCACTCGCCTTTTGTATTCGACTTGGTGACCAACTGTTTTTATGACAAAAAGCAATATCCTCACTATACTACTTTAAAAAAGCACCGAAGCAAGCTAAAAGCAGATACTTCCACCCTCTTCATAACCGATTTTGGTGCGGGGTCTAAAGTATTTAAGAGCAATAAACGCCCTGTGAATGCCATCGCAAAAAATGCTGGGGTTTCGGCAAAACGGCAACGACTATTATTTCGGTTGGCGCAATATTTTAAACCTGAAGCAGTACTGGAATTAGGCACTTCCTTGGGAATGGGAACTATGGCGCTTGCGTTGGGTGCGCCTTTTGCAAAAATTACTACAGTGGAAGGCTGTACGGCAACTTCAGCAATAGCGAAAAGGCATCTTAATGACTTCGGAATAAAAAACAGTCAACTTAAAACATCAACATTTGAAATATTTTTACAGCAAACCACTGCGGAAACTTTCGACCTCGTTTATATAGATGGAAATCATAGTAAAGAAGCTACAATATATTATTTTGAAAGCCTACTGAAATTTGCTACAAACGATTCCCTTTTTATCTTTGACGATATTTACTGGAGCCCTGAAATGACCAAAGCCTGGCAGGAAATTATTGCCCATCCAAAGGTTACAGTGAGTATCGATACGTTTCAATGGGGATTCATTTTCTTCAGAAAAGAACAACCGAAGGAGCATTTTAGCATCAGAGTGTAGATGTGTGGATGTGTGGATGTGTGGATGTGTAGATGCGAAGATGGGAAGATGTGCGGATGTGTGGATGTGTAGATGTGTAGATGTGAAGATGTGAAGATGTGTAGATGTGTAGATGTGTAGATGTGAAGATGTGCGGATGTGTGGATGTGTAGATGTGCGGATGTGTGGATGTGTGGATGTGTGGATGTGTGGATGTGTGGATGTGTGGATGTGTGGATGTGTGGATGTGTGGATGTGTGGAAATATTCTTGATTTTGATAGTTGAAATTTGGGTTTTGCAATTTGTTATTTAGTATTTTGTAACAAGATGGATACCTTTGCGTCTTATGAGCATTCCATTGTCACACTAAGCGCAGTCGAAGTGTAATTATGAGCTGAAATCTTAACATTCCAACCGAACCTTATGAGTCTTGTTATTAAAATTAGAAACATCATTCGTGATTTCCCATTAGGGCAAGAAATTGTACACGTTTTAAAAGGAATTGACCTCGATATTGAAAAAGGAGATTATGTAGCATTGATGGGGCCTTCCGGTTCTGGAAAATCTACATTGATGAATCTTTTAGGTTGTCTGGACACGCCAACATCTGGTAGCTATGAGCTAAACGGTACCGACGTAAGCAACCTAAGTGACGACCAATTGGCTGAAATACGCAACAAAGAAATAGGCTTCGTGTTTCAAACTTTTAACCTCCTCCCAAGAACAACCGCCCTGGAAAATGTAGCGCTCCCCATGGTATATGCAGGAGCTTCCAAAGCCGAACGTACCAAACGTGCCGAGCAAGTTTTACACGATGTGGGCCTAGGAGACAGAATGGACCACCGTCCTAATCAACTCTCTGGAGGACAACGACAGCGTGTAGCAGTAGGACGCGCCTTAGTAAACCATCCTTCTATTATATTGGCAGATGAGCCCACAGGAAACCTAGATAGTAAAACTTCGGTAGAAATCATGAAATTGTTCCAAGAGATTCACGATGCAGGAAACACCGTTATTATTGTAACCCACGAAGAAGAAATCGCCGAGCACGCCCACAGGGTAATTAGGCTTAGAGATGGCGTTGTGGAGACGGATGTGAGGAATAAAGAATGGGTGGTTAAGTAGTGAGTAGTGAGTAGTGAGTAGTGAGTAGTGAGTAGTGAGTAGTGAGTAGTGAGTAGTGAGTAGTGAGTAGTGAAAATTATTTTTCCAAGGAATGCACGTCCAACTCATCTTGACAATATACAGGGTTGTATCGAAGATCACGACGCATTAACTTCTCAACACATAGACTCCTAAACGCCGCAACTTTTCTTTGGATTTTTGAACTTGAAATTTGTATTTTTACATCATGTTCGCGATAAGCTTCTACGACCCCTATATTGTCATTTTTGGTCTTTTAATTCTGGCCGTCCTCGTATTTTATTGGAATAAGAAAAATACTAGCAAAAACCGTGACCGCAGGCAACGTAACTTTAAGAGTAGCTATGAGGAGCGCAAAAGAGAGCGAGAGAGGAAGAAAAGAGAGAATCAACCCTGAAAAATAATATGAAAATCTATACTAAAACAGGCGATAAAGGAACCACTGCACTTTTTGGTGGAACTCGCGTCCCAAAACACCATATCCGTATTGAAAGCTACGGCACTGTGGATGAGTTGAACAGTTACATTGGACTTATCAGAGATCAGAAAATAGATCCTCGAAGCAAAGAAATTTTAATCCATATTCAAGATAGGTTGTTTACTGTAGGCGCAATCCTGGCGACAGATCCTGAAAAAGCTATTCTCAAAAGTGGTAAGGAACGGTTAAATATTCCTAAAATTTCAGAAGAGAACATCACCCTGCTCGAAACCGAAATGGATTGCATGAACGATTCCCTCCCACAAATGACGCATTTTGTACTCCCTGGCGGCCATACCACAGTGTCATATTGTCACATTGCCCGCTGTGTTTGCCGTCGAGCCGAACGTTTGGCAACACAATTACACGAACAAGAGCCCACAGACGAACGTGTTTTAATATACTTAAACCGACTTTCTGACTACCTATTTGTGCTGGCACGGAAGTTGTCTAAAGACTTACAAGCAGAGGAGGTAAAGTGGATTCCTGAGAAATTATAATAACTCGATAAGTTTTAACTGGAAAACATCCCATCCCAACCTTCTCTTCAAAGGGTAGGAGCTTAAAAGTCTCCCTTTGAAGGGATATTTAGGGGGATGTTTTTAGCTTGAAGAATTAACAGCGTTCAAACACTTTAAAACCAACCACTTACAAACGTTCTTAGAAATAGTTCACAAATAATTGCTTTTTTCCTTGAGTATTTGGACTAAAAAATTATTTTTGCACAAAATTAAATACAACGTACTATGTACTGGACTTTAGAATTAGCATCTTATTTAAGTGATGCACCCTGGCCGGCAACCAAAGACGAACTAATAGATTATGCTATTAGAACGGGAGCCCCATTAGAAGTTGTTGAAAACCTTCAAGCTATTGAAGATGAAGGTGACAGCTACGACTCTATTGAAGAAATTTGGCCAGATTATCCCACAGACGATGATTACCTGTGGAACGAAGATGAATATTAACATACTGCCTAGCAGTAACTAACATACTTAAAAAGTCTCAATACTATTGAGGCTTTTTTTATGGGTAAAACCGAGTGTATAAATCAGTTAAACCACTTGTAAATGTGGATTTTTAACCGTTTTTTTGTATACTTCATTAAGGAGAGCATTCTCTTTAAAACAGCCCCTTAAACCGAATAGTAATTATGGCATTTTTAGATAGCATATTAAAAGTATTTGTTGGAGATAAATCCAAAAAAGACATCGGCGATATACAGCCGTATCTAGATCAAATCAAAAAGCAGGAAGCTAATATTGCTTCTCTTTCAATTGATGATCTGCGCGCCAAGAGTGATTTCTTCCGAAATAAAATAAAAGAAGACCAGGCCGATATCCAAAAGCAGGTAGACGAGCTACAGGCACAAGCAGATGTAGAAGAAGATATCGACAAAAAAGAAGACATCTACAACCAGATGGATTCGCTTAAAAAAGATCGCTACGAGGTTGAAAAGAAAACACTAGACGAAATACTTCCCGAAGCTTTTGCCGTAGTGAAAGAAACTGCAAAACGCTTTAAAGAAAATAGCACCCTAGAAGTTTCTGCCACCCCTTTTGACCGTGAATTATCTGGTTCTAAGGATTATGTCACCTTAGAAGGAGACAAAGCAATTTGGAAAAATTCTTGGGATGCCGCAGGAAAAGAAATCACCTGGGATATGTTGCATTACGATGTGCAACTTATTGGAGGGGTTGCCCTACACCAAGGAAAAGCGACAGAGATGCATACAGGAGAAGGAAAAACCCTTGTGGCTACCCTTCCTGTTTATTTAAACGCACTTGCTGGAAATGGAGTACACCTTGTTACCGTAAACGACTATCTCGCAAAACGTGATAGTGCTTGGATGGCACCTATTTTTGAATTCCACGGAATGACAGTAGACTGTATAGACTACCATCGTCCAAATAGTGATGAACGCCGAAAAGCATACAACTCAGACATTACCTACGGAACCAATAACGAATTTGGTTTTGATTACCTGCGTGACAACATGGCCCATGCCCCAGGAGATCTGGTACAACGCCCACACCACTTTGCCATTGTAGATGAGGTGGATAGTGTGTTAATTGATGATGCACGTACCCCATTAATTATCTCTGGTCCTGTTCCAGAAGGAGATCGCCACGAGTTTAACGAACTAAAACCAAAAATTAACGACATCGTAAACGTACAGAAAAAGATGTTGACCGGGGTGTTAGCCGAAGCAAAAAAATTGATCGCAGAAGGGGATACCAAAGAAGGAGGCTTTCAACTGTATAGAGTTTTTCGGGGACTTCCGAAGAACAAGGCTTTGATCAAGTTTCTATCTGAAGAAGGTGTAAAACAAATCCTTCAGAAAACCGAAAATTATTATATGCAGGATAATAACCGCGAAATGCCAAAGGTGGATGCGGAATTATATTTTGTAATTGATGAAAAAAACAACCAGATAGAACTTACCGATAAAGGTATTGATTACCTTTCTGGAGCAGACGATCCAGATTTCTTCGTAATGCCGGAAATAGGTACAGAAATCGCCAAGATTGAAAATAAAGGATTGTCTCCTGAGGAAGAAGCTGCTGAAAAAGAAGGATTGTTCCGTGATTTTGGGGTAAAAAGTGAGCGTATCCATACCATGAGCCAATTGTTGAAAGCCTATGCATTGTTCGAAAAAGACGATCAGTATGTAGTGATGGAAAACAAGGTGATGATTGTAGATGAGCAAACCGGACGTATTATGGATGGCCGTCGCTATAGCGATGGACTGCACCAAGCCATTGAAGCCAAAGAAGATGTGAAGATTGAAGCCATGACGCAAACCTTTGCGACCATTACCCTTCAGAATTACTTTAGAATGTACAATAAATTGGCGGGGATGACCGGTACCGCAGTGACTGAAGCCGGGGAACTTTGGGAAATCTATAAATTGGATGTGGTAGAAATACCTACCAACCGCCCTATTGCCCGTGACGATCGAGAAGACAAGATTTATAAAACCAAGCGTGAAAAATACAATGCAGTAATCGACGAGGTGACCGAGCTTTCAAAAGCAGGTCGTCCAGTTTTAATTGGTACAACTTCGGTAGAGATTTCAGAATTATTGAGCCGTATGTTGAGTATTCGTAACATTCCGCATAATGTATTAAACGCAAAACTCCACAAACGTGAAGCAGATATAGTTTCGGAAGCTGGAAATAGTGGAATGGTAACCATCGCCACCAACATGGCTGGTCGTGGTACCGATATTAAATTGAGTAAAGCTGTAAAAGATGCTGGAGGTCTTGCCATTATTGGTACAGAACGTCATGACAGCCGTCGTGTAGACAGACAGTTACGGGGTCGTAGTGGCCGTCAAGGAGATCCAGGAAGTTCACAGTTCTATGTTTCATTAGAAGACAATTTAATGCGTCTCTTTGGTAGTGAACGAATCGCCAAAATGATGGACCGTATGGGCTTGAAAGAAGGCGAAGTGATTCAGCATTCTATGATCTCAAAATCTATTGAGCGTGCACAGAAGAAAGTGGAGGAAAATAACTTCGGAATCAGAAAGAGACTACTGGAATATGATGACGTAATGAACGCCCAACGAGAAGTGGTATACAAACGTCGCTACAACGCATTGTTTGGGGAAAGACTTCGAGTAGATGTTGCCAATATGATCTACGATACTGCAGAAGTAATTACCGAAGGCAACAAATTAGCCCAGGATTATAAGAATTTTGAGTTTGAGTTAATTCGTTATTTCTCTATGAGTTCTCCTGTTACTGCTGTAGAATTTGAAGAAATGGCCATACAACAAATTGCAGGAAAAGTATACAAAGCCGCTTTCCAACATTACAAAGACAAGATGGCGCGTAATGCTGAAATGGCCTTCCCTGTGATTAGAAATGTATATGAAAACCATAAAGACCAATACCAGCGAATTTTAGTTCCTTTTACTGATGGCGTAAAAACTATTAATGTAGCAACAGATCTTGAAAAAGCCTATGAGAGTAAAGGAACACAATTGGTTAACGATTTTGAAAAGAACATTACCCTTGCCATTATAGACGATTCGTGGAAAACGCATTTACGTAAAATGGATGAGTTGAAACAATCTGTTCAGCTAGCGGTACATGAGCAGAAAGATCCCTTACTTATTTACAAATTTGAAGCTTTTGAATTGTTCAAAGGAATGATTGAAAAGGTAAATAAAGATGTAATTTCATTCTTATTTAAAGGGGAACTTCCGCAGGAAAATCAGCAACAGATTCGTGAAGCCCGTCAAACACGTCCAAAAGAAAAGCTAAGCGAACAAAAAGAAGAAATCCAGAACCTGGACGAACGTTCCGCTGAATCCAGAGCCGCAGGACAAACGCAACGCCAGCAACCACAAATAACCGAAACTATTGTTCGCGATCAACCAAAAATTGGCCGTAATGACAAGGTGACCATCAAACACGTAATGAGCGGCGAAAGCAAAGAAGTGAAGTATAAGCAAGCAATTCCTTTGATTACCAAAGGAGAATGGGTGCTTACGGAGCATTAGTGAGTGAGTTGTGAGTTGTGAGTTGTGAGTTGTGATTTGTGATTTGTGATTTGTGATTTGTGATTTGTGAGTAAAATATTTTAATTCCGATTGTTTTTATAAATAATCGGAATTTTTTTTGGTATCAATTTTGTGAATGAAAAATAAAATTCAACATTATGAAAAAGATACTCTTAATTTGCACTACTGCCCTAATTTTTTTCGCTTGTAGTAAAGACGATACTTTGGTTATCAATGAAGAAGTAATTCTTTTTGTGAACCATTATAAAACAACTTCAGTATTGAGTGGAACCCAACTTTTAATTCAAGAAAACGACGCAATTGGTAGCGATACATTTCAGGGAATAGCTTTTATAAAGGGTTTCAAGTTTGAGCCGGGCTTTACATACAATGTCTCTGCTAAAAAAATTATCACTGAAAATGCAGGTACCGATGCAGCAACCGTTTCTTACGAATTGGTTTCAATAAATGACCAAACACAAGTTTCCCCACAAGCTACTTTTGAAATTCCCGTTGCCCGTTTTGTAAATGGTGTAGGATATATTTCGTTTGTTCGAGGCACCTCCTCACTGGGATTCATTTTAAGTCAGGAGATTACGATTGAGTGTCAAAACCTATGTTCACAATTGGAACAAATAACGCCAAATCTAGAAGTCGCCACAGGTACATTTACCCACGGACCAGAGGGGACGTATGTTTTACAAGATTTGTATTAAAATAGATCTTTAAAAAATTTGCCGTAGTTAAGAATTCAGGTTCTTGGTGCGGTTTTTTTGTATCTTGCCATAAGGAATCTATAAATAGTATGAAGGCACTAAAAATTGAATTAAAGTGGGCATTTATCTTCACCATCATTATGCTGGTTTGGATGCTTTTTGAAAAAACAGTAGGCTGGCACGAAGAGAATATTGAAAATCATGCCTGGCTTACCTGGTTATTTCTTCCATTTGCTATCTTAATGTATGTGTTGGTCATGCGCGAAAAGCGAAGACGGCATTACGATAGAAAAATGACCTGGTTTCAAGGATTCTTAACTGGAGCTAAAATGGCTATTTTTGTAGCACTGCTCTCCCCCATCGCTCAATACATTACCCACAATTATATTACGCCAGAATATTTCAACAATGTGATTGAATATTCGGTAACTAATGATGTAATGACACGTACCAAAGCCAACGATTATTTTAACATCAATAATTATATCTGGCAATCGGCTATTGGGGCTTTAGGTGGAGGCTTGCTTATTTCGGCAGTAATTGCTATTTTTTTAAGAAGAAGTTAGACCTGTTGCTTCTCTAAATAATGCTTTAGAAATGGTATTTGAACTAAGAATAACGCTAAAAATAGAAATGCATATTGTGTCGTTGGTGAATGAAAAATAGCTGGTAAACCTCTCATCTTATCAAAAAATACTGAAAGCTTATTTCCATTAAAAGAAACTAGTTCTGAAGGATATAAATACAGCAACAGTATACTCGTCACGAAGAAAAAACTAAGCACAAGCCAACCGGTATTGCTAATTAATGGCGTTGCTTTTTGAAATAAGGGTTTGGTCTCAATCTTTTCTAAAATTTTTAGCTCAAAAGCTCCATCAGGTTTTTCCAATCCCGCTTCTTGAATCCATCCTTTTATTTGCTTTTCTGAATTTTTATATAGCTCTTCCATGTGTTGTTGCTTTAGCAGTTAAAAAAGGAGCAAGTAAGGAATACAATTTCTTTCTGCTTCGGTATAACTTAATTTTTATATTGTCTTCGGACTGTTCAGTAATAGTTGCTATTTCACGTACTGAAAGCTCCTCAAAATAATAAAATGTAATGATGGCAGCATCAATTTCAGGAAGTTTCATGATACATTCCTGAATTATTTTACTCCGTTCCTTTGCTACCAATTCTTGCAACCCGTTTTCAAAGGTTGCTACCTCCGTAGAATTAATTTCTTCAATGGCAATACTTTCTTGAAAACGTTTCGATTTACGAAGATAATCCAATGCTGTTCTATAGGCAATGCTATACAACCAGCTTGAAAACTTGGATTTTCCCTCGAAGGTTTTTAAACGTTCAAAAGCTTTTATAAAGCTGTCTTGCGCAATTTCTTCGGCTTCCTCCCTGTTTTTCACCATGCGTATTACTATAGTGAATATAAAATCCTGATACCGCACCACCAACTCCCCAAAAGACGCAGTATGCCCTTTTAGTGTTTTTTCAATGAGTTGTTGGTCGGTGTGTTGGTTCATTTTAAGATAAGACGTTAAGTATTGTTTTTTGGTTACACATCATTCTTAGATATTTGAAATAAAAAATATTGAAAATTATGTAACCAGTTTTAGAACTGTCGCGTCTTAGAAGAAACCAATTAAACCAATTTGGTATGTATTATTCATCTTTTAAAAAACAAACACTATGGGATCTGAAGTTATTATAATACCCTTAATTTTCGCAGTTATTTTCGGAATTTTTTACCTCTACATTTCAGCAAGAAATAAAGAGCGCCTTGCTTTAATTGAAAAAGGAGCCGATGCCTCTATCTTCTATGGAAAAGACCGTAAAGTAACTCCTATCTGGAAAGTAATAGTGATCAATCTAGCTTTATTATTAATGGGCATTGGTGCTGGCACTCTTATTTCTGAAATCATTGTACAAGCAGGGGTTGAAGAAAGTGTTGCGCGTCCAGGGACTATTTTTTTAATGGCAGGAATAGGTCTTTTTTTAGGTTTTGTTCTTACAAAGAAATTAAACAAAGACGCTTAACAGCACCTATTTTTAGTTTATAAACCGTGTTGATGTTTTCCATATACATCGATACGGTTTTTTATTTTCTGAAGTTGGAAGTTATATTGACTGGTATGTGAAGAGAGGTAATTACTGCAATTTCAAATTGCTATAGTTGGCATTAATGGTAAGGGAGCGGGTTGCATCTTTCTTTTTATTGAAACCTTTTACCAAAACTCTTCCGTATTCTTTTGAGTTTGTTGTCTTTAAAAACTTAGGATAGAACAGCGTAGATTTTCTTCCGTTAAAAAAGAAAGTATAATCGCTTGAAGGCATTGAAATTATAGCATTGGTATCATCCAAAACCACATCTATAGAGGTAAAATTAGGAGCTACTTTATTTATAAATAAACTACCAATAAAGCCTTTAATATAAGCTTCATATTTAAGCTCATTAATTACTACTTTACTGGAGTTGGTTTGTAAATTAATCTTGCCAACCGTATTTATTGTACAGTTGTCTACGTATTGTACGGACAAAACGCCATCACCCCAATAATTTACTTGTACAGGGGCATAAGCAGCATTGATGCGGGTCTTCCCCCCATCAATGCTGTTTGCTGTTAATGCGGCATAATTTAATGTCGCTTTTACATTGGTCACGTCTGCCATTTTAATTTCACCGTGACGAACATTTATGTCGGTCTTGGTGTTTTTTGGCATTCGGATAATGATTGTTTTCTTGGCTTTCTTCTCATTTTTGGTAAAATTCGAATTGCCTTGCTTGTTGGTTTTGATAATCGTGGACTTTGTATTGCTTTCATCAAACTGCTTTGCCCATTCCTCAGCATCTTTTTCAAACTGGGCGCCCCATTTCTCCATGTCTTTTCCAAAATTCTCTCCCCAAGCTTCCATTTGCTTTCCAAACTGTTCACCAAATTTTTCTCCCCAGGCTTCCATTTTCTTTTCGAAATCGGGACCAAAGTTAGCCTCAAAGGATTTTCCGAAGTTCTCCCCCCAAGCTTCCATCCGTTTTTCAAAGATTTCACTCCAATTGTCAAGATTTTTTAGCCAGTTATCCGTTTCGGCTACCGTTGCTTTCGAATTGTATTTGCTATTCAGTTTGGCAACGTATGCTTTTTTATCTTTCTCATACGCATCCCTATCGAAGGTGTAAGAAACTTTGTCTTTATAATTGTAACGGGTGTACGATTCTCCTTTTTTCAAGATCGTATTTTGTTTGCCAAAAGGCCATTGTGGCATGGCTTCCATTTCTGGAATTTCCGGTACGTTTATATTCCAATCTGCTGTAAAAATCTCTCCTAGATCTCCAAGTCCTTCTAGACCTTTTAAAGCCTCAAGGCTGGATACACTCACAATATTCCCCAAATTATCCAGGGAATTAAGGCTTCCCATAGTTTCAAAATCGCCCCAAAGGCTTCCACTATTGGAAGTGATATTAACTTTTTTGCTATTTCCAAGCACATCGAATTTCCAATTATCGAAAATTTCTTTTTTCTCTTTTTCTGAAAGGCTTGAACCTTCGACAAAAGCTTCTACTTCTATTTTGTCTTTATTCCACGTTTCAAAAATTACGTTGGTATGAGAAGTATTTACATATACCACCGCATCTTCACCTACTGTGAAAGATTCTTTATACGAACTTTGCGCAAATACAAAACTGGTGCAAAAAATAAAAACTGCATATACAAGACTACGCTTGTAGGTCATTGAATTTTTCATTGTCTAAATTTTTAAGTTCTTTTAATTTATTTTTTAGTTTGAACAGCAAATCCAAACGAATTTTCAAATTATCTATAAGTGCGTTGATGGTGGCCTCTGTAGGGCCCATGTCGGTTAATTCGTTATTTAAGCGGTTGTACTCTAGGTCCAGCTCTGCGATACGTTTTTTGTAGCCTTCAATAAGCTCTTTATTATCATCATTAACATCCAATGAAGCTAATTGTACGTTGATACCCGTAAGGTAAAAATCTTCCACTTTTTTAAGATCTGGTGAAAGGTCTCCCAAAGTAAGTTTTGGTTGTTTTAGTACTTTGGTTGTCTCTAAGTCTTCCTGTGCAGTTTCAGCAAACTGCTCATTCACAGTAGCACCATTATCTAATCCAGAAATATACTGGTATCCAAAAAAGCTAACTGCCAAAAATACGATGGCAATAGCCGCAACTTTCAGCCAAAAGAAAGAGACATTCTTACTTCCAGCAGTATTTGAGTGTTCTTCAGGAAAGTTTGCTTCCAGCTTGGTCAAAAACGTATCTTTATGATTTGCAGATAGCTGCCCCGTTTCTTGGGGACGATTCTTTAGCAATTTTCTAATATCCTGTGCCATATTGTAAATGTTTTAAATTTTCTTTTAATTGTAATTTTCCTCGGTGCAATTTGGTTCGTGAAGCACTTTCAGTAATATCCATTATTTCGGCAATTTCCTGATGGTCATACCCTTCTAATAAAAATAATTTGGTCACGTCCCTGTAGTTATCCCCTAAATTTTCAATGGCTTTCATTATCTCGGCCACTGTTGTTTCGTCTGCTACTTGCCAATCTGTTTCGTCGTCGGCAATCCTAAGTGTCTCATCGTATAATGGTTCTGTCTCTAGTTTTCGGGCTTTTATTGCGTCCAGGCAGGTATTTATTACAATTCTTTTTAACCAAGCACCAAAGGTGACGTCCCCTTTAAACTGCTCGATTTTTTTGAAGGCTTTAATAAATCCTTCCTGTGTCGCATCTTCTGCGGCTGCCTTGTCCTTCATATACCGCAGCGCCACAACATACATTCCGTCGCAATATTGCTTATATAAAGCTAATTGTGCTTTCCTGCTGTTCTGCTTACATTGCGCTACAAGTAGTTGGTTGGACAAACTCGTGATGGTTTTTGGTTGCTGTTCTGGTAAAGGACGAAATAAATTTTACAGTGTTGCATTCGTTAACTAAATTTTAGTGTTAATTAACTTTTTGCTGAAACTTTTAAATTGTCTTTTATCGTACATTTGATTAAATCTAAAAATACATGAAAAGCAAATATCCAGATTTTAAAAAGCTAAACCGCTTGCTGGTAGCTTGTTTTGAAGCTGAGAAGCTTTATTACAACGCAGCAGACGACGCGCAAACTACAGAGCTGAAACGCTTTTTAAATTTCATGGCAGTAGAGCGTAATCGCATGGCAAACACCATAAGTAGCGAATTAAGCTCTAGAGATATAGAACCTTTAAAATTTGATGCTGAAAAAGGACATCAAGACCGTACGTGGGAAGAAATTAAAAACGCTTTAGAACATTTTAATTCTGAAATCATCATTAAACAATGTATTGCACGTGATTTAAATAATATTAAAAGATACGACGAGCTTATTAACAACCACCAATTACCAGATATGACGCTTGGGATTTTATACAAGCAAAAACAACAGCTAGAATGGTATATCAAACAAGCAGGAGAGCATAAAGTAAATCCAGGTTTAAAAGAGCCAGCAACTAGGGATGAAGCTCTAAATGGTAAATCTCCCGAAAAAGAAAAAAAAACGATTGTTGACAAAGAACTCGGAAGAATCATCAACCTAAAGGCTATGTAGAAAATCCAAATAGCTGATCTATTTAAAACAAACTTCTGTTTTTGTCCTTTTGGATTACAAGTTATAATAAACAGAAAGCCCTTCAAAAATTTTGAAGGGCTTTCTGTTTAAAAAGGATATTATGACTATTATTCGTCCATCAATAAATTGAGGGTTACCGTAATATTATCGCGAGTCGCTTTTGAAAACGGACAAACTTTATGAGCAGCTTTCACCAATTTTTCTCCAGTTTCTTTATCAACTCCTGGAATAAAACAATCTATAGTTGCTTCCAAAAAAAATCCATCGTCATCCTGGCAAAAACCTATAGTTGCCGAAACACTAACATTTTTTTCATCAATTTCAATTTTCTTGCTTTTAGCTACAGACTGTACAGCACCTCCAAAGCATGCGGCATAGGCACTACCAAATAATTGTTCAGGGTTGGCCCCATCACCTCCATCGCCACCCATAGATTTTGGAACAGATAAGTTAAAATCTATTGGACCATCTTCAGATGTTACGTGTCCTGCTCTACCACCCTCGGCGGTAGAAGTTGCTTCATATAATGTTTTCATGAATATTGTATTTCAATTAATATACCTCAATATACCAACGAAAATGTGCTTTTAAAAATGTGTATTCATAAATTTGTCATAAATTTAAGCAATGGCAAAGCGCAGTAATAAAACCGAGGCACTTCAGGAAAAGAAAGGTATTACCGCACCCGAGATCTTATCCTCAAAAGCTGCAAAAGCTTTGCAGGAAAAACGCAACAAAAAACTTTCTGCTGAAATTTTAACCACCGGAATTCTACAAGGAAATGTAACTTCCCTAAGCCAAGCAATTACTAGTATTGAAAGTACGGCAAAGAAAGACAGTGAAACAGCAGAAGCGCTCATAAAAGCCTGTTTACCACATGCCAATAAAAGCATTAGAATAGGAATTACAGGGGTTCCTGGTGTTGGAAAAAGTTCCTTTATTGAACGCTTTGGAATGTTGCTTACTGCTGAAGGAAAAAAAGTAGCCGTCTTAACTGTAGACCCCAGTAGCTCGCTGAGTAAAGGCAGTATTTTGGGTGATAAAACCAGAATGGAAGCGCTCGTTAAAAATCCGAACGCTTTTATACGACCCTCTGCGAGCGGGACATCTTTGGGCGGTGTGGCCAGGAAAACACGGGAAGCTATTATCTTATGTGAAGCCGCCGGTTACAACATTATTATTATTGAAACCGTAGGCGTTGGTCAAAGTGAAACCACGGTGCATTCGATGACCGATTTCTTTTTATTACTGAAACTGGCTGGTGCTGGAGATGAGTTGCAGGGAATTAAACGCGGTATCATGGAAATGGCAGACGCAATTGCCATTAATAAAGCCGACGGTGAAAACCTAAAAGCCGCCAAACTAGCCAAAACTGAATTTAACCGAGCGTTACATATGTATCCACCAAAAGACAACGGCTGGATTCCCAAAACACTTACCTGCTCTGCGCTTAACAATGAAGGTATTGATGAAATATGGGAACTCATTTCAGCATACATCACAGAAGCAAAAACAACTACATTTTTTGAACAAAGAAGACACGACCAAAACAAATTCTGGTTGCTGCAAACTATTGAAAGCAGACTGAAAAGTGATTTTTATGAAAACCCAGCTATTAAAGAAGCTTTAGAACTTCAAATTGAATTATTGAGCGAAGGGAAAGTGACGCCGTTTCAGGCTGCGGAATTCCTTTTGAAACTTACGCAAAATTAGTTTTTAATTATTTTCTTAACTATAGAAGCATCAAATTCATCTACAAGTGTTAATGTGTACAAACCATTAGATAAAGATGATATAGATATAGTTTCTAAATTGCTATCGCTCGAAAAATATAGGATTTTTTGACCTAATTGGTTATAAATAGTCGCTTCCAAAATCTTAGTTGAAGAATTAATTATAAGGCTATCCTCTGTAGGTATTGGATAAACTTTAACTGTATGAATTAAACTTTCTTCAATTCCAAGAGTTTCCACAATTGTTGTAGTAACTGTATTTGTAAGTATAGGTGCATTAAAATCAAAGAAAATACTGGCGTTATTGGACATAACATCACCCAAGCCAATGGAGGGTATCGGTTTAATTTTATAGGCTATATACCCATGAGATTCAGGTTCATTTGTATTTATGTCTGGCAAGTTAATGTCATCAAAAATAAATTCTACAAAAGTACCATCCGTGATTTCAACACGATTAGGATGGCTCACATTTTCCAGCTGCATAGTAGTCCAGTCTAGATTAGCGTCTAACTCATTTGTTACGCGTACATTTATGGCTTCAGCCGTACCTGTATTTTGAAAGCGGATGATATAATGTAAATAATCATTCGCCTCTTCTATTAATATTTCAGCACCTTCAACTACTACAATATCATTGGGGTCAAAAGAATCCACCACAATTTGACTGAGAGCTGCATCATTATCTACTACATTAAAATCGCCGGCTATGGGATTAATTTGAGCTGTAAAATATAGTACGTCATCTAATTCTGTAACTGGAGGTTCGTTTATGAAGAATGTAAGTTCAATCACTCTTACTTCATATGGGTTTAAGGCAACAAAATCAAAGGTAAGGATATTAGGTTGTTGCGAAGTCACCTGTTCACTAGCACTAATAAAATCAATACTGTCATCAGGAAATGTAACATCTATAGACCCATCTGAAATTAGTGTCCCATAATTTCTAAAAATTACTTGATAATTTGCTTCAAAGCCTGGTCTTGCCTCATCAACTGAAAAAATAGAAATGCTTAAATCTTGTATACTTTCTGTAGTTTCTAAACAAAAATTAGCTTCATCTGAAACTCCTGGGCTGCTTAAATCGCTTATTTGTGATAACGGGTTAGACTCATAATAATTAGGCAAGCTTGATGTTATACTAGTTTCAAATATTCCTTCATTAGTATTTATTAAATAGGATCCATTTTCTTGTGTAAAAGTGGCAAAATCTATTAACCCGTCATTTGTTGTTACCATAAATTGACTCATCGGGAAATCATTAGGGTCGCAACCGTTAGCATTTAAATCAAGCTTTATAGTTCCATATATAGAATTTTCCAGGTCACCCAGGTTTTGAAACCAGGTTATATTATCAATTACCGGAGCACAGGCCACAATATCTGGCACAGCATCCCCATTAATATCGCCAGTGACAACATACCGTGCATAATCATATTCATTTACGATAACAGTTCTTGACCCAAAGGTTCCATTACCATCCAAATTTTCAAACCAAACTATTTCATCACTAAGAAAATATGTTGCTATAACATCCAAATCTCCATCAACATCTATATCTGCAGTAGTTGTATACAGAGCGCCTTCTCCTGAAGTATCAATAATATTTACATCACTAAAATTTCCTAATCCATCGATATTCTCAAACCAAGCAATTTTATTGTCGAACTGTGAAGCAACTAACAGGTCTAAATCATTATCATTATCAATGTCAACCGCCTGAACAGAATTTGGGGAAACAAATTCAGTTGAGACAACATTCTCTTCACCAAACGCACCTAACCCATCGGTGTTTTCAACCCAAATTATTATATCATTTATTTTGTCAATTGCAATAACATCTAAATCTTCATCCCCATCAATATCTGCAAGAGAAATGTTATCTGTTGCATATCCAATTCCTACTCTTGGAGCAAAGGTGCCCAACCCATCCAAATTTTCATAATACCCTAATTTAAATACATTGTCCGAAGCTACAATATCAATATCACCATCTCCGTCTACATCTCCGCTGTATACTGAATCTCCAGCAAACTCACTTATAAAAACTTCATCTCCAAAAGTTCCCTGTCCATCAAGATGTTCAAACCAGGAAAGTTCACTTCCTATTTCCCCAGTTACAATAATATCATCATCTCCATCACCATCAATATCATTTAAATGTAACCAGGTTGCAAATCTTACTTTATTTGAAATTTTTTGTTGATCACCAAAAGTCCCTAAACCATCTAAATTCTCGTACCACGCAATCCTTGAATCCTGGTAAGAGAGGGAAATAATATCTAGATCATTATCACCATCAATATCTTTAAGCACAAGAAACCTTGGCCCCCTAGCATAGTTATTTATAACCTCCTGAAGACCAAAATTTCCATTGCCATCTAAATTCCTATGATATGTGATTGTACCATCATTCTCTGCTGTATAAATAATCTCATTATCACCATCACCATCCAGATCCTCTGCATAAACAGAACTTGGAAACAGCGCGTTTTCATCTATATTCACCAATCGTTCTGTTCCAAAAGTTCCGTTGCCATCCAGGTTTTCATACCAAAAAACATCTCCGTTTCCTTGATCTCCTCCTGAAATAACATCTAAATCATTATCACCGTCAATATCCGCTGCAAATACAGAAGCGACATAAATTAGCGTATTTGAAATAATTTGAAAATTACCAAATCCGCCCAAACCGTCTGTATTTTCAAACCATCCAATAGTACTATCGGTGTAAGAAAACGCAAGAACATCCAGATCATTATCGCCATCTATATCTGCCAGGTGAACTGATGTAGCCGCATTAATATCACTAGAAAGTATTTGTTCGGCACCAAAAGTTCCAACTCCATCTATATTCTCATACCAACCAATAGTATTATCAAGAGAGGATGCTGCAATTATATCCATATCACCATCTCCATCAATATCACCAGCTTCAACATCTGAAGCCCAGTTTGCAGCTATAGTAAGTACTTGACCCAAAACAAAATTCCCTTGTCCATCTACATTTTCATACCATGCAATACTATCATCATCTCTGGAAGCCCCGATTACATCTGAATCGCCATCCCCATCTATATCTGCTGAAAATACAGAACTTGCCCCATCGAAAGTATCGGTGATTATTATCTTGTCTCCAAAAGTACCTAACCCGTCCAAATTTTCAAACCATGCAATTACCCCATCAACCTCAGAAGCAGATAGCACGTCCATATCTCCGTCGTCATCAATATCTATTGAAAAAACATCTTTTACTTTTAATGTAGTCAAACTTATAATGTGCTGTGAACCAAAAGTTCCCAAACCATCTAAATTTTCGTACCAAGAAACTTTATCTTCACCCTCTGCAGAAATAACAATATCAAAATCACCATCACCATCAATATCACTTGGCTTAGCTGAGTTGGCTCCAAAAGTTGCATTTTCCATTCCTAAAATCTGATGATCCTCAAATCCAATTTGCGCATTAAAAACAATAGAATAAAATAAAAAGGATATACTAATAATATTTTTCATTTATAGTTTGTTAATAGTTAAAATTATCCCGAAACCACGCCACCTGCGCCTCTAATCCTTCCTTTAACCCAGTCTGCGGATTGTAATTGAGTAATTTCCTGGCTTTATCAATATTAGCTTTGGTACGGGATTGATCTCCCGGGCGTGGAGCCTTGTTAGCAACTATTATCTTTTTACCTAAAATTTCTTCTACAGTAGCAATTCCTGTTGCGGTTGTGTTCTCTTCCTCAGTTCCCAAGTTGAAAATTTCAGCTTTGCAAACTTCTGTGTGATCCAAAACACTTACAATTCCATCTACAATATCCTGTACATAAGTAAAACTGCGCAGGTGTTTTTCACTGCCCTCGTATAGTGGAAACGGTTTGTTATTAAGTCCGCAATCTATTAATCTTGTATATAATTTATCAGGACGCTCGCGTGGTCCATACACCGAATATAAACGAAATGATGTACTCTTCAGTAATCCTCTACGCGCATACGCTAAGACCAATTGCTCTGCAGCCAATTTTGTTACCCCATACCAACTTGCAGGTAAAGGCGCTTCATCTTCGGTTAAGGTGGCTTGTAAACCGTAAATAGAAGAAGTAGCAATATTCACAAAAAAAGGTTTTTTTTCTAGCCCTTCAATAGTATCCAACATTCGCTGGGTTGCCTGTATATTATTACTGAAATACGCTTCAAAAGTACTGGTTGCTGAAATTCCCGGCTGGGCAGCAAAATGAAAAATAAAGGCGATTTCTTCCGTAATAATTTCTGAAAGGTCATCCTCTCGAAGATCCAATTTTATAACTTTAATTCCTTTTTTAGCTAAACTTTCAGCATTTTTCTGTTTTAGAGAAATATCGTAATAGTCAGAAAAATTATCAATGGCTATAACAGTATGTCCCAAAGATTGCAAACGTTCGGCTGTATGGGAACCTATAAATCCTGCTGCGCCTGTTACAAGTATTTTCATTTATAAAATTGAAAGTTCAGATTTCAAAAATAGTATAATTTGAAGGAACGGTATATACTAATTATAGTCTTTCCATTATTTTAGCCTCTATTTTGGGTTCAATTTCAATTTCAAGTTTGAGTTCAAAAAAAAGCATACTTTTGCACCCAAATCAATGATACTTTGCAGTCGTACCAATTTACCATAATAGTGCCCGTATACAATGAGGAAGACAACTTAGAAAGAGTTGAAAAGGAATTATTGGCATACCTACAAATTGCATCAAAAACAACCAGTATCCTTTTTGTGAATGATGGTTCTAAAGATAAGAGCCAACAAAGTATTGAAGCTATTTGTCTTAGGAACGAAGCTTTTAATTATATCTCATTTAAAGAGAATAGAGGATTAAGTGCTGCCATAAAAGCAGGGTTTGACCACGTAGAAAGTCCGTTATTGGGATATATTGATAGCGACCTACAAACTGCTCCTCAAGATTTTAATTTACTCTTAGAAAAAATTGGTGAATACGATTTGGTCACAGGAGTACGTGCCAATAGAAAGGACAAATTTGTAAAAACCATGTCGTCTAAAATTGCCAATGGAATCCGCCGTGCCTTTACACATGATGGGATGGATGATACTGGCTGTCCTTTAAAAGTAATTAAAACAGACTATGCAAAACGAATCCCAATGTTTAAAGGCTTGCATCGTTTTTTACCTGCGATGATTTTACTTCAAAACGGAAAAGTATTGCAAGTACCCGTACAACATTTTCCGCGTATTGCCGGAACTGCTAAGTTTGGGGTCTGGAACAGATTATTTGGGCCTTTAATGGATTGCTTCGCTTACCTTTGGATGAAGAAAAAGTATATTAATTACGATGTAAAATCCAAAGGATGATAGACGCTTTAAACTACATCACCTTGATTGGTTTTATTGGTCAGGGGCTATTTTTTTCACGTTTTGCTGTACAGCTATTCCTTTCTGAAAAACAAAAAAAAGTAATTACGCCATCTGTATTTTGGAAATTGAGTTTGTTGGCTTCGGTCATCTTTTTTATCTATGGGTATTTACGGGAAGATTTTTCGATTATGTTAGGGCAGGCGTTTACATATTTTATCTATATCCGCAACCTACAATTACAAGGGGAGTGGAAAAAATTTCCAAGGGTTTTTCAGATCTTTCTCTTTATTTTTCCAGTGTTTATTGTGTTGTACGCTTATAATAATGGCATCTACGATCTCAATAAATTATTGGGTAAAGACAATATTTCAACACAACTACTAGTCCTTGGGATTATAGCGCAATTGGTGTTTATTTGCCGTTTTATCTTCCAATGGATCACTTCTGAAAGAACAAAAACTTCTCACCTACCGTTAGGGTTTTGGCGTATTAGTCTCGCAGGCTCCTTGCTTATTTTAACCTATTCGATTTTTAGAGAAGACCTCGTATTATTCTTAGCACATAGCATTGGGATGCTAGTGTATATACGCAATATTTTTATTTGGAAAAAACAAGCGAATGAGGAATCTCGAGAATAACCATTTGTTAGTATTGTGTATTGCGTGTATCGCTATTTTCTTCGTGAATCTGGATGCTTTATACGTAAATATCATGGAAGCAAGAAATTTTGCTACAGCCCGCGAAATGCTGAACGATGGTAACTGGCTATTAACAACATTAAACGGCGAACCACGCTACCAAAAACCACCCCTACCCACCTGGCTTTCGGCTTTTACAGCAGCTATTTTTGGATTGAAAAGTTTAACGGCAATGCGGTTGCCCGCAGCTCTTGTTACCTTGCTTTTGGTTTTGACTACCTATAATTTTACCGTGAAATTCAGTCGAAACAGAAGCCTTGCTTTTGTAGGTTCTTTAATTCTCGCTACCTCATTTTATATAGTGTTTTCAGGCCGAAATGGGCAATGGGATATTTTTACCCATGCCTTTATGATGGTTTGTATGTACCAACTATATCTATTTTTTACTACTGAAAGCTTAAAATACCAGCGCATTCTTATCGCTGCGCTATTTTTTGGAGCTTCGTTTATGAGTAAAGGGCCCGTTTCCTTATATGCGTTATTACTTCCTTTTTTGATCGCTTTTGGCGTCGTATATAAATTTAAAAACCTTAAAAGCCGAATTCTACCGCTACTATTATTTCTTATAGTTTCATTACTTCTTTCAGGGTGGTGGTATTGGTATACGTATGCATTCGATCCCGAAGCCGTAGCCGAAATCACACGCAGAGAAACTGGCAATTGGACAGGCTACAACGTCCGACCTTTTTATTATTACTGGAGCTTCTTTACCCAAAGTGGTGTCTGGACAATCCCTGCATTTATTGGGTTGCTGTATCCGTATTTAAAAAACCGCGTAAGTGACAAAAAAGGGTATCTGTTTACTTTTTTGTGGACTATGGCTTCCGTTGTATTACTTTCTGTGATTCCTGAAAAGAAATCGCGCTATTTACTGCCTGTACTAATTCCGTTGGCATTAAACACCGCCTATTATATAGAATATTTATTTCTGAAATTTTCTAAACTAAAAGACAAAAGAGAAACCATCCCAGTGTATTTCAACTTTGGATTCATTGCTTTAATTGGAATTATTTTCCCCATTGGCGGCTATTTATTCTTGAAAGAATCGCTTAACGGATATTGGTTTTGGTTTATTTTACTGTCTATCGCTTTGGCAAGTGTAGGCATATTTATATTCGGAAAGCTGCTGCGGAAGAAAATACGCGCTGTTTTTTATGGAACCATTGTTTTTATTGCCGTGATCATGTGCTTTGGGATGCCAATGGCAAAAGCTTTAACCATTAATCCCCATTATAAATCGCTCTCACAACTGAACGATTGGCAAGCAGCAAACAATAACATTCCTGTATATGAATATTCTTATTTCACCCCAGAAATGATATGGGACTACGGAAAACCAATTCCCGTCATTTTAAATTTTGAAACTAAAAAATTACCTTCAGAAAATACATTTGCGGTGCTGGTCGCAGAAGAAGATATACCAAAATTCAAAAAATTATTTGCAGCTTATTCCGTAGAAAAAGTAGAACGGTACGATATGAATGCGAATGCACCCGGCAGTAAAACGCATCGAAGCAGGCTTTGGCGGGATTTGTATAAGGTTACTTCAGTACAATCCCGATAGATATCGGGATCACTCAGTGACCTTAAATTGTGAATGATTATTAAACTTTCGTTGCCCTACTAATTGTAGTTTGTAGAAAACCAATCCCAACAAACCGCCAAAGAACATGCCCGTGATAATGTCTAACGGGTAATGAACTCCCAAATAAATACGGCTATAGGCAGTGAGCACTGCCCAGAAAAGCAATAAAAAAGGAAGGTATTTATACCATTTTTGAAGCACCAATCCCAAAAAAACTGCCGCCCCCATACTGCTGGCAGCATGCGCAGAAAAATAACCATAACGACCACACCCATCTGCCACAAAACGCATTAGTTCCTGAAGTTCCTCTACCCTACACGGTCTAGGGCGTTGAAATAATACATATTTAAAAAGGTTTGCCAATTGATCTGTTGCGGTAATTAACAACGCCACACTCACTACAATTAAAAGAGTTCCTTTAAGTTTGTAGTGTTTATAAATAAGGAGAAGCAATATAACATACAAAGGAATTGACGACCATTTTTCGGTCACGATGCGCCAAAAACCATCCCAGCTTTCTGTCCCTAAATTGTTTAGAAACAGGAATATTTCGGTATCATATTCAAGAAGTTTTTCAATCATTTTCGTAGCGGGCTACTTCACGGTCGTAAAATTCTGTGGCTTCTTTAATATAATTTTCAGTTTCGGATTCTAGTTCTTTTTGGTCGTGGTTGTCAAACTCTTCCAACCATTCTACTTCGTCGTTTTCAAGATTGATAACAAAGCGAGGGAATTCAGTATGTATCACGAAAATTGCATCGGGAAAATCGGTATTGTCACCTAAAATATATTTTGGAAGTTCCATAGTTTCTGGTTGGTAAAATTTCGGTGTAAAATTACGTAAAATTAATTCGGTTCTGTTTCAGCAGCATTTTGTAATACCAATCTTTTGGAGAGTAAATGAAATCGGATATATAACATTACCCCGGATGAAGTAAGCCCTGCCAATAAGCCAATCCAAATACCCGAACTTTCATAGGCTGTATGCATGCTTAGGTAATATGAAATAGGAAACCCTATTAGCCAATATGCAATAAACGTAATAAATGTAGGAATCTTTACATCCTGCATCCCCCGTAAAACACCCAATGCCACTACCTGTATCGTATCACTAATTTGAAATATAGCTGCAATTAACAACAACTTTGCTGCAATGCCTACTACCTGATAGTTATCTACAAATTCCAACTCATTGTCATAATCCAGGTACAGTTTTGGTAGCGCTTCATGGAAAACTACAAAAATTAATGCAAAAACAACTGCTAAAATGGTAGAGAGCAAAAGTATTGAAAGCGCAATTCTACGTAGCTCAATAAACCGTTTTAATCCTTTTTGGTTCCCAACACGTATCATTGCCACAACTCCAAAACCCATGGCTACCATAAAGGTCATAGAAGATAAATTAAGAGCAATCTGGTTTGCCGCCTGAGGATTTTTCCCTAATATTCCCGAAAGCCAAATAGCACTCGTAAAAATAGCAACCTCAAAAAACATTTGTAATGCCGATGGAAATCCTAAACTAATTAGTTTATTCAACATTTTTTTAGAAAGCGTAAAGAGTTTTATGTTGAGCACATACGCTCTGGCCTTATAATGTTTGGAAAGTACATACCACAAATAGGCTAGCATAATAACTCTAGAAGCCAGGGTACCAATGGCAGCTCCTACCACGCCCAATTCTGGCATCCCAAACTTTCCAAAGATGAATATATAGTTAAGGATTACATTCACCACGTTTGCTGCAATGGTAGCATACATAGGATATTTTGTAAGAGACAAACCATCACTAAACTGTTTAAATGCCTGAAAAATAATAAGTGGCACCAACGATATAGCCACAAAATTTAAATAAGGCATCGCCAGATTTACAACCTCTGGTGGCTGGTTCATCACGTACATAACAGGCTTAAAGGCAAAAACGGTAAGGAATAAAGCAATACCCAACACAATACATAAAAACAAGCCGTGTTTAAAAGCAGATTTGCCAGATTTAAAATTATTTTCACCATCGGCTTCTGCAATCAATGGAGTTATTGCTGTAGAAAAACCAATCCCCAAACTCATAGCAATAAACATAAAACTGTTTCCTAAAGAGACTGCTGCCAACTCTGCCGTCCCCAATTGCCCAACCATAATATTATCCACCAATTGTACCACAGTATGTCCCAACATCCCTAAAATTACAGGTGTGGCCAATTTTATGTTATATTTAAACTCCTTGGTATATTGCTGTAGCAAGTTTTTATACTTTTGGACAAAGTTAAAAAACCCGTGTCCATATTAGCCCACAATTTCAATTAAATAGTATTTTGAAGCGATCTTCTTTTCTCTTTTTCTTGAATGCTCTAGAACTGAAATTGCCTATAAGCGAATTTTCTTTTGCGCACTTTAGTACTTCTGAAATAGATGCTACAGCAATTTTATTAGATTTTCCAACCGAAAAGATGTTGGGTAAGCAGGCCGAGTTTATTTTTGAAAATTGGCTGAAACACTCGCCTCGGTTTGAACTAATAGCCGCAAACATACAAATTCAAGGTGCAACAGAAACCTTAGGCGAACTGGATTATATAGTTAATGATACTGAAGCTAATACCACATTGCATATTGAACTGGCATGTAAATTTTATGTATTGGACGAAACGCTCGGAGCTCATATTTCGGAACAATGGATTGGACCTAACCGAAAAGATAGATTGGTGGATAAACTGACCAAAATGAATACAAAACAGTTTCCATTGTTGCACTTAGAGGAAACAGCTTCGGTTTTGAGTGAATTTCAATTGGCTAGTTCAGCAATACAACAACAGTACTGTTTAAAAGCTTTTTTATTTGTTCCGAAGGGGTTTCAACCAGAAAGGCTTCCGAAACATTATCAAGATTGTCTAGTTGGCTACTATATTCATTTATCTGAATTGAATACAGAAAAGAATGATACAGCTTTGTATGCCATTCCGCAGAAAAAAGAATGGTTGCTTCCTGTTGAAAATCTGACAGATTGGCTTTCGTATGCTGAAGCTGAAGAACAAATTAAAGATTCTATTATTAAAAAGCGGGCTCCATTAGTTTATAAAAAGATAAATGGATTGATTGAGAAGTTTTTTGTAGTTTGGTGGTGAAGTAATTTGAGGTTATTGATAAATCATTCCGAATTTCGGATTTAAAATTTATCTATTTCATTATACTTTATTGCCGAAATCCACATTCCCTATTACACAGAATATTGCCCCATCTTTTAATTAAATTTTCCTAGTTGTTAAGGGAAGGAATTATTTCTTGCTATCCATTAAATTTTGGAGAAAATTTAGGTTTCGACTGCGCTCAACCAGACATTATCAATTAAAATAAAAACATTAGCTGATACTCTTTTTCCCTTCAATCGTAATGGACGAACCTTCGGCTAGCATTACCGATACTGGTTCAGTATCATTCAAAAACCGAAAGTCTTCGCCATATTCACGGGCAAAATCGGCTGTAATGGTATGGCTCTTAACATCGTAGGCGTTCCATTTGGGGTGTGTCACCTCATATTCAGTAGTTTTTTGCTTACCAGTTTTATTATAGCCCCAGTAATGCTCAGTGATAAATTCGGTTTCAGAATTTAAAGGAATTGGTTTTGCAATTTTATCTGATGTTACTGAAAAAGAGAACCAGTCTTTTTTGTTTTTCCAACGATACGCAGTAAGTAGTTCGTTTTCCCTTTCTTCCCAAACGTGGTTCATTTTTCGGGTTTCATATACTTCATTGTATAGTGTATTTGCTACAAAAGTAATAGCGTGTTTGGGTACAATTTCCTTTATAAAAACAACACCTCGTTTCCACTCACCAGCTTCTTTAAACCTTACATAAAAGCGAAGATTAACTTCTTCAAAATTTATATGACCTGGTACTTTTATCCCTAAAACTTTTACATTTTTAAACATAAAGCCAACGAGACTTGCGTAGCAAATGCCGTTGTAAAAATCTAGTTCGGTTTTATAGGGAAGGTATGGTTTAAGTATATCTGGATTTACCTTGTAGTTTGCTAATGCTAGTCTTCTCCATTCTGCTGTTAGGAAACTCATTGGTGCTTAGTTTGTTGTTAAATTAATTTCTTGTCTGGACAGTTTCGTTTTTAATTCCGTATTTATCTATTAGATACACCAAGCTTGCCATGGCGGCACCTCCCAATTCCAGTTCTCTTTTATTGACTGCGTCAAAAGTATCACTGGCTGCATGGTGGTAATCGAAATAGCGTTGCGAGTCTGGACGTAAACCAGCCAAGACTACCTTTCCATCTTTAAGCGGACCAATATCCGCCCCACTTCCCCCTCGCTCAAAATAATGAATTAAATAAGGTTTAAATAAGGGTTTCCAGCTTTCAATTTGCGCAAAATTAGCATTGTCTGTATCAAATGAAAATCCGCGAGGCGTAAACCCTCCTGCGTCGCTTTCCAGTGCAAAAATGTGTTTTTCTTTTTTCAGCTTGGCTTGATCGGCATATTTATTACCACCTCGTAAACCGTTTTCTTCATTCATAAACAATACAACTCTAATGCTGTGTTTTGGTTTGTAATTAGTCTCTTTCAGCAAACGCAATACTTCCATAGATTGTACGCAGCCAGCTCCATCGTCGTGGGAACCATCGCCTAAATCCCAGGAATCTAAGTGACCACCTACGATAATGTATTTATCTGGATACTCGCTTCCTTTAATTTCGCCAATTACATTATAGGACTCCACATCCTCATGCGTTTTACAACTTTGCTTAAAGTAGAACAACAGGTCTGGTTTTAGTGTAAGTGCGCTACTTAGATAGTCTGCATCGTTCGTGCTTATGGCACAAGCCGGAATACGCAACTCTGCAGGAGTATCTCCATAACTCATAGCTCCGGTATGTGGGAAATCGTCTTGACGTAAATTCATAGAACGCACTACAATTCCTACTGCGCCATATTTTGCGGCTTCCATAGCACCTGCATAACGTTGATCTACACAACCTCCGTAGGCTTCAAAAGTTTGGATTATATTTGCCTGCATTGGGCGATTGTAAAACACAATCTTACCTTCTATTTTTTCACGCCCGTACCGCGCTAAGTCTTCAAAATTTTGCACTTCAATAACCTCAGCTTTCAGGCCTGCTGCTGGGGTTGGCTCGGAGCCACCCAAAGCGCAAATATTTACTACGGATGTTCTTCCTGGCGCTGTTTCAATGTAGGCGTATTCTTTAAAACCCCGGGTCCATTTAGGCACCATAACAGATTGTAACCACACCTTGTCCAGTCCAAGTTTATTGAGTTGCGTTTCGGTGTATCGGACGGCACGGTCTGCTTGGACGGTCCCTGAAAGACGTCCGCCAATTTCGTTACTTAAATAGGCCAGCCAATCGTCGCTCTGCCCATTGAGCAGTGCTTCATCGTAGATTTTACGAAGTTGGGTGGAATCTTCTTTATTTACTTTTTGAGCGGTGGCTGAAAAAGCAAATGCTAATAAAGCGAGGAGACAGAGTGTTTTATTCATAGTTTTTGAAGTGTTCTCAATATATTTCTTAAACGCTCATCGCAATTAAGAAACCCTTTAACTGGCGGCTAAAGATATCATTTATTACAAGAAACTTAGTTATTCCCCTTTCAGTGTTTCCCTGAATTCTTGTATACGGGCTTTGACATCCTCATCCAGTTCTGGTTCTTTTATGTCGTCGTATTTCTGTAATTCTTCTAGCAGAATAGAGGCTACAATATACCGCGCAGCGGGTTTATTATCTGCTGGGATCGTGAACCAAGGTGCATGGGGTTGTGAAGTTCGATTTAAGACATCCTCATAGCAGTCCATATAGGAATCCCATAATTTTCTTTCTGCCAAATCGCCAGGAGAGAATTTCCAACGTTTATTAGGTTTGTCTAACCTGCGGAGTAAGCGATTTTTTTGTTCTTCTTTGGAAAGGTTTAAAAAGAATTTGAAAATAAGTGTGCCATTTTGAGCAATGGTCTTTTCAAAATTATTGATTTGCTCGAAACGTCTATCCCAGAAAGCTTTGTCCATATCTGATACCGAATGTATAGTAGGTAATTTTTCACCTAAAATGTAGCTAGGGTGAACCCGGGTTACAAGAACATTTTCATAATGTGTTCTATTAAACACACCAAATTTCCCTCGTTCTGGTAAGGCAATATAATGACGCCATAGAAAATCATGATTCTTTTCCAATTCGGTAGGGACTTTAAAGCTGTGTACTACGACACCACGGGCGTTAAAATCTTTAAAAACTTCCCGAATCAAACTGTCTTTTCCTGCAGTATCCATTCCTTGCAAACAAACAAGAACGGCATATTTACCATGTGCATAGAGTGTGTTTTGCAAATCTCCCAGCTTTTCACGAGTCTTTTCCAATTCTTTCTCTATTTTTTTTTCTGAGGCGTCAAAATCTTCAAAAGTTTTAAGTTCTGAAATTTTGACCTTGTTTTCAACTTTATAATCTGAAATGGAGATTTTCTTCATTGTGTATTTCTTACTTCCTTTTAAACGGAATTTAATTTTTATTATTAGTTTCTTCGCTTCCCTACCGGAAATTTCCAAAAATTAATATCGACCTCCCCGAGGAGTGGTATACGCGAAGATTAAAAATAATTTTCTTGTCGATAAATTCTAAGTTATAAATATTTATAGAATCAGGGGGAAGTAAATTCAATAAACAATTTTACTTACTGGCAAATAATTTTACATCTTCTTCGCTTACTTCTCTTCCACCTAAGATAATTAATCTTTCAACAACATTTCTAAGCTCCCTTATATTTCCTGTCCAATCGTATTCTTTTAATTTTTTTAATGCTTTTTCTGAAAATTTCTTTTGGGCTGTACCGTGTTCAGTACTAATTTTTTCAGTAAAATAATCTACCAGAATTGGAATATCATCTCTGCGTTCGTTAAGTGCCGGAACTTTTACTAAAATTACAGCCAATCGGTGGTATAAATCTTCTCGGAATCTACCTTCGGAAATTTCCGTTTTTAAATCTTTATTGGTAGCGGCAAGTACACGTACATCTACTTTTATATCTCTATCGCTACCCACACGCTGTACTTTATTTTCCTGCAGGGCACGTAATACTTTTGCTTGCGCAGAAAGACTCATATCACCTACTTCGTCCAGAAAAATAGTTCCACCATTGGCAGCTTCAAACTTTCCTGCTCTGTCTTTATTTGCTGAGGTAAAAGCTCCTTTCACGTGACCAAAAAGTTCACTTTCTATGAGTTCACTAGGAATGGCAGCACAGTTCACTTCAATCATTGGACCTTTACTACGGTCACTTTTTTGATGCAACCAGTGTGCGACCAATTCTTTTCCTGTTCCATTTGGACCTGTAATAAGTACGCGGGCTTCTGTGGGAGCCACTTTTTCTATCATGTCCTTAATATGAACAATTGCGGCACTTTTCCCAATCATTTCGTAGTTTTTACTCACCTTTTTCTTAAGGCGTGTATTTTCTACAACCAATTCTTTTCTATCCAACGCAATGCGGACTGTGTTAAGCAGCCGATTTAAGTCTGGCGGTTTGGAAATATAATCAAAAGCTCCCAGACGCATTGTATTCACTGCTGTGTCCAAGTCGCCGTGACCAGAAATCATGACAATAGGTGTTTCGGGTTTTATTTTTTTTATAGCTTCTAGGACCTCAACGCCATCCATTTTAGGCATTTTTATATCGCACAGCACAAGGTCATAATCTTCTTTTTTAATCATCTCAATACCTACAAGTCCATCTTCAGCTTCGGAAACTTGATACGCGCTATTTTCTTCAGAAAGAATTTTTACCAGCACTCTTCTAATGGCTGCTTCGTCTTCAATTATTAATATTTTCGACATTGATTTTTTTTTAAATTTTCACTTTAATTCCACCTCGTGTGTAGAAACTTGCAGTATCGTTTATGGTAAAAACATCGTCGTCGTTTTTATCACGCAACCTAATATCGTTAAGAATCGTGTACCCTCCGTAAACATAGAATAAAAAATGATCTGCAAATTCCCATTCATACCCCAAACCTGATAGTACGGTAGTAAAGCCAACATTTTCGGCTATTTTCTGTGTACCATCTGGCAATGTTACAGTAATGTCTTCTTGAATATTGGCAAAAAAACCATCTAAAGTTACATAGCCCTGTAACTCCATGTTCTTTACAAACTCCCATTTTACATTAGATTTTGGCACTCCTAAACCAAAACTCCATTTAGGCGCAAATTCTCTATAGTAATTAACGAAAGGTAGCGGAAATGGTCGTCCTGCAGTTGTGGAGTAATTGAGACCTAATACCAATCTCCAAGGTTTTTCTGGAGGATTTACTTCGTTATCTCCAGTTTTGTCCCAAATTAAATAACCACTTCCTCCAATAATAATATCTTCCCTTTCGAGGCTAGTACGAAAATTGGAAGCTGCCCTAACTTCACCTTGCAGTGCATAACGCAATTCGCTGTCCTTAAACTTATTAGTATATCCAAGTGAAAATGCAAAAGACTGGTAATGCTCAAGATCTGTTTTATTTATTGCAGCAAGCACTTCCGGATCCTGTAATTTCAGGAAAAAATTTCGGTATTCGAACCCAGCAACTATATAACCATCTTCACTTACTTTAAGAGGTACATTTGCAAAAGCACGAAAACGTTTGAAGGAGTTATCAGAATTTCCTTGTGGAAAATAGGTGTATTCCACCCTGGCAAGATCTGTTAATTGCGCATAAGTTTTTAATGAAGCAGCTGAGATTACAAAGAGAAACAGCAAAAGCTTCAAATTAAAATTTAGATTCATAAATGGGGTTGTTTGCTTATTGTTAAAATTACACAACCAAAATGATTCCTACTGTTAGCATTGTCATAAAATAAAAAAAACAACCTCTATTCTTTCGGTAAAATAGGTTGTGAAAATAAATGCACATCGCGTTGCGGGAATGGAATGGTAACATTATTTTCACGGAAGAGCATATCTATCCTAAATCTAATTTCACTTTTAATCTTAGGATCTACGAAACTATCGCTTATAAAAAAATGAATACTGAAAACCAAAGCAGAATCTCCAAAATCTTCAAAAAGTACAAATGGTTTTGGACTTTTAAGAACACCGCTCTGCTTTTGAACGCTAAGTAATAATAATTCTTTTACTTTTTCAGTATCGCTGCCATAGGCCACACCTACTCTCACAAATTCGCGCGTGGACTTGTGATTTTGGGTATAGTTATAGATAAGATCTGTGATAAATTTATGGTTGGGAATGATTATAATTTTATCGTCCCTCGTGATAGCCCTTGTAGTTCTTAGCTTTATTTCGATAACACGACCTACTTTTCCTTCTACTTCAATAATATCGCCTACCAAAAGTGATTTATCGATGATAATAAAAATACCCCCAAATACATCCTGAAACAATTCTTGTAATGCTAGTCCCACACCTACTAAAAGCGCCGCAGATGCTGCCAAAAATGGTGTGATATTAAAACCTGCGAGACTTAGCGTCGCAAATACTACTATTATATAGGTAATATACTTAATGAACTTGAAAACACTGATAAACTTCAATTTATCGGTTTCTACCATTTTTCGAGTGAATAATACCCTAATCCACTTTAGTAGAAAGCTGGCAATTAAAAAGGAAACCGTAATTACCAAAAGCAACCCAATGGTGATATTTATTTCTTTATCACCTTCACCATAATGAAATCCAAGATCCAGGAAGCTTTTAATAGCTCCCCAAATATCTTCCTTTACAACTTCTTCAATTTTTTCTGTAACTTTTTCTGCTTCTTGAAACATTGCTAGTATTTAAGCCATTTTGCTAATTCCTTATAACTCGCTTTCTTTCCGTACATTAAAATACCCACACGGTATATTTTTGCAGCAAACCAAACGGTACCAATAAAGGTAGCAAATAAAATGACTAACGAAATAAGTTGTTGCCACAAGGGTACACCAAATGGAATTCGCATTAACATGACCACAGGAGAAGTAAAAGGGATGTACGAAAACACCTGGCTCACCGTACCATGCGGATTATCGATTACCGTAAAAAAGCCTACATAAACTGCAAGAATTAACGGCATTAATAGTGGCATCATAAATTGTTGCGTATCTGTTTCACTATCTACCGCTGCACCAATGGCTGCATATAGGGAAGCATATAATAAATAACCCCCAATAAAGAACAGTAAAAACATTACAATTAGATTTGTTATAGGAAGTTTTTGTATTTCTATCATAGCTTCCGCCACAATGGATTGTAATCCCGAATCTGAAGCTTGCGTTACTGCCTGCATTTGCTGGTCTTGGACCGCTGTTAGGTCTATACCAAAAACCAAAGGAACTAATATTGATAGGATTACCCCTACTACAACCCAAGCAGCAAATTGAGTTATACCAGCCAGAGAAGTTCCAATAATCTTACCTAATAATAGTTTAACGGGTTTTACTGAAGAAATAATAACCTCAATAATCCGGCTTGTTTTTTCTTCGATAACGCTACGCATTATCATATTGCCGTAAATAATGATAAACATAAATAATAAATAGCCCGCAGCACCCCCAAAAATAAGCTTAATGCCAGATCCTAATTTTGAAGTTTCCTCTCCTCTAAAAGTTTCCAATTTCGTGTCAACAGCGACTCTAAGTGCTTTAATTTGTGCAGCGTCAAAATTTGATGCTTTTAATTTTAACGTATTGGCCTTTTCGCGTATGGCATCTTCAATATCGTCAATAGTACCAAGGGATGGTGAATCTTCAGAATAGAATGTAATACTTTTTGCCAATTCGTCTATATTGTCATTATTGGGAATAAAAAGTAAGCCATAGTCACCACTTTTTTCGGTTTTGGCTTTTGCTTGTTCTAGAGAGAGACTTTCAATACGTTCGTATTTTAAGTTGGCTGTGCTCTCAAACTGAGATACAAACAGTCCACTTTCGTCCAATACATTAATTATTCTTACTTTATCGTTGTTCAATTGAGATAGATAACCTACCAGTGTAAAAATTCCAATCATTATCAGCGGACTCAAAAAAGTCATAATAATAAACGATTTGTTGCGAACCTTTGTAAGGTATTCTCTTTTTATAATGAGTTTTAAATGGTTCATAAACTGAATATTAATTGTTTTTTACTGTCTCAATAAAAATATCGTTGGCGCTAGGGATTACCTCCACAAAATGTGTTAACTGCCCTTGTGTGGTTAAGTAACTCACCAAATCGTTTGCCGATGTAGTATCGGGTATCTGTATCTTATACTGAAGCTCGTTATTGATGGTTTTAAAAGTAGCTGGAGTAACCTTAAATTTATCTTTTAAGTGAGCACTAACCGATGTAGCATTTTGGGTAACTAAGCCAACCTCATAGGTATTATTTTTATAGGCTCGTTTTATATCGATGAGCTTTCCATCAAGAATTTTATTGGATTTGTTAATCAGTGCAATATGGTCGCACATTTCTTCAACCGATTCCATTCTATGTGTTGAAAAGATCACTGTAGCACCATCGTCCCTAAGTTTTAATATTTCATCTTTAATCAAATTGGCATTAATAGGATCGAAACCACTGAAAGGTTCATCAAAAATGAGCAATTTAGGTTCGTGCAACACCGTCACCACAAACTGAATCTTCTGGGCCATTCCTTTAGAAAGTTCTTGAATTTTTTTGTCCCACCAATCGCCAATCTCTAAACGGTCGAACCAATATTTTAATTTGGCTTTAGCTTCATTTTTCGACAATCCTTTTAACTGAGCCAAATACAAGGCCTGTTCCCCTACTTTCATAGATTTATAGAGGCCGCGTTCTTCAGGCAAATAGCCGATATTCTGAATATGATGTGGTTGCAATGGCTCACCATCCAGAAATACTTTTCCAGAGTCTGGCATCGTGATTTGATTGATAATGCGAATAAACGTAGTTTTTCCAGCTCCATTAGGCCCTAATAGTCCAAAAATACTTCCCTTAGGAACTTCAATTGAGACATTGTTCAAGGCTTTGAATTCACCAAAAGATTTTGAAACGTTTTCTGCTACAAGTAATTTTTCCATACTATTTTTTTGCAAGGCGTAAATATAAAGTTTTGTGAGCCCTATATGCCTAAGAAGGATAACTTTTTGGTTGAAATTTGGCAACAGATGGTTAGTAGTGCTAAAATTGATATTGTTACTTAATTGAGAATTAGTTTTAAAATAAAATTGTTTTAAAAGCAAAACCCACCCTCAAATTACTTTAAGGATGGGAAAAAAAATTGCTATGAAAAAGAAAAATATCACTTAAATAAATAAGTGATATTCAAATATAAGTAAAATATATCAATTAACGTTTATTTAAGAAAACATATCTTTCACCTTCTCAAAAAACGATTTATCATCTTTTTCCGGATTGGGTTGAAAGTGCTCATCTGTACTCATTTTCTCAAAAAATTCTTTTTGTTCTTTAGTTAAAGATTTTGGCGTCCATACATTTACATGAACCAATAAATCTCCTGTTCCGTATCCATTAATACTTGGAATACCTTTATTTCTGAGTCTAAGAATTTTTCCACTTTGTACGCCAGGTTCAATTTTAATACGAACTTTTCCTGTTACCGTATCAATTTCTTTGGATGCTCCTAGAGCGGCTTCAGAATAACTTACATACAAATCGTAATGCAGGTTATCGTTTTCTCTTTGTAAACTTGGGTGCGGCAATTCTTCTATAGCAACTAACAAATCTCCAGCAATTCCGTTTCCTGGAGCATCGTTTCCTTTACCTGAAACTTTTAGTTGCATACCATCTACAACTCCTGGAGGTATTTTAATGCTAACGGTTTCTTCGGTTGCTAACATTCCTTGAGCGTCGGCATTAGCAGGTTTTTTATCGATAATTTGTCCCGCTCCTCCGCATGTATTACAAGGTGCCGACGTTTGCATACGCCCCAAAATCGTATTTTGAATACGTGTTACCTGTCCCATCCCATTACAGGTAGTACATGTTTTATAAGTTGTTCCCTGTGCTTGCTTTTTTCGCTTTACTTTAATTTTCTTTTCAACACCGTTGGCAATTTCTTCCAATGTTAATTTTACACGAATACGCAGGTTACTTCCTTTAATAGTACGTCGACCTCCGCCGCCACCAAAGCCGCTGAAACCCCCTCCACCACCGAAAGCGCCACCAAATATATCCCCGAACTGGCTAAAGATATCATCCATATTCATTCCGCCGCCACCGCCAAAACCTCCACCTTCAAAGGCTTTATGACCATATTGATCGTATCGGGCTTTTTTGTTCGGATCACTTAGAACTTCGTAAGCTTCCGCTGCTTTTTTAAATTTATCTTCGGCGGTTGCATCTCCTGGATTTTTATCCGGATGGTATTCTATCGCCTTTTTGCGATATGCCTTTTTTATTTCGGCTGCAGATGCACTTTTGGTTATTCCTAGTATTTCGTAAAAATCGTCTTTCATATATCTTTTCCGTTTACACGGGTGCTTTTATTGTCCTATCACTACCTTAGGGAACCGAATAATTTTATCACCTAGCTTATATCCCGTTTCTATTACGTCTATAATTTTTCCCTTCATTTTCTTATCGGGTGCAGGTATTTGTGTGATGGCTTCGTGGATCTCCGCGTCAAACGTATCGCCTTGTTGCGTGCCAATGGGCTCTAAACCTTTCAATTTAAGAGTTTCCCGTAACTTAACATTAATGAGATTTACACCTGTAAAATGGTCATCGTCTTCGCTCTTTTTAATTTCGGCTAAAGCACGATCGAAATCGTCTAAAATAGGCAAAATAGCCACTATCACTTCTTGACCTGCTGTTTTAAACAACTCAATTCGTTCACGGCTAGTGCGTTTCTTATAATTCTCAAACTCTGCAAAAAGACGTAAGTATCTATCTTTTTCTGAAGCCACTTCTTCCTTCAATTTTGAAACTTCATTCATAGGAGTGTCTTCAGTTAATGTACTATCTGTAGTTGTATTACTATCCATATCTTGGGTAGCAAAGTCAACTTCGGCATGTTGTTCTTCCTGGGTTTTATCTTTCTTGCTCATAAAAGCGTCTTATTTTTGATTTTCTTGGAGGTTGCAAAAGTTCTGCCATTTCAGTAAAAATGTCAAAATGTCATTGCTTTTATTTAATAAAAAATTAAGACGGATTTACTTCGGTTCAAGTAAATTTGCTACTTAATCAATTTTTAAAAAAATTATGAAAAAAACTATCACTCTAGTTGCTATTGCTTTTTGTGCAGTCGCAACTTTTACATCTTGTAACGAAACGAAAGAAAAAAATACAGAAACTGAAGACGTAGCTGTGGCCGAAGAAAGTGCTTCAACTTATACTGTAGATACCGAAAAATCTATCATAAACTGGTCTGGGAACAAGCCAACTGGAACACATACAGGAACCATCGCTTTAATGAGCGGGGAAGTTATGGTAAGCGATAAAAATATGGAAGCTGGTAATTTTACTATTGATATGAATAGTATTAATGTTACCGACTTACAACCGGGTGATGGAAAAGAAAATTTAGAAACACACCTAATGGGTACCGTGGAAGGTAAAGAAGGAGATTTTTTTAACGTAAGAAAATTTCCAACGGCTATGTTTGAAATTACAAGCATTGAAGGAGATCAAAACAACCCCACTATAAATGGTAATTTAACAATTAAGGACAAAACCAATCCTGTTTCATTTAAAGCAACAGTTTCTTACCCAGGAAATACAATGCTTTTGAAGAGTGAAAAATTTAGTATTGACCGCACGAAATGGGGTGTAAACTACGGATCTAAATCTGTTTTTGACAATCTTGGAGATAAATTTATTAGCGACGATATGGAACTTCTAATTGAGCTCCACGCTTCTAAAGAGTAGTATGTAATATAAAATTAAAGAAGAGCTGCGATACTAAACTAATATCGCAGCTCTTTTTAGTTCATCAACTTTTTTATAGCATAGTTTACATTTATAAACATAAAACTGTACCCGGTTTCTTCAATTTTCTTGGAGCTCACTAATTGACTTTCTAATACTAATGATGCCATTTCGCCCAATAGTAACTTAAGAGCCCATCCCGGGACATTGGGTAACCAAATGTTTTTTTCTAGTACTGCTGCTATTTTAAAAGTAAGACTTTTATTGGTCACAGGATTTGGTGCCACCGCATTATAAACCCCTTCCAGACCACTTTTTAAGACATGGATATACAAACAAGCTATGTCTTGAAGGTGAATCCAAGAAATCCATTGTTCACCCGAACCTAGGGGAGCTCCAAAGCCTTTTTCTATAGGCTCCTTAATTTTTTGAAAAGCGCCTTCTTCTTCAGCAAATACGACGCCAGTTCTAATTTTTGCTACACGCATTCCCAACGTTTCAAACTGATCTGCAGCAGCCTCCCAAGCCACCACTACTTCACCTAAAAAAGTATCTGAAATTTCCTTGTTTTCTTCATCGAATAATTTGGTCGCATGATTCGGATACACGCTCACACCACTTGCCGAAATAAAATGCGATATAGAATGATCTAACCCTTTTAACGTTTCAAAAAGTAAGTTTGCTGTTTGTGTTCTGCTTTCAAGAATAGTCTTTTTATAGCTATTTGTCCAACGTTTTGATATAGTAGCACCCACTAAGTTGATAATAGCAATTACATCTGTAAAAGCTTCAATATCTATTTCACCATTTTCTGGATTCCAATAAAATCCTTTATAATTTGGGCGATTTTCAATCTTTTCTCTGCTTGTTGTAAGGTAGTTTACCTGTATGCCATCGTCCATACAGTACTCGGTAAGCTTAGTACCAATGAGACCTGTGGCACCTGTTATTAATATCTTCATTTCTTCATATTCCTTTTTTCAATTAGCAATAATTAAAGGTACGGGGATGTATTTGGAATGCTGTGAGGATTAACGCAACTTTAATATGTGTCCTAATAGTTATACAGTAATAGCAAAATCGTATAAGTAGCCATAGCTAGCATGCAAATAAAATATTATGAAAAATTGATGCCTGGAATTTGGAATTTGGAATTTGGAATTTTAAAATTTAAAATTTAGTAGCTCTTAGCATTTGAGAAAAAAATCTCGAATACTAATCGCATTTAGTGGCTCTTAGCATTTCTCTTTTTCCTGGGGGGCCGGGGAGGCGCTCTACTTTAAAACCAACGGCTTGCATGGCTCTTCGTACACTTCCTTTTGCAGCATAGGTAACCAATACGCCTTCTCTTTTGAGGGCTGTATACATATTACTAAAAATTTCTTCCGTCCAAAGTTCGGGTTGGACTCTTGCTCCAAAGGCATCAAAATAAATAAGGTTGATAGTATTTTCTTCTGAAATTTCTGAAAAAAATCGCTTGCGTTTGGTCAAAGAAAAATATGAAGTAATCTCTGATTTTTCTTCCCAGGGAGCTTTGTGTAATTTTTGGAATAAACTAGCTGAAATTTCAGTTTTTTCAGAATAATTCAATTTTGAAACTTCTTCGGCCGAAACTGGATAAGCTTCAATACCAAGATAGGTACACGAAATTTTTAATTTTTCAATTTCTGAAACTGTTAGCAAAGCATTTAGCCCGGTTCCGAAACCAATTTCCATAATTGTAATTTCGTCCTGAGGGTTTTCAGCTAAAAAATGATTCAATCCAGTTTGTATGAAAACGTGAAGTGCCTCTGTAATCGCACCGTGTTTGGAATGATATTGCTCATCCCAATCTGGCAGATGTATGGTGACAGAACCATCTCCAGTAGTGAGAAATTCGCGTTTCAAAAAATTATTGCTTTTCTGCTAACAACACGCCATCTGCCGTAAACGAAAGTGTTCTTTTAGGTTGGGTAATAGCAGCAATCTCTTCTTTAGATTTTCCAGCGTCCTCGGCAAAATGGCGTTGGTCTTCTACGCTCATTTCATCTACAAAAGCTTTGCCATTTACAATTACCTCATCCCCTGCAATATCCATTGGCATAAAGAAACCGTAGTCTTTAAACTTAATCATCGCCTCTTCCTCACCCATATCCAATGTCATCCAACAGCCTTTATTTTGACAAACACTATTTACTTTGGAAATAAATTTCACTTGTACTGTATCCCCTTGCTTAAGGTTTTTATACGTTTTGTACATTTCTTCTTTGGTCAAGGCATTGGCATCTGTTATTTTTCCACCAAACTCTTGGTAAGCCATTTCTTTAGCAACTGTGTCTTCTGTTATTTCAATTTCAGTTGTATTTTTTTCAGCTTTATTATTACAGGCTGTTATGGCTGTGATTATAAGTATTGCAAAAATTATTTTTTTCATCTGGAATTTTATTTAAGGTGTTGTTTATTAAGATACTGCAATTTTAAGGAATTTTTGAATTTTTTTACGTCTAAATTTTCGTTAATTTTGCTAGATAAGCACCTTACCTTCATGAACACAAAAGCAGATACCATCACCGTAAAAAAAGCTACCAACTCGAGATTGCCAGATGTAGATTTTGACAACCTTACGTTTGGGGGTACGTTTACAGACCATATGTTTATGTGCGATTTTAAAAAAGGAGAATGGCAAAATGCTACGATACTACCCTATGGGAATTTGAGCATATCTCCCGCAGCGAAGGTTTTTCATTATGGCCAGGCTGTTTTTGAAGGGATGAAAGCCTACAAAGATGAAAAAGGAAAGGTATTTTTATTTAGACCTGAAGAAAACCTAGAACGTATTAATAAGTCTTCCAAAAGAATGGCTATTCCAGAATTTCCTAAGGATTTGTTTTTTGAGGCGCTACATAAGATAGTGACACTAGACAAGGATTGGATTCAAGGGGGGATTGGTAATTCTCTTTACATACGTCCTTTTGTAATGGCTACTCAGGTTGGTGTTTCTGCCTCGCCAGCTGATGAATATAAATTTATGATCCTTATGTCGCCAGTAAATGCTTACTACTCGGGTGATGTAAAAGTTCTAATTGCAACAAAATACAGTCGCTCCGCAGATGGCGGTGTGGGTGCTGCAAAAGCTGCCGGTAATTATGGCGCACAATTTTTTCCTACCAACTTAGCTCGAGAACAAGGATTCCAACAAGTTATTTGGACAGACTCTAATGAACATAAATATTTAGAGGAAGCAGGAACAATGAATGTTTTCTTCAGAATTAATGATACGCTTATTACCGCCCCTACCAGTGATAGAATCCTGGATGGAGTTACAAGAAAAAGTGTGCTTGCCCTTGCTGAACGTGATGGAATTAAAACCGATGTGAAACGCCTTACCGTTGCAGAATTAATTGAAGCTGCCAATGCAGGTACGCTCAAAGAGATTTTTGGAAGTGGAACTGCTGCCGTTATTAGCCCTGTGAGTGCCTTTGGATATAACGAAAAAGTATTTGAACTTGAAAAACAAGCAGACAGCTTTGCCACCAGGTTTAAGCAAGAACTTATGGACATACAGTACAACCGAGCCGAAGATACTTTTAACTGGCGTTATGAAGTTAAATAAAATTTAACCTTGCTTATCTAAAATTTTCTGAATGTCTGGTTTAAAATAACTTGGCCCTTTCAATACTTTTCCGTCTTCTCTGTAAATAGGCCTGCCGTCTGCACCTAATTTACTCATATTACTAAGTTGAATCTCATTAAATACTTCTTCAATTTTGTGTTGCATCCCATGTTCTATAATGGTTCCACAAATTATGTACAGCATATCACCTAAGGCATCGGCCACTTCAACCAAGTCGTTTTCGTTCGCTGCTTCTAGATACTCTTCATTTTCTTCGCGCATAAGTTCGTAGCGCAACAAGTTCTTTTTTATTCCTAGATCTGCGGTTGGGGTTTCTTTTATGCCTAGACCAAAAGCTGTATGAAATTTATGTACGGCGTCTATTTTACTCTTCATCTGTATAAATTTATAATTGCTAAAAATATCGAAAGTAGGTTTTATACCATTGCTAATTGCAAGAAAATTTTCAACTAGAATTTCTATTTAAACCGTATTTTTACAATTCATAAGTACTTATAGAATGATCTCTACCGGACAACTTGTTTTTGCCATTTGCTTTTTTATTGCATTTGTTATTATTGTTGCAATAAGCTACCGTAAAGACAGAAAATTGCACAGAAAATACTACAAAGGAAATATTTGGGTATTGGTTGGTTTTATTATTTTCTTTTTGATTTTACTCGCCGCAAAATTTTTGCTGAAGGAATAAGCCGCAACCCTTTCATACAATAAATTTACCAAATTAGTCATTTGCTAGATTAGATTCTTCCGTCTATCTTGGCAGAGACTAACTTATGAATCTCCCTTTATAGCCTCTCATTTTTAGTCCTAAACTTCTTGTTATTAGATTAGAAATATACCCGTTACTGGGTATGTTATAGTAACATAAATATTTATTAATTGTTTTTTATACTAAAAATTAAAAAATCTATATATGGCACATGAAAATTTGAGATTCAATTTAATGCTCAGAAATGGCAAAGATCCATTGGCGGGCACCCAAGCGACATTAAACCCAGTATATTCGGATCAAGCTTATGGCACTCAGTATGGTTTGTTTGCAGAATTCAAGCCTAAAAATCTAGATAAAGTATACAAAGATTCTTTTGACGTTGGGGAACTAAGCATGCGTATTCAGAATTATTCTGGTGCAATTACATTGGGAATCACTAAAATTTCTAAAATATATATTAAGGAATTGGACGAAGATAATGATATGAACGAATTTAAAATTGATGGATTCTCGAAGAGACACCTTAAACTTTTGGTAATTCTCCAACCTTTGAACAATACATTCGAAAATTCAGAAACCTTTTCAGAGGAAAATCCACTCACACTTCATCACGGCGACCTTTTAGAGGTAGTAGTATATTATCTTCCGGCCAAAAACAAGTTCAGCAATATTGATGCTCAAGATAAAAATGATGCTTTGTTCGTGGATCACAAATATCAAGTACGGGATGGTGAGGAAATTTACAACCGTGACGATATGCATAAACTCCGTGAATGGGTTACCATTGAAAATGCAGAAAATGGTATTCGAGTTATCATTGACAAACACTCTGAAGATAAAAGTGAAAAATTATTCGATGTTGGGCGTGTAGGAGATCCGCGTTGTAAACAAAAAATGTCTGACATCTACATAGTATAAAATTATAGATGAAGTACTTTACCATACTATTCATTTTTATTTCCTTTAGTGTCCTAGGTCAAGAGAAAGAGTTCATAGATAACCTTCGTCTCTACAAGCTTGATATGGCAGAGAAATTAATTTTAGACTTGCCAAAAGCTAGTCAGCAAGCAGCCACTTGGCAAATCGATTTTCGTAAAAAATTTAATAAGGAAAGTCTTGTGTTTAAGTCTGCCCCCCAACTCTCTAAACCCAACGATCAAGGTATTGGAGATTTTCTTTACTATTTGAATTTAGGGGATTATTACTGTTACCATACTTTAGACCTTAACCAAAAAGCAAGTGATAATTATAAAGCTGCTTTGAGTCTGGCAGATGGGTTGGAGAACGAGCAATTCATTTCAGAAGCACTTAAGCGAATACTTACATTGCACAGACTACATTATTTGTACAACAACAAAACTTACAAACCTTATTTAAATCGTTTTAAAGATGTTGCATATGATGACTATGAAATTGCATACTTCCATTATTTCAACCTCATCCTAAATTTTAAAAACTACCAAACCGAAAATTGGGATTCAGCCTCCTATGTCTGGCTCACAAACTATTTTAAGAAAAATGATGTTCCATATCTTCAAGGAATATCTGAAACCGTTTTTGCAAGTTATTTTGAAGAAACCAAACAATTAGATAGTGTTTGGTTTTATGCAAATCGAGCAGTTGATCGATTAAGTTCTATACCATACGGTTATAAGGGGTCACGACTTAATCAAGTGTATTGTTTTATGGCAAGAATTGCTTTACTAGAGATGGATTATGATAAGGCAAAAAAATTTAAAGATAGCGCTACAGCCCGTAAATTCTCGAGTATAGATCTTAAATTTGAATCCCTTGGCTACTACCAACAATCTGTTATCGATTCCGCAAAAGGGAACTATTTAGAGGCTTACGATCAAAGTATGAAGTATAGGGTTTCCATGGCAGCAATAGAAAAAGCTGCACAAAATAACCTCTTTAACGATCTTGAAGTAAAATATCAAACAGCAGAAAAGGAAAAGCAACTTATTTTGGTTGAGGATGAGAAATTACGCAACAAAAACATTGCTATTGGACTAGCTGGAGGATTACTTGGCATTATATTGATATCTATTTTATTATATAAAAACACCAAACGCAAGCAACGCATTGCAGAGCAAGAGCGGGAGCTTGAAATTCAGAAAAAAGAGAAAATATTAAAAGATCAAGAACTTACCACTATTGATGCTATGATTACGGGTCAAGAAAAAGAACGACAGCGCCTTGCAAGCGATCTTCACGACAGTGTTGGGGCTACACTTGCAGCAGCAAAACTACAGTTTCATCACCTTTCTAAAAATAGAGACAAGGGAGACCAAACTGACGAATTTTTTACAAAAACAGGTAAACTATTAGAAGATGCCTATGCTGAAATACGTTCTATGGCACACGTCAAAAACAGCGGTGTTATTGCCAAAAACAGTTTATTACCAGCCGTACAAAAACTAGCCAAGAATGCATCGGGTATTAATGGATTACATATTGAAGTGGAGGATTTTGGCTTAGAAGAAAGACTAGATAATTCTTTAGAAATCACAGTTTTTAGAATAATACAAGAGTTAGTGACCAACATAATTAAACATTCCCAAGCCACAGAAGCCTCCATTTCTATTAATAAATATGATGATTCGCTCAATATAATTGTTGAAGACAACGGTGCTGGTTTTGATTCCCGTAACATTCTTAAGAAAGATGGAATGGGACTTTCAAGTCTAGAAAAACGTATTGAACATATTGAAGGCACTCTTGAAATAGACACAACACTAGGAAAAGGAACCACCATTTTAATAGACATCCCCTTATGATCAAAGTAGCCATAGCCGAAGATCATCAATCACTCATCGATGGAATAGAATTACTCTTGAAATACGAAGAGGACATTACACTAGTGGGTACAGCAAACGATGGGGAAGCTTTAATACAATTAGTGCATGACTTAGAGCCAGACATTATCCTTATGGATATAAAGATGCCTAAAATAGATGGAATTACCGCTACTGGAAGTATTACTACGCAATATCCAAACATTGGCATCATTGCTTTTAGTATGTTTGATCAAGAAGATGCAATAAAACAAATGATTACAGCTGGTGCTAGGGGATATTTGCTCAAAAATTCCCCACTCGAAGAAGTACTCACAGCTATTAGAGAAGTACATAATGGAAATACATTTTTTGATAAAGCAATAGATCCATCCTACACGATTTCAAAAATTAAGATTTCTTCTAGTAAAGGTTTACTATCCAATAGCGAGCGCGAGATACTCACTTTAATAGGGCAGGGTAAAACTACTAGCGAAATTGCAGCGGCTCGTTATACGGCGGTCTCGACTGTAGAAAAACACAGAAAGAACATGATTCGCAAACTAGGGTTGTCTGGCAAAGGTGAGCTATTGCGTTATGCCTTAGAGAAAAAATACGATTTTTAATAAAAATCCCCAATATCGGGTATTCCACACCTTGCAGTACCTACTTACTTTTGGGATATGAATTTTACAAAAAAAATCATAACCGCTATTAAAGACGCCGAGGATAATCAAGCTATTTTAAGTCTGGAAGAAACCATCTCGGTAATGAATGCCTTTAAAAATGTTTCAGAAAATAAAAATCTCATTGAAAAAACAGTATTGCTGCTGTTTATAGCTGAGAGAAAAATGAAGCATATTCAAAACCTCACCCAACGCGAGACGCAAATTTTCAATCTTATTGGTCTCGGTTTTAATTCTGGAGACATCTCTTCTCTGCTTGCTATTAGCAAAGAAACTGTAAGTACCCATAGAAAAAATATTATCAAGAAACTAAACTTAAAAGGAAGTGGGAAACTACAAAAAGCCGCTTTCCAACAAGCCCACGATAATCTTACCACTTAAAATACCCTGTATTGGGTATTGCCCTCAGTAAACCAATCGCATATTTTTGGCCTTTAACCAATTAAACATATACTTATGAAATTTTTGAGAATACTAAGCTTACTACTACTTAGTCTTTTTCTAACAAATTGTGAAAAAGAAGAAGACGAACCGATCTCTGGTTGTACAGATCCACTGAGTGAAAGCTACAACAGTGAGGCTGTAAACGACAATGGTTCTTGTAACTACCTTTATGGTGGACGAGAAAAAGGACAAATTGATGTGGGAGCGCAAATTGACCTAAACAATGAATACGATATTTTTATCGATAATGAATTTATTGGTAGACTAAACGTTTATTTTCCTAACGGTGCATTCTGTGGGGCGCCGGATAATCCAGGAAGGATTTTCGATTCGGGTACGCACTTTGTAAGAGCTGTAGGAAATGGTGGGGGCGAAGTTCGTGAAGGAAGCGTAACGTTAAATCCTCAAGACTGTAACGTTATATTGGTTGAGAATCTACAACTAGTTTCTACTGGCGGCGGTGGTTCTGGCGGAGGTAGCGGATCTGGCGGAGGATCTGGCGGAGGATCTGGCGGAGGTTCTGGCGGAGGTTCTGGTGGAGGTTCTGGCGGAGGTTCTGGCGGAGGAAGTGGACCAACCCCAGGACGTATTCTATTTTGGATTGGACAAGACTTTGCCTGTGGAGATATTAGCGTTACAGTATCAGGTGTAGGGTCTAGCACTATTACACTTTTCTATACTTCTGGTTCACCAACTAACTGTGACAGTGGCGGAGCTGGTGGTGGATTCAGCAATGTAACTCCTGGCACCTATCCTTTCAATGCGAGCTGTTCTAACAGAACCTGGAACGGTAATGTTACTGTTGACGATGGGGGTTGTACTATTTTTCAACTGCTGTAGACTTATTTGTTTTAAATATAAAACCTCCTTGCCGCAACAGCAAGGAGGTTTTTTATTTTTTATAGTACTGAAAATTTAGTCTATTTTAAATAGCCATAGTTCTTACTATACATTAACATTTGTCCTTCAAAAGTTTCAGGCTGCTCTATGGTAAAGCTTTCAATCTCTCCGTCATCATTCATCTTAGGAACGAGTATAGGATTGACAAAACCACTATAAGGAGCAGATTTAAATTGTGCATTTCTTTCCAATACTTGTTTGTGTAATACTTGGTCTACTTTTACCCCGTAGTTTTCAACAAGCGCTTTTCCAGCTTCGTAATCTCCTTCAGAGGTAATACGTTGCGTTTCTTTTAGTAATTGTCCGAACAATTCACGTAGTTTATCGTAATCCTGTATGTCATAATACGTTTTTCCGTCACGCTCTACTTTTGCTATGACATTGTCTGCTTTTCCTTTTTCAAATACCCAAGCACTTACCCACTGGCGGTTACGCATGTGAGCTTCCTCTACTTCATCTCCCAGATTTAATCGAACCAGTTGTCCAACGAGGCCATTTCGGATATATCCATCATAAGCAGCCATACCTGTTTCCTTCCAATTTTCTACCAAACCTAGTTCTTCCAATTTTGGATCCATTAAATAATACAGCCCAAACAAGTCTGCGCGACCTTCCTCAATGGTAGATTTGTAGCTCTTTAATGTTTCTTTTGGTGTACCTACACCTTTGTTAATTTTTCCAGAAGCGTGGCCTACAACTTCGTGTAACGCGGTGTGTAATTTATCGGCCAGTTGTCCGTATTTTTCTTCCAATCTAATTTCTTCTTCATCATTGGCAAATTCTTTTAAACGTCCTGAGCCACCTGCATTGTTGTAGGCATTAATGATGTTTCCTAAAGAGACAGATTTACTACCGTGCTTTTGGCGTATCCAGTTATTATTTGGTAAGTTAACACCAATAGGTGTGCTAGGGGAGGCATCTCCGGCTTCTCCAGCAACAATTACAGTTTTGTAAGAAACTCCAGTTACACTATCCTTTTTGTGTTCTGCCATTAATGGCGAATTATCCTCAAACCATTGTGCTTCGGTTGAAAGTACAGCCATTTTTTTGGACATATCGAAATCTTTAATCTGTACAATGGTCTCGTAAGAGCCTTTATATCCTTTTGGATCGTTATAGACTTCAATAAAACCATTAATCCAGTCTATATTTCCATCAGTTGTTTCTACCCAAGAAACAGCATAATCATCCCAGGTATCTAGGCTTCCCGTTTTATAGTATTCGATTAATAAGCCTAAGGTTTCAGCTTGTTTTGGGTTTTCAGCAACACCTTGTGCTTTTTCCAACCACTTTACTACATTTTCAATGGCAGCGCTGTATAAGCCACCAACTTTATACACTTGTTCTTTTAATTGACCTTTTTCTTTTACCAAACGTGTATTAAGGCCTACTTCTATAGGTTCCTCAGCGTTCACTTTCATAGCTCCATAAAATGTTTCAACATCGGCTGTAGTCACATTTGGTCCATAAAAATTAATGGCACTTTCTAATACAATATCGGCATCTTTACTCAAGTTTACCTTTTTGCTGTCTTTGTCGTTAAAAATAACTTCCAAGGCTTCGCCTTTTAGAGTGCTATTGGTTTCAGCAAGTATCTTTTGTAAATATTCTTTGCTGAAATCTGGCTTCAATTTCGCATTACTATAATGATGGTGAATCCCGTTACTAAACCAAACTCGCTTTAAGTAAATTTCAAAATTCTTCCAGTCTTCTGTGTTTTTATCACCCTCGTAATTTTGGTAAACATTTTCCAAAGCAGTTCTAATGGCTAAGTTATGACGGTAGTTTTGTGCCCACATAATATCACGACCAGCAAGACCTGCCTGGGTAAGGTAGTATACCAATTTTTGCTCTTTTAGAGTTAGGTCCTCCCAACTTGGGATTTGATAACGCAATAATTTTATATCTGCAAACTGTTCAACTTGATAGTCAAAATCTGCAGTGTTCATTGCTGCAGTTTCTTCTTTTGGCTCCTCTTTTTTGGCATCGTCACACGATACAAATAAGAAACAAAAGATGGCAAAAGCCATTAAAAAATAATTCTTCATGATATGTATTTTTGGTTTTTACAAATGTAGCAAAATTTAATTCTGAAAATTTAAATTCTGAAGTTACCGTCTTGTAGAAAGCCAAAGAGGTCGCAAATTTGAGTATCTTAGCATCTCCAACTGAAAAACATTCCTTAGAAATGAAAATTTTAAAGTACCTTTTTTTCCTAATCTTAATAGTGGTTATAGGAAGTGCTATTTATTTTGCCACTAAAGATGGCTCTTTTAATGTAGCTAAAACAAAAACTATTAACGCTCCTGCCGAAGTTATTTACAACAATGTAAAAGATTTTAAAAACTGGCAAACCTGGGGTCCTTGGATGACAGAAGACGAAAACATGGAAATAAACTATGCAGAAAAAACAGAGGGTGAAGGCGCTTCCTACTCCTGGAAAAGTGAAGAAATGGGTGATGGTTCCATGAAAACGACCCGAGTAATTCCTAACAAAGAAATTGAACAAAAAATAGCTTTTAATACTCCCATGGGAGATAGCGAAAGTGACGTATACTGGAAATTTGAAGAAGGCGAATCTCCCAATACTACAAAAGTTACTTGGGGAATGAAGGGGGAGCAATCTTTTATAGAAAAAGTATTTATGAGTTTTGGTTCCGAAGATTTTGAAACAATGCTCGGGACTATGTTTAATCAAGGTCTTTCCAATCTAGATAACGTAGTGACCGAAGAAATGAAAAAATTTACCATAAATGTAGATGGTATTGCACAGCACGGCGGTGGCTACTATATGTATAATAGCACTTCAGCAAAGATGAGTGATATTGGCGATAAAATGGGTGCTATGATGGGGCAAGTAATGGGGTATATGGAAGCCAATAATATTCCAATGGCCGGCAAACCCTTTACATTGTACAATCTCATAGATGAAGCGAATGGAACTGTAATCTTTTCGGCTTGTATTCCAATTAGGGATCGGGTGATTACTCCAGAAGGTAGTACTGTAGTTTCTGGTTTTATGGAGCCCGTTTCAGCATTAAAAACTACGTTGAAGGGTAATTATACCAACCTTCAAAAAGCATACGATCAAGCAAAGGCTTATATGTCACAAAATGGGATACAACCGCATCCCACCGCTAAAATATTTGAAGTATATGTTACAGATCCTGAAGAAGTGCCCAACCCTTCAAATTACGTAACCGAAATTTATATGCCCGTTCTAGTCTTAGAGGAAGAAGCTCAATAAATGAAACAATTGCTATTGGTCTTTTTAGGAGGTGGTTTAGGTAGTAGCCTGCGTTTTATCGTAGGTAATTACCTTAATAGCAGTAATACTGGAATTCCCTACGGAACTTTTTTGGCAAATATATTAGGGAGTTTATTTATAGGAATCATACTTGGATTGGCAGCAAAAAACGAAACCTTGTCTCAAAATTCAGTACTATTCCTGGCTACAGGCTTTTGTGGTGGATTTACTACTTTTTCAACCTTTGCTTATGAAAACCATGTGTTATTAAAATCGGGAGACTTCACTTCATTCGCGCTTTATACCATTGGGAGTTTTATTGTAGGATTTACAGCAGTTTTCATCGGAATTTGGTTGGTACGATTAATTTAAAGTCAATTTCAAAATTATAGCTAATTTTTGGCTACTTTTGATACTAGAGAATTTCAAAATGAAAACAAACACCTATATCCAAAAATGCTCAGTCGTGAGAAATCACAGTTGCGGGATAGGTATGTATTGACAATGAAACTATAACATAATTCAATATAAAAACGTCTCGCTTCACCGCGGGACGTTTTACTTTTATTACAACCGAACAAAAATGAGAAAGCTCTACACTAATTATATAGACAATTTCTCTGGCCTGTCCAAAGAAATATGGCTGCTATCACTTGTTACCTTCATTAATCGTGCGGGCGCTATGGTGATTCCTTTTCTCTCCTTGTATCTGGTAAATTCAAAAGGATTTACATTACCACAAGTAGGATGGATTATGACGTGTTTTGGATTGGGTTCTTTAGCTGGCACCTGGGTGGGCGGTAAATTAACCGATGCCATTGGCCCATATAAAGTTATTACTACAAGCTTATTTTTAGGTGGTTTAGGATTTATTGGGCTCCAATTTATGGAATCCTTCTACGGTTTCTGCGCGGGTATCTTTGCACTTATTTTTGTGGCAGACGCCTATAGACCCGCTATTTTTGTAGCATGTGACGCCTATAGCAAACCAAAGAACATCACTAGAAGCATTGCGCTAATTAGACTGGCCATAAATCTTGGATTCTCTATTGGACCTGTAATTGGTGGGATTATTATTGCCCGTATTAATTATAATTCACTTTTTTGGATAGATGGAATCACGTGCATTTTGGCAGCAATATTAATTTTTATCTTGCTGAAACCTAAAAGAAGAACAACCACTGAGGCTGAAGTTGTAAAGGTAAAAGAAGGCGTATCCCCATACAAAAACGGGATATTCCTGCTACTTATAATGATCATGGTTTTAAGCACTATGATGTTTGTGCAGTATTTTTCGGTAGTACCGCTGTATTATGAACAAGTCTATTTTTTATCTGAAGACGTGATTGGCGGTATTTTATTCTTAAACGGAATACTGATCGTGGCTTTTGAAATGCCACTTGTTGGATGGCTAGAGCGTATTAATATGTCGAAAACAATGGCGACCTTTTGGGGTATGGTTTTTTTAGCCCTCAGTTTTTTGGTTCTCAATCTAAGTGATGCGTTTTCAGTATTAATAATCGGGATGATTTTAATGACCCTGGGAGAAATGATTGGTTCTCCATTTTCTAACGCATTAGCACTGGAAATGGCTCCAAAAGGCCGAAAAGGAAGCTATATGGGATTATTCAGCATGAGTTTTTCAGTTTCGCATATTTTTGGTCATAATGGTGGTATGAATTTGGTAAACCAACTCGGTTATAGAGATACGTGGTTTATTATTTTGGGAATACTCGTATTAGTAGCTATTATGACGCTCTGGCTACACAGAAAGATTAAGAAAAAAAGTATTTTAGTACTTACAACAGAAATGTAATGATGAAAAATATAGTAGGCGTATGTATAGCTATAAGTCTGTTAGCTTGTGCAGAAATTTCAGAAGATAAAAAATATACAGTTGACGAAAACCATCAGAAAACTAAAAAAACTACAGACAAAAGATTCTTTCCAAAATTAGATACCACAAATTACAATGTCGCTTTTTTAATTATGGAAGGTGTATATAATACCGAACTAACAGCACCGTTTGATATTTTTCAACATACGGTTTTTAGAGACAGTATTAAAGCGATGAATGTTTTTACCGTTGCCAACACTTTAGAGCCCATCAAATCTTTTGAGGGATTGCGCATTCTGCCAGATTTTGATTATACCAACAACATACTGCCCAAAATAGATATTTTAGTAATCCCAAGTGCCGAACATCATTTGGATACAGATTTGGAAGATGAGGTTTTGTTACAATTTGTACAACGAGTAGCTAAAGAAGCGCAGTTTGTAACATCACACTGTGATGGAGCCTTTGTTTTAGCAAAAGCTGGGCTGCTTACCAACACTGTTTCAACAACATTCCCAAGCGATATAGATGCCATGAGAAAACTATTCCCAGCGTTGGATATAAGAAAAAATGTGCTCTTTGTTCACGATGGAAAATATATTACATCGGCAGGTGGGGCGAAAAGTTTTGAAGCTGCGCTTTATTTGTGTGAATATTTATACGGAAAAAAAGTAGCCCAATCCCTAGCAGATGGACTCGTTATAGATTGGAACCTACAAGAGGTACCCCATTTAGTTATTAAATGAATCTAAAGGGGAATCTGTTTTAATTTTTTCTGCTTTTAAATTTTTCTTTAATCTATTGTTACGTTTTGTAAGGATTACCGCATCCAAACAAGAAAGCATAAGTCCAATACCAGATACCAAACATATAAATCGGATTACGGAAGCTCCAAAAAATTCAATTCCTGAAAACCCAAGCCCAAAAGTTAGTATAGTTATAATTAAAAAGTGTATCGTATATTTTTTCATAATGTGATGATATTCTAAATTAATTCTATACTAAATTAAACTTTAAGCATAAGCAAGTTTATTAACAAAACCACAATTGTATATTTTTTAACGCAAACAGCAATGCCCTTACATTCCCTGTTTTTTAAGATGGTTTAATTTGCTGGATGCTATTGTTTGCCACTACATGAGACAGCACGATTTGTGTCTTAGTTTCTCCATAGGAAATAAGCTGATCTATAAAAGTTTCTAAATGTTTTTGATTGCGAAGCGCCACTTCCATTACAATATTTTCATTACCAGTAATTCTATAGCAATTAAGTACCTCCTCATAGGTTTTTACCTTTTCCAAAAAGGGTTTTAATTTTCCCATAAAAGCACGTAAGGTAATAATCGCTTTCAGTTGATATCCTGCTTCAAACGGAGAAATCACAGTTCTATAACTATGTATGACACCAGCGTCTTCCATCTTCTTTATTCTTTCTGAAACTGCTGGAGAACTTATTCCAACCTGTCTTCCAATTTCAGAATTACTCACCCTAGCATTTTCTTGGAGGTGTTTCAGGATTTTCCAATTAATTGAATCTAATTTCATTTTAAAGAATTAATTAAAATTTACTTAATATTTAAATCAAAAATAGCATTTTACCTTAAAATAGAAATACAAAACTCTGAATATGTTACTAAATTTGATAAATTAATTAAAGCAATATATCTATAGTGTTACCTACAGCACACAACCATTTTCCACAGTCTGCCATTTATAAAAAGGCACAGGAAATTTTTGCGCTGTCCCGAAATATCTCTCAGTATTTTGTCCACGATTTTAATGCATTAAATGAAGACGGAACAGAGCATGAACATATTTACTTTACAGGAGATATTGTACAACAATCTGTTTCACTCGCTCCTGAAATCTTAAAAGCTGAACAGCAAGCCCTTTCAGAAGCAAAAGAAAAACACATAGCCTCTGTAATAAGACTCACCAATTCCTTGTACCGAAATTGTGTACGTCTGGAAAGAACCCATAGCAATGGCAAGGACTTTTTACCAATCCTACGCAAAGAGCTTAAAAAATTCAGAAAGCTACAACGCATTTGGATGTTGACTTTATAAGGTCTGGTTTCCAAAAAATAATACAGATCTATTCTAAGTGATTTGTCAAGTTTCAATATAAAAGCAAATACAGCTAATTTTCTCAATATAAATCCCTCTAGCCATCTGGACGGATTAATCGACTACTAGGGCCTCGCTGAAAGAGCGAGACCAAGTGTAAAAAACTTCAAACTAATTTAAAAGATCCCGACAGAAAATCCCGATAGCCATCGGGACGGGATAAGCGACCACTAAGGCCTCGCTGAAAGAGCGAGACCAAGTGTCTGCTTACATGTTTCTTCTATACTGCCCACCTACTTCAAACAAGGAATGTGTAATTTGTCCTAGCGAGGCATATTTACACACTTCCATTAAAGCTTCAAAGATATTTTCGTTGTTTATAGATTTCTGCTGTAATTCTTTTAGCAATTCTGAAACTTTTGCTTCATTGCTGTTATTTAAATTCTTTACCACTTCAATTTGGTATTGCTTCTCTTCTTCGGTGGCTCTAATCACTTCAGCAGGTTGCACTGTGGGCGAACCTTTACTACTTAAGAAGGTATTTACACCAATAATTGGAAATTCTCCAGAGTGCTTTAAAGTTTCATAATACAAACTCTCTTCTTGTATCTTGCTACGCTGGTACATGGTTTCCATGGCGCCCAACACCCCACCACGTTCGGTCAAGCTATCAAATTCTTTGAGGACAGCGTCTTCTACAAGATCTGTTAATTCTTCAATAATAAAACTTCCCTGAATTGGATTTTCATTTTTGGCCAACCCTAGTTCTTTATTAATGATTAACTGGATAGCCATCGCACGGCGAACGCTTTCTTCGGTAGGTGTAGTAATTGCTTCATCATATGCATTGGTATGCAAACTATTGCAGTTATCATAAATTGCGTACAATGCTTGTAGTGTTGTTCTTATATCGTTAAAATCTATTTCCTGCGCGTGCAAAGATCTTCCCGAAGTCTGTATATGGTACTTAAGCATTTGTGCTCGTGGGTTGGCATTATACTTATTTTTTAAAGCTTTTGCCCATATTTTACGTGCTACTCGACCAATTACCGAATACTCTGCATCTATTCCATTACTAAAGAAAAACGACAGATTAGGACCAAATTTATTGATATCCATTCCACGGCTTAAGTAATACTCTACGTATGTAAAACCGTTCGCTAAAGTGAACGCCAATTGTGTAATTGGATTCGCACCCGCTTCAGCAATATGGTAGCCACTAATAGAAACCGAATAGAAATTACGAACCTGTTGCTCAATAAAGTATTCCTGCACGTCCCCCATTAATCGCAATGCAAATTCGGTTGAGAAAATACAGGTATTCTGCGCCTGATCTTCTTTTAAAATATCGGCTTGTACGGTACCTCGAACTTGTTTTAAGGTTTCAATTTTTATCTTTTCGTAGACATCTTTTGGCAGCACCTGGTCGCCAGTTACACCTAAAAGCATTAAACCTAATCCATTATTACCTTCTGGTAGTTTTCCTTGATATTGTGGGCGGGTTTTACCTTTATAAATTTCTGCTATTCGGTTTTCGATTTCAGTTTCGATTTCAGTTTCATGAATATACTTTTCACAATTCTGATCTATGGCAGCATTCATAAAAAAACCTAACAACATAGGTGCTGGGCCATTAATAGTCATACTCACCGAAGTCATTGGGTCGCTTAAATCGAAACCACTATACAATTTCTTCGCATCGTCTAGACAACAAATGGATACACCAGCATTTCCTATCTTTCCGTAAATATCTGGTCGCAATCCCGGATCGTTACCATAAAGCGTTACACTATCAAAAGCAGTAGACAACCTTTTTGCAGGAAGACCATGGCTTACATAATGAAAACGACGGTTGGTACGCTCTGGTCCACCTTCTCCTGCAAACATTCTGGCTGGATCTTCTCCTGTTCTTTTGAAGGGATACAATCCTGAAGTATACGGGAACTCACCAGGTACATTTTCCTGTAAACACCATCTTAAAATATCGCCCCACGCTTGATACTTTGGTAAGGCAACTTTGGGTATTTGGGTATGTGAAAGACTTTCGGTATGTGTTTTAATATTAATTTCTTTGTCTCTTACTTTAAATGTATACACTGGGTTTTTATAGGTATTCACCTTTTCGTCCCAAGTGGTAATTACTTCCCAATTGTAGGGATCTAAATCCATTTTCACACGATCGAATTCGGCTAGTAAGAGCTTCAGTAAATCTTTGTTGTTTTCTGAACTTTTTATGGTTTCTGAAATGATCCCTACTTTATCTATTTCTGGTTTACTTCCTGAAACAGTTTCCATGGTTTTAAAAATTCCATAGAGCTTTTGGGCAACTTCAGCCTGTTCTGAGGCAATTTTATCGTAGGCACGGTTGTTTTCAGAAATTTCAGAAAGATAGCGTGTACGAGCGGGTGGGATTACAAAAATCTTCTCGCTCATCTCATTGCTAATCTCAAAAGTACTATTCAACATTGCATCTGCTTTTGAAACCAATTGATCCATGATGGCCTTATATAAGGTATTCATCCCTGGATCGTTAAATTGTGACGCAATAGTTCCAAAAATAGGCAACTCTTCCTGTGGCGTATCCCACAACTGGTGGTTACGCATATATTGTTTCTTTACATCGCGCAATGCATCTAAAGATCCACGTTTGTCAAATTTATTGATGGCCACTAAATCGGCAAAGTCCAGCATATCTATCTTTTCCAACTGCGTTGCTGCACCAAATTCTGGGGTCATTACATATAAGGAAACATCACTATGTTCTAAAATTTCAGTATCACTTTGGCCAATTCCCGATGTTTCTAGGATTATTAAATCGTATTCGGCAGCTTTAATTACTTCAATAGCTTCAGCTACATATTTAGAAAGTGCCAAATTGCTTTGTCTTGTTGCCAAGCTTCTCATATATACTCTAGGGGAGTTGATCGCATTCATACGTATCCTATCACCCAGGAGCGCTCCACCGGTTTTTCTTTTTGATGGATCTACTGAAATGAGCCCAATAGTTTTCTCAGGAAAATCTACTAAAAATCTACGAACCAATTCGTCTACCAAAGAAGATTTACCCGCGCCACCAGTTCCTGTAATACCTAACACAGGAATTTTAAGGGTTTTATTTTTTTTATGAATCGCATCCAAAGCATCTTTGGCAATTTCCGGAAAGTTCTCTGCGGAAGAAATTACACGAGCAATTGCGCCTGCTTCTTTATTGGAAAGTCTGGAAACTTCACCATTTAATGTATTACCAACAGGAAAATCTGAAGTTTTCACCAAATCATTGATCATTCCCTGCAATCCCATTTCCCGGCCGTCGTCTGGTGAATAAATACGGGTAATTCCATAGGCCATCAATGCTTCAATTTCAGAAGGAAGAATGACACCACCACCACCGCCAAAAATTTTAATATGTCCAGCTCCTTTTTCCTGAAGTAAATCGTACATATATTTAAAGTACTCGTTATGTCCACCTTGGTACGAGGTCATTGCAATTGCATTGGCATCTTCTTGAATGGCCGTATTCACTACTTCTTCCACACTACGATCGTGGCCAAGATGTATCACTTCTACACCTGTAGATTGAATAATTCGTCTCATGATATTAATTGCGGCATCGTGACCATCAAAAAGAGAGGCGGCTGTTACAATTCTAACTTTATTTTTTGGAGTGTAGGGAATTTGTTGTTGCATAATAATTATTTGTGAAGGCAAAGTTACTAAAACCCTTACTCACATTGGACAGGAGAGCACAATAAATATATTAAATTTATCTGTTTATACTTTGCATTCTATAAAAAAACGTGTATTTTTGCATTTCATTATTAAACCTAAATAATAAATTATTATGAAGAAAATTTACATTTTAGCTGCTATAGTAGCTTTCGCATTTAGTGCAAACGCACAAATTATTGATGACAATATTGACTTTTATGCATTAGGAAATGTTTCTCCTCAAAATGCGTACTGGGAAATATGGCCAGGTGGTACAGATGGTCAAGTTACCGATGCTCAATCAACAACTGCTGGCGGTAAATCAGTACTTATCAGAGACAACAATACGGATGATTTACTTCTTCTTTTAGGGGATCAATCTTCTGGTGTATATGCTCTTAGCTTTAATCTTTACATTCCAGCTGGTGCTACAGGATTTTACAACTACCAACAAGTTGCAGCAGATCCAGGAAACCAATACAATGGTCAGTTATTTTTTGGTGAAGTTGCTTCTGCTCCAGGTGGAGGTGCAGCAAACACTTTAACACTTGACTTTAACGCTGCTACTGCAGATTATCCTAGTGATACTTGGTTTAATGTTACTCAAACTATAGATTTAGACGCTAATCCAACTACTATTACTTTAGAAGTTGATGGTGTTACTGTATTAGATGCTGAGCCTTACATTGCTACTGCTGGTACTGAAGCTACTCAATTGGGTTCAATTGATTTCTTTTCTATTGATGTAAACAATGAAATGTACATTGATGATATCTTCTACCAAGAAGGAGCCATCTTAGGAACTAACGATTTATCAACTTCTAGCTTCAGCGTTTACCCTAACCCAGTACAAGACAGATTAAATATTCAGTCAGTTACAGCTGTAGATTCAGTTGTCGTATATGACGTATTAGGAAAAGTAGTTCTTACTGCTACTCCTGGTGTTGTATCTCCAAGTATTGATATGAGTACTTTAAGTTCTGGTGCTTACTTAGTAAACGTTACAATTGACGGTTCTTCTAAAACTGTAAAAGTTATTAAGTAATTAATTACTTAATATACTATACTAGAGCCCTTCTTTATGAAGGGCTTTTTTTATATTTATACTTTAATTTATAAAATAATTATCTATGAAAAAGCTCTTTTTATTCTTTTCTTGTTTTGTAGTAATCTCTTGTGCAGAGTTGCAACAAGTTGTAAATAATTTACCTCAGGGCGGTGGATTAGATCCTACAATGATCGCTAGCGGCTTACGGCAAGCATTAGATTTTGGTATAGACAAGCAGGTTACAAAGCTCACCCAAAAAGATGGGTTTTATAAAAATAGCTTGGTAAAAATACTCTTACCCCAAGAACTTAAAAAAGTAGACCGTACACTCAGAGATATCGGGCTAAGTAGTCTTGCAGATGAAGGATTAAAAATGCTAAATCGTGCTGCAGAAGATGCTGTAAAAACAGCGACTCCTATCTTCGTAGATGCCGTTAAAGAAATTACTTTTAACGACGCTAAAAATATTCTCTTAGGACCAAATAATGCTGCAACAAATTACCTCGAAGGCCGGACTAATAGTGCACTATACGCAGAATTTAATCCAGTTATAAAAAATTCTTTCCAAAAAGTAGGTGCAGATAAGGTTTGGGAAAACATAATAACCAAATACAATACCATCCCTTTCGTAACACAGGTAAATCCGGATCTTACAGATTACGTTACCAAACAGGCCTTGGACGGTGTTTATACAATGATTGCTGTAGAGGAAAATAAAATACGAAGTAGCGTTGCTTCAAGAACTACAACGCTGCTGCGTCAAGTCTTTGCACTGCAGGATTAACCTTTGCATTGAAAGACAATAAATTAGGACATGATTAACGTCTTGTTAGTAATTTTTAGGGTACCCAATTGTTATTTTTGTATGAACAATTAAGAAAAAATATGTCTATTTGGTTAAAAAGAAAATCTAGAGTAGAAAAGCTTGAACAAAAGTATAAAGAGCTTATGAGGAAATCATTTAATGTTGCATTAAATGATAAAGATGAAAGTGAAAAAGTGCAAAAACAAGCCTACAAAGTTTATGATGAAATTAGATACCTAACATTACAAAAGGCAGATAAATAAAAACATTAATGCAGCGTTTTGAAATAAGAAAATGCATTTAATATTCTGGAACCATACCAGCTAAAATATTCCCCGTCTACTAAACGCACTTCTTTATGAAGTGCGTTTTTTATTGATACCACATCAATCTTTCTTAAATGGAAAAGGCTCTGTAGCTAATAATAATACATCTACTTCTTCCAATTCTTTCATTGTTACTTCTGGATAGCGTGATGCCTTTTTACTAAAAATATTTTCAAACTTATTCAAATTTAGCAAATGATCTATAAATGTAGTAGCTCCAGCAACCATATACGGGTGCTTCCAGATTACGTAGGCCACTTTTTTAATTGGTTTCGAAATCATGAAATCTTTAAAATCAACCAATGCAGCTTCAATTTTATGGGTTAGTTCGAGTGCCTTCTCAGTAACAGAAAACAGTTCACCAAATTGATGTATCATACGTAAAGCATCTTCAATAGTATAAATATCACTTACCCAGACAGGCGCAATTTTTTCTAATTCCAAAACCATTTCCTTGGTATTCTCTTCTTTATTACAAATAATTAGGTCTGGACGCAATGCTTCAATTGTACTGTAATGCACCTGTTTTGTTCCCCCAACAATGGTCTTAGTCTTTAGGAATCCTTCTGGATGAACACAGAATTTTGTGAGCCCTACAAGGCGATCACTTAAACCTAAGTCTACCAGCAATTCGGTTTGAGAAGGTACTAAAGAAACGATCCTGGTGGGGCCGCTTTGCAATTCAATTTCTCGATGCAATTGATCTTTAAAGCGCATTTAAAATACTTTCCATTTGCGACTGAAGTTCTTTTGCGGCAGTAGCTGAAGCCATTGCAAAATTTTCATCTTTACCAGCATAAATAATACCACGAGAAGAATTAATGAGCAGCCCAATATTTGATGAAAGTCCGTATTTGCATACTTCAGAAAGACTTCCACCTTGTGCGCCTACCCCTGGAACCAATAAAAAACTACGGGGTACTATCTTTCTAATTTCAGCAAGATAACTTGCCTTTGTAGCTCCCACTACATACATTAAATTCTGGGAGTTGGTCCACTGTTTAGAAGTTTCAATAACAGTTTTATAGAGTTCTTTCCCATCCACTATTTGAGTTTGGAAATCGAAAGCTCCTTGATTTGAGGTTAATGCTAATAAGATTGTATGTTTGTTACCAAATTTCAGAAAAGGCTCTATACTATCTTTACCCATATACGGTGCTGTGGTCACTGAATCGAATCCTAAATCTTCAAAAAAAGCTTTAGCGTACATCGCTGATGTATTTCCTATATCACCTCTTTTAGCGTCGGCAATGGTAAATAGTTCCGGGTAGTTTTCATTAAGGTAATGAATAGTTTTTTCTAGCGCGTGCCACCCTTTTAAGCCATAGGCCTCATAAAAAGCAGTATTGGGCTTATAAGCTACTGCTAGGTGATGTGTAGCATCTATAATTGCTTTATTAAAGGAAAATATTGGATCTTCTTCCCCCAACAAATATTTTGGAATTTTATCTAGAGCTACATCTAATCCAATACAGAGGAACGATTTCTTTTTATGAATTTGAGCAACAAGTTCTTCCGTGGTCATAGTTTACTGCTTAAAATGTTTCACCCGCTTCCTTTAATTTTTCTGTGTTACTTACTAGCTGAAGTTCATCTATAATCTTCTGAATATCACCATCAATAATGTTACTTAAATCGTACAGCGTAAGGTTAATTCTATGGTCGGTAACACGTCCCTGAGAATAGTTATAGGTTCTAATTTTTGCACTTCTATCGCCACTAGTTACCATCGAACCACGCTTTTCGGCATCTTCGGCTTGTTTTTTGGCTAGTTCCATATCGTACAATCTGGATCTCAATACCTTAAAAGCCTTTTCTTTATTTTTATGTTGTGATTTTTGATCTTGGCATTGTGCCACAAGTCCTGTAGGCGTATGGGTTAGACGCACAGCAGAATAGGTAGTATTTACAGACTGTCCTCCAGGCCCTGATGAGCAAAAATAATCAACACGAACATCTTTCATTTCTATTTGAACATCGAACTCTTCTGCTTCAGGAAAAACCATAACGGTAGCTGCGCTGGTATGAACTCGACCTTGTGTTTCTGTTTGTGGTACTCGCTGAACCCGGTGCACTCCAGCTTCAAACTTTAGTGTTCCATACACGTCGTCTCCCTCTACTTCCATCTGGATGGCTTTATACCCTCCACTGGTTCCTTCACTAAAATCTACAACACTGGTTTTCCAACCCTTACTTTCACAATATTTGGTATACATACGGTGTAGATCTCCAGCAAAAATACTGGCTTCATCCCCGCCTGTTCCAGCTTTTATTTCCATTACGGCATTCTTGGTATCTTCTGGATCTTTAGGAATTAACATGAACTTAATTTCCTCTTCTAAGATCTCAATTTTAGATTTAGCTTCATCCAGCTGCATCTTTGCCATCTCCACCATATCTGCATCACTCCCGTCAGAAAGTATTTCTTCTGCCTCGGCTACCCGTTCAGTAGCGGTAAGATAATCTTCACGCTTATCCATAAGTGCCCGCAAGTCTTTATATTCTTTATTTAACTGAATATACTGCTTTTGATCTGTGATAATTTCTGGTTGAATGATGAGATCGCTTACCTCGTCAAATCTATTTTTTACTATTTGAAGTTTTTCTAACATGGTGTAATTTTCATATTGAATTATACTTCAATACGGCTTCAAATTTACAATAAATTAAGGAAGGTTTCAATTCAGGCAAAGGTAAAAAATGTGGTAAAATAAATGAAAACCGTGAATTCTTAGAGAACTCTTAGCAACTAAGAATATATAAATTCTCCGTGTTTCGATCTAATAGTTAACTTCTTTTTCTCTGAAGCCATGACCTTTCCAACAATTTGTGCCTCTACGTTAAAAGATTTAGAAATTGAGATGATATCTTGAGCTATTTCTTCGGAAATATATAATTCCATTCTATGGCCCATGTTAAATACCTGGTACATTTCCTTCCATTCTGTGCCGCTTTCTTCTTGTATCAATTTGAAAAGTGGCGGCGTCTCAAACAAACTATCTTTTACAATGTGTAAACTTTCAATAAAATGAAGGATTTTTGTCTGCGCTCCCCCGCTACAGTGCACCATACCATGAATTTGCTCTGAAGAATATTTAGATAAAATTTCTTTAATTATAGGTGCATAAGTTCTTGTGGGAGATAATACTAATTTACCTGCATCTAAAGGGGAATTAGGAATACTATCGGTTAATTTTTTACTTCCGCTGTACACAAGATCTTGGGGTACTGCTGCATCAAAACTTTCTGGATACTTTGTGGCTAGGTATGTATGGAATACATCGTGGCGCGCACTTGTTAAACCATTGCTTCCCATACCCCCATTGTATTCAGTTTCGTAGGTGGCTTGCCCAAAAGAAGACAACCCAACAATAACATCACCTGGCCTTATGTTTGCATTGTTAATTACATGAGCCCTTTTCATTCTCGCGGTTACCGTGCTATCTACTATAATGGTTCTTACCAAATCCCCTACATCTGCCGTTTCTCCCCCTGTAGAATGAATTTTTACGCCAAACTTTGCCAGATCTTCTAGCAATGCTTCCGTTCCATTAATAATTGCTGAAATCACTTCACCAGGAATTAAGTTTTTATTACGTCCAATGGTTGAAGAAAGTATAATGTTATCTACTGCGCCTACACAAAGCAGATCGTCTACGTTCATAATAAGTGCGTCCTGAGCAATCCCTTTCCAAACACTTATATCGCCAGTTTCTTTCCAATACATATAAGCCAGAGAAGATTTGGTTCCTGCGCCATCTGCGTGCATGATCAGGCAATAGTCTTCATCTCCTGTTAGATAATCTGGAACTATCTTACAAAAGGCCTGAGGGAAGAGTCCTTTATCTACATTTTTAATAGCATTATGGACATCTTCTTTACCTGCCGAAACGCCTCGCTGGGCATATCTTTTTGAAATTTCTTGACTCATACAATTCTCTTATAACCACAAAAGTACAGAATGCAAAAACGTCCCGAAAGTAAGGGACGTTTTTTTTGATTTTTTTATTTATAGCATAATCATTCCCAATCTGGCATAAAGCTACCAGTAAACAGTACATCATCATCTGTTGCGTTTTCAATATTACGCAATAGAATATTGGGTATTGCGTTTGGGTTGCTACTCATTCGTGTCCAAATAATACCACCTTCAGAGGGTGTAAACGATCCGTCAAAATCATTCTCGCCTATATTCACATCGGTATCCAAAAGTTCAACAGTATCATTCATAAGATCATACAAAAACAACCTACTTTCAAAAAGACGGTAATTTGGATTCTCTGAACCAGAAACATCTCGACTATACAGGACTGAATCTCCATTGGCAGTGATATCAACACTACCTGCAGCACCCATTTCATTTTCTAATATTACCTTTTCCTCAAGACCTGTAGAAAGTCTGTATGTAAATATCCTCACGTTGTAACCGTTAATATCATTTGTTTTAAGGAGTAATAAGTCCTGATCAAAATCTGGTACAGCTACTTCAGAAATAAATGATCCATCTGTAGTTCCATATAGGAGCTGACTCCCTCCGGCATCCGGATCTATTTGGTATAATTTGTCAAAATTTGGGTAATAAAGCTTCCCTCCATTTATAGCCCAAGTGAAGTCCAACTCACTTAAACGGAAACCACCTACTGGAATACTGTTGGTTACTTGTGCTACATTTGTGCCATCCAGATTCATCGTAAAAATATGGGTCTGGCTTCCTACTGTTCGCAAAAAGGCAATTTTATTGACCTCATCATTTTTTCTAGGTCTAAAGCTGTTTTTTTCTTCGGTCGTGAGCTGTACAACATTAAAGTCTGGGACATTCATCCCTGGCGTTTGGTCTTCTCCCCCTGAATAGATCACACTATTTCCATTCTGCTCTCTCACAAACAAAAATGGATTGTCGGGTATAGAAACTGTGGTAAATGAACTTAAAGAAGAAGTTACGGGATTGTTCACATCATCGTCTGCCGTTACTTGCCAGAAGTAATTGGTTGAAATTTGTAGTGCGCTAATTGTAAAAGTAGTGTCTTGCTCAATTTCAAATTCCTGTAATTCGTTGGTCGTACCATTTCGCAATGACAATTTATAGATAATATCATCTAAATCATTTTTTGACGATAGCCAAACAAATTCTACTTCTTGAGGCACATCTATGGCTCCATCTTCGGGCGACACAAGTTCTGGTTGTAGCGGCACTAAATTATTTTCCTGCCCTACTTTCAATTCTAAAGTAACAACAGTATTCTGACCTTCAGAAATTGAGGAAGGTTCGAATCCAGTTGCAAATCCATCCAACTCTGCTTGTACCGAATAATCATCCACTTCGATGGAAGGGATGGAAAAGGCACCGCTTGCATCTGTGAACACCGTTGTAGATGCAGGATTGGTGGTAATTTTCACACCCTCAAGGGCTTCTCCGTTTTCTGCGGCAGTAACTATTCCGGATAAAGACCCAGTTTTAACAATATCTAAAGTTTCTTCACTGCAGCTATAATAACAAGTTATTACTGCAATTAGCGCTAATATATATTTAAAATTTTTCATCATCTTATAATTTCTCGTTTGCTACAGGCACTTTGCGGTCCTTGTTTTTGAAATTAAAATAGTAGTCCAATCCAATCCCAAAGGTAAGATAGTCATCTTTCCTTTTTCCATTAACTACCTTGTCTACTTCATCACTAAAGCTTCTATTGTGTTCTGCAAATAATTTCATACCCCATCGTTCAGAAATAAAATATTGAATTCCACCTCCGTATTGCAATTTAAAGAAAGTTTCACCCAGTTTATACCCTCCGCTTTCACCGTCATTAACTTCTCTGAAAAGTCCTGGACCCGCGTATACAAATGGTGATAAGTTATCATAGGGAAGTAAATTGAAACGCACGTTAAAATCTACAGCACTAAATTTGTTATAAAACTGATCTCCACTGTTCAATTCGAAAAGCGATGTTGAAACACCCAGATGAAGAAAGGGTTTTATTTCACGTTGGTATTCAAAACGGGCAAACCCACCAAGACCCTTGGTTGTGTAATCTGCATTTATCAAACTAGCGCCTCCAGAAATGCTGAACATGTTTTTGAATTGGCGATTGGTTTGTACACGATCATATAATTTTATGGATTCTTCAGCCAACTTTTCCTCTTCATAAGAAGCTACGACTTGTTGGTCTGTTTCCCTTCCAGCCTTTGTATTCCAAAAATTTTCCTTAATCCCTTCTACAATCAAATCGTGTACTGCTTTTTCCACGGCATCTTTCACGGCCAATTGTACTGGCTCATTTTTTGTAATACCCGTTTCAGCCTCTAACAATCTTTGAAATTTCACAAACCTGAACAAACTGGCATCCAGCGCTTGAGACAGTATGGTTTTGGACACATATACTGTTTTAAGAATTTGACCATTGTTCGTAGAAACTGCCCTTAAATAAACAGTTATCCTATCCTGACGATAACGCGCAGATCCACCAAGGCCAAAGTAACGAGCGCCAAGTCCCCCTGTTACAATGTTCGTGTCATACGATACGATGCCCCCTTCCAAAATAAGACCCGCGTACAAAAGTGGCGGTAATGGGGGTTCGTTAGGGTTTAAATTTTTAATATAATCCTGTTTGGTTTGGCGTATTATATTTCTTTCGGTAGTCAAGTTTCCTATGTTCTCTCGTTCTATAGGTATAAACCATCCTGAATCTTCTAAAGCTTTGATCAAAATAGTTGTTCCGCCCTGAGTTACTGCAGTACTAAAAGTACTTCCCTGCTCAATGGCTTTATACTGTCCTGTTTGATCACTAAAATTATATACAGCAACCTCTACAGGATCTGCTGCTTCAGGAAGGTCTAATAATTTATTAGTGCTAAAAGAAAATTCGCCGGTTCTGGACGCTTTTTGAGTAAAGGGTTGGTTGAAATATGCGCCGCAAGAGGACAAAAGAAACACACAAGCCATTAAGACCCCTAGAGTAAAATTTTTCATTAAAATAGGTTTAGTTTGGGACAATAATTTGCGTCTGTTCTCCTGTGGTGGTATCCAAAATATTTATGACCAGACCTTCTGGACCTTGAAAAACATCTAAAGTAAGTGTCCCAAATTGAAAAGTTCCTGGTTCCGTAATTTCGCCTAGACCATCTATTTGTTGTTGTAATAAACTCCTTGATAATACACTGAAAATTTGTCGTTGTAAATTTTCACTAAATTGTTCTAATTCAGACCTTGCATCTCTTGGATTTTGTGGTGCTGTTAATTTATTTTGGGCAGTTGCTGATGATAATAACCAGTTATAATTAAACGTATCTCCCCCGAAAGCAGGGTTGGTGGGTTTATAAGAAAACTGTTGTGCAAAACCAGCTTGTGCCATAAAACAAAGTACTAATAATGTTAAGGCGTGCTTCATAAGTATTAATATTTGGTATTGGACCGTTGCTTGTCCAAGTATTGTAACTGCCTAATAACCCGGGCCATAGTTACTTCGACTTGTTCTTTTAAAAATTCTTTTCTTGGTTGGGAGAAGAACCTCCAAATTAATTGGTCTGCCACATAGATATTAATCAATGTGTTTCTACTTCTTCCTGGCACCTCTTCAATTTTAATATAATGGGTAGTCTGTATACCCTTGTTAAAGTAATCGCTAAAAAAATAGCGATAAAAATCCCGTCCAGCTTTGGTTATTGTATTTTCTATCACCAACCCCTTAATATAAAAACCATCTTCTGGTTTGGCCTGGTCTGGATTGGCTGCATTTTGTTGGGTAGGAGCATCATTTAATTCAGTCCTTCCCCCATTTGGTAATACAATACGCTCCTGCCCTATTGGGTTGTCTTCATCATCATAGATCAATAATACAATAATTATTTTTGATTCAACTGCATAATTAATGGTTACGCTAGAAAGTCCCTCAATTTGATTCCCTTTTATAAAGAATCTATTGCCTTGACTGGACTTGGAAGTATTTCCATTCTCATCGGTTTTGAACACTATATATTCATACCTGAGGTTGAGGTCTGCTGTTGTTTTATTTTCTGCCAGGGCATAAAAAGTGTAGTATTCGCTACTTTTTTCGAATCTGACTGACGCCTGTACCTCTTGGTTTAAATTTTGAGCGCTCGAATGTAGTGGCGCAAAAAATAGTAAAGCACATAAGAGGAAGAATAAAATTATTCTAAATACTGGCTTTTGGGACATAATTTTTTAATTAAAGCTTCTCACAATGATGGTCTGGTACGACGTGTTTTGTGTAAATTTTAAAGAACGTGTTAACGCGTTAGAACCATATCTCTCAAAACTCATGTTATTACCATCTTGTACTAGATCTAACGATACATCTTCTGTTCTGTCTACAACAAAATCTTTAATTCTATTAGAATTTCCATTTTGCTCAAGATTGGCAATAGCTGTATTAACTTCATATTCTAAATCTGTTAGATTATCATCTCCATTTTGTCGAATATTAATATCTGTAGCGTTTGCCGATACTTTTAAATTTGCTTGGTTAAAGTCTCCAATCTGGCGAACAAAAACTGAACTACCTGTTAGCGTTGCGCTCCTGGGGTTTGGAGAGTTATCTATTCCCAATAACTGTAATTCCTGAAGTGTTGTAACCGCATTGTTCCCCGTATCAGTATTATTGTCATCTTTATAGGTTTGGCCAAAAGAAATGGCGAAACAAAATAATAAACAGAATACTAGCGGTATATTTTTTCTAGAATGTTTCATGACGTGATACTTTTAATTTTTAAATGTAATAAATAATATACTAGTATTTTAATTCAATCGCTTAAAAATAGAAAAGTGACCTCCCAAGAATTCTTTAGGGAGGTCTTTTTTTCTATTTTTGGTATGCTTTGGTTTTAGCAACCAGGACAAACGTCACCTAAATCAAAAGGATCGATTGTGTAATCCATTGTTGGATCCATTTGCTCATTGAAACCACAGTCGATACCGTCTGTTCCAAAGTCACCATCAGGTCCTAACTGTAAAGCATCGATCTGGTTTCCACCACCACCAAGACCATCAAGGTTTTGTTGTGCGATAAAACTCTGTCCGTCTCTCTGTACTATTAAGGCAGCGTTCGCGTCCCCTCTTTGTGCAGAAGTAGCCCAGTTATCATTACCACGTTGGTGAATGTTCAACAAGTTATCCGTACCCTGCTGTGCAGAAAGCGCTTTGTTATCGTCACCTTCCTGAGTTTGTAGTGACTTGTGCCCTGTACCGATTTGAGATAGACCCAATAGGTTATTATCACCCGCTTGAAACTGCTCCCCTTCATTATCTCCACCACCTGGTCCATCATAACGGTTCTGAATTGCAAATGCATCATTACCAGTTCCAGAAGCTTGTGTTTGCTTGATGTAGTTGCTACCATCTGATGCGCTACCATATTGAAAAGCAGCAGCTTCATTATCATTACCTCCCTGATTTTGGAATACAATTCCGCCGAAAGATTGATTAGTTCCTGAACCAGTAATATCGCTTCCACCAAATACATCATCTACGTTTGAATTGATATCAACGAAGATCGCATTAGACATAGAAATATCGGCATTAGTTGCTCCAGTAAAACCCTGAAAGTTCATTGCCGTGTTTCCAACTCCGCCTTCAAGAGCATCTGTAGTTTGCGTCTGCTTTGCTTTGTTGTTATCACCAACTTGTTCAGAAGTTGCAGTATTTCTAGCACCAGCACCACTTTGCATGATTGCATTTTCGTTACCATTACCTTCTTGGTAGTTGTTTGCTAAGTGCCCATCCGAATCTTCCGGAGCAGCGTTTTGAGTGATCATAGACTTGTTGTCATTACCAATTTGGCGTGTCCAAGCGTCACTGTTGTCTGTTGTTTGTAAGGTATTTGCCTGGTTGTTATCACCATCCTGCTCTATAGCAGCAAAATTATCTTCTGCCTGATTTGCAATACCCTGTTGGATACGTGCCTTGTTACCTGTACTTGCACCATCGTCATTTTGACCTTGAGCGGTGTATGCGTTGTTACGGTCACCTTCCTGGCGTGTAGTACTCTGGTTGGCAGTACCGCTTTGGCGAACCTCTGCTGCATTGTCCTCACCACTGTCTCCTACGTTACCGTTAACGGCACCTGTTTGGCGTACTCTTGCCAGGTTACCACCTGAACCAAGTGTCCCATTGTCCTGCTCTGTATAAGAGGTGTTTAATTCTCCTGCCTGACGAACACGAACTTTGTTATCGTTTCCATTCTGGATAGATAGACCTGCATTCGCTTCTGCGTCTGCCGAGTTTTGTGGCACTAACGACTGATCTGCCGTTGGCGCACCTGAAACCTGCGCGAAGGCAATAGTTCCAATCAATAGTGCTGCTGCACTTAACATTATTTTTTTCATGAATATAAAATTTAATTAATAGTTAGTTTTCTCGTTTACTAAAAGAATACATGAAATGAGAGGTATTCTTAAAATTGAAAGCCAATCCTCAAATAGGGATTGGCTTTCAGTATGTATTAACATCCTGGACAAACGTCCCCTAAGTCGAAACCTGGTACCGTATAATCCATTGTTGGATCCATTGGCTCATCAAAGCTACAATCAACTCCATCTGTTGCGAAGTTTCCGTTTGGCCCTAGTTGTAAAGCATCTATTTGGTTTCCTGTACCAACTTGCTCAGCCATAAAACTTTGTCCTCCACGTTGTACGATAAGAGCTGCATTCGCTTCTCCTCTTTGTTTTGAAGTAGCATAGTTATCATTTCCGAATTGGTGCGTGTTCAGCATTTGACCATTTCCTCTTTGAGTAGACAATGCCAAGTTACGCTTACCATCCTGATATTGAAATGCTTTATGGTTTTGACCGTTCTGTCCAATTGCAGCTTCGTTATTATCGTCATACTGCTCTTGGCGTGCGTAATTGTTTCCTTGTTCATTACCAAATGCATTCTGAACGATTAAGGCATCTTGGTTCCAACCTTCCTGATATTGTTCAGCTTGGTTTGATGCAAATGAAGCACTTCCAAATTGGTGTATTTCGGCAGCATTCATCTTTCCTACTTGAGTTTGAAAAGCAATCCCTCCAAAAGATAAATTGTTCTGCCCATTGTTCATGATATTATCTACTCCATTAAGCGCATCATACAGGTTACCGTTACCATTGTTTCCGTCTAAAGCGTCACCTACTGAAGCGAAGGCAGCTTGGTTACCCTGGTTAATGATAGCAGTCTCTCCTTGACCTCCAGCCATAGCAATTGTATTTTGTACTTGCTTTGCTTTGTTGTCATTACCTTCCTGGATGGTATACGCATCATTAAATCCAGCACCTTGTTGGTCTATAGAAGACTCGTTGCGCATTCCGTATTGCTCATTAAAAGCCTCATTTCCTCCTGCGTCTTCTTCACCATCGCTTTGAACTATCATAGACTTATTGTCTACACCGCTCTGAATAGTATAGGCAGAACTGTTATCCCATTTTTGGGTAGTTGACGCCTGGTTCCCTGAACCATCCTGGTCTATAGCTGCAAAATTGTCTTCAGACTGCTCTCCAGTTCCCTGGATCACCAATGCTTTGTTATTTGCACTACCGTTGTCTGTTAATCCCTGACGCGTAATTGCATTGTTTCTATCACCACCTTGGTAAAGTGTTGTTTGGTTGTCTGTTCCAATTTGTAAAGCCTCTGCAACATTTAACTGTCCGCTTAAACTTGTTACAGCACCCGTCTGGCGGATACGAGCCAAGTTTCCACCTGTCCCTGTTCCATTAGATTGTTCTGTATAAACAGACTGGTTAGTTCCTGCTTGACGCACCTGCAACACGGTTGTCATTTCCATTTTGGATAGACAATCCTTTGTTTGCTTGCACATCGGCAGAGTTGTTCGTTACTTTCGTTTCATCTGCAGTAGGGGCTCCGGAAATCTGGGCGTAACCCATAGTTCCTAAGGCTAAAGCTGCAGCACATAAGATTAATTTTTTCATAATAAATTGTGTTTAATAAGTAATTAGTTAATACTTCGTTTTATTGTAAATCAAATTTGGTTGGTTTCTAACCGTTAGTTTTTTTGTAAAGTAAGATCAACCTCCCAAACGGGAGATTGATCTTAATAATTTATAAAATTAGCATCCAGGACAAACATCCCCTAAGTCGAAACCAGGTACTGTATAATCCATATCTAAGTCCATAGGATCTTCGAAATCACAGTCGATACCGTCTGTTGCAAAGTCTCCGTTTGGTCCTAATTGTAAGGCATCAATTTGGTTTCCACCTCCAGAAAGATCATTTTGACCTAAGCCTATATTCTGCTGCGCTACAAAACTTTGTCCGTCTCTCTGTACAATTAAAGCTTGGTTAGCTAATCCGTGTTGATTAGAAGTTGCGTCGTTATCATCTCCTCTTTGGTGAATGTTCAACAAGTTGTCTTCACCAGTTTGGTATGAAAGCGCCTCATTACGGTGCCCTCTTTGGTCTTGTAAAGATTTAAAACCTGATCCTTCTTGCACTAAAGCAGCTGTGTTGTTGTCACCAGCTTGGTACTGCTTCGCATAGTTTGAAGTCTCTCCTGTGTTGAAGTGACCCTGAACTATTCCAGCATCGTTATTCCATCCTGAAGCTTGCTCCTGCTCTGCATAGTTACTAGCTCCAACAGTTCCTCCAAATTGCAGGATATCTGCTTCTTGTAATTTCCCTGTTTGCGTTTGCTTTGCTTTTGCTCCAAAAGACATTGCACTAGTAGTACTTACTGGGTTTGCCAATGGCTCTAGTTCATTAATAATTCTATTCCATAAAGACAAACCAGTAGGTGTTACTCCTCCGAATTGAAAAGCATCCAGTATTATCCTGTCCTTGGACTATACCAGCTCTATTACCCATACCTGCTAAACCAGAAGTAGCAATTTGAGCCTGCTTTGCCTGATTGTCGCTACCAGTTTGAAAAGTTCGTGCAAGGTTTCTTGCACCTGCACCTCTCTGGTCTATAGAAGACTCGTTACGATCACCGTTTTGAAAATTCTCTGCCTCATGTCCAAAAGAACCTTCTGGAGCAGCATTTTGAACGATCATAGACTTGTTTTCATCACCAGTTTGGCGAGTCCAGGCATCACTGTTGTCTGTAGTTTGCTGTGTCTGCGCCTGGTTGTCTGTACCATCCTGCTCTATAGCAGCAAAGTTACTTTCAGCTTGGTTGGCAACACCTTGTCTAATTAAGGCTTTGTTACCTGTACTTGCACCATTGTCATTTTGACCTTGAGCCGTGTACGCATTGTTAAAGTCTCCTTCTTGTACAGTTGTACTTTGGTTAGCAGTTCCGCTCTGGCGAACTTCTGCAGCGTTGTCCTCACCACTATCGGCTTGGTTTCCATTTACATTTCCTGTTTGCATTACTCTTGCAAGGTTACCACCTGAACCTAGACCACCATTGTCCTGCTCCGTATAAGAGGTGTTTAATTCTCCAGCTTGACGAACGCGTACTCTGTTATCATTTCCGTTTTGGATAGATAAACCCGCATTCGCTTCTGTATCTGCCGAGTTTTGTGGCACTAACGACTGATCTGCCGATGGTGCTCCTGAAACCTGCGCGAAGGCAATAGTTCCAATCAATAGTGCTGCTGCACTTAACATTACTTTTTTCATAATTGTAATTTAATAAAGGTTAATAATTATTTATTTGTGTGAATCAAATTTGGTTGACTCTATTTATAAAGAAGCCACTCTCCTCTAAAAAGAGGGAGTGGCCTTTAAAAATTCATATTAGCATCCAGGACAAACATCCCCTAAGTCGAAACCAGGTACTGTATAATCCATATCTAAGTCCATAGGATCTTCGAAATCACAGTCGATACCGTCTGTTCCAAAGTCTCCGTTTGGTCCTAATTGTAAGGCATCTATTTGGTTTCCACCTCCAGATAGGTCAAACGTACCAAGACCTGCATTTTGTTGTGCCACAAAACTCTGACCGTCTCTTTGTACAATCAATGCACTATTAGCATCGCCCGCCTGAACAGAAGTAGCATCGTTATCATTTCCTCTTTGGTGTATGTTCAACAAATGATTTTCACCTCTTTGACTAGACTTTGCGTCGTTTCTGTGTCCTCTTTGATCTTGCAAAGCTTTGAAACCTGAACCAGATTGTCCCAATTGTGCTAAATTGTTATCTCCCGCTTGATATTGCTTTGCATAGTTACTAGGCTCCCCAGAATTATGATGCCCTTGCTCGATAGCTGCATCATTACCCCATCCAGAAAACTGTACTTGCTCAGCATAGTTACTAGCACCAACAGACCCACCGAACTGACGGATAGCTGCTTCCTGCTCCTTACCATTCTGAATTTGCTTAGCTTTTGCACCATCAGAATCTAATTGTGACCCAATAACTGGATTAAAGTTTGCATCAATAGCACCAAGATCAGCAAATAAGGTGGTAATTAACGGATCAAACGTTGCTGGTACACCTTGAGTAACATCAGCACGATTTGCTGTCATACCCTCAGTAGCAATCGTAGTTTGTGTTTGCTTCGCTTGGTTATCATCACCCAATTGTCTAGCAGTTGCGATGTTTCTACCTCCAGCTCCACTCTGCATAATCGCAGACTCGTTACGGTTACCTATTTGTTCGTTACTCGCCAAGTGACCATCAGTATCTTCTGGAGCTGCGTTTTGAGTAATCATAGACTTGTTTTCATCACCAGTTTGGCGAGTCCAGGCATCGCTGTTGTCTGTAGTTTGCGTAGTAGTTGCCTGGTTGTCCGTACCATTCTGCTCTATAGCAGCAAAGTTACTTTCAGCTTGGTTGGCAACACCTTGTCTAATTAAGGCTTTGTTACCTGTACTTGCCCCATTGTCATTTTGACCTTGAGCCGTGTACGCATTGTTAAAGTCTCCTTCTTGTACAGTTGTACTCTGGTTAGCAGTTCCGCTCTGGCGAACTTCTGCAGCGTTATCCTCACCACTATCGGCTTGGTTACCATTTACATTACCTGTTTGCATTACTCTTGCCAGGTTACCACCTGAACCAAGACCACCATTGTCCTGCTCCGTATAAGAGGTGTTTAATTCTCCAGCTTGACGAACGCGTACTCTGTTATCATTTCCGTTTTGGATAGATAGACCCGCATTCGCCTCTGTGTCTGCCGAGTTTTGTGGCACTAACGACTGATCTGCCGATGGTGCTCCTGAAACCTGCGCGAAGGCAATAGTTCCAATCAATAGTGCTGCTGCACTTAACATTAGTTTCTTCATAATAGTTGTATTAAAAGTTAATTAAAAGGTTGAAAAAAATATTTTTTATATTGGTAATCAGTTATTTATGTTTTATTATTAGGCATACCTGTGACCCTTCGGATAACATCCAAATTTTTTACTTTTATTCTATGGGGAATATGTGTGGGGAAATCAAACTTTGGTTTGTCGAAAGTCTGAATTGTGAGCTACGTGAAAATGAGGAATTTTTTACGCGTCTCTTACTAGACAAATATCAGAACTAAATTCCACTAAACAAAATAGGTACAGAACAGCATCTATATCTACAAAAGAATTTGTAGGAATTTTCTTGTTAAAGGATTTAGTAAGGACAGACCTGTAGGAATTTTTAATCGTTCAAATACACTTTTTATTAATAAAAACAAATATGTTAAAATTATGTTAAATATTTGTTGTTTTTTTCAATTACGTTTAAGTGTTGTTAATAATCGATTAAATACTAAGGGTTTACACGTATGTAGGAATACTTCATAAACAAATGTGAGAATAAATTAGCCTAAATCCCTACTATTTAACTAGGTAATTGTTCAAGAGATTGTAAGAAGTCCTACATTTTATATAAGTAGCTGACCCTCTGTATAAACCTCCTATTTATTTAAAATGCAACGCTACCTTAAAAAGTGATTATGCTATCCGCAACAATTTCTAGCGTGCTGTACGTAGAAGTTTCCAAACTTACTAACGAGTACTGCCAAATTCCTCGTTTAAAAACCTTTTTAGCACACTGTCTTTATACCTATTACATAACAAAAAAAAATGCCTCCCTAGTGGAGACATTTTTGTGAGCTATATAAAGGACGTATTATCTTGTAAAGAGTAATTCACGGTATTTGGTCAATGGCCAGATTTCGTCGTCTACTAAAAGTTCTAATTTATCACAGTGATATCTAATTATCTCAAAATAAGGCTTTACCGAATCACAGTAGGCAAATGCTCTTTTTTCCGCATTGTCAATACCATTTGCTTTCTTACGCTCGTTTATCATATCTGTAATCCCTTTATTGATGGTTTCAATATGATTGCTGATGGCTTCAATAAGATTCATTTGCTCTTTGGCGTACTTTTTAAAGCTCTTTCCGTAGATGTCTTTAAGACCTTGTACGTTTTCAATTAAGAGATTCTGATACCTAATTGAGGTTGGAATTACGTGGTTACGAGCGATATCCCCTAGCACCCGTCCTTCGATTTGTATGCGCATGGCATATTCTTCTACTTCAATCTCGTGGCGCGCTTCAATCTCCACCTTGTTCATAATACCAAGATCTTCATATAAAGAAATAGTACTCTTGGCAACTTGCGCTTTTAATGCTTCTGGTGTCGTTTTGTGATTGCTTAAGCCACGCTTTTTGGCTTCTTTCTCCCAGGCATCTCCGTAACCATCACCCTCAAAACGGATTCGTTTCGAGTCTTTTATATATCCTTTTAGCACATTAAAGATGGCATCGTCCTTCTTCATCTTCTTGTCCTTTAGTAAGGCATCTACTTCAGTTTTAAAGTTTATTAGTTGCTTGGCAACAATAGCGTTTAACACCGTCATAGGCTTCGCACAGTTGGCGGTAGATCCTACAGCTCTAAATTCAAATTTATTCCCTGTAAAAGCGAACGGTGAAGTACGGTTTCGATCTGTATTGTCCAGTAAAATTTCAGGAATTTTCCCAACAACGTTCAGTTTAAGATCTGTTTTCTCTTCTGGAGATAATTTACCGTTCTTCAGTTTTTCTAGCTGATCCAACACAGCAGTAAGTTGTGATCCAATAAATACTGAAATAATCGCTGGTGGCGCTTCGTTTGCACCCAGTCTATGATCGTTACTTGCGCTGGCAATAGAAGCTCTCAATAATTCTTCATAATCATTTACCGCTTTAATGGTGTTGATAAAGAAGGTTAGAAACTGAAGATTCTTCATTGGTGTGCTGCCCGGTTGTAATAAATTAACACCCGTACTGGTTGCCAAGGACCAGTTATTGTGCTTTCCACTTCCGTTAACACCTGCAAAAGGCTTTTCGTGAAAGAGTACTTTAAACTCGTGACGGTCTGCCACTTTTGCCATCACATCCATTAATAAGGAGTTGTGATCTACAGCAAGATTGGTTTCTTCAAAAATAGGAGCCAGTTCAAATTGGTTGGGCGCAACTTCATTGTGACGTGTTTTTACCGGGATTCCCAATAACATACATTCATTTTCTAAATCGCGCATATAGTCTAATACACGTCTGGTGATAGAACCAAAATAATGATCGTCTAGCTGCTGCCCCTTTGCAGAAGCGTGACCTAATAATGTTCTTCCTGTTAAGTTAATATCTGGACGCGATTTCGCCAGGGCTCTGTCTATCAAGAAATATTCCTGCTCCCACCCTAAGGTTGGGTTTACTTTGGTTACATTCTTATCAAAATACTTCGCTACCGCTGTTGCTGCCTGGTCTATAGACTGCAATGCTCTAAGCAAAGGTGTTTTATTATCTAACGCCTCTCCCGTATAGGCTACAAATACAGTAGGGATACACAAGGTTGTTCCGTAAATAAATGCTGGAGATGTAGGATCCCAGGCAGTATAACCGCGTGCTTCAAAGGTGTTTCTTATGCCACCATTTGGGAAACTGGAGGCATCTGGTTCTTGCTGGACTAATTGTCCGCCACCAAATTTTTCAATGGCACCCCCATCGTCTGTAGTTTCAAAAAAGGCATCGTGCTTTTCGGCTGTCGTTCCTGTTAAAGGCTGAAACCAGTGTGTGTAGTGGGTTGCGCCTTTACTTATGGCCCATTCTTTCATACCCGTAGAAATATGGTCTGCAACGCTACGGTCAATTTTACTACCGTTATCCACGGCGTCCTGTACGCTTTTAAAAGAGTCTTTGGTCAAGTATTGACGCATCGCTGCGTTATTAAATACGTTGGTTCCAAATACAGCCGAACGACGTTCTGCTTCTTTAACATCAATTACTGGACGATTGAACGTCTCTTTAATGGCATGAAATCTTAAGGTGGACATACTGTTCTTTTTAAGTGATTTTAGGTTTAAAAACAGTGCAAAAATAACTTTTTCCAAAACATACCCCCTATTTTTTAATGTTAAGTTATTAATAAATGATGTTTTTTATGAACAGACCCCCTATTTTTAGATAATTTCAGAAAATAATATTGAAAATAAATTAAACGGAGATGCCTATTATTTGAAATGAGCTTTGAAATTTACAAGTGCTTACCCCAATACATAACTTAGATTTGTGGTGAGGTATGTATTAAATTTTAGTATTTTTATAAGGTATTGAATGCGTATAGCGAAATGAGGGATATACAATAAAACGAATACTGTATGGTGACTATGGTGACTATTACAACTTATCAAAAAGTAACTTGGCAAAAATTAAAAAAATTAAAATATGAAACACATTAAAAAAGAGGATCTCAGCCAAGAAATATTTGATTTATATGATGACTATGCCCATAATAAACTAGAGAGAAGACAATTTATTGAAAGACTATCTCTTTTTGCTGTAGGTGGTCTTACGATTCCTTCTTTACTGAGCTTTATGTCTCCCAATTACAAAGACACTGTTGTAGTAAAGCAAGACGACCCAAGAATAGAGTCAAACTATATTACGTACGAATCTCCAAAAGGAGGAGGAACCATAAAAGGATTGTTGTCCAAACCCGAAGGAACTAAAACCAAATTGCCAGGTGTTGTTGTGGTTCATGAAAACAGAGGGCTCAATCCATATATTGAAGACGTGGGCAGAAGAACAGCCATTGAAGATTTTATAAGTTTAGCGCCAGATGCATTAACTCCGCTTGGTGGCTATCCTGGAAATGATGATGATGGTCGCACCTTACAAAAACAACGTGATAGAGATGAAATGCTTGAGGACTTTATAGCAGCTTATGACTACCTTAAAAACCATAAAGATTGTAATGGAAAAATTGGCGTAGTTGGTTTTTGTTTTGGAGGTTGGATTTCCAATATGATGGCAGTAAGAATTCCGGAACTTGGAGCAGCGGTTCCTTATTATGGCGGACAACCATCTGAAGATGATGCACTACAAATAAAAGCACCATTGTTATTGCAATATGCAGCATTAGACACCAGAGTAAATGCTGGTTGGCCTGCTTTTGAAGCTGTTCTAAAAGCCAATGAAATAGAACATGAAGCCCATATCTATCCGAATGTAAATCATGGATTTCATAACAACACAACACCTAGGTATGACGAAGCTGCGGCAACACTTTCATGGAGCCGTACTATAGATTTTTTTAAAACCAGACTGAAATAAATAGAATCATCTCCGAAATAGGGGCTATAAAAATAAATTCCTATTGTGAGGATGGATTTGCAAATGAAACTTGACCGCCTTTGTAAGGCGTGCTTCCATGGATGAAGGTATTTGCAATAAAAACTTCAACAAATTTGAAACCCGGAACTAGTCCCCCAAAAAAGCCATACCAATAAAGATACAATAGGCAGCTACTATTACAATCCCTTTCATACGGCCTATCTCAAATCTCTTTGGAAGAAACGCTAGAGGCATAAGTACTGCTGCAAAGCCAATCATCCACCAAATATCATTGGTCAATACTTCCTGACTTTTCACCGCGATGGGCTGAATAATAGCCGTAATACCCAATACCGAAGCGATGTTGAAGATATTGGATCCTATTAAGTTTCCAAGTGAAATAGCTTTTTCCTTTTTCAAGGCTGCTATGACCGAAGCTGCCAATTCCGGGACACTGGTTCCTATAGCAATCATCGTTACGGCAATGACACGTTCACTGATACCCATGGTAGTTGCCAAATCTACAGCCCCAGTAACTAAAAGTTCACTACCGCCATATAGCGCTACTCCACCTATAAGAAGCCATATTACTATTTTAAAATTACTGGCTTTTGAGAGTCCGTCGTCCACCCCATCGTCTACGGGCTGGGTTTTTGCCGTTTTTTTGGCTCGGTTTATTAATAAGTAGAGGTATACAATTAATAAAGCCAAAAGTCCAACCCCTTCCCAAAGTGTAATTCGGTTGCCGCTTTTCAGCACAAAATAAAGAACAATGGACAATAACATCATCACTGGCCAATTGAATTTATAAAAATCCTTATCTATTACTAGAGGGGCAATAATTGCCGTTATACCTAATACCAACCCAATATTCGCAATATTAGAACCAATTACATTTCCTAAGGCTATATCACTAAACCCATTGAGGGCCGCTTGTATGCTTACTAATAATTCCGGAGCCGAGGTGGCAAAAGAAACCACCGTTAAACCAATTACCATTTTAGATAGCTTTAGTTTAAACGAAAGACCTACTGAAGCACGCACCAAAAACTCTCCTCCCACTACAAGAAGCACTAAGCCTAAAAAAATAAAAAGAATACTCATACCAATGTATTAAGCTGGCGAAGATACTTAATTGATTGACGATTTCAGAATGAAGATTTTAGATTTATTAGAACGACTCACAATAACCAACTATAAATTCAGTTATATAACTACAAAAATAGTTGTGTAACTAAAAAACTAGTTTTATATTTGTTTTAGCATCATCAAAAAATCTAACGCCACCATGAAAATTTCAACCGCAATCCTATTTGTCTTATCCACATGCACTGCTTTGGCGCAAATGCCAAAACCAAGTCCTATTACAATGACTTCTGAATATCTTTCAGAAAACAAGGATATTAGTGATCTTATGTTTTTTCAGGGTGTTGAGTTTTACAAAATAAAATTCACGGGCGCCGATTTAAAAGGAAGTACTTTCAAAATTATTGCCAAAGAGATATGGAATGGAAAACTTAAAAAAGAAACCGTTGTTGCTAATTCTGCCAAAATAGATATTCCAGGTTTCGAAACGCTGAAGGATTCAATTTTCAATTTCAAAGTAATTTCAAAATTAACCAAAGAAAATAAACTGAAAATGAGTTTCAAATTCCCCCGCTACGGAAGAACTATGGAATTTGACGCAATAAAAAGTGAAGATTACAGCCTTCGAAACATTGCCGAAACTTTTAAAAATGACATTATTAAAGGAGAGAAATTCTATTTAATAGCGTATATCTTACCGTATGAAAAAGACGGAGCAAAGTATTGGTGTGCCGTTGAAAGTAGCGGAAAAGACATAGAAAACTGGGGTAAGAAATTTGGGATAAAGCATTATCTTGTATTTGAAATGTGCTTTGATTGCCAAGAGACGGTAGCAGTTAGTAAGTAAGATGCGACAAGCACCTGCTAGTCCATCGATACAATCCCTACTTGCAATTGTAATCACTAGGAATGAAGAAAATAATAAATAATAGGTTGGCGAAGCCAAGCAATAAATAATAAAAATTTTGGAACAGTTAACAAACAAAGAAGAAGAAGTAATGCAAACCTTGTGGAAGTTGGAAAATGCTTTTGTAAAGGAAATTGTAGCCGCAATGTATGGCGATAATCATTACAATACGGTTTCTACTATTGTTAGAAATCTCGAAGAAAAAGGCTATGTAGCACACCAGGCCTTTGGGAAAACGCATCAATATTTCCCGGTGGTAAGCAAGGCAGAATACACTAAAAAGTTTATGAACCAGGCTACCAAACTCTATTTTGACAATAGCTATAAGAGCATGGTCTCGTTTTTTGCAAAGGAAGAAAAGATAAGTGCCGAAGAGCTCCGCGAAATTTTAAGTATCATAGAAAAAAAGAACTAATATGGAATTTATCACCTACATCTCAAAATCGGCCGGAATCTTAACGCTATTCTATTTGGTGTATGTTTTGGTGCTTCGAAAAGACACTTTTTTTACTGCCAATCGCACCTTTTTATTGGTTGGAATTACTTCCGCATTGCTACTACCCTTTGTGACCTTTACCACCATTACTTTTGTAGAAGCCCCTGTTTTTATTCCTTCAGATTATATTGAAGAAATACTACCACTAGCAATAACGCAAATAAATTCCGTGAAAGAGTCAATTGACGTTTGGCAACTGGTTATTGTGGCATACCTAATCGGACTTGCAATTATGGCAATTCGTTTCGGGATACAACTTACTTCTCTTTTAAATTTATTTCGGAAACACCCGACCAAAAAGGCAAACGGCTTTCGTTTTATTGAAATAAAAGAAAAAACAGCACCTTTTTCATTTTTCAACTATATTGTTTTTAATCCTGAAACGCACGAGCGACAGGAGCTGCAAATGATCTTACAGCACGAAAAAGTACATGCAACCCAATGGCACAGTGTAGATTTATTACTCTCTCACCTAGTACGAACCTTGCAATGGGCAAACCCAATATCCTGGTTGTATAAAAAAAGTATTGAAGCAAATCTGGAATTTCTGGCAGATAACCAGACCGTTTCAAATATACCCTCAAAAACAGCGTACCAACTTGCGCTACTAAAGGCTTCATCTCCCCTACCTGTACCAGCGCTCACTAATAATTTTTACCATTCATTCATCAAAAAACGAATCATTATGTTAAACAAAAGCAATTCAAACAAGTACAATCAATTAAAATTAATGCTGGTGTTACCCGCACTCGCCCTATTTATGTGGAGTTTTAATACCGAAGAAATTATTGAATACACCACACCAACTCCCGAAATTTCTTCGGAAAACAACACCACAAATTCAACTAATAAGAAATTACTAAATTTTTCAGCAGTATCAACAAATGCTGAGTTAAATGCTATTGAAACTTATTTCACAACAAATTATCCTGAAAGCTTGGTTAAAATCGCCAACAGAAAAAGGGATGCTAGCGGAAATCTCATCAACTTCAGCTTTCAGACTAAATTTGCAGTAAACGATCGATTTTATACTCGATTTGATCGTGGAGCAGGCGCTCCGTTTCAAACAATTTATACTATTGAGCCACAAGAAACTGGCGTATTATTAGTTTCAGAAATTGGAAAAGATGGGCTACAATTCAAGATCACTGCAGATAATCTGCAAATGATTGCCAATGGAAATAAACCCTTTAATCTAGCTTCAAAAACAATAAAAGAAAAGGAAGCAAAAGAGCCTATCCTTGGTGAGAATCCGCTGTACATCATCAATGGTAAACAATATCTTAAAAATGAGTTGCCAAAAGACAAAACGATTGAATTGGATGGTACGGTTGAGGCATTCAACAAAAAAGAAGGAGAAGCTAAATACGGTCATAAAGGAAAGGACGGTGTATTATATTTCAATGGAATCGCTACTTTTAAGAAAACCGAAAAAACAATTTTAGAAAATAAAAATTCTGTGCCATCCAAAAGCAATACAAAAGCTTCCGCAAAAGAAGTACGAATAAAAATTACAAAAAATACTACCAAGGAAGAATTGGATGGGTTTAAAAAAGAATTAAAAGAGTTAAATGATATAGATTTCAACTATAGCAATTTAAACTTTAACAGCTACGGAGAAATTACTTCCATTTCTATAAAATACAGTGGTCACGGTAACAATGGTATGTATGCTGTAGCAAGCGACGATGGCGAGGCAATAGATGATTTCTACTTTTTCTTGGACACTGAAGAAGGAAAGTCTGGGTTTGGTTCTGAAAGCAGGGAGTTACGCAACGACCAAAGAATGGCTATGATGGAAAGCAGAAAGGCAATGATGGAAAACCGAAAAGAAACTCTTAAAAATGCTTCTGAAATCCGAAAAGAAGCCCTTAAAAATAGGTTGGAAAATATGAGTGAAGTACGCTCTGAGCTTGCTGAAACACGAAAAGAACTACTTATATCTCAATCTGAATTACGTAAAGAAGCTGCTAACATGCAAAAAGTGAGTGGTGAAGTAGCAAAAACAAGTTACAGACTCAATACTAACATAAATGGAACTGTTTCAGAAAACATTGTGATTACCAAAAACACCACAGATGCGCAGCTTAAAACAATGAAAGCTGAACTTTCAGAAAGAGGTATTGACTTTAATTACAAACGAATTAAGCGCAATGATAACGGGGAAATTACAAGCCTGAAAGCTACTTTTGACAATGGTAAAGGGAGTAAAATTTCAAAATCCATACAAACGGATGATGATGAAGGAATTAACATGATAGAGGTGGAAATGTAATCCATAAATTTTAAAAAAAACATAAAGCCTTTTGGCAATGCTAAAAGACTTTTTTATTTCTGTATTTTTAAGAAGTGAAATAGCAATCTACCCATGAAAAAGAAATTCTTCAAAACATTGGCAAAAATAAACAAGGCTATCTTACCTAGTCTCACTAAAAAACAAGTAGATCTTGCAAAGGCCTCTAAATTTCAAATGGCATTATTTGGCTATAAACTGTGGGTCACTAAAAATGCCTTGGACTAATAAGTAAGTAAGGACCGTAGCTCGTAATTTTTAAGTTTATTTGCGCCCTTGAGGAATGACAATTCAATTAAAAAATTACATTGCACGATTTCTCCTCCCAATTGTTCAATTAATCGACAAGCAGCTTGCGCGGTCCCTCCCGTTGCAAGAACATCGTCGTGCAACAATACTTTATCTCCTTTTTGAATAGCGTCCTCGTGAATTTCTAAAGAATCCATCCCATATTCCAAAGTATAGGGTTGTTTAAGTGTTGCAAAAGGTAATTTACCAGGTTTTCTTATAGGAACAAAACCTGCATTTAATTCTTGTGCTAAGAGGGTGGCAAAGAAAAAACCTCTGGATTCAATACCAACCACTTTATCGATGGGTTGCATTTCTGTAAGTCGCAAGAGCTCCTCGGCACAAACTTTTAAAGCCTCTGGATGTGCCAAAAGAGGTGTAATATCCTTAAAAACCACCCCTGATTTCGGGAAATCTGGGATATCACGAATATATTGTTCTATATCAAGCATATTTTTATTTTAAAACCAGTCTAAATAAAACGCTGTAGCAATGACAGCGAGTACCAGAATAACTAGTATTACTATGATGAAGGTAGCTCCAAATACAGTTTTTTTATTGTCTTGAAAAATATAGTCACGTTCCTGTTCATTATCTGAATCTTTAACAATCTTTGTCATATAAATAGTTTAATGATAAAAATAAGGTATTGCAATAGTAAAACCTACTAAGGGTGTCATAAAATGCACAAGAAAAGATTCTTGTTTTATTACCTTTAAAATAATAAGACTATTAAAAGGTATAAATTTTACGTAACTACTTTGCTCAAATAAACAAAAAGAAATATATTTGCACCCGCTAACAAAGTAATTTACTTTTGAAAGCGTTTATGGCCTCGTGGCGCAACTGAATAGCGCACTTGATTACGGCTCAAGAGGTTACTGGTTTGAATCCAGTCGAGGTCACGACACTTATGAAACCATGCTCTTTTTTAGAGCGTGGTTTTGTGTTTTATGAAGAAATTGAGCTCGCTCAAAAGTCCGGAATAAAATGCAAAACAGCACTGCTTTTTCCACAGTGCGTAGTTTCCTATTTGCTACATTAAACTCATTCTGGAAATTTAATCCATCGAGGTCACATAAAGCGAAAAATCTGCACGAAAGTGCGGATTTTTTTTTGTTTCTGGCATCGTCAAAAGCAGTTAGCTTTTGTAAGGGGACGGAAATAAAAAAAGTGCATCGCTTTTTCTGCGATGCTTACTTTACATGGTAAGTTGAGAGCTCAATGGAAATTTAATCCAGTCGAGGTCACATAGACTAGAAAGGTTGCAAGCTAATTTTACTTTATTCTTACTCTTTTCTTTATAGAAATTTTAAAATCAAAAAAGCTCGCTTTTGAGCGAGCTTTCAAATACCTAATAACATTTATTTATAAAGTTTAGGTTTATTAATATAACTCACGAAGTGCTGTAATGTCGTTTCCGTTAAATTCTCCATTTGCATTGGCACTAAAACAAGCTAACATAATAGATGTTGCGTCGTAGCCAGTTGGAGTACCGTTAATATGCACTGCACCTACTCCAGCGGAACCTTCGTTGCTGTTTTGACCACAACTTTGGCGACTAAACCAATCGGTGTGACGGAAACCTACCGAATGCCCAATTTCATGAGTGATCACATGCTCATTTACGTCGGTACTATAACCATTCAATCCATAGATTTGAACAAACTTGTTTGGCAATCCATTACTTGGAAAACCTGCACTACCACCTGCACCACTTGGATTATTAACTGTATTATTATAAACTACCATGTCCTTGCTCTGGTAATTTGTGCCAAATGTTAGGGTGAAGCTAATAGAAACTCCACTCAAACGGTTGTAATTATTCACTGCCCATTGGAGTGCAGTTCGCTCTTTACTGGATAACGCTTGATTTCCACCCGTATACCCAATAATAGAAATATTTCTACCCTGGCTTACCAAATTAAAGGTACTATACTGGCGATTTTGGGAAGCTTCTTCAGCTAATGCAGCAAGTTGAAATAATTGAGCTTCAGACATTGTAATATCATCTTCAAAGAAAAGACGCTCTTCAGACGAACCATCGGGAAAATAGAACTCGTCATATTTAATAAAGTTTGTGTTTAATTCCAGTATTTCGGCTGCTTCCTTTACCGCTTGGGGGATTTCTTTAGTAGAATTAGCAGTTTCATTATTTTCTGGGATTGTTGTAGTATCCTCGTCTTTAGAACAAGATACTAATGAAAGGCTTAGGCAAAGTGCGCCTAAAAGTCCAAATTTTAAAATTCTCATAGTTAATGGTTTAAATTAGTGATTAATTACGTTATTAGGTTTTGTTGTGATAAATGTATAAAAATTTATTAATAAAACAATAAAAATAGTTTTTTATTGATAAATTAACAATAAAACCGTGTAATTATTACACATCTTATAGCCCATTAAATAGGTAGAGTAGTCTGATAATTAGACTATTTCAGCAGAAAGTCCCGCGTCAAGCAGCATGCCGCAACGAGGTTTTAATTCGGTATATTCACCTGTTTTTACAGTGCATTTACCTTTATAGTGAACAATAATAGAACATTGCTCGGCTTGCTCTGGAGTATGCTCGCAGGCATACATAAGAGTATCTATAACGTGATCGAAGGTGTTTACATCATCATTATAAAGTACAATTTCATTCTGTTTTTGTACTTCTTCGGCTATTAGAAGATCCTCTAACTGTTTTTCTTTGGTGCTCATAGTTGTACTAATTTACAAATTTTGCGGCTATCCAGTTGTTTTTTTCTTTGTTTTGAACGAAAGTTAACCCCAAGTTATTGCAACATTTGGTAATAATTGGGAGATCCTCTTTATAAAAACCACTCAAAAAAAGATCGCCACCTTTCTTTAGTAACGAAACATACGTTTCCATATCCTCCAATAAAATATTGCGGTTAATGTTGGCAATAATAATATCGTAATTCAGATTGCCGGATAATATTTCTGCACCTCCCAAACTAGTTTTTGTTAGACTGCAGTTATTACGCTCTAAATTTTCGATACTATTCTCAACGCACCATTGGTCTATATCAATGGCATCTAAGCTTGTGGCACCTCTCATTTCGGCAAGGATCGCTAGTACGGCTGTACCACAACCCATATCCAGTACTCTTTTCTCTTTACATTCTGTTTCCAAGATGTGCTGTAGCATCATAAATGTTGTCTCATGGTGTCCTGTCCCAAAACTCATTTTTGGCTCAATAATAATTTCATATTTCACATGAAAAGGCGTGTGAAAAGGTGCTCGAACTGCACATACATCTGCCACCACAATTGGATTAAAATTTTTCTCCCACTCCTCGTTCCAGTTTACCTGTGCAATTTCTTTTTGCTGAAATGTGATCTCAAATTCAGCCGATTTCAGAATAAATATATCTTCCAAAATACCCTCATTCCATTCCTCTTTCTGAATATACGCCTGTATGCCTTCTTCATTTTCTACAAAACTTTCAAAACCTGCCTGGCCTAGTTCGGCAATTAGAATTTCGGTGCCGGGTTGGGGTGGGGTTACTTTGAAATTGTATTCTATATATACGTTGGACATAAACTTAAGTTTAGAGAAAGAAGCTTGGAGCGATGAGGTTTATCAAACTCAAACGCATTTATTAAAAATTTGTTTTTTAGTTTTTTATACGAAGGCATTGATTATCGCCATAAAATCTTCGGCCTTTAAAGAAGCTCCTCCAATAAGACCACCGTTTACATCTTTTTTTGCGAATATTTCCTTGGCATTCCCTGGTTTTACACTTCCGCCGTATAGAATTGAAACTTCTTTCGCAATATTTTTTCCACATTGTTTTGCAATGGTCTCTCTAATATATTGATGCATTTCCTGCACTTGCATTGGACTTGCAGTTTCCCCAGTGCCAATGGCCCAAACGGGTTCGTAAGCAATTATTATTTTGCTCCAGCTGTCATCAGAAATATGAAATAAAGCATTCTCTAATTGATTTTGAATTACTTCATAGTAATCTCCGTTCTCCCTATCTCTTAGTTCTTCCCCTATGCAAAAGATTACCTGCATATTATTTTCGAGAGCCGTATTTACTTTCTCTGCCAACAAATCGTCTGTTTCATCAAAATATGCGCGACGCTCGCTATGACCCAAAATCACTGTTTGTACTCCTACGCTTTTCAACATACTTGCTGAAATTTCGCCCGTAAATGCACCTTTCTTGGATTGGTGCATATTTTGCGCAATCACTTGTATTGGATGTTCTCTAGTCGATTCAAAAGCTTTAAACAAATTGGTAAACGAGGGTGCTATCATTACTGTAACATCTTCAGGAATTACTTGTTGTTTTAAGTCTTTTAACAATGCTTCGGTTTGTGACAAATCGTTATTCATCTTCCAGTTTCCAGCTACTATTTTTTTCGGCATCTTGTTCTATTTTTAATATTAAAACTTTTGCATTTTCGTAATCAATTCTAAACAATTAATATTGTTCAGTTCGTTGCCGAATAAGCTTACCCCAACACTAAAGGGTGGCTTATTCTAAAAACATCTAATAATAGAAGAATTTTTGCTCCCTTTAGGGCGGGGTAAACAAAAATTCGGTTTAATTTATCTGAATTGTTCATCTTATGACTAAAAGCAATAAAATGAGAACTTTAACGACAAACTGCCACTGCCTACTATCTACTGCCTCCTGCAAAAAAAGGCGGGACAAGACTTGCATACTAATTCCCTGATTCACTAATTACCAAATTTACTGTTTACTAATTTTCGGGTCCAGCCACCCATAAATTATATCTACAAAGATATTGATTAAGATAAACAATGTTGCAATTACAATAACAGCACCCATAATAATAGGTAAATCTAAGGTATTAAGTGCATCCACTATTTCTTTTCCCAAGCCGTTCCATCCAAAAATATACTCCACAAAAACGGCACCAGCCAGCATAGAAGCAAACCATCCAGATATAGCTGTTACAACAGGATTTAGTGAATTTTTAAGCGCATGACGTCTAATGATTGTCCAAAAAGACAATCCTTTTGCTTTTGCCGTCCTTATATAATCCTGATTTAGCACTTCTAGCAAAGAGTTACGCATTAATTGGGTGACCACGGCAAGGGGTCTAATGCCCAAAACTATGGCAGGCAAAATTAAATTTTTCCACTGAATATAACTTCCTTCCCCAAAATCGTCTACCTCGTACAAGCTGCCCGTCATATTTAGATTCGTATATTCATGCAACACATACCCGAACAACCAAGCAAAAATAATTGCGCTAAAAAACGACGGCACACTCATCCCAAAAGTACTCACCAATTGAATTAATTTATCCAACCATCTATCTCTAAATAAGACAGAAATAATTCCAAGAAAAACCCCTAATAGCATCGCAATAATTATAGCTGAAACTGCTAGTACAAAAGTATTGGGCAATGTTTCGGCAATGACGGAACTTACTTGCTTTCCGTTTTTCTGAAATGATTCCCGCAAGTAAGGCCATTTTAAAGCTATATCAGTTTCAGCAAATGTAAAGAGCTTGGTTGCTGTATACTTATATTCAGATAAATAGGTGTAGCTCTCTTGATTGGTACTATGAAAAGATAAAGGTGACAAATCGTTTAAATAATAGGCATACTGAAGCGATACAGGCTTATCAAAGCCATACTTTTTCTTTACAATGGCAAGTTGCTCTGCGTTTTCATTTTGTCCCAGCATCATTCTTGCGGGATCGCCTGGAAGAATCGTAAACAATAAGAAAATAACTGTAACCACTCCAAACAAGGTGAGCAGCGCATAGCCTATTTTTTTAAGAATGTATCCTAGCAAATTAGTAAATTGAATCTGTTACAATTTGTGTGCTGTCTTGTACTTCCTGTATTAATGTCTCTTCATCTTTTGGACGGGGTGAAAGTTGTTTGAGTTGTAAATCCAAGGCATCATTCCAATGCAACTTTTGTGTGATAGTTCCTTTATCCAGTTCTAAAATACCCGGATTGCTTCGTACAATAGTTTTAAGAGTAGTTTCATCGCAGAAATAGAAATCAAAATTTAGATTTTTTTCTGAAACCAACTGCTGGGTCTTCTCTGGGCTGGATGCCGAAAGACCGATTACCTGATAATTATTTTCAATGGCTTTGTCGGTAATTTCCTTAATATTCGCATAGCCCTCCATTTCAGTCATTTGAAGGTTGTAAGCTATTACAACAATTAAATTTTCGGCTTCTAAAAACTGAGTTGTATAATCGTTCCCGTCTCGCTCTATAGAAAAATCGTGAACAGGGGGTTCATACCCTTTTTGCAACTCTGTAGTTTCAACACCAATAAATTCACCTTCTTGCTGTGGATAATCGCCATTGGTTGTAATTACTTTATCTTCACCATTCACTTTAAAGGTCCAGTTATATTCAAAAATAGGTTTTGGAGCGCCTTCAGGAACTTCCATTCCTTCCTGAATATTGGCGCCAATTTTATACGCCCTAAAGTCTATCCAAGGTAAATGTTGCAAGACATAGTAGGCGAACGCCAAACTTGCAAAAAAGGAGGCGAAAACTAAAAGACTTCGAGTGCCTTTTGTAAAGAACGGCTGGATGTGTTTTTTTCCGAAGAACAAAATTAAAATCATGCCACTCAATACGATGTCTTTCCAGAAAGATTCCCAAGGTGTTAATTTTAAGGCATCTCCAAAACAACCACAATCTGTCACTTTGTTAAAATAGGCCGAATAAAACGTAAGAAAAGTGAAGAATAGAATCATTAACAAGAGGCTCCACAGCGTAAACTTTTTGGCATATCCTACAATGAGCATAATCCCTAATAGCACTTCATAAACCACTACAAATAGCGCAATTAACAATGCATATGGCACTAAAAACTCCATATTCAAGACGTCTGGCGCGAAGTAATCCTTCAGTTTAAAGGAAAAACCTACGGGATCATTTAGTTTTATAAATCCGCTAATGATAAAGAATATCCCTACGAATATCCTGAGAAAGCCTACGATGTATTTCATATTATTAAAATATAAGCACCAAAAGTAAAATTCCAAAATCCAAAATGGATTTACTCGAACTTTATATGATGGCGGATAAAAATTTTCTTAATTCTTCAGATTCTGAAATAAGCTTATTTATTTCAGTTTTTTCTGAATTTGTTACTTTTAGTAGCCTAAGCCAATATCTTGATTCTTTTGCTTCTTTCCTTGCAATTTTCAATCTAAAAATAAAATCTTTTGGACCAAGTTTTTCATTAGCTTCAATGTAATTAGCTCCTATAGAGCCTGAAAATCTAACAACTTGTTTACCATCTTCCACATTTAAATTAAACGATTTTAAACTATTCACTAACAACCTGCAGTCTTTCGCAAATTGAAACGAACGTTCTTCTAAATCTTATTCTCCAGCCACTTTGTTTTATATTTTTGTTTTTTGGAACTTGGAATTTGATATTTTATTCTTTGGTGCTTGCACTATTTTGCCCAAGCAAAATAAGTGCAAATACTGCATAATTTATCATATCCTGGTAATTGGCATCAATCCCTTCGCTTACCAAGGTTTTGCCTTTATTGTTTTCAATTTGCTTCACTCGTAATAGTTTTTGCAAAATTAAATCGGTTAGGCTACTCACGCGCATATCTCTCCATGCCTCCCCATAATCGTGGTTTTTATCGAGCATTAATTGTTTTGTTTCCGCAATTTTTTCGTCATACAGTTGCGTAGCTTCTTCCAAGGAGAGGTCTGGTTGTTCTACCACACCTTTTTCTAGTTGAACTAGCGCCATAACACAGTAATTTATAATTCCAATAAATTCACTTTCCTGCCCTTCCGCTACGCGTTGCTCCTTGTTTTGTTGCAAGCCACGAATACGCTGTGCTTTAATAAAAATCTGATCGGTTAGTGATGGTAAACGCAGGATTCTCCAGGCACTGCCGTAATCTTTCATCTTGTTCATAAACAAGGTACGACAGGTTTCAATAACGTCATTATATTGTTCTGAAGTTTCAGCCATGGTGTTCGATAGAATTTGCGTAAATTTCGCTTAAATATCTCAAAATAGAAAATTGTACACACTTAATTGTAAGGGCATACTTGTAGACCTCACCGTTCCCAAAATTATGGGCATTATAAATGTAACTCCAGATTCATTTTATGATGGCGGAAAAACCGTGGTACTTCGGGATAGTATTGCACAGGCAGAAAAAATGGTACGTCACGGCGCTACTTTTATCGACATTGGTGGTTATAGCTCACGACCTGGTGCGACAGACATTTCAGAAGCAGAAGAACAAGCACGTGTCATTCCTGTAATAGAAGTACTTAACAGGGAATTTCCCAAAACTTTTTTTTCTATTGACACCTTCAGAAGCACAGTTGCTAAAGCAGCGATAGAAGCCGGAGCAGCTTTGGTGAACGATATTAGTGGCGGAATGCTAGATGCAGAAATGTTACCAACCGTAGCAAAACTGAAAGTTCCGTACATTTTAATGCATATGAAAGGTACCCCAAAAACAATGAGCGGTCTTGCTGAATATAAAAATATAACAAAAGAAGTATTGTTTTATTTTTCTGAACGAATTGCACTAGCCAGAAAGGCGGGAATTAATGATATTATAGCTGATCCGGGTTTCGGATTTGCTAAAAACCGAAAACATAATTTTGAATTATTAAAAAATTTAGAACTTCTTAAAGCTCTGTATGTCCCACTTTTAACAGGTATTTCCCGAAAATCTCTTATTTATAAAACATTAGAAACAACACCAGAGCAAGCACTTAATGGAACCACTGTTTTAAATTCGCTTGCACTGCAAAAAGGAGCAAATATCTTACGGGTTCACGACGTGAAGGAAGCTAAAGAATGTGTTACGCTGTTACAATCTGTTTATAATACAGACTAATTTTATACCTTTAAACCTCCTAAACCAAACCGCCCTTGGATTTTCTTGATATTAGAATTATTGATGTAATAGACATTGTGCTTGTGGCATTTTTAATGTACTATCTCTACAAATTAGTGCGCGGTACTGTAGCCATTAACATCTTTGTTGGAATTGTAATTGTGTATGCTATTTGGAGGCTCACCGAGATCCTTCAAATGCAGTTATTGAGTAAAATACTGGGTGGTTTTCTGGGCGTAGGTATGTTTGCGCTTATAGTAGTATTTCAACAAGAAATACGAAAGTTTTTATTAATGTTGGGATCTACCAACTTTGCCGCACGTCGAAAAGTACTGCAAAAGCTTAAACTGTTTTCTTCAGAAAAAACAAGTAGCACCAATGTGGATAGTGTTATTTCAGCCTGCCAGAACATGAGTAGAACGAATACAGGTGCCCTTATCGTTATTATGCGAAATAATAGTTTGGATTTTGTAAAGGATTCTGGCGACACTATGAATATTGAGTTGAACCAACCCATTATAGAAAGTGTTTTTTATAAAAATAGCCCCTTACACGATGGTGCTATGATAATTGAAGAAAACACCATTACCGCCACAAGAGTAATTCTTCCTGTTAGTAACGATCGCCGTATCCCGCAGCGTTTTGGATTGCGGCATAGAGCTGCCGTAGGGATTACCGAAAAGACAGACGCCCTTTGTATTGTTGTGAGCGAAGAAAACGGGCAAATATCTTATTTAAAAGAAGGTGATTTTGTGTTGTATGAAGAAATAGAAGATTTAAAAAAACATCTAACACAGGATTTGAGCTAGGCTATGGAATGTAAAAATTGCCATACTCAATTGAGTGAATCTGATAACTTCTGTAAAACCTGTGGAGCAAAAATAGTGAAGCAAGAACTTACTTTTGGCTACTTAGCAAATGAAGCGACTGAGCGTTTCTTTAACATCGAGAACAATCTTCTAGCGCGTACTATACAGGATATGACTCTGAAGCCGCGTACTGTAATTGATGCGTACATTAACGGTTTAAGGAAGAGACATGTAAATGTGATTAGCTATTTAGCATTCGCATTAACACTTTCTGGTATTCAAATTTTTTTTATGAGGAAGGTCTTTACGGCTAATATGGATATGAGCTGGATGAACCAACAAAACAACCCTATGCTTGAAGACATGAGCTTCATGGACAATATATGGGAATTCCAATCTATTTTTTATGTTTTCATGATGCCCCTCTATGCGCTAATGGCTAAAATTATCTTCTTTAACTATAAAAAATACACCTATTTACACCACTTAGTTATATCAACATATACGCAAGCCCATTTAAGTATTTTATTATTTCTTCCTGCGATATTGGGATTAGTTTTTGATCTTAATTTTTTAAAAATGACCTATTTTTTCTCCATGCCAATCATGGTGATTTTTAATGCGTATGTATATAAAAGATTATATCAAATAGGCTTAAAGAAAATTATTCTAAAAACGTTTTTATTCCTCTTGATCTTTGGAGTACTCTACATAGGTATTTCATTACTGGTATTCGCTTATCTTTTCATCTCAGGAAAAATAAATTTAGAAGAATTTATGGAAGCTCAAAAAACACAGCAAGCAGTTTCCTATATGGCCTCCTCCGTCATAAACTGGACTTCATAGAGATTTTTATAATACCCATCTGGTCGTTCCAATAGTTCCTGGTGTGTACCAGATTCTACAATTTTACCTGCATCCATCACCAGTATTTTATCCGCTTTTTTAATGGTTGCCAATCGGTGGGCGATTACTATGGACGTTCTGCCTTCAGTAATTTTATCGGTTGCTTTTTGTATCATTTCTTCGGAATAGGAGTCTATGGAAGAAGTTGCTTCATCTAGAATAAGAATACTTGGATCACTCACGTAAGCTCTTAAAAAAGCGATCAATTGTCGCTGCCCTGAAGAAAGCATTGTACCTCGTTCTTTTACATTATAATGGTAACCGTTAGGAAGCGAAGTAATAAAAGTGTGTACGCCAATTTCCTTAGCGGCCGCAATCACTTCTTCTTCGGAAATGGAAGTATTGTTCAAAGTAATATTATTCAATATAGTATCGGCAAACAGAAAAACATCCTGTAGTACTACTGCTATCTGATTTCGAAGTGACGAAAGGGTATATTCCCTAATATCGTTTCTATCCACCAAAATTCGCCCGCTATTGATTTCGTAAAAACGGTTCAGCAAATTGATGATGGTAGATTTACCTGCTCCAGTTGCTCCTACAATAGCTATGGTTTGTCCTGGATAAACTTCAAAAGATATATCTTTAATTACCTCTTCATTTTCATTATAACCAAAGCGTACATTTTCAAAAGTAATAGCACCCTTCGCATTTTCTAGCTCCAAAACACCTTGATTGTCTATATGCGATTTGGTATCTAAAATTCCGAAGACCCGATTGGCAGCAACCATTCCCATTTGCAGCGTATTAAATTTGTCTGCTATTTGCCGTAACGGACGAAATAGCATTTGCGAATATTGAATAAATGCTGTCACTATACCAAGTGTAATAATGCCTCCCCCAGCAGCATTTAAACCACCATACCACACTACGACACCTATTGCTATACTTGAGGCCATTTCGGCAATTGGGAAAAATATAGAGTTATACCAAACGGTTTTTACCCAGGCTTTTTTGTGCTTTTCATTAATTTCTTTAAACTGCCTATACTCGGTTTTTTCGCGCGTAAAAATTTGCACTATTTTCATACCCGTAATACGTTCCTGCACAAAGGAATTAAGATTGGCAACCTGATTTCGCACGTCTTCAAAAGCTACCTTCATGGCTCTTTGAAAAACACGTGTTGCATATAGAATAAGTGGCAAAATTGCAAAAACTATCAACGAGAGTCTCCAGCTTTTATAAAGCATAATTCCAGCAATAGCTCCCATTTTTAATAAGTCGCTAATGATCATAAACAGCCCTTGACTAAAAATAGAAGAAATAGTTTCAATGTCATTAACAGCTCTAGTTGTTAAACGACCCACCGCACTTTTATCGAAATACTTCATTTTGAAACTGGTCATTAATTTGAACAGTTTTATACGAATATCTGTAATTACCTGTTGCCCTAACCAGTTGGCATAGTAAATAAAGAAAAACTGAAAAAGTACTTCCAGCACAAGCACTCCCAGCATAAGCATTAAGTAATACTGAAGCAACGGCAAGTCTTTATTGAACATGGCGTCGTCTATTGCCAATTGCAACAAATGCGGAGTCAAAACCCCCAAAACCGACATTGCAATAGCAGCGAATGCAACAAAATAGAAGGTAAAGCGATACCTATTGGTAAATGCCAACAATCTTTTAAAAAGTCTGAAATCGAATGCCTTTCCTGATTCTTTGGCCATATTATTCTTCTTGGGGTAGCTTTTTATTTTTTTACAAAGATAGTGGTTGGGTAACAAACTTTTGTAAGGAATAATCCGTGCGCAGGAGCCGATGCGCCTGCGTTGCTTCTATCTTTACTTTTTATGATTTCGTGTAGCTGTTCTATAGTAATTTTTCCTAGACCAACATTTAGCAAGGTACCTACTACAGCCCGCACCATATTACGTAAAAAACGATTTGCGGTAATGGTAAACTTCAACTGCGAGCCTTCCGTTTCCCACACTGCTTTTGTTATATTACAAATGTAGGTCTTTGCATCTGTGTTGCTTCTGGAAAAGCATTGAAAATCGCTATACTGCAATAGGACTTCTGCGGCTTTATTCATTAGATCCACATTTGGGACTACATTGATTTGATACGCTAATTTTTGCTGAAACGGATCTTTGCGTAGCGAAATTATATATTCATATTCGCGAGAAGTGGCATGAAAACGGGCGTGTGCTTCATCTGTAACTTGTATAATGTCTTGTATTGAAATATCCTTGGGAAGAAATGAGTTTAATTTGTAAATAGTTTCTTCAACGGCAATAATTTTGTCCAAATCAAAATGAGCAAAGAGTTGTTTTGCATGCACGCCTGCATCTGTTCTGCCAGCTCCTACGGCCTGTATTTCTTTTCTGAAAAATGTAGAAAGCGTTTTTTCCAGCACTTCTTCCACACTAATTGCATTGGGCTGCATTTGCCAGCCGTGATAGTGGGTACCGTTATAAGCAAGTTCAATGAAATAGCGCAAAAATAAAGTTTTAAAATTTCAGTAAAAATACGAAATGATTAACGATTGAAGATTGTCGATTTTAGATTGTCGAATTGAAAAGACTAGACTCATTGCGCAAAGGGTACCTTTAGGGATTAGGGGTGCGGCGGGAGAGAAGTTTTAAAATTTCAGTAAAAATACGAAATGATTAACGATTGAAGATTGTCGATTTTAGATTGTCGAATTGAAAAGACTAGACTCATTGCGCAAAGGCTCCCTTTAGGGATTAGGGGTGCGGCGGGAGTGAAGTTTTAAAATTTCAGTAAAAATACGAAATGATTAACGATTGAAGATTGTCGATTTTAGATTGTCGAATTGAAAAGACTAGACTCGTTGCGCAAAGGCTCCCTTTAGGGATTAGGGGTGCGGCGGGAGAGAAGTTTTAAAATTTCAGTAAAAATACGAAATGATTAACGATTGAAGATTGTCGATTTTAGATTGTCGAATTGAAAAGACTAGACTCGTTGCGCAAAGGCTCCCTTTAGGGATTAGGGGTGCGGCGGGAGTGAAGTTTTAAAATTTCAGTAAAAATACGAAATGATTAACGATTGAAGATTGTCGATTTTAGATTGTCGAATTGAAAAGACTAGACTCGTTGCGCAAAGGCTCCCTTTAGGGATTAGGGGTGCGGCGGGAGTGAAGTTTTAAAATTTCAGTAAAGTAGCTTAAGTCCAAAACTAAAAAACAAGCTTTCGAATTCACCAATTCACCAACTCACCAACTCACCAACTCACCAATTAACCTTTCAAACCTTTATATTTGCTGAAAAGAATTCTCTTGATTAAAATCCTACTTCTTAGCGATACGCATAGTTACCTAGATGAAACCATCTTAAAACACGTGAAACAAGCCGATGAAGTCTGGCATGCTGGAGATATAGGGGATCTGAAGGTAACAGATACTATAAAAAAAATAAGACCCCTTCGCGCAGTATATGGAAATATAGACAGCTCAGAGGCACGTGGCGAATTTCCACTAGACAACAGGTTTATCTGTGAAAAAGTTTCTGTTTGGATTACACATATTGGCGGCTATCCAGGTCGTTATAACGCGCGTATTCGAGAGGAACTAAAATTAAATCCGCCTCGCTTGTTTATTACAGGACACTCACATATTCTGAAAGTAATGCCCGATAAAAAACTAAAATTACTACACATGAATCCGGGAGCTGCTGGTACCCACGGGTTTCATAATGTAAGAACGATGCTTCGTTTTGTAATTGATGGACCGGAGATAAAAAACCTTGAAGTAATAGAAATTAAACGCTAGCTTCGATACAATTTTATTATTTCCAGCTCCACTGTAGATAATAAAATCACTCAGCTACCTTTGATTTTGCATTTCTATAATATATAGGATTATAGCAGTAAGAGTAATTTTAAAGTTTTAATTCAAACTAACCTGCAAAGGTTGCTGGGCGATTTTACTCGCAACACAAAACCGTATGCAACCAAAAAACCCTTGAAGATGGCATTCTTCAAGGGTCTTGCACTAATAATACTAAGCTATAGTTTATCGTAAACGATCTACAGATTTTACGAGATCCTCATCCTTTTTGATGGCTTTATTGGCCATCGCTAAAAAAACGATAGAAATGATAGGAAGTAACACCCCAATACCTTTCTCAGAAACCAATGTTTCTCCAGATACTTTTAGTGATCTGTAAACGAAAACTCCCAGTAATACAAAGTTTAATATGATACTTAAACGGTTCATCACAAATTGGAATTGCCGTTTTTTAAAACTTAAAATTGAAATTATTGACAAAGCTATGGAAATAAAAATAAGTCCGAAAACTAAAATTTCATCTCTTGCAATTACAATGTTACCAGTCTCATCAATTATAGACGGAAACCAAATATACAAGCAACCCATCACTATAATAGAGATAATTATATATACAGTTTGAATGCGTTGTAACATGGTGTGCTCGCTTTAGCGAAAACAAAAATAAGGTTTCTTTTTGAAAGATTTAACCCTTCAATTTAAAATATTATTGTATCATTGTAACATCAATTCGTAACCACCTCAATAAAGGTTACTTAGTCTTCGATATATTTTTCAATAAAAGTATCTTCTTAACGATAACGATTTTTTTCAATCAAATAAACATTATTCCCTTACATACATGTTAGAAATTTCAGAATTAAAAGCTCAAAAGCTACCTGAACTACAGGAATTGGCTAAAACTTTAAAAGTACCAAAATACAGAAGCCTTAAAAAATTAGATTTAGTATATCAAATACTAGATTACCAAGCCGCCAATCCAACCGCAGTAAAAGCAGTTGTTAAGGAAGAGAAAGCTGCTCCTGCAGCATCTTCAACTCCTACGCCTACTCCAACTAAAACCGGTGAGTCTTCAAATAAAGTGGAGTCTTCAGATAAAAAAGACACACAGAAGCGTGCTCCAAGAAACGACAGCCGCTCTCAGAATTCAGACACTAAAAGATCTGAAAACAAAAAACCCAATCCTCGTAATGAATCTAGAAAAGATACTACTAGGCCTGACTCTGACAAAAAACCACAAACCAATACTGATAAAAAGGAGAAATCCAACAACAACGACACCCGTCAAAGAAATCAGAAAGACACAAACAAGAATAACAAGAACGATAATAGAAATACAAATAATAACAGCAATAATAACAATCGTTCTAACAACACAAATCAGCACAAAAATAACGGAAACAAAGATACACGGAACCGTTATAAAGAGCCAGATTATGAGTTTGACGGGATTATAGAAAGCGAAGGTGTTTTAGACATTATGCAAGATGGTTATGGCTTTTTGCGGTCTAGTGACTACAACTACCTTTCTTCACCTGATGATATTTATGTATCTCAATCACAAATACGTTTGTTCGGCTTAAAGTCTGGTGATACCGTATTAGGAGAAGTACGTCCACCAAAAGAAGGTGAAAAATATTTTCCACTTATTAAGGTAAACAAGATAAATGGTCTAAGTCCAAATGTAGTACGTGATCGTATTTCTTTTGAGCATTTAACCCCTCTTTTTCCACAGGAAAAATTTAATTTGGCAGATAAGCAAAGTACTATTTCTACTAGAATTATAGACCTTTTTGCGCCTATTGGAAAAGGACAACGTGGGATGATAGTATCACAACCCAAAACGGGTAAAACTATGTTGTTGAAGGATATCGCCAATGCCATTGCTGCTAACCATCCAGAGGTATATCAAATTATTTTATTAATTGATGAACGCCCTGAAGAAGTTACAGACATGCAACGTAACGTAAATGGTGAAGTAGTTGCTTCCACTTTTGACAAAGAAGCTACAGAGCACGTACGTGTTGCTAACTTGGTACTTGACAAAGCTAAAAGATTGGTAGAATGTGGTCACGATGTTGTGATCTTATTAGACTCTATCACACGTTTGGCAAGAGCATACAATACAGTGCAACCTGCCAGCGGAAAGATTTTAAGTGGTGGTGTAGATGCCAATGCGCTTCACAAACCAAAACGTTTCTTTGGTGCCGCACGTAATATTGAAAATGGAGGTTCCTTAAGTATTATAGCTACAGCACTTACCGATACCGGTAGTAAAATGGACGAAGTAATATTTGAAGAATTTAAAGGAACTGGTAATATGGAGCTTCAATTAGATAGAAAAATATCTAACCGCCGTATTTTCCCAGCTATAGACCTTACTTCATCAAGTACACGACGTGACGACTTATTATTGGATGAAAACACCATACAGCGTATGTGGGTAATGCGTAAGTACCTTGCAGATATGAACCCGGTAGAAGCGATGGAATTTATTAATGACCGCTTTAGACAGACTAAAAATAATGAAGAGTTTCTAATTTCAATGAATGCTTAAATAGTATTCCCCTCTTTGTAAAATTTAATCCCACTAATCTATTTAGTGGGATTTTTTATTTTTAAGTAGTATCTAATAGCGTAACAATTAATTAAAAAAAGAGAATAGACTATTTATAAAATTTGCACTTTTGAAACAAACCTATTGTTTGAATGATCATCTTTCAAAAACCATAAATTAAATCAATCTATGAATTCTACAAATTAACCATTTAGGCTTCATACTATTTTTAAAACATATTTAGGCGTATTGATGTAATGGTTTAATCTGAAACAAAACTATTCTGCTTACTTAAGGATAGTATACATATTTTAAAGGATTATAATATTGTACTATTATAAAATGTGTAAATAATTTAAATCCTCCAAAATATAGGCATAAAAAAAAGCTCCACATATGTGGAGCTTTTCTTATAATTTATTTGTTTAGAATAAATAATAGGCTATTGCTTAACAATCTTTTCAGTTAGAGCACCTCTATCTGTTTGAAGGTTTAAAATATAAACACCTCTTGCAAGACTGGAAGTATTGATAGTACCGTTTACTAATTGTAATCCAGTATTTTTTCCTAATACATCATAAAGAACTGCACTGTTAACCTTCACAGTTGAAGGAACAGTTACATTTAATAAATCTTGAGTTGGGTTAGGGAAAATAGAAATTTGAGACAATAAGTTGTCATTTACTCCTAAAGGATTTTCAACACCGTGCACTAAAAATGGCATCCCTTGTGGAGACTCAGAACCTACAGCACCACTAAGTACAGGAGAGTAAGCAGTTCCATTTCCTTGTAAAGCATTTCCTGTCTCTGCAGTTCCCAAAATAGTAATTGGAGGAGCCCAAGGACCAGAGAAAGCTGCATCACCTGTAATACTCCACTCAACCCAGTATGTACCAGCTGCTAAATCTAAACCAGCTGTAGTAGCAGAGATAATCATAATAGCACGATCTCCGTTTACAGTTGTTTCAGAAAATCTGTCTACACCAGTGTAAATTGATCCACCTGTGACATTTGTAGTTAAATCACCATAAACAATGGAGCTACCAGCGTCTGAAGGAATTCCATCCCAGATTTGAACAGATACACCAAGTAAAGGAGAACTTGTGTTAGGCGCACCAGTCTGGTATGCATAAAAATCGAAAGATGTAATGGTTGCATCAAAAGGCAAAACCATATCATCTGTCATACTAAATAAGCCAGTTTGATTAACACTAGATCCTAAAAGAGTTAAACCTGTGGTATTATTCTCTAAAAGGCTTTCCATAGGTGTAGCGGAAGCATCTGTTATAAATGGACCGTTATCGTATATAACATCGCCAATTCTTGAATAGTGGTTAATGTTAATAGAACCTTCAGTATTTGAAGGAGTTGCATCTGGATTTGCAATTGCTAAATCAGACACTTGGGCATTAGAGTTTGTAAAAGCTACAAAACCTAAAACCATAAATAATGAATAGGTAATTTTTTTCATGATAAATTGAATTATAAAGTTAGTAATACAAAACAAATGTAAAATATATTTGGAAATATACACCTGTTTTATGTTAAAAGTATTAAGTAATTGCAAAAAAAATTTAATCTAAAGCAATTTAACAGTTTCAAAAAGAGTGCATAAAACTCTAAAAAACAAACCCTCTTCACTACTGAAGAGAGTTTGTTTATAAATTAAGATACTTAATTTAATATACTTTATTGCTTAACGATTTTCTCAGTTAAAGATCCTCTATCAGTTTGGATGTTTAGAATATAAACTCCTCTTGCAAGACCAGAAGTGTTAATAGTACCGTTAACCAATCGTAGTCCTGTTTCTTTTCCTAATACATCAAAAAGACCTGCAGATTTTACTTGTATACCTGAAGGAATACGAACATTAAGAATATCGCTTGTAGGATTTGGGAAGATAGAAACTACATCAGAAAGATTATCGTTAACTCCTAAAACCTCATCTCCTATCACGTTCATTACATACTGTTCTGCTGTAGCAACAGTACCTACTGGAGTTGGAACAAGTATACCACAATCCGCAGCTCTTAAATAACTAAGATCATTTTCTCCAGCAGTATTACGGCCTGGAAAATAAGTTTCGCCTGGATTACCAGCACTATCTGCACCAAATACTTCAAAAACAACAATAGATCCCGCAGGTACAGTACCTGTAATTGGCTCCGAAACTAATGTTAAATCATCTGCAGCAGTTGAAGTGTGGGTTGTAGATGCAATTTCTGTTAACGTAGCTATAGACAAATCCATATTATCTGCAGTGTAAACAGTTAAGAAAATTTGCTTTCCTTCGTCAGCACTACCTTGTCCATATTCTACACTAGAAAGTTCGAAATCTCCAGTTACGCCAAAATCAGCAAGATCGTAAGCTCTTAAAAAACCATTAGCACTGTAAGAACCATCTCCAGGAGGGTTACCAGCAGGTGAACTCCAACATGCAACACCACTTTCAGTAACATTTACCGGATCTGTAGACTGTGTTAAAGTAATCTGGGCTTGAGATGCAACAGCAAAGAGTAAAGCTGTAGCAATTAATGTAATTTTTTTCATAATAATGTGTTTTAAAGGGTTAATATTGAATAACAAATATAAAGAACCATTTTAATTTACAGTGCATAATGATAAATATTTCACTTAAAAAAATGTTAAAAAAGCATTACTGGCTGGGATTTGTTGCATTTTTCACAATGAACAGTTGCTCGGAAAAAGCTGAAAAAAATGATTTTAACTTTACAACTCGTTTCGAAACTTCAATTGGTTTAGAAACAGCTACCTATGATGAAGTCATCTCTTTTTACAAAAATTTATCTGAAACGCACAATGCTGTTGCTATCTATGATATGCAAAAAACAGATAGTGGAGAACCATTACATCTCATTACTTTTAATCCCAACCGCTCGTTTGAGTTGGAATTTTCGACCAACGACACAAAGAGCATTATTCTTATAAATAATGGCATTCATCCAGGCGAAAGTGACGGTATAGATGCTAGCATGCTTTTAATACGTGATTTAGCCGAAGGAAGGATAGCAGCTCCAAAAAACATCATTATTGCTGTTATACCCATTTATAATATTGGGGGTGCTTTGAACCGAAATGCTCACTCCCGTACCAATCAAGAAGGCCCCAAAGAATATGGCTTTAGAGGTAATGCCCGCAATTTTGACTTGAATAGAGATTTTATAAAGGCAGACACCAAAAATGCAAAGGCCTTTGCAAATATATTCAGGATTGTAAAACCAGATTTTTTTATAGATAACCACGTGAGCAATGGCGCAGACTACCAATATACACTCACTCATTTATTTACGCAACACAATAAATTAGGTGGGAAACTGGGAGACTATGTGAACACTTCGTTTATGCCAAATCTTGAGGACAGTCTTCAAAAAAATAAATGGGATATTACGCCATACGTAAACGTATTTAATGAATCTCCAGAAGTTGGTTTTACGCAATTTATGGACTCCCCAAGATATTCTACTGGTTATACTTCGCTCTACGGAACAATAGGGATGATGGTAGAAACCCATATGCTGAAACCCTACAAACAAAGAGTTGAAGGCACCTACGAATTAATGAAACAATTTATTAAGATTGCCGATGAAAATACAGAACTCGTTAAAAGTCTCAAAAAAATTGATAAAGATCTTTATACAGCTGGCAAAACATACCCAATTCAATGGCAAGTGGACAGCAGCCAAACGGCAACTCTACAATTTAAAGGATACGAGGCTAATCGCATTCCTAGTGAAGTTACCGGGCAAGACAGGTTAAAATTTGACCGCGAAAAACCATTTACGAGAGAGGTAACCTATTACAATAATTTTAAACCTTCGGCAAGTGTCACCATTCCTGAAAAATATATCGTTCCGAAAGGGTATTGGAATGTGATTGATTTATTAAAGCAACATAAAATAGATTATGAAATAGTCCAAAAAGACACCACTATTTCAGCTGAAGTATACCATATAAAAGATTATAAAACTTTCCAAAATCCTTACGAAGGACATTACCCACATTACAATACTGTAGTTGAAACAACTGCTGAAATGACCTCTATTAAAAAGGGTGATTATATTTTTAAAACGGACCAGGAAGGCGTTCGATACTTATTAGAAACATTGGAGCCCGCAGCTGTAGATTCATTTTTTAATTGGAACTATTTTGACACCATCTTACAACAAAAAGAAGGGTTTTCTCCCTATGTATGGGAAGATAAAGCGTTAGAATTTTTGAAGGATAATCCTGAAATTAAAAAAGAATTTGAGACCAAAAAAGCTGAAGATCCCACCTTTGCAAATAATTGGTATGCACAGTTAGATTGGATCCATAAAAAATCACCTAATTATGAAACTGCACATTTAAGATACCCTATCGTTAGGGTGGGTGGTTAGATATTCTTTAGGGAAAAGTAGTTTTATATTTTCGTAAGAATCCCGAAGGGCCTTTTGGGCTTTTTCAAAATTCTTCCATTTTACTTTCTTGATGCCCTCGTTAGCTTCAGGAATAAGTTCACCGTCATACTCTGTGTACATTTCATACCAATAGGTCACTTTTAACCTAAATTTTTCATTCCGTTTAAACACGTGAAAAGTTTTGGTAATAAAGCGTTTTACCTGTAAATCCTTAACCCCTGTTTCTTCCATAGTTTCCCGAACAGCAGCTTCTTCAAAGGTCTCCCCCTTCTCTACTTTTCCCTTTGGAAGGTCCCATTTTGAGTTTCTACGAATAAATAAAATTTCTTTCTTAGCATTAAAAACCATGCCACCACCTGCTTCAACGACCTTTAATTTCTTATATAAAAAGCGTTCTAATTTTTCAGGATTTTTGTGATATAAGTTTACATACAAAAGTTCGCCATCATTAATTTTTCTGATGATTTTCTTCAACTTTGCTAACTTTATAGGAATAGACTTGTAGTTGCTGCCAATATTTTTTTCGGTAGAGAGAATTATTGGAATGTCTTTTACAAAAACTTTATACATTTGCAGTATGATTTTACATAAAGAAACAGCTCACAAAACAGCTGAATTATTGCTGCAAATTAATGCAATAAAATTACAACCACAAAACCCTTTTACTTGGGCATCTGGTTGGCAATCTCCAATTTACTGTGACAACCGTATAACCCTGTCATATCCAATGATTAGGACATACCTAAGAGAGCAAATCGCCAAACAAATTGAAGAGCTGTACGGCAAGCCAGACGCTATAGCAGGTGTTGCTACAGGTGCAATTGGCATCGGGATGCTAGTAGCAGACTTTTTAAATGTACCATTTTGCTACGTGCGTCCAGAAGCAAAAAAGCACGGTCGCCAAAATAAAATTGAGGGATTTGTAGAAAAAGGGGCGAATGTTGTAGTTGTAGAAGACCTTATAAGCACAGGAAAAAGTAGCCTTTTGGCTGTAGAGGCCTTAAAAGAAGCTGGGGTACATGTAAAAGGAATGCTAGCAATTTTTACCTATGGCTTTGATGTGGCTTCAGAAAACTTCAAAAATGAAAATGTCACCCTGCACACCTTGAGTGATTATGAAAATTTATTAGTGCAAGCAGAAAAATCACAATATATTAAAGCTGAAGAGGCCACCATACTCTCTCAATGGCGAAAAGATCCGGCCCATTGGAATCCAACCGTTAAACGATAATACATATTATAACAAACTATGAAAATTGAAAGCAAAAATGTGACCGTTCAAAAATCTTCAGCAAATTTGTGCGAGTATCTTAGCGAGGTAAAAAACTTTGAACACCTAATGCCAGAAAATATCAGCAAATTTGAAGTGATCAATGAAAAATCATTTGTTTTTGCCTTAAAAGGAATGCCAGAAATTGCTTTGGAAGTTAAAGAAGTGAATTCGCCAAACCAAGTTGTTTTGGGTGCTATGAGCGAAAAACTACCCTTTACGCTTACAGGAAATATTTCTGAAATTTCTGAAAATACATCGAATGCAGTATTATTGTTTGAGGGAGATTTCAACCCTATGATGAAAATGATGATAAAGGGTCCTATCACAAAGTTTCTAGAAACATTGGCAAATAACCTGGAAACGGTTTAATCCCATCAAAATAATAACTTAATTTCTTTTAGGGCGTATTCGGTTACTTCATCGTCTCCATGAACAACCAGTAATTTTCCTTGCTGGGTTACGCCTTTTATAATTCCGTTTTTACGATTATTTTGTGGGGTTTCAAAAACCGAAATTTCATCTTTTCGGAATAGATGAGCATAGTATCTTGCCCTTACTGTTTCAAAATCTGAGAGCGTTATGGTTTTCAAATTTTCAAAAACACTTCCGGCAACTTCTTGAAGTACTTCTTCCACACTAAAATTAGTTCCAGTCACTAATTTAAGAGAAGTGGCCTGCGGTAATTCGGCAAAAGAAGTTTCGTTTACATTAAGACCTATTCCTATAATACTCGAATCTATACAACTCCCTTTTATCTGGTTTTCAATTAAAATGCCTGCCAATTTATGCCCGTGTGACATAATGTCGTTAGGCCATTTTATGGCTAATTTAGGTATTTCAAGTTTTTGAAGTGCATCCAAAACGCCTATTGAAACCAGCATATTCAATAAAAATTGCGCTTCAGCAGGAAGCTCTTTAAACCTTTTAAACAAGCTACAAGCAAGGCTCTTACCCACTTGGCTCTGCCAAGCCGCACCCTGTTGCCCTCTTCCCTTATCTTGACGGTTTGCTGTAACCACAACTTCATCCTCAACATAGGTATTCGCTACCATTTGTTTTAGGTAGGAATTTGTAGAATCAATGGCATTAAGTTTGATAATATTCAATTGTAATATTTTAATGTTTCTTGCAGGTTAGAACGACGTTAAAGAAACAAAAAAGTGATAACTTTGCACAAATTAATTTTGAATGTCAAAAAAAGAAAGCGACAAAGACATATTGATAGCCCATATCATTAAAGGTATCGAGGAAGTAAAAGGTCAAAATATTGAAATACTAGACCTTAGAGAGTTAGAAAATACCGTTTGCGATTACTTCATCATTTGCGATGGAACCTCCAACACACAGGTAAATGCCATCACTAATTCCATACAAAAAACAGTTAGCAAAAGCTTAAAAGAAAAAGCTTGGCACATTGAAGGTACAGAAAATTCTGAATGGATTTTAATGGATTATGTACATATTGTAGTGCACGTTTTCCAAAAGCATATCCGAGAGTTTTACGATATTGAAGGCCTTTGGGGAGATGCCAGAATTGTTAAAATAGAAACCACTTACTAAAAATAAAAACGCCGCATGGCTAAAGAAAATAAAAAACCTGAAGCGCGTAAACCTAAGTTTAATTACTTATGGATTTATGCTGCTATATTTATTGTTGTAATTCTGTTTAGCCAATTTTTTGGTGGCGGACTTTCACAACCCACTAAAACAACGCAGTCCGACTTTCAGGCCTTCCTCCGGGATGGTGACATAGAAAAGGTTGAGATTGTAAACAAAAAAGTGGCCAAAATCTATTTAACACCAGAAGCAAAGCAAAAAGAAATTCACTCAAAGAAAAGTGAAAATTCACTTTTAGCACCTAGTGGAAATGAAGCTTCCTACCAATTTGAATTTGGAGATCTTCAAAATTTTGAAAACAGCGTTAACACCATTAAAGCCGAAAATAACCTAGACACAAAGGTTGTTTGGGATACTGAAACCAATTTATTGGCCGAATTTTTACCATCCATCATTTTCTTTGCGGTTATTATAGGTATTTGGATTTTCATCATGCGACGCATGTCTTCAGGTGCTGGTGGCGGTGCTGGTGGGCAGATTTTCAACATAGGAAAATCTAAAGCCAAACTTTTTGACGAAAAAATTGATGTAAAAACATCTTTTAAAGACGTTGCGGGATTAGAGGGTGCCAAGGAAGAAGTACAGGAAATTGTAGATTTTCTTAAAAATCCGGACAAATACACTTCATTAGGTGGTAAAATTCCAAAGGGTGCATTATTAGTAGGCCCTCCAGGAACAGGTAAAACCTTATTGGCTAGAGCAGTAGCTGGAGAAGCACAAGTCCCATTTTTCTCACTATCGGGATCAGATTTTGTGGAGATGTTTGTAGGAGTTGGTGCGTCTCGTGTTCGGGACTTATTTAAGCAGGCAAAAGAGAAATCGCCTTCCATTATATTTATTGATGAAATTGATGCCATTGGTCGTGCAAGAGGAAAAAATAATTTTTCTGGCTCTAACGACGAACGTGAAAATACCTTAAACCAGTTATTAACTGAAATGGACGGTTTTGGAACGAATACCAATGTAATTGTGGTAGCGGCTACAAACCGTGCAGACGTTTTAGATAAAGCATTAATGCGTGCTGGACGTTTTGACCGTCAAATTTACGTAGACCTTCCAGATGTAAGAGAGCGTAAAGAAATTTTTGAAGTACACTTACGCCCTATCGTAAAAGACGATTCACTGGACACAGATTTCTTAGCAAAACAAACCCCGGGATTCTCTGGAGCCGATATTGCAAACGTGTGTAACGAAGCTGCACTTATCGCTGCAAGAAAAGAAAAGAAAGCAGTTACTAAACAAGATTTCCTGGATGCCGTAGACAGAATTGTTGGTGGCCTTGAGAAAAAGAATAAAATTATTACCCCAGACGAGAAAAAAGCAATTGCTTTTCACGAAGCTGGACACGCTACAGTAAGCTGGATGCTGGAACACGCAGCTCCGTTAGTTAAAGTAACCATAGTACCCCGTGGCCAATCGCTAGGTGCTGCTTGGTACTTACCAGAAGAGCGTTTAATTGTGCGTCCAGAGCAAATGTTGGACGAAATGTGCGCTACTATGGGCGGTCGTGCCGCAGAACGAGTAATTTTTGATAAAATATCTACAGGTGCTTTGAGCGATCTTGAAAAAGTGACCAAACAAGCAAGGGCCATGGTTACTATTTATGGCTTAAATGAAAAAATTGGAAACTTAACCTATTACGATTCTTCAGGACAGTCTGAGTACAACTTTAGCAAACCTTACAGTGAAAAAACTGCAGAAGCAATTGATAAGGAGATCTCTAGTATTATTGAAGAACAGTACCAACGTGCTATTAAATTGCTAGAAGAAAACAAAGATAAACTTACGTTGCTTGCTGAAGAATTATTAGAAAAAGAAGTTATATTTAAGGAAAGTTTAGAACGTATTTTTGGAAAACGCCCATTCCAAAAACCTGAAGAAGTAACATTAACTGAAACCACGCCACCTATTATACCGCCTTCTTAAGCAACCGAAGTAAATACAATAGTTGATAAGGAATAAACGTTGTAATGCTATAAACTTTTAGTCTATAAAACTTAAACTTAAACTAGATTTTTTATATTTACAGAATAAGCCTACTTACACTCCTCAATATTAGTATCACATGAGTCTATTTAAAAGACTTTTAAATCCTAACAAGAATAAAGCTTCAGAAAAAGAAGCTAGAGGTAAGTATTACCCAGAAGAAAAACTTCCCATTGACGAAAAATTCACTTACAATTTTAACAAGAACGGTGGAAAGTTCCTTTATTGCGAGAATATAGAAGAAATTCTGGAAGCTTTTGACAATATACTTTTGGAAAATGATTGGTACGAAACAGATGTATTTTGCATTAATGAGCAGCTCATTTCGCGTTTTGACGGATTTAACTTAACATTCAGTAAAAAAGAAAAAGGTACATTTTTTCTTTCAACTTGTGAAAGTCTGGTAGCAAATAACGGCTCTATCCTACTCTCTTCAAACCAAATGAAAGAGAAAAAGCTTCACGAACTTCCAGACAATATTATCATCTTTGCCACTACCAGTCAATTAGTTGAAACCATTAGTGAAGGACTTCGCATAATAAAAAACCAATGCAAAGGCAAAATACCCAGTAACATTACAACCATTCAAGACTTTGAAAGCAAGAAAGAAAAGGACTTCATGAGTTATGGAAGTAGCACAAAAAACTTATATTTGCTGCTTCTGGAAGACCTTTAATCTATGAAAGAACTTATCGTTCGGACCATTTCGGGATTGCTTTATGTTGTTATCATTGTATTCTCGATGTACACTTCGCACGAATGGTTAATGGTACTGTTCTTGATACTTGCAGCAGTTACCCTTACCGAATTTTTACGCCTGGTTCATCTCAAAAGCTATTTAGCTTTTGCACTGCTTTTAGTATTTATGTATTTTCTAAGCTATGATATCTTCGATGAGAATGCCATCTATCTTTACCTGATCTTAACTTGTTTTGTGAACCTGTTTTTGCTGAAAGATATCCTATGGACCACAAAAATCCCGATGTTTGAAAAGAAAAAGTACATCACTGTGATATTTTATGTGATTAGTGGCTTTGTATTTCTTACACTTATCCCTTTTCAGAAAGGTGATTTTTTTCCTAAGCTTATTATAGGTGTTTTTATCCTCATCTGGAGTAACGATGTTATGGCGTATATGATAGGTAAAAACTTCGGAAGGCATAAACTGATAGAACGAATTTCTCCAAATAAAACCGTAGAAGGCTTTTTAGGCGGTATTGCAGGATCCATGTTTGCTGCATTTATTATCTTTAACTTTACAGAATTATACGCGCTGTGGGTCTGGATAGTTATGGCACTAATTGCTTCATTGTTTGGCACTATTGGCGATCTTGTTCAGTCTAAATTTAAACGGCAGGCAGGTGTTAAAGATAGTGGCTCCCTAATGCCAGGACACGGCGGATTATACGACAGGTTGGACAGTATTATGTATGCAAGTCCATTTTTATATGCATTTTTGTTAATTGTAGAGTATGTTTCATAAAGAAGGTAATAGAATAATTTTAATCGCTTTTTCTCTGGTAATCATTTTAAGCTTGGTTGCTAATTACTTTGTGGGTGATCAATTATACAAAGGAGGAATTATTTTAACCTTAGTGGTTTTTCTACTATTAATTCTTCAGTTTTTCAGAAATCCAAAAAGACATTTTCCTCTAAACGAAAACCACATTTTATCCCCCGTAGATGGCAAAGTAGTGGTGATTGAAGAAGTGTTTGAAAAAGAATACTTTAAAGATAAGCGCCTTCAAGTTTCAGTTTTTATGTCGCCTATTAATGTACATGTTACAAGGTATCCTGTGGGCGGAAATATAACTTACAGCAAATACCATCCAGGAAAATTTTTAGTAGCTTGGCATCCTAAATCCAGTGAAGAAAACGAAAGAACAACTGTAGTAGTGAATTCTAAGACCTTTGGAGATGTATTGCACAGGCAAATAGCCGGAGCCCTGGCAAAGCGAATAGTAAACTACGCAAAAGAAGGTGAAACTGTAGAGCAAGCGAGCGACAGTGGTTTTATAAAATTTGGCTCTCGTGTAGATATTTACCTACCCATAGGTACCAAAATTAATGTTGCTCTTAATGAAAAAGTGAAGGGTGGAATTACTGTACTAGCTGAAAGTAGGCAGTAGGCAGTAGGCAGTAGGCAGTAGGCAGTAGGCAGTAGGCAAAATACAATTTAGTGCACTTTAAAAAGTCAATATAATTTTAGTAATGAATTCGGAAGAATTAGATATCGCTTTTCTTAAAGCTGTACAAAGCATTAACGAACACAATGAGGCTTTTCCCGCAGATGTATTGTTGCGCCTTTATGCCTATTACAAAAAAGCGACCAACAGCGAAGACCGCCCTAGCGGAAGCAACCCTATAATTAGCGCCTTTAAGACTAATGCGCTATTCCAAACACAAGATTTGACGGAAGATCAAGCTAAGGAAGCATATATTGAAGCCGTAACTCAGTATTTTTTATATAGGAAATAAGTAACATAAATAACAATCGTTCAAGATTGCCATTTCTATACTTAACTTAGAGAATTGATTTCAAAAAACTATGATTGCTGCGCTTTGTTGAATTTTATTTCATACGCTTCCATAGCATCCCTAATTTTATCCACATTGTCCGAAGCTCTTTGATGCGCTTCTTCCATCACTTTTTCGAGTTCCTTGTCTGGATTCTGAAAAAGATCGGTAATTACGTGATTGATCTTATCAATGATACTTTCCTGACTGTTTTTAATATCTTCCAGCTTATTCAGCATCGTTTGCATTTGGTCATACTTTGCTTGTTCCATGATATTTTGTTTTGCAACAAGATAAATACAAACCAACCTCAACAACAGGTATTTAACTTGGTTTTAAAACAATTTAAACCTTTTTAACTCCTTTTAGCTATTTCAATCCAGCCAAACTGGCTGTTATTGTTTCAATTTTTGCCATCGCATCAGCTTCTTTTTGCTTTTCTATAGCCACCACTTGTTCAGGAGCGCCAGCTACAAAACGCTCGTTACTCAATTTTTTCTGAACACTTTTTAAGAAACCCTGCGTATATTTTAATTCTTCCTGAAGTTTTTCTATTTCTTCGGCTACGTTAATAGCGCCCTCAATAGGAATAAAATATTCGTTCGATTTTACTCTGAAAGTTAATGCTCCGTCAACAGCTGTTTCCACATAATGTAACGATGAAATGTTCCCCAATTTTTCAATTACAGCGTCAAACTGAGGATTGGTTTTTTCATGATTAATAACTGAAAGCGAGATAGCATCTTTAAAAGCAATATTCTTTTGCTTTCTAATGGATCTAATCCCTGAAACAACTTCGGCTGCAATATCAAAATCTTTTATCAACTGCTCATCATATGCAGTATGCTTTGGCCATTCAGAAATAATCAATGCATCTTTTGGAGATCTTTCAGCAATATGTTGCCAGATTTCTTCAGAGATAAAAGGCACAAACGGGTGTAATACTTTCAAATTTGCTTCTAAAATTGTAATCACCTCTGCGAATGTTTCTGAAGGAATAGGCTGTTCATAGGCTGGTTTTACCATTTCCAGCAACCAGGAACAGAAATCGTCCCATACCAATTTATAAGTAGCCATTAATGCATCACTGATGCGATATTTGCTGTAATGGTCGTCGATTTCTGCTAGCACTTTTTGAAACTTATTTTTATACCAGGTAATTGCAATTTTTGAAGCTTCGGTAGCTTGTTCAGTTTCTGAAACTTCCCAACCGTCAATCAAGCGATACGCATTCCATATTTTATTTACAAAGCCACTTCCTTGTTTACATAAATCTTCCTCAAACATTAAGTCATTTCCAGCAGGAGAGCTCAGTAACATCCCAACACGCACACCGTCCGCCCCATATTTGTTCATCAATGCTATAGGATCTGGCGAGTTTCCAAGAGATTTACTCATTTTGCGACGTTGTTTGTCACGAACAATCCCTGTTAAATATACATTAGTGAATGGTTTTTCACCTCTGTATTCGAACCCGGCAATAATCATACGCGCCACCCAGAAAAACAAAATTTCTGGCGCTGTTACTAGGTCATTGGTGGGATAATAATAATTTATTTCATCATTATCCGGCTCCATAATCCCGTTAAAAACACTTATAGGCCATAACCAAGATGAGAACCATGTATCTAGTGCGTCTGGATCTTGCTTTAGATCGGCAATCGTTAACTGGTCATTGCTGGTTTTTTCTTGTGCGAGTTTTAAAGCCTCTTCTAAAGTCTCTGCCACCACAAAATCTTCTTTCCCATCCCCATAAAAATAGGCTGGAATCTGATGACCCCACCACAGTTGACGAGAAATGTTCCAATCGCGAACGTTCTCCATCCAATGACGGTAGGTATTTATAAACTTTTCGGGAACTAAGTTTACATCTTTTTCCAAAACAGCATCTAAAGCAGGTTTTGCTAATGTCTTCATATCTAGAAACCATTGGTCGCTTAGTTTTGGCTCTATAACGGCACCTGTTCTTTCGCTGGTTCCTATTTTGTTTGTGTGCTGTTCGGTCTTTGTTAACACACCCAAATCTTCCAATTCTTTTACTATTTCCTTACGGGCTACAAACCGATCTTTCCCTTGATAATGCATTCCAAAGCTATTTAACGTAGCATCGTCATTGAAAATATCGATTACCTCCAGCTTGTGCTTCTCCCCTAAAACTTTATCATTTTCATCATGGGCTGGAGTTACTTTTAAGCATCCTGTACCAAATTCTATATCTACATAGTCATCTTCAATAATAGGAATCACGCGGTTACATATAGGCACAATAGCCTTTTTCCCCTTCAAATGTGTGAAGCGAGAATCTTTTGGATTGATACATATTGCAGTATCACCCATAATAGTTTCAGGACGAGTGGTTGCGATGGTTACGAATTCTTCAGAACCTTCAATTTTATAATTTAGGTAGTAGAGGTTTCCTTGTTTTTCAACATAATTCACCTCCTCATCACTTAAGGTAGTTTTGGCCTCAGGGTCCCAATTCACCATTCGGTAGCCACGATATACTTTGCCTTTGTTGTATAAATCTACGAAAACCCTTATAACAGATTTAGATAAATCTTCGTCCATCGTAAACTTGGTACGCTCCCAATCGCAAGAGGCTCCAAGTTTTTTAAGCTGTTCCAAGATAATCCCACCATGTTTATGAGTCCATTCCCAGGCGTGTCCTAAAAACTCGTCGCGGGTAAGACTACTTTTCTCAATTCCATCTTCTTTCAATTTTGCTACCACTTTGGCTTCCGTAGCAATAGAAGCATGGTCTGTACCTGGCACCCAACAAGCGTTAAGACCCTTTAATCTTGCGCGCCGTATTAATACATCCTGTAAGGTATTGTTTAACATATGGCCCATATGCAACACACCCGTCACATTTGGAGGAGGAATAACAATGGTATACGGTTTTTTTTCATTCACTTCTGAATGAAAGTACCCATGCTCCATCCAGTAGTCATACCATTTGTCTTCAACCGTTTGTGCGTTATATTTTGCAGCTAATGCCATAGTTTGGTCTAATTTTTGAAATAGAACACAAAAATAGTACTTACTGTACTATTATAAAATTATTAAAGTGAATAACTTGGTTTGCAGGTTGCGTAAAAGTTACCTACATTAGCCATACCAAAATCTTAGAAATTATGAAAAAATTATTATTAATAGCTGTTGTTTTATTCGCCGGAGTGGCAATGAATGCGCAAGCTAAATTTAAATTTAAAACCGAAACTATCGATTATGGTAAAGTTGCCAAAGGAAGTGACGGTGTGCGAGTTTTTGAATTCACAAATGTTGGAGATCAACCCTTGGTAGTATCTGACGTGAAATCAAGCTGTGGATGTACTATTCCAAAAAAACCAAAAGGACCTGTTGCACCTGGTGAAACTGGTGTTATTGAGGTTAAATATGACACTCAAAATAAAGTAGGTCCCATTAGAAAAACTGTTACAGTATACTCTAATGCAGACGAGCCTGTAAAAGCACTTACCATTAAAGGTGAAGTGTTACCAGAAGGACAAAGTGTTATGCAGTAAATCTTTACGTAACTTATAAAATATGAAGCCAATTCTTAAAAGGATTGGCTTTTTTTATAGCATTTTACGCAGCTTAAATTTCATTTTTAGCTGTTTTCCATCGCGCGCTATTATTACATGAATAGTTCTATTTGCTTTTGAACTGAACAAAGCCGACAGCTCATAAAGCTTATACTTGTAAGCAGGCTTGTTATTTACGGAGACGACTTCATCTCCTTTTAGGAGACCAGCTTGAGCACCTGGGGAACCATCTCTAAGTTCGGCAATCACAATTCTTGGGGCTAAAAAAAAGGAATATGAAGGGCTTACCGGAATTGTTATAGAGCCATTATTGCGATCACTCTGACTTAAATTTAAGGAGCCAGTCCTGAAATCCTGTACATCTTTAACCGTTACTGTACCATCATGCGCTAGCGTGACACCTGCCATATTGTAATAAAAAGGATTTGAAAAATTGGCGTTTTTCTTTAAGTACATCTTGCTATTTTGGTAATCCATAAACACTGTAAATCGATTTAAAATTGCCGCTCCTATACTTCCGTGCCTATGCTTAAAGAAAACAATATTTTGAAGAGCATCCTTGTCTGGAAAAGAAGTGGTCACGTTTTTTAAGCTATAATTGCCCAGAGCAACTTCCTCTATTTTGGAGCGTTTTCCGAAAATATTCCCGCTTAGACCTAACCCTAGAAAATCATCGAAATAATTTTTTGGTGCTTCTGAAATATATGTTTTCTCCCTAAAAAGCCAAAGCCCATCACTGGAGCCAGAATCTATAAGTAGTGTAATATTCTGAAATCCATTTTCTTCTGAAACGTTCACCGTAACAAAAGGCTTGTTGGCATAAAACTCCAGATCAAATACTTCATAATTGCGCCACGGCTGTCGCTTATAAAGCTGCGGATTATAAATGGTTAGTTTTTTTGAATAATAATCGGTTTTAACTACGAAATTTTTGAAAAAATCATAACCCAAAATACCATGAACTGGCACACCCATCCTTGAGGAAAAATTAAGCGATTCATCGAACACTACATACAAAGAATGAGCAATATCCAATGCTTCACCAACCCGTAATGTATTGTTCTTACTCTCTAATGCATCAATACTTCCTCCGGATCCTAATCCCCTTATCTTAGTGGGAACTGCGTTATTCAAGCTTAAGGAATCATTCTCGGAAACACTAAAAACCAGGGTGGTATTTACACCAGTATCTAATAAAAAAGAAAGCTTGGTGCCATTCAACTCTACTGGAATGATCACGAGATTATTGACCAATTCAAATTTTAACTTGTCACTTTTTACGCCTTTAGGAAGCTTAAAACCATCTTGAGCAGCAACAGGCATTTGACAGCCTAAAAGGAGCAGCACTAATAGGTTTAAGAATCTATATACTAAGGATGTCTGCATACGCTTCAAGATAAAAAAAATAACGCATCTCCCATTACAACTACGTGTATTTATGGAATATATTTCGGAACTTTGTTTCTTAATATAAAATGTATGCCAGAAGTATCCTCAAAAGGCGCTAGAATGCCAGAGTCACCTATTAGAAAATTGGTGCCGTATGCCGAAATCGCCTATAAACAAAATAAAACAGTTTACCACTTAAACATTGGCCAGCCAGATATAAAAAGTCCGCAAATTGCCATGGATGCAGTAGCGCATCATAATTTGGAAATACTGGCTTACACACGTTCTGAAGGATCTGAGCCCTATCGCGAAAAAATTGCTGCTTACTACAATCGCAATAACATTATGGTAAATGCCAGTGATATTATTGTTACAACTGGGGGTAGCGAAGCATTATTATTCGCAATGGGAACTATTGCAGATCAAGGAGACGAGATTATTATTCCAGAACCTTTTTATGCCAATTATAATGGTTTCGCAACGGCAAGTGGTATAAAAATAGTACCCGTAATTTCAAAAATTGAAGATAATTTTGCCTTACCGCCTATTGCAGAATTTGAAAAATTAATTACCCCAAAAACAAAAGCGATCTTAATTTGTAATCCTGGGAATCCCACAGGATATTTATATTCGAAGGAAGAAATTGAAACCTTAGCGAAAATTGTGAAAAAGCACAATCTTTTCTTAGTTGCAGACGAAGTATATCGTGAGTTTACCTATGATGGTGAAAAACATTATTCCATACTCGAAATGGAAGACATCTCAGAAAACGGAATTATTATAGATTCAGTTTCAAAGCGCTATAGTATGTGTGGAGCACGTATTGGTTGTTTGGTTTCACGAAATAAAGAAGTAATACAAACTGCCTTAAAATTTGCCCAAGCAAGACTAAGCCCGCCTACATTCGCTCAAATTGCTAGCGAGGCAGCTCTTAACACCCCGCAAAGCTATTTTGATGAAGTAATTGTAGAATACAAAGCACGTCGCGACATTCTTATTGAGCTGCTGGAAGCTATTCCAGGTGTAAAAGTAGGGCATCCCAAAGGTGCTTTTTATTGTATAGCGCAATTACCTGTAAAAGACAGTGACCTCTTTGCCCAATGGCTTCTTGAAGAATTTGACCTGGACGGAGAAACTATCATGGTAGCGCCTGCGGCTGGTTTTTATTCTAGCGAAGGAGTTGGTAAAAATCAAATACGAATTGCATACGTGCTTCAAAAAGAAAGCCTGATAAAAGCGGTAAATATCTTAAAAGTGGCTTTAGAAGAATACCAGGATTGATGCAGATACAAACTCAAAAATCCCTTAAAAATTACAATACTTTTGGTATTGATGTAGCAGCGAAAACCTTTGTTTCGGTTAAAACGGTCGATGAGTTAAAAGATATTTTATCGAAGTATTCCAACGAGCCATTATTTCTGCTGGGGGGAGGCAGTAATATGCTTTTAACCAAAGCAGTAGCATCTTTGGTTATTCATCTGGATCTGAAGGGAATTTCGGTTGTTTCAGAAAACGAAGCTACTGTCCAAGTAAAGGTCATGGCTGGTGAAAACTGGCATGAGTTCGTACTGTATTGTATTAAAAATAAGTATGGAGGGGTCGAAAATTTATCCCTAATACCTGGCAATACTGGCACGGCACCTATTCAAAACATTGGGGCATATGGCGTAGAGCTAAAAGATACTTTCGTTAGCTGTGAAGCACTTCACATTAAAAGACAAACGCTTAAAACCTTCAATAAAGAAGACTGTAAGTTTGGGTATCGCAACTCTGTTTTTAAAAATGAATTGAAAGGCGAGTATATTATTACGAGCGTTACCTTTCAGCTTACTAAAAAAGAACATCATTTAAACACAGATTACGGCGCAATTAAAGCACAATTGGCAGCAAAGAACATCACAAACCCAACAATTAAAGATGTTTCAGAAGCTGTTATTGCCATCCGCCAATCTAAGTTGCCAGACCCAAAAGAATTGGGCAACAGCGGTAGTTTTTTCAAAAATCCAGTAATTTCAGCAAAAGCATTTCAAGTATTCAGAACCAATCATCCGGAAGCACCCTTCTACGAAGTTTCCCCAACGCAATTTAAAATACCTGCAGGTTGGCTAATTGAAAAAGCTGGTTTTAAGGGCAAACGCTTTGGTGATGCTGGTATTCATAAAAACCAAGCACTGGTTTTGGTAAACTACGGAAATGCGACCGGTGCCGAAATATGGGAACTTGCTTTAAAAATTCAAAAACAGATAAAGGCTCAGTTTGACATATATATAGAGCCTGAGGTTAACGTTATCTAGTATTACAGTGCCTATTTTAAAACGGCATCTACAACGTGTAAAACTCCATTACTTGCCATAATATCACTCTTTTTCACCTTTGCAGTTGTACCAGCTTTGTTGGTAAGCACAATGTCATTTCCATCCATAGTAGCAGTGAGTGAATCGCCGGTTAAGGTTGTAAATGTTACTTTACCATCCTTTTTTATAGCTTGAACCAATTGAGAAGAATTCATACTTCCAATAACAATATGGTTTTTTAGGAGCGTTTTCAATTCTTCTTTTTGGGCAGGATTGTTTGTAAGGTTAGATTTGTCCGTAAAAACTTCAAAAGAATCATTATTGGGTGCAAACACGGTAAATTTTGAAGAAGGAGACAATAACGTATCGGCTATTCCGGCACTCGTCATAAACCTGATAAAACTTTTTGTATCAACATTTACCGAAACTTTACTCCAAAGGCTATTTACTTTATCACTTTGTTCTGGAGTTAACACCCTTTTTTTAACTTCTTTTTTAGGCGTAACTTCAGAAGTAGTGATGGTTGTTTTTTCTTCGGAATCATTCTTACACGAAAATATAATTGTTGTTGCTAGTAGGCCTATAATTAGTAGTTGATTGTGTTTCATTTTGTATGTTTTTCTAAAGGCTAAAAATAACTAAATTTCTAAGGCATCAACAAGAAAGATTGTATTTTTGTATCCAAATTGCACCTTATGGAACTCTTACTTATTACAATTGCTCTTTTATTATTGGCAGTCGCTGGAATTGCCATTAAAATTTGGGCAAAGAAAGACGGAAAATTTGCAGGAACTTGCGCTAGTCAAAACCCATTTTTAAACAAAGATGGTGATGCCTGCGGATTTTGTGGAAAAACTCCAGACCAGTTCGAGAACTGCAAAGAAGAAGTACACACCTCATAAAACCTCACTTTTTGGTAGCCCTGCGCCCATGATAATACTCTACGCATTGGCAAGTATTGCCGTTATTAATTGTTGCTATTATTTGCTATTTTCAAAATTCGCTTTCGCCACAACTGTTGAAAGGGTGTCGAAGAAATTATATCCAGTTTCAGTTATAGTATGCGCTAAGAATGAGGCTGGAAATCTTTTAGAAAACATACCACATATCCTTGCCCAAGACTATCCTGATTTTGAACTTATTTTAATTAACGATGCTTCAAATGACAACACATTTGATATCATGGAAAAATTTGCAAATGAAGATGCCAGGGTAAAATTGGTGAATGTTAAAAACAACGAAGCTTTCTGGGGTAATAAAAAATATGCGCTCACCTTAGGGATAAAAAAAGCGGTGAACACTAGATTACTTTTCACCGATGCCGATTGTAAACCTGCATCCAACCAATGGCTTCGAGAAATGAGTGCTTCGCTTGACAGTAACATACAAATAGTATTAGGCTACGGAGCTTATCAAAAGCAACAAGGTTGGCTTAATAGCCTCATTAGATATGAAACTTTAATGACAGCAACACAATATTTCTCTTACGCTATGGCGGGGATGCCATATATGGGGGTGGGAAGAAATTTGGCGTATACCAGCAAGTTGTATTATGATAATAATGGTTATATGAGCCACATACAACTACCTTCTGGAGATGACGATTTGTTTGTAAACGAAACTGCAACGCCTCAAAATACTGCGCTGTCATATTCCGAAAAAAGCTTTACTGTTTCCAAACCTAAAACTTGTTTTAAGAGTTGGATCACTCAAAAAAGGCGCCACATTAGTACAGCAAAATTATACAAACCGAAACATAAATTTGCATTGGGACTTTACTACATAACAAACCTATTGTTTTGGCTATTGCTTCCTTTTTCTTTCGTATTTGGAAGTTGGAAGATTACACTTCCAATTTTGTTTTTTAGAGTATTGGTACAATATATAATTGTGGGCAAATCGGCTCAAAAATTGAAAGAAAACAACCTCATCCCTATGATCCCTTTTTTAGAATTGTTTTTAATTTGGGTGCAATTAAGTATCTTTATTTTTAATAGCAATGCAAAACCTACCCGTTGGAAATAACTGAAGATTTCATTCAAGAAAAAATTGACAATGCAAAAAGAGGCAAGCAAGGAGCGTTCAGTTTTTTATTACACCATTACTGGAACCAAGTGTATGGTTTTCAACTAAAAAGAATAAATAACGAGTACGAAGCCGAGGATATCACTATAGAAACCTTCAGTAAAGCTTTTGACAGGCTGGACACCTACAACCCTTCTTACACCTTTGGAACTTGGCTTATCACCATCTCCAAAAACATACAAATAGACAAGCATAGAAAGAAAAGTTCTTCTATTTTTTCAAAAACAGCAGATACTAGTGAAGAGTTATTTAAAAAAATTCCCGACCACGCCCCTACTGCCGAAGACAAACTAATTACAGAGCAAAATTTGGCAGAATTATTGCGTTTTATCAAGCAATTAAAGCCACATTACCAGGATGTTATAAATTTGCGTTATTTTCAGGAAATGTCTTATAATGAAATTTCTGAAAATCTTGAAGAACCTCTTAATAATGTAAAAGTACGATTACTAAGAGCCAGAAAACTACTTGCCGAAATCATAAATTCGAACAGTTTGCATTGAAAAACTTCCTTAAAAAACTCGGGCCTGGATTTTTGTTTGCTGGTGCAGCCATTGGCGTATCGCATTTAGTACAATCTACAAGAGCAGGAGCCGATTTTGGATTTGGGCTTCTATGGGCATTGCTGCTTATAAACGCCATAAAGTATCCTTTTTTCGAATTTGGACCGCGTTATGCATCAGCCACTGGAGAAAGTTTATTGCACGGCTATAAAAAAGTAGGCAGAGGTGCGGTGTTAGCGTACTTCATACTCACGTTTGCCACTATGTTTACCATACAAACAGCCGTGACCATTGTCACTGCTGGTATTGCAGTTTCTTTATTTGGAGGTAGCGTTATTTTATGGACAGCGATTGTGACAGCTATTTGTTTCGGAATATTACTTCTTGGAAGGTATAAAGCTTTAGACACTTTAATGAAAGTGATTGTAGTATGCCTTACCATTAGCACCATTGTTGCGATAGCTTTAGTAAGTAGTACGGAGACAACCTATAACTTTGCGCAAATTTTACCATCAGACACGATTTCCATAGCATTTTTAATTGCATTTATGGGTTGGATGCCTGCACCACTGGATATTTCAATCTGGCACAGCGTCTGGACGGTAGAGAAGAAAAAATTAGAACCAGGATTAACGCCAAAACAATCGCGGTTTGATTTTAATACTGGCTACTTTGCCACCACCGTTTTGGCAATCGGGTTTTTAGCATTGGGAGCTTTGGTCATGTTTGGTAGCGGGGAAGCTTTTTCAGCCAATGCGGGAGTATTTGCCAATCAACTTATCAATCTTTACACCTCGAGTTTGGGTGAGGAAGCCAAGTGGGTTATTGGCATTGCAGCATTAACTACCATGTTTAGCACCACCCTAACCACCCTAGACGGTTCTCCAAGAGTGATGCACAGTACTACTGAAATTTTAACCAACAAGAAGTTTAAAAGAGGGTATCTTTTTTGGTTATTGGTTTTGGCAGTAGGGACGTTAATTATCTTTTTCTTTTTTTTATCTGAAATGGGACTGCTTATAAAAATAGCGACCATCCTATCTTTTTTAACAGCTCCATTTTATGCTATCTTGAACTTCATGGTGATAACAGGAAAACACACCCCAAAAGAAGCAAGACCCTCTATTGGGTTAAAAGTTTATAGCCTGTTGAGTATTGTAATTCTCGTAGGGTTCAGTTTTTGGTATCTTTCAACCTTGTAGTCTTCAAGATAAATTCATCAGAAAATACAATTTAATCATAGACAATCTTGACGACAGATCCTTCTACTTAGAGTTTATAAAATTGTATCTTTGTGCTACACTATGAGTATAGAAACCTTAACACCTGCAAGACCTACCCCAAAGCCTAAATGGCTCCGTGTGAAGCTGCCTATTGGTAAAAAATACACCGAATTACGTGGCCTGGTAGATAAGTACAACCTTCATACCATCTGTACTTCTGGAAGCTGCCCCAATATGGGGGAATGCTGGACAGAAGGAACTGCAACATTCATGATTTTAGGGAATGTTTGTACACGCTCTTGTGGCTTTTGTGGTGTAAAAACTGGTAGGCCCGAAACCATAGAATGGGATGAGCCCGAAAAAGTAGCGCGTTCAATTAAGTTGATGGAAATTAAACATGCGGTTATAACATCTGTAGATCGGGACGATTTAAAAGACATGGGTTCCATTATTTGGGCTGAAACCGTAAAGGCTATCCGCCGTATGAATCCACAAACCACATTGGAAACTCTTATTCCAGATTTTCAAGGCGTTACAAAACATATTGATCGTATTATTGAAGTAGCCCCAGAAGTAGTTTCACATAATATGGAAACCGTAAAACGCCTCACGCGTGAAGTGCGTATCCAAGCAAAATACGAACGTAGTCTTGAAGTGCTTCGCTATTTGAAAGCTGAAGGTATAAACCGAACCAAAAGCGGAATTATGCTTGGACTAGGTGAAAAAGAAGATGAAGTTTTGCAAACCCTGGAAGATCTAAGAAGCGTTAATCTAGACATAGTAACAATTGGACAATACCTTCAACCCTCTAAAAAGCACCTTCCTGTTAAAGAATTTATTACGCCAGAGCAGTTCAAAAAGTACGAAACCATTGGTCTGGAAATGGGTTTCCGACACGTAGAAAGTGGTCCTTTGGTTCGTTCTTCTTACAAAGCTCAAAAGCACTTAACGTAATCTTAGGTAACAATGGCAGCAAAAATTAAAGTTGGCATTAACGGTTTTGGGCGTATAGGCCGCACACTCTTCCGCAGTCTATTACATCATCCACATATTGAAGTGGTAATGGTGAACGATGTTGCAGATATCAAAACCTTAGCACACCTCTTAAAATACGATAGCATTCACGGTGTTTTAAAAGAAATTATAGAAATTACTGCCCACGGAATTTTGATAGGTGGAAAAGAAGTTCACTTTTCAGCAGAAAAAGAGATTGCTGCTATAGCATGGCTAGATGCCGAAATCGTTATTGAAGCTACTGGAAAATTCAAAGAAAAGTCACAATTAGAGAAACACCTTCAAGGCAATGTAAAAAAGGTAATTTTATCTGTCCCTCCTATAGAAGATACCATTAAAACTGTTGTTTTTGGGGTGAATGAATCTGAAATCACTGCCGAAGATAACATCATTTCCAACGCTTCTTGTACTACAAATAATGCGGCTCCTATGCTTCAGGTCATAGACAACCTATGTGGTATAAAACAAGCATACATTACTACTGTACACAGTTATACCACAGACCAAAGCCTACACGACCAACCCCATCGCGATTTGCGAAGAGCCCGTGCCGCTGGCCAATCTATTGTACCCACGACTACAGGCGCTGCAAAAGCGTTGACAAAAATTTTTCCACATCTTTCAGACTTTATTGGTGGCTGCGGAATTAGAGTACCAGTTCCCAATGGTTCCTTATGTGACATCACTTTAAATGTAAAAGAAGAAGTCTCAATTGCAACAATCAATCATGCTTTTAAAAAAGCTTCAGAAAAGGAGTTAAAAGGAATCCTTCAATACACCGAAGATCCCATCGTTTCTATCGATATTGTAGGCAATACCCATTCTTGTATTTTCGATGCTGGAATGACATCGGTCATTGGAACTATGGTAAAAATTATTGGATGGTATGATAACGAAGTGGGCTATTCGTCAAGAATAGTAGATTTAATCCTTCATATTTCAAGGAAATAAGTATATTTAGTCCCTAAGTACACCTACTTGATGCGAAGTTTACTTCATAAAAATATAAAGCTGCTGCTTACTACTTTATGCTTTTTTACGATTTTTGTTGTTTCATCACAACAAAGTCGTAACGATTCTATTGCAGTAATTGAAACCTTGCATCAAGAAGCCTCGGACGATATTTCTAAACAACAATTTGAAAAAGCTGTCTTAAAACTTATTAGAGCTGATAAGCTAATTAACGAAGGTAGTTTTCAAGAACTAAAGTTGGATTCGAAGCTCCGCCTAGCAGAATTTAATTATTATATTCAGAATTACGGAAAAGCTAAGTCTGAAATGGACATTGCCATAAGCTATGTAAATGAAAAGACAAATCTTAAAACCAAAGCGTATACTTATACTCTTTTCGGACTTATACTAACCCGAAACTATGAATACTCCCTGGCAGAAGAACTATCTTGAGAGAGCAGACAAACTTTATGTTGCTCAAAAAAACGAAGTAGGACAAGCCAATGTTATTCTCGGATTTGGAATTCTAGAATTAAAGCGTAAAAACTATAAAAAAGCAATTAATTACTTTAATGCTTGCCTTCCTATATTTAGAGTAGAAGACCTGAAATATCAAGAAGCAGTTGCCGAAATAAATAAAGCCCAGGCATTACTTAATGTTTCAGAAGGAGAAATTAGAGATGCTTTTGAACAAGCAAAAACTTCTATTTCAAATGCAGAGCGCATTATTGCAGTAAGAGGCTTTTCTAAACTTGAAACCGAAAGCTATAAAACTGGATCTCAAATCGCCCTAAGAGATGGGAAAACTGCCGAGGCTGAAATAATGCTAGAGCGATATCTTCAACTAAATGACTCTATAAACCAAGTATACGCTCAAGCTATTTCGAAAGGTGTAGATGCAGAAAGTAGTGTTGGAAATTTTAAACAAATTATAGAAAATAAACAGTCTGAGATAGATGCACAAGCCAGATCATTGAATCTTAATAAAATGACCACTGGACTTAGTATTGCATTAATTATTATCCTCTCCTTACTGACCCTTTCACTGTATAAAAACAACAATTTAAGAGCAAAAGCAAACAACTTATTACAAGATAAAAACGTTGAGATGCAAAGCGCCAAAGAAAAGGCTGAGAAAGCATCTTTGGCAAAAGCACAATTTCTTAGCACCATTACACACGAGCTTCGCACACCGTTATATGCTGTAACTGGACTCACCCACTTATTGCTCGAAGAAGATCCAAAAGAAGACCAAAAAGAGCACTTAAATTCCTTAAAATTTTCTGGAGAATATTTGCTTTCCCTCATCAACAATATTTTAGACTTAAACAAATTAGAAGCCAATAAGGTTGAAATTGAAAAAACCAGCTTCTCTTTAAAAAAGCGTATCAACGATGTGCTTATTGCACTTAAAAAATCTGCTGTTGATCGAAAAAACACGTTACGGTTAGAGTACGATGACACCATTCCAGCCAAATTAATGGGTGACCCCCTTAAACTATCACAGATCTTAATAAATTTAATTGGCAACTCTGTGAAATTTACACAGAATGGCGAGGTAGTCATTCGGGTTTCAAAATTGGACCATAACGCCTCTAAGATAAAGCTGCACTTTGAAGTTGAAGATAATGGCGTAGGGATTTCAAAGAAAAAACAAAAGAGTATTTTCGAAACCTTTTCTCAAGCATCCTTACAAATAAATAGGAAATTTGGAGGCACAGGTCTTGGACTTTCCATTGTGAAAAACTTATTGGAACTCATGGGAAGTAAAATTCACTTGGAAAGTCAGTTAGGAAAAGGTTCCAAATTTTGGTTTAATATCAACTTTAATGTTTCCGAAGAGCTCCAAGAGGAAAACAATCCGCAAAATATTACGTATGTGATAGACTACGCCTCGCTCGAAAATAAGCAAGTTTTAGTTGTTGAGGACAATAAAATAAATCAGATGATCACCAAGAAGATCTTGGAAAAAAACAAGATGATTTGTGATGTGGCAGACAATGGTATGGATGCAATAAAAATGACAAAGGAAAAGAACTTCGACGTTATTTTAATGGATATTCATATGCCTGGAATTAGCGGTATAGAAGCTACCCAAAAGATCAGAGAATTCGACAAAGACCTGCCCATTATTGCACTTACAGCAGTAACAATAGATGAAAATTTAGACGACTTTTACAGAGCAGGTTTCAATGAGATCATCCCCAAACCTTTTAAGACAGAAGAATTTTTTGAAAAAATACACAAAACGCTAGAAGGCAGAAAGTTGTCCATTCCCAAATAAGTTTCCGGCTTTGAGATTAAAGGTATTAACTACCAATGTATGTAATACAACTAATGTTGTGTCTATTAAATAGTGCGTAGTTTTATACTGCTTAAAAATAACTGTGTCCGAAATCTATCCCAGCCGTTTCTTATCGATTGATTTCCTAATAAAATCTTCAAAATATTCCGCTTGTTCTTTTAAAATTACAGGTTCTATGGGCAGATAATACAGGGCAAATTTTTCAATTTTGCGCTGTAAACGCATATAATCTTTTTCGGTAGTTAAGATAATTTCTTTTTGTTTCAGTATTTTTAGTTCAGATCCGGAAAAGTTGTGGTGGTCTGGAAACTTCTCGTGTGTAAAGTTGAAGTTGTTTTTTTCTAAAAAATGCACCAAAGGCGAAGGATCTGCAATTCCCGTTACCAACGTAAAGTGTTTGTCCTGTAAATATCCTAGTGGTAAATTTTCCGAAGCATTAAAAATCTGGGAAGCATATTCAATAGCGGAAAAATAAAGTTTTTGGTGGTTGTAAATAGGCATCCTCAACTCGATTTCCTGTAATTTTGAGTATGGAACACGTGGCGGACATTTGGTTACAACCAAACAATGCGCCCGTTTAGAACCACGTCTGGGTTCTCGTAAATTGCCTGTAGGGAGCATATAATCCTCTATAAACAAGTCATGAAATGGCGTGAGCAAAATATTGACAGCTGCCTTCACTTTTCTATGCTGAAAAGCGTCATCCAATAAAATAACATCGGCCTTGTCTTGAAGGTTTTCAATACCCGTTCGTCTATCGGCACAGACGGCAACAGTTATGGAAGGATACTTTTTTTTGAACTGGAGCGGTTCATCACCTACCTGGATGGCAGTATGTGTATCACTTACCTCTATAAATCCGTTGGTTTCTCTTTTATAACCACGGCTTAAAACAGCGATCCGATAGTTCTTCTTTCAAAAAAGAAATTAGGTATTCAATCATTGGTGATTTACCCGTTCCGCCTACCGAAAGATTTCCAACGCACACTAAGGGTGTTTTATAGCTCCTACTTTCCAGCACCCCTTTGTTGTATAAAAAATTACGCAAACCCGTAATCCAGCCATACAAAATGGCAAAGGGAAATAGTAATTTTCGGACTAACTTCATAGAAGATTAAAGTGTAAAGATAAGTTTGTTGGTGTAAATATACTTTTTAGGACCGTACATTTTAAATTTCATCAAGTTTCTCTTTAAAGGTAGGCAGGCTAAAAAACGATGAGATTTAAAAAATGTACTTTACATTTAACTGTTATCTTTACGCAATGACTATCTATTTCAATTTTACCGAAAAAATCGATTTCAAATTGATTAAAACGACTAAAATATGACCGTACAAGATGTAATTACAATCCTAAATGACTATGCGCCGCTTCAATATGCTGAAGATTTTGACAATACCGGACTGCTTGTAGGAGAAGCCACTCGTAAAATTACTGGTATTTTAGTAACGCTGGACACCCTGGAAACGGTTGTGGATGAGGCAATAGAAAACAACTGCAATCTAATTGTGAGTTTTCATCCCATTATATTTTCTGGATTAAAAAAACTTACAGGCAAAACCTATGTAGAACGTACGGTACAAAAAGCAATTAAAAATGATATTTCCATTTTTGCCATTCATACCGCTTTGGATAATTCATGGAATGGGGTGAACGCCAAAATGTGTGAAGTGTTAGGATTAAATAATAGAAGTGTCCTACTGCCAAAAACGCAGGTCATTCAAAAACTTACTACCTATGTTCCTTCCGGTAGTGCTGAAATGGTTAGGAATGCATTGTTTGAAGCTGGCGCAGGAAATATTGGTAAGTATAGTCACTGTAGTTTTAATATTGCAGGACAAGGAAGCTTTCAAGGAGAAGAAGGAAGTAATCCAACAATAGGCGTAACAGGAGAACTTCATTTTGAAAATGAAACCCAATTAAACATCACATTCCCAGCGCATTTACAATCGACTGTCTTAAAAACGCTTTTCAAGGCCCACCCATATGAAGAGGTTGCCTACGAAATTATAACGCTTGAAAATTCACACCAACAACTGGGGATGGGGATGATAGGCGAATTGGCTGAGGCTGTTTCAGAAAAAGAATTTCTTGCTATCCTAAAATCTAAGTTTAAAACTGGTTGCGTGAGACATTCCGCCTTAAATAAAAAAATGATTAAAAAAATAGCAGTTTTGGGAGGAAGCGGAAGCTTTGCAATTAAAACAGCGAAAGCACAAGGGGCCGATGCTTTTGTGTCTGCAGATTTTAAATACCACGACTTTTTTGAAGCTGAAAATAAGATTTTACTCTGCGATGTAGGTCATTATGAAAGCGAACAATACACAAAAGACCTTTTAGTTGCTGTGCTTACAAAAAAAATCACTAATTTTGCAGTCGTTTTATCACAAACAAACACCAATCCTATTAGCTATTTTTAATTTATGGCCACAAAAACAGAAATCACTGTAGAAGAGAAGTTAAGAGCCCTTTACGATTTACAATTAATTGATTCTCGCGTAGATGAAATTAGAAACGTACGCGGAGAATTACCTTTGGAAGTTGAAGATCTTGAAGACGAAGTTGCCGGAATGAATACCCGTCTAGACAAGTTAAAGGCAGAACTTGAAGTTATTGAAGATAACATCAAAGAAAAAAAGAACGGTATTGAAGAGTCAAAATCCCTTATCAAAAAATACACTTCTCAACAAGACAATGTACGTAACAACCGTGAGTACAACTCGTTGAGCAAAGAAGTTGAATTTCAAGAATTGGAAATTCAGTTATCCGATAAGCATATCAAAGAATTCAAGGCACAAATCGAGCAGAAAAATGCGGTGATCGAGGAAACTCAATCTCGTTTAGGTGGGCGTCAAGATCACTTAAAGCACAAACAAAGTGAATTGAATGAAATTTTAGCTGAAACTGAAAAAGAAGAAAAAGCCTTAATTAAGGAATCTGAAAAATTCGAAAAGAAAATTGAAGAACGTTTGGTAAAAGCGTACAAACGCATTAGAACAAACGTTAAAAACGGCTTGGCTGTTGTTGCTGTAGAACGCGGTGCTTCGGGAGGATCTTTCTTTACCATCCCACCTCAAGTTCAAATGGAGATTGCTTCTCGTAAAAAAATTATTACAGATGAGCACAGTGGTCGTATCCTAGTAGATCCAGAATTGGCTACTGAAGAACAAGAAAAAATGGAAGCCATGTTCAAAAAAATGAAATAATCCTTCGACTCCGTTCAAGATACCTTCATTTATATACAATTATAACAAAGCCTTCACAGTATGTGAGGGCTTTTTTTATTACCTTCATTGAAAGGATTCGGGATATAACCGACCAACAGACAGTTAAATAAAAATTATTATGAAAAAAATATTTTCCATCGCATTTGTATCTATTTTAATTACGATGCAAGCCTCTTGTCAATCCAGCAACGAAGGCAATAAAAAAGACGAAACACTGGCACAAAACACACAAAAACCAGTAGAGATCCCCGCCGAAAATGGTTTGGAAAAAGCTTATTTCGCAAGTGGCTGTTTCTGGTGCGTAGAAGCAATTTACGAAAGTGTGAAGGGGGTTAAAGAATCCATCTCCGGCTATAGCGGGGGACATACGGAGAATCCTACCTACGAGTCTAGTAATACAGGCCGTACAGGACACGCCGAGGCTGTAGAAATTGTTTACAACCCAAGTATCGTTAGCTTTAAGCAATTAGTAGACGTTTATTTTGGATCTCAAAATATAACGCAGGTAAACGGCCAGGGTCCAGATAACGGTTCGCAATACCGCTCCATCATTTTTTATCAGAATGAAGCGCAGAAAAATATAATTGACTCTAAAATTGCCGAGCTTGAAAAAGAAGTAGGGGAAGGAAAGGTAGCTGCGCAAGTACTGCCATTTCAGAAATTCTGGGTGGGTGAAGGCTACCACCAAAATTATGAACGCAATAATCCAAATAATCCATATATAAGAAATGTGTCTATTCCGAGACTTAGAAAATTTCAGGAAAAATTTCCTGAATTATTAAAAAAAGAAGAAGAGGCCCATTAAATAATAGTAAACGTAAGAACTAAAACCCTCAAAGATTTCAAAATCTTTGAGGGTTTTTAGTGCTTGATTGCTTTCACCTCAAATAAAAGCGGATACAAGCAATCTTTTATTTCAAACAAGCCCTCCGTATTTTCAACCAGGTTTGGGAAAATATTGTAGGGAGAAGCATGGTGTTCTTTTAATAATTCAACGTTTAATCCAGCGTTGGCTAGACAGGTTATCACTTCTCCCAGGCTATGATTCCAACCGTATTCTTTGCTCATCATTTTGGACTCTGGATTGGCATAGGTCCCCTGGTATTCTTCGTAAATAGGTTCTTTTTGTTGGTAGCCGTATTTTAACTCTGGTGGCGAAACTGTGTAATCGAACATCCAACATATGGGGTGAAATTCTACTAGGTAAAATATACCGCCAGGCTTTAGTCTTTCAGAAATCATTTGTGCCCAAGGTTGTAAATCTGGTAACCAACCAATGGTTCCGTAGCTTGTAAAAACGATATCAAATTTTTCAGAGATATGCCGAGACGTTTCCAACACATTACAACACACAAATTGAGCATCCAATTGTAAATCTTTATTTAAAGTACGGGCAAGTTTTACACCTTCTTCTGAAATATCTACGCCTGTACAAGTTGCCCCTAGCCTACTCCAACTTAAGGTATCTTGCCCAAAATGACATTGCAAATGCAATAAGCTTTTACCTGAGACATCGCCTAAGGCTTCCCGTTCGTATTTGTGTAAGGACGATTTTCCTTTTTTGAATTCCTCTAAGAAATAAAAATCACTCGCTGCGTGTACGGCAACTTTCTGCTCCCAGGTTTGTTTATTAGTTTCAAAAGCTTTCTTTAAATTCATTGTATTTGTTTAGGAGCGAAAGATACTACGTTAAATTTTGTCTAATCTTCAAAATTTTTTGATAAACAAACTTTACTTTTAAAGAATGAAACATTTCAGCCACACAGCCATTGACAAACTGGACAAACTATACCGCATCAATCTTATTAACAGTTGTACGGGGTACAAATCTGCCAACCTCATCGCTACTAAGTCCAAAGATGGCACCGAAAATGTCGCCATCTTCAGCAGTGTGGTACACTTAGGCAGTAATCCGCCGCTGTTGGGATTTATCCTGCGTCCTACTTCGGTTCCTAGAAATACCTATGATAATCTAAAGAAAACAGGGTTTTTCACTTTAAATCACGTTTACAAAGACATTATTGAAGATGCCCACCATACGAGTGCTAAATATGATGGCACGCTTTCAGAATTTGAAAAGACCCAGCTCATTTCAGAATACAAAAAAGACTTTTTCGCTCCTTTTGTATCAGGTGCTCCAGTCCAGATAGCTTGCGAATATGTAAACGAGTATTGTATTGAAGAGAATGATTGTCTTTTTATTATTGGAAAGATCAAGCATCTTTTTTGCCTTGAAGAAATGTTACAAAAAGACGGGTTTATCCAATTAGAAAAAGGAGGCACGCTCACCATAAACGGCCTTGATGGGTATGCGCTTCCAAGCCTGTTACAGCGCGAAGCATATGCACGACCAAAAGAATAGTAGATGACACACAAAAAACCCAATCTCCCCACTAAAACATGCCCTGTTTGCAAACTTCCTTTCACCTGGCGCAAGAAATGGGAGCGTAATTGGGAGGAAGTAATTTATTGCAGTGAACGTTGCCGAAACAATAAAAACAGATGACACAATTAGTTTGGTTTAGAAATAATTTAAGAATTGAAGACAACAAGCCATTAGCCGCTGCCCTTAAAGCCGAAGGCGAGGTTATTGCCCTCTATTGTTTCGACCCAAGAAAATTTGCTGAAACCGAGTTTGGATTTCCAAAAACAGCTGCCTTCAGGGCAAAATTCCTACTAGAGACTATTTCCAACTTGAAAGAAAATCTCTCTACATTACATATTCCCTTTTTTATATTTCACGATACACCAGAAAGTATTTTCCCAATTATCTTAAAAGATTTTGAGGTGACCGGTATCTTCTCACAAAGCGAATGGACCAGTGAAGAGGTTTTAGTAAGTAAAGCAGTAAGATCGGTTCTTTCAGAAAGTATAAGCTGGAACGAGTATTACGATCAGTTTTTATTGCATCCAGAGGATATTCCGTATGCCGATTTCAGTAAAATTCCAAAAGTATTTACGGAGTTTAGAAAAAAATGTGAAAAATATACAGAAGTAAGGGCATCTCTAGAACAACCAAACAAACAAAACGCTTTTAAATTTGCCGAAAAGTTTTCAAACTACAGCAATACAGTCCCATCGCTTCAGGATCTGGGTCTTGAAATTCCTATAGAAGAACCACGTTCTGCTTTTCCATTTAAAGGCGGAGAAAATGCGGGCAAGCAACGCGTGCAGGAATATATTTGGGACACTCAAAACATAGCCACCTACAAACAAACCCGCAACGGATTGATAGGCACCGAATACAGTTCAAAATTTTCAGCGTGGCTAGCCAACGGAAGTATTTCACCCCGAATGATTTACTGGGAAGTAAAGAAATTCGAAAAGGAGGTGAAGAAAAACCAAGACACGTACTGGATGCTATTTGAACTTATCTGGAGAGATTTCTTTAAATTTATTTCACTGAAACACGGTGACGCATTGTTTAAAATTGGCGGAATTCTTGGAAAAGAATACGAGTGGGGTACTTCAGAAAAGAAAAAAAACCAGTGGATAAAGGGCGAAACAACATACAAATTTGTAAATGCCAATATGAAGGAAATTGCCAAAACAGGCTGGATGAGTAACCGTGGCAGGCAGAATGTAGCGAGCTTCTGGGCTAAAGAACTCCAACAAGATTGGCGTATAGGCGCCAGTTACTTTGAAAGTCAATTAATAGATTATGATGTGCATAGCAATTGGGGGAATTGGCAATATGTTTCTGGCGTTGGTAACGACCCGCGCGATCGCAAATTTAATATTGAAAGGCAAGCCGAACAATATGATCCTCATGGAGATTATGTTTCGTTATGGGGGGAATTGGGGGATTAGTGAATTGGGAAATTGGTGAACTGGTGAACTGGTGAACTGGTGAATTAGGGAATTAGGGAATTAGGGAATTAGTTAGCTAGTTATTTAATAAAGGAAGAGGGTGAAAAATAAGTGCGTTTACAAACTATTAAGCAGTTAAACGTTTAAACTTTTCCACACATATATTTTAACTTTTAAAAATAATACATACGTGTCAGCTTCAAAAAAAACGCTTCGCCTTATCCTTGGCGATCAATTAAACCACAAACATTCCTGGTTTGACAATACAAATAAAAACATGGTTTACTTTATAGCAGAAATGCGCCAGGAAACAGACTATACAACACACCACATTCAAAAGGTGGTCGCGTTTTTTGAAGCGATGGCAAATTTTGCGGAATGGTTAAAAGAGAGAGGACATAAAGTATACTATTACAAATTAAACCATAAAGATAACCAGCAGGATCTGGTTAAAAATCTAGCATATCTCATTGAAAAACTCAACATCGAAAAATTTGAATACCAACTTCCAGACGAATTCAGATTGGATTCACAGTTACTAAATTTTTGTAAGCAGCTAAACATAACTACTGAAGTATATGATACAGAACATTTTTTAACAACCAGAACCGATCTAGAAAATTTTTACAAAGGAAAAAAAGAGATGACCATGGAATATTTTTATCGCGATATGCGAAAGAAATATGACATTATGATGGTAAACGATAAAGATCCTGAAGGTGGCAAATGGAATTTCGACAAAAGTAACCGCAACAAGTGGAAGGGTACTACTGAGATTCCGCATGAACGTGGTTTCAGAAAAAATGTTTCAGCAACGGTAAACCGAATTAAAGAAGCTGGTGTAAAAACCATAGGAGAAATTTCAGAAGAAAATTTTAATTGGCCTACCTCCCGGGAAGATTGTCTCTCGGTATTAAATTATTTCTGTAAAAATCTGCTAGTCCATTTTGGCGATTACCAGGATGCCATGCATACCGAACAGGTGTATTTATTTCACTCACGGCTTTCTTTTGCTATGAATAGCAAAATGTTACATCCTAAAGAAGTAATAACTAGTGTACTTGAATACTGGCGGGAACATAAAGATGCCATCGATATTTCTCAAGTGGAGGGCTTTGTAAGGCAAATTTTAGGTTGGCGCGAATATATGCGTGGAATTTATTGGAAAGAAATGCCTGGGTACAGCGATAAAAATAAATTAGACAATCACAATAAACTTCCAGCATTTTTCTGGACAGCAAATACGAAAATGAACTGTCTCCACCACGCAATCAAACAAAGTCTGGATCACGCCTACGCCCACCACATACAGCGATTAATGATTACAGGAAATTTTGCTTTATTAATCCAATGCCATCCAGACCAGGTGGACGAATGGTACCTAGGAATTTATATTGATGCTATAGAATGGGTTGAAATTACAAATACCAGAGGAATGTCACAATTTGCAGATGGTGGCATTGTAGCTACAAAGCCATACGTTTCCAGCGGAAGTTATATCAACAAAATGAGCAATTATTGTAAAGGTTGCCATTATAAGGTTTCTAAAAAAACGGAAGACGATGCCTGTCCCTTTAATAGCTTGTATTGGAATTTTCTGGACGATAAAAAAGCGCATTTCAAGAACAACCAACGCATGAATATGATGATGAGTTTATTAGAAAAAATGCCAGCTGAAAAATTAGCAGCGTTAAAGGAGAGAGCCGCTAAAATCATAGAAGCTCCGGATAATTTCTAGTTGTGAGGTTTTTAACAAACTGGGTTAAACCATCGTTAAAGCATAAACAGCCTATACCATTTACGTTTACCTTTAGTTTATAAATAACCTTTTAAACCAAAACATTATGGGAGATATAATCTGGCTTATAGTCGTAATTTTAATTATAGGATGGCTCGTAGGCTTTTTCGGATTCGGAGATGCAGTAGGAAGTTTAATCCACATTTTATTAGTACTCGCAGTAATTGGTATTTTATATCGATTAGCTACAGGTCGCAGACCTTAAATTTCTGAAAATCAGAAAAAGTTATTTTAACAATTTAAAACCAAACCCATGAAAAAAGTATTCACATTTTTATTAGCAGCAGGATTATTAACTGCAACTGCAACTTCATTTATTAGTTGTAGAGAAAAATCTACCGTAGAGAAAATTGCCGATGACGTAGAAGATGCAGTAGACTAAGCTAGATTTAATAGTCAAAAAAGCCCTTTTCAACAGTATTGAAAAGGGCTTTTTTAGTCTGTTAAGCGAGATAACTTTTAAGCTCAGGATGTCTTTCTAGGTATCCATTTACGAATGAGCAATGAGAAACCACCTTTTTACCTTCATGCTTGGAAGCTTCGAGTGCATGTTTTACAAGTGCAGATCCAACCCCCTTCCCTTCTATTGCTTTGGGTACTTCGGTATGAGTTAAATGTATTACATCGGTCTTTCTCTTATATTCTATAAAGCCCGTTTTACCATCTATTGTTGTTTCAAAACGGTTTTTCTCTTTGTTGTCTGAAATTGATAGCTCCATTACACATTTTTATGTCTCCCATCACAAAATGGAAAATTCTCACTTTGTCCACAACGACAGTAGGATGCTCTCGCTTCTTTTACTACTTCACTGCCATCTTCTAAGGTAACTGTATGTTCCCCTACAACGATAAGGGGTCCTTTTCCTATTAAATTTACTTTCGTCATTATGATTTGGGTTTTTATTTACGTAAATATATTCATATCGCCCTGCAAATTCTTATTTTTACGTAAAATATTTTAGATGAAATCACTCTTTCTTGTACTCTTCTCCGTATTGCTATTTATTTCATGTCAGGATAAAAAAAATACCAATTCTGAAAACCCTTCCGAAGGAATTTCAGAAAAAGAACTTTCTACGGCCGAAAAAATCGCCAACAAAAACGGATTCGAAAACTGGAAAGATGTTTCAGAAATAAATTTCACCTTTAATGTGGACAGAGCTGGAAATCATTCGGAACGTTCCTGGACATGGAAGCCTAAAAGCAACGATATTACTATGAGGAATGCGAAAGACACCATTTCCTTTAACCGAAACAAGCTGGATAGCGTTTCCCTGCCCTACGATGCTGCTTTTATAAATGATAAATATTGGCTATTGGCACCCTATAACCTGGTTTGGGACGAGGGAACCACACTTTCTGAACCTACAAAAGTAACTGCTCCTATTTCTGGAGATTCGCTTCATAAAATTACCATCACCTACGGAACTGAAGGTGGTTATACCCCTGGCGATGCATACGATTTTTTCTATGACAACGATTTCAAGGTAAAAGAATGGAATTTCAGAAAAGGCAATACCGAAAAACCTTCTATGACCACCACTTGGGAAGACTATGAAGATTTTAACGGCTTACATATTGCCAAAATGCACCAAGATAGCACGGGTGGTTTTAAGCTGTATTTCACTAATATTTCAGTAAAAAAATAATGGAAAACAGCTTACAATATGCTCAAAAGTGTGATGCCGAAGATCCTTTAGCTCATTTTAGGCAAGAATTCTTACTACCAACGGATAAGGACGGTAATACCTTGATCTATCTCTGCGGAAATTCCCTCGGGTTACAACCCAGGTTAACCCAGGAATACCTTGAACAAGAATTAAACGATTGGGCAAAACACGGAGTGGAAGGCCATACCGCTGCTGAAAACCCCTGGTTACCCTATCACGAATTTCTTACCAAAAGCATGGCTGAAATTGTGGGGGCTAAACCCGGAGAAGTAGTGATTATGAATACGCTTACCACTAACTTACATTTAATGATGGTAAGTTTTTACCAACCATCAAAGACGAAATACAAAATTGTTGTCGAGAGCGATGCCTTCCCAAGCGATACATACGCCATGGAGAGCCAGCTGAAATTTCACGGCCACGACCCCCAAGATGGATTGATCCTTTGGAAACCTAGAAAAGGAGAAGAATTATGTCGGTTTGAAGATCTTGAAGAAATCCTGAAACAACAGGGAGATCGAGATCGCTTTGTTGATGATAGGCAGTACCAATTATTACACAGGACAACATTTTCCACTGAAAAAAATTACCGAACTAGGGCACAAACATGGTTGTAAAGTTGGCTTTGATCTGGCACATGGGGCCGGGAATATCCAACCTGATTTACACCAAACCGGAGCCGATTTTGCCGTGTGGTGTAGCTTACAAATATTTAAACAGTGGCCCTGGAAGTTTAGGCGGTTGTTTTGTACACGAGCGTCACGCCAAAGATGCTACCCTAAATAGGTTTGCAGGCTGGTGGGGTCACAACAAAGCAACACGCTTTAATATGCGTCATAAATTTGACGCCCTGGAAGGTGCCGAAGGCTGGCAATTGAGTAACCCACCCATTTTAAGTATGGCTGCTATTAGGGCAAGTCTGGACGTGTTTGCAGCAGCAGGTTTCGATAAATTGCGTACTAAATCTGAGAAATTAACGGGGTATTTGGAGTTCCTTTTAGACGAATTAAATGATACCAGCATCAACATCATCACCCCTAGAAATAAAGATGAACGTGGTTGCCAATTGAGCATACAACTAAAAAGTGCAGACAAGACTTTGCATACAAAACTAACCGAAACTGGCGTTATAAGCGACTGGCGTGAGCCCGATGTAATTAGGGTCGCTCCTGCTCCATTGTATAACAGTTTTGAAGATGTATTTACATTTGTGGAAAGGTTGAAAAAAGTTTTGAAATAAAAAGAAACAAGACCGCTTCACTGCAAGAAACAGGATAAAAACAAGTCCTGGTTCTTGATTCTTGCAGTCAATCGCAGATTGGCGGTCCTGATTCAAAATTGAGAGAAATGAAAGGAAATAAAGATATACTCATTATAGGCGCAGGACTCTGCGGAAGTTTGCTTGCACTAAGAATGGCACAGCGTGGCTACCAGGTAAAATTAATTGAAAAACGCCCCGATCTTCGAAAACAAGAACAGGATGCTGGACGTTCCATCAATCTTGCTTTAAGTGACCGTGGGTTAAAAGGGCTACGCTTGGCAGGCGTTGAAGGATAAAGCAAAAGCCTTATGCATCCCTATGCTAGGGAGAATGATTCACGATATAGAAGGAAATACCTTTTTAAGTAAATACAGTGGCCGTAAAGACGAATATATCAATTCTATTTCACGTCCTGGTTTGAATATGCTCTTGTTAGACGAAGCCGAAAAAATGCCCAATGTGGAGATCATTTTCAACAAGGGATGTAAGTTTGTAGACTTAGAAAATGCTGCTGCTACTTTTGAAGATTATACAACCAAGGAAGAAGTAACCTACCAGGGAGCTGTTATTTTAGGGACGGATGGAGCAGGTTCGGTCGTGCGCAAAAGCATGTTTAACCATAGAAAATTCCTGTTTAGTTTTTCACAGGAATGGTTGACACACGGGTATAAAGAAATTACGATTCCTGCAGCCGAGGGTGGCGGTTATAGAACCGAAAAAGGAGCATTGCACATTTGGCCGCGTGGCGAAGACATGCTTATTGCACTGCCCAATCTGGACGGAAGTTTTACAGTAACGTTGTTTCTCCCCTATTCCAATAGTGATTATTGTTTCGACAATCTCACAACGCCCGAGATGGTCACGGCATATTTCAGCAAAGAATATCCAGACGCTGTCGCATTAATGCCCAACCTGGTCGAAGAATTTTTTGATAACCCAACAGGACCTTTAGGAACTATCAAATGTTCTCCCTGGAATTGCTATGGCAAAACGCTTTTACTTGGAGATGCCGCCCACGCTATTGTGCCTTTTTACGGACAAGGAATGAACGCCAGTTTTGAAGATGTGGTGGTATTTGATGCAGTTTTAAATGAATTTGAAGGTGAAGAATGGCAAAAAGTGTTTTCCGAATACGAAAAAGCCAGAAAAAAAGATACCGATGCCATAGCAGATCTGGCCGTGGATAATTTCCATGAGATGAAAGAACACACCGCCAGCCCATTATTTCAGGAAAAAAGAAAACTGGAAACCGCTTTTGAAGCTGAGTTTCCACAGGAATATTACAGTAAATACTCACTAGTTACCTTTAATGAAGCCATCACCTATTCTGAAGCTCTAAAAAAAGGGCGCGCACAGGATAAAGCCATTTTAAATTTAATAGCAGATAAAAAGATTACCGATGCAATGAGTCTTCGGGAGAAACTCACGTTGGTTCAAAAAGAAACAAATGCAATTTTGCACGATGATGCTATAGCCTTTGGGTAAAAAAGAAGAAAGAGGAAAGATCGTTTGTGTTACTCACTGAAAGAATAAAGATTGTTTCAGAAAAATAAAAAATATGACAAACAAAAGTAACCTAGTAACAGGAAAAGCCACTCCCAGAGGAGCCTATCCTCACATAAAACGAGCAGGAGATTTTTTATTTGTAAGTGGGACGAGTTCCCGCTTACCAGACAACACTATTGCCGGCGCCAATAAAATTGATGAAATGGGAACCATTTTCCTGGACATTAAAGAACAGACAAGAGCCGTTTTAAACAATATAAAAGATGTGCTTGCTACCGAAGACGCTACGATGGCAGATGTGGTAGACGTTTCAAGCTTTTTAGTGAATATGAACGATTTTGGAGGTTACAATGAAGTATATGGTGAATTTTTCAGCAAAGAAACTGGTCCTGCCAGAACCACGGTAGCTGTGCATCAATTGCCACATCCACATTTGGTGATTGAGATCAAGGTAACGGCTTATAAACCAGTAAATCAATAGGCAGTAGGTTGTGTGTTGTGTGTTGTGTGTTGTGTGTAACTAAATTGAATCAGCCTAAGAAATAAGTGCGTATGAACAAAATTCTAAACTATATAAACGGCACTTACCAGGAAGCTACGTCTGGCGAGTGGCTGGATAATTATAATCCCAGCACGGGAGAAGTATATGCTTACCTAGCTAAAAGTTCTTCGGAAGATGTTGAGAACGCGTACAAAGCTGCACAAAAAGCATTTCCAGCATGGAGCAACACACCCATAGACGAGCGCAGCAAGATTTTATTAAAAATAGCCGATCTTATTGAAGCCAATCTGGACAAACTTGCCGAAGCTGAAGCAAAAGATAATGGAAAGCCATTGAGTTTAGCTAAAGCGGTAGATATCCCGAGAGCCTCTTCCAATTTTCGGTTTTTTGGGAATGCTATCACGCAATTTGCAAGTGAAGCCCACGAGAGTGTTGGCTTAAATACCATGAATTATACCCTGCGCAGCCCTATTGGTGTTGTAGGTTGTATTTCGCCCTGGAACTTGCCACTGTATTTATTGACATGGAAAGTCGCTCCTGCTATTGCTGCTGGAAATTGTGTAGTTGCTAAACCCAGTGAGGTGACTCCCATGACAGCGTATTTGTTAGGTGAAATTTTAACGGAGGCCGGGCTACCAAAAGGCGTTCTTAATATAGTTCATGGAACAGGCCCTGAAGCCGGGCAAGCTATTGTAGCACATCCCAATATTAAAGCCATTAGTTTTACGGGGGGTACCAAAACGGGTGAACACATTGCAAGAACAGCAGCACCTATGTTTAAAAAATTATCTTTGGAACTAGGTGGAAAAAACCCCAATCTTATCTTTGCAGATTGTGACTATGAAAAGATGCTGGCAGTAACTGTAAAATCGTCTTTCGCCAATCAAGGACAGATCTGTCTCTGCGGAAGTAGAATTTATGTAGAGGCCTCTATCGCTGAGAAATTTAAAAAAGATTTTGTGGCAAAAATTTCAGCCTTAAAAATAGGCAACCCGTTTGATGCTGACACAGCTATTGGCGCATTGGTTTCGAAGGAACATCTGGAGAAAGTGGAAAGCTATATTGAAATCGCCAAAAATGAAGGGGGGCAAGTTTTGTTTGGTGGAGAACGCGTTACAGTAAAAGGCCATGAAAACGGCTATTATTTACAACCTACCGTGATCGAAGTGCAAGATAATTCCTGTCGCATTCAGCAGGAAGAGGTGTTTGGGCCTGTAGTAACTATCATGACTTTTGAAACGGAAGACGAAGCATTACAACTTGCCAACGACGTAACATACGGACTTTCCGCAACCGTTTGGACCAACAATCTTAATAGAACGATGCGGCTTTCCAAAAAACTGGAAGCAGGTATTGTCTGGGTGAACACCTGGTTGAACCGTGATCTACGAACGCCTTTTGGCGGGATGAAGGCTAGCGGGGTGGGACGCGAAGGTGGGTTTGAAGCTCTGCGGTTTTTTACAGAGCCAAAGAATGTGTGTATTACTTATGAAGGTTGATGGTTGAGGGTTGATGGAATAGAGAATAGAGAATAGAGAATAGAGAATAGAAAATTTAAAGCCATTTGGTAGATTGCTAAACTCATCACAAACTTTTGGCAATGTGGTCAAATTTAGTAGATTGATTTACTGAAAAGTAACTTTTAATATTGAAATGTAAGATGAATATAGACTTAACAGATAAAAATGCATTGGTTTGCGGAAGTACCGCAGGCATTGGAAAAGCCGTTGCAAAACAATTGGCAAAAATGGGCGCTACCGTTACTCTGGTAGCCAGAGATGAAGAAAAACTGAAAGAAACCTTGATCGAATTGCACCATGAGCAGGGACAAAAGCATAATTATTTTGTGGCAGACTTCTCTAAACCTGATGAATTACGTAAAAAAGTAGCGATTTTCAAGGAACAAAATATTTGGCACATCCTCGTGAACAATACAGGCGGTCCAAAAGGAGGACCTATTTTTGAAGCAGACACTTCAGAATTTATCAAGGCGTTTTCTATGCATTTGGAATGCAACCATATTTTGGCGCAGGCTTTGGTACCGGGAATGAAAGAGGCAGATTATGGAAGAATTATTAATATTATTTCAACCTCGGTAAAACAACCTATAGATGGTTTGGGCGTGAGCAACACCATACGAGGTGCTGTGGCTAGCTGGAGTAAGACCATGGCAAACGAGCTGGGACAATACGGCATCACTGTAAACAATGTACTTCCGGGCTTTACAGCTACGGATCGTTTAACAGATATCGTGACCAATGCTTCAAAACGCTTTGAGGGGTCTGAAGAAAAAGCAACCGAATTTATGAAAAACCTAGTTCCAGCCAAGCGTTTTGCGCAACCTGGTGAAATAGCCAATGCCGTGGCATTTCTTGCCACCGAAGCCGCTAGCTATATTAACGGAATTAACCTTCCTGTTGATGGCGGAAGAACGAAAAGTTTGTAACTTTAGCTTTCTGCGTGAGGGATTGAGTAGGCTACCATGTAGCCACGAAAGCCCGACCAGCCACAGGCTGGGCACGCCCAAACAACCAAAATCAATCCCTTCCCTGGGAATTATGATATGACAAAACGAAAACTAAGAATTAACGGCCATTCGCATTTACTTCCCTATCCGGAGGAAATACCACAGTTTATGCACGATAAGGGTATATTCTGGGTAGATAAAGACCGGAAATTTATGCTTCAGAAAGATTGGAGCCGCCCGGTGACCGATTCTAGTTTTTTCCTGGATGAAAAGCTTGCCTGGATGGAGAAATACAAGATAGACCATGCGGTTGTTTTGAATCTTTCACAACTCTACGGAAATGGGCTGCGATTGGAAGAAATGAAGCAGGCATTACGATTTCAGAACGATTTTAATGCGAAAGTACAAAAGGAGAATCCGTCTAAATTTACCTGCGGCTTTGTAATTCACCCTGGGTTTATTCGTGGCGCCTTATGGGAAATAGAGCGCTGTGTGGAAGTGTTGGGCATGCAATTGTTGTGTTTACCAACACACTATATGGATACCATTGGAACCTGGCGCTGTATTTTTGATGAAGAAAATGAGCCTATTTTTGAACTGGCCAGCAAGTATAATCTCGCGGTTGAAGTACACCCATATGATGGGGAAAAGTTTATAAAGCTGGAAAATACTTCCTGGCGATTTCATCTTATTTGGATGCTTGCACAATGTGCAGATGCGTATCACTTTATGACGCTGAATGGCTATGCCGATAAATTTCCCAATATGCGTACCTGTTTTGCCCATGGCGGGCAGCTGGCGCAAATGAATTTAGGCCGAAGAATCCAAGGTTTTGATGGCCGTCCAGATCTATTTGAAGGAAAAACACACCCTAGAAAAAGTGTAGGACATAAAAATATCTTTTTTGATACGTTGGTACACGACACAGGATCTCTGGAACTGGTGGTGAAAAACCAGGGTGTAAAACAAGTACTGGTAGGCCTGGACGATCCGTATCCCTTAGGTGAAATGGAAAGCGTGGTACAATCTTCCTACCCTGGAAAAATACTGGACCTAGCCAAAGACCGAAACATTATTACCGAAGCCGATGCCGATGCCATGTGGGAAGACAATGTGATCCAATGGCTATGTGGCGATGATGAAGCGGCGAAGAAAAAATTGGTGGAGCGGATTATTGGTTAGGCATTAGGCATTAGGCATTAGGCATTAGGCATTAGGCATTAGGCAAAAATAAAACGAATCATCTTTTGGACTTTTTACCCGAAAAAATTGAAAATTACGTAGTGGCTCATTCACAAGCGGAACCTGCATTGCTGCAACAACTTACCCGTGAAACATGGCAAAAGGTATTGGCACCAAGAATGTTGAGCGGGCATTTACAGGGACGTGTGTTAAGCATGCTTTCTAAACTGATTGGGCCTACACACATTTTGGAAATTGGCACTTACACAGGCTATTCGGCACTTTGTCTGGCCGAAGGGTTACGACCCACAGGCCAATTACATACCATAGACATTAACGAAGAACTTCACGACCTGCAACGCAGCTATTTTAATGCCTCTACGTACGGCGCACAAATTGTACAACATACAGGCAACGCTTTAGAAATAATCCCTACCCTATCTCATAATTTTGACCTGGTTTTTATAGATGCCGATAAATGTAATTATCCCAATTATCTAGAGCTCCTACTACCAAGGCTACAAGTTGGTGCTGTTATATTAAGTGATAATGTGCTGTGGAGTGGCAAAGTAGTAGCGCCTGTAAAAGAAGATGATATAGACACCAAAGCGCTTTTGAAATACAACAAAATGCTCAATGAGCATCCAAAATTAGAAACGGTGTTATTGCCTATAAGGGATGGATTAACGGTTTCCCGGGTGTTGTAGAGAAGTATGAATTCTAAAAGATTTAATTTATTTATCTTTACGGGATAACGACGACACAAAACTGTTCATATCCTGACCTATTTACGGGATAACGACGACAAAATACATTATATAACGAGTTAGGCAACATTTGGACAAACATCGCGAATGAAAAAAACATTGACATTTATAATCAGTAATATTTACTTTTCGAGTTAGTAGAACACATTTTAAATTAGCAATCTATTTGATAATCGGATTTTACTTTGGCGATTCCGGAAGTTACTCTCACGGACGTAATTATTTCTAATTTGACCTTTGCTCAAAACAAAGTCGAATTAAGAGATTTAAACTTTAGTGTTCCTATTGAATTTTATCATTTTACTGAACAAAACAGAAAATTTGACTATGAAAATTTTCACGAAATCGGAAAAATATATACTGACTCGATTGATTTGGAATGAAATTCCAAAGCGAAAATTCAATATCAATATTATGAAATGCCTGAATTTGGACTGGAAAGCTCTGAAAAAGTTTTGACAAGTCTAAATCAAATAATGACAAAAGATATAAATGCCGACACCCTAATTATTAAAGAATTGGAAAATTAATCGTTAGCTAAATATTCGATAATGGGAAAATCATTGTTTGAGATAAAAAGTTTGGGTAAAAATGGATGGATAAATATTCAATATTTTGATTTGCCAAATAATGATAGAAATAGCTTTCAAAAAGCAAACGAAATTATTCGTTCAATTAAGCATAAACAAAAATATGAATCGGAATATGATAGTCATATGAAAGAGTCAGGAGAACTTTCGGAAAAAGCCCTAGTTTTTGGAATTTTATATTATATTCCGACGATAAAATAGTATAATACAAAAATCGTATAGAGCTAGTTTTTTTGGCAATTGGACTATTATTATTTCTGACACCTAAACTGATTAAAAAATTAAAAAACGTTGCCTAACAACGTATATAATCCATTGCTAGTACTAGCCTACTTACGAAAATCCTCGCGGATTTTCTATTCGGTTTTTATTTGCTAAATTAGTTGCTTACACACGCAACGTATCATATACAAAACCGTTACCCAACATTAAAAAAAACAATAACTATGAAAAAAACACTTATTCTTTTATTTTTAATCATAATATCTTTTTCAGCCAATTCTCAAGAAAACAGAATAAAATATAACGGAGAAAAAGAAGATATGGATATGGGTGTATTTATGGCAATGGTCGGATTTGATTATCATAAATTCGAAATGAAATCAAATAAACCTTCTTACATAAATGTATATGTTGATGAATATTTAAATGACAAATTAATAAAGCATTTTGACCATATTTCAGAGAATAAAGATGAAACACCAAAAGCGTATTTTGATTTGGTTTTTACAAAATTGGACAGTGTGAAGTTCACCTTAAAAATTTATACACTTTCAAAGAGCGATAGCATCGAAAAAGTACAATTCAGAATTGGAGAATTAGGGCTCTTTAAAGACTTACAAGTTAATAAATCCAAGTTCGATTATAGCTGGAAGAGAAGTGATTTTAATGGAGATTTAGGTCCGAAAATAGAAATTGGAAAAAAAATACCACTATTATTTTATTCAACATCAGTAACCGAAAATGTTGATGGAAAGACGGTTAATGCATTTTGTAGTGTTCCTAACATTTTAATGAATCGTGACGAAATTGAAAACAAAGGTAAAATAGAGCATTATTTTGAAATTGGAATTGAATTAGTAGAAAAAATCGAATAAAAACGTTGGGTAACAATGTATATAAAAAATAGCGCGAGCAGTTGCTAATACAAAGGTTCGGGCACTTTTTCGAGGTCGCCAAATTTTTAAATTTGGCTATTTGAGAAAAGAAAGATAAATAGAAAAATTTAAAAATTCGGCTTGAGTATAACCGAATAGATTGCGCACTTTTTCAGCGCTACTTTTCATATATTCGACCGTTGTGTGTCATTAAAAAAACTGAATGGATTGGAACGAAATCAATGACTTATTAAATAGTCAGATAAAAGAAAATAAAGAAGTTTCGTCTGGATATGAACAAATAAAAAAAGTTTTATCCGACAACAATCTACCAATCGCTCAAATCGATACTAATCGAATTTTAAAGGAATTTCAAGATTGGCTTAAAGAAGTTCTGGAAAAAGAACCCATACCGAAAGAAATAAAATCAATTTATTTTGGACTTTCTGAATTATCCTTTCCTGATATTGATGATGGACTAAGTAAAACAACAATTTACATAGCTGGCTCAAAATTTTCCCCTGACGAAGACTCTGATTGGAATTGCGATACTGAATATTTACCAAAAAGACGTTATTTATTGTTAGATGACTTCGAAAAAATAGACAATCTTAAATCCGAAAATGAGCTATCAGGAGATTACGAAGTTTTGGTTTTCAATGGACTTCTGAATTTACTCGTTGCGCACGCAATGAAAAACTTGAAAAGTCAATTTTTAACGTACAAAATTAAAAAGTTTGGTTTATTCGAGTCAATTAAGGAACGAGAACAATTATATTTTGGTGTTGGATTTGATTCAGGAGATACATATCTCATTGGACAGTTGAAAAAGGAATAAAAAACGCCACACAACACCGTGTATAATTAATTGCTTTGGCAAGTGCTTATTTGGAAAATTCCTTCGGAATTTTCTCGTGCTCATTTTTGTTTACTAAATTAGTTGCTTAATCACGCAACTAACCATACACAATAACGTTACCAATCATGGCGCAATTGGCACTTTTCATAAAAAATATCACGGCTGATAAATCCGCAAACTCGTGCAACTGATTTGAAAGACGAATGGTTCGTGTTGGAGATAAAAACTCTCACGGCTGACAAATCCGCCCACGGCGGATTTAATTGCGCAAGCGGACTATTTCGTTAGCAAAGGTCGGTGGAATGTTACGCAGGATCGTTTCTGTGTGTTTGGCAAGTTTGCGCCACGCTAGGTAACAATGCATAAAGTCCATTGCTACTGATTTTCCTATCGGAAAATCATCGCAGGCGGGAAATGAGGGAAATTCTAATTATATTCGTTAAAACGTTCCGCAACGGAACGTTATGCAAGACCGTTGGGCACAAGCAAGAAATAATCTTATGGCGAAAAAAATTGGGCTTTTAATTTTAATTATAATTTTATCGATAATTCTCGCTTCGATTTACGGAATTTTACACAATCAAATTTCTTACTCAATCTCGACTGAATATTTTACGAAATTTAAATTTGAACAATTCGGATTTGTTGAATATGGACTTGATACCCCTCGTTTGACAGCAGGTTTAATTGGAGTTTGGGCAACTTGGTGGTTCGGATTTTTAATCGGATTGATAAATGGAATTGTTGGATTGTTTCAACCGACTTACAAAATAATGTGGAAAAGTGCTTTCGGAGCAACAACTCGCACTTTATTAATAGCAATCGGATTTGGGATTATTGGAATTTTGGTTGGTAAGTTTATAATCTCAAACTTAAATACCAATTGGAATCTTCCAGCCGATTTAACCGACCGAAAGAATTTTTTGACTTCTGGAACAATGCATACTTTCAGCTATATTGGTGGAATAATCGGACTGATTTCAGGAATTATTTATCAACTGAAAATCAAAAAAGCCAGTGCCCAACACCGCATATAATCCAGCGGTCAGATGGTTAAGTGAATTGTATTTCCTACAAATTATCGTAAATTAGTCACGCGGATAAATACGTAGTGGCGGCGCCACTGCCCACGGCTGATTCGCACGCTGACGCTTCCCACAAACCGCTGACGCAGTTTTGTTGGCACTGCCGAAGCTGCCGCTCAAGACCCGCCGTATCATATGCAAACCCGTTACCTGCAAGCAATAAATATTATTAAACATTGAAGTTCTACAGTCCTTATCTTTCTATAACTATAATAGTCATTCAATTGATTTTGTCGCTAATAGGTCATTTGCAATATTTAGAATGGGTAGAAGAAATGGAAAAGCAAAACCCTGAACTAATAGGACTCATTTCACCTAGCAGAACATATGGCACTCTTTCTATATTTGTCATATTGATTGGTTTTTACGAAATGACGACCAAACCTACTTGGATTAAAATCATAATTCGAATATTTTTAGTTTGCATAGTTTTAGGAGCTACCTTTTCGGGCTTAATTCCAATTGACGGAATTTATGATTGCGTTTATAACACAGCCTGGTTCTCAGCAACAATTGCGCTATTTTTACTCATCATTAGATTTGGAAAATATATAAAAAATAGAGAAACTGATAAACATAAGAAAGCCAGCAGGTAACAACGCATATAATACAGCGGGTCACATTCGTCTTAAATTAAATTCCCTAAATTTATAAAAAAAATTAGTATAGCGGATAAATACGTAGTGGCGGCGCCACTGCCCACGGCTGATTCGCACGCTGCGCTTCCCACTTTCGCTGACGCAAAATGTTGGCACTGCCGAAGCTGCCGCTCAAGACCCGCCGTATCATATGCAAAACCGTTAGGCAAAATTGCAAGAAACAGTAAATGAAGTCAACTAATACAACTGAATATAGGCGTTTTAAAATTTGCATTAATTTGCTATTTATTCATATTTATACTGATTCTGATCCGCTCAAGATTAGTAATAAGTTTATTCTAATCATATATTCAACGTGGTTCACATTGACGTCATTTTTTCTTGGATGGTGGGGAACAAGTTTCAAGACATCCATTCCAAGATATTGAAAATACTCTGAAAGCTATACATATCAACATTAATGGTGGATTTGAATTTTCTCATGAAATTGAATCTATGGAATATGATGACTTTACTAATCACGTTTATAACAATTTGAGTAGAGAAACTTACGATAGACTTTCACTAAATCATATTTCTTTAATCCTCGATTTTCATATTGATTTTTTGGAATCAAATCAACTAGAATACTCGCAGCAGAATATTGAACATATTATTTGGCAAATGAAAAAATCAAATGTCCAATCGATTATATCTGAAGATATCAAAGATGTTTTCGAGGCAATTGAATCCTATAAAAGATATACATCCCAAAGCAACTTTGCCTAACACCGCATATAATACAGCGGTCACATTTGGCTTAAATTAAATTCCCTAACTTTATCAAAAATTAGTACAGCGGATAATTACGTAGTGGCGGCGCCACTGCCCACGGCTGATTCGCACGCTGACGCTTCCCACTTATCGCTGACGCAGTTTTGTTGGCACTGCCGATGCTGCCGCTCAAGACCCGCCGTATCATATGCAATACCGTTAGGCAACATTTGGACAAACATCGCGAATGAAAAAAACATTGACATTTATAATAGTAATTATTTCTAATTTGACCTTTGCTCAAAACAAAGTCGAATTAAGAGATTTAAACTTTAGTGTTCCTATTGAATTTTATCATTTTACTGAACAAAACAGAAAATTTGACTATGAAAATTTTCACGAAATCGGAAAAATATATACTGACTCGATTGATTTGGAGAAATTCCCGAAAATTCAATATCAATATTATGAAATGCCTGAATTTGGACTGGAAAGCTCTGAAAAAGTTTTGACAAGTCTAAATCAAATAATGACAAAAGATATAAATGCCGACACCCTAATTATTAAAGAATTGGAAAATTAATCGTTAGCTAAATATTCGATAATGGGAAAATCATTGTTTGAGATAAAAAGTTTGGGTAAAAATGGATGGATAAATATTCAATATTTTGATTTGCCAAATAATGATAGAAATAGCTTTCAAAAAGCAAACGAAATTATTCGTTCAATTAAGCATAAACAAAAATATGAATCGGAATATGATAGTCATATGAAAGAGTCAGGAGAACTTTCGAAAAGTGCCCTAGTTTTTTTGGCAATTGGACTATTATTATTTCTGACACCTAAACTGATTAAAAAATTAAAAAACGTTGCCTAACAACGTATATAATCCATTGCTAGTACTAGCCTACTTACGAAAATCCTCGCGGATTTTCTATTCGGTTTTTATTTGCTAAATTAGTTGCTTACACACGCAACGTATCATATACAAAACCGTTACCTGCAAGCTCAAAAAAATAACAATGAAGAAAATTTATGGAATATTAGTAATCGGACTGCTATTAATCGGTTGTAAACAAAAAATTAATGAAAGTGAAATAACTGAAACAAAAGTTGAATTCGATGAAGAATTAACTGATGAACTTGCTAAAATGGTTGTGATAGACCAATTAGCTGCTGCGAATGCATATCCACCCGAATCACATTCAAATTTGACATTAGAAGAATGGAAATCATTTAAAGACAGCATTTTCAGAACTCACCAAAAACGAGTAAAACAAATATTTGACAATTTCGGATTTCCTGGTTATGATTTGGTCGGAGAAGAGGTTCTTCAGAGTTTTGGCTGATGGTCCAGCATTCAGAGCATAACCCTAAATTTCAATTAGAAGTTTTGGAAAGAATGAAGAAAGAAGTTGACAAGGGAAATGCGGATTCCAGAACTTATGGTCTGTTAGTTGACCGAGTAAAATTAAATACTGGTCAAGCCCAAATTTATGGAACCCAATTAGATTATAATATGGAAATATGTCAAGCTTATCCACGAAATTTAGCAGATAGTATCAATGTAAATAAAAGGAGAAAAGAGATTGGACTTGAACCATTAGAAGAATATTTAAACTATATGACGGAAATGAATTTCGAAATGAATAAAGAGTTTTACGCTAAAAAAGGAGTGACAGAACCAAAATTATACAAAACAGAATAAACGCCAGCAGGTAACACCGTATAAAATTAATGGCTAGTTCTCGCCTACTTACGACAATCCTCGCGGATTTTCTATTCGGTTTTTATTTGCTAAATTAGGTGCTTAAACACGCCACTAATCTTATACAATCACGTTACCAATCATGGCGCAATTGGAACTTTTCATAAAAAATATCACGGCTGATAAATTCGCAAATTCGTTCAACTGATTTGAAAGTCGAATGGTTCGTGTTGGAGATAAAAATTCTCACGGCTGACAAATCCGCCCACGGCGGATTTAATTGCGCTAGCGGACTATTTCGTTGGCAAAGGGCGGTGGAATGTTACGCAGGGTCGTTTCTGAGCGTTTGGCAAGTTTGCGCCACGCTAGGTAACAATGCATAAAGTCCATTGCTGCTGATTTTCCTATCGGAAAATCATCGCAGACGGGAAATGAGGGAAATTTTAGGTAAATTCGTTAAGACGTTCCGCAACGGAACGTTATGCAAGACCGTTACCCACAATTAAAAAACAACTATGTCTGAAACAACATATATCGTTAAATTAAATGGATTTGGTTACAAAAATGGAAATGTTGCTATAAATAAAGTACTTGAATTTGACAATGTAAATGAGTATCAACAATTTCTCGGACCGAATAAACTTAATGAAATTTCGAGAGTAATATCATTTCACTATCCAAATGTTGATTTCGACCCGAAAAAAATCTCTATCAGTACAAATTCCATAAAAAAACAAAAACCGAAGAAAGAATCAAATACTTTGTTGGCAGGAACTCTTTTGGCTGGTAAAATGATTGATAATAGAGAAAAAAACCAATCCGATAATAAAAATAACCTAAGGGATTTACGAAGATTGGAATCCAAGAAAAGGTCAAATGAGAGAATAAAAGCACGAAGGGAGAATAAAAAAGATAACCGAAAAAACATACTAGAAAACGAAACGTTTAAAACTCTGTTTAACAATCCTTCTCAAAAAAAAGGTGTTAATAAACTTATTCCTGTTGCTGGATTAATTCTAATGTTTCTAATATTACTTTTAATATTATGGATAAGGAAAAATTAAATGACAGAGTAATCTTTTCCGAATTAGAGAAAATATTTAAATATTCCTCCAATAATGTTGAAATGAACGAAATTATCTCCAGAGGTTTCGTTTGTTCCAAGTTAAAAAAAGCCAAAGCTTTATTTGTTGGCATAAATCCGTCTTATTTGTCAAATGCAATAAAACGTTCATACCAATACGATATAGAAAATGCCCTAACGGAATATCCAAAACATTACAGAAAATTTCAACAGTTAGTTAATGCAACGAAATACGAAAATGATTGGACTTATATTGATATCTTTCAATTTAGAGATACGAACCAAAAAAATATTTATGAATTTCTGAAGAATGATAGCCAATTTTTTGTGGCGCAATTAAAATTAACACATAAAATTATTTGTGAAATAAATCCTGAAATAATAATTGTTTGTAATAGTGGTGCATCAGACTTTTTCGGAATCAATAAAAAGACGAAAAACAATTCTTGGGAAAATATTTGGTTAGGTTATGAATTTGAGTTCAATAAAACTTTCGGAATTCATGTTATAAAAGACATACATACTGAAAGTATAATAGAAAACCAAAAATGTCGTCTGACTAATTTACCAGTATTGTTTGCCAGTACTTTGACTTACAAAAGCAAATTTGAAAAGAAACGAATAAATTGGCAACTGAATTTAATAGCCGAAAATTATAGCTTTAATTAAAAATTGGAAAATTAACTGTGGGTAACACCGCATATAATACAGCGGGTCTGATGGTTAAGTGAATTGGATTTTCTACAAATAATTGTAAATTAGTCACGCGGATAATTACGTAGTGGCGGCGCCACTGCCCCACGGCTGATTCGCACGCTGCGCTTCCCTCTTTCGCTGACGCAAAATGTTGGCACTGCCGAAGCTGCCGCTCAAAACCCGCCGTATCATATGCAAAACCGTTGTGTGTCATTATTTAACCCCGCAATGAATATTAAGCCCGAATTCCAATCTTGGATACAAAAATCCTTTAAAACTGATCACAAGAAATTTTTAACTTGTTCATACTACTAATTCCTCTAAATTTGATCTCATGTATAAGTATTTAAGTTTAATTATTTTTTTATCAATTTTAACTTATAGCTGCTCTTCTGATGACAAATCAGACAGAGTGCAAATGGCTTGTGATAATGTTGAGGGTGATGGACAAAGTATGGTTACGGTTAGTAATCTTAATATCGAAATTGATGGTGATTTCAGTATAATTACTGCTACAATTAATAATGAAAATAGTTTTGACATTTCTGGTAGACCTTTATTTGTTTTTGATATAAATGGTGTTCCTTCAACATTCAGTTTTAGCGAAGCATTTTGCTGTGATCAAGGGGATTTTTGTTTTCAAATTGATGCGAATGACTCTTGCGAGTTTCGTAATGATTATTTCAATGTCAATTTAAATGCTGATTCTATTCTAGCTTGTTTCATATATGAATCTAATTGATTTAATATTACAGGTTTTGATGATTGTATGTTGGTAAGAATAAAATAACGAACACACAACACCGCATATAATACAGCGGGTCGGATTCGGCTTTAATTAAATTTCCTAACTTTATAAAATAATTGGTACAGCGGATAATTACGTAGTGGCGGCGCAACTGCCCACGGCTGATTCGCACGCTGCGCTTCCCACTTTCGCTGACGCAAAATGTTGGCACTGCCGATGCTGCCGCTCAAGACCCGCCGTATCATATGCAAAACCGTTGGCAACAAGCTATGAAAATTCGTTAATTCGACAAAAATAACAACTGAATTGATAATTTTGTATCTTTGATAAAAAGCTAAATAAAATGAATTTAGAAGCTCGGAAAATAGAATTTGTGCAGGAATTTTTAAAACTTCAAAGTGAAGAAGCAGTTTCCCGTCTTGAAAAAATATTGAGAAAAGAAAAAAATGTTTCTGACGAGCAACTATTTGAGCCTATGACCGAAGATGAGTTGAATAAACGAATTGACCAATCAGAATCTGATTTCCGGAGCAATCGATTTAAAAGCAGTTCTGAACTTTTAGCCAAATACGAATAATGAATTTGAAAATTATTTGGTCTGAATTCGCTGAAACTCAACTTAACGAAATCTACCAATATTACGAAAAGAAAGCAAGTCCTAGAATTGCAAAAAAACTTCTAAAAGGAATTATCAACGAACCAAAAAAGCTGATAAAAACACCTCAAATTGGACAAGAAGAGGAATTACTCAAACAAAGAGAAATTCACTATAGATATTTAGTTTACAAAAACTACAAACTGATTTATTCTGTTGATATGGGAAACGGATTTATAAAAATTGCTGACGTTTTTGATACTCGACAGAATCCACCAAAACTTAAACGGACAAAATAAAAGCCAGTTGCCAACACCGCATATAATACAGCGGGTTAGATGGTTAAGTAAATTTTATTTCCTACAAATAATCGTACATTAGTCACGCGGATAAATACGTAGTGGCGGCGCCCAATGTTTCCTCTCTCCCGTTAGCTATCGGGATCGTCGGAGACAGGCGGCTGATTCGCACGCTGCGCTTCCCACTTTCGCTGACGCAAAATTTTGGCACTGCCGAAGCTGCCGCTAAAGACCCGCCGTATCATATGCAAACCCGTTGGCAACAAGCTAAAAAATGAAATACGCATTAAACATATTGCTTCTGATTTTAACTTTGATTTCGTGTAAAAATAAATCGGAATTAAAAAAGGACATTTCTCAAATCGAGAAAACTGAATTAGTTAAAATAACTCAAACTGATTCAATACCTGAAATGTGGAACATTTTAGTTTTCGAAAAAGGCGGCTGTTTAGGTGGAGAACAATATGTAAGTAAAAAGGAATTTAAAAAAGAAGAAAAACCACTTGTTTTTAGCGAAAATGATTGGAAAAAATTCTCTGATAACGATAAAGGAAAACTGACTGAATTTCTAATCACCAAACTTTCTGACACAACGAAAACGAAAATACATACTTGCCCATTTTTTGGAGCAACAACCGGAGAAATGGCTGTTTATTCACTTCAACACATTCATAAAAAAAATTGGTATGACTTTTCCGAGTTTAAAGAGTATAATGAAAAAGAATATGGAAATGCTACTGACCAACCGCAAATGTGGTTGCAAAACATTTTAAATGACGAAAGCGAAAGAAAAAAATTAGCGGAATTATATAGAAAGGAACAGACTGAATAAAGCCAGTTGCCAACAACGCATATAATACAGCGGGTTAGATCGTTAAGTGAGTTGGATTTCCTACAAATAATTGTAAATTAGTCACGCGGATAAATCCGGAGAGGCGGCGCCACTGCCCTCGGCTGATTCGCACGCTGCGCTTCCCACTTTCGCTGACGCAAAATGTTGGCACTGCCGAAGCTGCCGCCCAAGACCCGCCGTATCATATGCAAAACCGTTACCAATCATGGCGCAATTGGAAATTTTCATAAAAAATATCATGGCTGATAAATCCGCAAATTCGTGCAACTGATTTGAAAGAAGAATGGTTCGTGTTGGAGATAAAAATTCTCACGGCTGACAAATCCGCCCACGGCGGATTTAATTTTGCAAGCGGAATATTTGATTGGCAAAGGTCGGTGGAATGTAACGCAGGGTCGTTTCTGAGCGTTCGGCAAGTTTGCGCCACGCTAGGTAACAATGCATAAAGTCCATTGCTGCTGATTTTCCTATCGGAAAATCATCGCAGGCGGGAAATGAGGGAAATTTTAGGTAAATTCGTTAAAACGTTCCGCAACGGAACGTTATGCAAGACCGTTGTGTGTAATGTGAAAATCGTGCTGAAATTGAACATTTGAACTAAAAAAGCCAACGCACAAACAGCACATTTATTTTTTTGCCAACGCGAAATTCCAATGCTGAAAAAAATAAAAGAGCTGTTTCTTGCCAACGCTCGGAATAATATTAAATTTGAGAAAAAAGATTAAAATTTTATGAGCTTATTTCAGAACTCTGTTCTAAACAAATATTTAAAAGGATTGGAGTCCGAAAAAGTTACGCAAGCATACGAGCGATTTACAAGTCATTTCCATAATCCGACCATTCAAGAAAACATCCGAAATTCCAAAGAGGAACAATATCAAGGCGAATTTCTAATTGACCTTTTTGTAAACGTATTTGGATACGTTAAAAACCCAACACCTGACTTTAATCTCACAACGGAATTAAAAAACATAAAAGGTTCCAAAAAAACTGATGGAGCAATTCTAAAAGGAGAAAAAGCACTTGCAGTAATTGAACTGAAAGGCACAAACACAACCGATTTAAGCAAAGTAGAAACCCAAGCATTTGGATATAAAAACAACCAACCAGGTTGTAATTATGTAATTACTTCCAACTTTGAAAAGTTGCGTTTTTACATTGACAACGCAGTTGACTTTGAGGAATTTAATTTATTTCAACTTTCAAAAGAACGTTTCGACATTCTTTGGCTTTGTCTATCATCAGAATATCTTTTAAAAGACATTCCTAAAAAGATTTAAGATGAATCTTTAACGCAAGAGGAAAACGTCACTAAAAAACTTTACAAAGATTACGCTTCATTTAGAAACGAAATTTTTGATGCTATTCAAAAAGAAAATCCAGAATACGACAAACTAACGCTATTCAAGAAAACACAGAAATTACTCGACCGTTTTCTATTTATCTTTTTTGCAGAAGATAGATTATTATTGCCACCAAATTCAATTCGTTCTATCGTAAACCAATGGACTGATTTACGAGATAAATATGACGAATATTTTCCTTTATACGACCGATTTAAAAAGTATTTCGGTTATATGAACACAGGACACAGAGGCCAACAACACGACATTTTCGCTTACAATGGTGGACTTTTTGCACCAGACGAGATTTTGGACAACATCAAAATCAATGACGACTTACTTCATAAACACACAGTTAATTTAAGTAACTACGATTTTGAAAGTGAAGTAAGCGTAAACATTCTCGGACACATTTTTGAACATTCGTTAAACGACATTGATGAAATTCAAGCCGAGATTCAAGGAATTACAACTGACCAAAGTAAAACCAAACGTAAAAAAGACGGTGTTTTTTACACACCAAAATACATTACCAAATACATTGTAGATAATACAGTTGGTAAACTATGCGAGGAAAAGAAAACTGAACTTGACATACAAGAAGCTGAATACGAAAAAGAACGAAGAGGAAAGACAGAAAGCAACCTTAAAAAAACTAACTCAAAAATTAGAAGATTACAGAAAGTGGTTGTTGCAAATTACCATTTGCGACCCAGCTTGTGGAAGTGGTGCTTTTTTAAACCAAGCATTGGAATTTCTAATTGCAGAACACCAATACATTGACGAGTTACAAGCCAAACTTTTTGGAGATGCAATGGTATTGAGCGAAGTTGAAAATGCCATTTTAGAAAACAACATTTATGGAGTTGACATCAACGAAGAAAGTGTTGAAATTGCTAAACTTTCACTTTGGTTAAGAACTGCCCAAAAAGGCAGAAAATTAACTTCTTTAAACAATAATATAAAATGTGGTAACAGTTTAATAGATGACTCGACTGTTGCAGGAGACAAAGCATTTAATTGGAAAAATGAATTTCCAGAAGTTTTTGAAAAAGGAGGTTTTGATGTAATCATTGGAAATCCACCTTATGTGAATGTCGAATTAATACCAAAACTTGAAAAAGAGTTTTATAAAAACACCTTTGAAACTTTTTACAAAAGAAGTGATTTGTTTATCTTATTTCTTGATTTGGCCACAGATAGACTAACAAAAAATGGTATAGTTTCTTTCATCATACCTTCCATTGTTTTAAATAATCTTTCTTACAAATTAATCAGAGAAAGGTTACTAAATAATAAATGGCTTTCCGAAGTATGTTATACAGGAGGTAAAGTTTTTGCAGATGCAACAGTTGATACAGTTATTCTAACAATTAATAAAAAAGGTGTAGAAAATATAAAGCTGACTGATGCTTTAGACTTTAATATTCATAAGTCAAGCATTGTAGAAACTGACTATTTTACTAAATATCAAAATGCAATAAGTATTAGTTCAAGCGGAAATGACGAGCTATTCAATAAACTATTCAATGAAAAATTTCATAAAGTAGAAGATTATTTCAAAGTTTTCCAAGGCATCGTGACTGGAAATAATAAATCCTACATCTTTGAAAATAAAGAAGATATAAAAAATGCAAATATTGAAGAAAGCTTATTGGTTCCAATCGTTTTAGGTAGAGATATAGGTAAATGGAAAATCAAGGATGATTCAAAAAGAATACTTTATATAGATGGAGATACTAATATTGATAATTATCCTTTAACCAAAAAATGGCTTGAACAATTTAAAGAAAAATTAGAAAAAAGACGAGAATGTATTAGAGGTGTAATTCCTTGGTATTCTCTTCAATGGCCAAGAGAAAAAGCTGAATTAGACAAAAATCCAAAAATTTTATTGCAAAGAACAAGAAATGAGAGTCTTAAAACAAGGTTAGTAGCGACAATTGATGATTCAGGGATTTATGGTATGGAAAGCATAATTTTCTTGACACCTACATCTGAAAATATTAGTACATATTACTTTTTAGCTATTCTAAATTCTAAACTACTTAATTACCTTTTTGCAACAAAGTTTTTGAATCTTGCTGTTAAAGGAGATTACTTAAAACAAATAAGGTTTCCAATATCTAATGAGATAGGAATTCTAAATGACTTGTCAATTCAAATGTTGCAAACAAATAGAACTTTTCTAAATCATATAAATTCCTTTAATAACTTACTTAAATCGAAATTTGATTTAATTAAATTGTCAGGAAAATTGTCCAATTGGTATGAAAATCAGTTTGGAGATTTTTTGAAGGAGTTAGAAAAAGCCCGTAAAAAGTCAGCAAAAGAAAACGAAATTGAATACAAAAAAATCTCATTAAGTGAAGAAGCTGAATGGATGCAGTATTTTAACGAACAGAAACTAAAGGCAAAGGAATTGAAAACAGAAATTGATAATACGGACAAACAAATAGACAAGACGGTTTATGAATTGTATGGACTGAATCAAGAAGAAATTAACATTGTGGAAGAAGCCAACGCATAAGCCATACACATTTGCAATTCGCTCAAGCCAACGCTACGCCAAAAATTGCAAAAGAGTATGTCTTGCCAACGCTCAAATTTGAACTAAATAACAAACATCGGAAAACCAAACAGAACGCAAAACACTACACACAACAACGTGTATAAAACATAGCTATTATAGGCTTTCCAAGAGGTTTTTGTATATTTACAAAGTACGCCAAATTTTTTATTTGGTTATATTTAGAAAAGAAAATTAAACATAAAAATAAAAAATTCGGCTCGTGCTAAATCCGAAAAGTTAGCGACTATTTATACGCTACGTTTCATACACAAGACCGTTGGCAACAATGTCCCAAAAACCTATGAACAAAGTATTAATCATTTTTCTGATAATCGGATTTTACTCTTGTGGAGAAAAACAAAAGTCCGAAAAGAAGCCCCAAAGTGTAGAAATTGAAAAAACCGTTTCTGAACTTAAAAGCTTTGAATTACTACAAGACTTTGAGAAAAATAAAGCAGAATTCGGAACAGATACTTTTGAACTTAATGACCATTCTGTTGATGGTGGAGAATTAACAGTATTTCACGATAAAGACTTTGATTATATTGTATTGGACTTTTGGTTATATGGAGAAACTGGAAAGCTGAATTACACATATTGGACGGAAAAAAACGGAAATATGGAATTCAAGTTTGTCAAGCAATTGAAATACGATTATGACAAACCATATTACGAAGAAGGTTATAAAACGGATTCTATTATTCGTTTTTTATCGTATTCCGATTCAAAAACAAAACTATTTGATATAAACAAAACGGAAATCACAGAATCTGAACTGATTGAAAAAAGTAAAGTGGAATTAGAATCATTTTTCAGAGATGTGACTAGAGGAATTGAAATAATAAAATAAAACACAGTTGCCAACAAAGCATATAATACAACGGGTCACATTGGTCTTAAATTAAATTCCCTAACTTTATCGAAAATTAGTCACGCGGATAATTACGTAGTGGCGCCGCCACTGCCCACGGCTGATTCGCACGCTGACGCTTCCCACTTTCGCTGACGCAAAATGTTGGCACAGCCGAAGCTGCCGCTCAAGACCCGCCGTATCATATGCAAACCCGTTGTAGCACATTCGAGAAAATTCATGAATCCATATTATTATTTCTTCTATAGATTAAGCAATTTTTTCAACAAGAATAAGACTAACGAATGGGGTCCAATTTTTGGGATTTCAATATTTCCTGGATGGAATATAGGAATACTTTACAGATTGATTCTTCCGATTACTAAAGAAAATTTTGATGGTTTCTATAAAATTACATTGATATTAATATTAGCAACTTTGTTTATAACCAACTCCATTTTATTCCTCAATAAAAATAGAGTTAGCAGAATAATTCAACAATATTCGAAAGAATCTCAAGCAATTCGTAGAATAAGGGGTTATATAGTAATTCTTTATATTATTCTTTCCATCGGATTGATTGTATTAATATAAAACGTGCTACAACAAAGCATATAATACAGCGGGTCTGATGGTTAAATAAATTGCAATTCCTACAAATAATCGTAAATTAGTCACGCGGATAAATACGTAGTGGCGGCGCCACTGCCCACGGCTGATTCGCACGCTGCGCTTCCAACGCTCAGCCGATGCAGCCGCTTAAGTCCCGCCGTATCATATGCAAACCCGTTGTGTGCAATTTGAGAAATGAGAAAACTACTAACATTTATATTATTTATTTCACTTTTCGGTTGCGAATCAAAAGTTGACGGAATTTTTTATATCTCGAACGGAAGTCAAGACCAAACTGAAATTCCTTTGCGATTGATAGTGGATAACGACACATTATTTGACCAAAGTGCTAAATACACAAATATTGCACCTGACTTACAATACATTGAAAACAAAAAGCTGACTAAAGGAAAACACAAAATTGTTTTTGAGGTTGGAAATTCCGACTTAAAACGAACAGAATATTTGGAATTCGAAAAAGATAAATGGATTTTTCTCTCGTATGAGTTTAAAAAACCAGCTGATTCGATAAGAAAAGCTGAATTGGATAAAAGTTTTGGCGGATTAAAGGACTCGACAAACTTATTTTTATATAATGGACGGAAACCAAGTCTGACCTTTCACATAATGGAAAATGAACCAATACATCATTAAAAAAAACTGCACACAACACCGCATATAATTTATGGCTTAGATTCGTAAAAAATTAAAGTTTCTGCATTTTTTGATTATCTTTCAAATCGGATAAATCCGGAGGGCGGCGCCACTGCCCACGGCTGATTCTCACGCTGGCTCGTCGCCAGCTGCCCGCAAACCGCTGACGCAGTTTCGTTGGCGCGCCGAACCAGCCTCAAAGTCGCCACAAATCATATGCAAACCCGTTGTACGCAATATGAGCAAAACGATAATCATAATTGGAACAATCATATTTCTGATATTAGTTTTTAGCTACATTCAAAATAAGCGGAATGAAAAAAAGTTGCGTAAATTGAATGAAAGTCGACCGAATCTCACTCGAACGGAATACATAAACCGACTTGTAAAAAACGGATTTGAAAAGCAACACGCAGAAATTGTTCACGATGAAATTCGAGAATTTATTCAAATGGATGATTTCTCAATTTATCCAGAAGATGATATTCACAAAATATACGGAATTGAGGATTTAGATGATATTGAACTGATTGACTCAATCTGTGAAAAACTGAATTTGAGAAAAGCGGAACAGAAAGACTGTGACGAATTGAATGAAAAAATGAAAATATTCAACGCGGAATATATTCTAACTTTGACTAAAAATCTAACTGTAGAAAATACTGCGTACAACACTGCATAAAGTCCAATGCTCATATTTTCCTTATCGGAAAATACTCGCAGGCGGTTCATTGGGGAAATTCTAACTATATTGCTCTAAACTTACCGCATCGGAACTTTATGGGGGACCGTTGGCAACAAGATTGAATAAAATTGGCAATTTACATTAGAACCATAGCACTTAGAGAAATCGACTCAATTGAGAAGGAGCGAGAACGACTTTTTAAAATTTTAAAATCGACTAAGCTGGAGCTTGACTTTTGGAATGAGAACCATTTTGAAATAAAAAGTCTGGAATGGAAACTGATTGAGACTGATTATCGCAGCTATTTTGAACTAAAACTATTTAAAACAACTCTGAAATTATTTTTTGACAATCCAAATTTCATTGAGTTTCTCTGTTCAGATGGCTGGGATATAAGAGAATTTGGAAAGACGGAAAAAAATAGGGATTGTTTAAATGGAATTAGAGAAATTTACAGAAGAATTTCAAGAAATTATGGTATAATTGAAGTATTCTATTTTTCGGAATGGTTCTTTGATCCAGATTCAATTCGAGAAGGAGAAAGCAGTTTCGAGAATTTTAAAGACCTTATTGCATCCAATCCATATATAGAAATGCCAGAATTTTGGAAGGAATGGAAAAACGGATATTTTGTTGAAAAAATAAATCCAGTTGCCAACAACGCATATAATACAGCGGGTTAAATGGTTAACTAAATCGTATTTCCTACAAATAATTGTACATTAGTCACGCGGATAAATACGGAGTGGCGGCGCCACTGCCCACGGCTGATTCGCACGCTGCGCTTCCCACTTTCGCTGACGCAAAATGTTGGCACTGCCGATGCTGCCGCTAAAGACCCGCCGTATCATATGCAAACCAGTTGGCAGTAATGCAAAATCGAACTTTGAAGAAAACGATTACAACTTCAGAATTTTTTTATTGAAAACTTTGTCATGTCCTATAAATTGAATAAAATAATATCCACTCTTATAACTAGAAAAGTCTAAAATTGATGGACATTTATCATATGATTCCAGAATTTTACCATCGAGAGTAAATACCCTAACTTCTTCTACTAATTTTGAATTATCAACAATGTGTAAAAAGTCACTTGTAGGAATTGGATATACTTGAATTAGGTCCGACAAAAATTCATTCGATTCAACATTTAGAAGAGTATTTAAGGTTACTATCCAATAATCCCAAGATCCCAAGTTCTCTTCAGTTTTATCTCCAGAAAGAGAAGAATTTGATCGGCCAACAGCAGCAGACTTTCCATTCGGATATATCAACATAGACCTAGAAACTTCGTCCGCATCTCCTCCAATTGTTTTATCCCATTCAATTTCACCTTCACTGTTTAATTTAACAATCCAATAATCAAACCCTCCTCTTGAATTTTCTGACTTATCAAATCCAACATCTGAATTAGAAGAACAAAAAATTATGCAACCATTGTCAGACGTTTTTCTCAAATTACCTTCAGAATAAATTCGATCAAATCCCAAACCTCCAAAAGTATTCTGCCATATTATTTGTCCACTAGGATCTATTTTAATTACCCAAACATCTTCATTTCCAATATTAGGTTCTGTCTTATCTCCAGAAATATTTGACGATGAATGACCAGCAATGAAATAATTTCCGTCTGATGTGTCAGCTATGGAAAACAATCGATCCGATGCATTTCCTCCAATAGTGTTATCCCAAATAATGTTTCCAGATTCGTCTATTTTAACTATCCAATAGTCAGCTAAACCTAATGAATTTTCAGATTTATCTGCTGAAATATCTGATTCTGAAAAACCAGCCAAAATATAATCACCATTAGAATCAATAATAATATCAAACAAATTATCAAGTTTAGATCCTCCAATTGTATTTTCCCATTCAAGCTGTCCATTAGAACTTAGTTTTACAACCCAATAATCAAGTTCTCCAAGACAGTTTTCACTTTTTTCTCCAGACGCATCTGAATCTGACCAACCTCCTATAATATATCCACCATCATTTGTATGTTTTATAACTTGGGCTTCATCACTTCCTTCTCCTCCAATAGTTTTGTCCCACTCTATCTCACCAATAGAATTTATTTTGACAACCCAATAGTCATAAAGCCCTCTCGAGTCCTCAGTTTTATCTCCAGATATATTAGAACGAGAACGGCCAGCCAAAATATAACCGCCGTCAGAAGTATAATCGATATCGGCAATTCCATCATTGTTAATTCCTCCAATAGTATTTTGCCATTCAATTTCTCCTATCTCGTTTAATTTTACGATCCAGTAGTCTAATGCTCCCAAACTATTCTCAGTTTTATCACCAGATATATCAGAAATAGAGGAACCCCCAATAATTGTACCTCCATCCAGAGTTACCAAAGCAACTCTTCCAAAATCAGAATCGGAACCTCCAATAGTTTCTTGCCAGCCGAGATTTGGCGCTTGTGAATAACAATAAAAGTTAACAGCTACTAATGAGATTATCAGCGAATATTTCATATTAAGTTAATTTATATTGGGCAAGATAATAATAATAATAATAGCACTACTGCCAACACCGCATATAATACAGCGGTCACATTCGGCTTCAATTAAATTCCCTAACTTTATCAAAAATTGGTACAGCGGATAAATACGTAGTGGCGGCGCCACTGCCCACGGCTGATTCGCACGCTGCGCTTCCCACAAACCGCTGACGCAGTTTTGTTGGCACTGCCGATGCAGCCGCTCAAGACCCGCCGTATCATATGCAAACCCGTTGTACACAAGCTAAAAACAGAACTTAAAACAAAAATTAAATTATGAAAAAAGCAATAATCCTACTGATTTTAATTCAGTTTTCAAATGTTGTTACCGGACAAGAAAAGAAAGATTTCTCTCTTTCATTTAATCATATGGCGTTGTCAGTTAAAGACGTAAATGTATCAGCGGAATTCTACACAAGTGTTCTTAACTTGGAAATAATTCCATTGCCACCAGAAGCTGAAAAGGTAAAATGGATTTCATTAGGAGATGGAAAAGAATTACACCTATTATCAATTTTCAAAGATGATATTAAGACAAATAAGGCTATACATCTTGCTTTATCAACTGCGAATTTTGATGAATTTGTTCAGAAACTTACAAAAATGAATATTGAATACTCTGATTTCCCTGGTAACCTAAATAAGATTAACATTAGACCTGATGGAATAAGGCAAGTGTTCTTTCAAGACCCAGATGGTTATTGGATTGAAGTGAATAGCATAAATGAATAAAGTAAAGCCTGTGTACAACAACGTATAAAAATAATAGGGCAATTGTGGCAAAACCGAATGGTTCAGGCGCATTTGCAAAGTCGCCAAATTTTTAAATTTGGCTTATTGATAAAAGAAGATAATAAGAAAAATTTAAAAAATTCGGCTTGTGTTTCATCCGAATGGTTAGCGTGCAAATCAGCCCTACTATTCTTATACACAAACGTTGTGCTTCATTATGAAAACCGCTAACCAATGATAAAATTCTTTAGAAAAATTAGACAAAAAATGCTAACTGAAAATAAATTCAGTAAGTATTTACTCTATGCAATTGGCGAAATTGTTCTTGTTGTAATCGGGATTTTAATTGCGTTGGGAATAAATAACTGGAATGAAAGTAGAAAACAAGCAATCATTGAAAATAAATACGTTAACGATTTAATTCAAGATTTGGGAAATGATATAACAAATCTATCTGAATTAATTTCCTTTATGCAAATTAAAGATAGTTCCAAAAATTTAGTAGAATCATTATTGGATGAGAATTCTGTATTATCTGACTCTGCGACTTTTCATTTTTATAAGCAATGGGAATTAACAGGAATGTTCACACCCTCAAATGTGACTTTTGAAGACTTGAAGAATAGCGGAAATTTAAAAATTATTAGAAACCTTGATTTAAGAAGGAGTATAGTCTCTCATTATAATAACTATTTTAATGGAAGGCTTACAGAAGAGTTATTTATTGAACAAAATGTAAAATTGCTTGGTATAGTAAATAAAATCTTCGATAACGCACTAAAACCTCAAGTTTATGAACTCAATATTGCAGTTACGAATAAGGAATTTAAAAACAGGATTAGAACAAATCTGACAGGTACAAGATTACGAGAATTGATAAAACTTCGTAAAAAATGTCAAGATTTGCTGAAAAAATTAAAAAATTACAATGAACTTATAAGCGATAAATAACGAAAGCACAACAATGGCTATAAGTAATTGCTTGTTCTCGCCTACTTCTGAAAATCCACGCGGATTTTCAGTTTTGTGCGTACTTGCAAAGTTAAGTGCTAACCCACGCAACTACTCATAGCCGAGACCGTTACCAATCATGGCGCAATTGGAACTTCTTAAAAAAAATTATCACGCGGATAAATCCGTATTTTCGTGCAACTGATTTAAATACGAATGGTTCGTGTTGGAGATAAAAACTCTCACGGCTGACAAATCCGCCCACGGCGGATTTAATTGTGCAAGCGGACTATTTCGTTGGCAAAGGTCGGTGGAATGTTACGCAGGGTCGTTTCCGCTCGAGTGGCAAGTTTGCGCCACGCTAGGTAACAATGCATAAAGTCCATTGCTTCTGATTTTCCTATCGGAAAATCCTCGCAGGCGGGAAATGAGGGAAATTTTAGGTAAATTCGTTAAAACGTTCCGCAACGGAACGTTATGCAAACCCGTTACCAATCATGGCGCAATTGGAACTTTTCAAAAAAATTATCACGGCTGATAAATCCGCATTTTCGTGCAACTGATTTGAAAGACGAATGGTTCGTGTTGGAGATAAAAATTCTCACGGCTGACAAATCCGCCCACGGCGGATTTAATTGCGCAAGCGGAACATTTGGTTGGCAAAGGTCGGTGGAATGTTACGCAGGGTCGTTTCCGGTCGTTTGGCAAGTTTGCGCCACGCTAGGTAACAATGCATAAAGTCCATTGCTGCTGATTTTCCTATCGGAAAATCCTCGCAGGCGGGAAATGAGGGAAATTCTAATTATATTCGTTAAAACGTTCCGCAACGGAACGTTATGCAAAACCGTTACCAATCATGGCGCAATTGGAACTTTTCAAAAAAATTCTCACGGCTGATAAATCCGCAAATTCGTTCAACTGATTTGAAAGACGAATGGTTCGTGTTGGAGATAAAAATTCTCACGGCTGACAAATCCGCCCACGGCGGATTTAATTGCGCAAGCGGACTATTTCGTTGGCAAAGGTCGGTGGAATGTTACGCAGGGTCGTTTCCGCTCGAGTGGCAAGTTTTGCGCCACGCTAGGTAACAATGCATAAAGTCCATTGCTGCTGATTTTCCTATCGGAAAATCATCGCAGGCGGGAAATGAAGGAAATTTTAGGTAAATTCGTTAAAACGTTCCGCAACGGAACGTTATGCAAGACCGTTATGCACAAGTTGAGAAAACCGAATGAAAGCGCAAATTGAGCAACATAAAGTAAGCGGAAAAGTTTACGTTTGGTCTTATAAAGACAATAACCGAAATTATCCAGGTTGGAACTTTACGGTTGACTTAAAAGCGAGCGAAAGCCTTTCGGAATTATTGAATTTAATGTCTGATTGCGAATGGTCGACTAAAAAGAAAATCACGACTGAATTGCCAACTCAAGCGCAACTGAACGTGCCGAATAATCAAAACGGAATTGCTAAATGGAAATCTAAACCGAATCTGACTCTGAATTGCAAAACGTCTGAATTGGAAAATCATTGGCTGATTAAAGAGCTTGATAACGGAATTGAAATTCAGTTCGGAAAAGCAAAACTGACTGAATTACAAAACGCAATAAACGGAATTCCAAAAGGGAATGGAGATTTTGCCATTTCTGACCAAAACGAGGAGAGTATTTTATACGTCTGGTGGAATTTAGAAAAATAAAAAACCAGTGCATAACACCGTGTATAATTAATTGCTTTGGCAAGTGCTTATCCGGAAAATTCCTTCGGAATTTTCTTTGGCTCGTGTTTGTTTATTAAATTAGTTGCTAACCACGCAACTAATCATACACCAAACGTTATGCGCAAGTTTGATAAATAATCGTACGAACACAAATAAGCTGACTAAACTAAACTAGAATATTAAATTAAATTAAATTAAATGGGCTCAGGAGCAGGACACGTTTTTGATATGATTAATCGGATGAAACAAAACCGAGCTCAACGTCCATCGAATCGAGGAAAATTCAAAGAAAATAACCGTGACGGAATTTATTCAGAGGACATTCAGCCTGAACGACCGAATTTCAAAACTATTCCAGAAAAAGAACTGATCGAAATAAAAAAACGGATACGTGAACGTTCACAAGCTGATCAGAAAAAAACGCGAATTTTTTATGGGTTTTTCTTAGTTTGCGGACTGATTGCGCTGATATCAATACTTATTTGGATATCGTGAAAAACCTGCGCATAACACCGCATATAATACAGCGGGTTAAATGGTTAAGTGAATTGTATTTCCTACAAATAATCGTAAATTGGTCACGCGGATAAATACGTAGTGGCGGCGCCACTGCCCACGGCTGATTCGCACGCTGCGCTTCCCACTTTCGCTGACGCAAAATGTTGGCACTGCCGATGCTGCCGCTCAAAACCCGCCGTATCATATGCAAAACCGTTACCAACCATGGCGCAATTGGAACTTCTTAAAAAAAATTATCACGCGGATAAATCCGTATTTTCGTGCAACTGATGTAAATACGAAGGGTTCGTGTTTGAGTTAAAAATTCTCACGGCTGACAAATCCGCCCACGGCGGATTTAATTGCGCTAGCGGACTATTTGGTTGGCAAAGGTCGGTGGAATGTTACGCAGGGTCGTTTCCGCTCGAGTGGCAAGTTTTGCGCCACGCTAGGTAACAATGCATAAAGTCCATTGCTGCTGATTTTCCTATCGGAAAATCCTCGCAGGCGGGAAATGAGGGAAATTTTAGGTAAATTCGTTAAGACGTTCCGCAACTGAACGTTATGCAAAACCGTTACCAATCATGGCGCAATTGGAACTTTTCAAAAAATTTCTCACTCGGATAAATCCGCAAATTCGTTCAACTGATTCGAAAGACGAATGGTTCGTGTTAGAGATAAAAATTCTCACGGCTGACAAATCCGCCCACGGCAGATTTAATTGCGCTAGCGGAACATTTGGTTGGCAAAGGTCGGTGGAATGTTACGCATAGTCGTTTCTGAGCGTTTGGTAGGTTTGCGCCACGCTAGGTAACAATGCATAAAGTCCATTGCTGCTGATTTTCCTATCGGAAAATCCTCGCAGACGGGAAATGAGGGAAATTCTAATTATATTCGTTAAAACGTTCCGCAACGGAACGTTATGCAAGACCGTTACCAATCATGGCGCAATTGGATCTTTTCATAAAAAATATCACGGCTGATAAATCCGCATTTTCGTTCAACTGATTTAAAAGACGAATGGTTCGTGTTGGAGATAAAAACTCTCACGGCTGACAAATCCGCCCACGGCGGATTTAATTGCGCAAGCGGACTATTTCGTTGGCAAAGGTCGGTGGAATGTTACGCAGGGTCGTTTCTGAGCGTTTGGCAAGTTTGCGCCACGCTAGGTAACAATGCATAAAGTCCATTGCTGCTGATTTTCCTATCGGAAAATCCTCGCAGGCGGGAAATGAGGGAAATTTTAGGTAAATTCGTTAAAACGTTCCGCAACGGAACTTTATGCAAGACCGTTACCAATCATGGCGCAATTGGAACTTTTCATAAAAAATATCACGGCTGATAAATCCGCAATTTCGTGCAACTGATTTTAAAGACGAATGGTTCGTGTTGGAGATAAAAATTCTCACGGCTGACAAATCCGCCCACGGCGGATTTAATTGCGCAAACGGACTATTTCGTTGGCAAAGGTCGGTGGAATGTTACGCAGAGTCGTTTCTGAGCGTTTGGCAAGTTTGCGCCACGCTAGGTAACAATGCATAAAGTCCATTGCTGCTGATTTTCCTATCGGAAAATCATCGCAGGCGGGAAATGAGGGAAATTCTAATTATATTCGTTAAAACGTTCCGCAACGGAACGTTATGCAAGACCGTTGGCTACAATTTTAGAAATGAAAAACCAAGAAAAAATATCAAACGAAAAAAGAAATTGGTACATCGTTGAAATTATAGAAAAATGCGAACCAGTTGAACGGAATGAAAAGCAAGATTTACGTAGAGTAACGACTTGGGGAAATCACCATTTAATAAAAGCTGATTCACCTGAAAAAGCATATGATAAAGCTGTAAAATTGGGTAAGGAATCTGAATATAAATTCACGAATATTGACAAAATTGAAATGGAATCGATTTTTGTCGGAATTGGAGAATTATTACCGATTTTTGAGGACATTGAAGATGGAGCGGAAATAATGTGGACTGATTACGGATTTATAAGTAATCGACGAACAATGAGAATGCCTTACAAGAAAAAAGAACTTTTGGAATTAATTAAACCACAGCCGAATAAAAAACTGTAGCCAACACCGCATATAATACAACGGGTCACATTCGTCTTTAATTAAATTCCCTAACTTTATAAAAAAAATTGGTAAAGCAGATAATTACGTAGTGGCGGCGCCACTGCCCACGGCTGATTCGCACGCTGCGCTTCCCACTTTCGCTGACGCAAAATGTTGGCACTGCCGAGGCTGCCGCTCAAGACCCGCCGTATCATATGCAAACCCGTTGTGCCTAATGCAAAAAAATCCGTTAACACAACAAAAATCCGTAACTTTGGAAAATGGAATATTGGGAAGAAATAAATAACAAACTGAAACCTTGGATTGACACTGATTTGAATAAAACAGTGGTTGACCTTTTTGCAGGTTGCGGTGGACTTTCCCTCGGATTTGAAGCAAATGGTTTTAAAACTATTGGCTATGAAATGGATGAACAAGCCTCTAACACTTATAATGAAAATTTAATCGGAGAGTGTGTCAACGAAAAATTAAGCATTGAATCTAAATATCCTAAAGCTGATATAGTAATTGGCGGCCCACCTTGTCAACCTTTTAGCGTGGGTGGAAAACAACTAGGATTAAAAGATTCAAGAGATGGTTTTCCTATATTTTTATCTGCAATTAAACAACTCGAACCAGAAGTTCTTCTTTTTGAAAATGTTAGAGGAATGCTCTACAAAAATAAATGGTATTTAAAAGAAGTTATTGAAGAACTTGAAAGTTTGGGATATTACATTAATTATGCTCTTTTAAATGCAAAAAATTACGAAGTTCCTCAAAATAGAGAAAGAGTAATCGTAATTGGCTCTAGACAAAAAATTAATCTTCCCAAAAAAATCAATAAACAAGTAACCGCAGGTCAAGCTTTGGGAGAACTTGCGTTTCAGTTTGACGAAGAATCCAAGTTTTTTACGGAATCTATGGACAGATACGTTGCTAAATATGAAAAAGCATCCAAATGTATTAATCCGAGAGATTTGTATTTAGATAGACCAGCAAGAACGCTGACTTGTAGGAATTTGGCGGGTGCAACAGGAGATATGCACCGAGTTAGATTGAAAGATGGTCGCAGAAGGAGGATTACAGTTCGAGAAGCTGCTAGACTTCAAAGTTTCCCCGATTGGTTTGATTTTTCAGGAACAGAAACAAACCAATATAACCAAATTGGAAATGCTGTTGCACCAAATTTCGCATATAATTTAGCTTTAAACATCAAGAATTATTTAATGTGCGATAGTGATAATAAATATATTTTAACAGAAAACGAACAATTAAAACTATTTGAGAATGAAGCAATATATCAGTCCCGATAAATCAAAAACTTTTAGAGAAAAAACACCACAGGTTCAGGAACTGATAAATACAACGCTTTATATCCTTGACACTTTTGGAATTCCTTTAGATACTACACCGAGAAGACTAGAAAGAATGGCAATTGCATTTCTAGCTAGTGCTGATGTCAAGAAAACAGCAGATTTTAAAAATGCAAAAGACCTAAATAGTGGATATGCCCATAAAACAAGAGATATAATTATCTACGTCAATAATCATTTTGGAGAAAGTATAAGTTCAGGTTCTTATGACGACATTCGTAGAAAAGACTTGAAATTACTAACAGTAGCAGAAGTGATTTTGCAATCAAGTCCAAACTCTGCGACAAATGACTCAACACGAGGTTATTCAATCAATCCAACTTATGCTGAACTCGTTAGAGATTTTGGCTCAAAAGATTGGGAGAAGAAAGTATCCGAAAAGTTGAAGAATATTGAGCCATTAAGCAAAAAACTAAAAAGGGAAAGGGAAATAGCTAAAGTCAATGTTACGCTTCCTTCAGGTGGCGAACTGACTTTTTCAGCTGGAGAACACAATGATTTACAAAAAGCGATTATTGAGGACTTTTTGCCGAGATATGGACACGGTGCAGAAATCTTTTATGTTGGAGATACCTCTGACAAATACCTCTATTTAGAAAAAGAAAAACTTGAAGAACTAAACTTCTTTGAAATTTCACACGAAGAATTACCTGATGTTATCGCTTATTCGAAGAAAAAGAATTGGCTCTATTTGATAGAAGCAGTTCACTCTTCGGGTCCCATTAGCGAATTGAGATTAATCCAACTTCAAAAACTAACGAAAGACTGTAAAGCTGACATAGTATATGTAACAGCATTTTTGAACAGACCAAAGTTCAGACAATTTATGACAGATATTGCTTGGGAAACAGAAGTATGGATTGCTGATAATCCAGACCATTTAATACATTTTAACGGAGACAAATTTCTCGGACCATATAAACCGGAATAAAGAAAGCACTAGGCACAACAACGGCTATAAGTAATTGCTACTTTAGGCTATTTTGGAAAGTAAGTACTAAACCAAAAGTAGTCTTATATTTGCTAAAGACCGTTCTAAACCCACGCAACTACTCATAGCCAAGACCGTTGCCATTAATTATGGAAAAACCAGAGAACCCAAATAAAAAACTTGAATTAGTAATTAAAGATTCTGATTTACCTTCTCTCTCAAAAGATTTTGCGGAGGTAGCTGTTGATGGAATTTTAGATGATGGAATTTTAAGGGATTTACCTCTTGTAGGAGCGGTTATTGGTGTTGTGAAATTTGGAAATTCAATAAATAAACATCTTTCTGCAAAGAAAATCTACAAATTTCTATTTGAGCTTCATAAAATCCCTCAAGAAGATAGAATTAAAAAAATTGATGAAATCAATAATTCTCAAAAGTATCAAAGTAGTGTTGGCGAAATGATATTTGAATTATTAGATAGAATTGAAAGCGACGGAAAACCAGAAATAATTGGTAAAATGTTTGCCGCTGTAATAGAGGAAAAAATTGATTTTGCGGATTACTTAAGATGCGCTCATATTGTGAAAAATTTCTTCTATTATGATTTGGTAACATTAAAAGTGGGACACGAGAAAGGAGATATTTATACGACTTTTGGAGACGGACTTTTTGATAGTGGACTTATTATAATTGGAACTATGGGTGAAAATGAAACTCGACTTTCCGAATTAGGGAAAATTATAATTGAAATCGGAATGAAATAACTAATGGCAACAATGTATATAAAAAATAGCGCGAGCAGTTGCTAACACAAAGGTTCGGGCATTTTTAGGAAGTCGCCAAATTTTTAAATTTGACAAATTCCCAAAAATAAAATAATTAGTAAAATTTAAAAATTCGGCTTGTGTTACATCCGAAAATTATCGCTCATTTTCAGCGCTACTTTTCATATACTTGACCGTTACCACACATTTGAGAAAAACAATCCGCTGATTTAAAATGGGAAGAGAAAATTGGACAAGCGAAAAGATTTTTGAGCGATTAGTGAATAACAAATCGGAGAAAACCTATTGGAATAATATATCGGAATTACGAAAACGAGCGAACGATGAAGTTTACAATCAAGCGTATGAATTTGCTAAATCCCAAGTCGACAAAAAGAAAATTATCGGAATTGACGTCTTAGCTCAATTAGGTTTTGACCCAAGATTCAGACAGAACGAGACAATAAAATTATATTTTGAACTATTAGAAGAAAAACAAAATGATGACGTTCAATTTTCCTTGTTTTTCGGAATTAGTCATAACAATGAAAAGCTGACTGAGAATCAAGTTCTGAAATTGATAAAGTTTAAAAACTCAACAAATAATGATATTCGTTACAGTTTAGTTTCAGCAATTTCCGGAGTTGATAACCCAAAGGCTATTGAAACATTAATTGAACTTTCAGAGGACAATTATTCTTCAATTAGAAATTGGGCTACTTTCGGAATCGGAACTTTATGTGAGCAAAATAATGACCGAATTATTAAAGCTCTGTGGAATAGAATTAAAGACAAACATCAAGAAACAAAACTTGAGGCAATAGTTGGATTAGCAAATAGAAAGCAAGTTGCTGTTAAAGACCAAATAATTGAAGAATTAAAAAGTGGCGAATATGGAACTTTATTGTTTGACGCAATCGAAACGCTAAACGACAAAGAATTTATACCACATTTAGAAAACAACTTAAAATCTGCGAAAAATGATAGCGGAATAAAGGAAGAATGGATTGCGGATTTGAAAAAATGCTTGAATAAACTAAGTGCATAAAAACGTGTGGTAACAACATATATAGCTCATAGCTAGTCAGTTGATTAATCGAAGTTAAGGCATATTTGGAAAGTCGCCAAATTTTTAAATTTGACGATTTCCAATAAAAAAAATAAATAGTAAAATTTAAAAATCTGGCTTGTGCTCAACCGAAAAATAATCGCTAATTTGCACGCTACGAGCCATATACAGAGACGTTACCTGCAAGGCTAAAAAAAACTTTGACAAAATTAAAAAATAGATAAAAACAAATGCCAAATCCATATATAGACAACTCTGAAAGATGGTTAGCCTTAGCAGAAATTGATTATTTAATTCAATTTGTAAAAGCTTGGATTCCATTTAATGCTTGGTATATGAATATGTATCCAACATTAAAACGTGATAGAATTATCATTGAGGAAATTAAAAGCAACCCTAATGTTTTCAGAGATAAAATAATTGCACTTTTAAATGGTGCAGATAATGAATCTATCATTTTCAGAGGCCAACTAGCAAAATTACATCAATATTTAGAGATAAATTATATACCTAACGCCGATAAGAGAATATCTTTTGAATCGGTTATAGTAGAAACAAATCCTAATACATCAGAAACCTATTCATTTAGACAATGGATTTACAAAGTGGAATTGACTCGCAGCGGTAATTCGACAAATATAAATTCTTTAATAACTAATGCAGGTGGAATTACTCAATATACTTTTGACCAAGCAAAGTTTAATATTGAAAACCTAACCAGCCACGCAGAAAGTAATTCAAGTCTAAACGAGAGCCAAATGGGATGCCTATTGAAAACTTATGAAAAAATTAATCCAAAAAAGCCCACAAGCTTAATTTCATTAAATCGACAAGGAATAGAAGCGGGAGATATTATTTTGATAAATGATGTAGACAAATTAGTGAAAGGACTGATTGAAATTATATATAAATTAAGAAACGTTCTTTTTCACGGAGAATTAATACCAAATAATACGAATAAAAAGGTCTACGAACCAGCATTTTACATTCTCAAGACATTAATACAAAGTTTAAATTAACAAATATGCCATCAGCAGCAAATAAGATAGACGCAAATGATAAATCTTTGAGAGATATTCTTCACTCAAAGAAATATACTATAGATTTTTTTCAACGAGAATATAAATGGGAGAAAAAACACATTGAACAACTTTTAATAGATGTTGAAGAGGCTTTTAGCGGCAGTTACAATTTAGGAGATAATATCGCAGACGTGTCTAGTTATGATTCCTATTATATGGGACCACTAATATTTTGTGAAAAAGCAGGTGTTTCCTCCATTATAGATGGACAGCAAAGACTTACATCGCTAACACTTCTTTTAATCTATATTAACAATTTACAGATTGATAGCGATGATAAGGAACCAATTGATGATTTGATTTTTTCTAGAAAGCACGGTCGAAATTCATTTAACATAGACGTGCCTGAAAGAGTTGATATATTAAATTCTTTTTATAAAAATCAAGATTTTGAGCTTGATGAAAATAGTAATATTACAATTAGAAATATATATGACAGATATCAAGATATTAAAGAAATTTATCCTGAAAGTTTAGCTGGGGATAAGCTTCCATTATTTATTGATTGGTTAAAAGAGAAGTTGATATTTGTAGAAATAGTAGCTTACTCTGATAAGAATGCTTTTACCATTTTCGAAACAATGAACGATAGAGGTTATAACCTAACACCTAGTGAAATGCTAAAAGGATTACTTTTATCAAAAGTAGAAAAGGAAGATTTTTTAATTGAATTGAATAATATTTGGAGAGAAAGTATATCAAAACTTCATTATTTTTCGAGGGATGAAAACTTAGAGTTTTTTAGAGCTTGGTTTAGAGGTCAATATGCAATGAGTATGAAACGCTCTTCATCTGCCGGTACTGCTAGAGAAGATTTTGAAAAGATAGGTACAAGTTTTCATAGATGGGTTAAAGATAACACCAAGCTTCTAAGATTAAAAACAGAAGAAAATTATTATTACTTTGTTAAAAGCGATTTTGTTTTTTATTCGGATTTATATATCAGAATAAAAAAAATGGAAAGGTATCCAACAGAAGGATTTAAAATTGTGAATTATATTACTAATTATTCTGTAGCGACATCTTTATCATATCCATTATATCTTACTTCCATAAACAAGACTGATTCAGAGGATGAAATAAATCAGAAAATCATTATCGTCGCTAATTTTTTAGAAAGATATGTAATACTTAAATCAATTCTAAGTCAACCTATTTCTCAAACGTCAATAAGATATTCTTTCTTTAATAATATTATTAAAGGTGCAAGAGATTTAAATGTTACTGAGTTAGAAAACTTTTTTAAAGACTATTTAAATCAATACGATGAAGCCTATTCTGAAATAAGAAATATACAAACGTACAGCACAAACCGAAAATTTCTAAAATACTTTGTTTCTAGACTCACTTTATATATTGACAATTTATGTGGCTGGAAAACTGATTTTTATGATTTGATAACCGCAAGAAGAAAATCTGGTTCGAATATCTCACACTTCCTTTCAGAAGATGATAAGTCGAAATTTGAGAATGATGAAGTTTTCTATAGTGCTGCCACCAATATAGGTGCAATTGGATTATTAAGGAAAGATATTAATGACCTTGATGATTCTGAAGCAAACGTACTCTACAGAACTCTTAAAAATGGCTCTTTGGAATCGTTTGAAAAATCACAATTGGCTGAAAAGTTTAATTTACCAAAAATAGATGATTTAGGTGTAGACTGGTTAATGGAAAATCAATCATTCATTATTGAAGTTAGCGAAAACTTGTGGAAAAATTCTTCACTATTGAATCAAAATGCGTAGAAGCCCTGCAGGTAACAATGTATATAAAAAATAGCGCGAGCAGTTGCTAACACAAAGGTTCGCGTACATTTTCGAGGTCGCCAAATTTTTAATTTTGGCTATTTAGGAAAAGAAAGATAAATATTAAAATTTAAAAATTCGGCTTGAGTTCAACCGAATGGATAGCGTACTTTTTCAGCGCTACTTTTCATATACTCGACCGTTGTGAGCAATTATGACCCGTCCTGAAATATGTATACACTAAAACAAATGTATATGTATAAAAATGATGGATATGTAAGACGATATAGCGAGAGCTTTAAACTAAAAGTCCTTGATGAACTCGCTAAGGGGAACCACTCCAAAAGACAAGTAGGACTGCTCTACGGCATCCAACCCAGCACCATTAATGAATGGATAAAAAAGTACAATCGTAAAGATTTAATGAACACCCGTGTACTCGTGCAAACAGACGATGAACTTACCCGAATAAAAGCCCTGCAAAAAGAGCTAAAACAGCTAAAGGAACTTCTCATAAAGAAAGACCTGGATAAGCTTATAGACGACAGCTACCTCAAAGTAGCGGCTAAAAAATTAGGCTACAAAGATGTTTTCGAACTTAAAAAAAAACTAAACATCAAGCCCTAATGGAAACCATTGACAACTGCCCAAAAGAAAGACCCTACAGCATAACAATAATATGTAAAGGGTATGGCCTGACCCGTGATGCTTTTTACAAATACAAAAAGCGTTATGTAGAGCGGATAAAAATTGAAATCCAAGTTTTGGATATCGTTCATAAAAGACGAAGGATTCTGCCAAGGGAAGGTGCCAGAAAGCTAATGAGATCACTAAAATCAGACTTTGAAGGGCACGACATCAAGATAGGAAGAGACCAGCTGCTACGGATCTTAAGGGACAATGACCTATTGATCAGACGGAAAAAATATTCGTCCAGAACAACAAATTCACACCACAGGTTTTACAAGTACAAGAATAGTATTAAGGATGTTATAATTAACAGATCAAACCAAGTGTGGGCAGCAGATATAACCTACATCAGAACCATCAAGGGATTCTGTTACCTGGCGCTATTAACCGATATGTATTCACGCAAAATAGTTGGCTATGACCTAAGTGATAGCCTAGAGCTAACCGGATGCTTGAGAGCGCTTAAAAAGGCTTTATATAATAATAGAGGGCCTAGGAACCTAACGCATCACTCGGACAGAGGAATACAGTATTGTAGCAACGTATACACCAACGAATTAAAGCGAAAAAAAATAGCAATAAGTATGACCGAAGAAAATCATTGCTACGAAAACGCAATGGCAGAACGTGTGAACGGCATCTTAAAAGACGAATTTTATCTCGACCAGACCTTTGCCAGTGTGGAGGAAGCAAAAAGAGCAACCAAAAATGCAATCAAACTTTATAACTCTAAAAGATTACATTTATCTTTAAACTATAAAATACCTAATAACGTGCACCAAAATGCAGCTTAATTTTAATCAATAACCTGTAGACGTATTTTAGGACGAGACATTAAAAAGAACATCTGTGAGAAACATTTTAAATCTGATTTTAGCACTATTTTTATTCATTTCTTGTGGAAAGAAAGGAAATGAAACGACGAATAATAAACCTGAAAATTCTGCTTTAATAAATCAAACTGATTTATTTGAATTTAAGATACCTGACACAATTTCTCTTGGAAAACATATTGGAAGAATAACTAAATATAAGCGGAATAAAAAACCGAATTTTGACTATTTATTATCGGTAATTGTGAGTAATCAATACGAGGACTCAAAAATCAAAACTGATACTTTTAGTAATGGAACTTTGAATCCATTTTTTGGAATAAACGGATTTAGAACTGGGACTCAAGAAATTAAATTGGTAATTGAAGAACAAATTATTGAGCCTTATAAAAAAGACAAAGACTCTTTTTTGGGTATAAAAAAATTATATCACCAATATGACGCACGAATTACGATTATTGACGGAAATTATATTTCTGATATTGAAAAAGAATTACTCGCTGAATTGAAAAATGAATAGAATAACTGCTCACAACAACGCATATAATACAGCGGGTCAAATGGTTAAATGAATTGTATTTCTTACAAATAATTGTAATTTAGTCACGCGGATAAATACGGAGTGGCGGCGCCACTGCCCACGGCTGATTCGCACGCTGCGCTTCCCACTTTCGCTGACGCAAAATGTTGGCACTGCCGAAGCTGCCGCTTAAAACCCGCCGTATCATATGCAAACACGTTGAGCAACAATAAGATCAGATCACTAGGTTGGTTTGCTTTTCGATGTTTATACTGAAGACCATTTTAAGAATATCAATCTGATTAGTATAAATCGGATTTCCAAGCTTTGGCGATTTCATCGTTGAGAGTTTACTCTCAGAACGTTGAGACGCTCCCAAAGCTTGGTAAAGTTAGTGTTTGATTTTCAAAAAATCAAGTAACGGACTGATATTCTTAAAAGTAGTGGTCTGAATTCTTGAATTGTCATCGAAAATTTGTTTATGACGTCATTTTATAAGCCCTTATAAAAAGCATAAAAAACAAAAAGCAAGATATAATGCGTTATCTGACTGACTTCGTATTCGTCGAATTGCAACTTAGGGACGAATACTGTTGCCAACTGTGCATAATAACAATTTTGCCATAGGGATTAATGAATATTATTTCACTAGTTTTAAGGAAAAATTAAAACATCTGAAAATAACGTCCTATTTATAGGCAAAACTGTTATTATACAATCCCGTTGTGCAACATTTGACCAAAACCAAAAAAATATGAAAGAATCTAAATTTTATGATTTTCCGACTCAACAAGGAAACAAAACAATCAATATAAATAATATTGCTGCTATCGAAGATTTACCAATTGGAACAAAAATCACAATGAATGTAAAAGACGAAAACGGACAATATATTAGTTATATAGCCAATTTGCCTTGGTCAAGCGTTGCATCTGATGTTAAGTTCCGGGACGAAAATCAAAATTAACGACTGATTTCATTGATAAATATCTATCGATATATTGGACAACATACCGAGCTTCTGACACGGAAAGACCGTTTAAATTTTTAGCAACTTCAAATGCTTTTTGATTTAATTTTTCTGTTTCTGGGTTTTGGAATTCGGACATAATATTTAGTTTATGGATTATACAATTATTTTAGGTTATGTAATTTTATTGGTTATCCAATTTCTTGCTATTCAAGCACTGTTCATTTCAATGTTAAGTGGTTATCTGACAAAATTATCTCGAAATTTATTTTTTAGTGCTTTGTCTGCTTCGGTTAGCGTTTGGCTGATTTTATGTATCATTTGGTTTAAAATATTTGATTATGCGATGCCTTTTTTGGCGTTTTTATTAAGTGTTTTATTTCAAGCAATTCATTTAAAACGAGAAAAATACAGTCTTTCTGAATTGTCGAAGACTTTGATAATAGCCGAAATTTGGGGAATAATTATTACGGCAATTTTTGTTTTCATATTTTTAGAGTTTAACTGGTATTAACCGACAAAAAAACGTTGCACAACAATGGCTATAAGTAATTGCTTTTTTAGGCTTCCTTCCGAAAATCCTATCGGATTTTCGCGCAGTTTTGTACTTGCAAAAGTCTGTGTTATACCCACGCAACTACTCATAGCCTAAACGTTACCAATCATGGCACAATTGGATCTTTTCAAAAAAATTATCACGGCTGATAAATCCGCAAATTCGTTCAACTGATTTGAAAGTCGAATGGTTCATGTTGGAGATAAAAATTCTCATGGCTGACAAATCCGCCCACGGCGGATTTAATTGCGCAAGCGGAACATTTGGTTGGCAAAGGTCGGTGGAATGTTACGCAGGGTCGTTTCAGCTCGATTGGCAAGTTTGCGCCACGCTAGGTAACAATGCATAAAGTCCATTGCTGCTGATTTTCCTATCGGAAAATCCTCGCAGGCGGGAAATGAGGGAAATTTTAAGTAAATTCGTTAAAACGTTCCGCAACGGAACGTTATGCAAGACCGTTGTAGCCAATTTGAAAAAAAGCATCATTATGAAAATTAATCATACATTTTTAACAACATTTCTACTAATTATAATCGCAATGACAGGATGTAAATCTGACAAGTCGGAATACGACAAAATGGTTGAATTCGGACAAAAATATACTGACGCCTGGAATAGTAAAGTACCAGAAAAAATGGCTTCATTTTATTCCGAGGATGGAATTTTGACTGTTAACAACGGAACACCAGCAGTCGGAAGAAAACAATTAGCTGAAACTGCTCAATCTTATATGGAAGCATTCCCTGATATGGAATTGACAATGGACAGTCTTACAAAAGAAAATGGAACTTACAGATATTATTGGACATTTAAAGGAACTAATTCTGGGCCAAATGGAACTGGAAATAAAGTTGATTTTAGTGGATTTGAGGAATGGACAATGAATAACCAAGGGCTTGTTCAAAAATCAATCGGAACTTATGATACGGATGATTATGCAAGACAACTGAATGGAAATTAAAAAAACTGGCTACAACACCGCATATAATACAGCGGTCAGTCTCGTAATAGAATTAAAATTCCTACAATTGTTGTAAATTTATCAAGCGGATAAATCCGGAGGGCGGCGCCACTGCCCACGGCTGATTCGCACGCTGCGCTTCCCACTTTCGCTGACGCAAAATGTTGGCACTGCTGATGCTGCCGCTCAAGACCCGCCGTATCATATGCAAACCCGTTGCCCACAATAACCTCAACCTCAGCCTGTGCCAACCTCGCAAGCTTGTCGTCACAGGCTAAGGTGGAGGATACGAATTACGAAACTCATTGCATTCCGTTTCAGCTGTAATTCTAATTGTGGGCAACTTCAGGGGTATATTCAAAAAAAGAAGCCCTGCACCCTCTAAAAAACGAGGGCGACTTAAATTTTTAATAATTATGAATGAACAAGAATTTAAATACACTTTTAGTTTGTTAAGTAGATTAAATAGACAATTAGGAATTGTAAAGGCACAAAATGATATCATATTAAAAGAAATTTCTAAAATGAATAAAACTAATTTAGAAAAAATTTTAAATGAGGTAAATGACTTGGACGCCAAATACCTTCATCAATTTCTAGAAGATAATGATTACTTGTTTCAAGAAGCTTTTGGTAATTCAAAATCTGATTTTTAGTTAAATATGAATCTAACATAATACTATAAAAAATTCTATTCATTTTAATTTGAATTAAGCAATGCTATGCATTGCAATTAACGAAATGGTCATTTACTTACTCAGGCAATGGTTACATACCGATGAGAGCGGGACAGCCGAATAAATAGTTTATATGTCTGCACCAACCTGTAATCTTCCATTTTTTTAGTTATGTGGTATTATATTTGTCGAAACGTTAATGAGGACAACACAGTATATATTTCATTGCGTTGCAATGAGGGCTTCTTTTTTTGTTCGTTGCTTACGTGACTACTTTCTATTGCCGAAAATGGCAATAGACCGTCACACGCAACGAAACATATACCCCTGAAGTTGTGTACAATTAGAAAAAACAAAATGATGAAAAAATTAATCCTAATTTTAATAGCTTTTTTATCTGTAAATTTATATTCACAAACTGAAAAAAAATTAGATAAAAGAAGTCAACTCGAAAAAGAAGATGCTAACAATTTATATAGTCAAAGTAAAATATCAACATTAGATTTAATTGAGGCCTTGGAATTAGCATCCATTAGAGTTCATAAATTCGATATTGGTGAATTTAATAAAGAATATAAATTACATATTTTCTCTGAGGAATACGTTAACGGCAAATTAATCAAAACTGACACCTTACTCGACTTCAAAAATGATTACGGATTTTGGATTGACGGAAATTATAATCAAGGTTTCATTGATCAAATTAAGGTTTTCACAAAAACTGATGAAAATAACAGTGTTTTAAAAATAAGGACATATGCATTAGAAACTAGAAAGCAAATTAACCTTGGGAAAACTGACCATCGACAATTTTATCATTGGAGAGAATATGAGAACACAAAATGGAAAATAAATGAAAAGATTCCATTACTGATTTTTGCATCTTCTTGGTTAGATAAAATAGGTAATTTCCATAGGTTTTGCGGAGTAGTTAAATTAAAGGAAAATGATGAAAAAACAACCGAATTACTTACTTCATCGCCTAATTATATTGTGATTAATTATAAAATTTCCGAAATTGAGAAATAACTGTACACAACACCGCATATAATACATCGGGTCTGATGGTTAAGTGAATTGCAATTCTTACAAATAATCGTAAATTAGTCACGCGGATAAATCCGGAGTGGCGGCGCCACTGCCCACGGCTGATTCGCACGCTGGCGCTTCCCACTTTTGCTGACGCAAAATGTTGGCACGCCAAAGCTGCCGCTCAAGACCCGCCGTATCATATGCAAACCCGTTACCCATAATTTAAAAAAAAACAAACCAATGAAAAAACAAAATTACCTTTTAAGCATCTTCGTGTTTTTATTAATACTAACAAGTTGTAATAGCGATGACAATTCTGATGACGTTAACGAAACAAATTCAAATATTAGACCATCGAGCTTCACTGTTACAGAAGTGGGCGACAATCCTTACACAATAAATTTTGAATATTTAGGGAATCTTATATCGCAAATAACTACCAGTTTTGGTAGCACAACCACTTATAATTATAGTGGAGACCAATTAACAGATTATTCAATAAATAGAAACGGACAAATTGAGACAGTTAATTTAACCTATGAAAATGGAAGACTAATAAGGTCAGAAAATGAAGATGGCTCGGATATTATTCAATTTTTCTACAACGGGAATGGTCAAATAAACAAAACTGATTGGGATGGCGAAATTACATTTTATCAATATGACGGAGCAGGAAACGTTAACCAATCTGAAGATGATTTTGCAACGTTCAAGTATATTTATGATAGCAATAACAATGCATTTAGAAATGTATTTCCTCAATTAGACGCAGAAGTGAGTTGGGAATGGTTTGGTAGCCAAATCAACAATCAAATTGAAGTTCAAAGAAAATTAACAACGGATACGGAATTTGCAACGAGATATACCTATGAATATGATTATAATGATAATAACTTTCCTGTTGAAAGAAGAACAAATTTCGACTGATGGAAGTTTAAGAGAAACGGTTAATTACTCATACTAAAGAAAAACTATGGGTAACAATGTATATAAAAAATAGCGCGAGCAGTTGCAAACACAAAGGTTCGGGAACTTTTTCGAGGTCGCCAAATTTTTAAATTTGGCTATTTGAGAAAAGAAAGATAAATAGAAAAATTTAAAAATTCGGCTCGGGTTCAACCGAATGGTAGTCGCTCTTTTTCAGCGCTACTTTTCATATACTCGACCGTTACCAATCATGGCGCAATTGGAACTTCTTAAAAAAAATTATCACGGCTGATAAATTCGCAATTTCGTGCAACTGATTTGAAAGACGAATGGTTCGTGTTGGAGATAAAAATTCTCACGGCTGACAAATCCGCCCACGGCGGATTTAATTGCGCAAACGGACTATTTCGTTGGCAAAGGTCGGTGGAATGTTACGCAGGGTCGTTTCTGAGCGTTTGGCAAGTTTGCGCCACGCTAGGTAACAATGCATAAAGTCCATTGCTGCTGATTTTCCTATCGGAAAATCCTCGCAGACGGGAAATGAGGGAAATTCTAATTATATTCGTTAAAACGTTCCGCAACGGAACGTTATGCAAGACAGTTACCCAACATTGAATACAAAAAGTAAAATAAAAATTATTAGAAGATATAAATTCAACAAATGGGGTGATGAGTTAGTATTAATTGGATTCACATTATTAGCCGTAACCACCATGTTTTACTTTAACTATGCACATATAAGTATAGATCACGCTCCACCATTTGTGCACATAAGTTTAATCATATCAATTTTGATTGTGATATTCGCTAACTTAATCAAGAAATTGAGAAAATATAAACATGCTATTTTAATTATTGAATCTGAAAAAATTATTATTGAAAAGGCCGATGAGACGATTGAAATTCCACACAATGACATAACAAAATTTGAAATGACTGGTCATTCGCCAAAAACGATTTCATTTAAAATTTTATCAGGAAAAAATGAGGTTGAAGAGATAAAAACTCCTAATTGGATTTACAACGGATTAATAGAAAATTTTCCGTCTAAAGAATAGCAACGTTGGGTAACAACGCATATAATACAGCGGGTCTGATGGTTAAGTAAATTGGATTTCCTACAAATAATCGTAAATTGGTCACGCGGATAAATACGTAGTGGCGGCGCCACTGCCCACGGCTGATTCGCACGCTGACGCTTCCCACTTTTGCTGACGCAAAATGTTGGCACTGCCGAAGCTGCCGCTCAAGACCCGCCGTATCATATGCAAACCCGTTACCACCAATTAAAGAAATGAAGAATACTGAAGATTTTGGAAGTTTTAATATTTCTCTACCAGATGAAAATTCTAAACAATTCTATATTTTTTGTGACCTAACTAAAATATTTGGGGATGAATTTCAAAATGATTCAGTTTCTAAATTAAGAAAGAGTCTAAAAAAAATTGATTTAAAACCAGCACCAAGCATTGACTACGAAGCTGACAGAACTTCCATTCGAACCTCGAATTACAATACAATTATTCAAGTTGCTAAATCGATAGTTGATTTATCAATTAATAAGTACAAATCAAATCTTGAAAAAGAGGATTGGAACAAAATCGAAGATAGATTAAAGAATTGGGAAAGACCTAAACCTCAAAATTGGAAGGAAAAAGACATCTTTTCAATCAATTTAAAGGATGGAACATATGCTTTTGGACAAGTTCTAACTAAAGAAAAGTTTAAGAAAACATTTGTCCTTTTTGATTTAAAATCAGCTGAAAAAAACATAGAATTAAATCTACTAAAAAAAGCGAAGCCCTTGACAATTTTACATTTAATGGGATTAAAATTAAATGACCGGAGTTGGACTATAATCGGGGAATTAGAAAGCAAATTAGCAAATCCTAAAAAAGGTCCTTGGGAAAATAATTATGGAAAAACTAGGACAGACGGATTTTTAGAGAGTATTGCAAATTATTACTGGTTTGGAGAATGTAAATGGAAAAATGAGGCAGATTTAAAAAAACTGATTATAAAAAAGAGCGGATTGATAAATAAAGTCAAAAACTGGTGGTAACATCGCATATAATACAGCGGTCACATTCATCTTAAATTAAATTCCCTAAATTTATAAAAAATTTGGTACGGCTGATAAATATGTAGTGGCGGCGCCACTGCCCACGGCTGATTCGCACGCTGCGCTTCCCACTTTCGCTGACGCAAAATGTTGGCACTGCCGAAGCTGCCGTTCAAAACCCGCCGTATCACATGCAAAACCGTTGGGCGCAAGCAAAAAAAATCGTTAAACCATCATATTTACGTAATAAATCATTAATTTTGTACGTATATAATTTTATTATGGATAAAAAACTCACACTCAGTCTAGATAAATCTATTATAGAGAAAGCTAAAACCTATGCTAAATCAAATAATATAAGTCTTTCAAAATTGATTGAATCGTATCTGACTTCTCTGACGAAGAGAAATAAAAAAGATATTGAGATCACTCCATTGGTGGAAAGTCTAAGTGGAGTTATCGCTCTTGAAAAAGATTTTGATGTAAATGAATCATATTCAGATTATTTAATTGAAAAATACAAATGAGCCGATTACTGATTGACACAAATATAGTTATTGACTTATTAGCCAAAAGAAAGGAATTTTACAATGATGCTGCAGATTTATTTTCAAGAGCAGATAAAAAGGAATTGACCTTAGCTATTTCAGCATTAACTTTCGCTAACACCAATTATATTCTTTCGAAACTAAAATCAGCAAAGGAAGCTAGAGAAATCCTCCGAAAATTTAAAGTGTTAGTAGAAGTATTGAGTTTAGATGACAAGATTACCGAACTTGCTCTAAGCAATGATAAGTTTCCTGATTTCGAAGACGGACTTCAATATTATTCTGCTATTGAAAACCAAATTGAGATAATTATTACTAGAAATAAAAAGGATTTTAAAAATTCGAAAATACCAGTTCTCACAGCAAAAGAATTCATTGCTCGAAAGTAATTAGAAATGCCAGTGCCCAACACCGCATATAATACAGCGGGTCTGATGGTTAAGTGAATTGTATTTCCCACAAATAATTGTAAATAAGTCACGCGGATAAATACGTAGTGGCGGCGCCAGTGTCTTCCTCTCTCCCGATAGCTATCGGGATCGTCGGAGACAGGCGGCTGATTCGCACGCTGGCGCTTCCCACTTTTGCTATCGCAAAATGTTGGCACGCCGATGCTGCCGCCCAAGACCCGCCGTATCATATGCAAACCCGTTACCTTGCATTAATGAACATCCGTTATTCGGTATAAAATTTGTATTTTAGAATCCTTAAATGATAGTTATGATCACTAAATCTAAATTGAAAGAACAAATTGAAAATTTCCCAGATGAATTTTCAATTGATGAATTGGTTGAACGGCTGATTTTGGTAGAAAAAATAGAAAAAGGAAATCAACAATCTGAGAATCGAGAAATCATTTCGGAATCTGAATTAGATAATGAGATTGAAAAATGGTTCAAATAAACTGGACGTTCCAAGCAACATCTGATTTAAAAGATATTGCTGAGTATATTTCTAAAGATTCTAAGAAATACGCCAAACTTCAAATTATTAGGATTAAATCGAGGACTAAAATTCTTAACTCTCAGGTTTATTCTGGAAAAATTGTTCCAGAAATTGACAATCAGAATATTCGAGAATTAATTGAAGGAAACTATCGAATTATTTACAAAATTGTTAATCCGACTAGAATTGACATTTTAACTATTCATCATTCTTCTAGAGATTTACTAAGGCGGAATATTTAATAAAACGCAAGGTAATAATGCATATAATACAGCGGTCACATTCGGCTTCAATTAAATTTCCTAACTTTATAGAAAAATTTGGTACAGCGGATAAATACGGAGTGGCGGCGCCCAATATCTTCCTCTCTCCCGATAGCTATCGGGATCGTCGGAGACAGGTGGCTGATTCGCATGCTGACGCTTCACACAAACCGCTGACGCAGTTTTGTTGGCACTGCCGATGGAGCCGAAACCCGGCGTATCTTACACAAACACATTGCCCACAATACAAGAAAAACCGAAAACAATGAGAAAATTAGGAATTTTTACAATGATTTTTGTAACTCTTTTAACGAGTTGTAACACGGACAAATCAAAAACGAAAGTAGAAAACCCGGAATTCACGAAGACCGAAGTGAAAACGGATACGCTCACAAAGCATCTAAAACCGTTTAATCCAGAATTGCCGACAATCGGACTTTTAATGTATAACGGAGTTTTACAAAGCGAAGTCATTGCAACTTCTGATGTTTTTGCAAAACCGACAGAAGATGGAAAACAACTTTTTAACGTTATCTCAATAGCCGAAACTAAAAGCCCAATAACAACCGAAGAAGGAATGCATTTCGTGCCCGATTATACATTTGAGAATTGTCCGAAACTTACAGCTTTATTCGTTCCAAGTGCTTACGATATGTACGCTCAAGTACACAACGAAAAAATCGTGAATTTCATAAAAGAGAAAAATAAAAAAACCGAATATGTTGTGAGCAATTGTGCTGGAGCTCAATTAATCGGAAAATCTGGAATTGCAGATGGACATAAAATTGTAACGTGGATTGGTGGCGGAGAAGAATTGCAAAAGGAATATCCAAATTTAAAAGTACAAAACGATAGTTTGGTAACTTTTGTTGAGGATGGAAAATTTAGCTCTTCAAATGGAAATTTAGCAAGTTATATTTCTGCATTGAATTTAGTGGAAAAAATGACCAGTTTAGAACATAGAAAATTTGTCGAAAGTTATTTATATCTCGACCGACTTCAAAATTGGAAAGAATAAGTACTTTGGGCAACACCGTGTATCATTAATTGCTTGATGACTGCCGACTTACGAACCTTGCTTCACCAGTTTGGTTAGATCGTGTCCTGCGGAATATTCTACCTGCCTGCCAGCAGGCAGGTGTGTAATTTTTTTGCTTAATCACGTAACTAACCATAATCAAACACGTTGTGCAACATTTTGAAAAAAAACAACTTTAGTCATTAAAAATGAGGTAAATGAGTAAAGATAAAATTACAGTTCAGACAGAAATAAAAGCACCAATTGAAAAAGTGTGGGAATTTTATACGCAACCAGAACATTTGACGAAATGGAATTTTGCAAATGACGAATGGTGTTGCCCAAATGCTAAAAATGACCTGCAAAAAGATGGCGAATTTAACTTGCGAATGGAGGCAAAAGACGGAAGTATGGGATTTGATTTTACTGGCAAATATGAAAAAGTAGTTCAGAATGAATTAATTGCTTACAAAATTGCGGACGGACGAAATGTTAAGGTTGAATTTTCAGAACGTGAAAACGAAGTACACCTAAAACAAATATTTGATGCGGAAGGAACAAATTCGGACGAACAACAAAAGAATGGCTGGCAAGCTATTTTAGATAATTTCAAGAAATATGCGGAAATGAAATCCTGAAAATCTAAACGCAAAAAACGTTGCACAACAACGTTGTACTTCATCCCGATAGCTAACGGGACAAACCATTAACCAATGATTAAATTCTTTAGAACAGTTAGACACAACTTACTTTCAGAAGGCAAAACTGGAAAGTATTTTAAATATGCTATTGGAGAAATCGTGCTTGTTGTTATTGGAATATTAATAGCACTCGCAATCAGTGATTGGAATGATCAAAGAAAGAACGCAAAATCAGAACTGAACTATTATTGCAGAATTTTAGAAGATTTTGAACTTGATAAACAATTAATAGACGAATTAAAAGATGAGTCCAATTATAGAATTGAACTAAGCCAAAAGATTCTCTTAGATTTGGATTTAGGAACAAAAAACAAACATGAAATCATTAATCAATTCATATTGGCGACCAGAAGTGAAGTTTATGAACCTCGCAATGTGACCTTCAAAGATTTAATTTCCTCAGGAAACCTGAAATTACTCAATGATATCACAATAAAAAATAGCTTGATTCAATATTACAGTGAATTGGAAAATAAACAGTTTCAATTAAAACAAAATAGAGATGAAATAACAAAAAAAGTTTTTGAATTGGTTAACACCTCCCTTGAAATTGGTGCTATACAAGAATTTGAATATGTGCAAGAATTACTTGATCCAAGAATTCTAGAAATTTTACCTCAATACGACTGGACAAAAGAAAAAAATAGTGACTATTATAAAAAATTACAATTAGCACTCTTGTTTAATGTCGCAATGGCTGACAGAAAAACGCAACATTTATCTGCAATTAATAAGTTAATGGAAAATTCTTATCAATTATTAGCAAAAAAATGCGAAAAATAAGTTGAATAACGAATGCACAACATTGGCTATAGCAAACGCTTGTTCTTACCTACATCTGAAAATCCGAAAGGGATTTTTTTGATGTATTGAGACACGGAGGATAAGTGCTGCCTCACGAAAATGCCCATATACAAGACTATTAGATGCAATTTTCAGAGAGTGTAAACACGGAATCTTTTTCAAATAAATAAAGCAAATAACTTAAAATCTCCTATAGTACCTAAATTTCTAGTGTAAAATTAACTGAATATAAATATTTGGAATCCTATAAAAAATATTGAAAAAAAAAGCCTCGAATTATCGAGGCTTTTTTTTCATAACAATTAATTCACTTTTACTTTGGCATTGCCACTGAGTTAATTACGTGTATTACACCATTGTTACCCATAATATCTGTAGCAGTAATTTCACTATAATTTCCTTTAGTATCTTTTAACCAAATCTTTCCATCCTTTTGGAGTACAGTTAAAACTTGACCATTTAGTGCTTTTAACTCTACCATACCATCACCTTTCTTTAAAGCAGCCACAACGTCCGTTGCAGTTAACTTCCCAGATACTACGTGATACGTTAGGATATTAGCTAATGCTTTTTGGTTTTTTGCTTCTAATAGAAAGTTTAATGTTTCCGAATCGATTTTTGCGAAAGCATCATTTGTTGGAGCAAAAACCGTGAAGGGACCATCTCCCTGTAAAGCACCAACTAAATCTGCTGCTTTTAGAGCGGTTACTAATGTTGAAAAATTTTCATTTCCAACGGCCACATCTACTATAGTTTCTTGCGCAGTAGCTTTATTTGATAAGGCGATTGTCATTGTAATAGTTAAAATAACGACTAACTTTTTCATAATTTTTTGTTTTTTAAGTTTTAATTCTTTGTAAAGGTAACGAACAATTGTTTTTGTTTAACTTATTTAACTTTTTATTAAACAATTAGCTCACAATCAAGAAAACACAAAAAAAACTTATACTTTAAATATTAAAAAAGTACGATAAATAGGGTGCCAAAAAAGTAATTTTATAACAATTGGATAAAAAATAACGAGAGCCTAACTCTGTGCATGATAAATCTGCCAGACAGTTTCGTTCTGAAGGGTTTTAAAGTCACTGCCAACTTATAATAATTCCCGCAGAATATTCTACCTGTCTGCCGGGAAGCAGGTATGTATATTACTTGCTTTCAATTTTAAATAATTATAAAAATAAACGTAGTGGGTAATTCTAAGTTGTTATTATGAATTACATAATAGACATTATGAGACTTGGAGAGCTGTTGGGTTCGTATACCCCAATTGTAAAATCAATTTAAAATCTGAAGGAAATACCTTTTACTCTTTGAGAATAGATTATTTTAATTTCTTTCAATTCCTGAAAAAACAAATCTTGACATTTGGTATTCTAATTAGTAGCAAGTTGATGTCTAACAAAAAATTAAAAACTATTCATTATGAAATACAAAAACAGTAATCTAGTATTTTATAATTAAGCTGCCTTTATCCCATCTTCCAGCTTCAACTAATTGGTTGCTATAAAATTTAATTCCTTTACCTGTTAGTTGATTACCATCAAAATCTCCTATATAAGTAAAACTTGGCATAGCATACATACCAGGACCTTGCATAACATGATTACTATAGCTACCATAATAGTGAGAATTGGAGCTTTTAAAATAATAATGCCCTACTTTTTCTTGTTTGCCACCTGTCCAAAATCCTTCGTAGGTATCGCCATTACTATAGCTAAATTTACCAAAACCATTTTCGCAATCGCCCTCGCAGCCTGCCATTTTACTCTGTTTTCTTTCAAGAAGATAATTATACTTTTGTTTGCCGTCTTCATACTCTCCAGCTTGAAGCAGTTTTCCATCTTTTACATAAAAACCAAAGCCGTGTACATTTCCATTTCTCCAATATCCATAATAGTATTGGTTAATTTCTTTCCAATAATATACGCCAAAACCGTCTCTTCTTCCGTATAAAAATTCACCTTTGTAAACGTCGGCACCATAAGATCTTTCACCATATAAACTAAATTTACCTTTTAGGAAAAGTCCTTTCAAGACATTGTTGTCAATTTTTTTTACACCATAACCATCTTTACAATCGCCAGAAATACAAGGGGCAGTTTCTTCATTAATTACCACAACGTTCGTGTTTTCCACTTTTTTACTAACTTCTATATTGGTAGGTAGTTTATTTATTTTAGCATTGCTTTCAAAGTCTTGCAACTCATACGCCAAGTAAACTTCATTCGGTTTGGCAGCACTAAAATTAGGCAAAACAACCTTTATTTCCTTTTTAGTAAGTATGCCGTGGTACAAACTAACATAAGTTGTGTTTTTAGCGGACTGCTCTATTTTTATAAATTCAGTATCTAATTCATCACCTTTATAAACTACGCTAACATCTTGACCATTTTCATTTTTTACAAAAAGTAAATGATGGTTATCTTCGATTGAGGTAGCCTTATAATAGCCTGGAGTATTTGATTTTATTTTGAAGGAAGTATTGAGTCCCTCAATATAAAAAAAATGGAATCCTTCCTTTATAGATGTTTGTTTTATCTCACCTGCAAATACGCTTCTCGTATAAGTATTCCCTTCATGAATAAGACCAAAATAGCTTTTTTCTATTTGGGCGTAGGCCCCAGTGTCGGTAAGGGTATACGTTATCAAATCTAATTTCTTATTTCTTTCTGCTGAAACATCTAAGTTTGTTAGGTATTTTTTTTGAGAAAAATCCCAAAGCACCACTTGCTTCCTATCAATAACATTAACAGGTATAAATGGTGCAAGTTTACCATTTACAAACACTTTGATATCTTTTTCGGATAAAGGCATAGACATGGTTGTAGAAACATACTGCACATTTTCTATTTGAATGTTTATTTGTTTGTTTTCAATTTCAGAATAGGTGAAATAATCATTAGCTGTGCGTGGTTTTGCATCATAACGATTGCCAAGGTCGTCAATACCATAAATTTTAAAACCACCTTGAAATGCTTCTACTCTAGATGCTTTACGACCATTATTGTTTTCAATTGAGGCAACCTCAAGTATATCTCCCACTTTTTTGTACGTAAATTCTTTGGAATAGGACTCCTTTCCACTACTATCTTTTGTAGACTGCTTTATAATGCGGTCTTCGCTATCATATATAAAAGTAGTGGTATATTCTTGGTTTTGACGTTCTACAAGTAAACCTTTGTTGTTATATAGATATTTCCAAATACCACTAGTACCAGCGCCTGGTCTGCTATACTTACTTATGTAACCTTGGGCGTTATACTCAAATTTTTCTTGCCCTGAAGTATTCTTTAGCAGACCATTTTCATAAAAGTACTTTACGCCTCTTTCAAAATTTAAAGCTGTATTAACACTTCCGTCTTTATTAAAGGTTTGCTCTTTATAAGCAAAAACACCTTTAGGTAAATTAAAATGTTCTAACTTATAGGCAAATGTTATGGGATTTAGAGGTGCTTTTACCCAGTCTATCTTTTGTGCGTTTACGGTTATAGCAATAAAAAAAATCCAACTAATTGAAAATATAACTTTAGCTTTCATGATTATAATATATGTATGAGCCACTAAAAGTAATGCGGAACGAACGCAGATAGAATAGGGCATTTGCCTTATTTTGTCAAGCTACTAAGTACATAGTAACTTATTTTCATTTATAAGAATGGGGCTGTCATCAACAATATTTTAGTTTTGAGAACTACACAAAATACCGCCAACACGAAAAGTGCAATTAATTATCAAACAATTAATTGACTACTATAAAAGTGGTAAAGAAAATTTGGAAGCCTGAATTTAGAAAATTAACGATTACTTGAATTAAAGAGATATAATAAATAACAAAAGCACAACAACGTTTAAAATGAATTACTAGCACAAGCCAACTCACAAATTCATGTAGCTCTCAAGACTTACTGCTTTTCTGTTTGCCGCTAGAAAAGTGCCACTTCATTTAATCGATAAACAGTAGCAGTATCTTAGGAAGTAACATTAATAAATTCCAAATGAAATGAAATTAAATAAACTAATGAGTATAGTATTTATAGTTGGACTGTTTATGGGTTATCAAAGTATATCTCAACCAACAATTGAATATGGATCCAACAATGGTAAATACATTGATATAAATCACACAAAGATTTATTACGAAGAATATGGAGCAGGTACTTCTACTATTATTATGCTACATGGTGGATTGGGAAGTATCACAGATTTTCAAAATATAATTCCGGAATTGTCTAAGTATTTTAAATTAATTGCAATTGATAGTCCAAGTCATGGACGTTCAGAAAGTATAGATTCTTTGAGTTACCAGGTTTTGGCTGAGTATGTGGTTAAGATTGTTGATAAATTAAAACTAGATCAAGTTAATATTATAGGCCATAGTGATGGTGCCATTATAGGAATGTTAGTTGCTCATATGGAGCCAGAAAAAATAAAACGATTAGTATTTGGGGCAGGAGCATTAAATCCAAAGGCTAGTAAACCAGAAGGATTACAGTTGTTGCAATCAACAAGCCCGGAAATACTTCCTAAAGAATTTGCCATTGCCTATAAAAGCAAATCACCAAATCCGGAACATTGGGAGAAGTTTGTTTATGACTCAAAAAAAATGTGGCTACAGGAAGTTTGGATTCCTAAAGAAATCTTACCTCTAATAAAACCTAAAACACTTATCCTTTTTGGGGATAGAGATCCATTGATACCAATAAGTCACGCGATTGATATTTATAACATCTTACCCAATAGCGAACTATTTGTATTACCAAATACCTATCATAATATTTTTGATAATTCAAAATTAGTCAATCCAATTTTAATCAATTTCTTGGCTCAAAATTGATTTTGTTAGATCATTTTCAAATTACAACTAGGCATATTACTTAAGACTTACCTCAGTTATTAGTAATCCCAAAACAAACTTACAATTTCACCATTAAGAGACAAATTTCATAATTTCAGAAAAAATAAAGTCCCTTTTGTAACCTTTTGCCTCCTCTTTACGTATAACTAAATGCTGTACAGTGCGGCATACCTAAATCTTATAAACCTAAATGAGACAACTCAAGATTACAAAGCAGGTAACCAACAGGGAAACTGCATCTCTGGATAAATACTTGCAAGAAATTGGTAAAGTAGACCTTATTACTGCAGACGAAGAAGTAGAATTAGCACAAAAGATCAAGGCTGGCGATCAACGCGCACTTGAAAAATTAACAAAAGCTAATTTACGTTTCGTAGTGTCTGTTGCTAAGCAATACCAAAATCAAGGACTTACCCTACCAGATCTTATTAATGAAGGAAACCTAGGACTCATAAAAGCGGCTCAACGTTTTGACGAGACACGTGGTTTCAAATTTATTTCGTACGCTGTTTGGTGGATCAGACAATCGATCCTACAAGCATTGGCGGAACAATCACGTATTGTAAGACTTCCGCTGAACAAGATTGGAAGTATTAACAAAATAAATAAAACATTTGCGTTTTTAGAACAATCTCATGAGCGTCCTCCTTCTGCAGAGGAAATTGCAAAAGAGCTAGACATGACCATTAACGATGTGAAGGAGAGTATGAAAAACTCTGGCCGTCACGTCTCTATGGACGCTCCACTAGTTGAAGGTGAAGATAGTAACTTGTACGATGTACTGCGAAGTGGAGAATCCCCAAACCCGGACCGTAGCTTATTACACGAATCACTACGTACCGAAATTGAGCGCGCACTAGAAACACTAACGCCACGGGAAGCAGACGTAGTTCGTTTGTATTTTGGACTGGGAGACCAGCACCCAATGACGCTAGAAGAAATTGGAGAAACTTTCGACCTTACCCGTGAGCGTGTACGCCAAATTAAGGAAAAAGCAATTCGAAGATTAAAACACACCTCTAGAAGTAAAATTTTAAAAACATACCTGGGATAGTAACTATCCTGCTTGAGTGCGCAAAAGCTCATTACATTTTTAATGTAATTGCAGGCTGAGCGGAGTCGAAGCTAAAAGTACGACAGTATTAGTATTCCGCTAATGTGGAAAACTTAACTGTTCGTTTTTTGATTGATGAATGACCTCCGGCTGATTACCGGAGGTTTTTTTATATTATTAAAACCCTATACATTGAAAGACATTCTAATCCAAATATTCAGTAACAGTGTCCTTGCAAGATGTATTTTTTAATAACACTATTAGTCGCACCGAATTTTTCAATAATATTCTCACTTCAAAATTTACTACCTTTGACGTTTACGAAAAAACCATTCCAATTCATGATCTATACCCTTTGTTATGTAAGTAAAGCTTCCGAAGAGCTCAACGAAACAGCTATTGAGGATATTTTTCTGACCACCCTTCATAACAACACTAAAAAGGGCATAAACGGTATATTGCTATATGGAATGGGCAATTTTTTTCAAGTCTTAGAAGGTGATAAGAAACAAATTGAAGCATTGTACGAAAATGAAATAAAAGAAGATCCGAGACATTCTGAAATTTTCGAAGTGATAAGAAGAGAAACCGAAGAGCCTGTATTTTCTAACTACAATTCGTTATTTACACTTATTCAAAATACCGCACAATTAGAGCAGATAAAAGCCTATTTAAAAAAACATAGAATAAATACTACTTCCGAAAAATTAAGCCGACTTTTAAACCCTTTTTTACTAGATATATGAGCCAGACAATAATTGCCCCATCCATGTTAGCCGCAGATTTTGCCAACCTACAACGCGATACAGAAATGGTAAATAACAGCCAAGCAGATTGGTTTCATATAGATGTAATGGATGGTCACTTTGTACCTAACATTTCTTATGGTATGCCCGTTATAAAAGCCATTAAAAAGCACGCCACAAAACCGCTGGACGTTCATTTAATGATTGAAAAACCTGAACGTTATATTGAAGAATTTGCAAAGGTAGGAGCCGATATTATTACCGTGCATTACGAATCTACCGTACATTTACACAGAACACTCGCCCAAATAGAACAGGCTGGCTGCAAAGCTGGTGTGGTTTTAAATCTAACAACGCCCGTTTCGGTTCTTGAAGATATTTTACCTAAATGTTTTATGGTGCTCATCATGTCCATTAATCCCGGATTTGGAGGTCAAAAATTTGAAGAGATTACCTATGAAAAAGTAAGGAAACTCAGAAAGATGATTGATGACAGAGGACTCCAAACACACATTGAAGTTGACGGCGGCGTTACAAATGAGAATATTAAAAAACTAAAAGATGCTGGTGCAACCGCTTTTGTAGCAGGTAGCTATGTCTTTAACGCTGAAAATCCGACACAAAATATTGCAGATTTAAAAAATATTTTAAAATCATAACATCCATTTAAAATAGTCTTAATTTATAAGTCAAGACCTTAATAAGTTGCAAGCACTCCCACAGCGGTTTATATTTGTGTATGCAACTTTCACCCTCCTTTGATACCTGGACAGCTGGCTTCCTGATTGCTGTGACCATGGGATTTTTTTTATGCGGTATTCTTTTAAGTGGTCGTACTAAAAAAACGTTTCCCATAGCACTTTTTGTGTTAGCTTTCTCCCTGATACTCTTACAATATGTTTTGTACTGGACACACTATCAATTTGTATATCCATATATAATCTACTTTCCACCTGTTTGTTATTATGCCACAGGACCCCTACTCTATTGGTATTTCCTAAATCTTTACAATAAGCAAAAATCAAAATACTTTGTATTGCATTTTTTTCCCGCAATGTTGTGTTTTGTGCCGTATGTATTCAATTTGTTTAAAAATATTGGGTTTGAGATCAATTCCATTCCGTTGTACAGTTTACCGCAATACTACCAATTCATAGTGATACATATGGTAGTGTATACTTTTTTACTGTTTCGGGTACGGAAGCAGAACCTCAATGAGCCTTCAGAATTTAACAGTATACGTAACCGTTGGTCACTAGTGCTTGCATGCCTATATGGCCTGTTTATTTTCTCGTACCTTTCTTACTATATCTTAGTGAATTTTGAATTTTTTAATACAGAATGGGATTATGCTATTTCAATAGTGATGACTTTGAGCATTTATACCATTGGCTATTTTATCTTTAAACAACCAAAGGTATTTGACGGCGAATTTTATGCAACTGTATTTCTTCCAAATACCTCAAAAGCTGAAAGCTTAGAAAATCAATTGCTGGACGAATTCTACAAAAAAATAACCACCTATATGGTTGAAAAAAAACCATATCTCAATAACGAACTGCGCCTGGCAAATCTCGCCGATCTGTTAGGGTTTTCTACGCACCTACTTTCTAAAGTGATCAATCAAAAATCTGGTGGGAATTTTAATAATTTTGTAAATCAATATAGATTAGAAGCTGCAGAAATACTATTAAGAGAAGACCCCGACACCCCCATAAAAACCGTTTATTTCGAGGTTGGATTCAACAGCAAAGCCGCTTTTTATGCTGTTTTCAGAGAAAAACACCGTTGTACGCCACTCCAGTTTCGCCAGGACGTAGAGCTGTCGTAATTTATAAATTGAGGTGTTCCGATTTATAATTCTGAACCCTTTTCATAAAATAGTTGTAGACCTTAGCAACATACTAATTTCAAAAAATTATATGATGAAATATCTACAACTCCTTTCCTTACTGTTGGCCTTTACTTTTACAACTGCCTTAACAGCACAAGATCTTAAAATTTATGTGAGTGATGCTGAAAATTTCAGTGCGAATTCAGGTAAAATTTTACAGTACGACATAGACGGTTCCAACCCCGTTACATTTATTGAAGAAGAATTAAGCTGGCCACAGGATATTGTATTTCTGCCGGCTCAAAATGTGGTGCTCATTTCCAACCTTAACTCCAACCGAATCACCAAACACAACGCCACAACGGGGGCGTACCTTGAAGATTTTGCAACGGTAGCTGGTGGTCCCACAAGAATGGAAATTGGTCCTGACGGGCTTTTATATGTCCTGCAATGGAGCGCAACAGATAATAAGGTAGTACGCTATGAATTAGACGGTACTTTTGTAGACGAATTTACCAGCACAGGAGTTCCAAGAAGTATCGGAATTGCCTGGGATGCTGGCGATAATTTGTACGTATCCTCTTTTTCTCAGGCTAATGTCACCCGTTTCGATACAAGCGGAGATGAAGTAGGCGAATATATAGACAATACGGAACTTGAAGGAGCTACCAATATATTTTTTAATAACAATGGCGATTTGTTTGTATTCGATTGGACTGCTGGTGACGTAGAGCGCTATAACAACCTAGGAACTTATGCAGGTACTTATATAAATGGCCTAGGGGAGGTAGAAGGGGTAGACTTTTTACCTAACGGAAATATACTTTTAGGAAATGGCAGCACTGCCGAAATAAAACAATACGACGCCACAGGAACATTTATTGAAAATACCGTTACTGCAGGTAGTGGAGGATTAGAACAACCCAACGCCGTTGTAATTTTTGACCGAAGTATTCTATCCATTCCCGAAAACGGTACTGCTTCCCAGGTATTTGTAACACCTTCTATTGGTGCAGAGTTTACTATACACGAAAAAACGATCACTGCCTACGAATCGGTACTAGTATATAACAATCTAGGAGTACCCGTTAAAAAACTTACGGCACAGAACACTAGCTGGAATGCTGCTACACTTGCTGAAGGTATTTACTTTGTAGTTGGAATGCAAAAAGGTAGAAAAACCACACAAAAAATAATTATAAAAAAATAAGTTTAGCTTATCTTAGCAAGAGCCTGTTCTCAATTTGGGAGCGGGCTTTTGTTATCTTTGTCAAATGATAACAACAGAAGTTCTAATCATTGGAGCTGGCCCCATTGGTATTGCCTGTGCCCTTGCGTGTAAAAACCAGCAACTAGATTATGTGGTTTTAGAAAAAGGCGCATTAACCCATTCGCTTTTCAACTACCCTTTAAGTATGAATTTTTTCTCTACTTCAGAAAAGCTGGAGATAGCTAAAATCCCTTTTATTAGCAAAGATGCCAAACCTGGAAGGGATGAAGCGCTAGAATATTACCGAAGGGTCGTAACTTCAAATAAATTAAATATTCAATTATTTGAAAAGGTGCTTTCGGTTGAAAAAGATAGGGACCGTTTCAGCATTACTTCAGAAAAACAACAATACACGGCTCAAAATGTAGTTGTAGCAACGGGATTTTACGACATCCCAAAATTGCTAGATGTTCCTGGAGAAACGCTTCCAAAAGTTACACATTATTATAAAGAAGCACACCCGTATGTGCTTCAAAAAAACATAGTGGTTGGCGCTAGTAACAGTGCTGTAGATGCAGCCCTAGAAATTTGGCGAAAGGGTGGTGAAGTAACTATGATAGTTCGGGGAAAATTAATAGGGGAACGCGTAAAATACTGGGTAAAACCAGACATAGAAAACCGAATTAAAGAAGGAAGCATTAAAGCTTATTTTGAAGCTGAAATTTTAGAAATCAAAGAAAACGAAGTTATCATTAAAACTCCCGAAGGCAAAAAAACCCTCCCTAACAATTTTGTATTAGCCCTTACAGGATACCGTCCCAATTTTAAATTTTTAAAAAGCATGGGCATCACTCTTTCAGAAGATAAACGTATTCCCTCATATAATGAAGACACGATGGAAAGCAATATAGAAGGGTTATATCTGGCAGGGGTAATTTGTGGCGGCAATGAAACACATAAATGGTTTATTGAAAATTCCAGAATACATGCGACCATAATAGCCAATCATATACGTGAAAAAGTTAGCTAAACAAACCCTCACTTTAGGAGCTTTAGGAGCTTTAGGAACTTTAGGAACTTTAGGAACTTTAGGAAAAATATTAGTATCCAGCGAATCTAAAATTCAAAAGCTTCTGGACATGATCATATAACTGCGGAAAATGCTGTTTTAAATCGGTTGGAGATTCTATAAAATACTCGGCCAGAACCGCCATAAATTCATATTGATTGGTAAATGCATAAGCTCTAAAATAACGAGTTTCATCTAGCTTATCCTTCACTTCTTGATGCGTTAACCGCTTTAAAATATTCTGAAACTGTTTGGTAAACCGTGCAGCATCCAAATCTCTACTCTGCCTCGCCTCCAATTGCATAGCGTGCATAAATTCATGAATGCCAAGATTTAGATTATCATCTGTAATTCGATATCCTTTTTCGAAATCTTTCCAGGAGAGTACTAATGCTTTTTCACGGGGGTTGAACTCACCTTTATGGTGGTGATTGTTCATGGTACTGTAAAATTCTTCAGGATAAATAAGCACGAAGTCTATAAGCGCATATTCATAATTTTTTCTGCCGAAACTTAACATACAACCCACAGCGGCTATGAGAATTTTCATACGATCTGTTACTTCTAGGCTTTCTCGTCCAACAAATTGTTTCGTTGTTATAAAAGCAGCCACCCTATGTCTAAATTGTCGTTTGTGTTTTTTGGAAAGTAATTGGTAAAAATGAAACTCTGTTTCTAAAATATGCGCTTGTTCCTTGGAAACATTTTTAAAGACCAAATAATGGCGAAATAACGGTCTATCAAATATGCTGCTATACCAATTTTCAACTATTCTAAAAAGAAAAAACACAAACCCCAACAAGACTATGGTGTAGGCGTAAGGAGCCATCCAAGTAATATCAGTATCGGCTTGTAGTAGGTATTTCATAAGCATTTGGGGGGCGTAATATAGTAATTTATCTACAAGTTATCACCAAATATCTAACGCTAACGATTTAAACCTCAGTATTATTACTTTTTGTTGCTATCGCCTTTGAAGTGTTGAGAATTATTTTTGAATAGCACATTAAAGGTTGTCAAACTACCATAACAACGGGTAATGTATTGTTGTAACTCTACTTTGTCTTGATCTTCCAACGTTTTACTACTATTAATTTTTTGCTCCATTACACGCAAACGATCTCGAAGCATCACAATTTTATGGAAAAAAGTATCTATAGGTATTTCTTTATCTGAAAGGCTTACATCCTTTGGTTTCAGTAATAAAGTGCCTCCTTTATACTTATCTGCAATAGGGATTATTTCTGACACATCACTCCATTTTTTTAAAATGCTACGCAAGCTCTTTTCAACTTCATAAAAACTAACGGTATCTACTTCGTCTTCGGCAGCTGCTATAACCTCAAAATCTGCATCAAAGGAGATTGTTTCCAAGCCATTGTCTATAAAAGTCACCCAATACATTCGGCTATCTACATTTGTCACTACACCTTTGCCGTATTCTGAGTGGTTAATTCTAGAGCCTATCCCTAATAAGTTCTTCATAGTTTCAATTTTATTTTACTTCGAAAATTACACATTATTACATAAGTATTAACGCAAAACCTTTAAAAGTTACACTTTTCAATTCTGTTAAAATTTTAACGTATTAAATTATTGTATCTTCGTGTTAACAAAAAAATCCATGATAAAAATTGAAGTACAGTCACTCCCGCTTTTTGAAGTAATACGAGATATTGCAGCAGCATTTAGCGTAGAATATCAAGAAAACTGTGGAGAATACCATGTAGATATTCCTTCCCATTTGGGGGAGGGTTATATCAAGGGGATTAATTTTGACGGAGGCTTTGGTATTTTAATTTACCAATGCAAATTTCACCAAGATCTAGAGTTTCACTTTGTAGTAGACGATGTACACCCATTAAAGTTTTTATATTGTTTACAAGGAGTTTTACATCATAGATTTCAGGAAAACGAAAACAATAATACTATAGCGCAATATCAAAGCTCGATTGTTGCCAGTAAAAGCACCAATGGGCACATTCTACATTTTGCTGCAGATACGCAAATACAAGTGGGAAGCCTTGAAGTAGATCGGCAAAAATTTAAAAACAAAGTAAACTGTGAGCTAAGAAGCCTTTCGCCCGAGCTTAAAAAATTATTTTTGGACAGCATGGCCTTAAATGAATTTTACCATAACGGATACTACAGCTTACAAATTGCAGATTTATTTACGAAAATTCAGAGTTTTGAAAACAACGATTTTATAAGAAGGATTTTTCTGGAAGGCCAAGCATACAGTATATTAACGCATCAAATTGTACAGTATCATGACGACATTAGTGAAGAAGAAGAAGGAAGTTGTGTGCTGCGTAGTTACGAAATTTTACAAATTAAAAAAGCAGCAAAACTTATAGATTACGATCTTGCAGACCTAGATTCCGTTGAAAAAATCGCTGAAGAAGTTGGACTTAATATCAATAAACTGCAGCTGGGCTTTAAACATTTATACCAGACCACCGTTAATGGATATGTACAGCAAAAACGTATGGTTTTGGCACGAAATCTACTCAACAACACAGATTATAATATTTCTGAAATCGTCGGTAAAATTGGTCTTTCCAGCAAAAGTTATTTTTCAAAAATTTTTAAAGAAACGTATGATATTTCACCTTCAGAATACCGAAAAAATAACAAGATTCGTAGAGACAAATAAAAAAATTGAGTATCCCCTATTTTTTAAAAATGAGCAAAAAGAGATCAAAAAATAAACTATTTCTCCTGATATAATAGCAATTCTCGCACAATTCATAACAGTTTTAGAACAATTCTAATAAACAGATTTGGAGGTAGTTAAATGGTGTTAAAGTTTAGTATCGAACTAAAATTCTTGATACTTTTATTTTATAACAACTTAAAAACTCTAAAACATGAAAGATTTAATTTGGTTAATCGTAGTAATTTTAATCGTTGGATGGCTTATTGGTTTTATAGGCTTTGGAGCCGCCGTTGGTAACCTAATTCACATCCTATTAGTAATAGCTGTAATTATGATTATCTTTAAATTACTAACAGGTAAAAGGTTGTAATAAACCTTATAAGTACTATTGAAATAGTCTTCATATAAATTTGTGAAGGCTATTTTTTTTCATCACTTTCTCATACCTTTAGCATCCTAAATAACAGTGACTTTATGCACCTATTTACACTATTTAAAAAAAAATTTATCGCCTTCTTTTTAGTAAGTTTTCTATATTCCCTTAGCACTTTATTTGCACAGGAATTACCAATAGATGCTATTAAAGAGCAAATATCCTTCTACAAAGAAAATGCGCGCGGTCCTTATAAAAGCATTCACTGGTTTTGTGCAGACGGTGAGGTTAGAGAAGCACGCGATCCTTGTCCAGAAGATAAAGATGAAGCCGTGCAGCACGCAGATTATCGTGACGATATTAAAAATCTAGCTAAAAAGCACCATCTGTTTTTTGCTGAAATATTGGCGAGTACCAATCGTACCGATTTTTGGGATGAAGCCAACAACCAAAGTAGGCTAAAACAATACCAGCTAAATCGCTACTTGGAAAGTGTAGACGATGGATGGATACAGCGTAAATCACAATACTACCGTGGTGCTATACAAATTGAAGATGAACAAGCCTGGGGCGTAGAGTTTTATGAAAAATTCTTGCCACGTGATAGCCGTATTACTGGCAAATTTTACTTATTGAGACAATCTTTAAGAGACATTCCACATGATGGGGATACTAATCTTGCCCAACTCATGCGTAGCCAATCCAAAGTAATTGCAGATAATTTTTCAAAATTTATGGATGCCCGTATTAAAATTCACGGTAATCCAACAAAGGAAGATATTTTAATGGTTCAAAATTTTCAGAAAGAGTATGATAGTAAGCTTTCTGAAACTTTAAAGACTGAACTCAACGAGCTTAAAAAAACAATGGTCGATTTTTATGCGCCCATCAATACTACCACGCTCATCAGCCAAGTAAAGCGTATTTCGAAAAACAATGCAACTCGAGAACGCCTGCTCCAATTTTTAGAAAATTATAATGCTACTGCTAAACCCGATGAAAACATTGCAAATTTGGCCGATATTCTATGTGTTATTAGAACTGAAATTACCGACAAAACTTCTGGTAATGATCGTTTGTTATTGCTCGATCTCTCCAATAGTATAGAAGATATATTGCTGAAGCAATCCCAAGAATGGCAACCTGACGACTTGTTGGGGTTACTAGAAAAAATAAGACACCTCAGCCTCGCCGCAGCAGGAACAGGTTTGATTGAACTTTGGGAATGGGAAAAAATAAAACCTGAGCTAGAAGTTCATTTAGGACAAACCGAATTAACTATTGAAGAACTTAACAATTTTTTACAAACCAGCCGTGGCGTAGTGGAATGGAGTGCAGCTATGGTAAAGGCAAACTACCAGGATCTTATAGATACTTACATCCAGTTTGAACCCCTAAGCTATGGTTTTATAGACGATCGTGTGCGTTCCAGTGTTGCTTTGGATTTGGGTGAGAGTGTAAGTAAACTGGGTAGTATTATTGCAAAACATGCCAACCTAAGTAACAAAGTGATGAATTTAAAATCACAGAGTAGCATTCGTGGTTTAAATCCTGGGTATGCCTTTGGCGAATTGGTTGTGGTTGAAGGGTCTTCTGAAGGTATTTCAATTAATCCTAACCATATATATATCTTCCAAAAGCCGCCAAGTGATTTAAAACCTGTTGCAGGAATTATGACGGTTTCTGAAGGAAATCTAGTGTCGCACGTACAGTTACTTGCAAGGAATTTAGGGATTCCAAATGCCGCGCTCTCTAATGACAATTTGAAAGACTTAAAAAAATATAACGGAGACAAAGTATTTTACGCCGTTTCAGCAAAAGGGAATGTGATTTTTAAAGCTGAAGACAATATGACTTCAGAAGAAACAGCACTCTTCAGTAAAAAGGAAAGAAATCAGGATAAAATTGCAGTGCCTGTGGAACAAATTAGGTTAGATGTTTGTGACGTATTGGATATGAAAAATGTAGATGCCAGCGACTCTGGAAAATTATGTGGTCCCAAAGCAGCTAACCTCGGGCAATTAAAACAACTTTTCCCAGAGAATGTGGTGGAAGGAGTTATCATTCCGTTTGGGATTTTTAGAAAACATATGGACCAACAAATGCCAGGGGAAACGGTAAGTTATTGGACATATTTGATAGACACTTTTGGAGAAGCCACTGTAAAGCGAATAAATAAGGTTTCAGAAAACGATGTAGAAGCCTACCAATTGCAACGCTTAGGTATCTTGAAAAGTGCAATTGAGCAAATGCCATTAGAGCCTAGTTTTGAAAAAGATTTGGAAACTTCGTTTGCAAAAGCTTTCGGAAATGATATGGGGAATGTTCCTGTTTTCTTGAGAAGTGATACCAACATGGAAGACTTAAAAGAATTTACAGGAGCGGGTCTTAATTTGACGCTTTTCAACATCCTTACCAAAGAAAATATCTTGAACGGAATTAAAAAAGTATGGGCGTCACCCTACACAGAGCGCAGTTTTAAATGGCGGCAAAAGTACCTGAACAACCCAGAAAATGTATATCCTTCTATTTTAATCATTCCCAGTGTGGATGTGGAATATAGCGGTGTAATGATTACCAAAGGCATTAACAGAGGTTCTGAAGAAGATCTCACGGTTGCTTTTAGTCGTGGTGCTGGAGGTGCCGTAGACGGACAAATAGCTGAAACAAGATTGGTTACAGCAGAAAACGATTTTATGCTTGCCCCAGCCAGAGAGCCAGGCTATTTGCGCTTACCGAAAACTGGAGGGACCACAAAAAATACCACGACCTTTGAGAACCCAATTTTAAACGATAAAAATATTACAGACCTTCGGGAAATTGCGAAACAAGTAAGAACTAAAATACCTCAGGAAACCGGGAACGAAAACAAAGGTGCCTGGGATGTAGAGCTAGGATTTGAAAATGATAAATTATGGTTGTTTCAAATACGACCCTTTGTAGAGAATAAAAATGCAAAAAGTTCGGAATATTTAACTTCTATTGCCCCAAAAATAGATATGAATACAACAATTTCACTTTCAGAAAAAATTGAAACCGCTAAAAACGAATAAACCATGACACGTAAAAAATATATAATCTCCTTCGTATTGCTTAGTTGTATTGTCTTGTCTTTTGGATTTTATCCAATTGATGGCTATGAGCGCTCGCAGATAAGACGATTATTGGACATACAAAACACGCTGGACAAGGGTGAAAAATATACCCGAATTCCCGCTGGTGCTTTTGCCAGCATTGAAGACATAGAATTAAATTTAGTTTCAATAGGCGACAAAAGCATTGATAGTATCTTAAAGGAAGATGCGGAATTTTCGAAAGCCATTAAACGCATTACGCCAGGCGGAAGTTATTCGTTAGCGGTTTTGGATATGACAGATCCCAATAATTTGAAATATGCTTCACATAGAGAGAATGTGGGCTACCAGCCAGGGAGTGTGGGTAAAATTGCTGTTTTGAATGCTGTTTTTTATCAGTTGCAAAAAATATATCCAGACGATTTCGATGCGCGTATCGCTTTGCTTTGCAACAAAATTGTAGACTCCAGGTATTGGGGAACAGGAGATCATCACACAGTGCCTATCTATGACCCAAAAACTGAAAAATTGACCAAAAGACAAGTAGTAGCGAGTGATGCATTCAGTTTGTTTGAGTGGTTAGACCATATGACTTCCGTAAGCAATAATGGTGCAGCTAGCGTCATGTACCGTGAAGCGATGCTAATGGCTGCCTTCGGGAAGGAGTATCCGAGATTATCTTTGGAGGATTCAGAAAAATATTTTGTGGATACTCCTAGAGATTCTTTAACCAGTTTGGCGAGTAGTGTTGTAAACGATCCATTAAGAGAATTAGGAATTACTGAAGACGATTGGCGCTTGGGTGGTATGTTTACCGATGCTGCTGGGAAATATGTGGGTCGTACAGGAGGAAGTATTGGTTCTCCAAAGGGTTTGATGAAGTATTTGGTACAACTAGAACAAGGAAAAGTGATTGATACGGCTTCGAGTTTAGAGATGAAGCGTTTGTTGTACATCACAGACCGTAGGATACGCTATGCAAGGGCAAGACAATTGGATAGTGCCCGTGTGTACTTTAAATCTGGAAGTTTTTATAGTTGCAACAAAGCATTACCTGGCTCTTGTGGGGAATATGCCGGGAATAAATTTAATTATATGAATTCTGTAATTACCGTGGAACATCCCAACGGCAAAAAGTATATCGTATGCTTAATGACCAATGTATTGAGTAAAAATTCGGCGGGAGCACATATGTATTTAGCAAGTTCTATTGATAAAGTAGTTACTGCTCAATAGAAGCCATTTTAATCTCTTTTACCGTACGAATGGCAAAACGCTGCACAACAAGGTTTGGATGTTTTATAAGGGGCTTCACCAATGGTATATATGCTTCATTTCCTGAAAACTTCATAACATTAAGCACAGCCAGTTTCATTCTTGTGCCGCGGTTACGCAATAACATTGTTAGGATTTCTTTTTCTGGTTTTACTTTGGCTTCAAAAGAGGAAACAGCGTAGCCATTATTTTCCAATACGTGGTATTCTATTAACGGAAGAATATTGCTTTTCAATTTCGATTTTAAGAGGTTGTCTAAAAATTCAATGGCATTCACGCGCACGTCTTGCTTTTCACTTTTAAGTCCGAAATAAGCGGTATCTATATCTGCTTGATCATACTTTAAACTAAATAATTTAAAAATACAATCTAAACTTTGTTCTAATTGTTCCAAGAGCAGCTCTACAAGATTTTCATGTGCTATAATAGATTCTATTGCTACATCGGTATCTAAGGTATCTCTTTCGGAGTTTTCGATAAATCCTTTTAACGAAATAATTGCGTGAAGTGTGTTTCGGTAAAACACACTCTCTCTCAATAAAATCCGAGTTAACATACGTTGATCCACAGATAAGGAAACATTTTCCAGCTTAAGTGTGTTTAAAGATTTGGCTGCTTCTGTTCTTATCACGAAATCTTTACTTTGCAAGAAACGCATTAATACTTTTATAGCATCTCTTGTTTTAAAAGACTGTATTAATTCTGGAATATACGGTTTTATAGAATCTGGTAAACTTTCGGACAACTCCAATTGTAATACTTTTTTTGTGATAGCTACACCATAGGTTTGTAAGGCTTCTGTTGCAGTTTCACGAAAAGGTTTTTCAGCTAAAAAATCGAGCAATTGGTTGATAAAAGGCTCGTGTGCCGTGAGTCCAGCTGCTGTGATGGCATATTTTATTAAATAAGGATCCCGGTTGTTAAAATTTGCTGAAATGAACGAATAAAACCGTGGGTCTTTAGCATAGCCCACAGCGAGCATAAGTTCTGCAACCTCCTGCTTACGCAAGTCGTTGTCTATTGAAAACAACTCCTTAATCTTTGCATCCAATCGGTCGCTCAAATTATAACGCAAGGCTAGTTTTTTATTAGAGGAAGCATCTTTCGCCAAACAGAGCAAGGCAGCATTCGAAATATAATCGGTTGGATTGTCCAGATACGACTTAAAAATATTTTCATCTTTAATATCGGTATGGTTTAGAAGGTAATCCATGGCCGCATATACAACTTCATCATTTTTATAATGTATAAGTTCTTTGATATATTCTGTTGCAGTTCCCTTATTATAATGATGCAATTGTGAAATAGCCGCCGCTTTTACTTTAGGAGATTCGTGTTTCAACAAATTTACAATATGGGGTCTAAATGTGTACAGTTTAAAATCCTCCAAATGTTTTAACATAGTCGTAATTTCGGTTTCATTACCCTGGGTAAGTACACTAATGGTAGATTTTGAAGTACGGTTAAACTTCAGGTTTTTATTTTCTACCGAAACGCCCGCTAATGAATTTTGGATATTACTTCGGAAAGACTGGAAATACGCCTCTCGCAATTTGTAAATAAGCACCATCCAAATAAAGAGAAACAGCAAAATAATGACGGTAATATAGGAGGTGCTTAATTCTAATTTTCTTATAATAAAAATTAACATCAATCCCGCCAATCCTGTCGCTATACTATCTACCACAACGTCTATATAAGACTTTGCTTCATTTTTAATGTGGGAAGGTATTGGTAAAATAGAAAGCTCTATTCCCGCCTTATTGATAGATTGTTTAAAGCTACCATCCATCCCTTTTATAATAATAAGCACCCACAATTCAGGAAACGTTAAAAACAACAAACAGCCAATAGCAATCCCCAATGGTAAGATGAGTAAATTTGTAGTTACACCAAGCCAAGCTAGCAAACGGTTGGTTAAAAATAGTTGAATGAGAAGCGCAATTACATTAAAAGAAGAAAACCAAAAACCAAAAAAAGAAGCCAACTCATCACTATCCGGAATTGCTTTGTTGGCAAAATCACTAAATTGAAAGTCTACTAATTTTGCCATCACTACTCCTACCCCTACAATAGCTGCAAGATAGGTAAGATGTTTAGAGTTTATGATAAGTTTAAAAGGGGAGGAATAAGAAGACTGTATGGCTCCTTTACGCTGTTTCCGTATGTATATATTAAGTTTCTCCACCCGAAGTTTCCAAACGGTTTGAAGAATAGGCACACAACAAACAATTAAACAAGCAGCCACTAAAATCACCACTCTGTTTCCAAAACTTGATGCAATAATAGTAGTTAAGTAGCCTCCAAAAATTCCACCTGCTATGGCCCCAGCTCCAATAAAACCAAACAAACGCTTAGCTTCACGGGCATTGTATACCATATTGGCGATGATCCAGAATTGAGAGGTCACTAAAACTGCAAAGATGGATACGCTTAAATAATACCCGTATAGCACCCAATTATTAACGCTGTTGGCATACATTAAAAAGCTTAGGAGGGCAAAAATTAAGCTGAAAAAAATTAATGTACCGGTAGTAATCCTGCGAAGTGAGAATTGTTTAACACCTTTGTTATAAAAATAGGAAATAATTACTGCAATAACAGCAACCAGCATATACGCATATGGCAACTGAACTGCTCCTAGTTTTGAGAGGAATAGCGCATTTACAGTTGGTTTTACCATTAAAAGAACCGTGATAAGCAGGAAGATATACAACTGCATAAAAAAAGAGATGCGGATTTCCCCATCTCTTATATCAAAAGTTCTTTTAAAAAGTGCTGTGAGCATTATAGTGGTTTCTACCCTATAAAGTTCGTGATTTTTTCATTACATTCTCTAAAGGAACTACTAAATCTCTAATGATTTGTTCCCCTAAGTCATTATCGATTAAAGCAACCAATATATACTTGCGATCCGGGCCCCAAACCAACACAGAATCTGAATGGTAATTTTTCCAAGAACCAGATTTTCTGAATATTCTAGCATCAGGAGCTACTTTATCTAATGTGTTTACGAATTTATGGTGTAAATCTGGGTTTTCCATAATATTCAACATTTGTCTGGAACGTCTTTCGTTTACCAAATTGCCCATGGCCAATTGGTAATAAAAACTACAAACTTGCCGCGTAGTGGCAGCATGGCTTAATCCTTTCATAGGCTCTGGATACCTTCTTCCTCCAGCAGCATAACGCTTACCAACCCAAAGACCTCCACCTACTTCTTCGTCATATAGTTTGTTCTCTGGTGCGCGTAATACGGATTCAATTTTTTCGTAACCTACACGATCAATCATTCGTGTAGTTGCCTGATTGTTAGACTTACTAATCATTAAGCGCATGTCTTTTTGAATTGCTTTTGAATTGGCCAATTCTCCTTTATCGATAGCATCCATAGAAGCTAAAAGAACAGCAATTTTGGGAAGACTTGCTGCATACATCATATGGTCATCATTAAGACCCGCATACTGAATATCATTAATATCGCTTAGATCTACAATGCCAATTGACATCATTTTATTGTCAATTAAGCGTTTCCAGTCTTTATGTTTGAAAATTTCTGTCTCCAGTTCTGTTTGTAACTCTAGACAGTATAAGTCATTTATAGCGTCTATAGTTCCTTCCATTTTAATAGGAAGGTCTTGAGCAAAAGAAGAAAGAGATAGGCATAAAATAAGTAGGAATGTGGGGAATTTGTTGCTGTAAATCATATATATAATATAGGGGTTTAAAACGTTGATAATTAGTTAGCTATCGTAAATTTTGCGCAAATATATGTTAAAAGAAGACTTAGTATTCATTGCTAACGTTAAAATATTGAAAATATTGTCCTAAGAAAAATATATTGCTCTTAACTTACAATATTTGACATGGTTAGCTCCTTATCCATTTTATAATAACTGATTAAAATTGAAGTAAATACTAGTTTCAACAAATCTTATTTTCAGAGATAAAAACTATAAATAAAGACAACTCCCTGTTAGGTTCACTATAATCTCTTCGCAAATAAATAGAGATATATTAAATGGGTACCTTCAAGGATTCCTATGTAGCCAATGCTGCAAGTACAACTGCTAGGCTTGAAAAATTTCGGAAACTTGAAACGAAAAATACAATCAAATTCCAAGTAATAGAATAAGTCAAGAATAGGGATTAACTGCGGTGATCCCAAATTAGTCAATCCTGCAATTACAACTGTCTAGGCTAGAAAAAAGCCTAGGTGCCTTGAAACGAAAAAATCCAATCAAATTCCAAGTAATAGAATAAGTCAAGAATAGGGATTAACTGCGGTGATCCCCAATTAGTCAATCCTGCAATTACAACTGCCTAGGCTAGAAAAAAGCCTAGGTGCCTTGAAACGAAAAAATCCAATCAAGCAAAAATGCTTGTTGGATTTTTTCTTATTCAAGTCACAACGCAGTTGTGAGTGATTGTGACCTAGGAGGGATTCAAACCCCCAACCCTCAGAGCCGAAATCTGATGCGCTATTCAGTTGCGCCACTAGGCCTTGTCATTACGTCGAATGACGAAATCGTATTAATTACTTAATTTTCTCTTTACAATAGTACTAATAGTTTTCCCATCTGCTCTTCCAGCAGCTTTTCCGCTTACTATGCCCATTACTTTACCCATATCTCCCATAGAGCTGGCACCTGTTTGTGCAATGGTTTCTTCTACCAATTTTTCTACTTCCTGATCACTTAACTGAGCAGGTAAAAATTGCTCTATTACGGCAGCTTCAGCCAATTCTGGTTCTGAAAGGTCTTTACGCCCTTGTTCATGATATAATGCGGCACTATCTTTACGCTGTTTTACCAATTTCTGTAGCAATTTAATCTCCGCATCTTCGGTGAGCTCTTCTTTTGCTCCACTTTCGGTTTGAGCTACTAAAATAGCCGCCTTTACAGAACGTAATGCTTGTAATGACACTTGATTTTTTGCTTTCATAGCTATTTTCATAGCATCCATAATTTGAGTAGACAAGCTCATAATTTTGTTTTAATAGGTGCCAAAGATACTCATTTTGATTGATAAAAATAACGCAATCCTACAGCGCTGCTCATCTAAAACGTTTTATTTTATTTGAATTGAGGCAATCGCACAGAAAAGTTTTTTGTAATTTTATTTAATCAACCTCATCTCATGAAATCAATCCACACAGTTTGTTACATAAGTAATGCAGCACCAGAGCTCTCCAAATCAGATATTGAGGCTGTCCTTACAGAAGCAACTATAAATAACAATAACTCTAATGTTAGTGGAATCCTGCTTTATAATTTAGGACATTTCTTCCAAGTAATTGAAGGGGAAGTTAAACACATTAAAGATCTTTATGAGAACAAGATTAAAAACGACATTAGGCATTCTAATATTTTTGAAGTGTACAATAAAGGAACTGAAAACCCTATATTCCTTAATTATGATTCAAAATTTAATGTTGTAAAAACAGAAGAAGATTTTCAAAAAATTAAAGATTATTTAAAAGGGGTTCGCACAACAACTTCAGATAAGCTCATACGGATTTTACGACCTTTTGTTGTTTTTCAGAAACTGGATAAATAAAAAAGCCTACCGCAAAATTTACGATAGACTTTATGAAAAAAATTATCCTTACAATGTTAATCTACATTATCGTGTAAAAACGAATTGTTACTCCGCAAATCAATACCGTCATCATTTGTGTTTACTGAAGTTCTGGACATATTTGTTTCGGTACTTTTAGCCTCCAACTCAATCCCCATCCTCTTATAAGCTGGTTGTTTTTCAATATCTTCAATTTTTGAAGCGCTATTTCTAAACTTATAATTAAACTCCTTCATTGTCTTCTTTCGCTCCTCGGTACGTGCCGCTAATAATTTTGAGATAGGCGTATTCATAGGATCTATATCTTCTGTCGCAATGGCTTCTTCTGGAGTACCCTCTACCGTCTTGGTTTCAAAAACAATTTCTTCCTCAGCAAATTTGTTTTTTGTAGCTGGTTTGGCATTTAACAATTCGGCCTCTTTTTCTTCATAATCGTCCAAGCTATATCGTTTTACACCCTGATCCGAAACTTCGGTGATGGGAACAATTTCTAGAGCATCTTTTACCTCAATATCTTCAATACGTGAGGTGATTACCTCTTCTTCGGCATCTTTCTTTTTTGGAGATTCTTTCTTGTTTTCTGAAGTATTTAAAGGAAGATCGAACATTAATATTTGCTCCTCTACTTCAGATTCTTGCACGGGCAGCTTTTCTTTCTTTTCAACAATTATGAAATCTTTTTCAGTTGCTTTTGCTGAAGTTTTCTGCTCAGCTTTTGCCTCTGGAATTACAATTTCAAAACTAGTTACATCTATTTCATTGATGAAGAGTTGTTCAAATTCAGCAATACGATGAATATCTACCGCTGTACATTCTACATCTATATTTTTTATAAGTTCTGAGGTCTCAATGTACCCTTCAAAAGGAAGCGTTACTTGGGGCTTTGGTACCGTTATCTCTTCAACAACTGCTTTTGTCTGTGGCTTTACAGCTGGCGCTTCTTCTTCATCAAACACCAATGTGTGCCTAATTACTGGGTTTGGCGCAGGTTTTTCTTCAGCCTTTGGAATCTCTACAGGAGTAGTTCCTTGCTTGGCAAATAAATCCTGCTCTGCTTTTTGCTCCTCCTCTAAAGTGTGAATTATTTTCTTAATTTCAGTATTGCTAATATCATCTTGTTGTTCGGCATTAAATCCAGTAGCAATTACCGTAATTGCAACGGCGCCTTCTAAAGATTCATCCTCACCAATACCCATAATAATGTTGGCACTGTGACCCGCTTCATTTTGAATATGATCACTTATTTCTCCTATCTCATCGATGGTAATTTCTTCATTACCTGAAACAATTAACAACAACACATTTTTGGCTCCTTGTATTTTATTGTCATTCAACAACGGAGAGTCCAATGCTTTGTTAATTGCTTCGTGAGCACGGTTTGCGCCACTTGCACTGGCACTACCCATAATAGCAGTTCCGCTATTTGCAAGTACAGTTTTCGCATCGCGCAAGTCGATATTTTGTGTGTAGTGATGTGTAATAACTTCTGCAATACCTCGCGCTGCAGTGGCTAATACTTCATCGGCTTTTGAAAAACCAGCTTTAAAACCTAAGTTACCGTATACTTCACGCAACTTATTGTTGTTAATTACTACGAGTGAATCACAATTCTGACGCAGTTTTTCTACACCAATCTGTGCTTGTTCTCCTCGCATCTTTCCTTCAAACTGAAATGGAATAGTAACAATCCCTACCGTTAAAATATCCAGCTCTTTTGCCATTTTTGCAATAATAGGCGCAGCACCAGTACCGGTTCCACCTCCCATACCTGCAGTGATAAAAATCATTTTGGTATTGGTAGAAAGCATATTCTTGATTTCTTCCAGACTTTCCATGGCAGATTGTTCTCCAATGGCTGGATTAGCACCTGCTCCTAAACCTTCAGTAAGAGAAACTCCTAACTGAATTTTAATAGGTACAGCACTATTTTCTAGGGCTTGAGCATCTGTATTGCAGATCACAAAATCTACACCTTTAATGCCCTGACTAAACATGTGGTTGATCGCGTTGCTACCGCCACCCCCAACGCCTATTACTTTTATGACGTTGCTTTGGTTCTTTGGCATATCGAACGAAATGGTTGTTTCATCAAAGTTACTACTCATATTCTTTTATTTTGCGAGGTTTATTATCTATTATTCTGCTTTCGCAGAAGTATTCTTTATTGTTATTTTTTATTTACTGCCATCATTAAAAGCTTCATAAAATAAGACTTTTACTCCCTCTCCTTCGAAGGAGAGGGTTGGGGTGAGGATGTCTTTCTACTCTGCATTATCCAAAAACTCTTTAAACTTCTCCGCCCATTTATCAAAAAAGCGTTTACGTTCTACTTGAGTTTCCTCTTTTATTTCTGGCTCTTTAGTTTGTGTACTTTCTTGGTGTGAATCTTCTTTTTCACCACCTTGCGTTTCTTTTAATGGTTTTGGGGTATTTCGGTGTTTATTTTCTAAACTGTTTAAAACCAATCCTACTGCCGTGGCATATAATGGACTTGTGGTCTCACTATCGCTATCGCCAGCCAAATGTTCGTTTGGATAACCAATACGTGTATCCATTCCTGTTATATACTCTACCAACTGCTTTAAATGTTGCAATTGGGCACCCCCACCTGTAAGCACTATTCCAGCTATTAATTTTTTCTTTTGCTCTTCGTGTCCGTAATTTTTTATTTCTAGGTAAACTTGTTCAATAATTTCCACGACTCTTGCGTGAATAATTTTTGAAAGATTTTTCAGTGTAATTTCCTTAGGCTCCCTTCCTCGTAATCCAGGAATTGAAACAATCTCATTGTCTTTATTTTCACCTGGCCAAGCACTACCAAATTTTACTTTCAGTAATTCTGCTTGCTTTTCAATAATACTGCAACCTTCTTTTATGTCTTCTGTAATCACGTTTCCGCCAAAAGGAATTACTGCCGTATGCCTAATAATTCCGTCCTTAAATATGGCAAGATCTGTAGTTCCTCCTCCTATATCAATCAAAGCTACTCCTGCTTCTTTTTCTTCTCTGCTCAACACAGCATTTGCCGAAGCTAAAGGCTCTAATGTAATTCCTGAAAGCTCCAATCCAGTGCTTTTTACACAGCGACCAATATTTCTAATACTGGAAACTTGGCCCACCACTACGTGAAAGTTTGCTTCTAACCTACCTCCATACATCCCGATGGGCTCTTTAATTTCAGCCTGCCCGTCTACTTTAAAATCTTGAGGCAAAACATGTATAATTTCTTCTCCCGGCAACATCACCAATTTATGTACCTGATTGCACAAACGATCTATATCTTCGGAATCTATCACCTCGTCACTATTGCTACGTGTAATATAATCGCTATGCTGAAGGCTACGAATATGTTGCCCAGCAATCCCCACCACAACATCTTTTATCTTTAATCCTGAAGAAGCCTCTGCATCCTGCACCGCTTGCTGAATGGACTGAATAGTCTGCGTAATATTATTTACAACACCACGGTGTACCCCCAAACTTTTGGATTTTCCAATACCCAAAATCTCCATCTTCCCATACTCATTGTTCCTACCAATCATAGCAACAATCTTGGTGGTCCCAATATCTAATCCAACCGCTATGTTTTCATTTTCCATCCTATTCGGTTTTTGTAGCTACCACTTGATTTCCAAATTGTAAATCGATTGTTTTATAGCTGTGTAATGTTTTGTCCTCTTTTGTTTTTTTATAAAATGCCTTAAAATTCTGAAACTTTAATTCCATATTTTCAACCTTTCCAAAACGTATGTCAAAGTCATATTTCCGCAGCTTTAATGTAACATTGCCTTCTTCAGTAAGTTGAATCCCCACGACACTCTGTCTCATAAATTCATCTTCGTTTATCTTAAGTAATAACGGTGTAATCTCGGTAAAATTGGTCTTAGACCTACCAGTTATTATAGGCACCCTTGCTGCATACACAGAAGACAAAGGCATCTTCATTCCATCTTCATCCAGGTAATAATTAGGCGAAGCGGCCACCCTACCTATAGGATTCCGCTGTTCTATTTTTGCACCCAAAATGCCGTCAACCGTTACATACACTTGCGCATCACGAATCATCGCATTTGCCAACAAGCGGGACTCCATCTCTTTCAAAACTAAAGTTTCTTTACCCACTTTAGTAATGCTGTCCTGATTTACTACTAACAATTTATTAACAGTGCTTAACGTGATAAATGGGTCATTTTCATCCAAAAATTCTATCTCAATCTTGTTCAATTTTCGGGAAGCATTTCGCTTTTGGGTAAAACTGAATAGAAACACAACCAAAACTGTAAGTAGTATAAATTTTATGACTGGAATAAACTTTTTCATCCCTTTAAATTTTTAGTGATTCTGGAAACTTCCACGCCAATATCTCCAGCCCCTACCAATAATTTAATACGGCAGTCCGATTTTCTTAATGCTGAAGAGATATGTACTTTTTCAATAATTTGTTTGTTGTCATTCTGAATCATCTGCAGCAACCAATTTGAAGTCACCCCTTCTAAAGGCTCTTCTCTTGCGGGATAAATATCCAACAACAGTACTTCGTCAAATTGCGCTAAACTTTCAGCAAACCCTTTTGCAAAATCCTTTGTTCTGCTAAAGAGGTGTGGCTGAAACACAATCACTTTTCTATCGTTTGGATACATTTCATTAACCGCTTGATGCAAGGCATTTATTTCAGTTGGATGGTGTGCATAATCGTCTATTAACACCAAATCGTTCTTCCGTATTTTATAGGAAAATCTACGCTCTACACCTTTGAAGGTTGCTAAAGCTTCGGGAAGGCAATCGGTTGGGGAACCTGCTAAAATTGCCATTCCCAGAGCTGTTACAGCATTGTGTAGGTTATGATGTCCGGGCAAATAGAATTGTAAATCTTTTAAAGTTTGTTTCGGGGTTTTCAAGTCGAAAATATAGCCTCCGTTTTCAATACGTACGTTTTGAGCTTCAAAGTCGGCCTCTTCTTCAATAGCAACCGATTGTCCTTCTAAAGGCAGCCCTTTCTTAAAGAGTAAGTTTTCTTTCTTTGGAAGCAAGGCCGCAAATTCCTTGAACGCATCCTGAATAGAAGTTTCATCTCCGTAAATATCCAGATGATCTGCATCCATAGAGGTAACACAAGCAATGTCTGGGCTTAACGTTAAAAATGAACGGTCAAACTCGTCTGCTTCCACCACCGTAATTTCGGTACCTTTACTAATAAAATTCGATTTATAATTTTCTGCAATGCCTCCTAAAAAAGCAGTGACAGGCATATTACAAGAAGCCAATAAATGACCCAAAATTGCCGATGTTGTTGTCTTGCCGTGAGTTCCAGCAACCGCCAAACACAAAGTGTCTTTAGTAACCTCACCCAAAAGTTTGGAACGTTTAATAACGTTGTAGTTATGAACTTGAAACCAATTTAAGATTTCGCTTTTCTTAGGAATGGCAGGCGTGTAAACAACTAAAGTTTCCGCAGGATTTTTAATTGTTGAAAGAATTTCAGCAACTGAATCTTTGTAAGTAATTTCAATCCCTTCAGAAATGAGCACTTTGGTTAAATCGGTTTCCGTTTTATCATACCCAGACACAGTAATCCCCTTCAGCTTTGCAAAACGGGCGAGCGCACTCATTCCAATCCCGCCAATGCCGATGAAGTATATATTTTTTATGTTTTCTAGTATGCTCAATATTATTCTTTGTATTAAAATTTCGTCTGAACATCCCCCTAGCCCCCTTCAAAAGGGGAGTCTAACCCCCCTCTCCTTTGAAGGAGAGGGCTGGGGTGAGGATGTTCAATTTTTTAACAGTTTTTCAATCTCGTCCACAATATCCTTCGCCGCGTTTGGTTTTGCCAGTTTTTTAATGTTCACTGAAAGGGTTTGCTGAAGGCTTTCATCTTTTAACAAATCACCTAATATTAATTCAAATTTTTCATCAGCTTCGTTTTCCCGTAATAAAATCGCAGCATTTTTTTCTGAAATTGAAAGTGCGTTTTTTGTTTGATGGTCTTCTGAAACATTGGGTGACGGAATAAAAATCACTGGTTTTCCAACCAAACACAGTTCTGAAACCGACAATGCTCCCGCTCTTGAAATAATAATATCTGAGGCCGCATAGGCTAAATCCATTCTATTTAAAAACGGATGCACCTGAACACTTCGACTCCGCTCAGTGTGCAGCATACATTGTTGTTCATATAACTTTCCACATTGCCAGATTACCTGCACATTTTCAGCTTTAAAAAAATCTAGTGCTCCAGCTACTAATTCGTTAATCTTTCTGGCCCCTAGACTTCCGCCTAAAACTAAAATTGTTTTCAGCTCATTATTTAGCTTAAAAAATTGCTGTGCTTCATATCTTTTGCTCGTTATTTCCAATAAATCCTGACGTACAGGATTGCCCGTAAACACAATCTTTTCAGCTGGAAAGAAACGATTCATACCCTCATAGGCTGTACAAATTTTAGCTACAGTTTTACTCAACCACTTATTGGTAATTCCTGCGTGGCTATTTTGTTCCTGAATAAGACACGGAATGTTTCTACCTGAAGCAACTTTCAGTAAAGGTGCACTGGCATAACCGCCTGTACCTATAGCAGCATCTGGTTTAAATTTTTTTATAATTTTTCTCGATTTCAACAAACTTGAAATCAGTTTAAAGGGGAATTGTAGATTTTTTAAACTTAAACTACGTTGCAGTCCTGAAATCCAAAGCCCTTCAATTTTATAACCCGCTTGGGGTACTTTTTCCATTTCCATACGATCGCTGGCGCCCACAAATAGAAATTCTGCAGTTGGGTACCGGAACTTCAACTCGTTGGCAATGGCAATAGCAGGATAGATATGCCCGCCGGTGCCGCCACCGCTAATGATGAATTTGTATGTTTTTACTGTTTTAATAATTTTCAGTTTTAGTGACCTTCGTCTACTTCTAATTTTAGATTTCAGATGTACGATATACGATTTCTAAAATTGTATATCGCACATTCTTATATTGTTTCTGAAAGTATATCCAACGGATTCTCAATAAAGCCGTCTTCGGTTTCTTTCTTTTGTATTTCTCTTTTTGCGGCTACACTTAGCACCATTCCCAGCGCCAGGCACGTCATCCATATACTTGTTCCTCCACTGCTTATTAAGGGTAATGTTTGCCCTGTTACAGGGAATAATTCTACAGCTACTGCCATATTAATTAATGCCTGAAAAACAATGGGTAGCCCTACGCCTATTACCAACAACTTTCCAAACATTGATGTCGCTTTATGAGCCACAATAACTAATCTAAAGAGTAAAGCCAGGTATAGAAACATTAAAAACAACCCCCCAACAATGCCAAATTCCTCCACGATAATAGCGTATATAAAATCTGATGACGATTGGGGCAAAAAGTTTTTCTGAATGCTCTTGCCGGGCCCCAATCCAGTTACACCACCAGATGCGATAGCAATTTTGGCTTTTTCTATTTGGTAGTCGCCTTCTGTATCTTCTTTATCTGTGAAATTTTCAATCCGGCTCATCCACGTATCTACACGATTGTTGAATGCGCCAGGAAAGGCCATTGCTGTTAAGACAAATAGCGCCAACACTACAAATCCTGTCCCAAGAATAATCATTAAATAGCGTAACGGATATCCACCTATAAAAACCAATACTACCACCATCGCAAAAATAATGGCTGTGGTGGAAAGGTTCGCTGGAAGTATAAGCGCTAATACTACGAAGACAGGTAACCACAAGGGTAAAAGCGTTTCCTTAAAGGTTACTTCTTTGTCTTTTAACCGGCTTAAATAACGTGCCACATAGGTCATTAATACTACTGCCGCCAAGGTAGATGTCTGGAATGTCACTCCAACAAAAGGGACCCGTATCCAACGACTGGCATTAGCTCCGTCGATTGTAGTTCCTTGCGCCATTGTAAAGATCAACAACAGTATGGCTACTGGCAATGCAATGATGGAGAGTCCTTTAAAATAGTGGTAAGGGATTTTATGAATTCCATAAAGAATGGCAAATCCCAATAACAAATGGGCCAAATGTTTTAGTAAAAATTTAAAGGTATTTCCATCTCCATACAAGTACGCGAGGTTACTACTCGCACTATAAACGGGCAGAAACGAGAATAATGCCAATAGACCTACTATGGCCCATATGGCTTTATCTCCTTGTATATTTTTGAAAATGTTTTTCAACTTATTTAAATTTCTATAATTGCATTAGGTTTCGACTTTAGTTTATCCTGAGCTTGCCGAATTGTGAAACCTGACAATGGTTTTTCTATTTTCTATTTTCTATTTTCTATTTTTAAAGGTTTCGAACGGCTTCTTTAAACTGCCTTCCGCGGTCTTCATAATTTTCGAATAGATCGAAGCTTGCACAACAAGGACTTAATAAAACGGTGTCGTTTCTTTCAGCGATTTTGTAGGCTACTTTTACAGCTTCTTCCATGCCCGCTGTTTCAACTATAAGGTCTACAATATTGCCAAAGGCTCTTTGTATTTTTTCATTATCTACACCCAAACAGATAATGGCTTTTACTTTTTCGTTCACCAAAGGCAATAACTCTGTATAATCATTTCCTTTATCTACTCCACCAACAATCCATACCGTTGGTGTTTTTACACTGTCCAACGCATAAAATGTAGCGTTCACATTCGTGGCTTTACTATCATTTATATACATTACATTATTAATTTTTAGGACTTTTTCTAAACGATGTTCAACTCCTTGAAAACCTTCTAAACATTCGCGAATGGTCGCTTTCCTAATCTTAAGCAAGGTGGCTATTGTAGTAGCCGCCATGGCATTTTTGGTATTGTGCTGTCCTTGTAAACCTAATTGTGCGATTGGCATAGTGTGTTGGGTATTATTAATTGTTATTATTATTTCTTTATTCTTTATGTAGGCACCTTCAGCAACTTCATTCTGAAGTGAAAAAGGCAATTTTTTTGCTTTTATTTCATGGTTTTCTAACCATTTTTGTATTTCTGAATCATCCCCGTCGTAGATGAAATAATCATCCTCGGTTTGATGCGCTGTTATTCTGAATTTTGAAGCGATATAATTTTCATATTTATAATCATATCTATCCAAATGATCAGGACTTAGGTTGGTTAATACTGCAATATGTGGCGCAAAGGTTTCAATTCCGTCGAGTTGAAAACTGCTTAGTTCCAATACGAAGTTTTCATATGTTCCTTCTGAAACCAGTTCGGCAAAACTCTTCCCTATATTTCCTCCCAATGCAACATTTAACTCCTCTTTCAGCAAGGCATAGGTCAAGCTCGCTGTTGTTGTCTTCCCATTACTACCCGTGATTCCCACGATAGTAGCTTTGGTAAATTGTGCCGCAAACTCTATTTCTGAAATCACCCGTACTCCCTTTTCCTTCAGTTTTTGAACAATAGGCGCCTTATCTGGAATCCCAGGGCTTTTCATCACCACATCGGCATCGAGAATCTTGACTTCGGTGTGTCCGCCTTCTTCCCAGTCTAACTCATTATCTGAAAGAACTTTTTTATACTGCTCTTTAATACTTCCGAAGTCTGAAACAAAGACTTCAAATCCTTTTTGTTTGCCAAGAATTGCCGTTCCTACACCGCTTTCTCCTGCTCCTAAAACAACTAAACGTTGTTTGATTTTAGATATATGATTGACGATTGACGATTTATTCATTAGTAGAATTTTTGTTCAATCTTTTCCTTGTTGTATTTATCGATGCTACAGTTATTGATAAAAGTTCATTTGTTTCAGAATAGAGTCTGTCAATCTCGCTAGGATGCGAATCGCTAAATGCTTTTAAAAGCTCTAACCAATACATCGTTTCATCCGCCTCTTCTTCAACTATCTTCAATTTATTTATAAAATCCCGATTAGATTTTCCCCTGCAAGCGGCACGATAATTCGCACCTATAGAACTTGAACTTCGGATAAGTTGATTGCAGTAAGCATTATATTCTCTTGACAAAGGAAACCGTGTACATAGTTTCCCAACGTCCACCGCCAATCGGAACATTCTCGCTTTAATCTGCTCTTTCATAATCTAAAATCGTACATCTACAATCGTACATTCTACTTATCTAATTTTCAATGTAACCACCGTTAAAATCGCCAGGAAAATTCCGACAATCCAAAACCTCGTTACTATTTTACTTTCATGAAATCCTTTTACCTGATAATGGTGATGTAAGGGCGACATTCTGAAAATTCTTCGGCCTTCACCAAATCTCTTCCGGGTGTATTTGAACCATCCTACTTGCATCACTACTGAAATATTCTCCATTAAAAAAATTCCACAGAGAACGGGAATGAGTAATTCTTTTCTAATAATAATGGCAATTACGGCGATAATACCGCCAATGGTCAAACTACCCGTATCCCCCATAAATACTTGTGCGGGATACGCGTTGTACCATAAAAAACCGATGAGGGCCCCAACGAATGCCATAATAAAAATGGTCACCTCGCCGGTATTAGGGATAAACATTACATTTAAGTAATCACTAAAAACTGCATTCCCAGAAACCCAGGCAAAAAGAGCTAGCGTAACCGCAACAATAGCCGAACTACCTGCAGCGAGACCATCGATCCCATCGGTAAGATTGGCACCATTAGAAACAGCTGTGATGATAAAAATTACAATAGGAATGAATACAAGCCACACATAATCCTTTGCATTTTCGCCCAGCCAGCCTACCAAGCTTTCGTAGTTGAATTCGTTCTCTTTTACAAATGGAATTGTAGTTTGCAAGGATTTTTCAGAATCATAAAATTCTATAGGCGAATTTTGTGTGATCTCTTCTTGCGCATTTACTGGGTTAACTTTTTCACGCTTAACCGTAACATCTGGATGAAAAAACATCACGGCGCCTACAAATATTCCCAATCCAACTTGCCCAATAATTTTAAACTTTCCAGGAAGCCCAGCTTTGTCCTTTTTAAATTTCTTTAAATAATCATCCAAAAAACCTATCGCCCCCATCCAAACCGTTGTTACCAGGAGCATAATCACGTAAATATTTTCCAGTTTTGCGAATAACAATACGGGAACAAGCGTCGCCAAAATAATAATCAAACCTCCCATCGTAGGCGTTCCTGCTTTTTCGTTTTGCCCCTCCAATCCCAGATCGCGAATCTGCTCGCCCATTTGCATGCGCTGTAAAATGCGGATAATTTTTTTACCAAATAGCGTTGCGATTATTAGCGAGAAAATTATTGCAAGTGCTGCGCGAAAAGTGATAAAACCAAAAAGGCTTGCCCCGGGCATCTGGTAATTTTTTTCTAAAAATTCGAATAAATAGTACAGCATCTTATTTATTTAGGGCGGTTAATATTTCGTTTACTAGCTTGAAATCATCGAAATCGGTGCGCGCTCCATTTACCTCCTGATAGGTTTCATGACCCTTTCCTGCAATAAGAATAATGTCATTGGCTTCGGCTAGTTGGCAGGCGGTTTTTATGGCTTGTTTTCTATCGGTAATAGACAATATCTTTTTATAATTTTCTGCTGAAACGCCCTTTTCCATTTCTTCTATGATGGTTTCAGGGTTTTCGGTTCGCGGATTGTCACTCGTGAAAATAGCCTTGGTACTTAATTGACTTGCAATATGCGCCATTTTTGGACGCTTAGTGGTATCTCTATCTCCTCCGCAACCTATTACGGTAATTAATTGTTCGTTACCTGTACGGATCGTATTTACGGTTTCTAACACATTTTTTAAGGCATCTGGCGTGTGTGCATAATCTACAATTGCAGTTATTTTTTTTGCAGATGAAATAGTAAACTGAAACCTTCCATCTACACTTTCCAAAGTGCTTAGTAACTGTAGCGTTTCCATTTGTTCCAATCCTAGCAATTCGGCAGTCGCATAAATTGCCAAAAGGTTATAGGCATTAAAATTTCCGATGAGCTTGGCCCATAATTCATTGTTATTGATTTTCAGCAACAAACCTGAAAACTGATTTTCAAGAATTTGTGCTTTATAATCTGCATAGCTCTTTAAAGCGTAGGTAAATTTTTTAGCTGAAGTATTTTGGAGCATTACCGCTCCATTCTTATCGTCGGCATTTACCAAAGCAAAAGCCGTCTTCGGAAGCTGATCAAAAAATACCTTTTTTACATCACGGTATTCTTTAAAATTTTTGTGATAGTCTAAATGATCGTGGCTTAAATTGGTAAAAATCCCGCCCGTAAAATGCAAGCCTTCAGTACGCTTTTGATGTATTCCATGGCTACTCACTTCCATAAAACAGAATGTTACGCCTGCATTTAGCATTTCGGCTAAATACTTATTTATTGTAATACTATCTGGCGTGGTATGGGTAGCTTTATATTCAGTTTTACCCACTTTGATTTTTACGGTTGAAAGCAGGCCACACTCAAAACCAGCATTGGTAAAAAGATTATATAATAGCGTTGAAATGGTTGTTTTTCCATTGGTGCCAGTAATACCAATCAGTTTTAAACTTTCTGAAGGATTTCCATAGAAATTAGCGGCCATTACAGCCATCGCTTGTTTACTATCTGCTACCTGAACATAGGTGACACCATGTATTAATTGATCTGGTATTGCCTCGCAAATCACTGCAATAGCACCTTGGTCTACTGCTTTTTTAATGTAATCGTGACCATCGCTCAATGCACCTTTTATGGCTATAAACACATCATCCAAGCCTACATCTCTACTATCAAAATACAAATCACGAATAGCCACACCTGTATTGCCCACTACTTTTTCAAGGGTAACCTTATAGAGTATGTCTCTTAGTATAATCACGATAGCGTTAGTATGATTGTTTGTCCTTTTTGTAGTATTTCGCCAGAAGCTATAGATTGTTTTTTAACAGATCCATTTCCTTCAATCTTTACTTTTAATCCCATATTTTCCAATAAGGAAACGGCGTCCATTCCTGCCATTCCTTTTACGTTGGGTATTTTTTTATAATGTTTTTGCACCTTCCCATAGTAATTTTCAAAATCCTTTTGAAATAGTACATCTACAGCATCTATGTTAGCTACCTGTGCTTTTAAAGGAGAATCTGTAAAGATCTTTTGAGCAATTCTTTTAAAAACAGGCCCTGTTACATCGGCTCCGTAATAGCCTTTTTTGGTGCTCGGTTTGTGAATCACTACTATGCAGGAATATTTTGGATTTTCAGCTGGAAAATAACCTGCGAAGGAGGAAACATATTTTGGGTTTTTGTTCCATTCGTCCCTGTTACCATAATCAGTTCTTGCGGTTCCTGTTTTACCCGCCATGGAGAAATTTTCAGAAAACAAACTTTTTCCAGTTCCGCGTTTTACGATGTTTTTCAACATCTCTTGCACCTTATTAATAGTAGTTTCCGAAGCTATTCTTTCATGTAAAACAGTTGTCCCAGTTGTTTTTACTTTGTGATTCCACGAACGGATTTCCTTGATAAAATGTGGTTTTACCATTTTTCCGTCATTGGCTATGGCATTATAAAAAGTTAGGATCTGAAGGGGAGTCATTTCCAGATTATACCCATACGAAATGGACGGCAAAGCATTTCGACTCCATAATGCGTCTCCCTCTTCAGGAATTACAGGCATTCCTTCTCCTTTAATAGTAACTCCAACTTTTTTGTCTAGCCCCCATGCTTTTACTTGGTTGGTAAATTTTTTCGGGTTGTCTTTGTAGGCGTCATTAATCAATGTTGCAAATCCAATATTGGATGAAACCTCCAATGCTTTGGCTGCGCTAATTTTACCGTAACCACCTTTACGACTATCTGTAATGCTTCTTCCGTAGAGCCTGATCTTACCTTCTTTGGTATCCACCACTGTTGATGTATCGATCACCTTATGCTCCAAAGCCACCGTCATAGCAACAGTTTTAAAAGTAGAACCAGGTTCAGCCGATTCCCAGATGGCGTAGTTGTATCGCTCATAATACCCGCCATCCTGACTTCTTCCCAGATTCGACACCGCTTTAATTTCGCCGGTTTGTACATCCATTACAATTACACAACCGTGGTCTGCTTCGTATTCTTCCAACTGCTTCAACAAGGCGTGATGGGCAATATCCTGAATGTTTACATTAATGGTAGAAACCACGTCGTAGCCATCTTGTGGCTCCACTTCATTTTCATCATACACTGGTTTCCACTGGCCCTTAGCAATCTTTTGCTTGAGGCGCTTTCCATCTTTACCACTTAACTCTTCATTAAAAGCTCCTTCCAGTCCTACGGCATAGTACCCGGGATTTTCTCGATCTTCATTACCCACCAGTCGCGCACCAATTTTCCCCATGGGATGTTCACGAACGGTTCTTTGTTCAACAATGACGCCTCCCTTATAAGGTCCTTTTCTGAAAAGCGGCATCTTCTTTACCTTTATATAATCTGTATACCCCAAATTTTTAGCAATAAGTAAGTATCGATTTTTATTGGCACGTGCTTTTCGAAGGAGGTTTTGATAGTAAGAAGGAGACTTTCCGAACATGGTGCCCAACTCTTTGGAAAGTGGCACTAAATTTTCTTTAAAATCTTCTGAAGAAACCGTCACGGCATCAAACCGAATATTATATTTAGGAACCGAACTGGCTAATAAACTACCATCGTCTGAATATACATTCCCTCGGTTTGCGGGTATGGTAAAGTTTTGGGTGTTATTTTTTTTGGCTAGTTCTCGGTAGGTGTCGCCTTCCACAAACTGAATATCTGCCAATTTAATAGCAATTAACAGCGCAAAGAGGAACATACCTCCAGCGATAAAATATAAGCGGTTCAATATGTTTTTTTCTGCTATGGGCACCGCACTACTGTTTTTTTGTAATAATTATTTTCTGAGGAGGCGTTTCGCTGGGCTCTAGGCCGCGTGATGCCATCGCTTTTGTTATTTTGCTTTCCATCTTAATCTGTGTCACTTGCTTTCGCACATCCAAGTATTCGCTCTTTAGTTCTTTTACATCATTATTAAGCTTGGCAATACGATGAACTTTTTTATCTGCCGTGTGACTACTCCCAATCATGACTAAAGCCAGTACACTTAAAAAAATGATAAAACGCCAATTCTTGAACGCATCGTCACTTACTAAGAACCTCCCTTTTAATATGTTATAGAAGTTTTTTTTCATTGGAATTCGGGAGCTTCGATACAATTTTGAGATTTTCGTTCAACTTCAAATTTCAAAATCACTAAGCCAGCTTTAATTTTTCGTTTTGTTTTATAATTTTTCTGCGATACGCAATTTTGCACTGCGTGCTCTGTTATTTTCTTTTACTTCTTCCTCTGTTGGTATAATGAATTTACCAATTGGCTTTAGTGGCACTTCTACTCTTCCAAAGACATCTTTTTCTGGCTCACCTTCGAATAAACCGTTTTTCATATACCGCTTTACCAATCTATCTTCTAAGCTGTGATAACTAATAAGACTCAATCTACCGCCAGGCTTTAAGACTTCAACTGTTTGCTGTAAAAATTCTTTTAGCGCATCCAATTCTTGGTTTACTTCTATGCGTATAGCTTGATAAATCTGAGCTAGGATCTTATTTTCTCTATGTTTCGGCAGAAACCTCCCCAACGCTTTCTTTAATTGGTCACTAGTTTTAATAGGCCCCTCTTTCCTAGCCTCTATAATAATTCGCGACATTCCTGCTGCAGCTCTCAATTCTCCATACTGAAATAAGACACTTCGCAATTGAGCTTCGTCATAATTATTGACAACCTGATACGCAGAGAAAGAACTTTTCTGATCCATACGCATGTCCAAATCCGCTTCATAACGTGTCGAAAAACCCCTGTCTGCCACATCAAACTGATGTGAGGAAACACCAAAATCTCCCAAGATCCCATCTACTTCTTTGTAACCATGAAAACGTAAAAAGCGCTTGAGAAATCTGAAATTTTCATTCACCAATAAAAATCTCGGGTCGTCGATAGCATTCTCAAGCGCATCTACATCCTGGTCGAAGGCAATGAGTCTTCCAGAATTATTAAGTCTACTTAGGATTTCTTGCGAGTGACCACCGCCGCCAAAAGTGACATCCACGTAAACCCCATCGGGCCGGATGTCAAGTCCATCTACAGTTTCGGTCAAGAGGACCGGGTTATGATATTCCATCATTATCTGCATCTCCCATCACTTCTTCTGCCAAGTCCGCAAAGTCGTTGGCAGCATCGTCAATGGCTTGTTCGTATTTCGCTTTATCCCAGATTTCCACAATATTAATTGCAGAACTAATTGTTATTTCTTTTGTAATACCCGCAAAATCTGCTAGATCTTTAGGTATGTTTAATCTCCCTGTTATGTCCAGCTCTACTTGTTTTACTCCTGCGGTAAATCTCCTGATGAAGTCTACATTTTTACGGTTAAACCTATTCAGGGAATTCATTTTCACCATTAAGGCATTCCACTCTTCCATAGGGTACAATTCTAGGCAAGGCTGAAAAACAGCGCGCTTAATAATGAAGCCCGAAGACGCGACAGACGCCAGCTGCTTTTTTAAAGCAGCTGGTACCATGACACGCCCTTTTACGTCAGCTTTACATTCATAAGTTCCTATTAAATTGACCATCAGGGTTTCCCAAATCTTAATTAACTGTTTCAAATATAAAAAGTATTTACCACTTTCTACCACTAAATACCACTTTGTTGATAAGTTTCAACGTTTTCAAACAGGAATCATTCTTTTCTACCTGATAATGAGCTGATTTCTGTAGGAAAAGAAAGGTTTTTATTTGCTCAAAAGTGTTATTCTCACTCTATTGAACCAAAAAATATTTGTTCCCTTTAAGTTGAATAAAAAGTGTATTTTTGTTTTTAACAATTGCAACCCTGCATGACCGACCAACTAAAACAAGAAGGAAAATTCAGTTATTTAGAAATTGGTGAAGGCACCCCAATCATTATTCTTCACGGGTTAATGGGAGGCCTTAGTAATTTTGATGGCGTAGCGAATTTCTTTCCGCCGAAAGGTTATAAGATTTTGATTCCCGAGCTTCCAATTTATAAGATGCCGGTACTAAAAACGAATGTGAAAAACTTTGCGAAATATGTGAAGCAGTTCATAGATCACAAACAGTTGAAGGACGTCATTCTGCTTGGAAACTCCTTAGGGGGACACATAGGCTTGTTATGCACCAAATTATATCCAGAATATATAAAAGCCCTTGTAATTACAGGTAGTTCTGGCTTATACGAAAGCGCTATGGGCGAAAGCTACCCTAAACGTGGTGATCGGGATTATATCCAGAAAAAAGCAGAGAATGTTTTTTACGATCCAAAAGTAGCGACCAAAGAAATTGTAGACGAAGTATATGCTACTGTAAACGACCGTCAAAAACTAATTCGCACCCTAGCGATCGCCAAAAGTGCGATACGCCATAATATGGGTAAAGACCTTCCTAAAATGGATACGCCCACTTGCATAATATGGGGTAGAAATGATAATGTAACACCACCACAAGTAGCAGACGAGTTTCACCAAAAATTACCAGACAGTGATCTCTATTGGATAGAAAAATGTGGTCACGCTGCAATGATGGAACATCCCAACGAATTTAATGAGCTGCTGTTTGCCTGGTTGGAAAAACGTGGGTATTAGCCTTGGCTTCGACTCCGCTCAGCCTGCAGGTTAATTTTAACTTACGCAAACTTTAGGCATTTCAAAAGACATTTCAAAATGAAAATAAAATCGGCTGAATTTTTAATGAGTAATAGCGAGGTGGCAAAATGCCCAAAAGATCGCTTGCCCGAATACGCTTTTATTGGCCGAAGTAATGTGGGCAAATCTTCACTTATTAATATGTTAGTGGAGCGTAAGAGTCTGGCTAAGACTTCCGGACGTCCAGGAAAGACACAGCTTATAAATCACTTTATTATAAATAAAAACTGGTACCTGGTAGATTTACCCGGCTATGGGTATGCCAGGGTTTCAAAAAAAGCAAAGAAGACGTTTCAAAAATTTATTACCAACTATTTCGAAAAGCGCGAGCAGCTTGTGCTGGCTTTTGTCTTGGTAGATTGCCGTCACGAGCCACAACCTATCGACTTAGATTTTATGAATTATCTGGGGGAAAAACAGATTCCTTTTTCTATTGCTTTTACCAAAGCAGATAAATTAAAACCTAATGCGCTACAGCGCAATATTGAAGCCTACGAACAACGTATGCTACAAGATTGGGAAGAAATGCCACACTACTTTGTAACCTCAGCCAGTAACTATGATGGTAGGGATGATTTGCTGGATTATATAGATAGAATTAATGAGGAATTGGGTGGGCAGTTGCTAAAGACCTAATACTATCTATCCAATCTGGATTTAATTTCTTTTATTAATTCTGAAGTTGTTTCCTGTTTGTTCAACACTTCGGAGGTTATAAAAATTTCTAAACCATGTTTTTCTTCAGAAAGAATGATAGGGAATGTATATTTTGGGAGCCATTTACTTCGGTATTGCTTTAAGAATTCACCTTTGTGCAGAAAGATCATTTCTATGCTAGCCATTTCTCTAAAACGCTTCCATTCCGCTTTTTCAGAAAACACACCAAAAGTAATAGCGCAAAGCTTGCAATCGTAAGTTTTAGGGCTTAGCAATTTATGAGCACTGTCTAAAAGTGCGTTTATGCTTCCACTGTTGGCGTTGTAGATGAAGATGAGTTTTGAGATTTGTTTATTCAAAGAAAAGTATATTGATTACATTCCAGTTTCAGAAATTGATTAAATATTGGGATTTTACCCCTTCCGAATTTCAGAATAATCATTAAAAATTCCATTAAACATTTATTTCTGAAATTCATCTTCCCCTGAAAATAGGGGAAGGAGTTGTTTGTACTTTTTAAAAAAAACTTACTATTTCTTCAGCTCTAAGTTTTCAGCAAAATAATCGGTGAAATCCTTCATCGTAGCAGCCATTTTTTCATCACCCGTGGCACGTTTAAACGTATCCGTCATCGCGACCAATGTTTGATGGAAAAATACTTGCATTTGATCTAGCGGCATATCCTTGGTCCATAAATCAATTCGCAACGCTTCTTTTGCTTTGTGATCCCAAACAGAAAGCAACAGGGCTTTAGTTTCTTCGTTATTTATGCCACCATCTGGAGCCGTCCAATGTAATTTTTCTGGGACTTTATTATCGTCCAACGTTACTTTTATTTTTATTTCTGAGGTATGATTTGCCATTAGTTTTTTGTTGGTTTGTATTTTGAATTTTTAAAAATTTCGTCTGCGCCTAAAATTAGCAATTGTGGTACCGTCACATCGTTATTTTCCATGTAGGCCCGAACCATTTGCCACCCGATATATTGACCTACCCTTCCTGGAGAATCATTATCTATTTCCAAGTAAAATTTCGAAAACGGTGCGTCTAATATAAATCGAGGAGCCATTTTAGGATCGGTAGTGTAAAGCAATTCCTTTTCAATAAAATAGCGCCACATGTCTTCTTCATTGTCGTTAGCCCATTGCATTTCTGCATCGGTATAGCCCATTTTTTCCGCATCCGAAATAGTTGGAAGTAATATATCTTTTAAGTACAATTGCTTTCCAAAATATACCATTTGTGCTAATAATGTGCGTTTCTTAGGTCCGGAAACCAGTTGTTGGGCATATGCCTGGACCACATCTGGGCCAATTTGGGATGGTTTTAAATTTTTGGAAATATACTTTTTAATGTTTTCATAGAATTCATGGGTTTCACCTAAATACGTATCCAACGCCAATACTAACAAAGTATCTGCTACTATAACTTTGTGTTGATAATCCACATCGCTAGTGACCCCAACAACTGTAGGCTCCTTAAATTCAGGGAAATAAAATTTTAAATGCTGAAACAAGGGCAATAATTGCCCTTCAATTGTTGAGTTATCTGGAAATACTTTGTCAATTTCCATAACCAATTGTTGCTGGATGGTATCATTCATGTTGCCAATCCAAACACTATCATGAAATTGTTGGGGAAAGAAAACCGTATATTTCTTTTTTAAAGCAGCAAGTGTTTCAGGTGTAGCCTTTCCAAATTCCTGATCTAATCGCATGACCTTTACTTCCATTGGGATGGCTTCAATTTCTTTTTCAACCTTACTTTTTTCATCACAAGAGATAAAAAATAATATCGATATAAGCAATAATATATATTTCATAGGAAATACTTTAAGAGAATTAGCAACTGTTTAACGTTACTCATTTTCATAAATTTTACTTTTGAGTTACATTTGTTTTGCAAAATTACCATTATTAACGCGCAAACCCTAAAAAATGCAAACCGAAAAAGTAACAGACCATATCGTAAATTGGCTTAAAGACTACGCTACTAATGCAAAAATGGACGGATTTGTATTAGGGATAAGTGGAGGCATTGATAGCGCCCTTACCTCAACGCTTTGTGCCAAAACTGGGATGCGTGTTTTATGTGTGGAGATGCCTATTCATCAAGAATCCAATCAAGTAACGCGTGGGCAAGAACATATTGCACAACTGAAAAAAAGATTTGCGAATGTTTCTAACGTGAAAGTGGACCTCACCCCAGTTTTCGAAGAATTTAAAACCGAAATCCCCACTACCACAGAAGATAGTTTTTTAGACCTAAGCCTCGCTAATACCCGCGCCAGATTACGCATGACCACCCTATATTTTTTCGCTGGACTGCATCGGTATCTGGTGGCAGGAACTGGTAATAAAGTGGAAGATTTTGGCATAGGTTTCTACACAAAATATGGGGATGGTGGTGTAGATGTAAGCCCTATTGCAGACCTTCTAAAAAGCGAAGTATATGAACTTGCACACGCTTTAGAGGTTCCCACTTCTATTTTAAATGCAGCTCCAACCGATGGATTATTTGGTGATAGCCGTACCGATGAAGATCAAATAGGTGCTAGTTATGACGAACTGGAGTGGGCCATGAAAATGATCGAACAAGAGAAAGATTTTAGCGATTTTGAAGGAAGAAAACGCACTGTTTTTGAAATCTATACGCGCCTAAATCGAGCTAACCAGCATAAAATGAACCCAATTCCTGTTTGCACCATACCCCCAACCCTCAAAAAATAGCAATTTCAACGAGTTTTCAGGGAGTTGAACGAAATTTATAACACACTTAAATTTTTATATTTAGATTTGTTTTGTAGTATTTGTATTACAAAAAAACCTCACACTACCTCTCAAAATCCCCTTGTAAGGAGTGTCTTTATATCTAAGACTCTAAAATGAAAAAAATTATTATCGCAGATCATCATCCAATAACCCGAAAAGGAATTGCATGTATGCTCAAGAAAAACGAAAGCTTTACTATTGTTGGTAAAGCAAGTACAGGGGAAGAACTCTACGAAAGTTTACAAAACAATACTCCAGATATTTTAATTATGGAGATAGATATACCCAACATTAGTGGCATTAATGCGCTAAGGAGTATAAAAACTGAATATCCTCAAGTTAGGGTTCTTATATATTCATGCCACCCCGAAGAAATTTATGCCTTACGTTCCATTAAATCTGGAGCTGCTGGGTATGTTCCAAAAACGGCCAGTACTAAAACATTTATGAGTGCGCTTAGAAAGATTGCTAAAGGTGGCATCTTTTTAAATGAAGAACTCACCTCCACATTTACAAACCGAAATGTAGGGGAAAGTAGTGCCATTAGTCGCTATAAGAAACTTTCATCTCGTGAAATTGAAGTGCTGAACTTACTTTCTAGCGGAAAACGAAATAAAGACATCGCAAATGCGCTGGACATTAACGAAAAGACCGTTAGCACCTATAAAACAAGATTATTGAAAAAACTGAAGGTAGATAATCTGGCAGATTTGATACACCAATCGAGAATGTTTCAGTTTGGGTAGGCTATAAAACACGCCTTAATTTTTCTGAAAGTATTTTCTTTAACGTAATATAGTCTACAATATCTTGTAGGCTATTTTCTTTTTCTGAAACCTCTGTTTGTGCTTGAATTTCAGCAGAAAGCTCTGCAATTTTTTTTGAAACCAATTCTCTGCGAAGGTTTAGGATAGTCTCAGTTACAATTTGAGAAACAGTAAATTTCTTTTCCTTTACGTAAATTTCATTGCGCTCCCAATCGTGTAGTTGATACTTTTCCTCCTGCATTAAAATATCGGTTATCGCTGCTGCTTTTTCAGGCTCTAACTGGTTTACTAGTGTCTCTATCTTAAAATCCTGCTGCTGATTTAAACGTTCGATAATTTCAAAATAAAGTTCTTTAAATTCGTTGTTGGTAAATTCTACTTCGTCGTCTTGAAGATCCAGATAGATTTTTTCAAAAACTTTGGCATTGGATTTTTCCGGGGAAAAAGTGATTTCTCCAGCTTCGTTGGTTTCTAAAATTAAATCTTCAAATTCTTCTTCTACCATTCCGTAGAGCAACAGCAATTCAATTATTTTTCGCTCCAATTCATATTGAACATCAACTTTTTTTACTTGTTCCTGTACTTTCGAAACCACCTCTAGCTGTCCTTGTTGCTGAACAGGCTTTTTGGAAGCATCTCTTCTTTCCTTCTGAAGTAATTGTGCCAAGGTGTTAAAAAGCACCTCTTCAGAAATATCCATAATGCGTGAACACTCTTTGATGTACACTTCTTGTTTGATCACATCGGGGATCCTGGAAATACTCACCACCATATCCCGAATGGTATCTGCCTTCTTTATAGGATCGTTCTTGGCATCTTTTGCCAATAAAGAAGCTTTAAAAGCAATAAAATCCTGAGATTGAGCTTCTAAATACAACGAGATATCTTCTAACGAATGTGCTCGTGCAAAACTATCTGGATCCTCACCTTCTGGAAAAGTGCATATTTTCACATTCATCCCTTGTTCCAGAATTAAATCTATTCCTCGTAAGGACGCTCTCAATCCTGCAGCATCCCCATCAAACAATACCGTTATATTTTTACTCAATCTATTAATGAGCCTGATCTGCTCTGGCGTCAAAGCTGTTCCCGAAGAAGAGACTACGTTTTCAATCCCTGTTTGATGAAACTGTATAACATCTGTATAGCCTTCTACCAAATAACAATTATCTTCTTTGGCAATAGCCTGTTTTGCGTGGTAAATTCCATAAAGGACCTTGCTTTTATGGTAAATGTCACTCTCTGGAGAATTAAGATATTTAGCAGCTTTTTTATCGGTTGTGAGGATCCTTCCGCCAAAACCTAAAGTACGACCACTCATACTCTCGATGGGAAACATCACCCGGCCTTTAAAACGGTCGAAATGTTTATCGCCCTTAACAATAGTCAGCCCAGTTTTTTCAAGAAAACTTAACTGATACCCATTCTTTAAGGCTTCGTCTGTAAAAGCACTCCACTGGTCTGGAGAATACCCTAAACTGAATTTTTTTATAGTTTCCTCTGTAAAGCCACGTTCCTTAAAGTAGGATTTCCCAATTGCTCTGCCTTCTTCGGTTTCTAAGAGCGTTTTGTGGAAATATTCCTTAGCAAATTCACTTACCAGATATAGGCTTTCCCGTTCGTTGGCTTGTTCTTTTTGCTCGTCGGATTGTTCGGTCTCTTCTATTTCAATGCCGTATTTTTTGGCGAGGTATTTAATGGCTTCCGGATAGGTAAAGTGTTCGTGCTCCATTAAAAACGAAACCACATTTCCGCCCTTACCACTACTGAAATCTTTCCAGATCTGCTTTACAGGACTTACCATAAAACTTGGAGTACGCTCATCACTAAAAGGACTTAATCCCTTAAAGTTACTCCCGGATTTCTTTAACTGAACATAATCACCAATTACCTCCTCTACCCGAGCGGTTTCAAATACATTGTCTATGGTGGTTCTTGAGATCATTTACAATTACGAATTACGAATTACGAATTACGAATTACGAATTACGAATTACGAATTACGAATTACGAATTACGAATTACGAATTACGAATTACGAATTACGAATTACGAATTACGAATTACGAATTACGAATTACGAATTGTAAAGATGTGAAAATCTTGGCGGTTTGTGTTTTAGTTAGATAAATTCTTATAAACAATAACAGTATTAAATAATCATAGACGAAAATCTCCGTGAATCTCATATTGCTTTGTGAAACTCTGTATAAAATTATTCCACAGAGTTACGCAGAGAAGCGCAGAGATACACAGAGACATTTTGCTTATTTTAAAACCAATAAACAAAAAAAGGTTCCCGAGAACGGAAACCTTTTCTTGATTGATTGATGCATATGTGGCTAATCCCAATCCCAACGAACACCTAGCGAAACATTACGTTGCTCGGTAGCGTTATTTTTAAAAATTGTGTTTAAGTCATATTTTGCGTAGAGTGATATATCTCCGTAACCTATATAACCAGATAATCCATAGATAAAATTATTGGTGTTATATCCTGCTTTCAGTTTTTGCTTTACATCTTCTCCCTCATCTTCAAATTTCAACTTTTGGCGTGTGCTAAGGTTTAGTCCAGCATATCCTCCGAGACCTATTTTGAAACTTTTATTAGTATTGTATCTAAAATAGTCCTCTTTTTCAATTTTACGAGAAGGCCCAATTTCAAAATGAATTGGAACTACCAGGTTGTCCATTCTAAACTTAGATTTGTCTAAGTCTAATCCGAAGTCTTGAAGTTCCGTCTGTTCTCCTGTATCCACAAAATAGCGATTATCTGTTGGCTTTAATCCATTAAACTGGAACGAAAACCCGTACCTAAAACGCAACCAATTGCTTTCTTTAAACACCCTTGTACTCCAAGCCAAACCAAGTTCAGCATAGCGACTTCCTCCTATTTTATAAGGAGAGTCGTCTAGAGATTGCCCTTCTATAAGCACATTATTTAGACCAAAAGAAAACACCATTTGAGACGAAGTCCTACGGTCATACTTTCTTTTATATTCAGGCACATCTGTAAAGGTAATTCCGAATTTGCCACCCTCTCCATCTTTTTTTTGTCCTACTTGAATAGAAAAAAGGTTTTCTCCTAACCCTTCAGTTGTTCCATTTCTTTCTAAAAGGGCTATTTTATTATCAACAATAGCTACCCTATTCTCAATATTCAACGCTCTTTTTTCTGCGGCGGCTTGTTTTTGCGCCTCAGCTTCCTGAAGGGTAATTACCTCTCTATCAAATTTTTCATTAATAGCTTCTACCTCTTTTTTAAGGGCATCTTTTTCTTGATTTACTATTTCAGTTTTTGCCTTTTCAAGTGCTTCCAAAGCGGTGACCTCTTCTTGAGCGATGCTCAAACATGTTGCTAGTATCCATAAAACCAGCGCTGTACATACATTAATTGTTTTCATCTTTATTTGATATTTAAGAAATAGGAAGATGGTATGCCCCAAATTTTTTATCTTCCAATGATTTATACTTTATGAATGGGCATTTCATAACTGTTCGTGTTTTTAAGGTTCCTGATTGAGGAACGGTGATTGATGTCCTTCGACTACGCTCAGGAACCTTAGATTTGAAAAATGGTTTACCACCCCACTTCTAAAGCAAGTGCGTACCAAAAGTTCTTATATAAATTAGATTATTAGTTATTACGTTCTAACACCGCCGTGCGTACTTTATTGAATCCTTCGCCTAGGGCATCAAAAACTTTGTCTCTAAAAGTACGTTCCAGCTCGGTTTCCACATCGTTCAACAGACTGGCCGGGTCTATGGTGGTGGTAGCTTGCTGGAGTAGACGCTGGTTTGCAATATCTCGTTGTGCTTTCTGCAGTAACGCATCAATAGCTCCTGCGTTTAATTCGCCATTGGTTTTTTGTAAATTTTCTACCTGGGCAACTACTTCGTCAACTTTTAGGCGGATAAAGTCGTTGGTTTTTATTTTTTCAAGCGCTTCCGTTTTTGGAACTACTTTCTCAACCTGAGCGATAGCTGTTTCAATTGTTCTCTTCTCTTTTCTATCTTCACTTTTCTCTTTTCTCTTTTCTGAAGTACTTTCAGTAGCATTTGCCATAAGCTCCTGTTTTTTCTGCGGAAGAATATTGTCTATTTCAGCTTCAGCATCATCTTCAGCAACGGGAGTATCTATTGTTTTGTTTTCTTCGGAAGTTGCTATTTCAGTTGTATTTACAATTTCAGAAGGGCTGTTTTGCTCTACAATTTCATTGGAAACGGTTTTGTTTTCCTTCAACAAGAATGAACCCACTACTATAATAGCTACCAAGCTTGCGGCTATGGCATACCAAAGTGTCTTGTTGCTAGATTTTGGCGCACCTAATTGGGCCTCTAACTTGCTCCAGGCTTCGGCAGAAGGCTGCAGCTCTCGCTCCTCGAGCTTGGTGCGGATATTTTCTTCAAATTTATTGGATTCCATAGCTTGTGGTATTTTGTTTTTCTACTAAATTTTGAAGCATCTTTCTGGCTTTAGACAATTGCGATTTTGAAGTTCCATCAGAAATTTGTAATACTTCGGCGATCTCACTGTGCTTGTATCCCTCTACTGCATACAAAACAAAAACTGTTTTGTAGCCATCCGGCAAAGTATCTATTAGCTTCTGAATATCTTCAACTTCCAGTTCGGAAGGGAAATCGGTCGCATGTTGCAACGAATTCTCGATCACAGATTCGTCCTGAAAAAACAATTTTTTCTGTTTCCGAAGTTCGCTTATAGATTCATTCACCATAATACGGCGGATCCATCCTTCAAAACTTCCTGAACCTTCATAAGAACCTAAATGGGTAAACACTTTTAAAAAACCTGTAAGCATTACTTCTTCTGCCAAATCGTTGTTCTTTACATATTGTCTGCAAACGCTCATCATCTTGGGCGAAAACAGTTGGTAGAGCTCGTGTTGTGCCTTCCGGTTTCCCTTTTTGGCCTTGACAATGAGCCTGTCATAGTTTTTATGTAAAGAAATAATCTTCATCCGTATTTTACATTTGATAAATATGAAGATGGAATGCCAAAATATATAAATTTAGTTTTTTGTACTTTGTTACTTGGCGTTTCATACAATGCTTCGCTGGTTGCTTCTATTTTTATAGACGCTTGTTTTTAAAAAAGGGTTGCCTGGGGGTTTAAAAAGTTTTCAGTTTGCAGTTGCAGTTTGCAGTCGTGATATTAAAATTGAAAAGCCAATAGGCAACTAAATATTCTGTATTGCTACTCGTACTGATTACTGACACCGCACACCCTAAATCCCTGAAGGGGCCAACGCTTTACGGTTTAAAAATTAAATTACAACTGGTTACGACATACTGGAAGAAGCACACTCATTAACTCTTTAACCAATTAACTAATACACCAAAGACTACTTCTTCCTCTCAATCACATAATTCACCATCAATTCCAGCGAATCTTTATACGGAGATTTTGGGTATACTTTTAAAAGCTGAAGGGCTTGAGATTGGTAGTCTTTCATTTTTAAAACCGCGTATTCCAAACCACCACTATTTTTTACAAATGTGATTACTTCTTTTACTCTCTTTCTGTCTTTATTATGGTTTTTTACTGAATTGATTAGCCACTTTTTGTCTTTTGCTGAAGCGTTATTCAGGCTATAAATTAATGGCAACGTCATTTTTTGTTCCTTAATGTCTATTCCGGTGGGTTTTCCAATTTGTTCTTCGCCATAATCGAAAAGGTCGTCTTTAATTTGAAATGCCAGCCCAATAAGCTCCCCAAATTTTCTGAGGTTTTCTACTTCGGCAGCTGGTGCGTGTACAGATTTGGCACCCATGGCACAACAAGCGGCAATAAGCGTAGCAGTTTTTTGACGGATAATTTCGAAATAGATCTCTTCGGTAATATCCAGTTTTCTTGCTTTTTCAATTTGCAGCAATTCCCCTTCACTCATTTCACGAACGGCAACCGAAATAATTTTCAGCAAGTCGAAATCGTCATGATCAATACAAAGCAATAAGCCCTTGGATAACAAAAAATCTCCTACCAAAACGGCAATTTTATTTTTCCAAAGGGCATTTAGAGAAAAGAAGCCTCGCCGGCGGTTGCTATCGTCTACCACATCGTCATGGACAAGGGTTGCGGTATGTATCAATTCAATGACGGAAGCCCCGCGGTAGGTACGTTCATTCATCTCACCCTTATTGCACATTTTGGCAATGAGAAAGATAAACATAGGGCGCATTTGTTTGCCTTTTCTATTTACAACATAATGTGTAATTCTATTAAGTAACGCCACCTTAGAAGACATAGCATTAGAGAATTTCTTCTCGAAATGCTCCATTTCATGGTCGATTGGGGCTTTTATTTGGGCTACTACTTTCATCTTGCTTGTAAAAGTAGCGAAAATGCAGAAGGTATTATTACAAATAAAAAATGGAAGCAGATTTTCTAGCTTCCATTTTTATTTATTTATCCTGTCTTTTTTCTACAGTGGCTTATTCCTTCACTGTATGACTTCTGTTTCTATATAAAGATTTGTCCACACAACCTTCCATTGCTTCTAAATCTAAGTCACGACCAATAAATTTCTCTACTTTTTTTATGATTTCTTCAGGTTTTTCCAGAACATCCTTATAGTCTACGTACAATATTTCAACACCGGGTTCCTTTTTACTCCAGATAGCAACGTTAGACAGTAATTTTTGAAACTCGTTATAGATTTTAACCGGAAAAACATCCTGAGTTTTACCAAGCATTTTCTGTTGTGACTGAATGACTTCATTCAAATCGCGTTTCATAAAAATTATTTTATACCTATATTTTGTATCTAGTGACTTTAATAAAGGTGCTACAACTTTTAAAGCCTTATTTTGGCCTTCGTGTAGCCAAGAATTATCTTTATACAAAGACATTACAGGCTCGTATTCGTAATATCCTTTAGGATTAGAAATATCTGCTTCTCTAGTATGATCTTGTAAGATCTTCATTCCTCCTTTGTCTAACATTTGCATCATAAGGGAAGTACCCGATCTAGGTAATCCAGAAACAAGAGTTATTTGACCTTCTCTATATTTATTGGAAACGTCATTTTCAAATTTTAAATCCAGTTCAATTTTCTCAATAACATTTTCAAGAGACTGTTGTACTTGATGAAAATCTTTAGGTTTTAAGGCTGCAGCCGTTTCAAATGCTATTTTTGCATTCTCAAGATCGCCCATATTTTCTAACGCTTGTCCTAATAAATAATGAGCTTTAGGGTAGTACTTTACCAGTTCTATGCTGGTTAAAGCATATTCGGCAGCCTCCTCGTATTCTTCTAACTGGATTAACACCTCTGCCATAGTTGCTTGCATAATAGATTTTTCTGGTTCTTTCTCTAGTGCTTCTTCTAAGTATTCTTTTGCTTCGAGCGGTTGCCCCATTTGGTATTTTAATTTACCTAATCTATAGAGTATTTGTCCAGATTTATTGGTTTCACTTGCCTTTTTCAATATACTGAATGCCTCCTTGGGCCTTCCCATCTCAGCTAAAATTTCGGCTTGTATAAAATCTAAGTCATATTTGACTTCTGTCTTGGAAGTTTTTATTTTTTCCAAATATTCATTAGCCTTATCAAATTCTTTTTCTTTTAGTGCTATACTTAAAAGGTCCATATAAAAGGGAGCAACATCTATAGGATCTTTTTCATCTAGCAATTCAATCAAGAACTTTTTAGCTGGAGCGAAATCTTTTTTTCCAATAAAAACTCTTGCGAGATTGTGTTTTAAATCTACACGGGTCTTTTTAATTGCTACTTCAAATTTTTCATCCAATTTTTCCACATACCCCAATTCAATTAATTGTTGCATTGTATCTTCATCAGACAAGGCATCTGCTTCTTCGGCGTGATCGAGATCTCCGAAATCTCCAGGTTCATTATCCCAACTATCTATATAAATTGGTGTTGGCGCTTCTTTAAATATGTCCAAAATTACTTTTCCATCCATATCCTTACCAATAGGCAATCCATAAATTTGTAATATGGTAGGGGTGACATCAATTAAACCCATACCAAACACTTTTTCATTCTTCTTTATATTTGGCCCAGAAGCTACAAACATACCAAATTGCCTGTGTTCGAGCGAAGGTGCCGCTTGTAGTTTAGGCATATCCAATATACGCTTTGACCCAGATTCGAATCCGTGATCGGACATTACTATTACGGTGGTATCCTTGTCAATAAGCTGTAATTTTCTTTCCAGCATCATATCTTGGTACATATAAGCCCCAGTAACAGCATCTTTAAAAATGTCGAAATTGTTTTCATCTACGCTTGGTAATTTTGGTGGATGATATTTCATAAAACTGTGGCAGAAATGATCTATTAAATCATAATATACTGCCATAAAATCCCAATCAGTAGTGCGTAATAATCTAGTAGCAGCATTATGTACTGAAGCATTTTCAGACACCATTTTTGCTATTGCCGAAAGTCCTTTATGGGTTTCTTGATCTACATCGTGTGCTCTAGGAACAAAAGGGTAAAGATGGGCTTCCGTTATTTCGAAGGGAAACATTCGCAAATCTTTAAAATTATCTTTCTCACTCCATGGATGTATAGCATACTCACTCATTGGAGTCTGCTTTTTGGGATCTCTACTCGTTTTCTGAAATCGATCCGAAACAACTATTCCGTTAATAGGCTCTGCTGGAAAGCTAGGCCACCAGCCTACAAGATTACTTTTTAATCCTTTATTATGGAATATATTCCAAAGTGCTCTTGTTTTTCTTGATGTTGTAGTTACAGGTCTTACCGACTTAGCATCTGGAGTTACTTCAATAAATCCTAAAACCCCATGCTTATCTGGCGTCTTACCTGTTGCAACCGTAGTCCAAAGCATAGGAGAATAAGGAGGATTCATTGTACTCATATTCCCATAAACTCCATTCTCAATTAGCCTTTTAAGAGCAGGCATTTTTCCTTGTCCAATAAGTGGCCATATTATATCCCAATCTGCCGCATCCCAACCTATTAATAATACCTTATTTTTTTTCATCTAAATTAAACTTCTTATTATTAATTTTAACATTTCTCCAAGCCTCAAAACCTATATCTCCAAGTGCCAAAACTCCTAACGATCCAATAACAGGGACTTTTTCTGGATTAAATTTCTCCCGTTTATAATTGCTTTTTTTCATTAATAACGCTTATTTTAAAATTCTTTTATATATTTACGCAAATTAACGAAGTAAAATGAAAGTTTTATTTCAAAATCCTAATTTATTATGAAAAAAAATACTTCTAAAGAATTATCAAAAAGATTACTCCAGTATGGTGCATTATCTGTGGCCGTTTTAGGCGTAGCAAATGCAAGCGGACAAGTAGTCTACACAGACGTTGATCCAGATGCAGTTTTGGATCTTGCAGGTACATTCTCTATTGATTTCGTTGGGGATGCTGTTGAAAAAGTTCAAATTAGCAATCCAGATGGATTAGCTGGTGGTAGAGCTGCTCTTGCTTTCCCAAGTGCGGGTGGTGCTTTTGTTGGTTTTACATCTGGTGGATTTGAATATCCTTCTTTGTTAGCTGACGGAGATGTAATCGATGGTGCATCATTAACTACAGATGGTGTTCGTGGTGACTTAAATTATTATGGTTGTGCTTATAGTAATAGCCAATGGTGTGACGATATCACTGATGGCTACTTAGGTGTTAAATTTACTTTTGATGGAAACACACATTACGGATGGGTTCGTATGGACACTGATGTAGGTGGAGACAACTTTATTACAATTAAAGGTTATGCCTTTGAATCAACTCCAGACACAGCAATCGTTGCTGGTGATGAAGGTACAATAGTAGGAGTTGATGATCAAATATTTGCTAATTTCAATTTCTTTGTAAACAACGAGCAATTAAACTTATCTGCTGCTAATGCAATGGATAACGTTACTGTTTACACAATTCTTGGACAGCAAGTAACTGACCAGAAATTAAGTGGAACTAATGAGACTGTAAATATTTCTGCGCTTAGCACTGGTGTTTATGTTGCAAAAGTTTCTATTGATGGAGCTGTAAAGACTATCAAATTCGCTAAAAAATAATTAGCGAATTTATAAATTTATAAGAGCGACCCTAGGGTCGCTCTTTTTTTGTGGTTTTTTTTTTGGATATCCGTTTTTAGTCATAAAAACTGGTCCCACAGAGCCGATTTTTTGTTTGCCCCGCCCTAAGGGAGCAAAAAACCTCAAATTATTGGTTGAATAATTTTAACCTTGTGATGATTGAAAAAATATTAACACCCCTCTAAATCTCTTCGCCGCTGCGGAAGACTTCTAGTTCCTTTCCCTTGAGGGAAAGGCTGGGATTACTTGTCCCGTTTTTATTGTGGGAGGGTGTTAGCCAAAGGTTCAGTATAATTAAGACTGGAAATAAAACGGATATACAATTTGTTTTTAAATTTCATCGAAATTCCCTTTAGGGTTAGGGTTAGGGTTAGGGTTAGGGTTAGGGTAAAATTCGATTAAATTTTAAAACAACCTTATTGCTTATTAGCTAGTTGTCCACAGGCAGCATCTATATCTTTTCCACGACTGCGTCTTACTGTAGCTGGAATATGGCTTCTCTCTAATGCATCCAAATAATAATCTACAGCCTCGTTTGCGGCCTGCTGAAACTCACCATCGTCTATTGGATTGTATTCAATAATATTCACTTTACACGGTACGTAAGAGCAAAAACGCACAAGCGCTTCAATGTCTTCTTTGGTATCGTTTAAGCCTTTCCAGACTATATATTCGTAGGTAATTCTTCGGTTTGTTTTTTCATACCAATATTCCAGTGATTCTTTTAGATCTTCCAGAGTGAAGTTTTTGGCAAAAGGCATGATTTGCTCTCTTTTTTCCTGAATGGCGCTATGGAGTGAAACCGCCAGGTGAAATTTCACTTCGTCATCGGCCAACTTCTTAATCATTTTTGGTACGCCAGAGGTGGACAATGTAATACGTTTTGGAGACATTCCTAAGCCTTCTTCTGAAGTGATCTTCTCTATGGAAGCCAATACGTTTTTATAGTTCATTAAAGGCTCTCCCATGCCCATAAAAACTATATTGGATAATGGATGTCCATGGTATAGCCTACTCTCTCTATCTATAGCTACCACTTGATCGTAAATCTCATCTGGATTAAGATTGCGCATTCTTTTTAAGCGTGCTGTAGCACAAAATTTACAATCCAAACTACAACCCACTTGTGAGGAAACGCAGGCTGTTGTACGTTTGTTCGTGGGAATTAAAACAGATTCTACAATAAGTCCATCGTGTAACTTAACCGCATTTTTAATTGTGCCGTCATTACTTTTTTGCAGGCTGTCTACTTCAATATGGTTTATAACAAAATTCTCTTCCAGCAGTTGTCGTGTATCTTTGGAAATATTGGTCATATCTTCAAAAGTATGGCTGCCTTTACTCCACAACCATTCGTACACTTGATTTCCTCGAAAGGGTTCCTGCCCAATAGATTTGAAAAAGTCTCTTAGTTGTTCTTTGGTGAGAGAACGGATGTCTTTTTTGTCTTTGCTCATGGTTCTGCAAAAGTACTACAAATGATGAGAAAAGAAATGAATACGAAGAAAAGCCTGAGAAGTCCCTTGTTAAAAATGCCTAACTATAATTTTTTTGGTAATAGCATCTCCAGTATCCGAATCGGTAAGATTGAGGAAGTAAACTCCTTCTTTAAATTGCACAACGGTAATGGTATTATTAGAATTTTGTAGTTGTCCCTTAGACACCATCTTACCTACAACATCGTACATTTCGTAATGTAAATTAGGGTATTTATTATTCATTACGGTAATAAAGTCACTTGCAGGATTAGGATAAATTTGCAAATCGCCCACAAGCTCATTGTCCACAACATTAAGCAAGTTACTTAATGTCTCAACACTCATAACACCTGTGCCCTTGGGGTCTAGCCAATCCATGAGTCTTTTCTCAGGAGAAGTCCCAGCTCCCCAAGATATTCCGAAGCGACCATACACATCGTAATCGTTATTATTTTCGGTACCGTTACAAAAGGCTTGGCCGGCATATAATTGCCCTATTACTTTTCCATTTTCATCAAACAGCGGGCTTCCGGAGGATCCGCTTTCGGTTGTTCCTATTTCCCAGCCATTACCAGTACCAACCGAAACACCTCCTATTAACCAGACAGCTACTCCATTTGCATTTTCTTTAACGGCCCCAGAGTCATCTCTGCAAATCTTCATAATGTCACCATTAGGGTGATGTATTCCAACTTCAAAATCTGGTTCTTCATCGTTCGCATCCCAACCTGCAAAAGCCACATCCCAGCTATCCGGAATAGGATTTACAAGCTCGACCAAAGCAAAATCTGTTTGTACATTATTGGCACGAACTTCAACACCACTAAGCGTAAAATTATTAGCAACCTGAGGGGTGTCATCTTTGGTACCACAAATAGGACTGGGACTCATCCAATTAAAGCGCACCGACCATAGCGCAGGATTACTTCCATCTAGGCAATGATTTGCTGTTAACAGATAGGGAGTTTTATCATTTTCAGCATTATTCAACAACACCGAAGAACACAAATAGCCATTTCCAAGATTTAATAGTGCTACAGCCTTTTTCACCGCATCCTTTACGTCATCAAAATCTGCTCCTACAGAGCAATTAACATCATAATTACAGTCTCCAGAATCATTAAGACCTCTGGTAGCTTCTTCAAAAATTTGATCTACCGCGCCCATTCTATAGCCGTGTATAATACTTTCGATCTCAATCTTAAAAGGCTTATTTACGTGTGCAGGTTCAAAATATTCAATCCATATTTCTTCACCACTTATAAACCAAGACCCTAAGATATTGTCATCACGATTATCGGATGGTGTATATGCTTTGGACAAATCGTCTTTGTTACCACTATAAAGCTGTAATCGGGTGTCTGGAGGAAGGTAAAAATCACTGAAATTAATACTCATATTTATAGCACCTTGAGACAAAATAGCAAGTTGCCATATTTTATCACCATTATCCAAAACAGTGCGTTTTCCATCTTCTTTTATAGCTACTATTAATTCTCTTCTTATACCATATCTCCAGGGCTGCGATTTATCCAAATCGTTTATAGCATCCTCTGCGTTGATAGTAGTTAAATCTAGTGGTGGTAATTGTATAGGATTTACAATAGATTGGATATTTTGCGACCAACTTGCAGGAACAGCTTCTCCAGTTTCCTGAGAGAAAAATGGCACTGATAGTAACAATAAGAACACTAGAAGTAGGTGTTTTTTCATATTGAAATACAAGTTGTTAGCGATAAAACATATCTAATATACTAGAAAAATAATTGGTTTTAAAATAAAACGTTATAAAACAAAAAATCCCGACCAATGGCCGGGATTTATATAGAATTTATATGAGTCATTAGATAATAAGCATCGCATCACCATAGGTGTAAAAATTGTATTTTTCCTTAATTGCTTCGGCATAAGCTTTTTTTACAAAATCGTGTCCTGCAAAAGCCGCAACCATCATTAACAAGGTAGACTTTGGAGTATGGAAATTGGTTACCATCATATTGGCTATGCTAAAGTCGTAGGGAGGAAAGATAAATTTATTGGTCCAACCTTCGTAATCATTCAAAGTACCATTTGAAGAAACCGAGCTTTCCAGTGCTCTCATCACAGTGGTTCCTACTGCACAAACGCGTCTCTTTTTTGCTATTCCTTCATTAATTATTCCAACAGCGTCTTTATCTATTGCGATCTCTTCACTGTCCATTTTATGTTTTGAGAGATCTTCAACTTCAACTGGACTAAAAGTACCCAAACCTACGTGTAAGGTTACTTCCGCAAAATTGACCCCTTTAATTTCCAGTCGCTTTAGTAAGTGTTTTGAAAAGTGAAGTCCTGCAGTAGGTGCCGCAACAGCGCCTTCTTTTTTTGCGAAAATTGTCTGATAGCGCTCCGCATCTTCTGGCTCTACTTCTCTTTTAATATATTTTGGAAGGGGTGTTTCCCCAAGTTCTGTTAGTTTGTTTCTAAACTCTTCGTAAGAACCATCAAACAAAAATCTAAGGGTACGCCCACGACTTGTTGTATTATCTATAACTTCAGCTACCAAAGATTCATCATCGCCAAAGTACAACTTGTTACCAATACGTATTTTACGTGCCGGATCTACCAACACATCCCACAAACGGGTTTCTGGGTTTAACTCTCGAAGTAAAAAAACTTCAATACGCGCACCCGTTTTTTCTTTGTTTCCGTACAATCTTGCAGGAAATACTTTAGTGTTGTTTAACACCAATACATCATCTTCTTCAAAATAATCTATCAAATCCTTGAACATCTTGTGCTCGATAGTCTGCTCTTTTCGGTTTAAGACCATTAATCTGGCCTCATCACGATTGGGCGCAGGATGTTCGGCCAAAAGCTCTTCTGGAAGGTTAAAACTGAAGTTCGATAATTTCATTCCCATAGCGGTACAATTTCGTTTAAAAAGGTTGTAAATATACAACCTCAACATAGGCGTTGTCAAGTAAATGACGATTTATCTTTGGATTAATTTTTAATTAGCGGGTAGTTGGCAGGAGGCTTCGTTGGTAGCGAGTAGAAATTGTGAGCTTTATGATAGTGAAATCGGTTTATAAAACACTTTTTACTAAAATGCCTACAACACCTATATCTTCCCAAAAAGTAGGAAATGATTTTGAAACTACTTCGGCATTGTTGATGATAAGAGGCGTTTTTAATGCCAATGGCGCAAATGCCATTGCCATACGGTGGTCGTTATAGGTATCTATAGCCACATTTGGGAGTATTTTCCCTAAAGGTTTCAAAACAATGCTATCTTCCGAAATAGTAACAACAGCTCCCAATTTCTCCAGTTCTGTTTTTAATGCAACCAAGCGGTCGGTTTCTTTAATCTTTAGCGTATGTAGTCCCGTAAGCTCACACCCTATTCCTAACCCAAAGCAGGTTACCGCAATAGTTTGGGCAATGTCCGGGGTGTTGGAGAGATCTGCTTTGTATACAGAAGGAATTTCAGAAATGGTTTTTTTAAGAGTGATGCTGTGTCCTTCATGAAAAATTGTTGCTACTCCTAGCTTTGAATATAGTTGGGCCAATGCATTATCGCCTTGCAGACTTTCAGTTTTGTAACTTTTCAGTTGAATGCTCTTTTTATCTGAAAGCGCTACCAAACTATAAAAATAGGAAGCCGAGCTCCAATCGCTTTCTACAGTAACAATAGTTTCCTCTAGTGCTGAAAGAGTACGCACGCTAATGATATTATCGATAAATTGAAATGAAGCACCTATTTGTTTTAAGAGCGCCAAAGTCATTTCAATATAAGGTCTTGAAGTGATTGTACCTTCCAATTTCAATTCCAATCCGTTGGGAAGCGATGGCGCAATAAGCAATAAAGCCGAAATAAACTGGCTACTCACGTCTGCTTGGAGTGTTACTTTGTGTTTTTGAAGTTTCTTTCCTTTTATTTTTAAGGGCGGGAAACCTTCTTTTTTAGTGTAAACAATGTCTGCACCTAAAGTTGTAAGTGCATCCACTAAAATGCCAATAGGACGCTCCTGCATACGTTCACTACCCGTTAAAATTACCTCCACCCCTTCTTTTGCTGAAAAATAAGCTGTCAAAAACCGCATCGCTGTTCCTGCGTGGTGAATATCTATTATTTTTTCTGAAACTTTTAATGCTTTTTGAAGCACCTCGCTATCGTCACTTTTTGAGGCGTTTTTAATAGTAATTGAGGGGTATAAAGCTTGCAGAATAAGCAATCTGTTGGTTTCACTTTTGGAGCCAGTGATTTGTAGAGAAGTTTCGGTAATTTCTTCCGAAGATCGAGACAGACTTAGTTTCATTTTCTGTAGTCTTGTTCTTTAAGTTTTCCCCAAAATTTTGCGTAGGTGCTACCAAAGGCCGCAATAAAAGATGCTCCAAAAAGTATTACTACAAACGAAAAAGTTTGAATTTTTTGAAGCATAAAATCCAAAGGAAAAGCAACAAACTGAACCAACAAAAACACCATTAAATAAAGCAATCCAATAAACAGAATCGATTTCCAAAAACCTTTATAATTCACTACTCTTTTAAACATTACTTTAATTTTTTATTGTTATGGTGGCGGTCGTGATCCCGTTTGGCTTTCAAATTTAATTTTGCATCAAAGGCTGCCTGTAAATCTACACCAGTTTGATTGGCAAGGCATAACACTACAAAAACCACATCTGCCAGTTCTTCACCAAGGTCTTTGTTTTTATCGCTTTCCTTTTCGCTTTGTTCGCCGTATCTGCGGGCAATAATACGTGCCACTTCACCTACTTCTTCAGTAAGTTGTGCCATATTGGTAAGCTCGTTAAAATAACGAACACCATGTTCTTTTATCCAATCGTCAACTGCTTTTTGGGCGCTTTGAATGTTCATGAGTTAGATTTTTGTAAACACGATCTTTTCATTCTCTTTTGCAATCCTTTGAGAAAATAGCTCTCTCAAATAGGTATAGTCCTCTGCAAGAATAAAAGGTGTCCTGATATCAAATTTAGCTAATATCTGAATGTTATCATTGGTTTGCTTCACAATATACGTGAAGGCGCCTACTTTCTCTCCAAGCGTAATTTTAGTATTCGTTGGCAAAGACTGAACCTTGTATCCTTCCGGCACCTTGATTGAAATGGTATGTTTTTTACTTTGCGGAAACTTAAAAAATATAGGGTATTCCCTAACATCACTCTTAAAAGGATTTTCATCCAAACCAAAAAACAGCATAGGCGAAAGATATAGATCCCCGGCTATTTCTTCTATGAGCGATGATGAGTTGGCGGTATAAGAGATACTCATTGTAGCATTCGTTGTGCTAATGTTGTCTGCCTCAAAATTTGATATGGCCACATTTTCGTTACCTAAATTAATGGCATTTATCTGGGAGGATACATTGGTATGTGCGTACAAATCTCTATATTCTTTCGCAAAGTGGTTTGCTTTTCTCTCATTCACCTTTGCGGTTACAGTCCCGTTTTCAATGGCAGCTTCAATAAAGTATAATTCTTGCGAGATAAAGTTAGGATATAAGGGTATCCATTCTGAACTGCCATCAGGACGAATCATTCTTCCTTGCCAGTTCATGGCACGTCGTGGCAACATATTTATACCAGAAAAGGGATCGGAAGCATCTAAAAGAATATATTCATTCTTTAGGTTTACACCCGCAATTACATAATTAAAACCTTTTCTTGTAGCATATACAGGGATTCCGTTGTCTGATGTACTCACTAAGATTGGGAATGCTTCCATCCCCGCTTGTTGTAACATAGAAATGAGCATTAAATTGATATCTGCTATATTGCCCGAACCTTCCTTATAGGCTTTCGCTACACCATTATCGGTTATATACCCTAAATAGTTATTCCATTTTACCTTGCTTTTTACAAGATTAAGAATCGCTTCCATTTTCATTTCAGCATCTTGGATACCGGAGATCGCTGTCTGCAAGTCATTTTTATAATATGCTGTTTCTTCTATTTGAGTTTTATAAAAGGCATCTTCATAAATGCTCTTCGCCACATCCTCCCAGGTAGTAGCCAGCGCTTCTGGAAATCCAGATGGCTCTTTAAACATCGCTAGTTCCCAAAGGGATTTTGCTCGATAGTTATCAATATTTTCTACAAATTTTTCAATTTTCAGGGGCGGAATGTTGGATTCGTCGAGCGTATAAGTAGTCTCTTCATAGGTAAAAGAATTTTCAACACTATTAGGGTTTACTCGTTTAAAAGCATTCCCATCTCCTTTAAAATGTATGTTACTAAAATTGCTACGACCGCGTATCTTAATTTTTTTTTCGTTGATGTCTTCTTTATAATTGAAATTAAGCTTAGCCTGCGGATTGTTATACCGATTATAAGTAAAATATTCAGGGATTTTGAGCTGTACTATTTCTTTCTGGATAGGAATACTATATTGAAGATCTATGTCTTGAATGGTCGAAAAAGGCGATGTAATAGTGTATACGTATTCTATGACACTTCCTGGCTGGACATTAGGCATGGTAAATGTATTGTCTACTCTAAATTTACTAATACGTGCTTCAAAAATTGCGTCCTTATCTAGTTTTTCCTTAACCACACTTCCACCTGCGAGATTATAGGTTATTCCCTTCACATTAAAACTTTCTTGATCCTGAGCGTCGTTGTAAGTACGCACCTTTTTATTTGCCCACTCATATCCATCGGCGTTGTAAATCTTTATCCTTTCATGTACTTCCACTATTTGCAACAAACCTTTGCTGTCTCTATATTCATAAGTTACTTCGTAATTTCGATATAGCACAGTAGCATTGGCTTCTGGATTCAAATTCATTTTACTTTCTTGTATTTCTTCTTTAGAAACCTTTCCAAATTTATAATTCTGTGAAGTAGCATGAGAAGAAACAAACATGGTTCCTATTATTGCTACAAGTAAGTGAAACTTCATAAAATAAGGTTAGATTTTTGTAAATACGATCTTTTCTTTTTCCTTCTCCGTAATTTGAGAGAACATACCTTTTACATATTCATAATCCTGCGGAAGGATGATAGGTGTATTAATATCCAAAGATACGGCCAATTGCAAGATGCCAGGAGCTTCCTGAAGCAAATAGGTGTAACTCCCTGTGTTGTTTGCCAAATCTGCTTTAATGGCTTGTGGCAAAGATTTCACTTTGTAGCCTTCAGGAATTTTAATAGAGATGTTGTATTTCTGTGATTTTGGATATTCAAAAAAGATAGGATATGCTCTTTTATCATCTTTAAATGGATTTTCAGTTTGCGCAAAATAAAGCATAGGGGACATATATAAATCGCCTGCAATCTCTTCTACCAAAGAATTACTATTGGCTGTGTAGCTGATGCTCATATTTTCTTTTGTGCTCGCTAGATCTTTCGCTTCAAATTCTGTGATCACTACAGCTTCATTACCTGTATCTATTGCATTTACCTGGCTTTCTACATTTGTATTTGCAAAGTTGCTTCTATACGCTTTTGCAAAATGATCTCCTTTACGCTCACGCACTTTTATTGAAACGTTATCGCCATCAATTTCGGCCTGAACATAAGTAAGTTTTTGGGAAATATACCCAGGATAGAGCCCCACCCAATCCGATGTTCCGTCGGGACGTATTAATCTACCCTGCCAGTTCATAGCGCGTTCTGGCAGCATATTCACATTTGAGAAAGGATCGGTACCATCCAACACATACATTTTACCGTTTGCGCTTACCGCCGCGATCACATAATTAAATCCTTCCCTTGTTGGATATACAGGGATTCCATTTTCTTTGGTACTTACTAAAACCGGATATGCGTTTAACCCAGCATTCTGAAGCATAGATACTAGCATTAAATTAATATCTCCCGCATTCCCTGTTCCTTCTTTGTACGCCTTTTTCACTCCTTTTTCAGGAAAATAACCAACATATTTGTTCCACTTTACTTTCGATTTTACTAAGTTTAAGATCATCGCCATTTTCTCTTCCTCTGAAGTTGCTGCTTGTAGTGCGCTCGCTAGATCGGTTTGATAATAATCGCTTTTATTAATTTCGTTTACAAAGTCGTCGTCCTCGTACACACTTTTTGTTACGGCCTCCCAAGTGGTAGCAAACGTTTCAGGAACACCATTGGGATCTTTTATCATAGCTAATTCCCAAAGAGAACGCGCCTGATAATTTTGAAGATTATCTACAAAATTCTCCTCTTTTAATGGAGGTATATTAGTGTGGTCTAACAAATAAATATTTTCTTTATAGGTAGATGTTCCAGCGCTTGTAGCGGAATTGTTGCTGTTATAACTCCCATAATTTGCTGTTCCCAAACCACTTCTAGCTCTAAACACGACTTCTCTTTCTCTAGAATCTAATTCAAAATCGAAATTTACAGTGGCTTTGGGATTTGTTTGTATGTTATACACATAATAATCTGGCACCCTCAACTCAACCAGTTCTTTATTAATAGGAATGGTGAATTGCAGATCTATATCTGAAATTCTGGAAAAGGGCGATACGAGTGTGTACTCGTATTCAATTATACTACCTTCCTTTATAGCAGGCATTGTAAACTTATTATTTACCCTGTATTTATTAAGTCGCTCTTCAAACTGTGCATTTTTTTGAAGCTTCTCCTTTTCTATAGACCCATTAACTAAGTTATATGTTACCCCTTTTACATCAAAATTTTCTCTGTCACTGCCATTATCGTACACGATGTAGTTTCTGGTAGCCCAATCAAAACCCTGCTTGTTATAAATTTTGATACGCTCATGAACAGTAACTGTTTGTGTGAAGCCCTGCCCTTGTGTATAATCGAATTTCACTTTGTAATCACGGTACAATACCGTAGCATCTGCCTCGGGATAGCTGGCATTCTGTTTTTCGGCAAGTTCTTCTTTGGAGACTTTTCCGTATTTAAAGTTTTGGGCTGTTAGGGTTGCTGAAATTAATACAAAAAGTATAATTAGGTAATTACGTTGCATATAATGATTATTTAATTTTTGAGAGTACTATTTTAGATTTGTCCTTTTTCACAACTTGCTGAATGAATTTCACGTACTTATTATAATCTTCCTTTGGGAAGGTTCCTGCTTCAAGAATTAACTCTCTACTGTACAACATTGTTGAAGCATCCTTAGTTTGCACCGATGCTGTATAGACCCCAAATTTAGACCTGATTTCTATAGGTTCAAAGGCTGCTTCAATAGTGTATCCATCGGGTAGTAAGATTTCTATTTGATCTTTTGAAGTAGTTCCCCTTTGAAGTACCAATGGCTGTGTTCTATTTTTTTCAGTTTGAGGCACATCCTTGTAACGGTTAAAAATATTGGGATTCAATAAAACTCTATCTCCAGCGGTTGAAACATAATTTAAAGTTTCAAAATTTAAAATTTCGGTAAACGCAACACTATTTTTATCATTATTAAAATTTATGTTTGCTGTAGAAAGATTGCTTAAATGTCCCCACAACTGTTTATAGTACATATCCAAATCATCATTTTTGGCCTGAAGTAACCTAAACTTTCTTTCGTAAGGGACTCCTTCAGAGACTTGGGTTAGGATACCTGAAACTTTAAAATTTTCATCTAGTATAGCATTGGCATCTAATAATTGAATGTTGTCTTCGGTTTTATAACTGGTTGTTTTTGTAAGTACGCCTCCATTGGGAGTCACCATAAGAACATTTCTATTGTCTGTAAAACTTCCCATATAACCAAAAGGTTTTTCTTGGCTTGTACATTCCAAAAATATATTTTCGTCTTCAAACGGAACTGTTAAAATTGCGTGATTAAATTGAGAAGCAACAAAATCTGTATCTACTGGGGCATTCTCCGATCCTGCATAAATAAGAGTATAGTACGATTCAATTCCTTGCGATTTTAGGAGCGCCTTAGTGTAATTGGTTAACCCTTTACAATCTCCATAACTTAGTTCATCCACTTCTGCCGCTGGAGTTGGTTGCCACCCTCCTATACCTGCTTGTATACTAATATATCGGGTTTTACTTTGCATATATTCATAAATAAGCCGTGCTTTTTGTTTGGGATCTTTAACGCCAGTAACCAAACTTGCAATTTTAGCTTTGGTGGCTTCTGAAAGTTCTCCTCTTCCGTTTAATAATTTATCACGTTGCCAACTACCAAATTCCTCCCAATTTTTCACATTGCCACTTTGATTAATCAACTGAAATTTTTGTAAAGCCACCTTTACCCTAGGGACAAATTCGGTATAATAAGGGCTAAACGCTTCTTGCTTAAAAGGTTTTAAATTCTCGATTTTGTACCGGTATAATTTGGGAGTTTCGGCAACCGAAATGTCAAAATTTTCTATATTATATTTCTTTATTTTAAGTGGTACTTGATTAGGATTGTGCAAGGTATAGCTAGATTTTTGGGTTGCCACTTCATAATTTTGTACTGGATTCCAGGCAGGCATAAAAGCGGTGGAGGATGTTTTATATTCAAAGATAAACTCCAGTGTGTAAGGATAGGATCTTGGCGTAAAGTCAATATACAATATCCTATCATCACTGTATAAATCACTTCCTGAAGCGCTTACATCTATGAAATCACGCTTTTTAAACCTCTTAATTTCTTCGCCCTTAGCATCAAAGACTTTTACTTCAAGTGTTTTAAAAGATCTTTCGCTATCATAATCCACAGAAGTATTCGGAACATTATCTCCATTTCTGTTAAAAACAGTTACAGCTTTTTTGTACTGAAATATCATGCTATTATAAGCATCCAAAGTAATAATACTTTCTTCATTACGAACAATCGCACTAACGCCCTCTTTTAAGTCTTGCGGAATATCCTTCACCGCATATTGCCCAAAAATGGAGTTACTTGAAATTAAAAAAAAGAGTAGTAAACTGCGTAAAAACATAAGTAGATTCCTGAAGCTGGGCAATATATATTATTCTTAAAGTTTTCCCAACAAAAACTTACTCTTTAACTTTTGAGTCTATCGCAATAGTCACTGGTCCATCATTTACCAAGGACACATCCATCATAGCACCAAATTCACCCATTTGTACTTTTTTACCTAATTCCTTTTCTAATTGCTGTACAAAAGCTTCGTACAAAGGGATTGCAATTTCGGGACGTGCGGCTTTTATAAAGCTTGGCCGATTCCCTTTTTTGGTACTGGCATGCAACGTAAACTGGCTTACCACGATTACATCCCCATCTATATCCAAAATTGATCTATTCATAGCCCCATTTTCGTCCTCGAAGATTCTAAGTCGGGCTACTTTTCCACAGAGCCAGTGGATGTCTTGCTGAGTGTCTTCAGTTTCAACACCCAGTAAAATGAGATAACCCTGCCCTATTTCTGAAATTATTTTTTCTGAAACAGTTACAGAAGCTTTTTTTACTCTTTGGATAATTATTCTCATTATTATAAGCTCTTTAAAGCTCGGAAAAACACACCCCTAAACCCTCTCAAGAGGGGAAGAAAGCCAAATTTTCTATTTTAAGAAACTGTCGTTCGTCGTTCGTTACTCATCACTCATCGCTCATCGCTCTAAGCTCGTTAATTTATTCATTCTTATCATAAATATCCTTCCGGAAATGCTCCTCTTCTCCTTCTAAAATCTGAAGATAACTTTTATAGCGAGACCAAGCGAGTTCGTCTTGTTCCAGCGCTTCTTTTATGGCACATTGGGGTTCTTCTACATGCAAACAGTTGTTAAATTTACAATGCTGCTTCAGCTCAAAGAACTCTGGAAAATAATCACCTAACTCTTCTTTTTCAATTTCAACCACACCAAAACCCTTTATACCAGGAGTGTCTATTATTTTTGCATCAAAAGAAAGATCATACATTTCAGCAAAAGTAGTGGTATGCTGTCCTTGTTTATGCTGGTCCGAAATTTTTGAAGTTTTTAGATCTAGTGTAGGTTCCAATGCGTTTACCAGGGTAGATTTACCAACACCACTATGACCAGAAAACATACATACTTTCCCCTTCATCATTGCTTTTACCTTTTCAACATTTTTTCCTGTTTCTGCTGAAATCCCAATGCATTCATACCCAATCTCTCGGTACATAGCCGCCAGGTATTTTATCTCCAGGGTTTCGTCTTCGTTGTAGGTATCAATTTTGTTGAAAAGCAACACAGCTTTAATATGGTAGGCTTCTGCAGTGACCAAAAAACGATCTATAAACGTGGTAAACGTAGGTGGGTTATTGAGTGTAATAAGCAAAAAAGCTATATCAACATTGGCAGCAATAATGTGCGTTTGCTTGGAGAGGTTTACACTTTTTCGAATAATATAATTATCCCGTTTTTCAATCTTGTTAATTATTCCAATAGTTTCATCACCTTTGGTTTCCACGTCAAACTGAACGTGATCTCCCACAGCCACAGGATTGGTGCTTTTTATACCCTCTATCCTGAACTTGCCTTTTATCTTACACTCGTAAAACTTGCCTTGTTCAGATTTTACCGTGTACCAGCTTCCGGTAGATTTATAGACCACTCCTTTCATACCGCAAAGTTGCAAAAATTTTAGGTATTGATGATTTTCTTTTGGTGATTAATGGATTCCTGGTGAATTGCTTTGTACAATTTCAAGATAAACTCTTCGCTCAATTCGTTTTCTTCTCCTTGTAAAATCATTTTACCCAAAATTTCATTCCATCGTTTGGTCTGTAAAATTGCTACATTATTTTGTTTCTTCAGCTTTCCAATTTCGTCACTTATCTTCATACGGTTGCCCATAACCTCTATTAACTTATTATCTATCACGTCTATTTTCGCACGCATAGTAGCTAACTTATTTCTATATTCCACCGCGTCTCCTTCTTCTTTTCTGATACGAAGATCTACCGTCATCTGATCCAAAGAAGCTGGTGTAATTTGCTGTTTGGCATCGCTCCAGGCATTATCTGGATCGTAATGTGTTTCCACCATTAAACCATCGTAATTTAAATCCAACGCAGTCTGGCACAAATCGAAAATAATATCGCGCCGCCCCGCAATGTGAGAGGGATCTAAAATTAATGGTAAATCTGGAAACCTGTTTTGCAAATCGATTGGGATTTGCCATTCTGGGTTATTGCGGTAACGTGTTTTTTCATAGGTAGAAAACCCGCGGTGGATAACCCCTAAATTTTTCACGCCCGCTTCATAAAACCGTTCTACGGCTCCCAACCATAAAGCCAAATCTGGATTTACTGGGTTTTTAATGAGCACTGTTTTATCGGTTCCTTTTAAGGCATCTGCCAGTTCCTGAACAATAAATGGCGAAACGGTAGTCCGTGCGCCAACCCATAAAATATCTATATCGTGTTTTAGAGCGAGGTCTACGTGGTTGGCGTTAGCGACTTCGGTGGTTGTGAGCAAACCAGTTTCCTCTTTCGCTTTCTGCAGCCATTTTAATCCCAAAGCACCTACTCCTTCAAAATTTCCCGGGCGGGTTCTTGGTTTCCATATTCCTGCACGCAATACGGTAGTGTCGGTATCTTTTAACTGGTGTGCAATTTTTAAGACTTGTGCTTCTGTTTCGGCACTACACGGACCTGCTATAACCAAAGGGTGATTTAGCCCAAAGGCATCTAACCAGGTTCGTAATTCTTTTTTATTTTCCATGTATTTCTTTTATTGAGTTGCTATAAATTTATGTTTCCTAAACCGCTACTATTGAAAGGAGCATATTGGATTCTTTAAATTTACAAAGCAAAAAAAAAGCCCCAAAAGGACTTTAAAATTATATTCGTTTTGAACATATACTATTCTCCCCGTGGTTTTAGTTATAATCATAGTGCCACCAAAAATTGAATAGAATTGTCATAGTTTTTCGTTATTTAAAGTGCTAAAGTAGCGAATTAGCAACTAGCACAAAACTTTTTTAAAAAATTTTATGGTTGTTTTATTTTGAAATTCAATAAAAAACCGAACACTAGATTCCAATTAGTATCGTTAGCTTTGTGAAACTTCAACCCGCATGTCAATAACAGTTCAGAATATTACAAAAACCTACGGCGAACAAAAAGCACTGGATGCCGTTTCTTTTGAAATACAAAAAGGCGAAATTGTAGGTTTCCTAGGCCCAAACGGCGCTGGAAAATCTACCATGATGAAAATTTTGACTACTTATCTTTCACCTTCTGAAGGAAACGCTACCGTAAATGGATTTTCTATTATTGAAGCTTCAACCGACGTACAAAAAAGTGTAGGCTATTTGCCGGAACACAATCCACTGTACTTAGACATGTACGTAAAAGAATACCTAGGCTTTAATGCCGAAATATTCGGAAGCTCCAAAGAAGAAGTTGCAGAAGTGATTAAAAAAACCGGCTTAACCCCCGAAGCTCATAAAAAAATAGGGCAACTTTCTAAAGGATACCGCCAGCGTGTAGGATTGGCAAACGCACTATTGCACAATCCGGACGTCCTAATTTTGGATGAACCTACCACAGGACTAGACCCTAATCAGTTGATCGAAATACGAGCGCTTATAAAATCTTTAGGTAAAAGTAAAACAGTACTACTTTCAACCCATATTATGCAGGAAGTAGAAGCCATTTGTGACCGGGTTATCATTATAAATAAAGGAAAGATAGTACTTGACAAACAGTTAAGGGACCTCACCGAAGGCCAACAACAAATTGTAGAAGTAGAGTTTGATTACCGTGTGGAAACCGTGGCATTAGAAAAATTACCTAAAATTACAAAAGTTGAAAATCCAGCAGGTTTTGTGTATTTTCTTCATTTTGAAACCAAAGAAGATATGCGCAGCAAAGTATTTGATTTTGCCCACGACAACGGACTTAAAATCCTGCAATTACATCAAAAAAACATGAACTTGGAGAAGTTGTTTGTGGAGCTAACGAAATAGCCGGCCCTTCGATACAATTTTTAGGATCATTTGCAATGATTCTAAAAATCACTCAGGAACCTTAGATTGTTAGCTTATTTTAAATTTGCACTATTATTAATTACGTAAACCTCAAAGGTCACTGAGTGATTTTGGGAGGCACGACCAAAATTGTACCTAAATAATATTAATTTCCTGAACAGCAAAGGTCACTGAGTGATTTTGCAACGCAGGAGCAAAATTGTACCGAAGTGTATCCACCCCCACACCACCAGACTGATGACATTCAAAAAATGATTTCCGTGATCAGGGCATATCCTTTTGCGATGTTGGTTTCTGCAGAAGGAAATACGCCATTTGTAACACATATTCCTATTATCTATAATAATGATTCAGGAAAACTGGTAGCACATATCGACAAAAATAATCCGCAGGTGAAAACATTAGTGAATGGCACCGAAGTCACCGTAGTTTTTAAAGGTCCCGATTGCTATATTTCACCCAGTGTATATAGTACACCGCAACTTCCCACTTGGAATTATGTTATTGTACATATTACCGGAACCATTCAACTCATAAACGACCCTGAAGCTGCAAAAAGAACAATGGTTGAAATGACAGCGTTTCTCGAGCAACCCAAGTACAATTTCAAACTGGAAATGGACGATCCCCGAATGGATCGTCTCATCAATTACATCCAGGCTTTTGATATTGAGATTACCCATTGGGAAGGAAAATTTAAGTTGTCACAGGATAAAAACGCAACCGATTTTGAGCTAGCGAAAACTGCTTTGATTGAAAGTTCCCGGAAGGATATTTCAAAATTTATTGAAAGAATATATAAGCAGTTATAGATTTAATTTTCAACTTCCACGTTAGATGTATCAAGAATAATGAACCAATTTGGGAACTCGCTACTCACAAATGATATTGTTTTTACCATTACTCCTTGCCCCTCTTTTCCATAATAGGTGCCGTCTTTACCAGGCGCTGTTGTGCCATCTGGCTGGACTAGATAACGTTCATTATAGTCTACTCCAAAAAACTCCCCGGCTGGTGTATCCACAGCCCCAGTTTCTTCTCTATAAACGCCAAAAATGTCTCCAAAATCTTCGGAAGTGATCAAGTAAGGATCTGTTTGTATACTTGAAAACTTAATAACACCTTCAGTTGTTACTAAATAGCCTAAGGAATCCCTAACCGATGTATCATTTCCAAGATCTTCAAGACAAAATAAGCACTCATCAGTCCCTTCAGACGTGGTTTCGTACTTAAAATAAATTTCACTGTTTATAGTTTCAGAACTAACAATGGTGTTTGTGATTTTTAAATCTTGTACATCATATTCCATTGTTGCTCCATTATAGCGATACACATTGTAGGTCCAGCTATTTCCAACTTTCAAGGCAAAATAATTAGCTTCCTGCTCAGGAGTTTCAGTTGTATCATCATCGTTTGAGCATCCAACAAAAAGTGTCAAACAAGAGGCTAGAAGTACTATTGAAAACTTAGTCATTACGTTAAGGTTTATGATTATTAAGTAATGGTGCTGAATAAAAGGAAGGTGTTGGTTGGTATTTTAAAAACGAGATGTTTTTTATTTTAGTATTTTGCAACTTCAAAAAAATAATGGTAAAAATAATTACGCAGCATTTCACGGAGGAGCACTGAGATTAGCGGAGAAATTGTTACACTCATAATGCTCGCAAAACTGCATGTCGTGCCTTGGCAGCCAGGGGCGCGGAGACGCAACGTTTTAATTTTGGGATTTGGAACTTTATTTTTGGGATTTTATTTAAAATACTCATTCACCATATCAAAATCCAACCCACCATAATCTCCACTGCTCATTAATAAAAGAGAGGTGTTTTTAAAATCCTGTGTGTAAAGAAATGTTTTAAAGTCGGCTGGATTGGTGAAGACCATTAGATCTTCTCTTTGGAATGCATCGGTTATTTGTGTGACCTTAATTTCTTCCAAACCCTTTATCATTACTGCATGAGGAGAGTAGAAAACTACTGCCATATCTGCTGCGTCCAATGCACCTTGATACTCAGTTAAGAACTCGGGATTCAAACTGCTATAGGTGTGTAATTCCAGGCAAGCAATTAATTTGCGATCGGGATATTGATTTTTTAAAGCTTCGGTAGTAGCTTTTACTTTGCTTGGGCTGTGGGCAAAATCTTTATAGGCTATAGCCGTTTCGGTTTCTGCAATTTTCTCTAAGCGTTTGCTGGCTCCGCTAAATGTTGCAATGGCTTCGTAAAAATCTTCCGCATCTATTCCCATGAGTTGGCAAACCCATCTGGCGCCTTCCAGGTTATTTAAATTATGCTTTCCAAAAACTTCAATTGGCATGGGTCCTTCAGGAGTTTCTAGTAAAGTGGTCCCGTCTTCAACAGTATATTCCGGCGTTTGGTAGGCTACTTTTTTTATAGTGGCTGTGCTATTTTCCACAACGCGTTTTACCTCGGGATCTTCCTGGTTGTAAATAATGGTGCCACCATTGGTCATTTCAGTTAAAAATATCTCAAACTGTTCTACATAATTTTCATAGGTAGGAAACACATTTATGTGATCCCAGGCAATGCCGCTTAACAAGGCAATGTTTGGTTTGTAAAGATGAAATTTTGGTCTTCTATCGATAGGGCTAGACAGGTATTCGTCACCTTCCAGAACTATAAAATCGTTCTTCTCAGTAAGCTTTACCATGGTATCAAAACCTTCCAATTGGGCACCTACCATATAATCTACGTCTCTACTGTGGTAATGCATCACGTGCAAAATCATGGAAGTAATGGTAGTTTTTCCGTGGCTTCCACCAATAACTACGCGGGTTTTATTTTTGGATTGTTCATATAAAAATTCTGGATAGCTATAAATTTTTAAACCGAGTTCCTTTGCTTTTAGCAATTCAGGATTATCGGCTTTGGCGTGCATACCCAAAATGATGGCCTCAATGTCTGTTGAAATTTTAGCTGGAAACCAACCATATTTCTCCGGCAGTAAGCCTTTGGTAGCTAACCTGCTTTTGGAAGGGTCGAATATTTCATCATCGCTTCCGGTTACGTGATATCCTTTGTTGTGTAATGCCAATGCCAGATTGTGCATCGCCGCGCCGCCAATGGCTATAAAGTGTACTCTCATTATTAAGTGCCTAAAGTTGTTGAGTTATGAGTGCCTAAAGTTAGGGATTCCTGTTTTTAAATAGGCACTTCGATACAATTTTACTCCTGCGTCGCAAAATCACTCAGTGACCTAAGATAAATTAGAGTATCAAAAAAAAAAATATGGAGTATATATAATCTAAGGTTCCTGAGTGATTTTAAGAACTCTCGAAGAGAAGTTCTTAAAATTGTATCGAAGGGCCGCTACAAACTAAGGATCTTCTTTTTCTCATCTTGCGCTTGTTCAAAATCCGGACGATCGCGCAATGCTTTATCAATCCACTGTAAAGCGTTTTGTTTGTTACCTAAGTTCTTGTAGATCTGCGCTAATCTAAAATAGGCCCAATCCTTAGGGACACCATCACGCACCGAATGATTTTGAATATAGGCTTGCAAACAATTTATACCCAATTGGGAATCCAGATTGTATTGGGCGGCAATTTTGCCTATTTGGTAATTTAGACTATTGCGCTTGTGGATTTGCAACGATTTGTTTGCCGTTTGCATGGCTTCTTTTGGTTTATTGTTTTTTTCGTAATGTTCGGTCAACTTCTCATAGGTAGTTGGAGAACCTCCTATGTCTATCGCTTTTTTATAAAAACGTTCTGCATCGTCTGGACGTTCGTCATATTCAGCAATATAGCCGTTGGCCAAATAGCCATCTACAGGAGAAATTTTTAATAACTGATTGGCATATGTAGTTGCTTTCTTCTGGCTTCCACCAATAATCCCAGGCAACTGAATATAAAACTCAACAAGTGCCCAACGTACTTCAATATGGTTTGGATCTAAGCTCGCTGCAGTTTCAAAGTGTTCTTTGATATCGCCAATATAGGTTGCTGCTCTTATTCGGCTAATGGATAATGCTTTCATTCCCAAGGCACCGCCATATTTAAAATGGTAATTGGCATTCTTATCATCGGCCTCCACTAAATCTTCATAAAAATCTATCGCAGTATCCCAATCTTTTTTATAGCCAGCGATATCGCCCAAATATTCTTTCGTTTTTCTATCGTTGGGATTATCTTTTAGGTGTTGCTGAAACAATGGCTTTGCTTTTGTAAACTGTTCTTTTTTAAAATAGGTTTCAGCTTTTTCAAAAGAAGTTTGTGCCGAAAGCAACGCGGGGAACAATAGTAAAAAAAACAGGTTTTTCATATAGCAGGTTTGTGGGTTCAAATATAGTGCTTTGTATAATTCTTAAAAAACAAACTTAGGTACGGCACTTTCATTATCTAGGTTTTACTAACTTTATACAAATACAGTTCCAAAAATTGAGTTTCCCTAATTCAAACAAAGGTTTGGCTCATTTTTTGTCTAGCTGTACTCATTATTGATACTTCAGAAATACTACTGTTGTTATCTTTCGGAAAATTTCACATCTATGAAAACGCTATATACCATCATACTTGCAATATTCACAATGGCTTTAACCAACGCACAAAACACCTCCTATAAAATTCTTTGGAACCAGGTTGAGAAACTGGAACTGGCCGATACCCCAAAAAGTGCTTTGGAGATCGTTACACAAATTGAAGTCAAGGCCAAAGCCGAAAAAAACCAAGCGCAACTTATTAAAACATTGCTATTTAAAAGCAAGTTTGCCCTTATTCTGGAAGAAAACGCACAGCTCACAGTTATCAACGATTTTAAAGAGCACATCTCTAAAAGCGAAGTACCTGCCAAAAATATGTTACAAAATATGCTCGCCAAACTGTATTGGGATTATTTTCAACAAAATCGTTACCAATTTTATGACCGTACCAAAACTGAAAATAAAGTAGACGAAACCGATTTTAGAACCTGGGATCTCGAAACACTTTTTGCTGAAATTTCCACCTACTATAAACAATCGCTTACAAACGAAAATATATTACAAAATAGTACAACAGAAGCTTTTGAGCCCATCCTCACCACATTTGAAGATTCTAACAAGTTAAGACCTACTTTATACGATTTTCTAGCTCATAATGCTTTGGAATTTTACAAAACCTCGGAAAATTCCATCACCAAACCCACCTATGCTTTTGAAATTAAAGAAGCAACGTACTTAGGAGATTTCCAACAGTTTCAACGTATGCAATTGACTTCAAAAGACAGCACATCCTTGGAGTTAAAAGCACTTCAGCTATACCAGAAACTAATTGTATTTCATTCAAAAGAGAAAAACGAAATTCCGTTGGTTATAGTAGATGCAGAACGACTTTCGTTTGTGCTTACGAACGGACGCATTACAGCTAAAGAAGCCACATACCTTGCCGCATTACAAAGTGGAAAAACCAAAGTAAGCGACCCCTATGCAAAAGCTATATACGATTTTGAAATTGCGCAACATACCTACAATCAAGGACAAAAATATACCGCTGAAGAAAACGAAAACCTGCGCTGGGCGTACAAAGAGGCATTGGCTATTTGCGAACAGCTTATTAAAGATTTTCCAAACACTTACGTAGCTTCCCAGGCTCAAAATTTAATAGCAACCATTACTGCACCATCAGTTCAGCTTCTATTGGAATCGCACCTTCCTATTGATAGTAACAGCCGAATGTTGGTGACCTATAGCAATGTGCGAAGTGTACAACTTTCAGTATATAAAATATCAGCAAAAGAGCGACTTGCGCTTCAGGAAATTTATGACAAGGAAAAAAAGCGTAATTATATTGAAAACTTAAAGTTAGAAAAACAGTGGACACAGCAAATGCGTGATGAAGGGGATTTTCGAAGTCACAGTACAGAACTACTACTCCCTGGCTTTCCACAGGGTTATTATCTAGTGCTGGCAACACCACCCAATACCGATAACAAACGTCTTTTTGAGTATGCTGAGATCCAATACACCAACTTAGCAATCGTAAAAACACAAGAAAGTAACCATACTTATTTTCAAGTGGTGGATAGAACCAACGGCAAGCCTATTGCAAATGCTACATGCGTGGTGAAGGATGCGCGTAAAAATTCTACTCTTAAAACCTACACAACTAACGCAAAAGGTTTTATAAAAATCCCTAATAATAACGATAATTATTACAACTATTCGGTGACCGTAAGTAAGGAGAACGATCTTGCTGTATTTACAAATTATTATAATTACAACCGCTATAACAACAGTGACTTAAACCGCTATAAAAGTTTTCTATTTACAGACAGAAGCATCTACAGACCTGGTCAAACTGTTTATTTTAAAGGCATTGTTGCTGAAACTTTAGACAAGAAATCAAGTATCATTCCCAACCAGAATGTACTAGTTTCTTTGTATGATGCCAATTATGAAGATATAGCCCAAATAGAACTCAAAACCAATGAATTTGGTACCGTTGCGGGCGAATTTGTATTACCAAATGGCGTGCTTACTGGACAGTTTACGATTGAAATTACAGCCAGCAACAAAACACTTTCTTCTGAAAGCTATTTCCGTGTAGAAGAATACAAACGTCCCAAGTTTGAAACCAATTTTAAACCCATTACCGAAACCTATCGCGTGAATGATGAAATTACGGTAAAAGGGGAAGCTATTTCGTTCTCAGGAAGTAATATCACCAATGCCAAAGTAAGTTATAAAGTAACCCGAAAAGTACAGTATCCCCGTTGGTATTATTGGGGCAGACCTCAAAATATGGGCGAAGGACAGGAAATCACGTTTGGTGAAACCACGACCAATAATAAAGGCGAATATGAAATTAATTTTACAGCCCTTCCAGATAGCAAAGTAGATAAAGCTGGGCAACCAGTTTTTCAATATGAAGTGAGTGCAGATGTGACCGATATTAATGGGGAAACTCAAAGCACAACCACAATTGTGAATGTTGGCTATCACGCACTAAACATTGGTTTGCAAGCTCCTGAAACATTAGATAAAGAAGAAAAAAACCAACAATTAAAAATCAGTACTAAAAACCTAAATGGCGAAAAAGTCTCTGCCGAAGTGACTGTAAACATCTACAAGTTAAAAGCACCTGAAACCGTATTGCGCAAACGTCCGTGGAATGCGCCGGATTTCCAGGAATATAGTGAAGCGCAGTTTCGTAATTTATTTCCGAACGATCCGTATAAAAATGAAGACGACGTACAAACCTGGGAACAGGGCGAACAGGTTTTCAATAAAACGGTAAATACTTCAACTGTTGCTGAAATTGAACTTGGAAACCTAAAAAAATGGGCTTCGGGAGCGTATGTTATTATTGCAAAAACGAATGATAAATTCGGGCAGGAAGTACTTTCTAAAGATTATACCCTGGTAGTTAGCAACAAAGATAAAACCCCAGCCGACAACCAATTATTTGAGATCTCGTTTGACCAGGATTCCTATCAAGCGGGTGACAAGGTTTTTGTGACGGTAAAATCGAATGCAGCTATTTCGGTGACGCTTTCCGTAGAGAAACAAAAGCAGATCACGGAGACGTTTGTTGTTGCATTGGATAGTAATACAAAAACTATTTCGGTCCCTGTTACAGGAGATGATATAGGTGGATTTGCCATTCATTATAGTTTGACGGCTTTTAATAGTTTTGATGGTGGTTCTACTTTAGTAAATGTACCAGCACCTAAAACAGCACTTAGCATTGAAACTAAAACTTTTCGTGATAAATTAGAACCCGGCGTTCCCGAAACCTGGAGTTTTACCATAAAGGGACCGGATGGAGAGAAAGTTTCTGCAGAGTTGCTAGCGAGTATGTACGACGCTTCGCTGGATCAATTTGCGCCACACCAATGGCAATTTAATCCGCAGCCCTCTTTGCAGTATTACTCATTGGGAAGTCCTACGGCTAGGAATAGTTTTGAAAATACAACAATGTACTTACAGTACCCGTACAGAAATTATAGCAACACCCAACAAAATTTTGACCGGTTTAATTGGTTTGGGTTGAGCCTTGTGGAAAATTTTACAATTGCTTATGAATCAGCCCCGAGAAGTAAAGCTGCAGTATTCAATTCAGTGGGAGAAGTGTCCGCTGAAGCTGATTTAGGAATTGAACAATATAATGCTGAAGAGATTGAAGAAGAGTTAAAAAATCTTCCTGGCGTGACTTCAAATAATGAGCTGAGTGGAGAAGTGAGGCAACAAGCTTCAGACTTCGGCTCCGTGAAAATCCGTAAAAACCTGCAGGAAACTGCCTTCTTTTTTCCGCAGTTAAAAACAGATGCTGAAGGAAACATCTCCTTCAACTTTACCACGCCAGAAGCTTTAACGCGCTGGAAATTGCAATTATTACCACATACCAAAGATCTAAACAGCCAGGTTTCCGCCTTTGAAACCGTGACCCAAAAAGAATTGATGGTGGTGCCCAACGCACCCAGATTTTTACGAGAAGGCGATGAGATCATCATTAGTAGTAAAATTTCAAACTTAAGTGATACCAACCTTTCAGGACAAGCCGTATTACAACTAAGTGATGCCGTTACGGGCGAATCTATTGATGTAGCGTTGGCGAATAACAATGCTGTGAAAGATTTTTCGGTAGAAAAAAGCAACAATACTCAGATTTCCTGGCGCTTAAAAATTCCGTCTACCTTACAAGCAGTGGAATACAAAGTGATTGCCAAAACCAACACCTTTAGCGATGGGGAGCAAAATACGCTTCCCGTACTTTCCAATAGAATGTTGGTAACCGAAACTTTACCTATGTGGGTGCGCTCCAACCAGACCAAAACTTTTACGTTGGATAAGTTGAAAAATAACTCTTCGACAACTCTAAAACACCACAAACTAATGTTGGAGGTAACCTCTAACCCAGCCTGGTATGCGGTGCAGGCGCTGCCCTATTTAATGGAATTCCCGTATGAGTGTAATGAGCAGACGTTTGCGCGCTATTACGCCAACTCGCTCGCAACGCATATTGCCAATAGCAATCTGCGAATTAAGGCAGTGTTTGACCAATGGGCCAATAGCGACGCGTTGTTGAGCAATCTGGAGAAAAACGAGGAATTAAAATCGTTATTGATTCAGGAAACACCTTGGCTACGGGATGCACAAAGTGAAACCGAACAGAAAAAACGTATTGCCTTGTTATTTGACCTCAACTTAATGCAACGCAAACAGGGGGAAGCGTTCAGGAAACTGGAGCAAAACCAAATGAGTTCTGGTGCCTGGCCTTGGTTTAATGGTGGGTATGCGAGTAGATATATCACCCAGCACATTGCGACTGGCTTTGGGCATTTGGATAAGTTAGGGGTCCTCGACCCTTCGACTCCGCTCAGGGTACGAGAGAAAGAAATGATTGAAAAAGCTGTTTCTTATTTGGATGCTGAATTTGTAAAAGAGTATAAGGAACTTTCAAAATATACAGAGAAACCAGATTATAAAAAAGACCACTTGAGCAGGATGCAAACACACTATTTATATATGCGAAGCTTCTTCCCAGAGCTCAAGCAATCTAAGGAAGTGGAAGAAATTAGCAATTACTATTTGGGACAGATGGAGACCTATTGGAATACCCGAGATTTATATTCAAAAGGGATGATCGCGCTTGTATTGCACAGAAACGGAAAGACGGCAACTGCTTCAAAAATTACCAAAGCGTTACAAGAAAATAGCATCACCAGCGAAGAATTGGGAATGTACTGGAAGAGTAATACGCCATCGTGGTATTGGTATCAAGCTCCCGTGGAAACACAAGCCTTGATGATAGAGGTATTTTCTGAAATTAATCCCGATATACATCGGGATAACAATACCGTTGACAACCTAAAAGTGTGGCTGCTTAAAAACAAGCAAACCAACCAATGGAGTACGACAAAAGCTACGAGTGAAGCTGTGTATGCCTTATTGTTACAAGGTACAGATTGGCTTTCGGTAACCGAAGCTGTGGAAGTAACTGTGGGCGACAAAGTGATAGACCCTTCAAAAATGGACGATGTAAAAGTGGAAGCTGGAACGGGGTATTTTAAAACGAGTTGGAATACTAGCGAAATTTCTGAAAGCCAGGCAACAGTAACATTTCAGAAAAAAGGAGAAGGGATTGCTTGGGGCGGCTTGTACTGGCAGTATTTTGAAGATCTGGATAAAATCACTTCAGCTGAAACTCCGTTACAATTGAAAAAGAAACTCTTCTTAAAAACGAATACAGCGACAGGGGAGGAACTTTCAGAAATTAAAGAAGCAACGACTTTAAAAGTGGGCGATTTGGTAAGCGTACGTATAGAACTGCGTGTAGACCGCGAAATGGATTTTGTACATATGAAAGATATGCGTGCCGCAGGGTTGGAGCCTATAGACGTACTTTCCACCTACAAATGGCAGGACGGCCTGGGTTATTACCAGGCTACCAAAGACGCCAGCACCAATTTCTTTTTTGATACGCTACGTAAAGGCATCTATGTGTTTGAATACGACTTACGGATAAACAATGCAGGAACGTTTAGCAATGGAATTACTACCATACAAAGTATGTATGCGCCGGAGTTTACGAGCCATAGTGAAGGGGTTAGGATACGTGTGGAAGAGTAGTATTAATTTTTTGTAGTTTTGAGATGCATTGAAACTTTCTCGCGGCACTAAAAATAATTCATCATAATGAAAACTACAATCCTAAGCTTAGTTTTATTACTACTATTTGTGGGATGTAACAAAGATGATGATGATATGTCGCAAATAAACTGTCCTCAACTTCAACTTTCATTAATAAATTATGTAGACGAAGAATTGAATAATGAAGTAAACAAACTCAGCCAAGATTTATTTCCAACCCCTACGGATTTGGATGAATTTGGACAATTTGAGAATTTAAAGACACTTGTGGAAAGATTGAATGCTAATTGTCCACAGCTTCGTGCGGAGCTGTTTTGTTATGCTTGTATTGAAACGTTTCCTGTACAATCTGAAATCTTGGTAAACTTTAATTTTCTCGGAATTAATTATGAAAGAATAATTGATATTTCAACACCCGATGATGCTGTACTTCGTTCCCTTAGAGCGCATGAAACTCGAAGTCCTTAAACCAATTAATATATACGCTACTTCTTTGGCGGATATTTCTTCAGCATTTTAGTAAGTATATCCCAATAGTGCGCCTGTTTTTGAACTGGGGATGCTTTTTCTTTGTATTCGGCATCGGCCACGGCTTGCCAGACTAGATCGTCTTTAGCAACGTCTATAAAATCCATAGTCAATTGTTGATTTACCACGCGACCTCCAATTGGAATTCCGCCACTCACGCCAACACCAACATTACCTCCACCGCCGCCAATCCCTATGCCTAGCGTATTGCGAGAATTAGAAATATTTTCTCTCGCAAAAAAGTTTATATACAATTGTGGCGTTTCAGATTTTACGAAGCCGCGCGCTTGCATCAAACTATCTGTAGCTTGCATTACGCGCTTATCGTCCAGGTCACTTAAACCCGAGTCTATAGAAGGGTAAAAATTATAGGTGCTGTATTGGGAGAAGTCTGTGGTGTCATCATAATCTATGCCTACGGTGGTTCCGCAAGCGACCAATAAGCTACATAGTAGTAGAAGATATAAATATTTCATCTGTATAAGATATTTTATAAATTGGAAGATGGAATGCCTAGTTTATTTGTCTTCCATTAGTTTGCAAATTGATAAAAGGCATTTCATGGCATTGCTTTTCACTAAAATAGTCAAAAATTACGCCGAAAGTTGCGTGTAGATTAAAAAATAACTTAAACCCATTATTCACAAAATAGACGAGCCACTATTTTAAATTTTTGAAACCCAAAATTTATTTTTCTTTTTTGCATCGCCCAAAAAAGAAACAAAAAAGTCTAGGCTACCAAAAGGTTGCGTCTGCTTATTGTTTAACAATTTTCTTGGTGATGCTCCCGCTTTCAGTTACCACAGTCACAAAATAAATCCCTGCAGAAAGATCACTCATATCTAGTTGTGTTGCCGAAGTTTCCATCAGTTTTTGACCCCCAATAGCATACACTTCCGCTTTTATAAAATTGAAATTTGGGTTCGTTAAAATGGTTAAGTTTTCAGAAACTGGGTTAGGGAATATTCTAACGTCAGATTCAAGCGTGCTTTCTTGTATGTCCAAAATTTCCACAACTGTAGTTGTTACCATATTTGTAAGTATGGGCGCATTAAAATCGAAGAAAATATTTGCTTCATTTTCAATAAAATCACCAATTTCAAGACCTGGCAATGACTTTACTCTAAAAGCTATAAAGCCGTTACTTCCTTCGGGATCTGTATTTACAGAGGGTAAATTAATAGTATCAAAAATAAAAGAAACCTGATTTTGGTTGGTGATGGCTAGTTCAAAATCATGGCTTGCAGTGATAATTTTAAAACTATTCCAATCTAGATTTTGTTGCAGTTCATCATCCACCCGAACATTTATCGCACTAGCGCTACCAATATTTTGAAATCTTATGATATACTCTAGATATTCACCTACCTGTGATAACTGAATGGACTCACCTTGAGCCACACGCTTATCGTTAGGGTCTTGAGAATTGATCATTTCTTGCTCCAGCAGATGCTCATTATCCATAAGGTTGTAGTCTGTCTCTGATGAAACGATCTGGCTCGTAAACCAAAGAACAGTTCCCGATTCGTTAGTTGGCGGAGGAGCACTCTCCATTGTTAATGCTATAGTTCGATTTTCAAAAGGGGCTAAAGTTTCATACTCCCAAATAATTTCATTTCCTGAAATCGACATAGGCATTGGTGTTGCACCGCTAAAAGTTTGTCGCTCATCATCAAAATAAAGGCTAATCGTTCCACTGGTTGCAATGCTACCTTCATTGGCATACGAAAGAATGTATTCTGCTTCAAAACCTGGGCGAGCCTCTGTTATAGGCAATAAGTGAATTAAAACATCAGAAACATTTTCATTCGAGGAAAGGCAAAAGTCTACAATCTCGTTTTGAGAAAAGCCGGTAAACTCTATCTGTTCTTCGAAGGGATTCACTGTAAATATTTCAGAAATACTACTATCAATTATTCGTACAGTAAAGGATCCGGAACTAGGAATAAAAAGTCCATAATTTCCATTCTCCTCCACCATTGTGGTATAACTTAGAGAACCATTCGAAATTTCAACCATAGCGCCTGTTCCAGGTAGTCCCGTCATAAAACAATTAGTACCGTCTATATCTAATTTTACTGTGCCAGAAACATAATTTAAACTAGCACCACAATTGTCTAAAAGTTCCGTCAATGTATTACACCCTACAGAATTGTTTTCAATGATTACCTGTGAAAAATTAGCTATATTATTACATAAGAAAAATGTACTACATAGCGATAGGTTTTCATTATCTGTAAGGGTAAGGTTTGGGGCCTGTTCAAACATGAACAATTCTAAGTTTGAGATATCCGTGAGCATCTCATTATTTGTTATAATAATAGTATCGATTATAGGATCTGGTGAACCTATGGATGAAATTCCATTAACACTTACCAAACTACTATTATTGTCAACAATAAGGGTATTCACCTCTGTAAGATTACCGAGACCAGATAAATTTGTGATACCGTCATTATTTTTAATTTCAACATTAGTAGCGTCAGCTAAAAACAAGTCTCCCATACTTAAAAGTGCATCATTATTATCAAGTATAAAAACATTTGCAGACCTTACAGAAATGAACCCATTGAGTGTTGTGAGCGATGGATTGTCCTTAATTTCTATCGTATTCCCGTCCATGGTAAGCCCCTGGGATAAACCCATTAAATTATCCAGTAGACCATTCCCAACTATGAGCCAATCTCCATCAATAATTTCCAAAAATAATTCCATTCCATCCGTATTTGGTAGGTTCGGGTTGTTTCTAATTTCTAAATCTCCATAAATAGTCAGTAGGCTGCTTAGATAAGAAAGATCATTCACGTCCTCACCTTCCACCAAAAGTCCTTGAGGCAGTGACGTGCAATTTGGATAGTTCGTTTTATAGGTGATCAAATCTGCTTGTGAATTTATAACAAGCTGGTCTATAGGACAGGCTGCACGGAATTCAAATAGTGCATTTACTTCTGCTGCGTTTAATGCACGGTTATACAGGCGGACGTCATCCAACTTTCTTGGAGAAATAGTAGCAGATGAAGTTGTCCTTACGTTAAAGAGAAGTCCTTGTGGATTAATAACATTGGTCCCCATAATAGCTTCTTGACCTATCAACACATTATTTCGATACAGTGAAAGTGTATTACCTGAACGTACCCCAGTAAACAACTGCCATTCGTTTAGTGTATACCCAGCTGGCACATCTACAGTAACTAAACCTTGATCTGTAGTCACAGCAAAGTGAGTATTCCCTATACCAGTTAATGTAAGCGCATACGGCGGAGCTAAAGCGTTGCTCTTTCTAGCCATATAGAAAGTAGTTACTTCTACAGGTCTCACCCAAACACTTATCGTAAAATCTCCTGTAAAATTTAACTCTGGAATGTCTGGAACATCTATATAAGTAGTGAGATTAGGAAACTCGTACGCTGTAAAAGGTAGTTCATACCTGTTCGTTGTTCTTTCAATAAGACCATTCCATGCCCCGTGATTCTGCAGTGGGCTAAGATCATCGGCACTTGCATTAAATGGATAGTATCCTACCAATCCAGTTTCTATATCCTGAGCTTTAGCAAAGGAAACTACCAACAGCAGTAAAATGACAAGAATTGAATTTTTCATTAAAGAATAATTTTAAGTAAATAAAGTATTAAATAAAATGCATTATACGAAAGTAGATATAATGATAAGGGACAACGCTCATAATCTAACAAACAAACCTAGTGTTTAACAATTTTCTTGGTGATGCTCCCGCTTTCAGTTACCACAGTCACAAAATAAATCCCTGCAGAAAGATCATTCATATCTATTTGTAATGCTGAAGTTTCCATCAGTTTTTGACCGCTAATAGAATAGATTTCAGCTTTTATAAAACTGAAATTTGAATCTATGGAAATTGTTAGGTTGTCTGAAACTGGGTTAGGAAATATTTTGACAGCGTTAGATATGTCAAACTCATTAAGTGTTAATGTCTCATTTTCAAAATAAAGAACAAATCTATCTTTAAAAGTACCTGAATTGGAAGTAAAAGCATATACTTCTTCTCTTAAATTAACCATCTTGTTCAATAGAGTATCTAGCAGATAAATCTGACTGTTTTCTAGCACAGCACCTTCAAAATTCTCTAAGGATATTTCATACTCTGTGATTTTATCTATAATAGTTGAGAACCCTAAATGTATTGACATCCCACTATAAAGTTGTTCGCGAGTTTGTATACCAAAGCCAGAAGTTTCTCCTTCTATTTGGCTGAAAATCGACACAGCCGTTCCTAATCTTTTACTATCGTACCCAGGATCAAACCAAGCAGTTGTATTTTTTCCAAAAGCTAAAAGCGTTGTACTACCCATTTCATATTCCCAAGAGTTTACCTTTAACCATGCTCTATCTGAAATATTACTAGTACGTAACGTATTGTTATTGTCAGTTCTACGCATGGTATTATTAAACACCGCAGTTCCAGCTGCGTTTGCTTTAAAAGCAAAACCCTGTCCGGTTGCTATATATCCATTGGGCTCTGTACCGCCACTAGCTGCTGCTATTCCGCCCGAAAGATTGTACATAGAAATGTCTTGCATAGAAAAACTCATACTTCCAGCTCCGGGTAGATCTGGACTTGGCGGCGTGTTATGTTCCCAAAAATAGATTTCGTCCACAGTTGGGTTTGCATTGATAAAGTCGTTTGCCCAAATTGCGGAAGGATACGGATTGGCAACAATATTTGGACTGGCAATTTTGTTGTCTTGAGCTGTAGGTCCTGGGGTATTGTAAATAACTGGCCTTGTAACTGGACCATTGTTTAGAGTTCCCGAATCGTAGGTGTAGTTAAATATTCCACCAGGTTGGCCATATCCAGTTTGGGGGCGGACAATATATCCTTCGCCAACATTAACAGTTCCAGTATAAGCATTCCAAAAATCGCCATTATCATCAGCAAAGTTTTCGGCGTCTGGAAATTGAGCAGTTACGTCTGGATGAGGTAAAAAATTACTTGTGTCGTGGTTGAGCACTAAAAACGCATTATTCCACACCCCTGCTCTTTCTGAAGCTGTCATTGGGCTACCCAAAACCATAAAATCTCTGGAAGCAAGGTCTGGAGTTGTGAGTTCAACTTCAACGCTATTGTTATTGAAAGTGTTGGCAAGCTCATTTTGTTGTACAACACTACCTTGGTGTTCTACTACTAAATTTCCATCTACAGCAATGCTCGATTCTATATTTATATACGTATTGGCAGCTACAGTTACCGTTAAATTTTCTTCAATAATAAGCCGATTGGCATCTATGCTACCCTGTATTCCTGTATTATAATTTTCTTGAATAACAGCAAGGGCAGAAGCGTCTGGTATGCCGTTGTCCCATGCACCAGTAATAAAGTTGGTAATGGTTGTGAAGGTACCGCAGTTGACCTCTATTTCGTTTTGAGTATTACAACCACCAGCATTATTTGAAATTGAGATTGACAGGACTGGATTGTTCAGATTGCTACAAATTGGTTCTATAGAACAATAAGAAAGATTAGGGTTGTTTTCTATGATAAGTTCATCTGTAAAATTTGAATTTGATTTGAATGTATCAATATTGTTTAAAATTGCATTATCGGTTATATACAAACTCCCAAAAAACTCAAGATCATTCGGAAAATCCAATGTTTCTAGATAATCGTTATTAATAAACTCTAAACTACCCGTTCTATTTAGATTTATAAAGCTTGAGACTGTGTTTAGATTATCATTATTTCTCAATACTAATTCGTCAATTAATGTAATTCCCTCAAGACCATTAAGATTTTCTAAGCTATCATTATTATCAATGAATACAATATACATTATTCCTTGAAGTGATGCAAATCCAGACAAACTAGATAATTGTGGATTATTTTGTATGGTCAAATCAACGGGCTGTGTGTTCTCAAAATTTGCGAGTGCCGAAACATTTTCAAGAATTAAATTATTGCTTATGATGATATTTGTGTTATCCATCATGCTACGTAGATTATCTAAACCACTAAGATTTTCTAATATATCGTTATTCAGAATAACTAAAGAACCAACTGTATCTAATTGTAGTAAAGGGGACAAATCATTAATATCTGCGCCAGAAATAGAGACATTATATTTTGTTTTTGAACATCCTGGATAGTTTGTAGGAAAAGCATCTACTTCTGCTTGCGAACTTAAAGTAACTCCGCCTGCACCAGGACAAATTCCGCAATTGGCTTGAACTTCGGCCTGACTATTACAACCAACAGCATTATTTGAAATTGATACAGAAGTACTATTAAGTAAGGCATCACAAATGTAGTTTACAGAGCACTCGCTCAAGAGCGGGTTATTAAGAATGGTTATAGAGACCCCTATACCACTATTATTTGCAAAAGGCTCAAATGTATCAATTTTTAAAAGTGCATCGTTGCCTGTTATGGTAATACTTTCATCTCCGTAAATTTGCAGTTCATTAGGAAGATCTAAAAATTGTAAAGTATCATTGTTAACTATATTTAGATTTTCTACACCTTTAATGTTTATTAATCCCGCCAAAGAACTTAATGAAGAATTGTTGGTAATATTTAATTCATCTACAAACCTCAAAGAATCTAACCCCACTAAGTTAGTTAAAGAGCTATTGTTATTAATTTTTACTTCTACCGGAGTATTTGTATACAATTCATTAAATACCTCTTCCAGTCCTTGCAAGCTCTGTAACAAGGGATTATCTTCTATAAGTAACCTTCCGTTTCTCATATTAGCCAAATCATCTAATCCGAAAATTGTAAAGTCAGAAAATAATCCAGTTAAATTTTGAAGCTGAGGATTCGATTTAATATGTAAAAAATCATTTGCATAATTAAACAAATCTAGCCCCTGTAAATTAACGAGTTGGGTGTTTTGAATCGTAAGCGATTTCGCAGTGATTAAAAAACCAGATAAACCATTTAAATTTGTAATATTTGAAACTCCAGGAGAGTAATCGCCAATTATAAAATCAACATCTGTAAAATCACAATTGTTTCCTTGGTTCATCCAGAAATCATCCACTTCGTATTGATAGGTAAGCTGAAAGAATTCACCTGGCTCAGGACATTGACCAAACCCAATAAATGTTAAAAGTAAAAGCGCTGCGGAAAGTAAAAATTGTTTCATAACTATTTTTTTATAATTTTTTTGACAGTAGTGCCTTCTTTTGAATTTATTCTTGCAAAATAAACACCTTCTTGCAAAATACTAAAATCAATTGACTTAGTATTAGTTTCCATCAGTTTTTGACCGCTTATGGAATAGACTTTAGCTTTTATAAAGTTGATGTTTGGGTTCGTTAAAATGGTTAAGTTTTCAGAAACCGGGTTAGGAAAAACTGAAACTGTTTCAGCAAGATTAAAATCTGATACAGCTAACACTTCACAATCGTCCACAAAAGTTACCTGTGGGTCTATGTTGGTGAAATTAGCTTTGGCAAATGCTACGTCGTCCACACATACAAATTGAAGGCTTGGACAATTTAAACCCTCAAAAGAAGTAATTGCAGTGTTGTTGCCGTTTTTGAGAAACACCTTCTCAACATCTGGGCAGACAGAGAAATCTACGCTGGTTAAAGCAGTGTTGGCTTCCAATGATAGTTCACTCATAAAATTATTGCTACCATCAAATCCAGTGATATTTATAAAAGCTTCCAGACCTGTAAAATCTGAAATTACTTTATTGGCCACGTTTAAAGTTCCTGTGAATGCCTCGGCTTCGTCAAATTGTATGTTGCCGTCGCTGTTGGTGTCTATAATTGGGGTGTGGTTTAGTAATGCGTTTAGGAAGTTGTTGTCTGGGATAGATATAATGGTACATTGAAATTCAACTTGAGTAATAGAATCACAACCCATTGCATTATTTTCAATTTCTAAAGTAATATTTTGATTATTTAGTGTTTCACACACTGAAGTTACGCTACATTCTGATAGTGATGAATTATTATGTATTGTAACTGTATTTGCAAAAGTGTTTAAATTGTAATCTTTTATAGCTTCAATGTCTACCAAATTTGAATTATTGCCTATATAGAGATAATATACATTGTCAAGATTCTGTAGCCCCTCTAAACTTGTTAATTGGTCGTTACCATCAACAACAACAAAAGAAGTATTTGAAATAAAGGGTTCAAGATTTGATAGTGCTTCCACATTTTCCAAAAAGGGATTTTCTAAAATGAACAAATCATTATCTAAACTGACCAAATTTTCAAGGCCACTTAAATTCTGTAAGTTTGTTCCTGCTATTTCAATGTCGCCATCAACTTCAACTAGTTGACTAAATATACTGATGTCTGAAACATCTATATCCCTTATTTTCAATGAAAATGGTAAGTCTGTACAGTTAGGATAAATTGTAGCGAAGTCATCTATTTTCTCTTGAGTGTCGAATATAATTAACTCTGGAGGACACTGCCCAAACCCAATAAAAGTAATTAATGATATAGCTGCGGAAAGTAAAAATTGTTTCATTATAATATTTTATTATTTTTTAATAATTTTCTTAGTACTACTTCCTCTTTCTGTAACCACCTTCACAAAATAAATCCCTGCAGAAAGTTCGCTCATATCTAGTTGTGTTGCTGAAGTTTCCATCAGTTTTTGACCACTTATGGAATAGACTTCAGCTTTTATAAAGTTGAAATTTGATGCTATGGAGATTGTTAGGTTTTCTGAAACCGGGTTCGGAAAAACTGAAACTGTTTCAGCAAGATTAAAATCTGATACAGCTAACACTTCACAATCGTCCACGAAGGTTACTTGTGGGTCTATGTTGGTGAAATTAGCTTTGGCAAATGCTACGTCGTCCACACATACAAATTGAAGGCTTGGACAATTTAAACCTTCAAAAGAGGTTATTGCGGTGTTGTTTCCGTTTTTCATAAAAACCTTTTCAACATCTGGACTGTTAGAAAAATCTACACTTGTTAGTACTGTGTTTGCTTCCAAAGACAATTCGCTCATAAAATTTCCACTACCATTAAATCCTGTGATATTTACAAAAGCTTCCAGACCCGTAAAATCTGAAATTACTTTATTGGCCACGTTTAAAGTTCCTGTGAATGCTTCGGCTTCGTCAAATTGTATGTTGCCGTCGCTGTTGGTGTCTATGGTTGGGGTGTGGTTTAGTAATGCGTTTAGGAAGTTGTTGTCTAAGATATTTACGATGCTACATTCAATTTCTACTTCACTAATCGTATTACAACCAAGAGCATTATTTTCAATTACCAAATCTTGAGGGTTGTCAATATAATTACAGATTGCATCAATATCGCAAATAGACAAATTAGGGTTGTCAAAGATTTCAATGTGCAAAAATTCATCAAAATCTGAACCTTCTAAGGCGCTTATATTTATTAAATTTTCATTCCCTCCAATACTCAAAGTATTTGCTATTTCTGAAGCGATAAAAGGCTGAATCCCATTTAAATTTGTTAGAGCATCGTTGAATTCTATAATAAATGAAAAAGTAATTCCTTCAATCCAATCAAGTCCGTTAAGTGAATTTAAAGAACTATTGTTTTCTATATGAAATAAAGAAAGAGTAGTTGGCGCAACATTTCCTAACTCTGAAACACTTGTTAATGAATTATTTCCAAGAATACTAATTTCGCTATTTATCCCCACCAGGTTTTCTAATCCACTTAGATTAAATAAAGAAGTATTTCCAAAAATTATTAATTTACCTATTTCTGACCCTGTCATTAACAACCCTTCAAGAGATGCTAATTGAGGGTTGTTTTCAATTCTTAAATCGCAAGCAGATGTCGCTGCATTTAAAAAAACATTTTGCAACCCAGCTATAGATTTTAAATTACTATTAGCTTGAATTGTTAAACATTGTAGTTCGTTTATATTTTCGAGCCCGGAGAGGTCTGTAAGTGAATTGCTATTAGAAATAAAAAGACCATTACCTATAGAAGAAATTACCGAAAGCGGTGCAAGACTAGATATGTTTGTTCCAAGGATTCTTAATGAACCATTTATGTCTGTACAATTTGGATATAGATTCGTGAAATCATCTACATCGCTTTGAGAAGATAAAACTACATCTCCAGGAGGACACTGCCCAAACCCAACAAACGTAAAAAGTAAAAAAGCTATGGAAAGTAAAAATTGTTTCATTGCAAATATTTTTCGGCAAAATACTTGAAAAGAAAACGCTTACAAAGACTTATTCAAAGAAATAGTAACTCATTTAGTGTACAGATTGTTCGTTCATCATAGACCACAGGGTGTCTTTTAATTCCATTAAGCCCGTTTGCGCCACGGCAGAAAAGAATAAATAAGGTATCCCTTTAAACTCTTTGTCTAATAACGTTTTCATTTCTGCTTTAAGCTCTTCGTCCAGCATGTCACTTTTTGAGATAGCGACCAAGCGGTTTTTATCCAATAACTCCGGGTTATAGCGACGGAGTTCGTCCAATAGAATTTCATACTGTTTTTTAATATCGTCTGCATCTGCTGGGATCAAAAACAATAGCGTGGAGTTACGTTCAATGTGCCGTAAAAAATAATGACCTAAGCCTTTTCCTTCGGCAGCACCCTCGATAATTCCAGGGATATCTGCCATGACAAAGGTTTTGTGATCTCTATATTCAACGATTCCTAAGTTTGGCTTTAGGGTGGTGAACTCGTAATTAGCTATTTTAGGTTTGGCTGCTGTGACTACAGAAAGCAAGGTGGATTTTCCTGCATTGGGGAAGCCAACCAGTCCAACATCTGCTAAGACTTTCATTTCTAAGGTAAAGTTGCCTTCTTCACCATCTGTTCCAGGTTGGGCATAACGTGGCGTTTGGTTGGTAGAAGATTTAAAGTGATTGTTCCCTCTACCTCCTTTACCCCCTCTGGCAATAATAAGCTCTTCGCCGTGCGCTAGTAATTCTTTTAAGGTTTCGTCTGTATCGGTATTTTTCACTAAAGTACCCAGAGGAACTTGAATATACACATCGTCCCCATCGGCTCCTGTACTAGTTTGTTTTCCTCCAGAAGCTCCATATCCAGCAGTATAGTGACGCTTAAATTTTAAATGGTGAAGTGTCCACATATTCTCGTTGGCCTGTAAAATAACATGACCCCCACGTCCCCCATCACCACCATCTGGACCTCCCATTGGGATATACTTTTCACGGCGTAAATGCGCACTCCCCTGTCCTCCTTTTCCGGAGATCACATGGATTTTAACGTAGTCTGTAAAATTTCCTTCAGTCATTGTAGGTATGAGGTATTAGGGATGTTGTATTAGGTATATAAATTAAAACTTCGGAAAATTAAAACACTGTGTTAGTTTTCTTCTCTGTTCTCTGTTCTCTGTTCTCTGTTCTCTGTTCTCTGTTCTCTGTTCTCTTAGAATTTATTGATAACATCTTGTAACCTAGCAGTTATCTCATCAACACTACCCACCCCATTTACACCATAGTATTTATTTTCGGCCTGGTAATATTCTTTTAAAATATCAGTTTTGCGATAGTACTCTGCAATGCGTTCACGGATAACAGCTTCATTGGCATCGTCTGCTCTTCCACTCGATAATCCTCTTTCTAGTAATCTTTTCACCAATACTTCATCGTCAACTTCCAATGCGACCATTGCCGCAACTTCGGTATTTTTTTCAGCTAAAAAAGAAGTTAGCACTTCTGCCTGATCTTTTGTACGTGGATACCCGTCAAAAATAAACCCGTTTGGATTACTTTCTAGCTGGCGTGTAACTTCGTCTTTCAACATTTCATTAGTCACTCTATCTGGCACCAAATGTCCTTTTTCAGTATAAGTTTTGGCTAACTTCCCAAGCTCGGTATTGTTTTTCATATTGTACCGAAACATATCGCCTGTAGAAAGGTGAATTAATTGATACTTTTCTTTCAATACTTCTGCCTGTGTCCCTTTTCCGGCACCTGGAGGGCCAAATAAAACTATATTTTTCATTTTGTATTCCGTGCTTTCAGCACTTTTATTTTTTATTAAAACGCCTTCGGCTGTTTCATTTTTAGTATGTATTCCGAAGAATTTTTGCAACCAATTCGACATAATGTAAACAATACTAGTTAACGATTTACAAGGCGCAAAGATACAAATTCTCGAAGTATGAGCTATGAAGTACGAACAACGAATTTTTAGCAAAAATTCAAACCTATCTTTTCTCATTCAGTGAGTGAAGTGAGTGATCTTTATTCTATATTCTTACTTCTTTTTTCAACTTCAATTTCGATTTCGATTTCAATTTCAATTTCATCCCCTATCTTTGCAATATGGCAAATTATTTTTCTTCCAACTTCACACTAGGAATATTAGGCGGCGGCCAATTAGGCAAGATGATGCTTTATGAAACACGTAAATTTGATATAAAAACACACGTCCTGGACCCAAGCGCAGAAGCCCCTTCCCGAATAGCCTGCGATTACTTTGAGCAAGGAGACCTTATGGATTTTGAGACAGTGTATAACTTCGGAAAAAAGGTAGATGTGCTTACCTTCGAAATTGAAGGCGTGAATATAGAAGCACTGGAAAAATTGGAAAGTGAGGGTAAAAAAGTATATCCTTCAGCTAAGACACTTCGCAATATACAAGATAAGGGCATCCAAAAGCAATTTTATAAAAAACACGGTATCCCAACAGCACCGTTCTTGGTTTTTAAAGATAAGTTTGATGCTACTGAAGCTATTGTACGTAAAGACATTACGCTTCCTTTTGTTTGGAAAAGCTGTACAGGCGGGTATGACGGTAAAGGTGTTTCAGTAATTAGAACGGAAGAGGATATGATTCCGCTAGCTGAAGGTGCTTGTATTGTTGAAAAATTAATTCCTTTTAAAAACGAATTGGCAGTAATTGTGGCACGTAATGTTTCAGGGGAAGTGAAAACCTATCCGGTTGTTGAAATGGAGTTTCATCCCGAAGCCAACCAGGTAGAATATGTTATTTGTCCTGCACGTATTTCAGCAGCAATTTCAGCAAAAGCCAGAGCAGTCGCCGTAAAAGTTTCTGAAGCGTTTCAGCACGTAGGATTATTGGCCGTAGAGCTTTTCCAGACAGAAGATGACGATATTATTGTAAACGAAGTAGCCCCAAGACCGCATAACAGCGGTCATTACAGCATTGAGGCCAGTTATTGCAATCAGTTTGAGCAACACATTCGCGCTATTTTGGACCTTCCTTTAGGCACAACAGACAGCAAAGTAGGCGGTATTATGGTAAACCTGGTGGGTGCCGAAGGGCATACAGGCGATGTTCATTATGAGAATATTGAAAAAATCCTAAAAATGGACGGCGTTACGCCACATATCTACGGCAAAAAACAAACCAGACCGTTCCGTAAAATGGGCCACGTTACCATTGTGAATGAAGATATTGATAAAGCCAGGGAGATTGCTGAAGAAGTTAAAAGAAGTATTAAAGTTATTAGTAAATAGCAAATCACAAGGTCCAAATCACAAAATCTTATCTTTGGGATTTGGAATTTATAATAATGGAATTTTATGAAAGTAGGAATCATCATGGGAAGCACCAGCGACCTGCCAGTAATGCAGGATGCCATTGACATCTTAAAAGGATTTGATATTGAAATAGAAGTAGATATTGTTTCTGCCCACCGAACGCCAGATAAACTATTTGATTACGGAAAACATGCACACGAACGTGGTATTAAAGTAATTATAGCCGGAGCTGGTGGTGCAGCACATTTACCAGGAATGGTAGCATCCCTTTCACCATTACCTGTTATTGGCGTTCCTGTAAAAAGTAGCAATAGCATTGACGGATGGGACAGCGTCCTTTCTATCTTACAAATGCCAGGCGGCGTACCAGTTGCAACTGTAGCTTTAAACGGAGCAAAAAATGCAGGAATCTTAGCCGCTCAAATAATAAGCACTGCAGACAAATGTGTGCTTGACAAAATAATAGCTTACAAAGAAGGCTTAAAAATGAAAGTAGAAGAAGGAGCCGAAAAAGTACGGAGTGGGCAGTAAGTAATACGCAGTAGTAAGTTTCACTATTAAAATTTTGAAAAGATGCATAAAATTTACACGATACTTACATTTATTTTTATAGGGAATTTTGGATTCTCTCAATCTGTTAAAGGCACACTCATAGACCAGGAAACACAGGATGTTATACCATTTGCTACGGTTCAAATTGGTGATGACTATGGAGTTATTACAAATGCCGAAGGCGTATTTAACATAAATACAGAACGCTTCACTAAAAACGACTCTTTACTATTTTCTTTTCTAGGGTATGAAAGTCAAAAAATCGCTATAAAGGATTTTAATAATGACATCTTAGGTATGAAACCTATTGTTAATACATTAGGAAATGTCTATTTGATTAATAACAATATCGACCCATTAAAAATTCTTGATAGTGTTAAAGCTAATATTCCTCGTAATTATAGAGGTTCGAATACTAAATTGACCACATTTCAGCGAGAAAAAAAAACCACTACACCTACTACTATAAATTTTGAAATTAAAAAAGCAGATTTTATTGATAAGAAAACAATTAAAGACCTGAACCAGGAATTAGCATCGCTTTCAGCTAACTCAATTAATAATACAACAAACACCTACTATGACACCTTTATGGAAATTTATAAGGGTGAAGACAATGCTATTAAATTAGATTTAAAAAAAGGAACAAAATTATTTAATCGCGAAAAAAGTCTTTCTTCCGAAAACATTCAGAATAAAGTAATTAGCAAATTAGCAGAGAGGTTAAAAAGTGGTAGCACATTTAAAGTAAGAACTGGTATTATTCCTATTGGCGACTCTTTAGATTTAAAATCTAGTTTGAAATCTGAAGATGAAACTATAAAAATTTCAGAAAAGAAAAGCGCTGTAAGTAGAACTTTAAAAAACGTAGGATTTGGAGAAGACAGTAGTTATGATTTTATTTTTGAACCAAAAAAATACTCCTATCAACTAACCAATGTAGTAGATTATAATGAAAAAATGGTGTATGTAATCGAGTTTAGTCCAGATCGAAATTCGGCTAAATACACCGGAGAACTCTATGTAAATGCAGAGGATTATGCAGTTTTAAAAATAAAATACAAGCTTGCAGATGGTAAAGTAGGGCAAAACGTAAACCTAAAATTTTTGTTGGGCATAAAATATAGAGAGTTAGGAAAAGAAGCCCTGGTGCTATACCAACAAACTTCTTCAGGTTATAAACCAAAGTTCATTAAAACAACCACAAATACCTATTCCTATTTTAACAGATCACTCACTTTTATTGAAAATAAGGATAAAGAGTATGACCCTATTAAAATAAAATTTGATATTCTATCAGAATCAAAAAATAGAGATGTACTGGAATTAGTAGTGTTAGAAACTCAAGCCATTACATCCTCTAGTTTTGCTGCCTTTTCTGAAATTGAAAAACAAAACATAGAGGTTATTGAAAAATACAATGCAGAAATCTGGAAATCATTTACGATTATCGCACCAGATCAAGCCATAAAAGAATTTGATTATTAATAAAATATCCCTGAGGCAATTTTAATTTCTAAACTTCTCAACCCATAAACTCGAAACTTTTGATGAATAACCCACTTCTTAAAAAATTCAATACAGCACCATTTTCAGCACTAAAAAATGAGCATTTTCTCCCGGCAATCAAAAAATTGATAGCGCAGACGGAAACCGAAATAGATGCTATTGTAACTCATACCGAAACTCCCACTTTTACAAATACCGTAGAGGCTTTAGAAAACACAGGTTTGCAATTGGACCGTGCCACCAGTATTTTTTTTAATATAAACAGTGCTGAAACTTCCGAAGAAATTCAAAAGATCGCACAGGAGATATCTCCACTATTAACAGAATTCTCCAACGACTTACTATTGAATGAACAACTCTTCAACAAAGTGAAATTTGTGTATGACCACAAAGCAGATTTCAATTTGACTGGGGAGCAAAACATGCTTTTAGAGAAGCAGTACAAAAGCTTCAGCAGAAATGGCGCAAACCTTTCTGAAGAAAAAAAGAAAACCCTTCGCAAATTAGACACAGATCTTAGCAAATTAAAACTCACCTTCGGAGAAAATGTTTTGGCAGAAACCAACGCATACCAAATGCACCTTACCAACGAGGAAGATTTGGCGGGATTACCTAATGGCGCCAAAGAAGCCGCCGCGCAAATTGCTAAGGAAAAAGAACTGGAAGGCTGGGTGATAACATTAGATTATCCAAGTTATATTCCGTTTATGAAATATGCTGAAAATCGCAAGTTGCGTAAAGAGTTGTCGCTTGCCTTTGGAGCAAGAGCATTTCAGCAAAACAAAAATAACAATGAGGAAAATGTACTAAAAATTGCCAACCTTCGTCACCAAAGAGCACAATTATTAGGATACAAAAGCCACGCTCACTTTGTACTCGAAGAACGCATGGCTGAAACGCCTCAAAAAGTACAGTCTTTTTTAAAAGAACTACTTGAAAAAGCGAAACCAGCCGCCCAAAAAGAATTTGATGAACTTTTGGATTTTGCGAGGACTCTTGACGGAATTGAGCAATTACAAAAATGGGACAGTGCTTTTTATGCTGAAAAACTAAAACAGCAAAAATTCAGTTTAGATGATGAAAAACTGAAGCCGTATTTTAAGCTTGAAAACGTAATTGACGGCGTGTTCACAGTGGCTGAAAAGCTTTTCGGACTTCATTTTAAAATTGACAACAACATTGAAAAATACCATCACGATGTAAAAACATACCAAGTTACAGATACTGAAGGTGCCTTAGTTGCCATTTTCTACGCAGATTTCCACCCACGACCAGGAAAGCGAGGCGGGGCCTGGATGACTAGTTACAAACCTCAGCAAAAATTCCACGGAATTAACGACAGACCGCACGTTTCTATTGTTTGTAATTTTACCAAACCTACTGTATCAACACCATCATTGCTCACTTTCAACGAAGTCACTACCTTATTCCACGAATTTGGGCACGCCCTGCACGGAATGCTTGCGAATACCACCTATAAAAGTTTAAGTGGTACCAGTGTTTATTGGGATTTTGTAGAACTTCCAAGTCAAATCTTAGAGAACTGGTGCTACGAAAAAGAAACATTAGAATTATTCGCAACACACTACGAAACCGGCGAGGTAATCCCTATGGATTTGGTTCAAAAAATAAAAGAGTCGGCCACTTTTCATGAGGGCATGCAAACCTTAAGACAACTCAGTTTTGGTATGTTGGATATGGCTTGGCATGGAGACGCTGGCGAGTCTCCAGCAACAATAAAAAATGTAAAAGATTTTGAGAACAAAGCTTTTAGTGGCACCCAGTTATACCCCGAGACTCCGGAGACTTGCATGAGTACCTCTTTTAGCCATATTTTTCAAGGAGGCTACAGTGCGGGTTATTACAGTTACAAATGGGCGGAAGTATTAGACGCAGACGCCTTTGCCTACTTTAAAGAAGAAGGAATTTTCAATAAAAAAGTGGCGAAAAAATTTAAAGATTTTGTGCTCAGTCGAGGAGGAACCCAAGATCCTATGGAATTATATGTAGCATTCCGTGGTAAAAAACCAGATCCCGAAGCATTGTTGAAACGTGCTGGATTATTAGATTAGCACAACAAAGCTACCTTCCCTTAGATTTAATAGAAAACAAAACCAGAGGTACTTAACTGTAAAGCCTGTCCATAATTACAATTAAGTAACTATGGACAGGCTTTTAGATTTGGCATAAACTATATTACTTTTTCAGCACTTTTTTTGAAACTGAAGTACCATTTGTAGCCGTAAATTTTGCAACGTATACCCCTGAAGTTATATTTGAAACAGCCACTTCTCCTTTTGTTTTAGTAATATGTTGCTGTAATACTCTTTTTCCTAATAAGTCATAAATTTCAATAGTAGAAAAAACACTGTTTGCTGCTGTAAGATCGTACACCAAATTATTCTCTGTGATAATAGCAAAAACTTGATTTATAATTGCTTCATTTACAGCCAATATTCCATCACGCTTGGCGACTTCTATTAAAAATTCTGCACATAGTTTAGCAAATTTTGTAGCGTGTGCTGCGGTTCCAGTCACCGAGAATGTATCTCCTGATGAGTGAATATTGCCATTGTGCTGTCCAAAACTTGCCTCAAAAGGAAACGAGGCCATATAGCCTTCTGCTGTCCAACTAGCGTGGTCTGAGCATCCGTAATTACACAGTGAACTACCATAGGTTATTTGGTGATTGCCACTACTATTGTAATGATCCATTAATGCCTCAAAAAAATTGTTCAATTCGGTATTTGTGAAATCTGAAATAAGGGAAACATCCGTGGCAGAGCCATTAAAGAGCGTCATATCAAATTGTCCAACGGCCACTACATTTACATTGTTGGAAGCGTATTCCTCTGCTATCTCGGCAGAACCTACTAATCCGATTTCTTCGGCAGCATATGCCATTACTTCAATAGTTCTTTTGGGAACAAAACCTATTTCAAATAAGGCACGAGTAGCTTCCGTAATAGTAGCAATACCGGATGCATCATCGTCTGCTCCAGGTGCATTATTGTTTCCTTGATTAGACGTTGAATCTAAATGTCCACCTACTACTACAAATTCATCCGGAGTTTCAGCTCCCTCGATTGTTAGTATTACAGATGGCATGCTGGTAGCATTGTGATTATATAAACGAACGCTCACATCTGTTCTATTATATAATGCGGCCATTGCTTCCCATTTAGTCTTAAGATCCTGAGCTGCTTGAGTAGCCTCTGCCCTATTATGATATCGAGTACCGTATGCTTGTAATTCTAGAATATGGTCTTCGATATTTTGAGTTTGGATTACCTCGAGCATTTGAGCTACTGTGGCGTCTTCGGTGATTGTAAATGGTAATACGTTTCTGTTTACCGTCGTATTTTGTTTTTCGAGCGCTCGGAGGGCATCGCTCTTAGTGGCTTTGTAGATATAACCTGGACCATGTACCAATATACGGTCGTGCAATTTATGAGCAGCATCTGCAGACATATGAACCACTGCTTCATTTTGTTTGCTAGCAATAATGTCTATTTGGGTAGGAATATCGGTTTTTAACGCTTCTGCATCAATGATATTCATGGTCGCATAAAACCGTTCATTAGATTGTGCGAAAGAGGTATACGTTAAGGAAACGATTGCCAGAAACAGAAATAATTTTTTCATTGGGATTTTTTTTAGTGCATTCAAAATTAAAGTAATATTCTATTACATTGTGTTAAAATGCATAATTAAACTTTCAATATATATTGAAAGTTTAAAATATTTTATATATTTGAGCTATGGAATTAAAAGAAGCAAAAGAAAAGTTTATTAGCACCTGGGGTACTCTAGGCTCGTTATGGGGGATCAACAAAGCAATGGCACAAATACATGCGCTCTTGTTTGTTTCCCCAAAACCATTATCTATGGAAGATATCATGGAGGAGCTAGAAATATCCCGTGGTAATGCAAGTATGAACTTACGTGGATTAATGGACTGGGGCATCGTATTTAAGGTAAATATTCCTGGCGAACGCAAGGAATTCTTCACCAGCGAAAAAGATGTAACCGAATTATCCCGACAAATCGCCAAAGAACGCAGCAGGCGAGAATTACAACCCACTATTAAAATATTGAAAGAAGTTTCAAACATCGAAGATGACGGCAGCGCTGAAGCTAAAGAATTTATCAAGCAAACAAAAGCTATGCACGACCTGGCAGACACAGCAGATACCATGATGCATCGTTTGGTAAACCAAGAACAAAACTGGATTACAAAAACATTGGTGAAGATTTTAAAATAACATTTCGATTCCGCTCAATTTGCTTCTATACACAAGTGTGTTAGAAAAGGACGTAAAGACAAATTAGGAAAGTAAACTTCCTTTTTAATTGCAACCAATGTTTCAATATTTGCTGAAAATTTAAAACTAAAATCATGAAATTCAACATTCCTAATTGGTTAATTATACTTAGCGGCTGTGGGCAAATTTTCACTGCCCTAATCTATCCATACATTCGTCACAAAGTATTTGATTGGTATACGGATGTAAAACAGCTAAAACCTTTAAACCAGGAAATAGCCAAAACGTACGGCCGCTATATCCAAGGACTTAACTTTTCTTTTGGGTTAATTGCTATTCTAATACCTTCAGATTTGAAAAACGGAACCAACTTAGCCATCGCAATTACAGGTTTGATTGCAGCGTATTGGGTGGGCAAAGTAGCCACGCAAATTGCCTATTACCCAATGTATGATATTCCAAAGAAATTTATTTTTAAATGGGGTGGCTTTGGGATGAATGCATTGTTCGTACTTTTTGCAATAGTGTACTCTTTATTATTGATTCAAAATATTTTACAGTAATGTTTAGAAGCCCTGTCAGGTTTTGGAAACCAGGCAGGACTTATTCCTAATAAATAGGACAACAATAAAACTAACAACTATATTAAATGCACCCATTGATAAAGTCTTTGACCTTTCACGTGATATAGACTTTCACCAAAAGTCTGCTTCCCAAACCAACGAAACTGCCATTGGAGGAGTTATTTCAGGACTTATAAATTTTGGAGAAAGCGTCAAATGGCGCGGGAAACATTTTGGCTTGTATCTAGAACACACCTCAAAAATTACCGAATTTGAACGACCTTTAAAATTTACAGATGTGATGACGAAAGGTCATTTTACGTATTTTGCACACCAACATTTTTTTGAAAGTTTGGAAGATGGAACTTTAATGATAGATATCTTAACCTACCGAACACCCTATGGTATCTTTGGAAAGTTATTTAATCGTTTCTTTCTGAAGAAACACCTTACCAACTTTTTAAAGCACAGAAATTTTCAGCTTAAAAAAGAGCTTAAAAGCTTTTAAAAATCATATGTTCGCTTATTTATTCAGAAACACACATTAGTTCCTTAAACTTTCCTATTTTTGGTGAAATTCATGGATCCCTATGTCAAACCATCAATTAGATCCCACAAAGTGGGTAGATGCGTACTCAGACTACCTGTACAATTACACGATTGTAAAGGTGAACGACCACGAGGTGGCTCAGGATCTTATTTCTGAAACTTTCTTTGCAGGGTTGAAATCGGCTCCCAATTTTAAAGGAGAAGCTTCGGAAAGAACATGGCTTATTTCTATCTTAAAACGGAAAATAATTGACCATTATCGGAGGAAAAACTCTAAGAAAGGCAAAGCTGAAGTGCATATAGACTACAGTGATGAAGACAGTGAGGGAGAGTGGTTGGAAGAGCGCGTAAGTGACCCGTTTGATCGTACTGCTGAAGACAAAATGGAAAATGAAGAATTGGGGGAAGCCATTATGAAATGTTTGGACACCTTAAACGACAAACAGGCTACAATCTTTAAAATGAAAACTATAGATAATTTTGATACCGAGGCAATTTGTAATGAATTTGACATCACGCCGTCTAATCTCTGGGTGATTATTCACCGCGCTAGGACAGCAATGGCAAAATGCCTTGAAACCAGTTGGCTATAAATTATGGGACTATTTGTAAAATGTGAAGAAGCGAACCACTCTTGTGACAAAAATCAATACAAGGAAGCAAGCTTTATGGAACTAGTGAAATTAAACATTCACCTTATTTATTGTAGGGTTTGCCGCGAATACAGTTCGCGAAATAACAAACTCACACAACTCTTTAAAAAATCTAATATACGCACAATGCCGTTAGACGCTAAGGCAGCGATGAAAGAAGGCTTACGTCAAGAAATGGCGAAATAGTAATAAAAAACATACGCCAACAATCGGAATACTCTCTACCCAAAAGGAGGCAAAGTATTCCGATTGTTTTTTTTTGGCCAGTATTAAGGCTGTTCCTATTATTCCACTTAACAGTAAAAAACTATATAAATAATATAGCTCAATTTCATTTGTAAGACCTTCCAATATAATAGCAAACACCAATAAGCCAATTCCTAAAATTTTAGTTTTGGGCACTCCAATTCGCTGGGGAATGGTATTTAATTGAGCTACGTCATATCGCAAATCTCTTATCTCAAATGGGAGCGTTAACACAAAAACTATCAAAAACCGCTGAAAAAAAGCGAGCCAGCAATCTGTAGTTAGAGACATTTTAGCTTCTACCATAGGCACAAAAACGGTAACACCAGCCCAGACTACTGCCACTACCATAATTTTTAATCCAGAAAAAGTTCTTAGATTTTTTTTCCATAGAAAAGGAACCGCATAAAAAAAGGTAAAAAGTCCGAAAATTAAAGTGATCAAAAGTGTTTTTAACGAAAGAAAGAAACAACAAAACAAGAAACCTGCAAAACAAACTAACGAAAACACCTGAATACTTCTTAGACTATCGGTAAGACTTCTATGATGCAAACCCGCAATTTTTGCGTATTTCACAAAATTATAGCCCGTAACTGTGCCAAAAAACAAAAAAAAATAAAAGGCAAGGGGCACTTGCAAATCGAATTGTAGTATAGTGATAACCAAGAACGAAATTACAGCTAAAGCCACGTGAATACTAGCGTTTATGTAAAACTTAAAAATTGAATAAAATAGCTTCACCTTGTAAAAATAGTAAAACTGTTAGTAATGCGCAGTTTTGGTTGAAAAGTTCCTTTGATAGCCTTCTTAAATGTCGGTTTTTTTGTATTAAAATCAGTAATTTTGCATCACCTTTTTGAGGACTTCATTTTAAGAAGACATGTTTGTTTAATTAAAAAAATTTCCGAAGTTTCGGAACGCATATATGAACACAGACTCATTTGCCCTTAGACACATTGGCCCACGCCGTAGCGATCTTACAGAAATGCTTAAAACTGTTGGCGCTACAAATATGGAGCAGTTAATTTCTGAAACCATTCCGGACGACATTCGGCTTAAAAAAGACCTCGCTTTGGATTCAGCGATGAGCGAGCATGAATATCTGGAACATATTACCGAATTATCTTCAAAAAACAGTGTTTTTAAAACATATATTGGCTTAGGATATCACCAAGCCTTTACACCTCCAGTGATCCAGAGAAATATTTTGGAAAATCCAGGGTGGTATACTGCCTATACTCCATATCAGGCTGAAATCGCCCAAGGAAGATTAGAAGCGTTGCTCAATTACCAAACCATGGTAACCGATCTTACAGGAATGGAATTGGCAAATGCATCACTTTTGGATGAAAGCACGGCTGCAGCGGAAGCTATGACACTTTTATTTGCTGTTCGTGAAAGAGACCAAAAGAAAAATGGAGCGAACAAATTTTTCGTTTCTGAAGATATCCTTCCACAAACATTGTCTTTATTAGAAACTCGTTCCGTTCCAATGGAAATTGAATTGGTTGTTGGTAATCACGAAGCCTTTGACTTTTCAAATGAATTTTTTGGAGCAATTCTACAATACCCAGGAAAAAGTGGACGCGTTCACGACTTTAAAGATTTTGTAGCTCAAGCGAATAAAAAACAAATTAAAGTAGCCGTTGCTGCAGATATTTTGAGTTTGGTAAAACTAGAAGCTCCTGGACATTTTGGCGTAGACGTAGTCGTTGGAACCACACAACGTTTTGGAATTCCTCTTGGATATGGAGGGCCGCACGCTGCTTATTTTGCCACCAAAGAAGCTTATAAACGCAATATTCCAGGACGTATTATTGGCGTCACCAAAGATACCGATGGGAATCGCGCGTTACGTATGGCACTACAAACACGAGAGCAACATATAAAGCGCGACAAAGCGACTTCAAATATTTGTACAGCACAGGTTTTATTGGCTGTTATGGCAGGTATGTACGGTGTATATCACGGTCCCGAAGGCTTAAAATATATAGCTTCCAAAGTTCATAACACCGCAGTTACCCTAGCAGACGCTTTGGAAAAATTAGGATATTACCAGGCGAATGAAACTTATTTTGACACGATTTCGATTAAGACAGATATTTCAAAAATAGATTTTAGAGCTGAAGCTGAAGGAATTAATTTTTACTATCCAGATGATGAAACGGTTTCAATTTCAATTAATGAAACCACCACCCTTTACGACATTAATAAAATAATAGGTGTTTTTGCTGAAGCGGCCAGTGTAGATCGTTTCTGGATCTCAGAGTTATTGGATGGTAATATGATCCCAAAAAGCGTGGCAAGAAAGACCGAATTTCTTCAAAATGAAGTTTTTAACAGCTACCACAGTGAAACTGAATTAATGCGTTATATAAAAAGACTGGAACGTAAAGATTTAGCATTAAACCATTCTATGATTTCCCTTGGTTCTTGTACGATGAAACTGAACGCAGCGGCCGAAATGTTACCTTTAAGCGACCCAATGTGGGGTAATATGCACCCTTTTGTTCCAGTAAGACAAGCAGGTGGATATCAATTTATGCTGAAGAAACTAGAAGAACAACTAACCGAAATTACTGGTTTTGCAGGCACCTCTCTCCAGCCAAACTCCGGAGCACAGGGGGAATATGCAGGATTAATGGTGATTAGAGCGTATCACGAATCTAGAGGCGATACACATAGAAATATTTGTTTAATACCATCATCAGCGCACGGCACCAACCCGGCAAGTGCTGTCATGGCAGGAATGAAAGTAGTAGTAACTAAAGCTACTGAAGAAGGAAATATAGACACAGACGACCTTCGCGCAAAAGCCGAAGAACACAAAGACAACCTCGCTGCGTTAATGGTAACCTATCCTTCAACACACGGAGTTTACGAAAGTGCTATTAGAGAAATAACTGGAATTATTCATGAAAATGGAGGCCAAGTATATATGGATGGTGCCAATATGAATGCTCAAGTAGCACTTACCCATCCTGGCGCCATTGGTGCAGATGTATGTCACCTTAACCTACATAAAACCTTTGCAATTCCTCACGGAGGTGGTGGACCAGGGGTAGGCCCTATTTGTGTTGCAGAGCAGTTAGTTCCATTTTTACCATCTAATCCCATCATTAAAACTGGTGGTGAAACGGCAATTACAGCAATTTCGGCAGCGCCCTGGGGAAGTGCCCTAGCCTGTCTTATTAGCTACGCCTACATTTGTATGCTTGGCGAAAATGGGCTGAAAAAATCTACCCAATATGCCATATTGAACGCCAACTATATCAAAGAACGTTTGAGTGGTCATTTTGACGTATTATACACAGGTGAAAAAGGAAGAGCAGCACACGAAATGATTATTGACTGTAGACCCTTTAAAGAAAACGGTATAGAAGTAGTAGACATCGCCAAGCGCTTAATGGATTATGGCTTCCACTCCCCAACAGTATCGTTCCCTGTAGCCGGAACTATGATGATTGAACCTACTGAAAGCGAAAGCAAGCAAGAACTGGATCGTTTTTGTGACGCCATGATTTCTATTAGAAAAGAAATTAACAGCGCCGATAAAGACGAACCTAACAATGTCCTTAAAAATGCACCACACACACAAGGAATGCTCACCAGCGATACTTGGATATTACCTTATACAAGACAGCAGGCAGCATTTCCATTGGAGTATATTAATGATAATAAATTCTGGCCAAGTGTACGTCGTGTCGACGATGCCTACGGAGACAGAAATTTAATTTGTACCTGTGCGCCTATTGAAGAATATATGGAAGCATAGCAGTATATTTTCAGGGCTATCTGTAATTTCAATAGCTTGATTTTAAAAGGTATGATCTCTGGAAATAGTTTAATTCTAAAATAAAAAAAATAAATTTCAAAGGAAAGAGGATGGATTGGTATTAATTTCCTAAAAAATCAAAGTATTACCTTTACCTTTTTACCTATTTTAGTCAAAATTTAGTTTATGGGCACAAAAATCACAGGCGTTGGCAGCTATATCCCCACGGCAGTAGCCAGCAACGATCAATTTGAAAAACATAGCTTCTACACAGAGGATGGTAGCCCATTTGCCCACGAAAATACTGTTATCATTGAAAAATTTAAAGCAATCACAGGTATTTCAGAGAGACGCTATATCAATGATGATCTTAACACGTCAGACATTGCTTATTTCGCCGCCGAAAAAGCCATCGAAGATGCTGGGATAGATCGAGAAACCTTAGACTACATAATTGTCGCCAATAACTATGGAGACGTAAAACACGGGTCGTACCAGAGTGATTCTGTACCAAGTCTGGCTTCACGCGTAAAACATTTACTCAAAATTAAAAATCCTAACTGCGTAGGGTACGATCTTATGTTTGGTTGCCCAGGATGGGTGGAGTCTATGATTGTTGCCCACGCTTACATTAAAAGCGGCATGGCAAAAAAATGCTTGGTTATTGGTGCAGAAGCCCTGTCTAGAGTAGTAGACCAACACGATCGCGACTCTATGATCTATAGCGATGGCGCAGGAGCTACAGTTGTAGAAGCTAGTGATGACGAAACAAGCGGCTTTTTAGCCCATAAAAGCGCCACGTTCTCTTATGATGAAGCGCATTTTATTTATTTTGGAGAAAGTAACAACCAAGAAGTGACCGACGCCAGACGTTATATTAAAATGTACGGTCGTAAAATCTATAATTTTGCACTAAGCAATGTGCCAGAAGCTATGAAATCATGTTTGGATGCTAGCGGGGTTGCTATTTCAGAATTGAAAAAAGTATTTATCCATCAAGCCAATGAAAAGATGGACGAGGCAATTATTAATAGATTCTACAAGTTATACAATCTGGAAACACCAGAAGGCATTATGCCCATGACCATTAATAAATTAGGGAATTCTAGTGTTGCTACTGTTCCCACCTTATATGATTTGGTATTAAACAATAAACTAGAAGGTCATAGTATCTCAAAAGGTGATGTTGTTATGTTTGCGAGCGTAGGCGCTGGGATGAATATTAATGCCATCGTTTATAAAATATAGTTTTCATTTATAATTTTAAGCTTCAATTTCGATTTAGACTGTATGTACGAAGGCAAATTTCCAAAAAAACGCTATAAAAATACGCTTCGTTTTTTGAAGGAAAACGTTTCTACAAATCAAACTATTCTAGACTTAGGCGTTGCCAATCCGTTTACTGAAATTATGAAAGCGGAAGGCTATTCTGTACAAAACACCACAGGTGAAGATTTAGATTTAGAAACAAAATGTGTAAAAGCTGAAAATTTTGAGGTCCTTACAGCCTTTGAAATCTTTGAACATTTGGTAAGTCCTTTTAACATATTGAATGATTGTAAAGCAAAAAAACTAGTAGCCTCTGTACCTTTAAAATTATGGTTTGCTTCGGCTTATAAGAGTAAAACAGACGACTGGGACCGCCATTACCACGAGTTTGAAGACTGGCAGTTTGACTGGCTGCTTGAAAAAGCTGGTTGGATTATAAAAAAACGCGAGAAATTTACCCATCCTGTTAAAAAAATAGGTTTCCGCCCAATTTTAAGGAGATTTACACCTAGATACTATTTGGTGTATGCGGAAAGAGCTAAATGAAGATTCAAATAATCATACCCGCCCATAACGAAGATGCGTTTCTCGAACAAACATTAGATTCGTTAGTGGCACAAACCCATCAACCTACAAAAATAGTAGTAGTGAATGATGGGTCTACAGATGATACGCAACATATAATTGATTCATTTTCAGCAAAACATCATTTTATTACTTCAGTTGCAAGCAATTCAACATCCAAACACGAACCAGGAAGCAAAGTGATACATGCTTTTTACAGGGGTTTTGAAACGCTAGATGAAAATTTCGATGTGATTTGTAAGTTTGATGCAGATCTTATATTTCCACCGGATTATCTCGAGAAAATTTCAGAAATATTTCAAAAAAACTCAAAGATTGGAATGGCAGGTGGTTTCTGCACTATTGAAGAAGATGGAATCTGGAAGGTAGAAAATCTCACCAATAAAGACCACATTCGTGGAGCCCTAAAAGCCTATCGGAAGGAATGTTTTGAGCAGATTAGCGGACTAAAAAATGCTATGGGTTGGGATACTGTGGACGAACTTCTCGCGCAATACCACGATTGGAAAATAGCTACAGACCAAACATTATACGTTAAACACTTAAAACCCACTGGCGCTACCTACACTAAAGCTGCGAAATACAAACAAGGAGAAGCATTTTACAAAATGCGTTACGGCTGGGCGCTCACACAAATTGCAGCTTTAAAATTAGCTGCAAAAAAAGGAAGTTTTAGCTTTTACTACAATTGTATGCGTGGTTATTTGAAAGCCAAAAAAAAGAAGGCATCTTTTTTGGTTACTGAAGAAGAAGGAATCTTTATTCGTGCTTTGCGCTGGAAAAATATAAAGAAAAAGATGTTTTGATGCATCTTAACTTTTTTATAGCATTTCGCAATTTCCTAATATGTATTTTTGAAACTCTTTAAGCTATTTTTATGCCCTTATTTATCCTTAGAATTTTTGCCTTTTTAACCATTTGTACATTCAGTTTCGGGTTGGCAATTTCACAAAACAATACAAAACCAAAAAATATTATTTTACTTGTAGGCGATGGTATGGGCCTAAGCGAAATTTCGGCTAGCTTATATTTTAATGAAAAGCCATCTAATTTTCTAAGATTTAATACCGTTGGGTTAAGTATGACCTCATCTGCAAAAGAATTAATTACAGACTCTGCCGCAGGAGCCACAGCCTTTGCCTCGGGTATAAAGACATACAACGGTGCTGTAGGAGTAGATTTAGAAATGAACCCTACCGAAACAATTGTTGAGCACATTTCAAAAGCTGATATTGCAACAGGGCTGGTAACTACATCTTCTGTAGTACACGCCACACCAGCTGCTTTTTACGCGCATCAAGAATCGCGAAGAATGTATAACGAAATTGCCGAGGATTTAGTAAAGAGTGATATCGATTTTTTTGCAGGCGGTGGCCTGCAATATTTTCAGAATAGAAAAGACAGCTTAGACCTCATCAAACAACTACAAGAGGCTAATTTTGAAATACACACAGAAAAACTTCCCACTAAAATTTCAGAAAAGAAACAAGCCATCCTGCTCGCTCCCGACGGAATGCCTAAAATGTCCGAAAAGCGAGGAAATTTTTTAACAAATGCCACCATGCTTGCTATCGGACAATTATCCAAAAACGAAAATGGTTTCTTCTTAATGGTAGAAGGTTCACAAATAGATTGGGGTGGGCATGACAATGATGCCGAATATTTAATTAATGAAATGATAGATTTTGATAAAACTATTGGAGCCGTTTTAGACTTTGCTAAAAACAATGGTGAAACGCTCGTTATTGTTACTGCAGATCACGAAACCGGAGGCTTTACCCTTAGTGCAGACGGCATTAATTACAATAAAATAATAGCTTCGTTTTCAACCACGGGTCACTCCGCCACTATGGTCCCTGTTTTTGCGCAAGGTCCTAGTGAAGGATTGTTTAACGGCGTGTATCAAAACACAAAAATTTTTGATATTATGAAACAACTTTTTGACCAAAAGTAAACGTAGAACTATTCTCTGAAAATTATTTAATTAGTACCTTAGCGACTCTAATAGAATTATGGCATACCTAGAAGACATTGGTTCTTATTTTTTAATGTTGAAACGCACCTTCGGGAGTTTCACCAAACGATCGGTACTTAAAGAACTTATTTTTAAAGAAATTGACGATTTAATTATTGGCTCTTTAGGTATAGTGGTATTTATCTCTTTTTTCGTGGGAGGGGTAATTGCCATTCAAACTGCTTTGAACGTAGACAACCCCATAATTCCGAAATCTTTGATCGGTTTTGCCACAAGGCAATCTATTGTTTTAGAATTTGCACCTACGTTTATGTCCATTATAATGGCAGGAAAAGTAGGGTCTTTTATCACTTCTAGCATAGGTTCTATGCGGGTTACCGAACAAATTGACGCTTTGGAAGTAATGGGAATAAACTCTTTAAACTATTTGGTGTTTCCCAAAATAGTAGCACTTATGTTTTATCCTTTTATCATAGCACTGGCTATGTTTATTGGTATTACAGGTGGATTACTGGCAGGGGTTTATGGTGGCTTTACTACATATACAGACTTTACTACTGGGCTTCAAGAAGACTTTAACTCGTTTCACTTGGTATATGCTTTTATTAAGACCTTTGTATTTGCTTTTATTCTGGCAACAGTTCCTTCGTGGCAAGGTTATTATATGAAAGGTGGCGCACTAGAGGTTGGAAAAGCTAGTACAAACTCCTTTGTTTGGACCAGTGTACTTATTATTTTGGCAAATTTTATCATCACACAACTCCTTCTTAGCTAATGATTAAAGTAGAAAACATAAAGAAAAGTTTTGGTGACGAGGAAATCTTAAAAGGTATTTCCACGGTTTTTGAAAAGGGTAAAACCAATTTAATTATCGGGCAAAGTGGGAGTGGTAAAACTGTTTTGCTGAAATGTTTACTGGGACTTTTTAAACCTGAAGAAGGCAGGATTTATTACGAAGATGAAGCCATCCAGGACATGGATGATGAAAAACAAAGAAACCTTCGTGAGGAAATTGGAATGCTTTTTCAAGGTGGTGCTTTGTTCGATTCTATGACAATTGAAGAAAATGTCATGTTTCCATTACGTATGTTTACTCAGAATAAAAAGTCCGAAATGATAGAGCGGGTAAATGAAGTTTTGGAACGCGTGAATCTTGACGGCAACAATAAAAAATATCCCTCAGAAATTTCGGGGGGTATGCAAAAAAGGGTTTCAATAGCGAGAGCCATTGTTAACAGACCAAAGTATCTATTTTGTGACGAGCCCAACTCTGGCCTGGATCCTAAAACCGCAACTGTAATTGACAATCTCATTCAAGAAATCACCCATGAGAATGATATTACAACAGTTGTAGTAACTCACGATATGAATTCGGTAATGGAAATTGGGGAAAATATTGTTTTCTTGAAAAATGGAATCCTAGTTTGGCAAGGGAGTAATAATGAAATATTCAGTACAGATAATCAAGATGTTACAGATTTCGTCTATTCATCAGATTTGTTCAAGAAAATTAGGGATATACAGATTAAAGAACGGTAATTTGTTTATATTAAGGTTGTTCCATACATTTTTTTATCCTATTTTTAACGTCTTTAAAATTACACCTATGAAAAAAATTACAATCTTATCCATAGCATTAGCATTTGGTTTTGCCATGATAGCACAACAAGTAAGCTTTACCAATCAAAACAATTTAATTGGTAACTTCAGTTTCTCTACCGCTGTTGCAGTCGATGTAAACAATGATTATCTTGACGATAACGTTCGTATTTCGTCTAGTGGAATTGGAATAGATTACCAACAAGCAGACGGTACTTTTATCTCAACTATGATATCAATGAACATCCAAAACGTTCCAGACTGGAGTGTTGCTGCTGGTGATCTGGATGAAAATGGCTACAACGATTTTGTATTAGGTAATGGACAACGTGTTTCGTTTTTAATGGCAAATGCAGACGGAACTGCTTATACCGAAAATACATTCCCTCAATATATTTTCTCACAACGTTCTACATTTGCAGATATTGATAACGATGGTGATCTTGACGCATTTGTTTGTCACGATGTAGATTTAAGTCATCCCTACCGAAATGACGGTAACGGAAATATGACCTTAGACCAAACGCTTATTCAAACCATAGATGCTCCTGGAAACTATGCAGCAATCTGGACCGATTATGATAATGACGGAGATTTGGATATGTATTTAACAAAGTGTAGAGGTGGGTCACCACCAAACGATCCATTAAACAACAATGCTATGTATACCAATGACGGCAACGGAGTATTTACCGAAAATGCACTGGACATTGGCATGCAAGATAGTTCTCGCTCTTGGGCAACTGTTTTTGAAGACTTCGATAATGATGGAGATATGGATGCATTTATTGTGAATCACGATTTCCAAAATAAATTTATGGAGAATGATGGTACTGGAAACTTTACCGATATTATTGCCACAACAGGAATTAACCCCAACGACCTTGGTTCTTGGGAAAATCTAGCTGCAGATTTCAATAACGACGGATACATAGATATTCTAAGTGAAATGTCTAAAGAACTTTATCTTAACAATGGGGATATGACTTTTACAGGTCAAGACCTACCTTTTGATGGTGGCGGAATTGGAGATCTTAATAATGACGGTTTTTTAGATGTGGTAAGAGGAGGAAATCTTTATATCAATGATGGAAACGCTAATAATTGGTTTAAAATAAATTTGGTAGGCGTTGAGAGTAATCTTAACGGTATTGGCGCTCGTGTTACCATTGAAGGCGCATGGGGAAGCCAAATGCGCGAGGTTCGTTCCGGACAAGGTTTTAGACACATGAACTCTTTAACAGCTCATTTTGGCCTTGGATCTGCTACAGCAATCGATAAAGTAATTATTGAATGGCCTAATGGAACCACAGACGAGATAGTAAACCCAGATATAAATACACAAGTTGTTTTCCAACAAGGTGGAAATCCTCTTGGAGTTAATGAGGTAGCGGTTGCTGGAATAAGTCTTTACCCTAACCCTACTGCAGACCAATTAAACTTCTCTGTTCAAGGAATGACCAATACGACGGTAACTGTTATAGACATGAATGGTAAATTGGTTTTAAACACAAAAGTTTCTAGCGCAAACAGTATAGATGTTTCTAGCTTGAACGCTGGAGTATATTTTGCCCAATTTGAGATTGATCAAAAACAAGTGAGTTATAAGTTTGTGAAAAAATAAATCAGAAAAATTTTTACTAAAAAATGGCGCTCTTTAGGAGTGCCATTTTTTAGTAAAAACCTCTTCAACAAAGCTTTAGGCAACAAAAACAGCTATTTAAAAACTTAATAGGTATTCTTAAAACTACTATTTTGCTAATCTTCTCTTAGTAAAAATTTCTGTGCTACAAATTTGTACTCAAATAAAAAACTACTTGTGCGGTTGTTCTTCTTTGAAGTATTATTTACGTTCTTCAACAGTTAGAGTATCTAGCTGTAACCGAATTTTTAAAAGATTCTCCATTTTCTTCATATTAGCGATGCGATCGCGAGAACGTATTGTTCTATCCCAGGATACTGAAAAAACTGGCAACGTATCTGTCTTTTCAAAATTGGTAGAAACTCTTTTGGAATATGAAAAATTCTGGAGACCATCAAAAGTTACTTTCAGTTCTTTACTTATAGCTTCAAAAGGTATATTATCTTTTACAGTAAGTTTTGCAATCTCATCTTCCAGAAATAAAATACGCTCATCTTTATCTCTAATTGCATTTTCATTTCTCACATAAAGGTCTTCCAAAATACCTGCTTTCACCTCTCCCGAAAGCTTTTCCGCCAGTTCCCCGGAGCGGTCTGAACCTTGGTAAATACGCAACTCTACATCTTCTAACTCTTCAGCCTTCTTTAGCTCGTCTAACCACTCATTGATCTTAGGTTGTGGCACAGGCTGACCTATTAGGTATACTTCAATCTTTTTGGTTTTATAATCTTGAGATGCTTTAACCACTTCTGCACCTTCATATCTAATTACATCCCTCACAAATTCGTTAGTCTTATTCTCAAATACCTGTTCTTGTAATAGTTTATAAAAAAGATACACACTAGGAACTATAACAACTATAGCAATTAATGAAGCCATTTGCGCAATAAATCGTCTGCGTTTAGAATTGGCGTAACGCACCATAGGGAAACGCAAAAGCTTAGACACAATAAAGGTAGAGAGTGCTATAAAAACAGCATTTATAGAAAATAAATACAAAGCACCGCCTGCATATTCAAGATTTCCTACAGCAAGTCCATATCCTACCGTACACAAAGGTGGCATAAGTGCCGTAGCAATAGCCACCCCAAAGATTACACTGGCAATAGTTCCGCTTTTGGTTTTAGCCACAATAAGCGCCAAACCACCAAAAATTGCCACAAGTACATCTAAAATCGTAGGATAAGTTCGTGCTACTAGTTCCGGAGTTTCTTCGGTTAAAGGAGACACTGTAAAATAGAAAAATGCTGTGAGCACACTTAAAAAAACCATAACTCCTAGGTTTATTAAGGAGCGACGGAGCGTCTCTACATCATTAATTGCTACAGAGAGTCCAATCCCTACAATGGGTCCCATAAGTGGCGAAATAAGCATGGCACCAATAACAACAGCGGTGCTACTCACATTTAAACCAATAGACGCCACAAAAATAGAGAATATAAGAATCCAAGCAGTATGCCCTTTAAAAGGGATATCTTTTTTTACAGCCTCAATAGTCGCATCTCTATCTGTATCTTCGTGAAGATTAAAAAGACCGCGAATAAACTGTGTTATACCCTGCCAAGCATTTTGTTTTTCCTGCTCAAACTCTGCCTCATTGGGTGTTATGTGATTTTTATTTTCAGGTGTGGTCATTAGGTATATTTTTTACCATGTTTTTCTGCAACTTCATTTAATATCCTTTTAATTTCTTGCTCTTTTTCCTTCGGAAATATAAGTAGCACTTCTTCTTTTTCAACAACAATATAATCATTCAGGCCTTCAATGACAACCAGCTTGTCTTTTTCAGTAAAGATCATATTCCCGTTAGCGTCCTTTAGGTGAGTTTTAGCACCAACTATGGCATTGCTGTTTATGTCCTTCACTAATTTTTCATGTAGAGCTTCCCCACGTACCAAGGTCATTCCAGTCGAACGTTGCTTTTTTTATATAGACGTTTTCGGCTTTTTCCATAATACCATAGTCTATAGAAATGTTTTCGGCAAGACCATAATTTTGTGAAACAAAACTCTTTTCTTTTTCCGAATTATAGACGGGATTTCCTTCTGAAAAAAGTGCATTCATTACTGGCAAATGTTTTTCGAAGGCTGAAATTATACTTTTCACACTCCACAAGAAAATACCTGCATTCCACAGGAAATTTCCTGCTGCTAAAAATTTTTTAGCGGTTTCATAATCTGGCTTCTCTCGAAACTGACTTACCTTTTTAATTTCTGAAATAGAATTCTTGTCATATTCTATATATCCATAGCCCGTATTTGGAAACGTAGGTGGGATCCCTAAAGTCATCAACACATCCTCTTGCTGGCATTTATCAAAACAAATTTGCACATCCTCTCTAAAGGATTTCTCATCTTCAATCCAATGGTCACTTGGCGCCACCAACACGACAGCATTCGGGTTTTCTTTCCCAATCTTTAATGCCGAAAGCAAAATACAAGGAGCTGTATTACGCATTGCAGGCTCCAAAACAATCTGTTCCTCGGAAATTTGTGGTAATTGCTGAAGCGTAAGTTTTAAATAACGCTCATTGGTTAAAATCTGAATATTTTTAGCAGGCACTATTTTTTCTAATCTGGAAAATGTTTTTTGCAATAAACTCTCTCCTGTTCCTAACATATCGTGAAACTGTTTAGGAAACTCCTCTGTGCTCACTGGCCAAAACCTGGAACCAATGCCCCCAGCCATAATGACTGCGTAGTAATTGTTATTATTTGATGTATCCAAATTCATTCTTTTATAAAAATAGTTCCTGAATTATTACTTTGTGACTTTTAATAGTTTAAAAGTTTACTAGTTTACTAGTTTATAAAAATAAAATCTCTAATTTGATCTAAAAAGAGCTATTAATAGACAATGCACTTATAAATTTTTTAAAGTGTTTCGCGTAAAAATTCTACTTCGGCATTGGGGTTAAAAAGGTAGGTTCTACCAGTGTTTACCTCTAAACATTCATAACGTTTTACACGTTTATTCCCTCGTTTAAAAATTTTTCCATTGTACAACCGAAATAATCCTCCGTGAGGTATTTCAAATATAAAGTTTTTATCGTTGGGCGCATCGTATTGCTTTAACGCTAAAGAAAGTTTAGCATCTGTATCGCTGCTGGCTTTTGGGTTTTTGAAATGTATTGCCAAAAAAGGTAGTAATTGGTTGGGAAACACTTCTGGGCGTATAAAGGGTAACATCAATATCTGGAAACTTCTTTTCCACTCTAGTCCGTGTGGTTTTATTGTACGACCATATTTACTGAAAGCAACCAAATGTGCGATTTCGTGCACAAGTGTAATTAAAAAGCGGTATTTATTAAGACTAGCATTTACAGTTATTTGGTGTTGTCCATTAGGCATTTTGCGATAATCGCCGTGGCGTGTCACCCGTTCGTTTACTATTTTTAAATAGACATTGTTTGCTTTTATAAGCTCAAAACTTGGCGCTACGGCAGCTTGTGGAATGTATTTAGCGAGGATTTCTTGCACGTGGTAAAAATAACCTTAATTTTTTAAGTCATAAAGTTCTGTTCGTAGCAATTTTATGACTTCTTCTTTTTCTTGAAGTTTGTATTCATAATACCAAACTAAAGAATCAAGTACTTCTTTAAAAGGTCTTTCCTCATTTGAGTTTTCCAAGAGAAAACCATCTTCTTGATTGCTGTCTAATATTTGAATTAGTTTTACTCGAAAGAGCTCACATAACTTTATAAGATGGTATGACCAAGAATTGGTTTTTCCATTCTCTATTCTGGCATAGGCAGACTGTGAGATATTTAGGTATTCTGCTACAAACTCCTGAGAGTAACCAAGGCTTTTCCTTAGTTTTCTTATGTTCTCCCCAACAATTATATTCATATCCAAAAAAAATAAAAATTATGTCTATTTCTAGTTAGAAAACTGGGGAGCTAGTATGTAAAATACTCTTTTATTTTATTTTATTTTATTGTTTATTTTAATAATAAAACATTCAAAAATAGACTACATTTAGTCTATTAGAGACTAAGGGTTATAGCAAACCCAGATTATTTTTATCATAGTATTAATCTTAAAAACAATATATTATGAGAAATTTAATTTTAGTGAGTTTAATCATGTTTGGGATGATGTCTTTTTCTAGTCCTACAGCTGTTGAAAAAAATGTGAGTTACAAAAACCTAGTTCAAACTGGTTGGGAAATACTTACACCACAAGTAAGTGACTTGCCTCCCTATTATTGTGAAGTACCTGTTTACAATAACGGCGTCTTTGTAAAATACGTAGGCGGTTTTGGAGGAACCGCTGGACTAGCGTGCGCCAATGCCTACGCAAATGCTTGTAGATTCATAGAAGCACAAGGGGGCACTTGTCCAGCGCAACAACAATAGAAAGTATTATGAGATTAAATTTAAGTTTTTTAGCAATATTCCTTTGTTGTTCAAGTATTTTTAAGGGTCAAAGTAAAGATGCTTTGGTTATAATTGAGTACGACTATAAGACGAGGGTAATCTCGGACATACCTTACCAAATAAATTCCTTATTAATATTTAATAATAAAGCTTCATTATATGAAATGGATCATACCAATAGCTTTAAAAAAAATAAGGAATTTATTATTGAAGACGACAAGGGAATTATGATGCCTTCTAAAGGAAACGATTTTGTTTTTAAAAACTTCAAAAATGGTACTATCGATTATAGAGAAATGATAGATTTTACTTTTTTCCGTATACATGGGAAGTTAGACACCTTATTTAGTTGGAGTCTTAAAAGTAATTTTAAAGACATCTTAGGATACAAATGTCAAGAAGCTAGAACGAACTATGGTGGGAGGGAATATGTAGCTTACTTTGCAACTGATTTTCACGTGAATATCCCAAATGGTCCTTGGCGCTTTCAAGGGTTGCCTGGGATTATTTTAGAGGTAAAATCTGTAGACAAAATATTTGAATTGGAAGCCTTATCAATAGAGATTAAGAATGATTCAAAAGTTGAAATAGAAAATCCTTTTGAAGGACAAAAATCTATGACTTGGGATGAATTTTTAATTTTGTATCAAGAAAAATACGACCAAGTACTTAGAAATAGTATGACAGAATGGGGACCTACTCAACGTTTTCCTAAAAAAAATATAGTTGAATACATTAAGGAAGATAATTAAAAAGTTTAAACACCTACTTTTAGCAAAGCAAAAGGAAATTAGTATTTTCTTTTGCTTTTTTATGTTGTGCCTCTTATCTAGTTACTCTCAAAATATAAGTGGAACTGTTCTTAATGAAACTAACGAACCTATTGAGCAGGCAACAATTATTATAAAAGAAAAAATAGAAGACAACTTAATACTCGCATATACAACAACTAATACGGCTGGCAAATTCAACCTTGAGATTGATGAAAATTTAACCAGTTTTAGTATTGAAATAAAATCCTTTTCTTTCGTAACAAAAAGTATTGAGATTACAGATTTTGCATCCAAAGTAAAACCAATAATATTTAATGTTCAATTAAAAGAAGAGTTAACAGAGCTTGAAGAGGTTTACATACAAAGTGACAGAAGAGCTATAGTTGTGAAAAACGACACCACGATCTTCAATCCCGAAAAATTCATGGATGGCAACGAACGCGTTGTCGAGGATTTAATTAAAAAACTCCCTGGGATGAAGGTTGAAAATGATGGTCGCATAACCTTTAAAGGAAAGGCTGTTGAAAGTTTACTACTAGACGGTGACGACCTTTTTGATGCAAACTATACTATTGGCACAAAAAACATTGATGTTGCTATGGTTGATAAACTCTCTGCTATAGAAAATTATATAAAAAACCCACTCTTGCACGGTATAGACCAGTCCAACGCAGTTGCCATTAACCTAACCTTAAAAAAAGGAATAACAGATTTTTCCAGTAATAACAATGTTGGCATAGGAGTAGAAAATAGTTACGACATAAACTCAAACATTCTTGGTGTCTCAAAAACGTTAAAATCTTTTACAACCGCCTCTTATAATAACGTTGGAAAAGAAACAAGTCCTTACGATTATTTTTCTTCTAACAATGTAGGGTTTAAAACAAATACAGACAGACAACTGAAAATCCCAAAAATATTGAATGGTGCAAATTTTAATTCTGACATAGCTACGGAGCGATCCAGAATAAACAACAATCTTTTTGCAAGTGTAAACTCAATTTACAACGTTTCTAATAAGATGGGAGTTAAACTTAATATAGATTATAAAAATGACGCATTAAAAAGAGATAATTTTTCAGAAATTAACTATCTCTCTCCATTAGATTCATTAAACAGAATTGAAGAAGAAGGTATTATTAAAAAACCAGCCTTTATAAAAAGTACCTTAAAAAATACGTATAAGCTTTCAGAAAATTCATTACTAGAGTATGAGGGGAAGTTTTCACTTGAAGATATTGCTACAAACATACATCAAGATGTGAACGGAGCGGCTCAAGGAAGTGCTATAAATAATAAGGAACATATTTTTAAGAATACATTGAGTTATACAAAACGACTTACTAAAAAAAGCGCCTTATTTGGGGAGTTAGTAGTTAATAGAAGTAAGTTAAATGAAGATGTACGTATCGCCCCAGACAGTAGATTAAACAACGCTACAAGCAATCAAAAAATAGCAATTAATAACAAGTCAATTCTAGCAAGCACATATTACTTGCTAAATCTGGATAAATTTAACACAAAGATTGGCGCTGGTTATGTGCGTGAGGAGATTAGCTTTTTTTCAGATTTAAACAGCAATTTTTTAGCGCTTTCAACTAATAATTTTGAGTATACAACAACATATCCTTGGTTAGAAACTACTCTTTCCTATTCCCTACAAAATTGGAAATTTAAAACCAAATTACTATTCCGTCAAGTAGCACAAGGAATTGAAAATAGAAATACTCTTTTAACTAGTGATGCTAAAAATTTTGAAATAATTCCAAATGCAGAAATAACGTATTCAATAAATAAAAAATCCAGCCTCAGGCTATTTGGATCATACAATCAAGAAATTTTGGGTATTGAAAATTATTTTGAGAATATAATTTTTACCTCAAACACCAATTCACTAAAAAATAACCAAAGTTTTGAAACTCTAGATTCTCAAAACATATCTTTGACTTATAATTACAATGACTTTTTTAATTTGTTTCAGTTTTATTCGGGTATATCCTATAATTACAATCCAAATAATTTTTTCTACGATTATACTATTACGTCATCTTTTACTGAAAATACTAGAACGCTATTAGATTTAGACGCAACATCGTATTCAATTAATGGAGGGGTTGATACATTTATAAATTTTTTAAACTCTAATGTAAAACTGAATACCGCATACAGTATTAATAAGTATAAAAACAGGATTAATAACGCTGAAATTAGGGAAAATAGTGCTAATTCTTTATTTACAGATATAAACTTAAAAACTGGGTTTCTCGGTATTCTAAATTTTGAAAATTCGTTTCAGTTTATAAATACAAAGTTTAAGACAGCTATTGATGAAACCCCTCCTGTAAGTAATAATTCGTTTGTAAATAGTTTTAAAACGTACCTAAACCCAAAAAAGAACATACGCTTTGTTGTAGGCGCAGATTATTACATTCCAAGTTCAATAAATAAAAATGAATATCTCTTTTTTGATACATTACTAACCATTACTTCAAAAAACAAGAAGATAGAATACTCATTGATTTCAAAAAATATTTCTGCGAAAGGGAATTTATTTCAGACAAATTATATTTCAGATTTCTCAACAACGAAGTACAGTTATACTATTGTCGAGCCTTATATTTTACTATCGCTTAACTTTAAATTGTAGCATTTTGCTTCTTTTTTTGTGATTTCTCATAAAGGCTTGTATTGAGTATTTCGTCAAGCTCAAAACAGGGGCTGTCGAAGTATCTAAATGACTTTAATTGTAATCTCGAAGGAGGCACGATTGAGAATTAATAATTGAGTGAGCTAGTTTGTTGTTTACTCAGGATGGAGCTACTTGTCTGATTTCTCCTTGTGTCGAAAAGACTAATGGCTCAAAATAACTAAGGCGTCGAACTAGAAACTTGTAAAATCTTACCGTTGTACATTTTATTTCCTGTTAAGGAAAAGTCCATAATGTATTTTGCCATTTCTTTGGCTGTAACTGGTGCTTTGTAACCCGGGAATGCTTCTTCCAGCATTTCAGTCTGTACAGCCCCCAACGCTAAGCAATTAAAACTTGGACCTGTTTCTTTGCACTCTTCTGCTAAAACTTCGGTAAGCGTTATGATAGCTGCTTTACTACTACTATAAGCTGCCAAACCAGGAAATTTCATACTTCCTTGAATGCCTCCCATACTACTAATGTTCACTACGTGACCGTCCTTTTTCATAAAAGGCAAGACAGTCTGTGTCATCACAGCAGCGCCAAAAATATTTACCGCATAACTGTCTTCAAAGTCTTCCCATTTCAGTTTTGAAAAGGGCTTATTCACCAAATATCCAGAATTGTTGATGAGTACATCTACGTGGTTCCACTTCTCCTTCAAAAAATCGCCCACGCGGGTGACATCTTTTTTATCAGTGATATCACAAGAGAAACACATACAATTTGAAATATCCAAACCAGAAACAGGGGCAGCATCACGAGATAAAGCTAGCACGTTGTGTCCAGCATCAGTAAATAACGAAACCAGCTCGTAGCCTATGCCACGACTGGTTCCTGTGATAATGATGTTTTTTTGTTTAGGCATATCACAACTTTAGTTTTATTAAAAACTTGGCTTTACTCACCCCTATCCCCTCTCAAGAGGGGAAGAAATAGGTTACACAAACATAGTTACAGGATTCTCAATATACTGTCGTACTGTTTGCAGGTATTTCGCTCCTGTGGCTCCGTCAACCGTTCGGTGATCGCAGGCCAGGGTTACAGTCATAGTGTTACCCACAGCGATAGCTCCATTTTTAACAACGGGTTTTTGCACGATAGCCCCAACCGATAAAATAGCCGAATTTGGCGCATTGATAATACTAGTAAATTCTTTAATACCAAACATACCCAAGTTAGAAACTGTAAAAGTACTTCCTTGCATTTCATCTGGCGTTATTTTCTTACTTCTTGCTTTGCCTGCCAATTCTTTAACGTTGGCTCCTATTTGGGAGAACGTCATTTGGTCTGCAAATTTTAACACTGGAACTAATAATCCTTCGTCCACCGCTACAGCAACTCCAATATGAATATGACTAGCAATTTTTGTAGTGTCTCCTGTCCACTGGCTGTTTACCTGTGGGTGTTTGCGCAACGCCATAGCGCAAGCTTTTATAATCATATCGTTGTATGAAATCTTTACATCCGGATCGCTATTAATAGCTGTTCTAGAAGCAATTGCATTATCCATGTCCAACTCCACCGTTAAATAATAATGTGGTGCTGTAAATTTGGATTCTCCCAAACGCTTGGCAATGGTCTTGCGCATTTGTGAGTTTTTGATCTCTTCCCAGCTTTCTTCCCCAACAGGTTGATAGGTTCCTGCCCCTGCAGCAGCTGGCTGGTAATTTTCAATATCGCTCTTTACGATGCGGCCGTTTTCTCCGGAACCGTTTACGTGCTGCAAATTGATTCCTTTCTCTTCGGCCATTTTCTTGGCTAGTGGAGAAACGAAAATTCTTTTTGAATCTGATCCCGAAGACTTTTGGGATGAACTTGAAGATTTAGATGTATCCTTAGATTCGCCTTCGACCTTGTTCACGCTGTCATCTTTACTTTTCTTTTCTTCTTTTTTAGGGGCTTCTTTTTCTGAAACTTCTTTTTTATCTGAAGTCTTTTTAGCAGCAGGTTTTCCTTTTGCTGAAATATTAGAAACATCAGTTCCTTTTGGGCCTATGATGGCTAGTAAGGTGTCTACTTTGGCTGTTCCACCCTCTGGTATTCCTATTTTTAGGAGCGTTCCTGAGTAGAAAGACTCAAACTCCATCGTAGCTTTGTCTGTTTCAATTTCCGCCAGAATATCGCCTTCTTCCACTGTGTCGCCTTCCTTTTTTAACCAAGTAGCGACGGTTCCTTCTTCCATAGTGTCGCTTAGGCGAGGCATGTTGATGATTTCAACTCCTGCTGGCACTTCCCCTCCGCTCTCTAACTGGTCTTCATCTTCAGTTTCAGTTGTGGTGTTATCGACTTTTTTTTCTGAACTTTCAGCTTCATCACCATCTGTAGCTTCGTCTTGAGTTTCATCTTCATCTTCGGCAGCAGCAGCATCTTCTGTTTTATTTTTTCCTTTATTTTCAGCATCCTTCTCGTCGGTTCCTGAGCTTGTCGAAGTGTCTCCCTTCAGCAAGCCTGAAATATCTTCATCTTTGTCACCAATAATGGCCAACAACGTATCTACATTCGCCGTCTCCCCTTCTTTAATACCAATATGAAGTAAGGTTCCTTCGTGAAAAGATTCAAATTCCATCGTGGCTTTGTCTGTTTCAATTTCGGCTAGAATATCGCCTTCTTCTACTGCATCGCCCACTTTTTTGAGCCAGGTTGCCACGGTTCCTTCTTCCATGGTATCACTCAATCGAGGCATTTTTATAACTTCTGCCATTGCTTATAATTTATGAGGTAAAAATGGGTAATCTTCTTGTTCGTAAACTGCGTCGTACATTACGTTTTTTTCTGGGTATGGAGATTCTTCGGCAAATTTTTCACATTCTTTCACCATCTCCTTTACGCGTTTATCAATTTTTTTGATCTCTTCTTCGGTGGCCCATTTCTTTTCATAAATAGTATGTAGTACATATGAAATTGGGTCTTCTTCTTGCTTCTTCGCTACTTCTTCTTTGGTACGGTAATGTTGCGCGTCACTCATAGAATGCCCTCTGTAACGATAGGTTCTAATTTCTAAGAAAGTAGGTCCATCACCTCGGCGAGCGCGATCTATAGCTTCGTCCATTTCTTTGGCCACTACCTCTGGTTTCATTCCGTCTACTGGTTTACAAGGCATTTCGTAGCCTAAACCAAGTTTCCAGATATCGGTATGGTTTGCGGTTCTTGCTACCGAAGTTCCCATGGCATATCCGTTATTTTCACAACAGAATACAACAGGTAACTTCCACAACATGGCTAGGTTAAAGGTTTCGTGTAACGATCCTTGGCGTACAGCACCATCCCCCATATAACATAAGGTTACCGCATCACGTCCGTGAAATTTATCTCCAAAAGCTATTCCTGCTCCTAGTGGAATTTGCCCCCCTACAATTCCGTGACCGCCGTAAAAACGATGTTCCTTGGAAAAAATATGCATAGAGCCTCCTAAACCTTGTGAGGTTCCAGTGGCTTTTCCGTATAACTCGGCCATGACACGTTTTGGATCCACGCCCATCCCAATAGGCTGTACGTGGTTACGGTAAGCAGTTATCATATTATCCTTGGTAAGATCCATAGCATGCAGTGCGCCAGCGAGGACAGCTTCCTGTCCGTTATACAAGTGTAAGAATCCACGGACTTTTTGATTGATATATACCTGCGCTAATTTATCTTCAAACTTGCGCCAGAATAACATATTCTCATACCAATCCAGGTATGTTTTTTTGGTGATTTTTTTCATCAACTATAGTTGTTGGAATACTGAAAAAGGCTTCAGTATTTTATTTTTCGCGAGTAACAAAAATAAGGATTTTAAACACTTATATAAAACTTTAGTTTGTGAAATTAAGATTAGGACGATAATTGGATTTTGGGAGGTTTACCCGTTCCGAATTTCGACGATTTAACTTTTCCTTTCTGTTTGAAATTATTCCGTCGAAATCCACCTTCCCCCTACACGTAGGATTAAAATACCTGTCTTGCATTGGTGCCTTCCTCTCGTTCCGTAGGTCACTCGTAGGAGGCAGAGGGGAAGGAGCAAATTAGAAAATTGAAAGCTTACAAGACTACAAATAAGAACTATCAAAAATTAAAGGCAATAAGTCTTTTATGGAGTTTGCCTGCACTACTTTGCCGGTTTCGCCCATAAAGTAGAGTGTAATGGGGCTTTTTTGGTTTACTTCGTATTCTGCCAAAGATTGGCGGCAAGCGCCGCAGGGAGGTGTTGGCGTGTTTACTTCTTTAGTTAATGAACGTACCGTTAAAGCCATTGTTTTAAAAGCAACTGCTGGATAAGTTGCGCCAGCATAAAAAGCTGCGACCCGCTCTGCACAAAGCCCAGAAGGAAAGGCGGCGTTTTCTTGATTATTCCCTGTCACTATTTCGTCATTAGCTAACTGTAAGGCGGCGCCCACCTTAAAACGCGAATAAGGCGCATAGGCTCTTTCACGAGCTTCCTGCGCCTTATACATTAATTCTTGAATGGACTGCGGAAGCTCTTGTAAAGATTCAAATACCGTAAGTTCGGTGGTGATCGTGAGCTTCTTTGCCATAGGGTGTGTTAGTATTCGTCGTACTCGTCTCCAAAGTTGAATGTAAGACCAAAACGAAGGGTTCCTTCTAACGGGCTTCTAACTGCTGAAGTAGAGAATAAGTAAGAAATATCTATATTGATGGCAGTATATCTAAATCCTGCTCCCAAAGAAAGGAATTTTCTAGAGCCTTTTAAATCACTTTCGTTAAAGTATCCTGTACGGAAAGCAAATACATCCTGGTACCAGTATTCTGCTCCTAAAGCCCACGTAAATTCTTTCAGCTCTTCACTAAAACCATCTGGTGCATCTCCAAAAGATTGGAAGATTCCTGAAAAGAAACTAATATTTTCGTATTCTTCGTCGTCTTCTGCATCAATATCGCCATCACCATCAAAATCTTGAGGCGTTGGAACTAAAAGTTTATTAACTTCAACTAGCGCGGTCACTTTATTGTATTCATCTAAAATAAAATCGAAACCTGCTCCTAAAGCCATATTGGTAGGAAGGTTGTTTTCCTGTCCCACTTCGTCATACTTGATCTTCGGACCAATGTTTGAAAAATTGAAACCTGCTCTCCAACGACCATCAAAATCGTTATAGGCAATTTCTTCAGACTGGTAAAAACCAGCGATATCCACACCAAACGAACTAGCTGCGGAAGCATCTTCGTTGGAAGCTTGTATTTTTAAATCGGATCGTAAGTAACGTCCAGCAACTGCCATAGAAAAACGATCACTTAACCGAAGTGCATAAGACAGATCGAAAGTAAATTCGTTTGGACTTTGAATTAAAGGCACCTGTTCTGCGGTATCACGCAATTCAATATCACCTAAACTAAAATAACGTAAACTCGCAGCCACGGCACTACGCTCATTGATACGATTATAATAGGTTAAATTACCAAGGAAAATATCGTTTACCAATTGGCTCAAGTATGGTGTATAAGTAACACCAATACCTTGCTTTGAAATTGCAAAAGCATTTTTTGCAGGATTCCATTGTTGCGAGAAAGCATCTGCAGAAGAGGCTACACCTATATCTCCCATACCAGCTGCACGAGCATCTGCTGCAATTAATACAAATGGAACTGCGGTTGTGATAACTCTTTGATTAGCAGTAGAGTTATCCTCCTGTGCTTGGGTTTTCACTGTGACCAAGGCCAATAAAATCAGGATAATTATTTTCTTCATGAGGTTCAAATTTTTGCAAATATATGTTAATTTTTTATTTATTAAAGGATAACAAGCTTCTCAAACTTTTCAACTTGCTTATTGGTTAACGGAGATTTTACCGTTATCTTATATACATAGACACCTTTTCCTATTCTGTCTCCAAAATCGTCTCTTCCGTCCCAAACTATATCTCTTGAAAGGAAACCGTCTGTGGTGATGGTTTGATTTTTTGTCCAAACCACTTTCCCTGTAACAGTAAACACCTGTACTTGAACCTCCAAAGGTTCGAACGGACGGTTGTGATTAAACCAAAATTCGGTATAATTCACAAAAGGATTGGGATAATTAAGCACTCTATTTATTTCCAGCTCGTCATTTCCAGTTACAATAAACTGGATATCTGCTGTAGAAGAATTGTTATAGACATCCCATGCCTTTAAGGTTAAGGTATGTAATCCCTTCTCTAAATCTCTCAGGTTGTAGTTGGCAAGCCCTCTCGTAAAATCGTCTACTTCGGCTTGGTAAAATTCGTTTAAAACAATTGGGTTAGACTCATCGCCATCCAAAATAGCAATGATATCATGACCAATACCACTGGCAGTGTTAATACCATTTTCGTCTTGTAATTTTGCCAGCAAGATGGGAGAATTGTTTGTAATCCCTCCAGAGACAAAACTTTCATCATTCATAAAAAGATTGATGGTGGGTCCAATGTTATCTTCTGCAGCGTTTTCATTAAGACCACCAATGCGTATTTCTTCTGAAAAACCGGTTTGATCTTCTAACTGCGCATTATTTTGAGCGTATAAACTTAACCTGCCATTACCTACAGGAATTTGAATATCCCTTGGAACAACGAACTCAAATTCAAATTTTCCATTGGTTATGGATGCCTGTCCGTTAAAGAGACCTTCGCCAAGTGTCTTAAACTTCATCTGCAATAAATCCTGAGGTCCTGGAATTCCGTCTCCGTCTAAATCGGAATTATTATCTCTTATTCCATCATTTCCTAGTGTGATACGTTCTACATTTTTATCGAAAAGTTTGGCCTCAAGTATACCATTGTAGTTAGTAAGCAGGTTGCCACTAGCATCAGTTACTTCACCTCCCAATTTTATACGGCTTAAAGCCTGTAAAACTGGAGAACTTCCAGATACTGGCGCTCCGTTTATAGTTGTAAGTCGTATGGAAGGTTTTGGGAATGCGAGGGGTAAAGCAGGGTCTCCTACAAAAAAGACAACCCTTCTGGTATCTCTTGGAATATTATTTTTTGCTCTGCGTAAAGCTTCTGCGGGTGGTGGGATATTATTTGTTCCATAGCCAAACAATTCTGGAGCTAACACATCATTGAATATTACCCCTACACTTACAAATACAGAGCGTGTTGTAGTGATAAGAGAAAGCGCACCTCCCTCAGGATTCCAAAAAGTAAGTTCTCCAGCAGTAATACGCTCTGGATCATCGAACTTAGTAAACTCACAGGTTACGGTTACAATAAGTGGTAAATTATTGGGGTTTCTTAAATTTTCAGCAACACCTTTTGTGTAAATAAATTCTTTTGCTAGGCCATCTTCTCCCCCGTGACCGAAATAATCAATTATTAATGCGCCTACTTCTAATTGATTTTGGATGGCCTTTACTACTGTAGGATATCTATTGCCACCTGCTGAAGTTTCCTGTAAAAAAGCATCGGTATGAATTTTCTTAACATTTACAAATTGTTTGTTAGCAGAAATTTCGTCTCCTAGATTATCTAGGTTTAATTGCAAATCTGTAAATTCAAAAAGAGCATCCACATCGTCTGAAACTAGGATAAAATTATTGCGCCAATTTCCGTAAGAGCTTTTGGATGCATAGTTTAAAATTTTATCTACCATTTGGTTTGCCAACACTACATTATCTGCTATAATTCTTCCTACGGCTATATCCAGCTTATCAATATCGGGTAATCTCTCTCCAAACTCATTTAAATTCTCCCCTCCAATAGTCCCCTCATTAGAGCCCACATTCCCGAAAAAGTCATCACTCATAAAAGATGTGGCTGTATTTGTACTTAAAAGTGTATGAAAAGAGGGTATGTTGTTATTGTTATTTGTAAGCCTGTTTTTATAGTCTACCGAAGTATCTCCAAAAAAACCAAGATATTTAATTCTTTTGTCAGCACTTGACGCGTTGTCATAGATATAGCGTACAAAATTTCTAATAGCACTTATATCCTGTTTCCCGGAACTGAATTCTTCATAAATTTTATCGGTCGTAACAACTTTTACATGTAGCCCTCTACCCTTGTGATAGCTAGCCAACCGTAACGCGGGTTGTAACAAGAAAGGTGGCGAAATTAGCAGATAATCTATGTCTTTAAAATTCCCGGAAGCATCATTAAAAATAGTTCCCTTTAGATTTTGATTTCCAACCACTGGGTTTTGCGCCTGTACCGGCTCCAAAAAGCTAGTAGCGTGTACCGCAACGTACTTCCTAAGTTGCCCTAAAGTAGCTTTAAAACTTAAAGAAGCCCCTCCATTTTCGTTTAGCTTGCTAGAAATATTCGCTGTATTGGTTACGTCCCAAACCTGTGTGAAATCTGTTGCATTTGTAATTTGATATTCCCCCACTCCTGAAAGTGTAGTTACATTATTAAACTGAAACGGTAATTGATCTCCTGTTCCTGAAAGTCTGCGCACAGCAGAAACTCCAATATAATCAAGGTAAGCAATACTTGCGGGGTTACCGCCATTGTTATAAATTAACTCGACAGTTACTTCTTCCCCTCCAGCAGCTACTTCGCCTTCAAATTGGTCTGTACTTAGTAGATTTGTGCTTTGTGGTGGCGAGAAGTTTAGTGGATTTAAAGTTGTACCATTAACAGACAGCGCTATGGAGCTAGAAGTCTCGGATGCCGAAACAGCCTTTACTGTTACATTCATAGGTTCCTGTGAGATAATATTAGGAAAATTAAAGGTGAACGTTTGTTCGTTTTCTACATCAAATCTGTTTCCATACCAGCGCCTACCAACCCGAACAGGGCTTTCTTCATCAAGCTCATGATATTTATAATCATTAAAGCTACTAATAATTGTTGTTGCATTTCCCGTAGGCTCTACCATATTTTGTACCCGTAACCCAGGTCCACCAGAACTTGTTACATAATAATATGCCTCATCGCTATATGGATTGATATTGGTATCATTTTCAAGATCATACCCTTTTGTGCTTATACCGTAAAATAATATGGCATCTCCACTATCAAAAGAGCCATCTCCTTCACCCAGGACTTGTATTGCGTTTTCAGGCAAATCAAAAGCAACAGGTATTCCGTTGTACAAAGGGAGTGGTTTCCCTCCATGTCCATAAATCTTAAGATTTCTGGGATCTACCCCATCGGTATTCATACCAATACTGCTTAAAAATTCTTTTGTCACCCGATGAATACCAGTTTCCTCAATTTTAAATTTAAACCAATTCCCTGATGCCAAAACAGAATTTGAGATTGGCATTCGGTTAGAAGTATTTCTATTGTTTCCGTATCTATAATTTAATGAAAACGAAACCACTTTTCTAAGGCCTGCATTCGTTTTTACAACCGGAGAAACACTTACCGTTGTAAATATTTTATCCCTGCCCATAGTGCTAGCTATTTGAGATTTCAATTGTGTAGGCACTAAGTCCTTATTAATTGGCTTTAGCTCCTCTTGCGTAAGAGAACCGTAAACTACATTTGAAATTTGAAGCGAATTGGCGTCTGCAAATCCGGTATCCTGCCAAAGTTTCTCGAACAAAAGCGTATTTTCAGTGAGTTGAAGACCTAACGGAAAATTTTCTGAATTTTTAGCAACAGGGTTATCATCTACTGATTTTGCTATGCCAATTGTTTTACTTTCAGGGTTTACAGAAACTGTACTTATTTTATTCCAAGGCACTACAACGTCCTTTTGCTGCGCGGCAGCAATAAAAGGGAATACCAATAAAATAGAGAGTAGTATTAACTTTTTCATCATAACTAGTAACGCTCCAAAGATACACTTAGTGTAACGATTTAAAAGTTTTTTAAAGAAATAGACCTAGGCTATAATAATAAAAAAAATCCTGCGTTAAGAGTGGGTCGATTTCGATAAAGGACCCTTACAGCGGATAAATGGTAAAATATTATTGTGCTTTTGTCGTTAATTGTTATATTGCAAGCCCAATTTATTCATGACTGAACCTATGAACATGATAAAAAACTTAGCCTTAAAGGCATTACTTTTAGTAGCAGTTGCAGCATTCATTACTAGCTGTAACAAAACTCGCGACTATAAAAACAGCTCCCGAGCTACCGGTTGGAAGATGAATTCCAAAGATGGTGGTTTTCAGTACAATCCCAAAGCCAAAGAGCAAGAAACAGGTCCTGGACTTGTTTTTGTTGAAGGTGGAACATTCACTATGGGCCGGGTACAAGATGATCCAATGCACGATTGGAACAATGCTCCAAATCAACAACACGTGCAGTCTTTCTATATGGATGAGACGGAAGTTACCAACCTAATGTATCTCGAATACTTAGACTGGTTAAAGCGTGTGTTCCCGCCAGAACAAGAAAATTTTAGACGTATCTATGACGGTGCAGTTCCAGATACTTTGGTATGGAGAAACCGTTTAGGATTTAACGAAGTAATGACAAACAATTACTTGCGTCACCCTGCATATGGAGATTATCCTGTAGTTGGTGTAAGCTGGTTACAAGCTGTAGAGTTTGGAAACTGGCGTACAGACCGTGTAAACGAACTTATCCTAGAAGAAGAAGGATTTACGGCTCGTAATGGTCGCTACGATGTTAAACCAGGTGAAACTTTTAGTACAGATACGTATCTAAATGCTCCATCCAAAACTTATGGAGGAAACGATTCTATTACAAAAGGTGGAAAGCGTTCTGAAAGTTTAGCAAAGAGAAGTAAAGACAGTACAAATTTATACGTTCAACGTAAAGATGGTCTGTTATTACCAGCATACAGGCTTCCAACCGAAGCAGAATGGGAATTTGCTGCTCTTGGTATGAGTAGTTTGAGAAATTACAACGTTTATAGAGGAAGAAAAAAATATCCTTGGGATGGGCAATACACCCGTTCTGGAAAAAGAAGAAGCCGTGGTGATCAATTAGCCAACTTTAAACAAGGTGACGGTGACTATGGTGGTATCGCTGGATGGAGTGATGATGGAGCAGATATTACTGCCGAAGTAAAATCTTACGAACCAAACGACTATGGTCTTTATGATATGGCTGGTAACGTAGCCGAATGGGTTGCTGATGTATACCGCCCAATTGTTGATGACGAATTTAACGACTTTAACTACTATCGTGGTAACGTATATACCAAAAACGCTATTGGCGAGGACGGTAAAGTTAAAATAGTTACCGCAGACTCTATTGTTTACGACACCTTAAGTAACGGTAAAATTATAGCAAGAAATTTCCCTGGAGAAATTGCACAAGTACCGGTTGATGAAAACGAAACGTACTTGAGAACACAATTCTCAGAGAGTGACAACCGTGACTACCGTGATGGTGATAAGCGTTCTACGCGTTACTTCTCTTCTTTCAGCGATTTTGATAGTGAAGAAGAAGGCGAGAAAGAAGGAGAGCGAATGTATAATTCTCCAAAGCATATGGTTGCCTCAGATAGTACTGGAACAATGGATCGTCAATATGATAAAAACGCTACCAGAACCACACTAATAGATAATGAGGTGCGTGTGTACAAAGGAGGATCTTGGAGAGACCGTGATTACTGGTTAGACCCAGCACAACGTCGCTTCTTCCCTCAAGATATGGCAACAGACTACATAGGTTTCAGATGCGCTATGTCTCGTGTAGGGTCAAAATCTAAAAAAGGAAAGACCCCAAGAGATTAAAAATTTATAAAATCATTACAAACCCTCCTGCAGTATATGTAATGGAGGGTTTTTTTATACCTTTATCTTTCAAAATTTATAGCATTGAAAATAGAAACACTCCACCAACTTTTTCTTGAAAGCAATGGCGTTTGTACAGACACAAGAAAAATCTCCAAGAATTGCCTTTTTTTCGCACTTAAGGGTGATAATTTTGACGGGAATACTTTTACCGAAGAAGCGCTACGAAAAGGCGCTCTAAAAGTGATTATAGATAATGAACAAATCCATAAAAACTGGGGAGAAACTATTTTATGTGAAGACGTCCTTCAACAGTTACAGAAATTAGCCGCCTATCATCGCAACTATCTTAACACTCCAATTATAGCTCTTACCGGAAGTAATGGCAAAACAACAACTAAGGAATTGATAAATGCAGTGCTAAAAACCACTTACACAACTACAGCAACGGTAGGCAACCTCAACAATCACATTGGCGTACCGCTTACTTTGCTTTCTATGACTGCTGAAACTGAATTGGGCATTGTAGAAATGGGCGCTAATCATATAAAAGAAATAGAACAATTATGCCTCATTGCGAAACCCGACTATGGTTATATCACTAACTTTGGTAAAGCCCACCTAGAAGGTTTCGGAAGCCTAGAAGGTGTTATTAAGGGAAAATCTGAACTCTACGTTTCCCTTCAAAAAAATGATAAACTAGCGTTTGTAAATACGGAAGATCCTAAACAAGTTGAAATTTCCAAACCGCTAAATAAATATACGTTCGGAGATAACAACCAAAATTGTAATGTGAAACTTTTGGATGCTTCGGCACAATTGAAAGTACGCTACAATAATGAAGAAATTAAGAGTAACCTCGTTGGGTTATATAATTTTAATAATATTGCCGCCGCTATTGCTATTGGACAATACTTTAAAGTTTCTACACAAAACATCAAAAAAGCGATAGAAAACTATATACCTCAGAACAACCGCTCACAAATCATTCAGCAAAACGGACATACCATTTTACTGGATGCCTACAATGCAAACCCAACAAGTATGCTTGCGGCTTTAGAAAATTTTAAACAAGCCGAAGGAGAAAATAAAGTGATATTTCTGGGCGATATGTTCGAGCTTGGAAATGTAGCTGAAACAGAGCATCAATTCATAGCAGACTTCCTCATTAAAAATAATTTCGCAAGGGTATATTTGGTAGGTGAAAATTTCAGTAAGACAAATACAGAAGCCCCACATATTTCTAAATACAATGTTTTTGAGAAATTGGAAAAAGAAATGAAAAGCAATCCTATTTCAAAAAGTAATATCCTTGTAAAAGGCTCTAGAGGAATGGCTTTGGAGCGTGTTTTAAAAATATTATAAATTAAACTTTATAAAACCAAAAAAGGTCCTCATTTCTGAAGACCTTTGTGTGGGCGCAGAGGGATTTTAGTTCCCAAAACGAAACCCCTTTTGCAAATAATATCCCGATGCTTGCAGCATCTCAGCATTTTTGTTATCATCAAACATTTGAACCTGTGGTTCAGGTTTTCAGAAAACAAAAATCCCGACACATTAAATGTATCGGGATTTGGATTGATGTGGGCGCAGAGGGATTCGAACCCCCGACCCCTTGGGTGTAAACCAAGTGCTCTGAACCAACTGAGCTATGCGCCCTTGCTTTGTTAGCGGTTGCAAATATAAAACGCTTTTTTCATTCCACAAACATATTAAGCCAAATTAATTTGAAATTTTTCAAATTCATAAAATTTGGATTAAAAACACGCTAAACGACGATTCAATATGTTATTTTGCAATACCCAAAATTGTCCATGAAGCTGAACAAAAAACTTAAGCAGATACTAAAAAAAATCGCAATTGGCCTTGGTATTGCTTTAGGTCTGGTTTGTCTATTTATGGGCACTGTTTACTTTGGCCTGTGGGGTGCATTGCCTTCAAACAAGGAATTAAAGGAACTTTCGCAATACCGGGCTTCCGAAATATATGATATCAACAAGGAGCTTATTGGTAAGTTTTATATTGAAAACAGACAGCCCATTCCGCTGGACAGTATTCCACAACATGTTATTGACGCTGTAATCGCTACCGAAGACGCCCGCTTTTTTAACCATAACGGGATTGACACCCGAAGTTTGTTTCGGGTAGCGATAAAATCTATTTTGTTGCAGGATAAATCGGCTGGTGGCGGTAGTACACTCACACAACAATTGGCTAAAAATCTTTTTAAGCGGAAAGAATTGAGCATCTTCACCTTGCCGGTTGCCAAATGCAAAGAAATTTTCATTGCAAAAAGACTGGAATCTATCTATGAAAAAGATAAAATTCTTGAACTCTACTTAAACTCTGCCCCCTTTAGCGGAAATACCAACGGAATTGAAAGTGCATCCCGGAAGTTTTTTAATAAACCCACCCAAAAGCTAACCACTGCAGAAGGTGCCACCCTTATTGGAACTTTAAAAGCCACTACTTACTATAATCCCTATAGATATCCAGAACGTAGTATAAAACGTCGTAATGTAGTTTTACAACAAATGCGCAAGTATGGTTATTTGAATGAAGAAATATTGCTAAAATTTCAACAAGTTCCTTTGGTGACGGATTTTGCTAGGTTTGACGAGCAAAATGGTTTGGCACCCTATTTTCGGGAGAAGTTGAGGCAACGTATGTTAGTTTGGTGTAAAGAAAACACCAATCTTTTGAAACAGCCTAATTTATATACCAGCGGCCTAAAGATCTACACTACCATAGATAAAAAAATGCAGGAATATGCCGAAGCTGCTACGAGAGAGCATTTACAAAAACTGCAGAATCAGTTTGAAAATGAATACGGAAGTGGAAAACCGTGGGGACAAAAAACAGACCTTTTTAAAAATAAGCTGAAGACAACAAATGCCTATATAAAACTTAAAGAAAAAGGGTATACAGAAGCGGTTATTCTGGATTCTTTACGCATAAAACGGAAGATGAATGTATCAAGTTTCGGTAAACAGCGGAAAGTTCGTTTTAGCACAATGGACAGCCTGGAATTTTATTTAAAATCCTTAACAACAGGCACCTTAGCCGTTGCAGCAGATGGTGCTATAAAAACCTGGGTGGGCGGTGTAGATTTTGAAAACTTTAAATACGACCACATTCAGAGCAAACGACAAGTTGGGTCTACTTTTAAGCCTATCGTGTATGCAGCAGCTTTGGAAAACGGCATGCAACCGTGTGATTATATTTCGGCACGTGAAGTTGCGTATGAAAACCTGGACAACTGGACACCTTCGAATTCTGGAAAGAAAAATGAGAAATACATAAATTACAGCATCAAGGAAGCACTTACACAGTCCATTAATACAGTTTCAGTAAAAATTATTGAAAAAACAGGGATTCCAAAAGTAGTTGCGCTGTCGAAAAAACTAAACATTAGCTCTAAACTTCCTGAGGTTCCCTCCTTAGCTTTAGGGACAGCTGAACTGAGTATTATGGAAATGGCTGGAGCCTATACCGCCTTTATTAATGAAAGTAAAGCTTCCAATCCTTATTATTTGCTAAAGATTGAAAATGCGCAAGGAAAAGTTCTCGAAGAATTTGAACCTGAAAAACCAGCAAAAGAGGCCTTTTCTGAAACTACTAGACAACAAATACTTGCTATGATGCAGAATGTCGTAAACAAGGGCACGGCAAACCGAATCCGTGCAAATTACAGACTTAGAAACGAACTGGCCGGGAAAACCGGTACTACGCAATCCAATAAAGATGCTTGGTTTGTTGGTGTTACCCCAAATTTAGTTACAGTAACCTGGGTTGGTCACGACGACCATCGTATTGGTTTCAAAAGCACCCGTGTGGGACAAGGAGCCAATGCTGCATTACCTATTACTGCAAAATTGCTTCAAAAAATGAACAGCGACAAAAGATTTGATACCATCACCAAAGCTAAATTTCCCATACAAAGTGAAGCAGTTCTTGCTTCCTTAGACTGCCCGCCAACCAAACGCGACGGCTTCTTAAAACGTCTCTTCACCAATCCTGATAAGAAGAAAACAAAAAATTACAAAGAGAAGCAAAATTAGAAAACTATCAATTTAGAGATTTCTCTATATCAAAAACTGATGCGTTTAATTCTCTGGATTTTTTTCTGTCTAAATATTTTCGCAGCACACCGCCTTTCACGTTGTTAATGTCAAATTCTATGATAAAAGCATCAGGATCTACAGCATCTATCACCCTATTAATTTTTCGGATTTCAATTCTGTTTATAACGGTATGTATGATACGATTCTCTTCTTGTTTTCCTGTATTACCATACCCCGATTCTCCTTTGTAGATGGTCATTCCTACTCCTACTTTGTGCAAAATAGCATGCTCAATAGCTTGAGAATGTTTGGAAACAATCATTAATCCAATAAAATCTTCAAAACCTTCAATAATAAAATCAATGATTTTTGCAGTTACCAAATACGTCAAAATAGAATACATCGCAATTTCCATAGAAATGAAAATTGCCGTAATTGAAAATAGAATAATATTAAAGAATAATATGGTTTTACCGATACTAACCCCTATACGGTCGAACACAAAAATTCCTAAAATTTCAGATCCGTCTAATACAGCTCCATTTCTAATAGCAAGACCAATTCCTAACCCTAAAAATAAGCCTCCAAAAATAGCGATGAGCAACTTATCTTCGGTTATGGTATTAAAAGATTCCAGTGATATTAACAGCGCCAAAAGTGAAATTGAGAGCGTACTTTTAACTACAATTCTTTTGGAAAGGGTAAAATAACCCATAATTAAAAAAGGAACACTTATCCCCAAAAGCAGGATAGATATATCCCAACCAGTGCTGGTACTAACCAACAAAGCAATACCTGTAACCCCACCATCCAAAAATCCATTAGGAAGTAAAAATGCTTTGAGCCCGACACTTGCCAATAAAACGCCTAGGGCAATTTGAAAATATTCCCAAACAAAGGTTACAATTTCTGAAATTTTCATACACTGAAATTAAATTATTTTATACTACTTCTGCCACCACAAATGTGCTGCCTCCCACAAAAATCAGGTCGGTTGGTTGGGCACTTTTTTTGGCAGCCTGCAATGCGTGTTGCACACTAGAAAATGATTTTCCTTCTAATCCGAAATGTTCTGCCTGACGCAGAAGCTCTATGGTTTCCATACCCCGTGCAATATTCGGTTTACAGAAATAATACCGTGCGGTTTTAGGAAATAACGGCAGGACTTTTTCCACTGCTTTGTCACTTACAAACCCTAAAACAATATGTAATTTTTCAAAAGGCTCCCCTTGTAATTGTTTTAAAACATATGCCAATCCTTCTTTGTTGTGTGCGGTGTCGCAGATAATTTTGGGGGATTCCTGAAGGGTTTGCCAACGTCCTTGCAGGCCTGTATTCTTAATTACATTTTGCAAGCCTTTTGCCAGATGCTGTATTCCAAGATTGAAATTTCTTTTTTGCAATAACTTCACAACTGTTTGCACCGTACGAATATTACTTTTTTGATAATCACCTTTTAAATCTGAAGGCATCAAGGTTTCTTTGCTTTGGAAGGCTTTGTAAAGTTTTGCATTCCTAGCTTTTGCAATTTCCTCGAAAACTGCGATAGTTTCCTGATGATACTCTCCTACAACAACTGGCACTTCTTTTTTTATAATTCCTGCTTTTTCAGAAGCAATTTCTGCCAAGGTAGTTCCTAAAAACTGAGTGTGATCCAACCCAATATTGGTAATGACTGAAACTTCTGGTGTGATAATGTTGGTACTGTCCAATCTTCCACCAAGCCCAACTTCAATAATGGCGATGTCTACTTTTTTACTTCTGAAATAGTCGAAAGCCAAGCCAACAGTCATTTCAAAAAAAGACAATTGATTTGCTTCAAAAAAAGATTTATGCCTTTTAACAAACGCCGAAACCGTTCGCTTTGGAATTAACTCCCCATTAATTTTGATCCGCTCCCTAAAGTCTTTTAAATGTGGAGACGTATACAAACCAACGTTGTATCCTGCTTCCTGTAACACCGAAGCCAACATATGGCTGGTAGAACCCTTGCCGTTAGTTCCGGCCACGTGAACACTCTTAAAACAATGCTCAGGATGCTTTAAATAGTCCGCAAGCTTATGCGTGTTATCAAGATTTGCTTTATAAGCAGCCTGTCCCACACGTTGGTACATGGGAAGTTGTGCAAAGAGCCAGTCTAATGTTTCAGAATATTTGATGGTAAGTTATTTAACGATTAACTTTTTGGTTTGGGTACTGTTTTCAGTTTTAATCTTTAAGAAGTAAGTGCCTGATTCCAGATTTGAAATTGGAATTTGCAATTTGCGCTCATTCTTAAAGTTGAATTGTCCTGTTATTCTGCCTAGCGCATCATATAAGGTAATTGAAGTATTACCAGCTATTTCAGCTAAGGTGACCGTCGTGAAATTTGTTGCTGGATTTGGGGCTACTACAATTTTGTTACTTTCAGAAATTTCAACAGTACCTAAAATTACAGTAGCGAGGTCCAATTTATATATAGAACGCCCGTAGGTTGCAGCATACAACACACCACTTGGCTCGTGAATATGCAGATCTGTAATTATTACTGAAGGCAAATTACCAGCTATAATTTCCCAATTATAATCGCCCGTTCCTGCTCCAAAAACACCTATATCTGTGGCTACGTAAAATTTTCCGTTGGCATCTTTTACGATATCATTCACCGGAATATCTGGCAAGGACTCTCCAATAGCTCCCCACGACTGTCCTTGGTTATTGCTTCCATAAATATTTCCGTCGTCTTCTCCATACCTGTAGCCAGATAAAGTTACATAAACCCTATTTACGTTGTCACGATCTGCCAAAACTTTTGTAATCCAACGGTTAGGGATTCCTACTGAAATATTGGTCCAGTCTATTCCGCCATTTTGGGTCACCCAAACATTTCCATCGTCTGTTCCTACATACATCACATCGCTATCCAATGGAGAAACATCTATAGTAGTAATAGTTCCATACACATTGTTTCCGCCGCCAGAACCGTTGGTTAAATCGGGACTTATGGCTGTCCAATTTTCGGCAGCATTCGTAGTTTTATACAACCTGTTTGCACCATAGTACAGTGTTTGTGAATTATTTGGATCGAAAGTTACGGGCGTATCCCAGTTTTTTCTATCAGCGCCTGCAATACCACTGGTAGCTACTGAGAAAGAAGCTGCATTGTTGGTAGATTTCACAAAATTTCCTCGTTGGGACAAAGCGTAAATCACATTGGTATTTGTAGCATCTACTAAAGGCTGAAAGCCATCCCCTCCATTAATAATATTCCAATTACTTAGACCTCCCGTAGTAGTTCGCATCGTACTATTATCTTGTGCGCCAGCATAGACTTTGTTTTCATCTTGTGGATCTACATACAACCTGTACAACTGAGTAATTGGCAAGGTAATATCTTTGGTTGAAGAAGCTCCATCATCGTTGCTGTAGTATAATCCGCCATCATTTCCAAGCAGGACTTCACCACTTGCTGAGGCATTAAAAGCCATAGCGTGTTGGTCTACATGTACATTTGGAAATGCGGTAGCCCAGTTGGCGCCACCATCGGTTGATTTCTGCACCTCAAAGTCTACATTATAAATAGTGTTTTCATCTGCAGGATCCACAAAAATTCCTCTAAACCACCAGTGAAAGCCAACATTTGTAAGCTGCGTAGCATTTTGTTCCTGCCAGCTATCACCGCCGTCCTGAGAGCGATACACTCCCTGAATACTTCCTGCCGCATTTGCGTAACGTGTGTAGAGCACATTAGGATTAGATTGAGAAATATCGATACTAATACGCCCCTTTTCGCTGGCTACAGATGGCAGCCCATTGGTCATTTCAGTCCAGGTATCTCCCCCATTTGTAGTTCGATATAAACCAGAAGTTGCGCCTCCGAAAACTGTAGCTTCCGGCCTACGCATACGTTCCCACATAGCTGCATATATTATATCGCCATTGGTTGGATGAATTGCCATATCTATAGCTCCAGTAACGTCGCTCACAAACAACACTTGTTCCCAGGTATCGCCTCCATCTTGCGTTCTATAAACCCCGCGATTATCGTCATTTCTGAAAAGAGGCCCCATAGCAGCAACTAAAATAGTAGCATCGTTGTTTGGGTCTATTAAAACCTTACCAACACTTCCAATATTGGGAAGTCCTTTGGATTGCCAAGACGCGCCAGCGTCTTCAGATGTATAGATTCCATCACCGTCGTATACTAATGAACCACCACCAGCATTTGGTTCGCCTGTTCCAACCCAGATAATATCTGTATTGTTTTTTGAAATTTCCATATCGCCAATAGACAACATGTCCATGTCATCAAAAATAGGTTGCCAGGTCGCGCCACCGTCGGTTGTTTTAAAGATACCTCCAGAAGCCGCACCTACATAATAGGTATTGGCATTGTCCGCAGGAATTTCGATATCTGTAATGCGTCCACCAATATTTAAAGGTCCTGCAAATTCCCAAACATTTAAATGATTACGCAGGTTGGTTTGTTGTTCTTTTTTCCACTGAATGGCTTCCCGATAAGCTTCCGCTTTTATTTCACCGTTTGGATAGGCACGTTGCAGAAACATAAAGTCTGCCGGAATTTTTTCTGAGGTTGGAACAGTTGTTTTTTTTGAGGATTCTTTGGTCGTAGAATTACAGGAAATAAAGAGGGTTACAATTCCTAAGAGCAGATAAGTACCAAGTTTCATAGCAAACTAAATTAGACCCTAAAGATACTTAAATTAAGAACCAATTTTGCTTTAGATATTAGAGGTTACAATCCCTAAATATACCAGTTTGTTTCCTTGAGCATCTCTTTCCTATGAATAAGAAAAACTATAAATGTGAATTGTGCGATGATTTCGGCAGTATTTACAGCCCCCATGAGCCAGTTAAATGGCAATAACAATTGGTACACTAAATACCCAATGCAAACAACAAAATAACACACCCCTACTACAAACAAATAAATTTTCTTAGGGTGTTGATGAAATATGGTTGTATAAAAGCAGCTGCCAGCAAAAGCCACAAAAGAAACACCTCCTAATACGGCAGGAACATATCCTTTAAATTCGTGTATGGAATAATATACCAAGCCGTACACAATATAAAGAAGCAAGGCTGTAGTAATTACAGCTATTATTGCATCCTTACCAAGTATCCTTAAGCGCGTAGTTTTGAATAAAGGTGAAATAAAATAGACACCGATACCAAAATAACAAGCAAATAATATGTTGATGTACCAATAATTACCATCAAAATCACGGGCAGTTAAAAATTCAGCTGCCATTCCGAAGCTTAAAAAAAGCAATAACAAAAAATTAGTTCTTTTGGTGGCAGTAATATAGAAAAGAAAGAGTCCTATATGAAAGAATGGCTTAATGAATTGGGTCTTTTCGTTCCCAAAAAAAATAGAAACTAGTACAGAAATTGCACCTATAGCTAGTGTTATATATTTTATATAGTTTGGTTTCAAATTAGGTTTAATAAGAACCCAAAATACTACTTTAATTTAAATTTATTGTGACAATGTAAAATTGTAGACAATCTTACCGATTTGCTTAGCGGGTGCCTTATTATCTGGATTGAACTTAGTTGCTAGTGCATTTTCTTTTGCTTTGTCTAGCAAACATTTAATTTTATTTGTAGTGCCACGGACCCCTGGCTGAGCATTAATAACTTTACCGTTCCTATCTACTTCTATACTTACAACTACTTTACCTTGATAATCGCACTCTTGTGGATTTCTGGGTTTGTTTAAAGGTTTTCTCCCTCCAAGCAAATAATTCCCATCCCCATCCAATCCTTTCCCAGTTCCATAATAACTTTTGGCATTTGGATCTCCGTTAGGATCCCCTTTGTCGCCTCCTCCAGTTGTATCATCTCCTTCACTTCCTTTTGCAGTTCCATCACTCTTTGGGCCGTTAATGAGACTTTCCAGGGCGTTCTTGGTGGTTTTATCCGGGGTTTTTTCTACAGGTTTTGGGGTTTCTTTTTTAGGTGTTACCTCTTTAGGTGTTTCAGTTTGTATTTTTTTCTTTTCTTCTTTTTTTATAACCGGCGCTTCTTCGTTGTCTTGGGTGACTACCTCTTCTTTAATCTCAGTTTTAGGTTGTGAGGCGGGTGGTGGGGTGGTTTCCTGTGGAGCCGATTTAATAGGCTGGGTAGGTTGAATATTCCCGCTCCCTGTTTCCGTTGTTCCAAAATTTACTGCAATCCCTTCTTCCGGTGGCGGATCCAAATAAGTCATCCCTACATAAAACAATACAATGAGCAGCAACACGTGTAAAATTACCGTGATGGTCATACTCTTTTTTTTATGTTTGGTGTCCAGGATGCTCATTGACTTCGGTACAATTTGAAGGTTACTATTATTTTAATCTCATTTTCCATTTGTTACTTCAAATCACTCAGTCACCTTTGATTTGGAAGTTCAATTACTAATTCAAAATCTTCGGAGTAATTTGATGATTATCTAATACACAAATCTCCTCATAATTATTTAAAATTTTACAATCTAAGGTTACTGAGTGATTTTATAAAACGCCATAGCGTTTTATAAAATTGTATCGAAGCTACCGGTTTCTCTTTGCGTGAGGGATTGAATACGCTACCGTGTAGCGATGAAAGCCCGACTCGCCGCGGCGAGTCACGCCCAAACAATTAATTAGGCCGCACTGCTAAAACGACTTTAAAGTTGTTTTTATTGGCGATGTCCATTACAAAAACGGCATCTTCGATAGGCACACCTTCTTCTGCTCTTAAAATGAGTGTTGGCTCTTCCTGCCCTGCAAAAATAGTTTGCAGTTGCTTTTCTATCTCATATTCGCTAACACGCTCTTTGTTTACATAATAGGCGCCATCTTTTGTAATGCTTACTGATGCTTTTTGCTGATTGGTAGATTTTCCCTTCGCTTTTGGAAGAATTAAGTCCAGAGCATCTGGTGTGATTGCTGGGGACGTTAACAGGAAAAACACCAACAGCAGGAATACAATATCCGTCATAGAACTCATACTGAATTCTGGGCTTACTTTATTTCTTCCGCGTAAGTTCATATCCTGATATTTAAGCTGGCTCGTTTAGAAGGTCTAAGAAATCTACAGCAGTGGCTTCCATCTGGTGTACTACTTTATCCGTACGCACCACAATATGGTTATACCCCATATAAGCAATAATTCCTACTATAAGTCCCGCTACGGTAGTTGTCATTGCGGTGTAAATACCTTCGGCCAGTGCGCCCATTTCGGCTTGACCGCTACTGGTAGCCAATTGATGAAACGCCAATACCATCCCGATTACTGTTCCTAAGAAACCAATCATAGGTGCAGCACCAGCAATAGTGGCCAGAATACTTACATTTTTTTCGAGTTTATATACTTCCAGACGACCTGCATTTTCAATAGCCGTGTTGATGTCTTCTAAGGGACTCCCAATACGGCTGATTCCTTTTTCGGTGAGTCTTGAAACAGGGGTGTTTTGTTGTGCACAAAGCACTTTTGCAGCTTGTATATTTCCACTAGCCACGTTGTCTTTAATTTGATGCATAAAGTTGCCATCTACAGCGGTTGCCGCTTTAATAGCGAATAAGCGTTCAAAATATATATAGACCGCAACAAACAGTAAAATAAAAAGAATCCCAATAATGATCTGGCCCCCAAGGCCTCCATCCATAACTAATTCTAAAACAGAAAGTGTTTTTTCCTCAACAATGGGTTTCTAGGTCTGCAGCGTCTTGCACACCATCTTGTAAAAAAAGTGAAAGCATAGGCAAAAGTTAAGTTTTATAGGTAACGAGATTTGGTGGGTGAAATTGTTTAAACACAAATTTGTTTCACAACAATTTGGAAGTAAAAAACTATTCTCACGAGTGAAAACACTTATAAGAATAGTTTTATATATTTTTTAATGGTGTGCAAAGATCACTCTTTCAATCAGTAAGAAAACACCAGCTCCAGCAATAAAGCCTACAAAGGCCAGCCACGCAATTTTCTTTAGGTACCAGATGAAATCTATTTTTTCCATTCCCATAGCGGCTACTCCTGCGGCAGAGCCAATAATAAGCATACTACCACCTGTTCCAGCAGAGTAAGCAATAAAGTGCCACAATACAGAATCTGTTGGGCTTTCGTACATTCCTATGGAAGCAGCTACCAATGGCACGTTGTCAATAATAGCAGAGAAGATACCGAGCAAGATAACCACTACATCCTGATTAGGAATAGCCTGTTGCAATACTTCGGCTAGATAACGTAGGGTTCCTACAGGATCACCTTCTGCAGAAACACCATAGACCAGACTTTCCAGTCCAGCCACAGCCATTAAGATCCCGAGGAAGAAAAGAATGCTTGAAATTTCAATTCTGGATAATGCTTTATGTGCAGAGTATAGGTGTTTCCTCTCTTTGCTGAAATCTTCTTCTGGATGAATATATTCTGAAACCAACCAAACAATCCCCAAGGCGAACATCATTCCAATATAGGGAGGAAGATGAGTTATAGTCTTAAAGATTGGAACTGACACTATCATTCCCAATCCTAAAAACAACATCGTTTTACTACTAAGCAAACGTTCTGAAATTTTATCTTCTTCCAGTTCTTCAGTCTGAATCATCCCTCGGAATGGCTTCATATAGCTTGCGATTAAGAACGGAAGGACAAAACAAACTACAGAAGGTATAATTACAAATTCTATCAGTCCACCCGCCGTAACTTTTTTAGCGATCCATAACATAGTAGTTGTTACATCTCCAATTGGTGACCACGCACCACCAGCATTTGCAGCAATCACCACCATAGCAGCATACCACAATCGGGTTTCTCTATTAGGGATTAGCTTACGTAATAAGGTAATTAAAACAATTGTTGCCGTTAGGTTATCTATGATAGCAGAGAGTACAAAAGCAAGGATTCCAATAATCCACAGTAGTTTTCTTTTACTTTTAGTCTTTACGGCACTTTTAAGCACTTCAAAACCACGATGTAGGTCAATAATTTCAACAATGGTCATCGCTCCTATTAGGAATATGAGGATTTCTGCTGTTTTACCTAAGTGATGGAGTAGTGTATTTTCAAAACCATGTTCTGCCTCTAAACCTCCAGACGAAAAGTTGAAGGCATTTTCATATGTATCAATAACATCGAACCATCCCGAGTGAAAACCTATGGCCAAAACCGCCCAAATTAAAGCTGCCATAATAAGTGCAGGTACTGTTTTGTCTAATTTTAAAGGATGTTCGAGGGTAATAGAAAGATAACCGATTACAAAAATGAGAATGATGATTGACTCCATAAAACTATTATTTATTAATTGCCTAGTGGCACATATTATCTATTGTTATTCTTGAATATTATGGCTCACTAAAGTAGCTGTTTCAATGCTATTTCAAAAGCTGTTTTGCTAATATTTGTTTTTGTACTGTTGTTATCGAATGTATTTTGAATAGCATTTTTAATAGTGATAGAAGTATCGTTAAAAATTGCTTCATCCGTCATTTGTACTTTGCGCTCCATAAAATAAGCAAATACACGTGCCATACCACAATTCGAAATAAAATCTGGTATCAAACTTACACGCTCATCGGTATATTCCATAATGGGACCGAAGAATATTTCTTTATCGGCAAACGGTACATTCGCACCACAACTTATTACTTCCAGACCTGTATCTATCATAGAAGCTATTTGTTCTTTGGTAATTAATCGCGAAGCGGCACAGGGCGCAAATACCTCACACTCCAAGGTCCAGACCTGCTTATTTATTTCTTCAAAAGAGAGCATATTATCTGCTACCAGCTTATTTCCGTCTTTTTGAAGGAATAACTGGGTAACTTCTTCTGTGCTAAAACCATCCTTGTTTATGATACCACCTGCACGGTCAATGATCCCTACAATCTTGGCTCCCATTTCGGCCAAATAATAGGCAGCTGCAGCGCCTACATTTCCAAAACCCTGCACAATGGCTCGTTTTCCTGTAACCGAACCTCCATAAATATCGTAATAATGGCGTACGGCCTCTGCAACTCCGTAACCCGTGATCATATCTGCCACGGTATATTTTCTTGAAACATCTGGAGAGTAGCTTGTGTTTTCCAACACTTTTATAACTCCCTGGCGTAACTGCCCAATCCGGTTAATTTTATCAGCTTCGGTTGGTGTAAAATGACCGTTAAAAACGCCCTCTTGAGGATGCCATACCCCGCTCTGTTCTGTAATTGGAATTACTTCATGAATTTCATCTACATTTAAATCTCCTCCTGTTCCGTAATACGATTTCAGTAAAGGGGAAACGGCTTTATACCAACGTTCTAAAACGCCCTTTTTACGAGGGTCGCTAGGGTCGAAATTGATACCAGATTTTGCACCACCTATAGCAGGTCCTGAAACTGTAAACTTCACTTCCATGGTTTTTGCCAGGGAAAGTACTTCGTTTTCATTCAAGCCTGGACGCATGCGTGTTCCACCACCGGCAGCACCTCCACGAAGGGAGTTAATGACTGTCCAGCCCTCGGCTTCAGTTTCTGGATCGTTCCAGTGAAATACAATTTCGGGTTCTTTTTCTTCGTATTTTTTGAGTAGTTCTTTCATAAAAATAACTTCGATTGGTATTTTTGAAGTAAGGATTACAAATATACTATTTTGAAATAGGCATCTTGTTAATTTTAGTTTATTTTCAAAAACCTATATCCCCTCCTTTTTTTGTAATTTTAAAGATTATTAAAAACTATGAAAAAAATATTCCTTCTGTTCTTCCTATTTATGCTAGCTGTAAATAGCAACGCCCAAAACACTTCAAAAAAAAGTGCTGGATACGAAAACCTTGTCTCATTATTTCAAGAATGGCGCACTTTTGAGAATCCCCCAAAATTAAAGGGCGCTCCAGATTATACTTCGGAAACTTTTGAAAAACGAAAACCTCAATTTGAAACCTTACAAAACCGTCTAAAAGCGATCGACACCTCCAATTGGTCCATTCCCAACCAGGTAGACTGGATGGTTGTGTGGGCCGAAATGAACGGCTACGATTTTAACCATAGAATCTTAAGACCCTGGGAACGCGATCCTGCATTTTATAAAACCGTTTGGTCCTATAAAAGTGATGTACCTGCACACGAAGGTCCCACACATCACGCCGTTTTGGAATTGTGGACGTATTCCTTTCCACTTTCTAAAACTGAAAAAGAACGCTTTTTAAATGATTTAAGTGTAATTAAGCCCTTAAACGAACAAGCAAAAAATAATCTCACTGGAAACGCAAAAGATTTATTTATTACAGGCATTAGAGATATTGAAGCACAAAGCAACCTACTTAAAAATCTGGCAACTAAAGCTGAAATAAAAACCGACAAAAAACTTTTGTTAGCTGTAAATGAAGCATTCATAGCGACAGATAATCTTGTGTCCTGGCTTAAAACAGAAGCAAAAACCAAAACAGGGCCTTCCGGCATTGGGAAAGAAAATTATACCTGGTATTTGCAAAACGTACATTTGGTTCCGCTTACTTGGGAAGACGAAGAAATGATTTTAAAACGCGAATTGGCAAGAGCTTGGGCTTCGCTTAAACTGGAAGAACACCGTAATAGAAACCTACCACAATTAAAGGCAGCAGACTCCCCGGAAGCCTATTCAAAAATGGCCGAAGCAGCTGCTAAAAGTTTAATGACATTTTTGGATACGCAAGAAATCTTGACTGTAAAACCCTATTTTGAGCCTGCTTTAAGAGAACATCTGGGCGCATACATTCCCGAAGAAAAGCGTAACTTTTTTACCATAGGTGAACATTACGACCCAAGACCCTTGTATTCTCATTTCTACCATTGGTTTGAATTGGCACGTATGGACAACGAACCCAATCCAAGTGAAATTAGAAAAGGCGCCCTACTTTATAATATATTCGACTCCCGCAATGAAGGAACCGCTACAGCCGTAGAAGAAATATTTATGCAAGCTGGACTGTATGACGATAGCCCACGCACCAAGGAAATTGTATATATTATGATAGCCCAACGTGCTGCCAGAGGACTCGGTTCTCTGTATGCCCACGCCAATGAAATGACCATGGAAGAAGCTGGCGGTATCCATAGCGAATACACTCCAAGAGGTTGGATGAAAACCGAAAAAGACTTATTAATATTTGAACAACATCTTTATTTGCGCCAACCAGGATATGGCACGAGCTACATTACAGGAAAATATTTATTGGAAAATGCACTGGCAGATTATGCCAAAATGAAAGAAGCACAAAACGAACCTTTTAAACTGAAGGAATTTTTTGACACATTAAACAGCATTGGCAATATTCCAATTTCACTGGGACACTGGCAAATGACAGGATCTAATGAACATTTGAAAGAGATCAAAAACTAATCTTTTTGTGGTGTGTCTTCAATTCGTTCCCATAATTTATCCGTGGTTAATGTAAAACTATCGACAAAGTCCCAGGAACATTCCGAGGGAGAAATAATAGACAAGAACGGCTCGCCTTTTTTATCTCTGTACAAATGGTACAATTGACCAATAATTGGCTCGAAACTAAACTTGGCCGTGTAAATTAAATTGTTATACTCAAAGGTATCTATCATTGTTTGGTATTCCTTTTTCAAGGTTTCAAACTTTGCTTTAAAATGATGATTTACTTTATGAACGTTGTTGTTTTTCCAGGTAGTGATGTCGTCAATTTTAATGGCAGGAGCGCCTAAATTGGTAGAATACGGCTTGAGTGCCGCATCGTAACGCCCAGATGCTTCGTTAAAAACGACCTGATCTGGTTTTTTAGATTCTTTTTTCATAGCGCCACAAAGGTACGAAGCACAGACTTATTTCTGAAAAATAATTCCGCTGCTATGATCACGCTCGGCTCCGGTAACGCTTGCCAAACAATTTACTTCATTTCGTAGCCTAAGTACTCCCAACAACCCAAAGATCAATGCTTCTTTATACTCCAAGAGTTTAGCATCCGGAAGTACTACCGAAATATTTTTATGATATTTCAAGCGTTCTAAAAGGTACGAATTATACGCTCCTCCTCCAGTAATAAGCACCGAACTACCCTCCTCAAACTGTCTGGCTAATTGCATAGCAACGTGCTCGGTGTATGTAGCGATGGCATCTTCTGTAGAAATTTTAGTTTTTTTAATAATTGGAAAAATAAACTGCTTCACCCATTCCAATCCCAACGATTTAGGGGGTTCCATATTGTAAAACTGAAGTGTATTTAAAACATCCAGTAAATTTATATCGACTGTTCCATTTCTGGCAATGTTCCCACCATCGTCGTAGTGTTTTCCTAATTGTTCTGCTAGTTCATTTAGCACAATATTAACGGGGCAGATATCGTACGCAATCCGTTTTTTGTCCCTTTCAAAAGAGGAATTTGCGAAGCCACCCAAGTTTAAACAGTACTCATATTCCGGAAAAAGCAATCGATCGCCAACAGGAACCAAAGGTGCTCCTTGACCGCCCAACAAAACATCCTGCACCCTAAAATCGCAGACTACGGTTTGTTGTAAAATTTCAGCAAGTACAGGCAGATTTCCAATTTGCAAGGTGATTCCTTTCTCTGGTTGGTGTAAAATAGTGTGACCGTGGCTGCAAAGGGAATCTAAATTTTTTATGGAATGTCTGGTACTGAATTCTGAAATTACTTCAGCCAAATAATGGGTGTAGTCTTTATTTAGTGTTTGTAATCTTCCTTCGGAAAAATTAACAGCTTCCTTCAAAATTGCTACCCAAGTTGAAGGATAGGGAATCGTTTCAGCCCTCCCTATTTTGAAAGTCCAATTTCCTGCTGCAGAAATTTGGAAAACAAGCTCAGCTAGATCAATTCCATCCAATGATGTTCCACTCATTATTCCTAAAACTTTGTAGCTATTTTTATACATAACGCTAAAATAATTAAAAACAGCTTTTAACGCCATTCAAACTGAGAGTCATTTTTACAAATTTATGTTTTGGAATTTGACACTAGTGATTTGAGATTTGCCATTAATACGGTATCTTTGCACAGCATTTCTGAAACGTATGTAATGAAATGCCGTCTTTTTTAAATTATCAATAAAATACAGCTATGGATTTTTCTCTTTCTGAAGAACATATAATGATACGCGACGCAGCCCGCGATTTCGCTAAAACCGAATTATTGCCAGGGGTAATAGAACGTGATAACAAACAAGAATTCCCAACCGAACAGGTGAAAAAAATGGGAGAACTTGGGTTCATGGGAATGATGGTAGACCCTAAATACGGCGGTGGCGGTATGGATACGGTAAGCTATGTATTGGCGATGGAAGAATTGAGCAAGGTAGACGCTTCGGCTTCTGTAATTGTTTCGGTAAACAACTCTTTGGTTTGTTATGGTATAGAAGCCTACGGCACCGAAGAACAAAAACAAAAATACCTCACCAAATTAGCGACGGGTCAATCTATTGGCGCCTTTTGTTTGAGTGAACCTGAAGCAGGAAGTGATGCCACTTCGCAAAGAACAACAGCTATTGATAAAGGAGATCATTACCTTTTAAATGGTACCAAAAACTGGATTACCAATGGGGGTACTGCAGATTTCTACTTGGTGATCGCACAAACCGACAAAGAGAAAAAGCACCACGGCATCAACGCTTTTATAGTTGAAAAAACGTGGGAAGGTTTTGAAGTAGGTCCTAAAGAAGATAAGCTAGGAATTAGAGGTAGTGACACCCACACCCTTAACTTTAATGATGTAAAAGTTCCTAAAGAAAATAGAATTGGGGAAGATGGCTTCGGCTTTAAATTTGCCATGAAAACATTAAGTGGTGGCCGTATTGGTATAGCCGCACAAGCTTTGGGAATTGCCGCTGGAGCGTATGATCTGGCCAGAGAATATTCAAAAGTGAGAAAAACCTTTGGCACCGAAATTTGCAACCACCAAGCCATTGCATTCAAATTGGCCGATATGCATACCAGTATTGAAGCTGCCCGTTTGCTCGTAATGAAAGCTGCCTGGGATAAAGACCAAGGCAATAATTACGATATGAGCGGCGCCATGGCAAAATTATATGCCAGCCAAGTGGCGATGGATGTTTCAGTAGAAGCTGTGCAAGTACACGGTGGAAACGGATTTGTAAAAGAATACCACGTGGAACGTATGATGCGCGATGCAAAAATCACACAGATTTACGAAGGAACCAGTGAAATACAGAAGATGGTCATTTCAAGAGGGCTGTTGCGGGACTAGTCTTCGACTCCGCTCAGACTACATATTATATAAACCTGGCTATTTGGTCGGGTTTTTTGTTTTTGGGCGATACCCGCTGTCTCCGCCCGTGGCGGATCCAGAGGGTCAGGCTATTCGCTAATACTCCGCTCCCGCTTATTGCGTGATGCGGGGTAACCGCTGCTATCCCTCTCGCAACTTAATTATTTAACAAGACTTTATAGCAAGCAATCATTTATAAATGTAAATTCGATGTGTAGTAGCAAATTTATCTAACTTAAAACTTTATTAGTATGTACTTATATTTATACATCGGATTAGTAGTGCTTTCTATGGCATTTTCGTTTTGGGCACTACTGGATGTTTCAAAATCAAGATTTAAGGAAAACAAAATAAAAACGATGTGGCTTTTGGTTGTTCTTTTCTTCCCGATTGTAGGTTCTATTATATATTTTCAGCAAAGAAAAGGTTTGGTAACCAAAGAACCGAGAATGTTTCAGCCGGTTTTCAATAAGTAAATATTCGATTTTCAAATACTTAAAACCATATTTAAATACCTGACTATGAGACTATAAACAAAAAACTTATTTTATAGTTAAGTAAAATTTCATATTTTTATGAAATCGAAAAAAACCAAAACCTATGAAAATACATTATTCAAAAATAACCATCGGACTTTTCTTTATGGCAACCCTAATTGTTTTTGTCGCTTGTTCGTCAAAAAAAAATATTGCCAAAGAGTCTTCAGAATTTTTTGTAACAGCTCAAACTGAAGCGAATAATAAAGTAACCTTAACCTGTACAGAGGGCTGTGCCTGGAAAACGCTAAGCTATACGCCAGCTAATGAAAATGTTTCGCAAGCCATTGATGAATATGGTATGGCAAATTTAAAAAACATCAATGAAAACAAAGATGCTAATCTTTCCAGTTTTCTTTTTACCGTTCAAAAAAATGGCGACCGCATAATTTTAGAAGGTCTAGAGGGCACAGCTTGGACAGAACTTTCTTTTATTACGACACCCTACAAACCACAAGGTATTGATAAAATGGGAATGGCAGGGAATTAATTTATTCCTAATAAAATGTAACGTTATAAAACCTGGTCAATCGGCCGGGTTTTTTTGTTAGAGTAGGCTGCAAAGCATAGAATTCAAACTAACCAGCTAAGGTAGCTGAGTGATTATTTGTTTTGCCCAAAAGCAAAACAAATAATTGTATCGAAGCTATAAAAAGAAATCCCAAACCAATCCAAACCGAATCACCGCATCGCGATAAGGATACGTAGGTGCTGAAAAGTGAGTGTTGGTACTGTTGAACAACTGATTTACATGTTCAAACTTAAAGAAGATTCTAGTTTGGCGAACTTTAGCATTAAAGAAAATATCTACCAAAGGGAAACCACCTAATTTTTGATCGTTTTGAACGTAGAATTCAGCTAAAACAGGATCGTAGGCGTTCATATTATATTCAGTAAAATATTTAAATGTGATGCCTGTTTGAATAAAGGCCGCTTTTTGAAACCATTCGTCCTGGTAGTACACACTTTGTCTTGTGATGATTTCCGGAATGTTAAGTACTTCACCTCCTGTTAGCGCTTGCTGAAATACAACTGTATTCATCAAAGCAAACTTTTTATACCGAAATTCCTTTTCGGCTTTTACCTTGACATAATCTACCCGCTCGTTGAATTGTTGTGGTGTGGGCGTAGAATCGTTGGGTTGTATGGCGAAATATGTAAAATCATCGATTCCTGTGTAGGTTACCGAAGCATCCAACAATCTTTTAGATTTCAGCTCCACCTGAAGTTCTTGTGTTTTTACATTGTTAAAACTGGTTTGCCAATTATAATTCACATAATCACTTTGGTATAACAGGAAATTAAAATTAGGAGCCGAGGAATGAATACTTGCCGAAGCCTTCACCCTATTGTTTTCATTAAAGCTAAAAGATGCCTCACCCTTCAAATAGTTAGCATCAAAATCGCCCGCTACGTTTATAAAACCCTCCCCTTCTAGTGCAAACCCTTTGTACTGTTTTTTGTAGTTGGCACCTGCGGTTATGATGTCACCTTGCAGTCTGTTTGGGATGCGTCCTTCGTCTAAAATAAGCACAGAGTTATACCCATAATTATAATTGGTATAGGCAACATAAGCGCCTATTTTTCCTAAAAGTGAATTATCCATCCTTGCAAAAACCTGTGCATTGAAATCTTCCAGCGTAGTTTCTTTCCGGAGGTTTGCTGCTTCATAGCTCTCCCCTAAACCATCAAAAGGGGCTACCTGGCGGAACTCATAAAATTTGTCTTCGTAACTTATCTGGTTTCCAATAGAAATGACGTTATAACTTAAACTGTCCCGTTGGCGTATGAGTTCATATTCGTGGTCTCCATAAAACCGAAGTCCTTCCAGTTTATTTTCAGCATTTTCAAAATTGACGTCAAGTCTGGCCCGGTCATCAAAATTACCAACATCATTTACAAATAAAGGAATGGAAGTGGGTCGTAGTCCGCCATTTTCTTCATTTAAAATATCTTGCGCTACAATATGTGCACGTATTTTATATCGGTTATTTTTGGTATGGTAGTTTGTGGTAAATCTGAAATTCCCGGTACTGGTCAATGCCTGCTGGTATTGCCCTAAGGAACGGACTCCTTTGTATGAAATACTAAAGTTGAATTGTTCGCTGGTATTAACTGTGAAAAATGCATCTAGTTGCTGGCCTTGTTCAAAAGCAGTTTTAAAATAGAGCTCTGTTAAGGGCGTGGGCACGTGGTAATAGGAAATATCTTCAATCTGCTCGTAATTAAAGTGATGTCCCTGCGCTACAAAAAGTGGTTTAAAGTTTTTCCTGCTGAAATCATACGCTAGGGTATTGTAGGTTTGTCCTACGTTTGCAAAGGGTAACAATTCAAAATTATCTCTTCTCAAGTAATTGTATTTGTACTCTTTTTGAATGCTTAGGGTAGTGTCAAGATATGTTGTGTCTCGCTCGTGGAAAATAATTTTATAGCGCGTTATGGGTGGTTTTTCCTTTTTATCCTTTTTTAGAAGAGTGGCATTTTCATCTTGCGCCCACGATAATGCGGTTACAAAAAAACACAAAACAAAAAGCAAAAAGTTTTTCATGCACATTTTTAATAAGCGGTAAAGGTAAGACTTCAATTCAGAATTCAGAATTCAGAATTCAGAATTTTGAACCTACCACCTATTAACTATCTTTACCACTTATTTGTTATGCTTCAGTTAAAAATACATCATGATTTAATAGAATGTGGCACAGACGAAGCCGGGCGTGGTTGTTTGGCGGGACCTGTGACAGCAGCTGCGGTAATTTTACCTGATGATTTTAGCCATCCTTGGTTAACCGATAGCAAGCAACTTTCAGAAAAAAAACGTTTGGAACTTAAAAATATTATCGAAGCCGAAGCCATTAGCTACGCCTTTACCCACGTAATGATGGCTGAAATTGATAGCATTAATATACTGAACGCTTCCATTTTAGGAATGCAGCGCAGTATTGAAAAACTCTCCACAAAACCCCAATTTATTGCCGTAGATGGCAATCGGTTTAAACCGTTTGCTGATATACCCTTTGAAACAGTAGTGAAAGGCGATAGTAAATTTTTACACATTGCCGCTGCGTCCATCCTCGCAAAAACCGAGCGGGATACTTTTATGAAAACAATTGCTGAAAAATTTCCTGCCTATGGCTGGCAACAAAATAAAGGGTATCCCACAAAGTTACATAGAGAGGCCATTAGACAATTTGGCCCTACACCGTATCACAGAATGAGTTTCAGATTGTTGCCAGAGCAGTTGGTTTTGGATTTATAAGGTTTAAATTTGATGTGATTTCGAATTTAAAAACTGTTGAAAACACGTCAATAACCTTTTTAGTTCTGCTGTAAAAGCCTTGTAATCCTCACTATTTTTGTGGTAATGGCTTTCTACACTAAAATATGCTTAGCACTTCTCTGTCTCACTATTTTTATAGGATGTGACCAAGAGCGAACTTCATCCAAGGAACTTTTGGCTTATGTGCCGCAAGATGCCACTTGGGTTTTAAAAGTTTCTAATTTAGACGTTTTGCGAAACGAAATAACAAACAACGAATTACTTTCGGCGTTTGAGAATGCTTCACTTTACAAAATACTAACAAAAAAAGGGAGCCTTCTCTCCTATCTGAAGCCTAAAAACGAAAGTGTTTTAAGCCTAACAAAACGCAACGATAGCGTTTGGGATTACACAGTAGTAACCAGACAAGATTCACTTATTTTTCAGCTTGATTCAGTTTCAAATAAGAGTATTGAAACATTAGAATATGATGGCGTTACAATACAACGCATTACTCTGGATGGGGTGCAAGGCTTTACAGCCATAAAAGATAGTGTCTTTATAGCAAGTACCTCACAACAACAATTACAGGATATTTTAAAAGCCGAGGCCCCTGTTTCGAAAAACTTTGACAAAGCTTTTAAGGTACTAAAAAACAACGAACTTACTTCTATCATTCCAAAACCGACGTATCAATTTTCTAAAGGAGCAACACACTTATTAGCAGACTACGCATCCTTGGATGTAGTTTTAGGGCCTAATGGAATAAGAGCTTCCGGAGTTGCGCTGGCGCAGGATACCCTATCAAAATTACTTTCAGTTTTTAAAGGGCAGATTGCCCAACAAAACGATTTGGAAAATATTATTCCAAACTCTGCTACTAAGGCAATTTCTATAACGTTGAGTGATGCTTCGCTTTTAATTGAGAACTTAAAAAAATATCGCAGAGACAGCTTAGTTGCGGGTAAATTAGATCTTTTTGGTTCAGCCAGTGAACTAGGTGAAATTGAACTTCCAGAAGGTAATGCCGTGGTATTAAAAAGTATAGATAGCGACCTCACTAATGAGGCTTTAGCAGCTTCGTTAACTGAGCTGGAAATTTACCGCGACACGCCTATCTTTAAATACAGCGACGGGGGTATCTTTAAAAAAACCTTTAAACCTTTTGTGCAAACAGATACTGTATCCTTAGCTTTTCAGTTGGACAACTTCTTCGTTTTTGCTGAAAACAACAGTGTAGCACAAGCAATTATTTCAGCAGTAAAAAATAATACGTATTTAGGAAAAACCCCAGCTTTTGAAAATACGCAGCGGCAAATTAGTAATGCGTCTTCTTTTCTTAGTTATGGAATGAACGAAGGTGTAGCTGAAGTTGTGAACAATGCGTTGAAAAATGAAACTATCTCACTCGTTGCTTCCAATGAACTCTCGGGATTTTCATTGGCCTTACTTCAGTTCCGATTTGATCGTGACTTTGCGCATATTCATTTTGTATGTGAAGAAAGTAGTGGCACAAAAAGTTTAGGGATTGGAGTGTCAGAAGTATTTAGTAAAAAACTGGATAATGCCATTATGGGAGCTCCACATTTTTTTAGCGACCACCGTTCTGGAACCAAAAATATCGTGGTACAAGACATTTCAAATAAACTGCACTTACTTTCAAGCAATGGCAAAACACTTTGGATCAAGCAATTGGATGGCGCTATTATGGGTAAAACTAATGAGGTGGATCTGTTTCGGAATGGAGAAAAACAAATAGCATTTACAACTCCAAGCAAATTTTATATTATTGACAAAAATGGTAAAGATGTAAGTTCTTTTCCTATTGGTTTTAAAGATAAAATTACACAACCACTAGCTGTTTTTGATTATGACAACAACCGAAAATATCGTTTTGTCATTGTACAAGGAAAAGAAATTTTAATGTACAATAGTCAAGGAAAAGTAGTGAGTGGTTTTACGTTCAAAAAAGCGAAAAGCGATATTGTACTTCCTGCGGAGCACATAAGAATTGGTAATAAAGATTACATCTTAGTAGCCGAGAAAAATGGCAAGCTAAACATTTTAAGCCGCACAGGAACTTCACGAATTTCTGTAAGCAAAACCTTTAATTTTTCAGAAAACCACATCGAACGGGAAGGTTCCAGCTTTGTAGTTGTAACAAAAGAAAACGAAAAAAATAGCATCAATACCAGCGGTAAAGTAAGCACACAAAAATTAAATGTGGCAGACAATTATTACTTTACTACTTTAGGTAATACAAAAGTAACTTTAGATGACAACCTGTTGCGTATAGACGGTAAATTGACCGAACTACCCTTGGGAATCTACACAAAACCACAGGTCTTTCTCGCCAACAGAAATGTATATATAGTTATTACTGAAACCCAAGAAAAGAAAGTTTATCTCTTCCGTAAAAATGGAGTCTTGGTCAATGGATTTCCTATTTTTGGTAGTTCTATCGCATCAATTTCAGAAGCTAAAAACAAAATACTCTTAACTGCATTAGGACAAGACAACGAAGTGGTTCTTTTCCAATTATAACTATTGTAACGCATTTTTGATACAAATGTCACACTTATAGTCTGTTAACTTGATTACTATTGTGTATCTTTAATTAAAGATTCCCATTTTTGTATGAAAAACCTAACAATCCTCTCTGTCTTTAAATCTGTCCTTTCTTTTGGTCTAATTAGAAAAAAAATTGATTTAAGAAAATCAATTCTTCTCAAAACCACTATTTCAGATGTTTTAAGAATAGTTTTTACCAAAAGATTTATTTCTGAATTTGAGTTTGTTGAGCAAAATTTCGTAATTAAGTTTTAACGAACCTTTTTTAAATATGAAAACTCTTTGCCGCCTCTACCTGTTGTTATTATGTGGTTTAGTTCTACAAGGGCAAAACTCTAAAAACCTTGAAGATTTAAAAAAGAATATTTCCAAAGCCTCCACTACCGATCAAAAAATTGACTCGTATGTTGCTATTTTTGAATATACTTTGGACAATTCTCCAGAGATTTTTAAAAAATACCACGATCAGCTCAATAATTTAGAAAACAACAGTTGTGAAAAATGCAAAGGAGTTGCTGGATATTATATGGCCAGTTATCTCAAAGATGCTAATGATTATGTGGGTGCAATTAAAGTTTACAAAGAAGCTGCGATTCACGCAAATAATGCCAATGATCTAAAAACGGAAGCCAAATGCTATGCGCATTTGTCTGCAAGCTATTTAGTGCTTCGAAATATAGAAAAAGCAACTTATTATGCTCAAAAAATATTGGATGAAAGTGAGCCAGGCCAGATTGACGAAAATATACTAAGAGCTCACTTTATGCTTGGCTCTATTAATAACATGGAGGGATTTACAGATCTTTCAGTTAGGGAATATGTGATAACAGATTCCTTGGCAAATTTGGTGCCTATTAAAGTTTCTGGATATTACAGAGGTGCTGTAAATAACAATCTGGCAAAACTGTTTAGAGAGATAAAGGATTATAATAAAAGTTTCGATTATTTGCAAAAAGCCAAGCAAGGATTTGCCAACATAAATGATACAGTTAATGTAATGGCTGTAAATTTTCATTATGGTATTTTACTAACAGATAAAGGCGATTATCAAAAAGCCATTGACACTATATTACCAATTCAAGAGTATTTCAAAAAAAACAATCAATACTATGATGATGCAGTTGCAGATTTATACTTGGGTATCTCTAACAATGGAGTCCAAAAGTATAGGGAAGCGCTTGGACATTTAAAAAATGCACGAAAAGTATTTAGTAATGTAGGTGACACACTAACCGTTGCCGAAACTTATTATTATGCTGGCGAAAGTTATATGGGGCTGGGAGAATATGACACGGCAAAAGTAAAATTAGACAGCGCCATGTATTTTGCAGATTATATGAATATAAAACCAGTACAAATTGCGGTTTTAGAAAATTTATCACGTTACGCCCAGGAAACCAAAAATTATAAGGCAGCCTTTACGTATGAAAAAATTAAAGATTCTTTAAATACTGCTTTTCAGGAGGATCTAAATAAGAAAAATACACAGGCACTTGAAATAGGTTTTCAGACAAAAAAGAAAGAGCAACAAATTACCCTTCTAACCTCTAAAAATGAATTGGCAGAACAACAAAGAAAAAACCAACTTATCCTAATATTTGCGGGTTTGATTCTTTTTAGTATTGCAGGATTATTTTTCTTTTTTTATAATAAAAATCGCCAAAAAACACATAAAAAACTTAAAGAGATAGACACTGCAAAATCTACTTTTTTCGCCAATATTTCACACGAGTTTAGAACACCCTTATCGCTTATTCAAGGCCCTTTAGAAGATCAGTTGGAGCAAGATACTTTAAAGAAAAGTGAGCGTAAAAACCTACTAATGGCACAACGCAATGTTTTTAGGTTACAAAATTTGGTGGAAGAGTTATTATCGCTGGCCAAGTTAGAAAGTGGCACCATGAAATTACAGGTTCAACCAGGAGAACTTAATAAATTTATTGAGTTGCAGGCAGAGGCTTTTCAATATAGCGCAAAAGAGAAAAATTGCCAATACTTAATTCAACTAGATGCTACTCCAAAACAGGTTTGGTTCGATGCAGAAATCATTGAAAAAATATGTTTTAATTTATTTGGCAATGCTTTGAAATATACGCCCGAGGGAGGAGAAATTTCTATCAAAGGGCATTATGATAGTGGGAATTTTATATTGTCAGTAAAAAATACAGGGAGTTATATTTCAGAAAATGAGAGCAATCAACTTTTTAAGCGATTCTACCAAACTGATCCGAAAAATCCAGGAACTGGAATAGGGTTGTCTCTTACAAAAGAACTTGTGGAGCTTCATAAAGGAACCATCAACATCTTAAGCGACAAAGAACCTGATGCAACTACTTTTACGATCAAAATTGCTTGTTCTGAAGAACGTTTTAGTGAAAAAGAAAAACTGGCCAAGCTATTGCACAATGAAAACTTTGAGCCAATTAAAAATGAAGCACTACCCACAGATACAGTAAGTACACTAAAAGAAGATACTCCAATCCTGCTTATTGTAGATGATGCCAAGGAAGTAAGAGAGTACGTGAGCACTATTTTTGAGGGAAGCTATCACGTTTTACAGGCTTCTAATGGCAATATAGCTTTTGACATTGCCATGGAACATATTCCAGATTTAATTATTAGCGATGTCATGATGCCGGAGGAAGATGGATTTTCATTGACAAAAAGAATAAAAGAACACACACTCACCTCACACATCCCTATTATTTTACTTACTGCAAAGAACAAAGTGGTAGACAAACTGGAAGGAATGGGAATAGGGGCAGATGGGTATGTTACCAAGCCATTTAGTTCAAAATTACTGAGAGCGACCGTGGGGAATCTTATTGAAATACGCAGAAAGTTACAGAAACGTTTCTCTCAAGAAGTTTTCTTAACCCCTAAAGAGATTGCGCTTACGTCTGCAGATGAACATTTTTTAAATAATTTACAACAAACCTTGGATGAGAATTTAACTGAAAGTACTTTTTCAGCAACAGAATTTTGTGAGGCAATGGCGGTAAGCAGAATGCAACTGCACCGAAAACTTAAAGCGCTTACTGGATATTCCACCACAGAATTTATTCGCCATCAACGCTTAAAATTAGCGAAGCAATTAATTGAGCAAAACAAAATCTCCATTTCCGAAGTTGGATATACCGTTGGTTTTAACGACCCATCTTATTTTTCTAAATGCTTTAAGCAAGAATTCGGACTATCGCCCTCAGACTATTTAAAAAACAAATAGCACTTAAAACCTTATTTTACTATCCTTCCCGCTAGTTGTTACAAATGTTACAGCCTGTGATACATACGTTATAGCCATTAGGCATCCTTCCATATAAGTTTGTACTGCTTACTACTCCCCCAATCTCATGACTAAAAAAAGGTTGAAATATACAGGCCGTATTTCTTTGGACCTACCCGACGAAATACACCTTAACGTAAAAAATCTTAAAAAGGGGACTTACATCCTAAAATTGATGGACAACAATACAATGATCAAGCAAATACACTTTGAAAAATGAAAACAATTACTACATACCTCACATTTTTTACCTTACTAATTACGCTACCAATTTTAGCGCAAGTAGGTATAGGTACTACCACACCAGACCCTTCTGCTATCATGGATATTACTGCAATCGACAAAGGACTGCTCATCCCCAGAGTGCTTCTAGACGATGTTAACAATGACATGATAGACGGCACCAACCCAGTTGCAGATGGGATGCTTATTTGGAATACAAATGCAGCTACTACGGGCGGTTCTGGAATTGGATTTTATGTATTTACCGGAGCTGTATGGGAACGTTTAAACACAGGTGCTGCTATAGTTGATGAAGAACTGGTACGAAGAAGGCACAACAACGCCGCCCAGTGATATAAATGATGACATTTTTACAAATGGCAGGGTAGGAATTAATACAAATTCCGTTGTTGACAGACAACTTAATGTAGCTGCTACCGATGCTGTAAACATTGTTGGAAATTTTGAAAGTGTTGCCACCAATGACGATCCAAAAACTGGTATCAACATTAGCCTTGATGGTTCTGGTAACGGTATGCAAAGTGGACTTACTAGTACAATAGATAATACAGGAAATGGATTTAAATATGGGTATTTTAATACCATAAATAGTGAGGGAGCAGGAGGACAATATAATATTGCCAACTTTAATGTAAATAATAGTGATGCCTTCAAAGGAGGGACATATAATGATATTGGAGGTTCTGGAGATGGATTTCATATTGGGGTATTTAATCGCCTGAACAGTTCTGGCACGGGGACCCATCGAGGCACACAAAATCAAATAGAAGGAATTGGATCAGGGGTTCAAATTGGATCCAGAAATATAATTGTAAATATAGGATCCGCAGCTCATTATGGGGTTCAAAACACCCTTTCTGGAACTGGAGCAGGTTTTCAATACGGTACTTCAAACGAAATTTCAGTAGATAATGATGCAAGTCATTTTGGGGTCAACAACTTGATGGAAGGCACAGGTAATAGTTTTCAAGCAGGCGTTCACAATATTATGTTTAACCAAGGGAATGGCAGGCATGAAGGTGTTTACAATGGTTTTGGGGGAAATGGCACAGGAAACCATTATGGAATGAGAAGTGTTATTGGCGGAACAGGAATTGGCACACAAATAGGGGTGCAAAACCAAATAGAAAACACAGGAACCGGAGAACACGCAGGGGTTCGTAATTATTTATCAGGAACTGGAACTGGTTTGCAAAGAGGAATTTATACCGAAATTACAAACACAGGAAGCGGAGTGCACGATGGGATGTTTAATTACATTTCAGGATCTGGCACATCATTACAGCGTGGCGTTGTAAACTATATTGATAATTCGGGAAGCGGAGAGCACCAAGGCACAACCAACCATTTGGTTGGGACTGGCTCCAATCTTCAAACGGGTACATTAAATATCATTGAAAATTCAGGTGACAATACGCATTGGGGAGTTCGAAATTTTATGAATGACACAGGAAATGGAGATCATATAGGGACTCAAAATGATTTAGGTCAAATAGGAACTGGAATGCACATCGGGGTAAGAAATTATATAAGTGGTGCTGGTACAGGAGCGCAATATGGTATGTTTTCTCAATTAACTAACACAGCTGCCAGTGTCCATTATGGAATTTACAACGGCTTAGCACCAACTGGAGATCAAATATTTGGAACCTATAACAATCTGGAAGGAACTGTTACCAATACTATGACAGGGCACTTCAACAATTTTATAAGCCCTAGTGGAAGCCATACCGGATACCAAAACCAATTTACATCTGGCACCAACACCCAACGAGGAGTGTACACTATTTTTACCAGCCCGTCTGGAAACTTACTAGGAACTGAAACATTCTATAATAGCCCTTCTAATGGTACACACACCGGGCACTTAGTAGACTTTAGAGCTGCTTCTTCTGGAGTGACAAATAAATACGGTTTTCGAGTAGATGTAAATGCAGCAACAGCAGGAACTCTTTACGGGTTTTATGCTACAGTCCCTCAAGCCTCGGGATTTGCAGGCTATTTTGATGGAAATGTAACCATAAATGACTCTGGCCTAACAAGAGATGTCAGAATTGAAACTGATAACAAAACACATGCCTTTTTTAGCGATGGCACAAACAATCTCATACGGTTTGGATCTGCTACAGGAGGACTATTTGGTAATGGAGCAGTGTACAACGGTATTACCGCCGATTTTGCCGCCGATTTTGACAATAATATTGGTGGAACTACTGTAGGCATGGGTTCTGCGGAATTTATAATGGACATGGGGGTTAATATATTAGGCATAAGAGGAAGTGTCTACCCTGTGACTGATAATACATTTAGTTTAGGAATAGGTGCATTTAGATGGACAAGTATTTACGCATCCTCTGGTGTGGTTAACACAAGCGACGAAAGACTTAAAAGAAACATCCGCTCTTTGGATTACGGGTTGAATGAAGTGCTACAATTACAACCCATTAAATATAACTGGAAAAACAGCTTAGATCCTTCTGAAGAAAAATTAGGATTTTCTGCACAACAGCTTTTAAAAATTATACCAGAAGTAGTCAAAACATACGATTTTGAAATTCCCGAAGACGGTAGTGCTCCGTTTAAAATTCAAAACGAAAATCTAGGTATCTATTATAGTGACATTATTCCAGTTCTTACCAAAGCCATTCAGGAACAACAGGAAATCATCAATAATTTAATAAACCGCATTGAAGTTCTGGAAAAAAATAAACAAGAGTAATTAACATAACAAAACAAACTCATAAAACAAATTTCAAAAATTGCGATTACAGTAATCGCCCTGGCCGTTTCTACCTTGGTATTTGGGCAGAAAAACACCTCTCCTAAGCTACAGAAACCAATGCTTCTGGAAAAAACTAGTACTAAACTTACAGATGGCAACAAACAAGTAAAAGCAGATTTTGCAAACACTCAAACTTCTTACAAAACTCCTGTAATACCAGGATTGGCATCATCCAAGGAAGCTACGCTAAAAGCTGAAGTATTGGCGCTCTTTAGTATAAATAATGCTCCACCAGAGTCAAAGCCAGCACCTCCAAACACAACTCTATCACCAAATGTTGATCCATCAATACCAAAAAAAGACAATTAAACGAGTATAAATGTTTGTTTTTACATAAATAAATTCAAAATATGAAAACTATGAAAACACTATTTACCATCTTTTTTTGCCTCCTTTTATGTTCCTGTAACAATACGGACAATAAAACCCAAAATGAAACTGCTTCTTCAAGTGAAGACACACCTACTAACACATCGTCCAAAAAAGAAGCAGTTTTAAAAGAGGGCAATCTTAAACAACAATGTGACTACAATACATTGTTTGAAAGAGAACCAAACAACTGCGATTTTATAAATACTAAAAGCCTGTCAATGGCGCTAGGTGTTTCTTCAGAATTAATTGCGAACACGAATAACAATTGCACCTTTCAACTTACCGAAGCAAATGGTGAAAAAACCAGTTTCCGCTTTTCAATAGAACCTTGGAGCAACATAACAATTTTAAAAGAGATTAAAACAGCAAAAGAAAATGCCGAAACCTTTGGAAAAGACTCCAAATTAAGTCAGTATCGAATAAGCGAAACCGGCGATACCTATTTATCTATGCATCAAAACAGGATGATTCGCATCCTAAACGAACGGAGCCAAAATGTTATAGTGCTGTTTTATTCAGTACAAAAAGGAGCTGCCGAAAATGAACTTGAAAAAATAGCTGATCCAAAAGACGTTGCGAGAGAGCGTTCTTATACCATCGCCAATTATTTACTCAATACTTATAAAAAATAAATTTTTAAAACAAACAAATCTCATGAAAACGAAACAACTATTACTGGTGATTTGTCTACTTGCAGTAGCAACACCATCGCACGCACAACTATTCAAAAAACTAGGTAAAGCAGCCGAAAGAGCTGCCGAAAGAACCATTGAACGACGTGTAGAAACAGAAACTACAAAAAGTACAGACAGAGCTTTGGACACCGTCATAGAAGCCCCAAAAGAGAAATCGAAAAGACGTAGAAACAAAGGAAAAAAGGGGAAGAATAGTGGTAACATTATTGGCGGAAATGACGCCAGTAACCAAGAGTCTAGTGTATCAAATAAGCCCGTAGTGAACTCCAATTTCGATTTTACCCCTGGGAATGTTCCTATTTTTAAAGACAATTTTTCCACAGATAATACAGGAGATTTTCCAGCCAATTGGGATAGCAACGGGTCTGGCGAATTAGTTACCATAAACGGTACAAAATGGCTTCGGTTAGGGAATAAGGCAACAATTTTACCAATGCTTAAAAACCCACTTCCAGAAAACTACACTATTGAATTCGATTTATTTACGGACGGAATGGATAAAAAAACAAGTTCACAGGCATTTTTAAAACTGTTGCTGGAAGACAATAATAATTTTCAAAAACCGAAAACATTCAGCATGGTTGAATTGTCTCCCTGCCAGTTTATTGAGTCGCAAGGTGTGATTGAAAAACAGGTAAATGGCACACGGGAAATGCGTAATAAAATAGGGAAAGACATTAGAAATGCTATTGAGGGTAAATCTAAAGTTTCCATTGCCGTCAACAAAACACGTATGCGGGTTTGGCTTAATGAAGAAAAAATTGTGGATGTACCAAGGTTGGTTCATGAAGATGCAAATTATTTTAAACTATATACCACAAGCCTGCGGGATAATGGCGAGAACGATAAAATCTATATTGCCAATGTTAAAATAGCAAAAAGTGGTGAAGACAATCGAAGCAAATTACTTACCGAAGGAAGGTTGTCTACCAACGCTATTTTATTCAACACTGGCTCTGCTTCTATTAAAGGAGGTGCAGAGGCTATTTTAAAGGAGATTGGAGAAGCTTTACAATCCAACCCCACTATCAATATTATAATCGTTGGGCATACCGATGCCGATGGCGATGCAAATAGCAACCTTAAACTTTCTCTGGAGAGAGCGGCATCTGTAAAACAAGAACTCATACAAAATTATGGGATCGCTTCCAGTAGAATTCAGACCAATGGAAAAGGGGAGTCTGAACCCATAGCAAATAACGATACCACGTCTGGAAAATCTCAAAACAGAAGGGTAGAATTTATAAAAATATAGAATAACGGTAGCTTAGAAATTCCAGCAAATTTTACCGGGGATTTTAAAACACATTATGAATGTGCCCGTCAAATAGCTCAAATTAAAGGAACAACCAATTATTAATTTTAAACTATAGATGATGAAAACAAAAATTCATTTTTTACTGATTATTGCTCTGCTTATGGGTAGTGCTGCAATTAATGCACAAAATTGTATAGATATACAAACATCAGATTTGACTAGTTATTTGAATAAAAATATTAAACCAAGTCTGGATCTGAAACTCGATAAAAATGACGGGTTTTTAGCAATTAATAGACAAAGGCAAAATTTACATATGCCAGATGTTACAGTAAGCCCCATTTCTCGGACCTGGAATTATTATTTTGATGATGTGAGAAGGATGGACAGCAATTTTTTCTACGATTCGAAAACAAATACTATAGCACTAGATGTGAAATTTGAAGATAAAGGGTTTGAACTAAAAGGAATGTGTAACGGTTGTTTTAACAGATTTAAAGACAGCAGAGCTCCTGATGTAGACTGGAAAGGCCCTCAGATTTTACGTATTTATTTAAAACCTATGATCTACCAAAGATCTGTCTCTTTTCAAGTTATAGATGTTAAAATGATTGGTGATCTCTCTGCCAATGGTGCAGGTAATTTAATACCGAACCTCACTGAAAAAATTGCAGGTCAGTTAGATGTAGAAATGAGAAAGATATTTAATTCCAGCGAAACGCAGCGCTTATTTAATGATGCCATAAGGCCTTTATTAAAAAAGAATAAAGTTGGATCGCTGGCTAGTGTTTCGATGGCTTCCAGCAGCATGAGAGTTTGTGAATAATTTAAAAAAACAATAAAACCATGAAAAATATAATAATTACGGCGCTTCTTACGCTGGGGTGTTTTGTATATACAACCGCCCAGAATTCTGACACTAAAAAGGAAACCAAAGATGCTAAGGAGCCTTTGAATATGATGGATACCCAAGCAAAATTGTATAGTACTATTTTTGCCGACCTGGGTGGAGGAGCAGAATTTGAGAATGTAGATTCTTTTATGGAACTCGTAAATAACATGGACGCCAGTCCAGAGATAAAAGAAAAACTTACCGAACAGTATAATTCATATAGAAACAGTCTTACTTCTAAAAAGAAAGACTCTTTAAAAGTAGAATTAAATACGCTGTTGCAAATGGCAAAAAAAGATAATGATAATTAATATTCTAAAAAATAAAAAAAACCTTGACATTATGAAAACTTTAAAAATAACCTTAGCCTTTATACTCACTTTGGTGATGACCATTCCAGTGATTGCTCAAGATAATTGTAGCGCTTTTTATCCTTTTGAAGATGGAGTAACATTCCAAATAACCAACTATGGCAAAAACAAAAGAGTAGCCGCTATTACAGATTTTCTAGTTACCGAGGCTACAAGCAACTTTGCTACATTTAAATCCTTTTTAAGAGATAAAGATGGCGAAGTATTAAATGAAGCTACCTTTACCATGTCTTGCGAAAATGATGGTATAGTAGTAGATATGGAATCTCTTTTAAATCCACAGTTATTAGAAAATTATAGAGATTTTGAAACCGAAATTTCCGGGACACAAATAGTAATTCCAAACAATTTATCCATTGGCCAGGAGCTGCCAGATGCTGCTATGAATATGAGAATAAACATGAGTGGTATTAATATAAAAATGGAGGTCTCAATGACAGACAGAACTGTGCTAACTAAAGAAACTGTAACCACCCCAGCTGGTACGTTTGAGTGTTTCGTAATTGGTTATACAAATACAGTTAACATGGGAATGAACCGCACCACAACTGCCAAACAATGGATTGCAAGAGGTGTCGGATTGGTAAAACAAGAAGATTACAATGGACGCGGAAGGGTTACGAGTAGTAGTCTACTTACAGACTTTCATAGATAAAAATAATCATGAAAAATTCAGCTTTATATTTCGTTGTTGTACTAGTCGTAGCCTCGGGTTCTTTATGGGCACAGGAAGAGATACGCGTCACCAAACCCTATAATGAAACACCATTTATAGCACTTGAGTCTACAAGTGGTGACCAGGCAAATATAAAATTTAGCAAAACGGGAAGTACTTTTTTTTGGGATCAGATCGCTGGTATACGTACCGGAAGTGCTTCTGGGACTATGAGTTTTTTTTACAACTCTCGTGATATTATGACACTTCGTGGCGATGGTAAAGTGGGTATTAACACATTCCGTCCCAACGCGACGCTGGACGTGTTGGGAGACTTAAAATTACAATATGGCACCACTATAAATGAAATTTCCAACGATAGAAATTTAAGTAGCAACAGTAACAACGCTGTACCCACCGAATATGCCGTAAAACAATATGTGGATAACCGAAAGTCTAATTACTGGGTGTTGGGAGGGTTAAATACAGATTATGCGTACCGAGGCTCTAATGCTGCAATTTACGTTGGTATTGGCCCTACACTAACAATTAATAAACAGTATGATGATTCGGTGATTGAAGTTACCTTAAATACTTTTGTAGGTGTAAAAGATTTCCCAAGTGGTGTTAGCGCAGTGTCTTTCCAAATACGTGTCGATACAAACCCATCGCTCATAAGTAATAATGCAGCTATAAAAAAAGCGAACAGCGAGCAATTTATTTCCCTTTTTGCAATCTTTAAGGATTTACCTGCGGGGGAACATGAGATTCGAATATTTATGAAACCCGTAAGACCTTCCGCAGTGCAGGTAATGCTGGATCCTGGTAATTTTGGTGGTAAAATAATTGCTAAAGAAACGTTTTAAATCAAACCAATCATGTTTTAATCACAATTTTTAATGTAGTTCTGCATCAAAAAGTTGCGCAAAATGTTTCAGAAGTTTTTCCTTTACTTCTTTTATATCAACTTCGGCTTTGCCTAATTCTACATTTAATGAGGTTACGGCTTTGCCTTTAATCCCGCATGGAATCATATTATCAAAATAACCCAAATCTGTGTTTACGTTAAATGCAAATCCGTGCATGGTTACCCAGCGACTTGCACGAACACCCATGGCACAAATTTTTCTGGCAAACGGAGTCCCTACATCTAGCCAAACACCAGTTTCACCTGGGCTTCTTCCAGATTTAATACCATATTCGGCTAAGGTTAAAATCACCATTTCTTCCAAAAACCGAAGGTATTTATGAATATCTGTAAAGAAATTTTCTAAATCTATAATTGGGTACCCTACTATCTGTCCTGGCCCGTGATAGGTAATATCTCCACCTCGGTTAATTTTATAAAAGGTAGCGCCTATTTTGGCTAAGTATGCTTCAGTAACCAGTAGGTTTTCAAAATCACCACTTTTTCCCAGCGTATAGACATGCGGATGTTCTACGAACAAAAAATGATTTGGAGTTTCCAGTCCAGCATCTTCTCTTCGATTTTTAATTTTTATATCAATTATTTGCTTAAAAAGTGCTTCCTGATACTCCCACGTTTCTTTATAATCTCTAAGACCTAAGTCTTGTATGAGCAGTTGTCTTTTCATCTAATTTTCTTCTAGAATAATTTCTACATCCAGTTCGTCAGGATTTTTCATATAGGCGAAAAATGGTTTCTGAAACGTCACTGTTTTTCCATCGCTTGAAATTTTCGCATCCGCTACCGATACACTTTTTATTTTTTTCGGAAATGTATATTTAATCGAATACATTGCGTCTTCCATAAAAGCCTCGATGGATTTCAGACTATCGGACATTTTAGCAAAAGCCTGTGCGTCTTTTATGTAGGCGTCACGGGTAAACACATTATCCTTGTAGGTAAACTTTACCGCTGTTGGCTGCTCTTGAGATCCTTTTTTCTCTTTTGGATTTGCATTATCACCCATTGGAGAAACACTCAAACTCTCTGAAGCATTCAAACCTTCCATTAAATTGTTGGCTTCCGCAACCGACCTGAAATCTGTAAAAATCTCGTACTCCATTTGCTGTTTTTCAGGATCCATCAAGATTCTCATTTGGTAGTTTTCCAAAAGTTTTAAGCGCGCTTGTTCTTCCCTAGATAGTGTTGCAATGCTGTCCTTCTTTTCTTCAAATAATTTTTTAAAAGATATTATACTGTCCATTTTCACCATAGTAGAGTCTCCTGTTGGCATCATCGCCATCATATCGCTCATATCCATTGTAAGACTCATACGGCCTGTACCGTCTTCATTTAGAATCATGGTTTCAGAAAATTGACAACTCACCAACGCTAAGGCAAGTATACCAAGGAGAAATAATTTTTTAAACATGATATCAGTTTTTAGGATTATTTAAAATAATAAGTGCTGCAATAACACCTGGAATCCAGCCACAAAGAGTTAAAATTAACACTAGTACAATAGACCCACAGCCTTTGTCTAAAACAGCCAACGGAGGAAACAAGATAGATAACAATACACGCCAAATACTCATAGTTGCAAAATTACGGATTTAAAATCAGTATGAGCTCATCTAGACTTCTTGTTTGGAAGCGGGAACTCTAGGTTTTGTAATCTAAAGAAATAATTTTTCTTTGTATAGCCTAAGCTATGGAAATCTAAAATTGTTAAATTAAAGTCCAAAATTTATAATTCATAGGAAAAAGAATGAGTTCAGATGACTTCAATATCTGTCGGGCGAAAATTGTTTTGTTACATGAAAACTTGTCGCTATATTCGTTGTTGATGAAACGCATTTATTTTCTTTTTATATTTATTTCATTAGGCAGCTTTACGAATGCTTCTGCACAGTATTTATTTGAAGGCACTGTGGACGTGCAATTTATTGAAGGTGAGGTATACCTTTCTGTGATTGAGGATTATAGAAAATTATCTGGTGTGTATCACGAACAGATTATTGCCAGAGTAAAACCCGATAGTCTGGGTAATTTTATGTTTGCAGGAAGCAACCTGCCAACCGAAAACATGATATACCGCATACACGCAGACACCTGCAAAGAAACAGACCAAAACCTATCTCATATCTCAGGGCATTGTAAAAACAGTGAAGAAATTATATTTGTGGCCAACAACCAAACTACCTTGGCACTTCCATTTTCTTTTGAACAGGAAATGTTCTGTAAAGTGGTTTCCAATAATGAAAAAGCAAAGACTTTTTTAAAGATCGATTCACTTAAAAACGATATGCGCTTTGCTTTCTCCAACTACCGTAGCGAAGCCAACCGAAAATTAAATACCGAAAAATGGTTCAGTATTCTCCAAAATTATGGAGCACAATTGCAGGAGCCTTTAGCTGAATTATATATCTATTCTTTTTTAAGCGACCGAAGAAGTATATTACACAGCTATTATCTAGCCGATTTAAAACAAAACCCTTATTACGACATCTTGCTGGAACGACTTAAAGGTCAATATCCAGATACCCAATACGCCAAGCAATACGAAGCCGAATTAAAAAGCGATCGGTTCTTAATTTCGGACAATGAACCTGAAAAAAAGCTGCCTTGGTGGTTCTATTTCATTGGTGGGATTTGCCTAGTTTCTATTCTTGGTAATTTCTATTTTTTCGGAAAAGTAAAAAAACAAAGAGCCGTTGCCGAAGGAAAAGCTGCTCTTACACAACAAGAGAACAATGTGCTGGAACTTATTCTTCAGCAAAAAAGCAACAAAGAAATCGCCAATGAACTTTTTGTGAGTGTAAGTACTGTAAAAACTCATATTAACAGTATCTATAAAAAATTGGGCGTGTTTTCCAGGAATGAAGTGAAAATGCTCTATACTTAAATTTTAAATTCCAGATTACTCCTCGCTATTCGCGATAGCACCCTAGCCGCTCCTAGCTACTATCTATTTCCCCCCAGGTCTAGTCCTCTTTTAGAACGTACTAATGCCTCATTTTTCCCGTTAGTTATTTCACTTTTGAAGAAATAATCAAAATAGTTTGATTAATAATCTTTTAAACATGCATTATGAAATTAAAAATGAACCAAGTAATTAGAGGAGCATTGGTATGTTTCTTTTTATTCGCAACCGTAGTAGTAGGGCACGCACAATTAGCACTAGAAAAAGTTGAAACAAAAATCGCCATCATAGATTTTGATGTTGAAGTACTGGATTATGGTACAATTGCTCAAAACAGCGACGGTACACGCACCATTTCCTTTACAAATACTGGGGATGCTCCCTTAGTAATTACTGATGTTAAATCAACCTGCGGTTGTACAGTTCCTACTTATTCTAAAACGCCTGTTATGCCTAATGAGAGTGGAGAGATTATAGTGAATTATAAAACTTCAAAAATTGGAGCATTTCATAAAAAAATTACGGTTTTCTCCAATGCCACCGAAACTTCTAAGATAATTAGTATTAAAGGGGAAGTGGTTCAAGGAAGTAAATAACTACTTCATATTAAATATAACCAAGACCTTTTCTGTTAAATAATGGAAAAGGTTTTTTATGTTGTTCCGATTGATAGATTAAATTTTACCCTTCTTTTAAGAGTTAAAAGTCTCAAATAGGCTAATTTTGCACCTTAAAATTTACCCAATGCAACTTTCTGAACTTGAAATCATACGACGCGAAAAACTGGCCCAATTACGCGAAATGGGCATCAATCCCTATCCTGCCGATTTATTTCCGGTAAACACTACTTCAGCAGCTATTAAAAAACAATTTGAAGCAGGTAAGAAAGTAATTATTGCTGGAAGATTAATGCGTAAGAACATACAGGGAAAAGCTTCCTTTGCTCAATTACAAGATGCTGAAGGTGTTATTCAGGTATATTTTAACCGGGATGAAATTTGTACAGGAGAAGATAAAACTATGTATAACCAGGTGTTCAAAAAACTATTGGACATTGGCGATTTTATAGGTATTGAAGGCGAGCTTTTTGAAACTCAGGTTGGAGAAAAAACCGTAATGGTCAAAGCATATAAAATCTTATCGAAAGCCCTTAGACCTCTACCCCAACCAAAAGTAGATGCAGAAGGCCAAATACACGATGCTTTTACAGATCCAGAACAACGCTACCGCCAACGCTATGTAGATTTGGTTGTAAACCCCCACGTGAAAGAGGTTTTTATAAAACGCACCAAGTTGTTCAATGCCATGCGCACCTTCTTTAACGACCGCGGTTATTTTGAAGTGGAAACACCAATTTTACAGCCTATTCCTGGTGGTGCAGCTGCGAAACCTTTCAAAACACACCATAACAGTTTGGACATTCCGCTATATATGCGAATTGCAAACGAATTATACTTAAAAAGACTTATTGTTGGCGGATTTGACGGGGTCTATGAGTTTTCTAAAAACTTTCGTAACGAAGGGATGGACCGCACCCATAACCCAGAATTTACCGCCATGGAAATTTATGTAGCCTATAAGGACTACAACTGGATGATGGATTTCTGTGAGCAATTGTTAGAATTTTGTGCTTTGCAAGTGAATGGAACTACCGAAGCTACTTTTGGAGCACATACCATAAATTTTAAAGCACCCTACGCACGTGTAACAATGGCTGAAAGTATCCAGCATTTTACAGGATTTGATATTACAGGAAAAACTGAAGATGAAATTAGAGAGGCAGCCAAAGGAATGGATGTTGATGTAGATGCTAGTATGGGGAAAGGAAAGCTAATTGATGAAATTTTTGGGGAGAAATGTGAAGGAAATTATATTCAGCCCACCTTTATAACCGACTATCCAAAGGAAATGAGCCCGTTGTGTAAAGAGCATCGTGAAAATCCGGAATTGACCGAACGTTTTGAATTGATGGTTTGCGGAAAAGAAATCGCAAATGCATATAGTGAGTTAAACGACCCCATAGACCAGCGCGAACGTTTTGAAGCACAGTTAAAACTGGCTGACCGCGGTGATGATGAAGCGATGTTTATTGATAACGACTTTATCCGCGCCTTGGAATACGGAATGCCCCCAACCTCAGGAATGGGAATTGGGATGGATAGATTGATCATGTATTTAACCAACAATCCGTCTATTCAAGAAGTCTTGTTCTTCCCACAAATGAGACCAGAGCGCAAAGCAATAGCACTTACAGATGATACAAAAGCGGTTTTAGCATTGCTTAAAAAAGGTGGAACTATAGAACTCGACACCTTAAAAGAGCAAGCTGGATTGTCTAACAAAAAATGGGACAAAGCAGTGAAGGAATTGACTAAAAACAGTTTAGCAAAGGTGGATAATACTAATAGTGGCTTATTTATAATCGCCCTGTAGCTATTTCTTCAATATAAAATATTGACCACTCCACATTTAAGGTATCGAGGTTTTTCATTTTCAATTGGACACCCTACACTTACAAATTTTGTTACTTTTGCCCTTCACGTAAAAATCAATCATGAGAAAATTACTTTTCACCAGCATCATGCTGCTATGTTCAATTGCCTTGTTGGCACAAAAAGGGGATGTTCTAGAAGGTTCTTGGGAATCTTTAAAGAATACTTCAACATTCGATTTGGAGTTTGACTACTCCAATGTACAAATTCCGGATTTTGACACGGAAGAAGATTACATCAAACAAAAAATGAAAGATAAAGAGGCTGATGAACCAGGAACAGGAGAAGCCTGGAAGGAAGCTTGGTTTGGAGATAGACAAGCGCATTTTGAACCAAAATTTGTAGAATCCTTTAACAAGCGAGGGGATGAAAAAGTGGGTAAAGATTTTAATGATGCCGGATATATAATGAAAGTGACAACTACTAGGCAATATAATGGCTGGAATGTAGGTGTTATGCGAAAATCTGCTAGAATTGATGCAACCATTTCAGTATTTAAGAAAGGAGAAACTAAACCATTACTTAGTGTAGCCTACGAAGATGTAAAAGGTGGCGATGCAATGGGGTACGACTTTGCTACACATACACGAGTTGCTGAAGGTTATGCAAAGCTGGCAAAATCTTTCGCCAAAGATTTGAAGAAAAAAGCGAAGTAATAAAAAAACGGCCCCCTCCTCCAAGGCAGCCGCTTCATTATCATTAAAACAAACGCTGGCTATTTGCCGGCGTTTTTCTTTAGCTCGGTTTCAACATATTCTTTTATGGGCATGTTGTTTACAAATACATTTTCCAGCACCGCGACATCGTTTTTTACATATACTAATCCGTAACAATTGGCCAACAAACTATCCCTATTGGCTTGATTTACCAATTTTTCAGCGGGGAGGGCTTTACTTTCTTCCACATAAAAACGATTAAAATGCAGGTTGAAATAAACGGTATCTGTTTCTATGTACGAATTATGTGCAGTTGCAAGTATATAGTCCTGTTCCGTTTCAAGCTTTACCTTACTTGCCTTGGTAGCTTTTGCAAAACCTTCGGCATCCTCTTCTATATACACATATACCTGATCTTCCCACTTAATTGTTGCAGTACCCACCAAAGGAGCTTTGTCCATTTCGTAACGTAGCGAAATATACTTCCCACGTAGGGGGTCGTTTGGATCTATGGGGCTGGTCCTAAACTTATAGGGGGTTCCTTCGGTTAATGCATTTTCTTGATCTAAGATCATCTTACCCGGCACAAACCATTGCGCTATTACCATGAGTGCAAAGGCACCAATTATGAGCAACTTATTCATGAGCTTTTGTTTTTAATTGTTTTTTATACATAAAATAATTGGCACCAAAGAAGCCTGCGCCAATGACTATAAATAGTAATCCGCGTACTACGAAGGAAATTTCAGTATCAAAAAATCTACAGGTGATGAGCGCGGTAATGATGAGCAGTCCATAGTTTAAAACACTGAACTTCTCCTCTCGTGAACCAATAGTTACGGCGAATAAACCCAATATCAATATAAGTATGTTAGTAAGTATCGAAGCGATTTCAGGCTGGAAAAATCCGAAGAAGTACAATCCTCCAAACACCAAAAATGCAAACTGAAACAGGTTAAATGGCTTCAACCTGTTCTTTGTGAACAAGCAGCTAATAACACCCAATGCAGCTATTGCTACTACTACCGTAATAGTACTATCGTTGTCAGAAATATAATGGGGTATAAAATCGTCCCATACATATTTAAAACTAGCGATGAGCAATGAAATAATTGTTCCTAGGGATCCATTAATCAAATACCCATTGCGACGTAGCTTCTGGTTTTCAAAATAAGGGAGCTTTCCGATATTGTAAAACAAACCGAACAAACACACATACGTCAACAACCCGAAACTAAAACCACTATTTAAAAGGGCGCCCAAGAGAAAAATGAAACTTAAGGGCACTATCCAATGGAATATACCCGTGATATTTCCATTTGGATTACTTTTCAGCAAAGAAATGTAGTGCGGAATTACTCCTAACAAAGCTAGTAAGGCAAAATACGGTGACTCGTTTATAGCATACCCAATCATACACCCGTAGCTTATAATCAAAATGATGTATAATAAAGCTGTTGCGTGTGATTTCAGTAAATAAATAAGTGGTGCCGAGAGTATAATCCAGGTAAGTAAATACGAATGTATCTCGCCAGGAATATTATAAATCTGGCTCACTAGCGAAATACTAACACCAATGCCAAAGAATAAAAAAGTACCCGCTGTCTCCCGCCAGGCTGCACTTTTCATTTTAAACAGCGCAAAAGTTGCCAGAAATTGCCCAAACACTAGCGGTGTAAATGCCCAGATAGTTTTGGTCGTTCGGCTAAAATCGTCCCAATTGTGCGCTAGAATAAGGATAATTCCTAATCCAGTTAATATAGATCCCAACACCCCAAAAACCACAAACAAGCGGTTGGGCTGGTCTGTTTTTTGAGTTGCATAATACCGCCAGATGTCTTGCTGTATTTTTGGTGTAATTACGTCTGCATTCACCAGCTCGTTTAGGTCTTTTTCTATTTTTGAGTTCATTGGCTCACAGTTTTAGTTATATCTGAAATTCTTTTATATGTCTTTCTATATTTATAATTTCTACCGTCAAACATAACAATAAGGACTCCTCCCGATCTATGCTCACCTACATCAAAGATTAAATTTCGATCGGCGTCGACGGTTAAGCGAATACGTTTTACTTCAATAAACCCTAGAATATACGGCAGTAGCATTATTTGAAAGTTCTTGTTTTTTAGCTTTACATACCCATCTTTGGTTATTTTAGTTTTAAGGGTTCGCTGCCAAAATATGGAATCATTTCTAATATAATCAACCTGGAGTACTTTAGGGTTTTTCATGATGAGCTTAAAGGCATACTCGCTCGTGCTATCCAACTTTACGGTATCCTTGAATAGTTTTCTATCTATTTCCTTAAAAAAATTCAGATTATATTTCCATCTCCTTCCTATACTATGCATGCTATCTTCCCGTATGCTGGAAATAGCATACCTGCCGTTTAGTTGACTAAAGTTCGTTTTATTCAACCTAGTAGGGTTTTCTACATTTTTGTTGAATGGAGCACAACTTGTAAATGCTCCAAAAGCAACACTCAAAAAGAGTAGCCTGAAAATCCAGACTACTCTTTTATTTGTGTTAAACAACTTATTCATCGTCCAATGTTTTAGTTTCAAGAAACTTAATGTCCCGCGTGTTTTTCTGAACGGCAACTGCCGCAAATAAACTCAACAGAAAGCTCATTCCGTAGAAACCTTTTTCGCTCAGTTCTAGATTGGCATTCCACAAACCAATTATTAATAACAAGATAGAAGTGATGGTGGTAAACCAACTGATTCCATAATATATATCGGTCACTGGTATGCCCTCCAGCCTGTCACGCACACTTTTTTGTACCGACACTACCGAGAATAAACCAAACAGTAGGATGGTAAAATAGTATCCTTTTTCATTAAGTTCCATCCCAGCATTCCAAAGCCCGATGCAGTAGGAAACCATCCCAATAAAAAGGGCTGTCCACGCGGCACCAATAAAAGCAGGTGTTGGTTTACAATTAAACTTTTCCCTATCCGACCCATAGGCGGAGTCTTTCTTTTTGGTGTTATCCACCAACGGTGCGTTTACCGGTTTCTTTTCTTTAAAATCTGAATATTCCATAATCTATTTGTTTTAATGATTATTATTTGACTACCGCACAAAGATGCGACTGGAACTACAGTAAACGAACGCTACTATTTTAAAAAACTTATGATTAAAAAAGTAGTATATTTACTTTATAAGCATAAAATATAGTTAGTTTTTATTTATATGGTAATGCGATTAGACTGAACTATTTTTTTAATTTACTTACGATTAAATGAAACAAATAAAGGCAATAGCGGACCTACTTTCTGTTGAAGAAAAAAGAGATTTTTTACTATTTCAGCAAAAAAAGAACCGTCGGGGAGATACTAAAAACGAGGCGCTATTCAAGTTAATCGCTTCAGGTGAAACCGAAGATCTAGACCTACAACTCTACGGAAAACCCTCAAAAAACAGTTACCACGCATTATGCAAACGCTTACAGGATTCGCTCATAGATTTTGTGGCTACCAAAAGCTTCTCGAGTGAAACTAGTGAAGAATTAGCTATTCTAAAACTCCTGCTTGCTGCACGTATTTTCTTTGAACACAAGCAATACAAGGTAGCTTTCAAAACCTTAACCCAAGCCGAAAAGAAAGCAACTGCTCTAGACGTGTACGCAATTCTTACTGAAATCTACCATACCAAGATTCAGTATGCGCATTTGGACACCACCGTGGATTTAGCACAACTGAAGGCAGTTTGCAAGAAAAACCTACAACACTTTCAGCAAGAACAACAGCTTAATATGATTTATGCCACCATTAGACAAGAATTACAGCAATCTCAAAATCTTTCGGTGGATGTAATTATGAAAAATGCGTTTGCAGATTTTACAATAACTATAGATACTTCGCTTACCTACAAAACCCTCTTTCAGTTATTACAACTTACCGCAACCGCTGCCAAAATACAAACCGATTATTATAGCAATCTTCCGTATATGGAGCAATTATTTGCATTGGTTTCAGCAAAAAAAGAACCTACGGAAAAGCATTTGTTTTATCATATTCAGATTTTATATTTAATGGCTGTGGCGCATTTCAGAAATAAGAATTTTGAAGAAGCTTCCGCATTATTGTCGCAGATGGAAACGGCAATGAAACAAAAGAATAACACGTATTATAGTCGGTTTTCAGAAAAATTTGTTGCTTTAAAAGGAGTGAATTTAAACTACAAAGGAAATGCTGCCGAAGCGATTGAACTACTACAGAAACACCAAAACACCTCACTAGACATAGCACTTTCACTGCTTATGTCTCTTTTTCAGCAGAAAGAATACGCAAAAGCCTACGACGTTTTTAAAAATATGAATCATAGTGATGTATGGTACGAAAAGAAAATGGGCTGGATTTGGGTACTTAAGAAATCGATCATCGAGATCTTACTATTGATAGAATTGGACAAGCTAGACTTGGTGCTGTCGAGATTGCAGCGATTTCAGAAAAAATTCAATAAGAAACTAAAAGGCATAGGAGAGACAAGAGTTTTAAATTTTATGAAACTCGTAGCATTATATTACGAAAAACCATTTGATGTAACCTCAGAAGCCTTTTACAACAAGGTTGAAAGCTCTTTTGAATGGATTGGTAAAGAACGGGAAGATGTATTTGTGATGAGTTTTTACGCCTGGCTCAAAGCAAAAATGGAGGAACGGGATTTGTATGAGGTTACGCTGGAATTGGTGGGGAAATAAAAACCCCACAGCACTCCTACCCTTGGCATGGGTGGTCCCATATCCCTATGGACGGCTGTGGGGTTAGATTTTCCGCCTCAAGGACGGAACCAACCTAAACATCAACTATGATTGATATTTAAAGATACAAGGTGTTTTTGGGCCGTGAAAGCAAAGGGTATCTTGCTTTATAAATCCCGACTCATTACTTCCCCATATTGCTTAAAAATTGTATGTCGTTTTCTACCGTAAGTAGCAGAACACTAGTGGCTGTACAAAAAACAGGACTTGTAATACAGTGATGACCATTCCAACTACCATCTTCGTTCTGGATTTTTAAAATTCGCCCGCTCATATTGTCATACCACTGTTCCCAATCGGCATCTTTGTTCACTACCAGCGATTCTCCGGTTTGTAAAAAGCTCAAAAATTCTTCACCTCCGTTGTTTCCAAATCCGTTAAGGACGTCATCTCTTTGGGCTGTATTTTTAGCAGATTGATACACATTGTAAGAAGCAGTATAGTCTACTGCCTCCGATTCAGAATAACCAGCTTTTATCAAATTATCTACGGTTACTGGAGCATTTTTTGGAAGCTTACCTTGCTTTTTAGCAGCATCCAATTTCTCTTGCGCCTTTCTTGCGTCTTTGGCACTTGCTCTTACGGTTCCGCTAACGGCATACAACATGACACCTGCGCCGTCTTCGGTTTTTACGTTACCGCTTTTATCGTCGTAGTTCTCCTTTTGGTAGTTTCTGGCTCTATCTAAAACTTCTTTATTTACATCTGCTCCTACAGATTGCGCAGCCTCCAAGGCACTGTTTGCCAATCCGCTTTGCAGTACACCAGCCCAGCCAGCACCTTTTTGTTTCCCGTCTGCATCGGTACCTGCTTGTATTTTTACCACACAAATAGCCAAGGCTTTGTTTAGACGTTTTTTATCAATTCCTTCTAAATTTCGGTCTAATAAATTGGATAAAAATTGGGCGGTAAGCACCGCATCTATATTTTGACCTAGTTTTCTTTGTATTTGCGTATCTCTAACATCGGTAATGTAGGGATCGGTTTTGGAGCTATTCTCAACCGTTTCCAATAAATAATTGATTGCTTTTTTTAAAATATCTGTATACACTCCTGTTTTCAGTGTAGTTCCGCTTCTCACAAGTGCTTGCGCTGCCATTGCTGTAGTTGCGGGATCTGCTTTTACTGCGTGCGGGTCTTTGATGTGTTGAGCAGCGTGACTTCCGGCACCATACCCACCGTTAGACAATTGAGCTTCTGCCAGCCAAGAAAGACCATCGCGAACAGATAGTTGTACATTTTCATTTGTTTTAAAGACACTAAAACCTTCGGAAGACTGCTCTCCCATGGTGGTCATAAATACGCAACCCACTTCAGGCTGCAAGGTTCGTTTTGTTTCTGGATAGTCTTCAGCAGAAATAAATCCTGAGACTACAAATCCAATCAATGCTACAGGTAACAGTAGCAATACCAATTTTGTTTTCATTTTGAGTGTTTTTTAAATTAAGACCGAAACTACTACGTGAAATACATTTAAAAAATATGCATTTAGGGAATACGGCTTTTGAATAAGGGAACACTACTTTTATAGAAGATTGATTTTTAACAGCCAGCGAAGCTATCATTCGGTTTTGTTTTTATATTTTTAGCACTGAAAAAGAAATGTTTATGAAAAAGATTGCACATATCCTTATATTACTAGGTGCCTTTACCTTTATCTATTCATGTGGAGGCAGTGATGATACTCCACCAGAATTATCTGATGTTGACGTAGAAAACCCAACAGCTCCAGCAAACTTGATGCTAACACTAAGCAATGAAACTTCCATAGATTTAGCTTGGGATGCCGCAACAGATAATGAAGGCGTTACTAGTTATAGTGTTTTTCAGGATGGGACAATGGTACAGGATAATATAACTGCCACCTCAACAACAGTTGCCAATTTAACTGCCGAGACTTCCTACAATTTCTATGTTGTTGCTTTCGATGCTGCAGGTAACCAATCTGAACCTAGCGCCAGTATTGATGCTTCAACAGCATTAACTTTTAGAGGATTATTATCTGAAATGGGTGTTTTTCAGGCTATAAATGCAAACATTACTCCCGCAAACGGCGTACAGTTATATGAAATAAACTCTACACTTTTTACAGATTATGCCCAAAAACAAAGGCTAATTAGGCTACCTGTTGGCACTACAATGAAGCCTAATGGAAACGACTTACTACCAAATTTTCCAGACAATACATTAATTGCAAAAACCTTTTTCTACAATCTAGACGATCGCGACCCAAGTTTAGGAAAGCAAATAATTGAAACCCGTATATTCTTAAAAATAGCAGGACAATGGCAGGCCGCAGACTATATTTGGAACGCTGCACAAACCGAAGCAACATATACTATAGATGGTTCTCAAAAACCCATAAGCTATATAGACCTTAATGGAGATACGCAAAACGTAGCGTACGAAATCCCTTCGCAGCAAGATTGTTTTACATGTCACAACAATAACAACACAACTTTTCCTATTGGTTTAAAATTGCGTAGCATGAACTTTGTACCGTCTTATGCCAACCAAAACCAATTAGACTTCTTTGTGTCAAAAGGAATTTTGGAAGGCGTAACTTCTGCTGGAGTAAGTGTTTTACCAGATTGGACCAACACCGCAGACTACACACTAGATGAACGCGCTAGAGCATATATAGACGTAAATTGTGCCCATTGCCACCAACCAGGAGGTAGTATTGCGTCTTTTGGACTTGATTTCAGGTTTGAAACTGCTTTTGATGATACAGGAATTTATGCAAACAGAGGAGAAATAGAAGCTCGATTTGGAAGCACTTTACCTACATACAGAATGCCACAATTAGGGCGTACCATAATTCACGAAGAAGCCTTAGAAATGCTTATTGAATATATAGATGCATTATAAAAATTAATAAGTCTCATATCTTATAAAGCTGTCCTCTGGCAGCTTTTTTTTATGCAGAAACGTAATCCCAATTAAACCTTCTTTGTTTGCTATGGTCATAACGGTATAAATTTAAAAAATATACTATTATGAAAAATCTTGTTTTAATTGCCCTTACTTTATTCACGTTTACTCTTTCTGCACAACCTGGGAATCCTCAAAGAAAAGGGAAAAAAGAAATGGTTGAAAAAATGAAGGATTGGACCCCAGAACAAAAAGCAGAACTTGCAACCAAAAAGTTGACAATAGACTTAAATCTAACAGAAGCACAGCAGAAAAGAATATATCCCATTCAACTAGAAATGCTGAAAGATCGTGCGGAAAGTAGAGCTACTAAAGAAAAGAAAACAGAATTGTCTTCAAAAGAACTTTTCGACACTCAAAATGCACGCTTAGAGAAACAAATAAAAACAAAAGAACAATTTAAAGCTATTCTCACAACAGAGCAATTTGAAAAATGGGAGAAAAAGCATGCTAGAAATAAAGGCAAAAAACGAAGAAAAGGACCTCATAGCAAATAACAAAACCAATCTTTTAGCGAAATTTATTTTTGGCTTAATTTTTGAATTATAACATTCAAAATAGTTACATTAGTAACATAAATTAAATTTACGACCCATGAAAAAGTTTATTACAGGTATTGCATTAGCTTGTTTTGTAGTATTAGGAATGACTACAACAACTGCGCAAAGTCTATCGCAAGATAGCCAGAGACCAGAGGTAATTGCTAAACAAAAAGTAGCAGATCTTTCTGCAGACCTTGGCCTATCAGGAGAACAAGAACGTAGCCTTTTTAGAGCATATGTTCAAAAAGAGGTGGGTTACAATAAAAGCGTGACGGGAAAAGATCAAAAGAGTGCTTCCGTTATTGCTGAAAAGAAAAAGTATGACGACCAACTTGCCGCTGCAGTTAAAAAAGCAGTAACTCCAGAGCAGTATAAGAAATGGTTGGCAAAACAAAAATAATAAAGTGCCTCCATACCCCACACAAGCCCTTCTATTTGGAAGGGCTTTTTTTATTGCAGTTTTTTTGCTACAATAGCAGCAGCTTCAATAGTTCTATCTAAATCTTGATAGGTAAGCGCGTCACAGAGAAACCACGTCTCAAAGGCACTAGGGGCAATATAAATTCCTTCCCTTAACATTCCGTGGAAAAAGGTTTTGAAATTTTCACCATTCGCTGCCGTTGCCGTTTCAAAATCAATAACCGGAGTTTCAGAAAAGTGAATAGAAATCATAGAGCCTATCCTATTTATAGTGTGCGCTACATTATGTTCTTGCATGACACGCGCTAAACCTTTGTGCAGGTATTCAGTCTTTTTAGCTAAAGACTCGAAAATTTCAACATTGTTATTTAACTCAGTAAGCATGGCTAATCCGGCTGCCATTGCCAGTGGATTTCCGCTCAAGGTTCCTGCCTGGTAGACAGGTCCTAAAGGGGCAAGGTGATTCATAATTTCTTCCCTAGCAGCAAAAGCACCTACGGGCAAACCGCCACCAATTACTTTTCCGAAGGTAACTATATCGGCACGTACACCATACAATTCCTGTACTCCGCCTTTAGCGAGTCTAAACCCCGTCATTACTTCATCAAAAATGAGCAGGATATTATGAGTATCACACAGGGATCGTAATGCTTCTAAAAAACGTTTGTCTGGAGGTATACACCCCATATTACCTGCAACAGGCTCAATAATAACACACGCTATTTCATTTTTATTTTCAGAAATAATTTGTTCAACGTTGGCAATATCGTTGTATCTAGCCGAAAGTGTATCTTGGGCTGTGCCTTTTGTTACTCCAGGACTGTTGGGCGTTCCAAAAGTTACAGCACCGCTTCCCGCTTGTATTAAAAATGAATCGCTATGGCCGTGGTAGCAGCCAGCAAATTTTATAATTTTATCTTTCCCAGTATAACCACGTGCTAACCGTACAGCACTCATACATGCTTCTGTGCCACTATTCACAAATCTTATTTTATCGACATGAGGCACCATGCTTACTGCAAGTGCTGCAATTTCGGTTTCAATTTGTGTGGGCATCCCAAAAGAAGTTCCTTTTTTGGCTTTTTCTATAACAGCATCCACAACTGGTTTGTGTGCATGCCCTAAAATCATTGGACCCCAGGAATTGATATAATCAATAAGTTTGTTACCATCTACATCATATAGGTAAGCCCCTTTTGCTTTTTCTACAAAAATTGGGGTTCCTCCAACGGCCGTAAATGCCCTCACTGGAGAGTTTACGCCGCCAGGAATTACTGTTTGTGCTTCTTTAAATAAAGAACTACTGCGTTGGTATAACATAAAAATACTATTGGTTTTTTACAGGATGCAAATATAGCTCTTGTCCTATAGAAATGGTAGTATCGGTAAGCCCATTATACTCTTTTAACGTTTCCACTGTAATGTTATAGCGCCTAGCAATATTGTACAACGTATCTCCTTTTTTAACCTCGTGGGTGGCTATTTTTGAATCATCATCTTTCTTGGAACTTCCCTTTTTACCCAACACGGCATCATCAAACTTATCCAAATCGTAGCGCTCTACAATTCCGATTAGTTTGTCCGGATATTTAGGATCTGTAGCGTATCCAGCTTTTTTAAGCCCTTTTGCCCACCCTTTATAATCGTCTTTTTTGAGCTTAAAAAGGTCTTGATAGCGGCTGCGTTGTGTTAAGAACAGTGAATGGTCTCGAAACGAATATTTTGGGTCATTGTATTTTCTAAAACATTCTTGCGCTTCATCATCATCATGATAAACGGTATCGCCTTGCCATCCGTGACATTTAATGCCGAAGTGATTATTCGCTTTACTGGTAAGCTCTCCTCTCCCGGCACCACTTTCCAGAATTCCCTGTGCTAAGGTGATGCTCGCAGGAATACCATATTGTAGCATTTCCTCCTGCGCAATATCACTGTAACTGTCTATATAAGCTTGTACAATTTCGGCATAACTAGCGTTTGGTTTCGGGATAATTATTTCTGTTTCGGGAGTTTGGGGAGTTTCGGGAGGGGTTTCATTAGGCGTCACTTTTGGACGTTCGTCCCTAACAACCCGCTCATTTACTGGACGTTTTTTCTTTGAAACAACTCTTTTTTTTGAGGTACAAGCCCCAAGTGTTAAAAATATAAGTAGTAAAAGTAGTGTCGATTTGCGCAACATATTAGGTATGTATTTGAGGTAAATTCTTTTTTTTAAGTTTTTGATTCATTCCAGCGATACCCTGCAAACCGCCAGTGTGAATGGCTAAAATACGGCTATTTTCGGGGAAATATCCTTTTTGAATATCTTCTATAATGCCAAACATCATTTTGGCTGTATAGACTGGATCCAGTAAAATTCCGGTTTCTTCATTGAACTCGTTCATAAAACGAACTAAATGCGAATCTATTTTGGCATAACCTCCAAAACAGTAGTCATCTTTAATCATAAAATTAGTTTTTTGGGTATACTTCTCAATTTCGGCTGCTTGAAAATTTCCTTTTAATGCTGAATATCCCACAACTGTTTGATGCGCTTTAGATGCCGAAACCAATCCGGCCAGCGTTCCGCCTGTTCCTACGGCAGTGCATATATAATCGAAATCTGTTTCATCTTCCGTTAAAATTTCGGCACATCCTTTTATGGCAAGAGCGTTTGTACCACCTTCTGGTACTATGTATGCATTTGGATATTTTACGGAAAGTGCTGCCAAATACGCTTCATCTTCTTTCATTTTATAGTTCTCACGTGAAATAAACTCAAAAGTCATTCCGCAGGCTTCGGCGAATTCCAAGGTCTTATTCCCTTTGAAGTTATAGGCTAATTCTTCCCCCCTAATTACTCCAACTGTTTTTAATCCGGCTAGTTTACCTGCTGCTGCCGTGGCCGCAATATGGTTGGAGTAGGCGCCGCCAAAAGTGATTAGTATTTCATTTTTCTTTTGGAGCGCTTCGGCTATGTTATATTTTAACTTTCTTAATTTATTTCCTGAGACAGATGGGTGTAATAAATCTTCTCTTTTTAAAAATAGTACAGGTAAACGACCTGCAATTTTATACCAGGCAAGCTGTGTATTTACACTTTTCACGGGATTAGTATACAAACAATAAGGTTTAGTACGCAAAATTAAAGAATGGGCACGAAATTGTAACTACAATTATATCTTCAACTAGAAAAAAGATAGGACTAACTTCTGATGTACTGATAATCAGATTGGTATATTTTCACTATTGATTTCGATAAAATAGCAATTTATTTGTAGGAAAATAATTTCAAATGTTAAATTTAAATGCTTTTTATCGATTTTATTTGCATTTTAGCGGATTAAGTTTATATAATTGCAATAGCGAAATAACTAATAATCAGTACTATGAAGTTATATTTCAAAAATACTCATTTTTTTTGTTCCCTATTTTTATTGTTATGGATTGGTGAGATACAATCTCAAATAGGAGTTGGAACTGAAACTCCAGAAGGAGCTTTAGATTTAAATAGCAAAAATTTACCTGTTAACACTTATTATGGCCTAGTCCTGCCCCGTGTTGAACTTACGGATGCAACTGTGTCAACTCCTGTAGTTAACCCGAACAATCCTTCACACCCTCTTGCAATAGGAACAGTTGTTTATAATACAAATACAACCTATACAGGAACGAATGATGTAAGTCCAGGAATTTATATGTGGGATGGAGTGGATTGGATTAATGAATTTCCCAAAAAGAATGCAGCCATCTTTAAGCAGGATATGTCTTCTGAATTTAGGACGGCCTCAACAGGAGGGTATGTAAATGTACCCGGCTTGTTGAATGAATCGTTTACGCCGAAATATTCTGGTCGCTACAAAATTGAGCTTAGTGTAAATTATGGAGGAGGCTATGTTCAAGATTTGGCTAGTGGAAATACGAATCCGCTCTCGCAAAAAGGAAATTTTAGACTCACCTTTAATGGCAACGACTACCTATTGCCAATTACTGCGCATTCTACATACGGATCGACCCAGTATTATTTAATATGGGAGCAAGCGACCACCGTTATGTATGAGAATTTAATTGCAAACACTCCTTATGTTTTTACACTAGCGTTTGATCAATTACCTTCTCCAGGATTTGTAAATAACGGAAATAGTGGTACCGGCTTGGGTTATATTGGCTATGACATACCGTGTTCTGTAGAATTTGTATACGTAGACTAACCTAAACAGTATATCATGAAACTTAAAAATAAGATAGCTTATAGAATTATTTACGCGCTGTTTTTTACGGGCGGTATATCGTTAGCACAAGTTGGTATTAATACTACAGATCCTAATGGATTATTGGACCTTAATTCAACGACTTTAGGTATTGTATACCCCAACGTTTCTTTAACGGCTACAGATGAACCCTTACCCGTAGTAAACCCACAAGGAGGACCACTAGCAATTGGAACCGTAGTTTATAATACAAATACAACCTATACAGGAAATGTAACCGATGTACATCCTGGCATCTATGTCTGGGATGGGCTAAAATGGACCATCCATTACAAAAAACGTCAGGCCGAATTGTTCGAACAAACTACAGCATTAAGAACCGTTTCCAATTATGCAGGAGATTGGCAGGATATTCCAAATTTAGGAGTTGCCGACAATAATATATTTACCCCAAAATATTCAGGTTTGTATCGAATTATCGTGAAAGGTAATTATGGTGGAGGTGAAATGGTTACCGGTGTTGATGTAAATGTGGCTGCACAAGAAGGTGTTTTTAAATTTACATTCGATGGAACTACCAAGACATTTATAACGCATTCATTTTCAATTTATAATAGTTATGTAAATACAGGAACCCACTACAAGAACATTTGGAAAGAATCGTATACCACCCTATACATCAATTTAACTGCCAACACCAACTACTCATTTTCTTTGGAGTTCGACCAATCTCCTGCTCCAGGTTTTGTGAACAATGGCAATTCGGGAAGCGGCCGGGGCTATATAGGAACAGACATTCCTTGCACTATTGAGTTCACCTATATGGACGAATAATACGGGGAATTAAAATTTAAAACTGACATTATGAAAATTAACTTACAACAATCGATCAGTTTAATAACTGCGATACTGCTTTCGCTACTAAGTTTTGCACAAGTTGGTATTGGAACCACTAGCCCAAAGGGCATTCTGGATTTACAAGCCAATGCAACGACGGGATTAATTTACCCAAGAGTTCCCTTGGTGGCAACAAACACCCAGCATCCGGTGGTAAATCCATCTGGAAACCCCTTAGAACCAGGTACTGTTGTATATAATACCAGCCTTACCACCAATGGCGTTCACGATGTATACCCGGGCATTTATGCGTGGGATGGATCAGAATGGGCAACACAATTTATAAAAGAAGATATTTATGTAGAAGAACAAACCACCTTAGATTTTAGAGTTCCACTAAGTGGGGGTTATAGAGACGTTCCAGGATTAGGCAACGGCAATAGCTTTACACCAAAATATTCTGGAACCTATCGAATTATTGCGAATTTCAACTTCGGAGCCGGTAAAATAAACCCTCCACCTAGTGGCGGAGGAGCAAGCCACGATTATGTACGTATGGCAACCCAAGAGGGGTTTTTCCGATTTGGATTTAACGGCAATAATTACGAAATTTACACCCACTCGTATTCGGTATTCAATGAACATATTGGCAGCGCTCCCGGAACTATATACGATAGTTTCAGGCACGATTCTTCTTTAATTTTATACGAAGACCTCATAGCAGGACAATCTTATTCATTCCGTTTGCAAATAGATATGTTTGTTTCTAATACAAATGACTTTAACAATAGTGATCCTGATGCTTATTCACACGTAGGAATTGAACTCCCATGCACAGTTGAATTTACCTATCTCGAAGGCAATTGAATTCTTATAAGTATCATCCAAATACATTAAGGTACACTCATAGGAATAGCTTTACAAAATTCACAATGAAGATGAAAAAGAATCTACATGCATATTGTATCCTACAAAATTAAACATGGCTAGAATGACTTTTTTTTGAATTACGCTAACTATTTAGAACCAATATTTAACTTTTTTCGTATATTTTGTAAGATTTACCCTTCAATAGTTAATTTTTAACGTTTTACATCGATAATATTTGGATTATATCGGATTTTTGTCTTAACCTTGGTATGTCAAATTAACATTTTATTATATCAAATGCAAAATACTACGGTTTATAAATTATACATCCTTTGCATAGGGCTAGGGCTTTTATTTGGGAATGTAAATTCACAAGTTGGAATTGGAACACTAACTCCGGATGGTGTTTTAGATTTAAATTCGGATGACGAAAAAAATGCCACGGCTCCTAATAAATACGGTCTTGTTTTACCAAGAGTTGTGCTCTCCAGAACAGATGTTTCAGCTCCTGTTGTTGATGCCAATTCTGGCGCTCCACTAGGAATGCCAAATATAGGAACTGTAGTATACAATACCGTAACCTCTAGTCAAGGAGAATTTAGTGTATATCCAGGCATATACATGTGGGATGGCGTAGATTGGATTAATGAATTTCCCAAAAAAAATGCAACCATATATAAGCAAGAATATCCCAACCCTGGCGCTCCCTGGTTAAGAACGGTTACTACGGGATCTTATCAGGAAATTCCAGGATTAGGAGTTAGTGATGGCAAAACATTTACCCCAGCCTATTCAGGCACTTACAAAATAGAGGTAAGTGTAAATTGGGGTTCAGGAACTGTAGAAGACCCGGGCTCAACTATTAATGTTGCTACGCAAAAAGGGGTTTTTAAATTTACATTTGGTTCTCCTCCTGTAGATGAATTCATCCCGATACAAACCTGGTCATCCAAATTTGGTGGAGGAACCGTTTATTTTGATATTTGGGAACAGTTTACCATCGTATTATACAAAGACCTAGTCGCAGGCACAGCCTATTCATTCGACCTAGGGTTTGATCAAACTGTTTCAGACGGATTTATAAATAATGGTAATTCTGGTCAGGGAATGGGATGGATAGGTATCGATTTACCTTGTACCGTCGAATTTGTTTTTCTGGATTAGTCATCAATTTGAGTAACAAAAAAATTATGAGAAAAATTACCTTATTATATACTTTACCCTTATTTACACTCTTGTGCATGTCGAATATTACCCTGGCTCAGGTAGGGATCAATACAACAGACCCTAAGGGAATTCTAGATATTAACAGCACAACCCTAGGTGTTGTATATCCAAATGTTAATCTAATAGCAACGGACGATCCATCTCCTGTTGTAAATCCGCAAGGAGGGCCCATTGTAGTAGGTACAGTTGTCTACAATACCAATAGTACAGATACCAACGCGCTTACGGATGTGAATCCAGGAATTTATGTTTGGGATGGAGGTAAGTGGATTATTCATTTTAAGAAAAGACAGTCTGAATTATTCAATCAAACTTCTTTACTTAGGACAGAGGCAAACTTTGTTGGGGGTTGGCAAAATGTTCCGGGCTTAGGAATTACTGATGGTAGAACATTTACTGCTCGCTACTCTGGACTTTATCGAATTGAAGTAAAATCTAACTTTGGAGCAGGCAGAACCTCCCGAAATAGCAGTGTTTTTGTAAGCATGGCTTCAGGTCAGTTTAGATTTCTATTTGGCACAGATCCTGCCAGAACTTTTGAAACTCAAGCCTTCTCTGCCCATTCAAGTTTTATAAATAGCGGAACTTATTTTAACGCAATTTCCAAAGAAACCTCTCAAACCTACTATGTTAATTTGGTTGCAGGCACAACATACCCTTTCTCGTTAAGTTTTGACGCCTATAACGCACCTGGTTTTATTGGAAATGGATCTACCATATCAAATGCTGCAGTTAACTTAGTTAATGAAAATTTCAACAGCCCTTATACGGTAGTCCAAAATCACACTCCCGATGCAGATTGTCCTACCAATGGATGGGTAGCCACTACAGCTGCTAACCAATGTGCTTCCTGTGTGGGTAATACGCTGAACATTAATTCTAATGTCGGCACTAATAATTGTAGCCAAAATGCTACCGCGTTGATAAGTTTTACCCCAACTGCAAATACAGTAAATATTAATTTTGATTATCGTTTTAATCAGAGAAGCAGTTTCTTTGATTCTTTTAGAGTGTATCTACACGATGGAACAGCTCAAGTTGGCGCGAATTTAGTTAATCTCGTAACTCTGGTTTAAATACATCTCACAGCAGCTCCAGAGCTGTAACCCCAGGCAGAACCTACACGCTTCGTTTTGAATACATTAATACAAATAGAGGAAACTATGCCTCAGTTGACAATGTTAGGATCAGCGAAACTTCCCCAGGAGATGTAGGACGTGGATACGTTGGTAACGATGTAGATTGTCAAATAGAATTTACCTATATAGGAGAATAAATTTAGCGTTATTTTTTAGCTACTTTAAAAATTATCCAAATCATGAAAATATTAGCAAATAAAAATATAGTCTTTGCAATAGTCTCTTTAGTTGCCTTGTCAACTGGAGCACAAGTTTCTATTAGCAATGGAACTCCTACAACTGCTCCAAAAGGATTGTTAGATATGCAAAATAGTACCGCAGGTATTGTATACCCGAGATTTGAATTAACCGATACAGAAATTGAAGCACCTGTCGAAAATCCAGACGGAAGTGGAAGTTTAGTCCCGGGAACCGTCGTTTATAATACCAATACAACAAGCAATGGTCTTGGCACAGATGTATATCCAGGGCTGTATGCCTGGGATGGAATGGAATGGACTACTCAGTATATCAAAGAAGATTCGGAGATTTCGGTACAATCAAGTTTAGGACAAAGAGTTGCTAGAGGTAGTACTGCCTATCCCAACTCCTCCTGGCGAATGGATTGACGTAACAGGATTAGGTGCTGGTTCCTCATTTACTCCGAAAGTATTCAGGAACCTACAGAATTAAAGCGAATACTAATTTTGGAGCAGGGCAAATTGATCCAAACCTGGCTTTTGGAACATCGATGGCTACCACTGAAGGTAATTTCAGGATAACCTTGGGGGGTGTTCCCTACGTAATTTATACGCATTCTTATTCTGTTTACAATGGTGAAATTGGAGCTGGAACTTATTTTGAACAATTTAGGCATGATTCATCGCTCATTGTTTATGTAGATTTAGTGGCTGGTGTTCCTTTTACCTATCAATTCGAAATAGATGTATTTGTTGCCGATAACTTTGTGAATGATGGAGACTCTGGAACTGGAATGGCATACGTAGGTGTAGGCTTACCATGTACTATTGAATTTACCTTCCTTGTTGAAAATTAAATAATTATATATTTGCTTATTTTTAAATAATACTCACTTCTTATGAAAAGAATCTTACTATTTATTCTAGCATGCACTTTTACCATAGTGACAAATGCTCAAACTCCTTGTTCTGGTGGTACCGCTGGCGGTTATGACTGTAATGGCATGACGCTCCAAGGACAACTTACCATTGCTCAAATGGGCGGTCAAGGTTATGCTGGCGGCAATCCCGCTGAGGCTCAAGATTCATGGGGCTGGACAGATCCTGTAGGAGGGAAAGAATATGCACTGATAGCTATGAACGATAAAACTTCATTTGTTGATATCTCAGACCCAAACAACCCTGTTTTTATAGGGAAATTAGATTCTCATACAGGTACTAGTTGGTGGCGCGATATAAAAGTATATAATAACTACGCTTACATAGTGAGTGATGATAATGGGAATCATGGAATGCAGATATTCAATTTAGCTAAATTGCGAAATCCAGGTAATCTTCCACTGCCCATAAACTTTACTAGAGATGGTAGGAAAACTTGGGGTACTGGAACTCAAGGTGTAGCTCATAACATTGTTATTAATGAGGATACAGGTTTTGCTTACATTATTGGTACTACTGGATATGTAAATGCCGGCGTTGTAATTTTCAACTTATCAAATGCTACGAATCCTTCTCAGGTAGCAACTATCAGCACTTATGGTAGATGTCACGACGCACAGGTAGTTACCTATAATGGTCCAGATACAGAACACGTGGGTAAAGAAATTATGGTAGGTAGTTTTGACGGTAACGATTTCGTTCACGTCTTAGATGTTTCTAATAAAAATAATATTACAAATATTAGTAGTTTCGATTATGGTCAAAAAAGAGTAACCCATCAAGGATGGTTTACCGAAGACCAACGTTTCTTTATCCTAGGAGACGAAGGAGACGAAACACAATTTGGAGTTAATACAAGAACTTTGGTTTATGATATGCAAGACCTCGACAATCCAGTGTTACATTACTCCCATTTCGGCGCCACAGCAGCCATCGATCACAATGGCTACGTAAAAGGAAATCGGTTTTATTTAGCCAACTACAGAGCTGGGGTGCGTGTATTGAAAGTTGACAATTTATATAATGAAGCAAGTCCAAGCATGACTGAAGTAGAGTTTTTAGACACCCACCCAGGCAGCAACAGTGCTGCTTTTCATGGCGCCTGGAACGTATATCCCTTTTTTGAGAGTGGTAACATTATTGTTAGCGATTTGGACAGAGGGTTGTTTATTGTAAAAGACCCAAATTATGATACTGAACCTCCTATAGCAGCCTGCCAAAATTTTACGGCAGTGTTAGATAAAACAACAGGAACAGTTACTATAGACGCATCTGATATTGATGGTGGTTCTACAGACAATATTGGTATCATTAAAAGAACTATTACTGGACAAACTTCATTTACCTGCAACGATGTTGGTGACCATACAGTGACGCTTACTGTAGAAGACGATTATGGTTTAAAATCTTCCTGTACAACAACAGTAACCGTAGTTGGAGAAGAAACCATTTATCAGGGTGGTGGATCCTGGAGTAATGGATTACCTAGCTTAGGCTCGCTTGCAAAAATAAGTACAAACGATTATAACACGTCAGATACTGGAAATGCAAGTTTTTCAGCCTGTACCTGTGAAATTGATACTAATAGAACCCTTACTGTAGGACCAGACGATTATATTGAAATTGAAAATAATATTGTAGTAAATGGAACTTTAACTGTAAACCACACAGGAAACGTAGTTCAAAAAATGGCAAGTGCACAAGTACAAAAAGGACCACTAGCTACTATTAATGTTAATATCACTACCCCCGTATTACAAACAAGAGACTTTATGGTTATGGGAAGCCCCATGACTGGAGACACAAGAGGCGTTGTGTTTGCTAGTGCATTTCTAGTACTAGATCATCATCCAATGGATTTTATCCCTTATGATGGCATACCTGCTGGCGCAACTAATTTTTCTGATGATAATGGAAACTTTTGGAAGTCATACACAGGAGCAATAAATCCCGCAGAAGGTTATATAGTGAGACCACAATCTGGATATTCGGACCCCGCAAATGAAAGTTATAACATGACATATCAAGGCGGTACCTTAAACACTGGAACAATAGCAAGACCTGCCATTTTTAACGGTGCCGAAGATAATCCCGATGGAACACCTATTGTTTTTGCAAATCCGTATGCTTCGGCCATATCGGCTTGCGATTTTATTTCGCACAACACACTGGTGAACGAGGTTTATTTCTGGGAACACCTTACACCACCTACTGTTATAGTTCCTGGTGAAGGACTTCGCTTTGACATGGACGATGTTTCTATATTTAATGGCTCTATGGGAACTCCCGCCTCCAATGATCCGGGAACAAGCACTACTCCTAATGGAATTATCTCTACAGGTCAAGGTTTTGCTATCAAATCATTTGGTAATGGAAATGTAGAATTTACGAATGCAATGCGTTTGACATCAGGAAATACTACGCTAAGGACACAAGAAAGTGATACGAGGAGTGAAAACTCATTGGTGTTGAATGTAACTGGAACCCGCTACCAACGTCGGAGCAACACAGGGATTGCCTTCAACCCTTAGGTACAAATGAATGGGATACAAATTTAGACACTAGACGCTTAGGGACTATAATATCCCTATACTCACATCTTGAAACTAATGATGATGAACTTGGTATACAAACTTTAGGTAATTTAACCAACGGAACAAAAGTATTGCTAGGCTTTCAATCTCTAATTGAAGGAGAGGATGAATTTACTATTTCATTGGCTAGCTTTATGGGAGATCAACTTTCTGAAGCAACTATCTTTTTATTCGATAATGTTACAGGAATTACTACAAATTTAAATGAAAGCAACTACCAATTTAGAAGTGGTAAAACCAAACAGGACAGAAGATTTACAGTGCTTTTTGAAACAGAAGAAGGTACAATCTTAGGACTAGAGGGTTTTACTAAAGAAACTATTGTTATCTATCCAAACCCTGCCAATAATCAATTAAATATAAGAATACCAAATGCTTTAGAAACTCAAAGTATTAAAATTATAGACATGCTGGGAAAAACGTTGCTTACAAAAAACAGAAGCATTGAAAACCACACTATATTGGATATCACAAACCTAAACACCGGAGTCTATTTTATTGAAATTTCTATTAATGAAACTAGAGTTGTAAGGAAAATAATTAAACAATAGCACTCATTTATAGTGCCTTTTAATTATTTTGAACTTTTTATAAACGAAAATACAATCCATTAAAATCTTCATCTCAGGATGAAGATTTTTTTTGCGTTCACATGATGAAGCACGTCTAACTCTTTTAATTATTCATTAGCGTTTACAAATAGTTTAAAAAACTCCAAAAAGACCTCTTCTTACAATATTCGAGGTCTTTTTCTTTGTCATAAGCCTCTCGTTCAAAACAAATATTTCGGTAGGCGGTGTTTCTATTTTTATATTGAAACCAGCGCACCAAAAATTCTACTCCATACCAGACATAAAAAAATACGACTAAAAGTTCAGCTTGCTGGCGAAGATGAATACGCTCATGATTCATCATACGGACATCTTTTTTTAATTCTTTTTTCCGAAGTACCACAAAAGGCCACAGGGCAATGCCATTAAAACCTTTCCGCAGTAAAAACTTATTTACAATCAATATCATTCCTGTAAAAATAACTTTTTCTAGGCATTACTTTTCAAACGGTAACCCTCATTTCGCATTTCGTTTTTCGTATTTTTGAAACTATGTTATTCCCAAAAAAGAAAATTGATATTGAAGAAGGAGACTTTTATCTTACGCCAGAAGGCTATAAATGCTTTACGGAGCAATTTCACCTTAAGAGAGGCTATTGTTGCGAAAGTAACTGTAGGCATTGTCCGTATGGTTTTAACCCTTCGACTACGCTTAGGACAGGTAAGAAAAGAAAGGATTAGACACCCTGTGATCTTTGTGCCTTTGTGGTGAGGAAACCACAGAGACACAGAGAACACAAAGAATATAAAATAATGACCGAGAACGAACTTTCTTCAAAAATTATAGGGGCAGCAATTGCTGTTCACAAACAATTAGGCCCAGGCTTATTAGAAAGTACATATGACGTTTGTTTAGCTTACGAATTGAAACTTTTCGGATTACATTTGAGACAACAAGTCGCGTTACCTGTAGTTTACAAAGAAGTTAAACTAGATGCTGGGTATAGGCTAGATTTAATAGTTGAAGAAAAAGTAATTGTAGAAATAAAAGCGGTAGAAGCATTGGCGCCAATACACACAGCACAATTATTAACCTATTTAAAGCTAACCAATATAAAACTTGGATTATTAATAAATTTTAATGAAGTGAAGGTTATAGATGGTGTTAGAAGAATTATTAATGGATATATATAAACTCTGTGCGCTCTATGTCTTCGTGGTGAGACAACCACAGAGTCACAAAGGACACAAAGAAAAACATACACATGAATTTTAAAGACGAAATCTTACTTGGCATCCCACAGCAACTTCCAGAATTAAAACCATATGACCCAGAAGTAAACCACGCTCCTAAACGAAAAAAAATTCTTTCTGATGAAGAAGAAGTCCTTGCATTAAAAAATGCCTTAAGATATTTTAGTCAAGAACATCATGCCACGCTCCTACCCGAGTTTAAGAAAGAACTTGAAGATTTCGGAAGAATTTATATGTATCGTTTTAGACCAGATCATAAAATTTACGCACGCCCCATTTCCGAATACCCTGGAAATTGTGAGCAGGCAAAAGCTATTATGTTAATGATCCAAAACAACCTGGACCACGCAGTAGCACAACATCCCCACGAATTAATTACCTATGGCGGTAATGGTGCTGTTTTCCAAAATTGGGCGCAATACAGATTGGTAATGCAGTACTTGGCCGAAATGACTAACGAACAAACCCTAGTCATGTACTCTGGACATCCCTTAGGCTTATTTCCTTCTCATAAAGATGCCCCACGTGTTGTTGTTACCAACGGAATGATGATTCCAAACTATTCGCAACCAGACGATTGGGAAAAATTTAATGCACTGGGCGTTACTCAATATGGACAAATGACCGCAGGAAGTTATATGTACATTGGCCCACAGGGAATTGTACACGGAACCACTATTACGGTTTTAAACGGTTTCAGAAAAATTAAAAAATCTCCAAAAGGAGGTCTTTTTGTAACCTCTGGCCTAGGCGGTATGAGTGGAGCGCAACCTAAAGCCGGAACAATCGCTGGATGTGTTACGGTGTGTGCCGAAGTTAATAAAAAAGCAACGCATACAAGAAATTCTCAAGGATGGGTAGATGAAGTTATTTCAGAATTACAGCTACTTTCAGAACGCGTAAAAAAAGCAATTAGAAACAAAGAAACCGTTTCCATTGCTTGGGATGGAAATATTGTGGATGTTTGGGAACATTTTGACCAAGAAAATATTAAAATAGATTTAGGAAGTGACCAAACTTCGCTTCATAATCCGTGGGCAGGAGGCTATTATCCCGTGGGAATGAGTTATGAAGAATCCAATGAAATGATGGCAAATAATCCCGAGCAATTTAAAAAAGAAGTACAACGTTCCCTTAAAAGACATGCCGAAGCCATAAATAAACATACTGAAAAAGGCACCTATTTTTTCGATTATGGAAATGCCTTTTTATTGGAAGCATCCAGAGCCGGAGCCGACATTATGGCTGAAAATAATATTGATTTTAAATATCCAAGCTATGTACAAGACATTATGGGGCCTATGTGTTTTGACTATGGTTTTGGTCCTTTTCGCTGGGTATGTGCTTCTGGAAAACCAGAAGATCTAGCGAAAACCGATGCCATTGCCTGTGAAGTTTTGGAAGCGTTAATAAAAAATGCTCCTGAAGAAATTAAACAACAAATGCAGGATAATATCACCTGGATTAAAGGAGCACAAGAAAACAAATTAGTTGTGGGTAGCCAGGCAAGAATCCTATATGCGGATGCCGAAGGAAGAATGAACATAGCTAGTGCTTTTAACAATGCGATTTCGGAAGGCACTTTAGATACCATAATTTTGGGTCGTGACCATCATGATGTTTCAGGCACCGATTCTCCATATCGTGAAACTAGCAATATCTACGACGGAAGCCGATTTACAGCAGATATGGCCATCCACAATGTGATTGGAGATAGCTTTAGAGGAGCTACCTGGGTAAGCATTCACAATGGTGGTGGAGTAGGCTGGGGAGAGGTTGTAAATGGTGGCTTCGGTATGGTTCTTGATGGTAGTAAAGATGCGCAACGACGTCTGGAAAGTATGTTATTCTGGGATGTAAATAACGGGATTGCAAGACGAAGTTGGGCACGAAATGAGGAAGCGATCTTTGCTATAAAAAGAGAGATGGATCGCAATCCAAACCTTAAAGTGACGCTTCCCAATTTCGTAGATGAATCCTTATTATAAAAAAATGCACTATGAAAATCTTTAAATTAACTCCGCTGCTTCTCTTGCTTGTATTTGCATCGTGTACTTCGGTACGTGTAGCGACTGACTACGACAGAAAAGCTAACTTTAACAACTACAATAGTTTTGCTTTTTACAAACCAGGTATTGACGATGCCAAGATTAGCGACTTGGATAAAAAACGAATCTTACGCGCTATTGATGCCAACCTTCAATCTAAAGGAATGACCAAAAGTGAGTCACCCACAATGCTAGTAAGTATTTTCACGAAAGAGCGTGAAAGGGTAGATGTATACAATAATAACTTTGGCTGGGGCTGGGGCTGGAATCCCTGGTGGGGCGGTGGTTTTGGAGGAAGTTCAGTTTCAACTTCGGTGGAAGGAAGCCTTTTTATCGATTTTATAGATGCCAAAACTAACGAACTTGTCTGGCAAGGTATTGGTAGTTCTCAATTATATACAGGTAGCGATATAGATCGACGTGAAGAAAGAATTAGAGAAATAGTTTCTGAAATTTTAGCCGAATATCCTCCAGGCGCTAAGAATTAATATTTTATATAAACCCTTCAATCTCGAAGGGTTTTTTTGTTATTGCTGTTATCTACGAGTATATCTATATCAATCTTTAGAGAAACACTAATGTTATCTTACTGAAACGTTAAGACAACACAAAATAAGATTTTTTTAACCATAGAATTGATCATATGTTTCTATATTAACATTAACAAAAAAATAAATTATGTCGATTTTGACGATTATATTAAACATTTTACTGCCACCATTAGCAGTATTTTTAAAACATGGATTGGGAAAGAATTTCCTTATCAACCTAATTTTAACCATCATTTTATGGCTGCCAGGAGTAATCCATGCATTCATTGTAAATGACTAAACCAAACTAAGATGAAAAATATTTTTATACCAGTTCTTGCTTTATCATTACTTACAGCAAGTTGTAATATAGATAAAAAAGGAAAAACAGAATTACCAGAAGTTGATGTCGATATAGAAGAAGGGAATCTTCCCGAATTTGATGTGAACTGGGCAGATGTAGATGTAAGTACTACCACAAAGACTGTTGAAGTTCCTAAAGTTGTCGTTGTGATGGAGGAGGAAACTATTGAAGTTCCAACTATTGATGTAGATATGCCAAATGATAACGATAAATATGAACAGGAGCTTATTGTAGAAGCTGAAGTAGAAGGTGTGGAACACGATATTGAAATTAAAGAAATACGTGCCTCAGATGATCGTTTGTATGTAATAGCAACATTGGAGGCATTAACAACAGATCTTGGCGACAAGAAAATGAGAGTTCAAGATCAGGTAACTTTAAATGCTCCAGATCTCAACGTAAAATATATTATTGTTGGAAAGAAACCAAATCGGGTATTCAACAATAGGGATATGTATGTAGCTACTATGAATGATTTACCTGAAAACGTGAAAAATGCAAAAGCTATCTACACAAGATAAACTTTTAAAATACGATAACAAGAAGGTTCAAAACGATATGTTTTGAACCTTTTTTAATACTCCAGAATCTCTTTAATTTTTTTCTGCACCTTCTCAACCGAGGGAATCATAGTCTCTTCCAAAACCGAATTCAAAGGAATTGCGGGCATATTTTCAGACCCAATAACCATCACAGGTGCATCCAGTTGCTGAAAGCATTCTTCCTGTATTCTACCTTGTAATGCTCTACTAAAGCTATTTTCTGAGGGTTCTTCTGTGACTACCAAACATTTTCCACATTTCTTAACGCTCTTAAAGACGGTTTCGTAATCCAAAGGATGTAAGGTTCGTAAATCTACAATTTCAACCCGATCTGTGATACCTAATTCTCTGGTAGCATTGTACGCCCAATGCACGCCCATGCCGTATGTAATTATGGAAAGCGTTTCTTCGTCTTCTTGTGGCCAGATTTCTTGTAATACCCAAGCTTTTCCAAAAGGCAAAACATAGTCTTCACTTGGCTCAATTGAAGTTGCGCCTTTGGTTCCTTTAACTTTACTCCAGTACAAGCCCTTGTGTTCAAAAATCACTACAGGATTAGGGTCGTAATAGGCAGCTTTCATCAAGCCTTTAAGATCGGCTCCATTACTCGGATACGCAATTTTTAAACCACGAATATTGCTCACCACACTTTCCATAGAGGAAGAATGATAGGGACCTCCACTTCCATAAGCACCTATAGGAACTCTCAAAATCATTGAAACAGGCCATTTTCCATTAGAGAGATAGCAGCTACGAGAAACCTCTGTAAAGAGCTGATTGAGTCCTGGCCAGATATAATCTGCAAACTGGACCTCCACTATAGGTTTTAATCCCACAGCACTCATCCCAACCGTAGACCCCACAATAAAAGCTTCCTGAATAGGCGTATTAAAAACACGATTATCACCGAATTTTTGCGCCAGGGTTGCAGCTTCTCTGAAAACGCCCCCTAATCTTCCTCCCACATCTTGTCCGTACAATAAACATTCTGGATGTTTGTTCATTAATTCTTCAATTGCAAAAAGTGCACAATCTACCATGACCACCTTTTCACCGCCCTTGGGGGAGCGTTCTCCTACTTCTTCGGTAATGGGTGTAGGTGCAAAATCGTGTGTAAATAAATCTTCAGGATTTGGGTCTTCAGCCTCAAGGGCACGCTTTAAACTTTTTTCAATTTCAGTTTCGATTTCAGTTTCGATTTCAGCAAGCTCCTTTTCAGCAAAATCATTATCTAATAGCAATTTAATTAGCTTTGGATATGGATCACGGCTACGAGCTTCGTCCAGATCGTCACGATAAAACTCCATCCGAACACCTGAAGTATGATGATTTAACAACGGAACTTTTGCATGTATTAAGATAGGGCGTCGCTCTTTTCGAATGGTTTCAATGGCATTTTTTACGGTGGTATAACTTTCTTCAAAATCGGTTCCATCTATGGAAATGGCTTCCAGACCGTGAAAGCCTGCGGCATATTCAGCTGCATTCTGGGCACGGGTTTCAGCTTCATTTGCTGAAATATCCCACCCATTATCCTGTACCAAATACAAAATAGGCAATTGCTTTAACGCTGCCATTTGAAAAGCCTCGGCTATTTCGCCTTCGGTTACAGAGGCATCCCCTAAACTACACACAACAATAGGTTTATCAGCTTGAGCTTGTTGAAAGGCTTCCATCGACTCCTTGTACCAAAAACCCAATGCAACACCCGTAGCAGGAATTGCCTGCATCCCAGTAGCACTACTTTGATGAGGAATCTTTGGCTTATCTATCGTCACGCAAACTAGGGTGCGAATAATACGTACGCCCAGCCGAAAATGGATCGTCCTTTTTTGCCAACACCTGTAGCATCATTTGGTACGGAGTCATTCCAATAGACAACAACATGGCATCGTCTCTATAATATGGAAACATATAATCTTGTGGTTGCAATTGCAAGCCAACAGCTATTTGTATGATCTCGTGTCCACGTGATGTGGCGTGCACATATTTTGAAACTACCTTGAAGTTTTCTTCGTAAATTTCGGTCATTGCCTTAGCAGTGACTAGGTTTTTGAAGGCTTTTAGTAAAGTTTCGTTTTTGATTGTTGTATCTTTTTTTTTATCCATTCATCCATATTTGAAACAAGAATCAGGACGCAAGACCCAAGACTTATTAGAAAGGTAAAATTTAATTATTTGAATCCAAAGTATCCATAAACGCAGCTATCTTACTCTGAAGTGTCCCTACTTTTAATTCTAATGATTTAAACTCCTCTTCGGAAATAAAATTTTGTCGGTAACAAACCGTTATTTGTGTCTCCCATTCAAAAGCAGAACCTAAGCTATCCTCTAAAAATTTTAAAAAATGTTTGTCCGTGCGCTTACTAGTTCCTTCAGAAATATTTGATGCCACAGAAACTGAACATTTGTTCATTTGCGAACGCAAACCAAATCTCTCATAATCAGGCAACGTTGATGTAAACAGGTAATTATCATCAATTAGGTCCATTGCTTCTTGCCAAATCCTCAATTTCTTAAAATTATGCCTTCTCATTTTTTTTTATTTTTTGTCTTGCATCCTGTTTCCTGCCTCCTGTATCTAATCTTTAGAACGTCCTTTTCACATCAAACTGCTCCATATAATCACCTACTCTTCTTAAAAAGGATCCTGCCAAAAATCCATCTACGATTCTATGGTCGAAAGAAAGTGACAGGTACATCATACTTCTAATTTCAATAGTATCTCCTTCTGGTTTCTCGATTACCTCAACGCGTTTTTTAATGATTCCTGTAGCAAGAATAGCAGCCTCCGGTTGATTGATAATGGGTGTTCCCATCAAACTTCCAAAAGTTCCCACATTACTAATGGTAAATGTGCTTCCCTTCATATCGTCGCCTTTTAAATTACCAGAGCGCGATTTGGCCACTAACTCATTAGTGGAAGCGGCGAGTTCTTTTAGATTTTTCTTATCGGCATTTTTAACAACTGGAACAATTAAATTTCCACTAGGAAGCGCTGTTGCCATACCTATGTTAATATCTTCTTTTACAATAATGTTCTTCCCATCTAAGAATGAATTTATCATAGGAAAATCTTTTATGGCATTTGCAACCGCTTCAATAAACAGCGGCGTAAATGTTAACTTTTCTCCGTGCTTTTCCTGAAATTTTACCTTGTTAGCATTTCGCCAGATAACCATTTCAGTAAGATCTGCTTCAATGTAGGCTGTCACGTGCGGACTTGTATGCTTACTATACACCATATGGTCTGCGATCATCTCTCGCATTCGGTCCATCTCTACAATCTTCCCGGTGCCTTTGTCAAATTTTAAATCTGGAATTTTAAATCCGTTATTTTCTGAAACAGCTTGTGCAAATTGAAATGGTCTGCCTTCAGCAAGATATTCTGCAACATCACTTTTGCGCAATCTTCCATCTTTTCCAGTTCCAGTGATGCGTGCTAATTCTTCATAAGAAATATGATGTTTACGGGCAATAGCATCCACCAAAGGTGAAATGAAAAGATTTTCGTTTACTTTAAACGATTTCGCACTTGCACTTCGACGATGCTCAATTTTATTTTGTGCAGGTTTTTTAGTTTTTAAAGTCTCTTTGTTTTCTTTTTCTTCAAAATTTATATTTTTTTTCGCGGCGCCTTCCTGTAACTCTAACACAGCAATAGTCTCACCAACAGGAACTATATCTTTTGCTGAAACCTGATGCGAGATCATTTTCCCTGCTGAAGGTGCAGGCACTTCATTGTCCACTTTATCGGTAGCTACCTCAACAAGTATATCTCCCTCTTCGAACGAGTCTCCTTCCTGCACCAACCAATTGAGGATGGTTCCTTCGGTAATACTTTCGCCCATTTTAGGCATTTTAAATTCTATTTTTGACATTTCGTCTTATTCTTTAGTATTCAATTTCATCTCTTGAAGCGTTTTATAAAAATCTTCCTGTACTGGTCTATTTTTCGGAATCTCTCGCAAAGGTTCCACTTCTCTTAAGCTTTCGTGACAATCTGCAGGTAATTGTTGGTATAATTTAGTGCCCGCCGTTTTCCAAGCAATCATTTCTTCGGAAACTTCCTTGATTGCTTTTGCTGGATTCCCAACTATTAATTGACGCGTTTGAAAAACCTTTTCAGCTTTTACAAATGCCATAGCGCCCACAATACATTCATCTCCAATTTCAGCACCGTCCATGATCACGCTGTTCATTCCTATGAGGCAATTTCGACCTAAATTGGCTCCGTGAATTACGGCTCCGTGGCCTACGTGGGCTCCTTCTTGTAACACAATACTTTTTCCAGGAAACATATGCACTGTACAATTTTCCTGTACATTCACCCCATCCTCCAAAATAATCTCACCCCAATCCCCACGGATCGCAGCGCCTGGTCCTATGTAGCAATTTTTTCCAATAATCACATTTCCTGTTACAGCCGCTAACGGATGAACGAAACTAGATTCGTGTATTACGGGTATGTGACCTCTGAAGGAGTATATCATATTAAAGGGTGAGTCGTGAGACCGCTTTGCTTTGAGTGGTGAGTTACTTGTTTTTTAAATGTGTCCTTAATGAGGATATCATTTTACCTATTTCAGTTAGCTTTCGTCTGTTTTCTTCATCTATCTCAAAAGTTATATACCCTCTAAGCCTCGCCTTTGTGGAAGCAGCCACGCATTCGTGAGAACTATCCCATGCCATTTTGAGGTATCGGTTAAAATTAACATCTGTACTCCCAGAACCTTCAGCAATATTGAAAGCAATGGAGTCTGCAGCTCTAATAAATTGTGATGATAATTTATAAATTTCATGTTTTGGAAACTTCTCAGTCTGTTCATTAATAAATTCCCCAAAATCCATTGCTTTCTGATACACCTGTAAATCTTCAAACTTAAAATAGTATTTACTTTTCATATAAATTCAAATTATTACTCACCACTCAAAGAAAGCTTGCTTTCGATCTCACCACTCACCTCTATTTATTTAAATCTTTTCAATGTTTCTTTCGTAAAATCGGATAAAACAAGTCTTCCTGAAATAACAGCTCTCTCGGCAAGTAATTCATCCCAGTTTTCTGTGCCGCTCCACATGATCTTTTTCATTTCTTTCATGGCTTCAGGGTTGTAATTGCATAAATTTTCAGCAAAAGCCTGAACAGCTTCGTCTAAAGCTTCAGTCGATTCGTGCACGCTGGCGTACAATCCTTTTTGACGTGCCCACTCGGCATCGTAAAAGCTATTGGCATCTATTGCTATTTGACTCATTCCTGTAAGCCCTAGTTTTCTCTCTACTGCCGGACCTACCACAAAAGGGCCTATACCAATATTTAATTCACTTAGTTTAATTGAAGCAAACTTAGTTGCCATGCAATAATCTGTTGCGCTGGCAACACCTACACCGCCTCCAACTGTTTTCCCTTGGATGCGTCCAATAATAAACTTTGGGCACTTACGCATAGCGTTAATCACGTTTGCAAATCCACTAAAGAATACGCGTCCAGTTTCAGCATCGTCTATACTTATGAGTTCCTTAAAACTAGCACCGGCACAGAAAGTTCTCTCTCCGCCACTTTTTAAGATGATTACTTTTACATCGTCATTTTCTCCTGCTTCTTTTATTGTTTTTCTCAACTTTTCAAGAATATCACCCGGCAAGCTGTTGTGCGCTGGATGGAAAAATTCTATGGTTGAGATTCCGTTGTTGACTGTTTCTTTTACGTAAGGTTTGGTCATAGTTTCATTGACTTGTCAATGCGCACTAGTTGCGCATTCGGTTTAACGTTTAGTTCTTCTTTTTATTAAAATGCTTTACAACGCATCACTTATTATTAGTATCATAACTGGTTAAATCCCAATCATCACTCAAATCTTCCCAATTGGGATTCATTTCAGTAATGATGTTTATTTTCCATTGTTTCTTCCACTTCTTAATAGTCTTTTCTCTTTTAATGGCTTCTTGAATCCATTGATGTTCTTCAAAATAAACCAATTTCTTAATATTATATCTACCTACGTGTGTGCCGTAGTTGGCTGCTTTATGTTCCACCATCCTGCGCTTTATATTATTTGTTACTCCTACGTAGAAAATATGGTGGTTTTCGTGCGTGAGGATGTAAGTGTAATATTTGTGCTTGCGGGTCATTTGAATTAATAATTAGGCTACCAATCAAACGTATGCGCAACAAGTGCGCATTGACAGTTTGTTTTGCTACAGCAAATCAAACTGATCAAGATGATGATTCAAATGTTTACGTTCTAATAAATACCACTCATATTTGTTCATCTCTCCAAAAACTAAATTCTTCAAAACTGCGTCAGGATTATTTTTGAAAAAATCTAAATATTTAAATCGCTGTGCTAAAAACTTGTCTTTTGCAGTTTGTAAATCTGCGTGCTCTAATGGCGCCAGAGTATCTTTCTCGAGCATTGGAAATCTAGAATTCTGGGGAAATTTTTCAAAATTATATAAACTGTCGTTCACCTTTTCTACATATTTTTCAGGAGTAGCGATATCAAAATCTTGTATGTCACCACAAGCAATTTTATAGGTATACTCTAAATGCTCCACCATATGTTGCGGTGTCATAATACCCCATTTCGGTTTTATATCTTCTGAAAGTTGATTGAGACAAGACTGAATCTTCTCTGTTGTCATTTCAGCAAAAACCTCCTGTTTCTTTTCAACCATGGTAAGAATGGTTGCAATACAAACTAATGGATCTTCCCGTTCTTCTCCGTCTGGTAATATAGCATTGGCACTATCTACGTTGGCATCAAAGATCTCTACGTACCATTTTACAATGCCACTTGGGTGCTCCTGCCCTCTGCTGTCTCGGTCTACTTTTTGTTTGCACGTTAACCGCACGTATAAAGTGTCGTTGTGATAAATGGGTCGTAAAAAGCGTATTTCTTCCAAGCCATAATTTGCGGCAACGGGTCCCTTATTCGGATACACAAACAATCCTGCCGCCATTGAAATGATAAAGTACCCATGTGCGGTTCGCTTTTCAAAAATACTTCCGTCCAGGCTTGTAATGTCGGTATGGGCATAAAAGTGATCCCAGGTTAAATTTCCGAAGTTTACAATATCTGTATCGGTTATGGTTCGATTATGTGTTTTTAATGACATTCCAGGCTGGATGTCTTCCCAATGGTAGGCGAATGGATGCTTTGCCGATTCTTTATAATCTGCTTTTGGCTGATACATTCCTGTTACTTCGGTCAAGGTCGTTGGACTTCCCTGAATAGCGCAGCGTTGCAAATAATGCTTAATACCGCGCATTCCACCCATCTCTTCTCCTCCTCCTGCGCGTCCAGGGCCTCCGTGAATTAATCCTGGTAATGGTGATCCGTGTCCTGTACTTTGTTTAGCGCTTTCACGATTCAATATTAAAATCCGACCGTGATGACTCGCTGCTCCAACAGTATATTGGGTTGCAATGTTATTATCGTTGGTAACAATGGAGCTTACCAAGGAACCCTTCCCCATTTTAGCTAATGTAATCGCATCTTCCAACGAATCGTAGGGCATTAGGGTACTTACAGGACCAAAGGCTTCGGTTATGTGGGCATTTTCATTTTGCAATGGGTTATTTTCCCGCATCAGAATAGGCTTCATAAATGCTCCTTTTTTTGAATCTGCACCCACGGCTTCAAAGTCTTCAAAATTTCCATAAACCATTTCTGCAGTTTCAGCAATCTTGGCTACTTGTTCTTTTACACTATTTCGTTGTGCATCGCTCACCAGACTTCCCATGCGCACTTCTTTCAACCGAGGGTCTCCAATAGTTACTTTATCCAACTGATTTGCCAAAGCAATCTGAACATCTTCCAACAAATCTTGCGGTACGATGATACGACGGATAGCCGTACATTTCTGGCCGCACTTGCCAGTCATCTCATTTCGGACTTCTTTAATAAATAAATCAAATTCTGGTGTTCCTGGCACTGCATCTTTTCCTAAAATAGCAGCGTTTAAGCTATCTGCTTCCATCGTAAAAGGAACAGATTCTTCAATTAACTGCGGATGATTTTTAAGTTGGCGCCCAATTTTTGCCGAACCTGTAAAGGTGACAACATCCTGCGATTGGACGGTATCCAAAACATTTTTAGCAGTTCCGGAAATAAGCTGTAACGAACCCTCAGGTAAAATTCCTGAACCAATGATTTCTCTCACAACTGCCTCAGTTACATAAGCAGTTTGTGGCGCTGGTAAAACCACTGCCGGCATTCCTGCCATCCAGTTTACCGCGCATTTTTCCAACATTCCCCATACAGGGAAATTGAATGCGTTAATATGCACAGCAACACCTTCGCGAGGCACCATAATATGATGTGCCATAAAACGCCCACCACGAGACAAATCGATTGGGTCGCCTTCTACGTGATAGGATTGATTGGGAAATAATTTACGCAGAGATGCATTGGCGAATAAGTTTCCAAAACCACCTTCAATATCTACCCAACTATCACGTTTAGTAGCCCCTGTGCGGTAACTAATCTCATAAAAAGCCTGCTTTCTTTTATCAAGATACATAGCTAGGCTTTTCAACATATTTCCACGTTGCTGAAAAGTCATTTTACGGAGTGTTTCTCCTTTATCTCTACCGTATTGCAATATGGAAGGCACGTCTAAACCTTCCACTGTTGTACTTGTAAAATGCTCTCCAGTGATAGAGTCGAAAACGGGAATTCCTTCACCATTTCCAGACTGCCATTGGCCTTGTATGTAATGTTGTGTTTTATTCATTTTAGTTCTTTTAAACTTCGGAAGAACATCCCCCTAACCCCCTTTAAAGGGGGAATTAGATTTTTATAAATTCACATTTTCGATAATCGCAGCATAACCTTGTCCCACTCCAATGCACATGGTTACTAATGCATAACGTTTTCCAGTTTCTTTTAACTCCAAAGCCGCAGAATACGCAATACGAGTTCCTGTAACGCCCAACGGGTGTCCAATTGCAATAGAACCGCCATTCGGGTTAATTCTTGGGTCGTTATCTTTTAAGCCCCATTCTCTAATGCAGGCTAACGCTTGCGATGCGAAGGCTTCGTTAAGCTCAATTACATCCATATCTTCCATTTTCAACCCTGCTTTTTTCAAGGCTTTATTAGATGCTTCTACAGGACCAATACCCATAATTCTGGGTTCTACACCCACTACTGCAGAAGATACGATTCTTGCTAGTGGCTTTAAGTTATATTTTTTGACAGCATCTTCAGAAGCAATAATTGTAGCAGCGGCGCCATCATTTAATCCAGAAGCATTACCGGCAGTAACACTTCCACCTTCTTTTTTAAAGGCCGGACGTAGTTTTGCTAATATTTCTTTGGTCGTTTCAGGACGTATAAACTCGTCTTCCTTGAAGATAATAGAATCTTTTTTACGCTGCGGAATTTCAACGGCGACAATTTCTTTTGCTAATCGTCCATTTTTCTGAGCCTTGGCAGCTTTCATTTGGCTGTGATATGCAAAAGCATCCTGGTCTTCTCTTGAAATATGGTGTTTTTCCACTAAATTTTCAGCAGTCACGCCCATTCCGTCGGTACCGTAAATTTCCTGCATTTTGGGATTTACAAATCGCCATCCAAAAGACGAATCGTACATTTTATTATCATTTCCGAAGGGAGCAGCACTTTTTGAAATTACCCAAGGGCCACGCGTCATATTCTCCACACCTCCCGAAATAAACACATCGCCATCGCCTGCTTTAATAGCTCGATTGGCGTGAATTATTGCTGAAAGTCCGCTGCTACACAATCTATTTACTGTTTCACCAGGAACTATAAAAGGCAAGCCTGCCAACAACAAACTCATACGCGCAACATTCCGATTATCTTCTCCAGCCTGATTGGCACAGCCCATAATTACATCGTCATACGCCTCTTTAGGGATGTTGGGATTTCTTTTTACGATTTCGGCAATTACTTTCGCTCCTAAATCGTCCGTACGAACTGCACCAAGAGTTCCTTTATAGTTTCCTATGGCGGTTCTTATACCGTCTATGATGTATGCTTCCTTCATTATAATTTTATTCTAATTTTGTATTTCAGAAAAAGTATCTCCTTGTTGTATATCGCCTGTTTTATAGCCTTTCATAAACCATTGCTTGCGTTGTTCTGAAGTTCCGTGGGTAAAACTGTCTGGCCTTACCGTGCCTTGCGTTCTTTTTTGAATGGCATCATCACCCACTGCATTTGCAGCACTAAGTGCCTCGTCTATATCACCTTCTTCTAGGTATTCTCTGTTGTAGTGGGACCAAATACCCGCGTAAAAATCTGCTTGTAATTCCAATGCAACCGATAATCTATTTCCTTCCGTTGTATTTGTTTGCCGCTGTGCCTGACTCACTTTTTGGCTGGTACCTAAGAGCGTTTGTACGTGGTGGCCAATTTCGTGAGCGGTGACATAAGCAATTGCAAAATCGCCTCCTTTTGCACCAAAACGTGATTTTAATTCGTCAAAAAATGCCAAATCCATATATATTTTTTGGTCTACTGGACAGTAAAATGGGCCAGAAGCAGATGTTGCGCTTCCACAGCTTGTATTCACAGCATCGGTAAATAATACCATATTTGGTTCTTTATATTGTCCTAAATTATTATCTCTAAAAACTTGCGACCATACAGTTTCGGTATCTGCTAGCACAGTAGCCATAAAATCTCCCATTTCTTTTTCTTGAGGGGTCAGCTCCCTTTGCTCCGTTTGTTGGCTTGTTTGACTATTGCCTATTTGCTCGACCAAAGGGGCGAGTTGTTGCCCAGTATCACCTCCAAAAATTTGTAATGCTATTACAATTAAAGCGATAACACCACCACCTGCAGCTAATTTACCTTTCGAGCTCATCCCGCGGCGGTCTTCCATATTGTCACTTTTTCTTCTACCTTGCCATTTCATATTTTATACGTATTGAGGTTGTTTTTAGTTCAGTTTTATACTTCCCAATCTTTGTTAGTCCTATAAACTACTCCTTTAAAAAGCGCCACTAATTGCTCACCTCTCTTTACTTCTACAATATTAAAACCTACTTTGGTTTTTTGTAGGTCTAAGGTGGCTGCTGCGGTAATATAATCTCCTTCTTCTAAGGCTTCAATATGGTTTATACTTGTTTCAATAGACACTGCATATTTTCCGTGTGTGTTTGCAGTAAAACCGAAAGCGGTATCCGCTAATGAATAACTAATTCCGCCGTGGGCCTTGTTCATACTATTAAGCATTTCCTTCCGAATGGTCATACCTACTTTACAAAATCCGAGGCGTGATTCTAAAATCTTTATTCCAAGCCATTGGCTGAACGCATCTTGGGAGAGCATTTTTTCAGGAATGTTTTCAGGTGATAGGCAGTGGGTCGTAGGTGGTATGTTATCCATTGTTAATTCTATTTGAAATTTTATTTCGCAATGAACTTATCATTTTGGTTAATTCGGCTAAATACATTCTGTTCTCCTCGTTCTCTTCCCAAGTTAAATAACCTCTTAAATATGCTTTTGTAGTACAAGCTACGCATTCGTGAGCACTGTGCCAAGAATTGCCCAAATAGTTAAAGAATTGTTTATCTGTACCACCTGAGCCCTCTGCAATATTTAATGCAATTGAATCGCCAGCTCTTTTAAATTGAGATGTCAATTCATATCTTTCATCTTTAGGAAAACTTTTAGTTTGTTTATTTACTAATTCTCCATAATCAATTGACTTACTATATATTTGAAGTTCTTCAAAATTAAAATGATATTTTGATTTCATAATTAATTTTTTCACCACCTACGCCCTACTACCTACCTCCTATTATTTTTAATTAAAAAATGTTTTATGATCACGACTCATCTTCCTCAACAAAGGTGAGCAACGATACCTATCTTCGTGATACAAATCATAGAGTTTGTCTATTTTTTCAACACACCAATCAATTCCTTTTTCATTGGCCCAGGCCAGCAATCCTTTTGGATAATTAACACCCTTTGTCATTGCATTATCAATAGCTTCTGCAGTAGCTATTTTCCAAAAAAGTGCATCTGCAGCTTCGTTGATAAGCATTACTAAGATACGTTCAAAAATACTATTTAATAAGTCCACATCTTCTCTTGGCTCTGGACTGATAGAATTCCCTACATATTGGTAATACCCTCTTCCGGATTTTCTTCCTAAATATCCAGCTTCGGCAAAACGTTTTTGAGTGAAGGCGGGTCTGTACCTTGGGTCGTAATAGAAGGCCTTAAATACGGTTTCGGTAACCGTATAGTTTACATCATTTCCTATAAAATCCATCAATTCAAAAGGACCCATTCTGAATCCACCAACAGTTTTCATAGCGTGGTCTATGGTAACGAAATCTGCAATGCCTTCTTCATAGATACGCAATGCCTCCCCATAAAAAGGCCGCGCCACTCGGTTTACAATAAAGCCTGGTGTATCTTTAGCTACTGCAACAACCTTCTTCCAACTCTTTATAGTTTCTTCTGAAATTTTAAGCACTTCATCACTTGTTTGAATGGCTGGAATCACCTCTACCAATTTCATTAAGGGTGCTGGATTAAAAAAATGAATCCCAACACATCGTTCTGGTATTTCTAATGAAGATGCTATAGAAGCTATCGAAAGTGAAGATGTATTTGAAGCTATGATACAATCTTCAGAAACATAGCTTTCCAATTCCTGAAATACCTTCTTTTTGATTTCCAGATTTTCAACAATAGCCTCAATCGTCATATCACTATCTGCCAATTCTTTTAGCGAACTTACATAGCTTATGTTAGCTTCAATCTTGTTTTTTTCTTCGGAAGTAATATGGCCTTTCTCAACCAATCGACTCATTATTTTTTCCAAAGCATTTTTTGCTTTATCCAGCGCTTCTTGGTTTAAATCGAATAGTTTAACCTTACAACCTGCTGTGGACGCCACTTGTGCTATACCAGAACCCATAGTGCCTGCGCCGATTATTCCTATATTTTTTATCATTTAAAATTATGCTTTTTGAATATCGAATGATGAATTTTAAATTTCACTATTTTTCATTTTACTATTTGATATTCATTATTCTTTACTTTCCTTTAAAAACTGGTTTTCTCTTCTCCACAAAAGCAGCTACCCCTTCGGCATAATCTTCACTTTCGGCAGCTTCTATTTGTAATTTTCCTTCCATTTCTAACTGCTCATCCAAAGTATTATCCATAGACTTATTAAGCAATCGTTTTGTCATTGCCAAAGCTTTGGTAGGCATTTGCGCTAATGTATTTGCTGTATTTTGAATTTCTTGTTCAAAATCTTCCAGAGAAGTCATTTTATAGATCATTCCCATTTTTTCGGCTTCTTCGGCTGAAATTTTATCCCCTAACATCATTAATGCTGAAGCTTTTTGAAAGCCAATAAGTCTTGGCAAAAAGAACGTTCCACCACTATCTGGCACCAACCCAATTTTACTAAACGCTTGAATAAAACTAACTTTTTCGTGTGCAATCACTACATCACATGCCAGCGCAATATTTGCTCCCGCCCCTGCTGCTACTCCATTAACTGCGGCAATAATTGGTTTTTCAATTTTCCGGATTCTTAAAATAATAGGATTGTAATGTTCTTCAAGAATTTTTCTGAAACCAGGGTTCAATTCGGGTGTCGTAACTTCTTTTAAATCTTGCCCTGCACAAAATGCTTTTCCAGCGCCAGTAATAACTATCGCTCTTATTCCTTCATTTTTTTCGCAAGTATCAAGTTCATTTTGAAGTAATAATGCCATCTCACGGTTAAAGCTATTGAAAACTTCTGGGCGGTTTAATGTTAGCGTGGCAACGCCATTATTAATTTCTTTGGTTATGGATTGGGTCATATTTTAAAATTGTTAGTGGGTTTCCCCTTCCGACTTTTTCGCAAAAAAGCGAAAAACCCACCTTCCCCTGAAAATGGGGAAGGAGCTATATTGTTATTTTTATTTCAAACATTTAAAGTAGTCAAACGGTTCTTGGCAGTTGTCACATTTAAACAATGCTTTGCAGGCTGTGGAACCAAACTGACTCACTAAATGTGTATCTGTGCTACCGCAATTGGTACATTTTACCTTTTTTGCATTCCCAAGAAGAACATCCTTATCGGCCGATTCAGATAGGGGTCTTGCGATACCGTATTCCTCCATTTTTTGCAACCCGGCTTCACTTATCCAATCGGTACTCCAGGCTGGACTTAATACTAATTCAACCTCAACTTTTTTTCCCAGTTTTCCAAAGGCTGTTTTTAGATCGTCACCTATTATATCCATAGCTGGGCAGCCGCTATAGGTTGGTGTAAGTTTAACTTTTATGACATTATCTACTTCAATTGCTTGACGAATTACCCCCAAATCCAAAACTGTCAAAACAGGAATTTCAGGATCGCTTACTTGTTCCAAAACTGGAATTAGATGAGGATCGATATGTGCGGTTTGGGTCTGTGTCATTAAAATGGATTTCGAAAAGTTAACCTCTCGACTATGCCCGAGGAGACCGTTTAAATTTTTGTTTTAGTTTTATCTTCAATTTTGCAGTTACCATTCCATATTAGGGTAGGTGCGTTGCATATATTGCATATCGCTTAGGATATATCCCATAAATTCTGAATGGATTCCTCTTTTACCTCCTTTAATAAAATACTTGCGTTCAGGCACCTCTAAGTTGGCTTCTTTCAGAATTGCTGAAACTTCTTCATAATAGGTTTCTTTAAATTTTGAAGTGTCAACGGCAATTCCTTCAGCAATCATCGCTGTATCGGCTTCGGTTTGGTCAAAAAGCTCATCTGTGTAAGCCCAAAGATCGTCTATAGCTTCCTGCATTTTTTGGTTACTTTCCTCGGTACCATCTCCCAACCTTTTAACCCAATCGCCCGAAAATCGTTTGTGATAACTTACTTCTTTAATTCCTTTTTTGGCGATTGCGGCAAGCGTCTCATCTTTACTATTGAGTAATTCATTCATAAACCTAAGGTGAAAAACATCGAACAAATATTGACGCCCCATCACGTACCCGAAATGCGCATTTGGTTGTTCTACCAACAATACATTTTTATACTCGCGTTCTAAACGCAAAAAAGCAAGGTCATCTTCAGTCTTGCCTTCTCCTTGAATTTTAGCAGCGTATTGGTAATAATTTCTCGTCTGACCAATTAAGTCCAAAGCTATATTTGTTCCTGCAATGTCAGTTTCCAACGTAGGGCCGTGGCCGCATAGTTCACCAAGGCGTTGCGCTAGGATTAGGGAGTTGTCGGCGATTGATAAAATGTAGTTATCTAAATGTGTCTTTTTCATTAAACTATTTTTGAAGATGGAGTCGAATCAACCTGATTATTTTCAAATTAAATTTTTAAGGAGTGTAACTATGATTCTAATTAATTCATCATTTTCTTTTATTAAAGGAAATAGCTCACTCTCTGTATATAATTTTGCCTTGTTCTGAATATTTAGGTTTCGAAGGCTTTCTCTAAGTTCCTTCAGGCAAATTCGAAGCTTATTTGCTTTGTCTTTTGTTGAACCAGCTCCCATAGCCTCGCCAAAATTTAAATCTGATGAGCAAGTAGAGCGAATCAGTTGTTTGGCTAAATAATCTGACGCATACGTCTTAGGTGGTTTGTCATATAAAATAATAATGCCGCAGCATAATCTTCCAACCTAGAGGCTAAATCGTACTTTTTAGTCATATACCACTTTTTAGCTTTTCATCTTCATCCTCGACTTCAACTTCGGTTTCACCATTACATATGTTTTACCTCATCTGGTAAATCGTAGAACGTAGGATGGCGGTATACTTTGTCTTGTGCCGGCTCGAAGAGTTCACCATTATGCTCTGGGTTACTGGCGGTGATATTAATACTTTTGACTACCCAAATGCTTACACCTTCACTTCTACGGGTATATACATCCCGTGCATTTTCGAGCGCCATTTCGGCATCTGCAGCGTGAAGGCTTCCAAAGTGCCTGTGTTCTAATCCGTTTTTACTTCTTACAAAGATCTCCCAAAGGGGCCAGTTTTTACTCATAATCTATAGTTTTGAGTCGTGAGTATTGAGTTGAGAATTGAGCTTTATACTCAATACTCATAGCTAAAAACTCATAACTATTTTATATCGCTTCTTTCAATTTTTTATCTACTTGCTTTTCAGCATATGCCATAGCGGCATCACGAACCCACGCTCCTTTTTCCCAAGCACCTACCCTGTCTTTCATTCGTTTTTTATTGGAAGGACCGTGCCCTTTAACTACTTGCCAGAACTCGTCCCAGTCTATTTCGCCAAAATCGTAACTTCCTGTTTCTTCATTAAACTTTAAGTCCGGATCTGGAATGGTCAATCCAAGAATATCGGCTTGCGGAACTGTTTGATCTATAAATTGCTGGCGCAATTCATCATTTGATTTGCGTTTTAATTTCCATTTCATAGATTGCTCTGTATGGATACTTTCAGCATCTGTAGGACCTAGCATCATTAAGCTTGGCCACCACCATCTGTTCAAAGCATCTTGTGCCATATCTTTTTGTTCGGGAGATCCGTTGCAGAGTTTCAGCATAATCTCAAAACCCTGTCGCTGGTGGAAACTTTCTTCTTTACACACACGTACCATGGCTCTTGCATAGGGCCCAAAAGAAGTGTTGCATAAGGGTACTTGATTGATGATGGCCGCACCATCTACCAACCAACCAATGGCTCCCATATCTGCCCACGTTACCGTTGGGTAGTTAAAAATTGAAGAATATTTGGCCTTCCCGCTGTGTAGTTGCTCGTATAATTCGTCACGAGAAATTCCTAAGGTTTCACAAGCTGAATACAAATACAATCCGTGTCCTGCTTCATCCTGAACTTTCGCCAACAAAGCTGCTTTTCTTCTTAAAGAAGGTGCTCTGGAAATCCAGTTTCCTTCCGGCAGCATTCCCACAATTTCAGAATGAGCATGCTGACTCATCTGCCTGATGTGTGTCTTACGATACTTCTCTGGCATCCAGTCTTTGGGTTCAATCTTTTCATCTCGCGCAATGCGGGCTTCAAAAATTTCTTCTAGATTTTTAATTTGTTCTTTACTCATATTATTGGGCTTTAAATTAAAGCTGGGGCTTTGACCCCTTCCGTCTTCAGAAATCGAGGCTCCGCCTAGTTTTCTGAAGCCACCTTCCCCTGAAAAAGGGGAAGGAGCTTGTTTAGCTATTTTGTTTAAAATCTTTAACTTTGATTACACATCAAAATCTACTGTCACTTTTTCTGTGGTTGGGACGGCTTGGCAACTCAAAACCAAGTTTTGAGATACTTCCTTGTCACTCAACGCGTAATTTACTTTCATTTCTACAGCACCATCCAATACTTCGCATTTGCAGGTGCTACACACACCACCTTTACAAGCGAAAGGTAAATCGGCTCCTGCACCTAAGGCAGCATCAAGAATGTTGTCGTATTCCTTGGTCATTGTAAAAGAGAATTCTTTTCCTCCATCTACAATAGTTACTTTAGTACCTGCTACGTTTTGTTTTGCAAGTCGTTCTTGTCTCGCAATATCTTCATCTGAAAGTCCTGTAACAAACAATTCAAAATGTACATTTTCTTTTGGAAGCCCTTTAGCTATTAAATAGTCTGAAACATAATTTACCATTTTCTCAGGACCACATAAGAAAACTTCGTTGGTGTCTGGGATATCAATAAAAGTCTTAGTCAATACTTTCATTTTTTCATCATCAAACCTTCCATTAAACAGCTCTATATCGCGGCGTTCTTTGGTTAAAAAATAATAAATTTCGAACCTTCCAAAGTACTTATTGCGCAACTGCTCCAATTCTTCCTTAAAGATAATGGATTTTGCGGTTTTATTCACATAAAAGAGCTTGCAAGTGGATTGAGCTTCAGCAGATAAGTGTGCCTTTACCATAGAAAGCACAGGTGTAATTCCGCTTCCTGCTGCAAAAAAAAGATAGTTTTTTCCTTGTGAAGGAGAAACCTCAACTCCAAAAGTGCCACTAGGCGCCATTACTTCAATATCATCACCCGATTTTAATACTGAATTTACATAAGTTGAAAAAGCACCACCCAGAATTTGCTTTACCGCTACTTTCCATTCGCCATCGCTGGGACTTGAGCACAAACTATAGGAACGTCGGGTATCCTTTCCATCAATATCCGCTTTTAAGGTTAGGTGTTGGCCTTGACGGAATTTAAAAGCTGACGAAATTTCCGAAGGGACATCAAAAGTAATCACCGAACAATCGTCCGTCTCTTTGTAGATGTCTTTTACTTTTATGGTATGGAATGTAGCCACAGGTTTTTATACGTTTATAGCACAAAACTAACGATTGTTAGTTAGAATTGCAAAAGTTTAACAAATACTAAATAATTCCTTTAATAAGCACTGCCACCATATCTTTTTTCAAAATATTCACGTCCATTTTACCGCGCTTTTCATTCCATAAGTAGAGGGTTCTCAATGTAGAAAGTATGGAAAATAAAATCACTTCGGGATGTTGTGGTTTTAGCTCACCTTCTGAAATTCCTTGTTTGATTATACTTCTGAAATTTTCTTCATAGTCCTCGCGCATCTTAACCACCCTTTTTAGTTCGTCTCCTTCAAGATGCATCCAATCGTTATTTAATGTCGCAATATTTTCAGAATAGTTAACTGTGATTTCTATATGAATTTCAATAACCTTTTTAATTTTCTGTATAGGTGTTAAAGAAGTTGAAATGATCTGGGACATTTCTGAAGTAAATGCTTCAGCAACTTTTACAATTAATGTTGAAAGAATCTCTTGCTTGCCCGAAATATGATTGTACAAACTCGCCGCTTTTATGTCCATAGCCTGAGCAATGTCTCTCATAGAAACAGCGCTGTATCCTTTTTCTTTAAAAAGTGATGCAGCTACCTGGATAATTTCTTGTTTACGGGTGGGTTTCATGCTACGGTAAAGATAAATTTTGAAATTGAAATCGGAGCTGAAATCGAAATCGAATTATTTTTTTACTTCTTAAATCTACAATTAGTAATCTACAATCAGTATTCATTTCGCTATTTTTGGTATATGATTGAAGAACGTATTGAAAGTAACGAACTACTGGATAGACTGCCACCGCATTTAAAGCAGTATATAAAACCACAAAACTATGAACATTATACGCCTATAAATCAGGCAGTATGGCGGTTTGTAATGCGCAAAAATGTTGCTTATTTAAGCAAGGTAGCGCATGAAAGTTATCTGGATGGCCTGCGCCAAACGGGTATTTCTATAGATGAAATTCCATCGATGTATGGGATGAACAGAATTTTAAAAAATATTGGCTGGGCCGCTGTTGCAGTGGATGGTTTTATTCCACCCAATGCGTTTATGGAGTTTCAGGCATATAAAGTACTTGTAATTGCAAGCGATATTCGCCAACTGGAGAATATTGAATACACACCTGCACCAGATATTATTCACGAAGGTGCTGGACACGCCCCAATTATTGCAAGCCCGGATTATGCCGAATATTTAAGACGTTTTGGAGAGATTGGTGCGAAAGCCATTTCCAGTGCACACGATATGGAGCTTTATGAGGCAGTACGTGAATTAAGTATTTTAAAGGAAAGTGCCTCGGCTAGGTTGGGAGATCAAATAGAAAAAATTGAACGGGCAGAGAAACGTGTGGAGGAATTGCAACAAAAGGAAGTGACACCTTCTGAAATTGCTTTGATTAGAAACCTCCATTGGTGGACCGTGGAATACGGAATGGTGGGGACAATAGAAAATCCAAAAATCTACGGAGCTGGATTACTCTCTTCTATTGGAGAAAGTGAATGGTGTATGAAAGATGAAGTAAAAAAAATTCCTTATTCTATTGAAGCAGCTTACCAGGATTTCGATATTACAAAACCACAACCTCAATTGTATGTGACTCCAGATTTTGCCTATTTACAGCAGGTCTTAGAGGAGTTTGCCAACACCATGGCGGTTCGGAAAGGGGGTTGGCGTGGATTGAGTAAACTCATAGAAAGCAAACAATTAGGAACAATTGAAATTTCCACAGGATTACAGGTTTCGGGTCTATTTACACGGATCATTCAAAATGAAGATAACGAAGTTGTTTATTTTGAAACTGAAGGAAAAACAGCACTTGCCTATCGGGAAACCGAAGTAATTGGCCACGGTGTTTCTCGTCACAGCAACGGGTTTAGAAGTCCGCTGGGGAAATTAAAAGGCATCAATCTAGCTATTGAAAATATGGGACCTCGTGATTTGGCTGCCTACAATTTCTACGATGGAAAACCTATTGAATTTGAATTTGACAGCGGTATCCACGTAAAAGGAATGAACGTGACCGGAATGCGTAATTTGAAAGGGGAATTAATGCTCATTCAGTTCACCGATTGCACGGTTACTTATAAAAATGAAGTATTATTTACCCCAGCAGATGGCGATTTTGATATGGCAGTTGGAAAAGAAATTGTTTCGGCATTTGCTGGAGCAGCAGATTATTTGAGTTTCGATTTGGTGGAACACCAGTTGAGTACGCTGGGTGATGTTGCCGAGTTGAGTGAAGAGGAAACGAACTTAAATAGAATGTATGCTGAAGTGAGAACTATGAGAGAAAACAGTGCGGGGGTGGAACCCCTCAGTCCTCCTACGTTGGACAGCTCTTCTTTAAAAGTGGATCAGCTTATTGGAATTTTTAAGAACGTTTCTGAGAATTATAAAAACGACTGGCTATTACCGTTAGAAATATATGAACTAACAGGTGCTCCGGAAGTGTTAGACCATTTAAAATTATTACAACAAAGAAGACCTCAAATTGCGCATTTAATTGAGGCAGGATTTGGGCTTTTGAATGAACCTGAGATATTAGATTAAAGCGGATGCGGAATTAATCCGCATCGACAAACAAAAAAATACCCCCGTCCGCGCGGGAATTAAAGTTACCCGACTTTTCGGGCATTAAATATGGGACTACTTAAATTTTTATTCGGAAATAAGGGCGGAGCTATCCAAGATCTCAAAAAACGGGATGCGGTTATTCTGGACGTTCGCACGCAAAAAGAATGGGATGCCGGCCATATTGAGGACGCTCAACATATTCCCTTGCAGGAAATTTCAGCTAAAGTTTCAGAAATTAAAAAATGGAACAAGCCTGTAATTACATGTTGCCTTAGTGGTGCCAGAAGCGGACAAGCTGCTGGTATTTTAACACAAAACGGTATAGAAGCGATAAATGGTGGAGGCTGGAAATCACTGCAGAAAAAGATATAAAACGAAAAAGCCTGCCAGTTTAAATACAGGCAGGCTTTTAGGTAAGAACTAGTGCTAATTTACTTTTTCACTATCTTCTTGATTATTTTAGCATCTTCAGTTTGTAACATCATAAGATATACTCCATTGGCTAAGTAATCCAAATCTAATGTGATTTTATTGCTATTTAAATTAGCCGATATTTTATGTACCAAACGCCCAGAGACATCATATAAATAGATAAGTTCAAGTTTCGAACCAGCAGGATTCTCAATTTTTAGCGAGCCATTTGTAGGATTTGGAGAAATTACGAATTCTGAAACATCAAAATCAGTAGTACTTAAAGTTTCATCTACAGTTAAAATAAAAGAACATTGTACTGCATTACCAGAAATATCTTCTGCAGTAATGGAGACAGTAAATACTCCTGGGCTTAGTTGCGTATTTGCTGAAGGAATTTGTCCTGTAATAACACCAAAGTTACAATTTTCTGTTACAGTCACATCTCCACTAGCCAAATAATCTGGCACAGCATACGTTTCTCCACTAGGTACGCTTACTGTAATATCTGCGGGGCACGTAAGACTTGGCGCTTCCATATCTACTACGGTTACATCTTGAGTACACGTTTGCACATCGCCAGAATCATAAGTTACGGTCCAAGTAACTGTTGTTGTTCCTGTATTAAATTGTGCTGGAGCATCATTAACTACAGAAGTAATAGTAGCACAACTTTCTGACGTACTTGGCATCCCAAGATTTACATTGGTAGCCATACAAATTCCTGCATCTGTAGGAACGGTTATAGCCGCAGGACATTCAAAAAATGTTGTGATTGTAACGGTAGTTTGACAACTTGTACTATTTCCATTAACATCTGTAATAGTGAGGTTTACGGTGTTATCGCCTAAGTTTGTACAGTCGAAAGTATCTACGTCCAAGGTTTTGGTGTCAATTCCGCAGGCGTCCGAAGATGCGTTATCTATATCTTCTGCTGAAATTGTAACTGTTCCAGCAGCGTTTAATTGTACTGTAAATGGTGCAACGCAAGCTGCTATTGGGTCTGTAACATCTGAAACTGTGATTGTAGTTGTACATTGATCTGTATTTCCGCTAGGATCTGTTACTATGAGCGTAACAGTATTAGCGCCAATATTTGAGCAATCCAACGTTGATGGATTTACACTAAGGGTAACTTGTCCCGAATTGTCTGTAGAACCATTGTCTATCATTTGTGGATCCAGGATTAGTTGGCCATTCTCATTTAGATCTAGCGATAAGGAAGTCACACAACTAGCAACTGGGGGCTCCGTTTCTAGAACTAATGGTCCTTGACTAAATTCTACATTGTCTATATAAAACAAAGCAAAGTTATCTATAGAAAAGAAATCTATTCCGTCAAAACGGTCCGCAAAATCATTATATGAAAATTGTTCCGCTACCTCTCCGTTTATAAAAATGGTAAGAAGTTCGTTATCTGTATCTACCTCTACCCCAACCAAAAACCAGGCGTCGTGGGGAAAAGCAAACTCAAAACCTGAATTATCATCAAAAGCTATCCCCGGAGATGCGTTTTCTGCATTAAAAAAGATATTACCACTAAGAAATTGCATATTTACTTCCGCATTTGGATCTGTATTTCCTTGTACATTAAAATAGGCTGAATTTCCAGTTGGGATATACATCAACCATTTTACATTCCAGGTTCCAGAAGCAGCAACCCCTTGAAAATCAAGAACTGCATCTTGAGGTCCTGGCCCTCCAGGACCTATTTTAATGGATTTTGTTCCCGAAGCAGCGAAATCTGTGGAGACTTCGGCATTTTGGAGGCCGTCATCTATTCCATTCCAGGTTGTCCATCTGTCTGTGAAAATTGAACCTGTAGGATAACTTTCAATATCATCAACAAATTGGGCCTGTACAGCCATAAACGTAAAAAAGGCTACTAGAGCCAATGCATAATTTTTTTTCATAGTATTGTTATTTTTGCTAGCAAAAATAACAACCAACAATAAACAATCCTTGCTTTATACGTTAAATAATGGCAACAAATAGCACAAAAACTTTATAAAACTATAATTTCACTTGTTGTAATTCTTCTTCAGTAGTAATGGGTGTTTCATTATATTTTAAGGTCCATCCCATAGAGTTGGTTAAAATATAGATTTTTTGTAATTCTGAAATCAGCCTGTTTTGCGCATTAGTTCTTAATTCGGAAGCTTCAATTTTGGAGTGGAGTAATTTCTCTACTTTTTGCTTTATATTATTGTAGTCTTTTGCTTCAAATTGATTAAGATAATCTTGGGTCACATCATAATATTCAATGTTCGGATTAATTTTAAGTTCTGGCTCTGGAATGTTCTTTAGAATAACTGTTTTGCTTACTTCATCTATTTCGGTTTCAATTTTACTTAAATCATAGGAGATAGTAGCTTCAGCATTTACAACTACTAATGCTTTTTTATTGGCATCTATAAAACCTAATAATTTTTCGGTGTCTTTATAAGTAAAAACTTGTACGTAGCTGCCTTCTGTCACAATTAATTTACCAACGTTTTTAAGTTGTTTTTGTATCAATGCGGTGCTTTCTATCAATTGTTCACGCTCATCTTTTTGATGCTCACAGTAGCGAAGACCGAAGACTAAAACTAGGGCAATGACAATTCCAAAAACAATGTTTCTCATGGTTGGAAAGTTTCTTTTAAAGATATGAAAAAAAGTCCCCATTCCGGATTTCGGGTTATGAGATTGGCGTTTTATTAAATATTATTTGCCGAAATCCACCTTCCCCCGTTTCGCGGGATTAAAATAGTAGTGTTAAATAAAATATTCGTCCCGCTGGGGGAAGGAGCAAGTATTTTTTAAATAACAAATTCAAAATACTAAAACTATAGCTCCATCCCTAGTATACTGATTTTTTTTAGGATCTATAACTTTTTAAAGCGGAAAGGAGAAGGTGGAATTTTGTTTCATCAGTTAAAATTTACTGAAAAAATTAACCAAAATTTCGGAAGGGGTTTAAGATCTGGCTTCAATTCCTAGGCTACAAATCATACTTCACTACTAACATTAATATACGTGGCAATACAAAATATTGCGAGGTGGTATTGAACTGCTCGTTAAAAGCATCTTGGTTTGTGAAATCTGTATTCAGAATATTATCTGCCTGAATTCTAAATTCCCAAGGGCTTTCCCCTTTTTGATAGTATAAATTGGCATTTACAAAGGAATAACTATTTTCCACCGTGTTATTACTGTCACTATAATTGTAGTAATCCCATTCAGCACTTAATGTAAAATCCTTTAAGAAATTAATATCCACATTGGCATACGGACGTTGCGTATAAAAAGTTTGTTCTAGCCCCCCATTGTTGTAATCGTTTATGACAAGACGGTACCCAACCTCAAAATTAGGCCAATCTCTAAAACTACTTCGAACGCTTGTTTGGTAACTTTGCGTAAAACTTTCACTCTCTGTTACAACATCATTAATTAGGTTATTGGATTTGTTTAAAGCCACATTTGCTTGTAGTGAATATTGCATTTTTTTAATTCGCTTGCTGAATCTTCCAAAACCAGAAAACGTCTCGTCCGGAAAATTACTGTCTATATTAAAGGGACTACTCACTTGATTAATTGCGATAATCTCTGTGTCATTTTTAAAACCATTAATAGTTCGGGAATAACTCACATTCCCACTTACATTGGTATAATTAAATAAATTGAAACTGAAATACGTCAAATTATACGTATGAGCCAAGGAGTTCTCTAAATTTCTATTTCCCTGAAATAAGCGGTTGTAGTTATTAAAGACAAAGGCTTCAGCATAATCATTCACATCGGTATATTGTGCCGAAATTGCGTAATTAAACCGAAGACTTTCACTCTTCTTAATATTCCAAATAGCATTAAAATCTGGCAAAACTATCCAATCATTTTGAGTGTTTTCGGTCCCTAATTGCGTATCATTCAAGGTATAGTTATGTAGGGTAGCTCCCGGAGTAACTATAAACTGTCCTGTTTTGAGTTTGTAGTGCAACCCTAAAAAAACATCGGTAAATGTGTAGTTTACATCGTTTCGTAATGGAAGGTTCTCCCCGTCAATTTGTGGTGTTCTATTGAAATTTATCTGGTTTCCATTGTCCAACACCTGAAAGATATTACTGTCGAATAACTGATTGCTATAAGTGCTTCCCAGCGTTGCGTTTAAGTTACTGGTGTTATTTAGCACATAATAATAATCTACTTTGGCGTCCAGCTTATTGGTAATCACATTTTTTTGCTGATTTGTATTGAAACGATTCTGCGTAGTATCTGCCGGAATAATCCCCGCAAACGGGAGAATATCTGTAATTGCATTGTAAAAAGGATCTTCGTCCTGATACAAATGCTGTACTTGCGCGGCGAAAATGTTTTTATCGTTTAGGGTATAATATGCATTCATATTTTGGTTAATGGAAGCCGGCTTGTTTTCTTTGTTTTCTTCAATATTGTTGTCTACAGGGCCAAATTGAGACAATGTAGTCCCTGTTTCAGTTTGTTTTGAAGTCTTTACCAACGCATCATAATCTACTTGCAAATTGGCGTTGGGTTTGTAAACACTACTTAACTTGAGCATTGCCAATTGGCTGCGTTGGTCTGTGGTGCTTGCCGTATTTTCGGTAGCTCCTGAAGCGATATATTGACGGATTGAATTGGTTACAATATTGGTACGATTGTCGGATAGTATTCCAAATCCACTTACATCAAGTGAGTTAGATGCTTTCCAGCTGAAATTTCCTGCCACAAATTTTGTTTCTATTTCATTGGCACGATTGTTCTGCGCTACGGCAAAGCTAAGGTCACTTTCTGAAACATCAAAACGTGTCCCACCCCCTTGATTAAAATTTCTAAAACCTCCAGTAAAGTTGAAATAATCTCGAAATGTAAAAGGGACTTCTCCAATATTGTTGAAATCTGTGATAAAATTTAAACTGTATTTCGGACTGTAATAAAACAACTTAGGATGTGCTAAATACCCAAACTCATCTTCGTTAATAGTTCCTCCACCAGCAGCTACTTCTCCAAACCAGAAGTTCTTTTTTCCTTCTTTTAATCTAATGTTTATTGCAACATTATCTTGGTCGTTACCCAGACCTCGCATTTGGCCAACTTCGTTATAATTACGAAGCACCTCAACTTTATCTACGGCATCTGCAGGAATATTTTTAGTGGCCAATTTGGAATCTCCGTCAAAAAAATCTTTTCCTTCTACCATTACTTTTGTAACGGTTTTTCCTTCTACCTGTATTTCTCCATCTTCATTTATTTCAACCCCAGGGAGTTTTTTCATGACGTCACCTAATTTGCGTTCGTCTCCTGTGGTAAAACTATCCGCGTTATACACTATGGTATCACCTTTAACGGTCACTGGCATTTCGTAGGTAATTTCTACACCATCCAACTGATTTGCTAACGATTTCAGTAAAAAATCTAATTTTTTATCGTCGTCATCTTCGCCTACTGTTACACTTTTATCCTGGGTATCGAATCCCAGAAAACTTGCTCTCAGGATATAGGTTTCGCCTTTGGGAAGGTCTAATTGGTACATCCCTTTTTCATTGGAGATAGCGTAGGATTCTATGGCGCCACTACTTTTTACGGTAGCTACCACATTGGCAAATTCTAAAGGTTGTGAAACGGTATCGGTAATAACGCCTCGTACTTTTATACTTTGGGCAGATACGGCAATAGAAAAGAGGAGCAACAAGGTTGCGAGTACTAGTTTTTTCATGATTGGTTGAAGTTGTCCTCACTAAATTTCTCCTAGACGGAATTTAATTTTTGTGAGCTTAGTTAGTTTGTTAGAATCCTCCGCGTCTTCCTCCACGACCACCACTGCCACGGAAATTCTCACGCATTTCTTCCATTTTTTCTTTTACAATTTTATTGTATGCTTCGCGGGTAACTTCGTCCCCTTTATCTGGTGCTTCAATTTTATCGCCCGCTTTGGTGCTCAATACAATTTTAGAACATAAAATAGTGGTACGATGCATATTCATTTCCAAGATCAATCCTGGCAGACCTGCATATTCTCCCGGACCATTGCTCACAGGTATTTGTGGTGTAAACCAGGCAGTCACCTCTACTTCCTTCGGCACTTCAATATCGTTCATTGGGTCGTTATCGTCTTTCTTTTCATCTGTAGTAACTTCAACTGCATCGGCATTTTTATCTTTTATCTCATCTTTTTTGCTCAGCGAAGTCGAATCATCTTTTTTCTTGTCGTCGTCACGGTTTCTTCTTCGCGCCATACTAAAATCGTTTTCATCAATTTTTTTAATGGCTGTGGCTTTTACAGCTAAGTAATTGCCTATCATTTTCTTTTCGTCGGTTACTGTCCATTCAAGATTGGTAATGGTGTCATTTATTAAAAATTGCTTCCCGAAGAACTCTCGCTCTTCTAAGATCTGGTTCTTTTCCAGGTTTTTGTATTGTGCTCCAGCCGAAAAACTATTCATCATCATTCCAAAACCTCCTCCGGCGCCTGTCTCTAATTTTTCTTCTTCGGCATAACTAGACTCATTTTTGTTAAACGTAAGTATGTATGTTTTTTCCAACATACTCTTCATACGATCCATAATAGTTTTCTTCATCTGTTCGCTCATTTCTCGACCTCCGAAATCACCTACATCAACAGTAGTTTTAGACTCATAATAGGCTTTCCCACTAATATTTTGGGCAAATGAAGTAGCCGAAATTAAAAAAACCAGCAAAAAGGATAGTATTCTCATCATAACAATTTTAAATAGTTTCTAGTTAGTAACAAGTTACAGCTTTTGTTACAGAATGTTTGGACTATTCTGAAATGGAAAGGTTTAATAATCACTCATAAATTTATTTTCCACCTGTTTTTATTCTAAAAAGTTGCTTATTTCCTTCATTTTTTCTACCGCTACCTTGAAAACTTTCCATCATTTCAGCACTTTTCTTCTTTTGAATTTCATCGTAGGTTTTTTGATCTACTTTTTTTCCGTTAGACGGTTTTTTTATGATAACACCATCTTTCGGGTTCAAAGTAATTTTTATACATAAGATGCTAACTTCTCCATCGCTAATTTCTAAGATAAGACCAGGTAACCCAAAATATGCATCTGGACCGTGTGGGACTGGGATACTTGGTGTGTACCAAGCTGTTGTTATCTTTTCTTTTTTAACTTCATCGAACTCCATAGTTTCAGTATTCATCTTTTTTTCAGTTATAGTATCTGTCCTAGTTGCTTTAAAACATAGATGTTGTCCAATATTTTTCGATTCTTTTTCAAGTATCCATTCTGGATCTTGCATTTGGTTTTCTATTAGAAAGTCCTTTCCCATCATATTAGTTTCCTTACTATAGCTATTGGTATCGGTATTTCTATACACAAGCTCGTTACCACCACTTACAGTAACAGAAAGTCCAGGATTATTTGAAACAGATGGAGCGTCTAATTTTGCTACTTCACTGTAATAAGATTCTGTAGGCGTAAATTTTAAGGTAAATTCCTTTCGGAACTGGGCTTTCATTTGTTCCATAATTTGTTTCATCATTGCCTCATCCACTCCTTCCATACTACTTTCTTCCATATTTATGCTAATGTCGGTTTTGTAGGTAGCGATTCCTTCAAATTTTTGAGCAGTTATTACTATTGTATAATTCAACAGTAATAAAAATAGTAGTGATTTTTTCATTTTTAAATATTTTGGTTTTGTAAAAGACTTAAATCTATAGCTATTGTTTCAGGTAACTTAATACATTGTAGCACGTATTTTGTATCTTGACCCACTATGCAGCACTTCCGTTTCTTGATAGTACTTATCAGTATTCAGCTTTTGGGACAGTCCAAACCAGCTCTTACTTCCGTTTTGCTGGAAGCCGATACTTATATTGGCACAGACGCTTATAAAAATAACTATTTTATTGAAGAAATGGCCTTTTACAAAAAAGGGCCTGACGGCGATTATGTATTTAAGGATTTTTCTTTGGGTGCTATTGAAAAGATAGACATTATTAATCCGTTAAAGATTATGTTATTTTATCAGCAGACTAACACTGTAGTTTTTGTGGACAATAGGCTGAATGAGGTAGAGCGTATTAGCTTTAATAATTTACAGGAATTTGTGAATATTAGCAGCACAGGCAATGCTGGGAACAATAGGATTTGGCTTTTTAATACAAACACGCAGCAGTTGGAACTCTACGATTACCGCATACAACGCAAATTACAAGCATCCCTACCTATTGCTGGTAAATTGGTGGCATTAGCAAGCAATTTCAATTACTGTTATTTACTTTTTGAAAATAAACTTGTTACCTATAATGTCTACGGAAGTTTCCTTTCTGAAGTAGGAATAGAGAACGGAGAATTTATTGCACAAAATGATGAAGATGTTTGGGTGGTAAAAAATAATGAAGTTTTTAGATTTGCTGAACCAGGTTTAAATTCCCCTTCAAAACCTTCCGAGGCAAAAAAAATACCACTCCCTGAAATAAGCGTAAAACAATTGCACCTTACGCAAGATTTCCTGTATATTTATGACGGAAAAATACTCCATCAATTTACCAATAATCAACCAAAGAATTAGGCACATGCACGTTGCAATTGCAGGAAATATAGGCTCCGGAAAGACCACCCTTACTCGTTTACTTTCAAAACATTATAAGTGGAAAGCACATTATGAAGATGTGGAGGACAACCCATACTTAGACGATTTTTACAACAGCATGGCGCGATGGAGTTTTAATCTTCAAATTTACTTTTTAAACAGTCGCTTCCGCCAGATTTTGGATATTCGGGAAAGTGGTAAAAAAGTAGTTCAGGATCGTACCATTTACGAAGATGCCTACATATTTGCTCCCAACCTACACGCAATGGGGCTTATGACCAACCGGGATTTCGAAAATTATAAATCGTTATTCGATTTAATGGAAAGCGTTACCAAAGGGCCAGACTTGCTCATTTATCTTAGAAGCAGTATCCCAAACCTGGTGAACCAGATCCACAAACGCGGCAGGGAGTACGAAAACAGCATTAGCATAGATTACCTAAGCCGTTTGAACGAACGCTACGAAGCCTGGGTACATAACTATGACAAAAGCAACTTACTTGTAATAGATGTGGACAACCTTAATTTTGTGGACAATCCTGAAGATTTAGGCGCTGTCATCAATAAGATTGATGCAGAGCTACACGGGTTGTTTTAGCTATTTACTCCCACCAAAATTCTAGTAGACTTGATTTTTAATTTAACAAGTTCCCCTTCCAAATTTGACGATTAAACATTGTAAGTTTGATTTAATTATTTTGCGTCAAATTCACCTTCCCTTTTTTTATTGTAAATACTTTATACTTATAATTATATTTCAATAACCGCTGGGGGAAGAAGCCATAGTAATAACAGATTCTAAAACCAAAATAAAATTCATCTTATATCTTGAAGGTGGCTGAGTGATTTCGTATTGCGAGGCACGAAGCAATTAAGAATTATATCGAAGCCAAAACTTAACATTTCAGCAACACAGTATCGTACTGTAAATGTCGATTTTTGCAGGAAATAAATCGGGCTTTATGGCTAACCTTTACAACTCCAAATACTACCACAGAGACCTTTCATGGTTACGTTTTAATCACCGGGTTTTGCAGGAAGCTGCAGATAAGAGAAACCCTTTGTACGAGCGCATCAAGTTTTTGGCTATATTTTCATCTAATTTGGACGAATTTTTTAAAGTTAGGGTGAGTGATATTAGACAGATAAAGAATATTGAAAAGCCACTCCGAAAAAAACTCATCACCAAGCCAAATAAGGTTTTAAGAGAAATAAAAAAACAGGTAGAATTACAACAAGAGGAATTTGGAAAAGTTTTTACTACTGAAATTGTTCCTGAGCTTAAAAAATATCAAATTCATCTTATTGGCCAGAAAGAATTTTCTACCATCCAAAAAGAAATTGCCAAAACATATTATCAAGAGATTTTAAAGGACAAGATTAAAGTCAATAAGTACAATACTTCAGAAGAGAATCAGGTATTTGTTGAAAATGAAGCTTTGTATCTAACGGCGCAATTAAGCGACAATGAATTCACGGTTATAAACATCCCTGAAGATGAACCACGATTTTTTACTTTTCCGAAGCATAATGGAAAACATTATATCACTTTTATAGACGATATCCTAAAGTACAATCTTCGCCAAAATCCTAAAATGGAGCAAAATATCACCTTTTACAGTATTAAAACTTCTCGTGATGCGGAGTTATATATTGAAAATGAACTCTCCGGAAATCTTGCTGAAAAAATAAAAAACGCATTAGGTAAAAGAGATACGGGACAAGCTACGCGACTGTTAATAGACCAGCACATGCCAAAGCCATTTCAAGAGATTATAAAAAAGGCTTTAGACGTCTACAATGCAGATATTGTAAATGGCGGTACCTACCATAATTTTAAGGACTTCTTCGGCTTCCCTAATCCTACAGAAACTAATTTAAATAACGAAAATCTTACACCGTTGCCCCATCCGATTTTAGCAAATTGCAGTTCTATTTTAGCTGAAATTGAGAAGAAAGATCAGTTACTTCACTATCCGTATCAGTCTTTTGAGCCTCTCATAAAACTATTAGAAGAGGCTGCTGAAGATCCGGAAGTAACCACAATAAAAATGACTATTTATCGCGCTGCCAAAGAATCCCGCCTCAACGACGCTATTGTTACGGCAGCAAAAAATGGTAAAAAAGTAGTCGTTTTTATAGAAGTAAAAGCCCGTTTCGACGAACATAATAATCTGAAGTGGGGGAAAATATTTGAAGACAATGGCGCCACGGTGATTTATAGTTTTCCAGATATTAAAATTCATAGCAAAATTTTATACATTGAAAAGGAAACTGAAGAAGGCAAACAGCGGTATGGTTATATTGCTACTGGGAACTTTAACGAAAAAACAGCAAAATTGTATACCGATTTCGGTTTAATGACTGCCGATAAAAAAATAACCAAAGACCTCAACAAAGTATTTTTAGTATTACAACAGAAAATTTTAGTACCCAAAACCAAGCGTCTTTTAGTTTCTCCCTATACTACACGTAGTGGATTTACAGAGCTGGTACAAACCGAAATGCAATATGCGCGTGCAGGACAACCTGCAAGTATCACTTTAAAAATGAATAGTCTTGAAGACAAGACAATGATCAAACTATTGTATCGAGCCAGTGTGGCAGGAGTGAAGATACGGTTGCTGGTTCGCGGTATGTGTTCTTTAGTGCCAGGTATAAAAGGTCAGAGTGAAAATATCTACATCACCTCTATAGTAGATCGGTTCTTAGAGCACGGGCGGGTGTATATTTTTGGAAATAATGGCGATCCTCAAATTTATATTGGTTCTGCAGACTGGATGAAACGGAACTTAAGCCACCGTATAGAAGTGGTAACTCCTGTTTTGGATGAAGACCATAAAAAAACAATTCAGGATTTAATTGAATTACAACTCCAAGACAATGTAAAAGCCAGACTAATTGATGTAAAACAACGCAATGTTTACATTACTAATAAGCATACAGAAATACAATCACAATTAGCTACCTACGATTATTTTAAAACTAAGACTAAATAAATCCCTGCGCTCTCGCGTGTTCAATGGCTTCTTTACTGGTTTCTACTAAAATAGCTGGCACGGTTTTATAATTTTCAAATAAACCTCTAATTCGGACCACTCGCTTTTTATGCTTTACACTACGAATATAAATGGCCTTAATTCTGTTTGGAAAACTTTCGGCAATTTCTATATAGATATCTGGATCGTGTTCTCCACCATCGCCTATTAGAATGAATTGCTTTTCGGGATACAGGTTTAGAATTTCTATAATCTCTTTTTGTTTTTGAGGTTTTTCAGCAGTGTCTTTTCTATTTTTAAAATTGGTTAGGTCTCGTAATAATATAGGTCCTTTTGGAAAATTATTTTTCTGTAGAAAAAGTTCCAGATACCTGTATAAGTTCCACGGGCTGTGGCTTACGTAAAAAACCGGGTTGGCCTCTTCGCCACTTGCGCCACGGTGCAATAAATGGTAAAAATCTGCCGCGCCTTCTAAAGGGCTTCTCCTTTCGGCAATTTTGAACAAGGTATTTAGAATTAACCGCCATTTTAGAGTAGAAGTAACTCCAGTATGTAAAATTGTGTCATCTATATCACTAATAACTCCGTAGCTGCTATTTTTTGAAGGAATTAATATTTCCCCTTGAAATCTATTGTCATTTTGAATTATTCTTTCTGAAAATTTCTCTTCAAAAGACATTTGAAATTGAAGCCAACCTTCACTGTTTGCCATTTTATCCAACCCAAGAAGATCTTGTTTTACTTTAAAATAACCGTGTGCATCACTTTGCAAATATAGAACCGAATTGTCTGGGAAAGTAATTCTAAGTTTGGTATTAGGGATTTCATCTACTTCAAATCGTTTCCAGGCTGTTTTCAGTAAACTGAAAAACCCTCGTTTAGAAAGGTCTATATTTTCATCTTCCAACGCCCTTCCACGCGCATAAAAATGATTTGCATCCCCATAACTCTGAAACGGAATAATTTGTAAAGGATCTTTTTTAAAAATTGACATCGATGTGCTTAATATTATAAATGCCAGCCTTCTGGCCAAAGCCACATAAGTAGTAATCCTACAATAATAGACAAACCAAAAGAAAGTCCAATCCATTTGGCCAATTGTTTGGTTCCTAAGGTTGCTGCCATAATACCTTTAAAAACAAGATTTGAAAGTGACGCCAACAATATCAACCGCCAACCGCTACTAGTTTCCAAACCTCCGTCTTTCATTAATTGTGATAGCGACAAGGTAATGGCGTCCACATCTGTTAACCCACTAATTATAGAAACCACATATAGTGCTTCATTACCAAATTTCTCTTTAGTAAAAGCTACGGCTAAAAGAATAAGTCCATATAAGAGACCAAAAATAAGAGCACTTTTAAATTGAGCTGGGTTTTTGGGTTCTGGCATTTCAGTTTCATCTTCAGATGTATCTTTATTAATTAAATAATACAACGCAATACAAATTGCCGCCATACATATAAACTCTACTGCTAAGGGCACAATAAGCTGCGGGAGTTTTTCGGGAACAACTACACCAATTTCAACCACTACTCGGACTAAAGCTATGGTGGATGCAACGGTAATCACAAACGCAGCCATTTTACCAATATTCTTAGAATCAGCCGTTTTTCTCGCATAACTTACTGTGGTAGCGGTACTGCTAATTAAACCCCCAAGTACGCCATTTGAGATAATACCTACATTCTTCCCAACAAATTTATAAATGAAATATCCTACAACGCTTATTCCAACAATTAAGGTAACCATCATCCATATATTCCTCGGGTTGAGCACATCTAAGGGACCGTAGGTTTGGTTGGGCAAAATTGGTAAAATAACGAGAGAGATTCCGGCAAATGTCATTATTGCTGCAAGATCCTTGTCTTTTAAATTTTCGATGAAATTATGAAGGTGTTCTTTAATGTAAAGCAAAACTGCCATTGAGCCTCCTATAATCACACCAATTACCTGACTGCCTAACACTAGATATGCTCCAATAGCAAATGTGAGCAAGGCTGCAACTTCTGTAGTTTGACCTATGTCGGCTTCTTCCAGCTTCTTTATTTTCACAACGTTTGCCACCACCAAAAGTGCTGTAATGGACAAGCCTATTGCTGGAAGAATAAAAGGATTGTCCAAATCCCTGGTGAGAAAACCCGATACCACACCCAAAATCGCTATTAAAGTAAACGTTCGCACGCCAGCCATTTTAGTATCGGTGTGTTGTCTTTGCAACCCAATAAGCATTCCAAGCCCAAAGGCTATTCCTAAAGTTGTAAGGTCAGTATAATTCATCGTCATGTGAAGTTAGGGAATTTCACAAAAAAACCCTTCCAGTGAGGAAGGGTTTAATTTATATTTAACGACTTAGCGTTTTATTCTTTGTCTTTAATTTTGATTTTTACGCCTTCAACATCTTTTAATTGATCACGTACTTCCTCTTCTGTACCAGTGAAAGTTCTATTGTCAACGGTGGTTTTACCATTAACGGTTGTTCTAATCTCAACTTTAGCAGTTACCTGATCGTTATTATCATTTTTCAGCATTTCTACAAAAGTCTCCGTTTTATTATTTAAATCTTCACCACCTTTAATGGTTGCGTTTCCGTCATTTTTAATAAGCTCAACTTGTCTTTCAGATAAAACAGTTTTGTTACCATCTTCATCTATAAAAACCATTTCTTCGGTATTATTGCTATCTATATCAGTAGCTTCAGTGTGACCTCCCAAAATAGGAGCAATCACCAGACCTATTAAACAAGTTAATTTGATCAATATATTCATAGAAGGTCCAGACGTATCTTTAAAAGGATCTCCTACGGTATCTCCAGTCACGGCTGCTTTATGAGCATCGGACCCTTTGTAAGTCATTTCACCATTAATTAGTACACCAGCTTCAAAAGATTTTTTAGCGTTGTCCCAAGCACCACCAGCGTTGTTTTGGAAAATTGCCCAAAGCACACCACTCACGGTAACTCCAGCCATATAACCTCCTAACATTTCAGCAATAGATAGTTTTTCCATACCGAAAGCTAATGGTAAGAAAGCAATTACTAGTGGAAAACCAATAGTAAGAACCCCTGGCAATAACATTTGTTTTAAAGAAGCTTCTGTTGAAATTGCCACACACTTATCGTATTCCGGCTTTCCAGTACCTTCCATAATACCTGGAATTTCTCTAAACTGACGACGAACTTCCTGCACCATTTCCATAGCTGCTTTTCCTACGGCGTTCATGGCAAGGGCAGAGAATACAACTGGCACCATTCCACCCACAAACAACATGGCTAGTACTGGCGCTTTAAAGATGTTAATTCCATCAATTCCTGTAAATGTTACATAGGCAGCAAATAATGCTAAGGATGTTAGCGCTGCAGAAGCAATCGCAAATCCTTTTCCTGTCGCAGCGGTTGTGTTACCTACTGAATCAAGAATATCTGTTCTTTCACGTACGATGGGTTCTTGTTCGCTCATTTCGGCAATACCACCTGCATTGTCACTAATAGGTCCAAAAGCATCAATTGCTAATTGCATAGCCGTTGTTGCCATCATTGCACTAGCAGCCAAAGCAACACCATAAAAACCAGCAAAGGCATAAGAAGCCCAGATAGCACCAGCGAATAACAAAACAGATGGGAATGTAGAAATCATACCCGTTGCAAGACCAGCAATTATATTTGTACCTGCTCCCGTAGAAGACTGTTGTACAATTTTAAGGATAGGTTTCTTACCCAATCCTGTGTAATATTCGGTTACTGAAGAAATTACAGCACCTACAACAAGGCCTACCAATGTTGCATAAAACACACGCATATTAGAAATTTCAATCAATCCTTCGCCAAAGAATTCCATTTTCATGGTTTCTGGCAACATCCACTTACATAAACCGAAACACGCAACAGCAACTAAGATAATAGAGGTCCAGTTCCCAATATTTAAAGCACCCATTACTTGAGATTCTTTCGCATCATTACTTTTAATACGCACTAACAAGGTGCCAATCATTGAGATAACAATCCCTACACCAGCAATTGACATAGGTAATAAGATAGGTCCAATTCCGCCAAAAGCATCGGCAATATTTCCGCCCATGTCCTTAATTACGTAATTACCTAACACCATAGCCGCAAGAACTGTTGCTACATACGATCCGAATAGATCTGCACCCATTCCGGCTACATCTCCTACGTTATCTCCTACGTTATCTGCAATTGTTGCAGGATTACGAGGGTCGTCTTCTGGAATCCCTGCTTCTACTTTCCCTACAAGATCGGCGCCTACATCGGCTGCTTTTGTATAAATACCACCTCCTACACGGGCAAATAAAGCGATAGATTCTGCTCCTAGTGAGAAACCAGCTAAGGTTTCAAGGACGATGGTCATATCCATGGTATTGGTCCATACCCCTCCCATAAAGAAGTGGAAAAAGAAAATAAAGAAGGTTGTTAATCCTAACACAGCAAGACCTGCAACGCCAAGACCCATAACGGTACCGCCTCCAAAAGAGACATTTAATGCTTTAGGTAAACTAGTACGTGCTGCTTGAGTCGTACGAACGTTAGTTTTTGTAGCAATTTTCATCCCTATGTTTCCCGCAAATGCCGAAAAGATAGCTCCGCAAACAAATGCAACAATAATTAACCAATGTGTCGTTGGCACAACAAATGCAACAACAGCTAGCAATACACTTACTATTACTACAAAAATGGTAAGCAATTTATATTCTGCTTTTAAGAAAGCAAGGGCTCCCTCATAAATGTGATCTGAAATTTCTTTCATCTTTCCGTCACCGGCATCCTGCTTCATCACCCAAGATTTCTTGACTAACATGTAAATGAGGCCTAAAAGTGCCAAGGCGATAGGCATATAAATCATAATTGATTCCATATATATTGATTTGTTAATTTAGTCGGCAAAAGTATGAAATTAAGTACAATAATAAAACCCTGTTAAAATTGCTTCAACAGGGTTTTTAAAAAATTAATCTTTATTCCTTAAATCGTAAAATTTCTCCTGACTTTATGTTCGCTATTTTCATACCGATCAATACACGCTTGCCATATATCATAAGCTTCTTGCGCATCTCCCCATCCTTCTACATCTACCCTTTTCTTTTCTAAATCCTTATAGACCTGAAAAAAGTGCTCAATCTCTTTAATAGTATGCGGATTTACATCGCTTAAATCGTTTAACGAATTCCATATTGGATCTGAAACAGGTACGCAAATAACTTTTTCGTCATTTCCTTTTTCATCTGCCATGTGAAATACACCTATAGGCTTTACTTCCATGACGCACATAGGAAAGGTGGGTTCTGTCCCCAATACTAACACATCTAACGGATCCCCATCGAGTGCCAATGTTTCTGGTATAAAACCATAATCTGCAGGATACATCATAGAAGAAAACAACATTCGATCGAAACGTATTTTGTTTAATTCAAAATCGTATTCGTATTTGTTACGACTTCCTTTTGGGATTTCGATTAGAACATCGAAGGTTTTCTTTGCAATTGCGCTCATATATCTCTTATTTTGGGGGTGCAAAAGTACAGTTTTTTCGGATTTAAACTATCGAAGGGAAGTATAATTGGCAGGAAACTATGAAGATTTTCTTTCTGAAGGGTTCATCCATTTAAAAAGTTGAAAAAATTACAGTTCTCACTTACTATTTCTTTTTATATAATAGGAAAATTGACCTTGCTTATGGGGGTAAGATTTTTTTTCGAAAATTTCATTCATCAGGGAACCTAAATTTATTGCGTTAATTTTTAAATGGATACCGTTACAAATTCCTCAATCTTATGATTCATTTAGAAAAATCTAACAGACCATTAACGTAGGTGACTACTGTTATTAGCTACCTTTAGATTAAACAAAAAAACATATATTATGAAAATTAGAAATTTTATCATGCTATTACTTTTGTGCATAAGTGTTCCACTTTTGGCACAAACTGATAAAGACATGGAAGTTATTGATGATGCGGAGCAAGCCAAAGCTACATTTATGGAAATGAATGCGGATATTGAAAATTATTTCAACGATTCGAAAGGATATGCAATCTTCCCTAATGTGGGAGAAGGTGCGTTTATTGTAGGTGCGGCTTCTGGAAATGGGGTACTCTATGAAAATGGGATCAAAACAGGTATGGCCAATCTGAAAAAATTGGATGTTGGTCTCCAAGCCGGTGGAGAAGCGTACAGTTTGGTTATGTTCTTTAAAACCGAAGAGGCTCTGGAAGAATTTAAAAATGATGAATTTGAGTTCTCTGGGGGAGTTTCTGCGGTAATTTTAAAGAAAGGAAAATCTGTTAAAGCTCAATTTGTAGAAGGCGTGGCAGCTTTTGTACATTCCAAAGGAGGACTTATGGCCGATGTATCTGTAGGTGGTCAAAAATTTGAATATACCCCATTCAATAAGTAATCTCAAGTCAACCAAAATTAGCCATCAGTTCTAACTGATTAATTGAAGCCGTTCTAAAAGAAACTTTTTAAGTCACTGTTAGAGCGGTTTTTTATGCCCAGAACAATCTATTTTTTTTAAAAAAAATTTAAAACAAAAATTACAGCAGCTAAAAAATTGATTTGAGGTAAACAAGCTTAAAACGAAAACCCAAAAACACCGGTCACCCCAAATTTTCTAGCCTCGGGATTGTCCAGATAATTTCCACGGAAGTTAAAATCTAGTCGGAAAATTTTAAAGATATTTCCTATTCCTACGCTATACTCATAATAAATGTCATTAGGAGCTTGTAATAAAAGACCATTTGGCGCATTCAACGCGATGTTTTCATCTGAGATTTGACCATAAACAGCTCTGAAGCCTACGACTTCTCTTAAATCCAACTCACGTAACAATGGGATTCTGGAGAAAATTCTTCCGCCAAAATTGTGCTGTAAATGCAATGAAGCATAGGTATCACTTACAAATTCGTAAAAGTCTAAGTTGCTGAATGTGTTATACAGGCTAAAAAGTGTTTGATTTCCTGGAACTGGGCTTAACAAACCAAGAGGTACAGGATCGAAAATTGTACCTGCTTCAACGGTTGTAAAAAGACGGCCAATACCTCCTATATTCCAAGGTTTACTGTACAATACCTGTAGTTTTGAATATTCAAAATCTCCACTTAAAATATCTTTTATTCCGTAGGTATACCCTAAATAATAGTTTGCAAAATCACCATCATTTATAATAGTTCTTTCTACTCCATATCCAGAAGTTTGACGACCAGGTGTATAAAAAAGTCCTAATTCTATTTCTGGCTGCGAAATTTGAGATTGAATAGTTCCATCCTCGTCAAAATAATCCAAACTAAAGGTCTCAGTTGCAGACTGCAAGGTTCGATAAGAACCTGTAATACGCGCATTAAAATTCTTTGCAGGCTCAAAAGAAAACCCGGCTGTAGTTAAATTTACTCGTGTTAATTTATCATTTGCTCCAACAGTAATTAATGCAGAAGAAGCGAGACTTCTACCTAAAACATCATTGCTGGTGGTTAAACTCGACCCTGTTTGTTCTGTGTCCTTACGATTTCCTCCAAAAATGGTCAATCTACTTTTTCGATCTAGAAGCCACTTTGCCGATAGTCCGTATTTAAAACGTTCGTCCCTAAAACCGTAGGCTCCAAAAACTTCCAGTCGCCAAGGATCATTCTGGCTAAAATAGGTTCTCCCTCCCAAACGTATGCGCAGTCCTTCTGCTTCATTAAAACCAAATATTGAAAATATAGGACCCACATCTATAGGGCTTACCTCATAATATCCAGATGCAAGAGTTGCGCCAAGCTTGTAAAATGTTTGAAAACGAGGAACTGTTTTTAACGTATCTAACATTTTATAGACCCCTTTTTCATCTTTATTGAGCTCTTCCATCCGTTTTTCGGCCCAGAACTCGTCTGGGCGATTGTAGATTTCTTCCTTATAAGGATCTACCTGTTCGCCATAAAAACTTTTATCTTTTGGAATATCGAATGAATAATTATCAAATAAAGTAGTTCTCCTGCCGTAGACACCTTGTGCTTCTTCTTTTTTTCTGAAACTAAAATCACTTAAAAAATAATCTCTGGTAATCAGAAAAATGGAATCATTAAGTACATCAAACTCCTGTTCGATATATACTTCTCGCACCCAGTTAAGATTGGCACTTTTAGATGCTTGAAGATTAATCTCCTTGATGGCAAATGTGGTGTCATTAACCCAAAAATCGCCCTTAAAAGTAAGTTCGCCCTTACGCCGCGGATAATAGACAATATTGTAGCACCATTTATTATCACGATATGCACTATCTAGTAGCACGTAGTTGTACACGTCAATTCCAGTTGTGGACAATGGACTGGTGAAGGCTTTATCAAAAAATTTCAGGTAGTTGTCATACACATCATACTCTTTGTATAAATCCTTTACAAAAGCAATGAGTGTTTGGTTGTTTTCAAATCCGCTATTTTTATTTCCTTCTAGGATTTCTTTCTCTTCATTCAGCAAATTATCGCCATATACTTTTGAAATCGCTTCATTAATGAAAATAGGCAGGTAGCTATTTCCAGTGACATTGGAGGTATCTATCTGATCCCAGATAAATTCCATCCCTTTAAAAATCTTACTTTTAATTAATGTAGAATCTATTGTATTAAGGTCAAATTCTAGCTTTTCGTATTTGTCGTAGCTATATTGATTAAACTTTTTTACACCATTTTCACGGCGGTTTTCCCAAATTTTACGAAGAATAGCGAGTGCTGGATTATCTTTTTTAGAAGTTTTTCCGCTGAAAATTACTACTTCATCGAGTGCTGAAGCTTCTTCAGCTAAAACCACATCCATTTTGTAGGTTGTCTTACCCTCTAAGGAAACTTCCTTAGTTTCATAACCAATAAATGAAAAAATTACCGCATCATAGGTATCGTCACTCTCTAAGTAAAATCGGCCGTCTTCATTAGTTATGGTACCTACATTACTATCCTTAAATATAACGTTGGCAAAAGCAACTGTCACTCCCGACGGATCTGTCACTACACCGCTTACTTTAGTTTGCGCGAATGTTATACTGGTTACTAATAAAAAAGAGAGAAAATATAAGTGCTTCATGAAAAGATTAAGGCTAAAATTTGTTCAAAAAATATTACAAATTTTGAACCAACAAAGAACGTATAATTTGAAGTGTTAGCAACTTAAAATATTCTTAAAAAGCCCTTAAGGGCAAATCACAAAAAAATAAATTGCAAATTCAGCCCCCAACCCCCTAAAGGTGGCTTTGAGTGGATTTGGAATTTGAGTCCCCTAAGCCTGCGGCATCTCCACAGAGGGGAGAATATTAATTAATCTTTATAAAGTACCTTTTTCACTGCTTTAATCACATCCTCACTATTAGGCAACCATTCTTTAAATAGTGCAGGAGAGTATGGCGCAGGTGTGTCGGCAGTATTTATTTTTACGATGGGTGCATCAAGATAGTCAAACACCTGGCTTTGCACCTGGTAGGTAATTTCGGTAGCTACGTTTCCAAACGGCCAGGCTTCTTCGAGAATTACCAATCTATTTGTTTTCTTAACCGATTCCATAATGGAATTGTGATCCATGGGTCGTACCGTTCGCAAATCGATAATTTCGCATTCTATACCTTCTTTTGCTAGCACCTCTGCAGCTTTGTAGGCTTCTTTAATTATTTTTCCAAAGGATACAATGGTTACATCGGTTCCTTTTCTTTTAATTTCAGCAACTCCTAAAGGGATTAAGTATTCTCCTTCTGGAACTTCTCCTTTATCACCATACATTTGCTCGCTTTCCATAAAAATTACTGGATCATCATCGCGTATGGCACTTTTAAGCAATCCTTTGGCGTCTGCCGGATTACTAGGAACTACAACTTTTAAACCTGGTGTATTGGCAAACCAACTCTCAAAAGCCTGTGAGTGTGTTGCCGCCAATTGTCCTGCACTAGCAGTTGGCCCCCGAAATACAATAGGACATTTAAGCTGCCCACCGCTCATCTGGCGGATTTTTGCAGCGTTATTAATAATCTGGTCAATCCCAACAAGTGAGAAGTTGAAAGTCATAAATTCTACAATAGGACGATTCCCTTTCATTGTGGAACCAATAGCTACGCCGGCAAAACCAAGTTCAGAAATTGGGGTATCTATCACACGTTTGGCCCCAAATTCGTCTAGCATTCCTTTACTTGCTTTGTAAGCTCCGTTATATTCGGCCACTTCTTCACCCATTAAAAAAATGGATTCGTCTTTGCGCATTTCTTCGCTCATCGCCTCGCAAATGGCTTCTCTAAATTGTAGTGTTTTCATACTTCGACTTCGCTCAGTAACCTTGGCGTATTAGTTTCATTAAACATTCTTTAACTCCGCTCAATATACGTTGCGGATATTTATAGTTAGATTCTTATCAATAAGTACTGTGACAAAAATAATATTATTTAAGAGTACTTAAACCCTATCGGCCGATTTTCTTTACATCATTAAAATTTTACTATGCACGCATAGTATTTCTGAATAATATTTGGTATCTTTGAAATCCTTTAAAAATACTCTAAAAAACAGACGATATATGAAGATATTAGTATGCATTAGCCACGTGCCGGATACTACTTCCAAAATTAATTTTACCGATGGTAACACAAAGTTTGACACCAGCGGCGTGCAGTTTGTAATAAATCCAAACGACGAATTTGGACTTACCCGAGCTATGTGGTTTAAAGAAAAGCAAGGTGCTGTCGTGCACGTTGCCAATGTTGGCGGACCAGAAACCGAGCCTACCCTGCGTAAGGCTTTGGCAATTGGCGCAGACGAAGCCATTAGAGTGAACACTCCAGCAACCGACGGATACAGTGTTGCCAAACAATTGGCAAATGTGGTTAAAGAAGGTGGATACGATTTAATAATTGGTGGGCGTGAATCTATCGATTATAACGGTGGGATGGTTCCAGGAATGTTAGCAAAAATGATAGACGCAAATTTTGTAAATACCTGTATTAGCCTTGAAGTTGAAGGTGAAAGCGCAACTGCAATTCGTGAGATTGATGGTGGAAAAGAAACTATTAGCACAAAACTTCCGCTAGTAGTTGGAGGTCAAAAAGGATTGGTTGAAGAAAGTGACCTACGTATTCCAAACATGAGAGGTATTATGCAAGCGCGTTCAAAGCCTTTACACGTAAAAGAACCCATAGATGCTAACACTGAAACCAACACTAAAGCCTTCGAAAAACCAGACCCAAAAGGAGCAGTGAAGTTAGTGGACACGGTTGAAGAGTTGATAGACCTTTTACACAACGAAGCGAAAGTAATATAAATCAAGTTAAGAGTGAGAGTGCAAAGTTCAGAGGAACTCATAACTCATAACTCATAACTCACAACTATAAAGAATATGAGTGTTTTAGTATATACAGAATCCGAAAACGGATCATTTAAAAAAATAGCCCACGAAGCAGTTGCATACGCAAAAGGTATAGCAGACGCTATGGGCACGAGCGTTACTGCTGTAGCGGTAAATGCTGGTAACAGTTCAGAATTAGGGAAATTTGGCGCTTCAAAAGTACTGGAAGTTTCCAACGATACATTAAACAACTTCAATGCTGAGGCCTATGCAGATGTACTGGCACAAGCCGCGAAAGCTGAAGGTGCTACAGTAGTTGTACTTACTTCTAGCGCTAATAGCAAATTTTTGGCACCATTAGTAGCTGTAAATCTCGCAGCTGGGTATGTTCCTAATGTAACCGAACTTCCTTCTTCTATTTCTCCTTTTATGGTAAAACACAGTGTTTTTACCAATAAAGCTTTCAGTAATACTGAAATCAATACCGATATAAAAGTTATCGGGCTTGGTAAAAACGCCTATGGAATTAAAGAAAACGAAACATCACTAACTGCTGAAGCATTTTCTCCAGCGTTAGCAGATGAAGATTTTTCAACAAAGGTAGTTTCAGTAGATAAAGCAACAGACAAAGTAACCATAGCAGATGCCGAAATAGTTGTTTCTGCAGGCCGTGGAATGAAAGGTCCGGAAAACTGGGGTATGATTGAAGAACTTGCCGAAACTTTAGGCGCAGCAACTGCTTGCTCTAAGCCGGTAAGTGACATGGGATGGAGACCTCACGGCGAGCACGTTGGACAAACTGGAAAGCCTGTAGCTTCAAATTTATATATTGCTATTGGTATTTCTGGCGCCATTCAGCATTTAGCAGGAATTAACGCTTCAAAAACAAAAGTTGTTATTAATAACGACCCGGAAGCTCCGTTTTTTAAGGCAGCAGACTACGGAATCGTTGGTGATGCTTTTGAAATAGTACCACAGCTAGTTGAAAAGTTAAAGGAATTCAACGCAAACAACGCATAATTTTTTAGTATTTTGTGCCTTGAAAGGGCTGTTTAAATTAGCAACGCTTTATTTAAACAGCCCTTTTTTATTGATTTCAATTTTCATTAAATTTCTGTGTACAGTAAAGGTTATCTTGGCTAACTTTGAATCTTAAATTTTAAACCCGGAATTGCGAAGCATGAGTTTAGTTCGCTTAAACATAAAAGGAATCTCCTACAGCCAAACACAAAATGGCGCATATGCTCTTATTTTAAATGAAGAGGACGGAGAACGTAAACTTCCAATCGTTATTGGAGCTTTTGAAGCACAGTCTATCGCCATTGCGTTAGAGAAAGAGATCAAACCACCTCGCCCACTTACCCACGATTTATTTAAAAATTTTGCCGATAGATTTGCTATTGTTGTAAAACAGGTAATTATACACAAATTGGTGGATGGTGTTTTTTACTCCAGTATAATTTGTGAACGTGACAATGTAGAAGAAATCATTGACGCGCGTACGAGTGACGCCATTGCTTTGGCACTAAGATTTAAGGCTCCTATTTTTACTTACAAAGCTATTTTGGAAAAAGCAGGAATTTATTTGAAATCTACTCCAAGTAAAAAGAAGAAAATTTCAAAGGATGAAGAAACCATCTTAGAAGAACTTATTCTTGGAGATGATGCCGAATCTACCCCAAAAAAAGCTCAAGATTTTTCAAAATACACACTCAAAGAACTCAACGCCTTGCTAGATGAAGCAGTTACTAATGAAGATTATGAGCGCGCCGCCAGCATTAGGGATGAAGTTTCTAAACGCTCTTAACTAATTACTTGTTTTTGTATGCAACACTTTCAGAAATTAGTTATTGTTTTATCTTTTTTAGGGTACTTCGGAAATGTGATCGCACAATCTATTGAAAAAGAGTGGACGTTTAATTCGGTTGAAACTACCGATGGAACCCCGCTTAAGACTATAAATTCCAAAACAGATAAGCTCACCCTAAAAGACGGTACTTTCAACTACTATCTGGAAGCAAATGATAGTTTAAATACTTCGGGAGATTATATCTATCAAAACAATATATTGGTGCTTTTTTTTAAAACACCAACTGAAACTATAGCGTCCTATAGAGTTACAGAACTCACAGACACCTCGCTCACTTTTATTGAAAATAACACCGTAGCCCGCCTTTCTACCCCATCACAAACTGAAATTTCGGATGTAACAGCTAGTACATTAAACACTGACGAAGCTAACAAAAGCAATATTGCCCTGGATGCAACCAAAGGCGTAGGTATAAATTTTACCAGCATTTATCGTGGAATTATAGGAATGATTTTTTTACTACTTATTTGTTACCTATTAAGTAGTAACCGAAAAAAAATAGATTGGCGACTGGTAGGTACTGGTTTGGCTCTTCAATTAATTTTCGCACTTCTTGTTTTAAAAGTACCTTTTGTAGCGGGCGTTTTCGATTGGATTAGTGACAAAGTGGTTACGTTTTTAAACTTTAGTGAAAAAGGAGCCGAATTCCTTTTTGGTGGTTTAGTGACAGATATGGATACCTTTGGCTACATCTTTGCCTTTAAAGTGTTACCTACTATTGTTTTCTTTTCAGCATTTACCTCTTTATTGTATTATTTAGGTATTCTACAGCTTTTTGTAAAAGCCTTTGCTTGGGTAATGAGTAAAACCATGCGCCTTTCCGGAGCTGAAAGCCTTGCTGCAGCGGCGAATATTTTTATAGGTCAAACCGAAGCGCCTTTGGTGGTAAAGCCCTATTTGGACAGGATGACAAAATCTGAAATGCTCTGTCTAATGGTAGGAGGTATGGCAACGATTGCCGGTGGAGTTTTAGCTGCTTTCATTGCTTTTCTAGGAGGCGACAGTGATGCTGAAAAAATAATCTTCGCAAAACACTTATTAACCGCATCTATCATGTCTGCTCCAGCAGCTATCCTTATTGCGAAGATGTTGTATCCGGAAACCGAAAAGGTGGATAAAAAATTAGATATCAGTAAAGAAAAAATAGGGACTAATATTCTAGATGCTATCTCAAGAGGAACTACAGAAGGATTAAAACTTGCCGTAAATGTTGGCGCTATGCTATTGGTTTTTACAGCTGTAATTGCTGTGTTCAACTGGATTACAGTAGATATAATTGGCGCTCCTACTGGGTTAAACGACATAATCGCTTCCGCAACTGAAGGACGTTATAGTGGTTTTTCATTACAATATATATTAGGAAATGTATTCGCGCCAATAGCTTGGATAATTGGTGTACCAGCAGAAGACATGATTGTTGTTGGGCAGTTACTGGGTGAAAAAACAATTTTAAACGAGTTTTTCGCCTATGCATCCTTAAGTGAATTGAAACAGGCAGGCGCAATCACCAACTATAGATCTATTGTAATTGCAACCTATGCCCTTTGTGGATTTGCAAACTTCGCCTCTATCGGAATACAAATTGGTGGTATTGGTGTTCTAGCGCCAAAACAGCGAACTACACTGGCAAAATTTGGAATAAAAGCGCTCATTGGTGGTACTGTAGCCGCATTACTTACAGCAACTATCGCTGGAATGTTAATTGGTTAAAAATCTATTTTATCTTTAGGTCAGTCCTTAGTTTGTCCAAGAGTTTCAAATTACGTTGATAACTTGTAATAAATCTCGCTAATTTCAGTTTAAAGAGTAGCCCTTCTTTTTTACATTTAAACCATTAAAAAATAAGGCAGCAGATGAAGCAATACCACGATTTAGTAAAACACGTTTTAGAGCACGGAAACAGTAAGAGTGATCGTACTGGCACAGGTACCAAAAGTGTTTTTGGCTACCAGATGCGATTTGATTTAAGTGAAGGCTTCCCCATGGTGACCACAAAAAAATTACACCTTAAATCTATTATCTATGAGCTTTTGTGGTTTTTAAACGGTGATACCAATATAAAATACCTTCAGGAAAATGGGGTTCGTATCTGGAATGACTGGGCAGACGAGAATGGCGATTTAGGCCCAGTATACGGTCATCAATGGCGTAACTGGAACGATGAAGAAATAGACCAGATCACAGATATTATTCATACCCTAAAAACAAATCCAGATAGTAGAAGAATGTTGGTGAGCGCCTGGAACCCAAGCGTTATGCCTAATACTTCTATTCCTTTTTCTGAAAATGTTGCCAATGGTAAAGCTGCTTTACCTCCTTGTCATGCATTTTTTCAGTTTTACGTAAGCGCGCCAGAAGTGGAAGGAGACGAAAGCACCAGAAAACTCTCTTGCCAGCTATACCAGAGAAGTGCAGATATTTTCTTGGGAGTACCCTTTAATATTGCATCTTACGCCCTGCTTACGATAATGATGGCTCAGGTATGCGGCTATCAAGCAGGAGATTTTGTACATACCTTCGGCGATGCTCATATTTATAGTAATCATTTCGAACAGTTGGAGTTACAATTGTCCCGGGACATACGCCCTTTGCCAAAAATTTTGCTAAATAAAGATGTAAAAGATATCTTTGGCTTCAAATTTGATGACTTTACCCTAGAAAATTATAATCCGCATCCGCACATTAAAGGTGCTGTTGCTGTTTAAATACCAACCACTTATGAAACATACTCTATTAATTTTTAGTTTATTTTTGACCACAACCCTTTTTGCACAGCAAGAATGGGGAGATGTACAAAAGAATGAATTAACCTTAAAAGAATTGGCTCCAATCTGGCCAGGATGCGAATCTGGAAATGCTTCACAGCGTGACAATTGTTTTAAACAAAAGTTGGCAACTCATATTGCCAAAAACTTTAAATATCCCACAGATTCTTATAAAAAAAATGAACAGGGTCGCGTAGTAGTTGATTTTTATATTGACGAAAAAGGCCTTGTAGATATTAAAAGTATAACTGGAGGAAGCGCAGCTTTACAAGCCGAAGCCAAAAGAAATATAAGCCTCATCCCTAAAATGAAAAAACCAGGTATGATGGGCGGTAAGCCAAGAGCTATTCAATATATCGTCCCTATCACTTTTAAAACCGGCAAATAAATGCCCAGGAATTTTCTTTTCTTATTTTTAGCTGTATTTAACATAAGTACAGCACAAGAACAAGAACAAGTTATTTCTTTTTCACAAGCAGACACACCTCCTAGATTTAGAGAATGCAGTACTACTGTCGTACAACAGGAAATACTTTGTACGCAAAAAGCCGTGGAGGCATTCGCCAAGCAAAAATTTAACACAGGACTGTTCAAAAATTTAAACCTCAACGAAAAAAGAATTCGTGTGTACGCTCAATTTATCATAGATAAAAACGGGAGTATAAAAAATATTCAGATACGAACTCCACATCCTCAACTTCAGAAAGAAACAAAACGTGTACTTGAACTACTACCCAGTTTTATCCCTGGAAAACACGATAACCGTTCTATTGAAATCAAATATACATTGCCTTTGGTATTTGTTCTGGGTTAGTTTAACACGGGTTTAACTCAAAAAGCTTCGGTAATAATTACAGAGAATATTATCTTTAAAGTGTAGAAACATATTCGTTTTTACGCTTTTTTTATGATTGATACCCAAACACTCCTTCAGCTATTTGCTGAGACAAGAAACCATACAGAAGCACTTTGTAAACCGCTAGAAATTGAAGACTATGTGGTACAGCCTGCTGTGGACGTCTCACCACCAAAATGGCATTTGGGGCACACTACTTGGTTTTTTGAGGAATTTATATTAAAACATTATAAGCCAAATTACAAGCTGTTTAATGATGATTTCGCCTTTGTTTTTAATAGTTATTATGAAACATTAGGAAAACGAGTAATACGTAGCGACCGTGGTAATTTATCTCGCCCTGGAGTTACCAAAGTGTACGATTATAGACATTACGTAACAAATGAAATGAAGGAGTTTTTAGCTTCTGAAATTTCAGAAGAAGTAGAAGAAATTGTTAAAGTTGGAATTCATCATGAAAAACAACACCAGGAATTATTGATGACGGATATTAAATACATCCTTGGAAACAATCCCTTACTTCCAAAATATAATGACACTTTCTCCGAATATGCTTCAGAAAAGCAGACACAACAATGGATTCCGTTTGAGGAAGGTATTTATGAAATTGGACACAATCAAGAAACCTTTTGTTACGATAATGAATTAGGACACCATAAAACTTATATTCAAAATTTTGAGATTTCTAACAAACTAGTTACAAATGGTGAGTTTATAAAATTTATAGAAGCTGGAGGCTATACAGATTTTAACCATTGGCACGCAGATGGCTGGGAATGGGTAAAGCAAGAAAACATATTACAGCCTATATACTGGCATACTGTTGAAGGTGAATGGCATTACTTTACCTTTCAAGGATTACAAAAAGTTGATGTAGACGCCCCTCTTTGTCATATTTCCTATTACGAGGCTTTTGCATACGCACAATGGAAAGACTGCCGTCTTCCTACAGAATTTGAGTGGGAGGTTTCCCAAAAAAACTTTGACTGGGGAAGCCGTTGGGAATGGACCGAAAGCTCATACCTTCCTTATCCTGGTTACAAAAAAGCTCCTGGTGCTATTGGCGAATATAACGGCAAGTTCATGGTAAACCAAAAAGTTCTTAGAGGTAGTTCTGTAGTGACCGCAACAAAACATTCACGGCCGACATACCGCAATTTTTTTCAACCCAATTTAAGATGGCAATATACTGGTATAAGATTAGCCAGATAAAAACGCCCAAGCATTTATGAGCATTAAAAACCCTCCGAAAATTGACACATCTTTTAAAAATGATGTACACGCAGGTCTTACCTCATTTCCGAAGTATTTGTATTCAAAATATATATACGATGAAAAAGGAGATAAGCTTTTTCAGGATATTATGAACCTACCCGAGTATTATCTTACAAATTGTGAGTTTGATATCCTGTCACTTCATGCAGCCGAAATAGCCGATTTGTTCAGCAATTCTAAAACTGGCTTCGACCTCATTGAATTAGGTGCCGGCGATGGTAAAAAAACAAAAGTTTTATTGCGTTATTTGGCCGAAAATGAGTTCGATTTCGTCTATAAACCTATTGATATTAGCCAAAATGCGATTGATTCCTTAAAAAACGATCTTACCAATGAGCTGCCCCAAATTAAAGTTGACGGAGAAAAAGGAACTTATTTTGAAGTTTTAGAACGGCTGCAAACGTATAATTCCCGAAAAAAAATATTGATGGTATTGGGCTCTAATATTGGCAATCTTTTGCACCCTCAAGCCATTGATTTTTTAACAAAGTTGAAAGAAATTATGGGGCATGAAGACTTGCTCTTTATGGGTTTTGACCAGAAAAAGAACCCTCAGACAATTTTGGATGCTTACAATGATGCAACAGGAGTGACTGCAGCCTTCAATAAGAATCTATTACATAGAATAAATAGGGAATTGGATGGTAATTTCAATGTAGCTAACTTTAAACATTGGGAAGTATACGACCCAGAATCGGGTACTGCAAAAAGTTTTTTAGTGGCTACCGAAGCTATGGAAGTTTCAGTAAAAGAGCTTGACCTCACTATTAGTTTTGATGCCTGGGAAACTATACACACCGAAATTTCTCAAAAATACGACGATAAGATTGTACAATGGCTGGCAGATTCGGCTGGCTTAAGTATTGAGACTTCTTTTGAAGATGAAAAGGGGTATTATAAAGATTATGTTTTTAAGAAAAAAATAGGAGAAAATAGAATTTAAAACTAAACCTTCTTATACAAATCCTTAAACTAAAATTATGAAAGCAATTTGGAACGATACAATTATTGCAGAAAGTAACGATACGATTGTTATTGAAAACAATCACTACTTTCCACCTGGCGATATACATTCTGAATATTTCAAAAAAACAAGTACGCAAAGTCATTGTCCATGGAAGGGAGATGCCTCTTATTACAGTATTGATATTGATGGTAACGTAAATAAAGATGCCGCGTGGTACTACCCAAAAACGAGTCACGCAGCCAAACCTATTGAAGGATATGTAGCATTTTGGAAAGGTGTTACAATTGTTGAATCCTAAATAACTATAGGAAACTTAACAGCCTATTTAAATCTTCTTCGGTATTATAGATATGAAAACCAACTCTTATTCCCGGTCCGCGTTGGGAACAAATAATTTTTTCTCTCTTTAATTTCTGAAATAGTACTTCATCCCCAACAATATTAAAAATAGTTGAAAAGGTATCTCTTTTTGCTGAAGTAGCTTCCAAAACACCTCTTTCTGTAAATGCCTCCCTGGCATTTCCGCACAAAAGCTTCAGTTTTTTTGAAATATTATCGGCTCCTATTTCTTTTAAAAATCGAAGACTTTGCCCTATACTCCCATACGTAAGAGTATCTTGATGCCCGGGCTCAAAACGTTTCATATAAGGAATGGACTCTCTGTTTCTAAAGATACCTTCCGCAGAATTGAATCCAATTGTGCTTGGATGTATGTTTTGTTGTACAGCTTCCTTTACCATAAATATGCCATTACTAAACCCAGACAGCATCCATTTATAACAACTTGCTCCCAAAACGTCTATGGCACTTTCAGCAAAACTGAAAATTTCTGTACCCAAATACTGAGTTCCATCTGCAATAAGCAATAAGTCTGGATGATAGGCTTTCAACTGCTTTAAAAAGTTAAAATCTATTTTAATACCATTCAAATATTGTACAATACTAAAAGCGAAAATATCTGGTTTATGACGGGCAATAGCCACCTCAATATTTTGCTCTAGATTTTCGTCAATTTCAGCATAACACACATGAAAATCTCTGTTCTCAAATGCCCAATTTATACTTGGATAATCACGATCTAATAACAGTACTTTTTTACCCACTGGAATTCCTTCTAGCAAAGTGTTTAAGCCAAACGAAAAGTTAGGCACGAGTGCTAATTCGTCCTTAGAAACTTGGAAAAATTCACACACTTCATTACGCACTCCGTCCAAAACCGCTCCGTGGTTATCTCTAAAGACACTCCCGTAGTGTAATAGATTATTATCATGGTTGCTACGCCATTGTACAAGTTCCGTGGAAACAAGCCCAGCAGATGCAGTATTTAAGTAGGTATGTGTTTTTGAAACGGGAAACAGATTTCTTAAATCTTCCATAACTGAGAGGTTTGTACCGGTATTTTTGGGTATTTTTACGTGAGACTAAAGGTAATTAACTATGTTTTCAAAAACCAACAAAAACGACAGAATAGACTCCGACCAGCGCGAACAATACGACTACGCCCGTAAGCGCATTAAGCAGAAAAAAGGATTAATGCGTCACTTCATCATTTTTTTGGTAGGTGCCATACTTCTTTTAGTTATTGATTTATTATTAAAAAAAGGACATGAGATACTTATGAAGGACTGGTCTGTTTGGGCAGTCTTACTATGGATATTCCTGTTACTCATTCACGTGTTTAATGTATTTGTGATGAATAAATTTATGGGTAAAGAGTGGGAAAATCAGCAATTAGAAAAGCTGAAAAAACAACAAGAAACCCGTATTGCTCAAATTAAAAAGCAAGCCATACAAGAAGTTACTGTAAGTGAAGTGAAATCTTCCCGAGAAACTCAGGCATTACATACGCCTACCCAAACTCCAGATGTAAAAAAAAACAACGCCAACAAACTCCCCCCAGAACAAGCATGATTACAATGATTGCCGCCGCAGGCGAGAATAATGAACTAGGAAAAGATAATGACCTTGTCTGGCATTTACCAGACGACTTTAAACGTTTTAAGCAACTTACTACGGGTCACTATATTATTATGGGGCGCAAGACATTCGAGTCGTTTCCTAAGCCACTTCCCAATCGTACCCACGTTGTGATTACCAGAAATGAAGGGTATAAAAGAGATGGCGCCGTAGTGGTACATTCTATAGATGCTGCTTTACTAAAAGCTAGTAGCGACACACAACCTTTTATTATTGGTGGTGGTGAGATTTATAAAATGGGGATCTCCATAGCAGATAAAATTGAGCTTACCCGTGTCCACGGCACCTTTGACGCAGACACCTATTTCCCAGAATTAGACAAAGACAAATGGGAACTTATTACTGAAGTACAGCATGAAAAAGACGACCGCCATAACTACGCTTTTACCTACGAAACCTGGGTGAGGAAATGAGTTTTCAGTTAGCAGTAGCAGTAGCAGTAGCAGTAGCAGTAGCAGTAAAATAGGTTTTTTATAAATGAAAAAACTTTTACAGAAGATAGCCGAAGAAAATTCATTCAACCTGAAACAGATTCACCCCCTCTCGGGTGGTGATATTAATGCTGTTTATTTGTTGAAATGTTCCCAAGGTGATTTTGTATTAAAGCTGAATGATACTACCAGGTTTCCCAATATGTTTAAAGCTGAAGCAAAAGGCTTAAAGCTATTGAGAGCTTCAAATAGTTTTAAAATTCCGAAAGTAATGGCTACCGGAAAAGAAAAAGAACAATCCTATCTTTTATTGGAATACATCGAAAAAGGTTCAAAATCATTACAATTTTGGTCAATTTTTGCAGAAAAACTAGTCAAAATGCACAAAAACACTCAAACCGATTTTGGTTTAGATCACGACAATTACATTGGTTCCTTAAGGCAAGTAAACTGTTCTGAAAAAACTTCGGCAAAATTTTTTATAAATCAGCGATTGAAGCCTCAGTTTTCATTGGCACATAAAAATGGTTTCAAATTTGAAAATCTAGCATCATTTTTTCGAAACATTTCAGCAGAAATATCAGAAGAAGTACCTTCCCTAATTCACGGCGATCTGTGGAATGGTAATTACTTGGTTTCACAAAAAGGAGATCCAGTTTTAATTGACCCAGCAGTTGCTTTTGCACCACGGGAAATGGATCTTGCCATGATGCACCTTTTTGGTGGTTTCCCACAAGAATTATTTGAAGAGTATCACGAACTTTTTCCACTTGAAAAGGGCTGGGAACTTCGCATTCCTATATTTCAATTGTATTATCTTTTAGTGCATCTTAATTTGTTTGGGCGCAGCTATCTTCCAAAGGTGAAAGCTATTCTGCTCCAATTCAGTTAAAATATGTTTATCAATAACTTGGCCTGAAACATTACCCTGTTGTTTTCGTCTTCTTCTAAAACCAAACATATTTATATGAAAAATTCAACCTTAAAAACGCTAGTATTGAGCTTAGGCCTCTTACTAGCAACTTCGGTAAGCGTAACAGCACAAAACAAAAAATCTGACTGGACCGCTTTTAATCAACACGTAGCTGTGCAAGCAGACCAAGAATTAAAATTCACATTACTGGCAACGGTACAAGCAGATGTGGTAAAAAGAAAAGGAAAAGCAGGTATTTGGGCTCGAGTAGACAATAAAAATGGAACTACAGGTTTCTTTGAAAACATGAGTCGCAAACCCATTCGAAAAAACAGCAAAGAAACCTATATGATCGAAGGTGTAATTGACGCAAACGCTAAAGAATTATTTTTTGGCGGCTTAGCCTGGGGCAACGGAACTTTTACTTACGACGACTTTGAGTTGTACATAGAAAACCCTACAACTAAAAAAATGGAAGCCGTGATCATAACAAATGGAAGTTTTGAAAAAACCTCAAATAATAAAATTGAAGGCTGGAATATTGCTCTAGAAAATGGTGAAGACAAAAATGGCGATGGTTTTGCAGTATCCTTAGTGAATACAGAAAATAGCAAAACTAGCGCTGTACAAATTGTTGGTCAAGGTAAATAAGTCTTTACCTTGTTTTATGTCCTCTTTCTCGTGCCATACAGAAAGGGACTTTTTCATGAAATTACTTAACAAAACTTTCAAAATACTTTGGCATTTTGTTGGGCGTAGCTGCTGGTACTTCTCTGTATCTTTAAGTAAAATAAAAAATTATGAGCCAAGAAAATTTATACAGCCAAAAGGCTATTGAAAAAATTAAAGATATTGCAACCGATGTAGATTTCTGCATGCTAGCTACCAACTTAAGCGTACAGCCAATTAGTGCGGTGCCCATGAGTACCAAAAAGGTAGATGATATGGGAAATATTTGGTTTTTGAGCAATAAAAACAGTGACCATAACAGCGATATTGTTAAAGATGAAAATACCCAACTGCTTTACAGCGGAGGCAGCGACATGAAATTTTTGAGTGTTTATGGATATGCTGAAATTATCTATGACAGGGGAATAATCAAAGAATTGTATTCCAGTACAGATAACGCTTGGTTTGAGGGCGAAGAAGATCCAAATATTACTGCCATTAAATTTAGTCCAAAAGAGGCCGCTTACTGGAGCAATGACGAAAATAAGGTAGTGTCGCTTTTCAAAATGGCAAAAGCCGCAGTTACTGGTGAAAAGGTAGATATGGGTACTTCTGGTAAGATAAAGGTATAACGTGCCGAATTAATATAAAATACATCCCCTTTTTGAAATTTCAGAAAGGGGATTTTTTATGTTATTTTTACCGCTAAAACCAATTAGTATGATAGCATATATTTTTCCAGGACAAGGCGCACAATTCACAGGAATGGGGCAGGATTTATACGAAAACTCAGCTAAGGCCAAAGCGTTATTCCAACAAGCCAATGACGTTTTAGGTTTCGACATTACCAAAATCATGTTCGAAGGCACAGCAGACGAGCTCAAAGAAACCAAAGTTACCCAACCAGCTATTTTTCTTCATTCTACTATTTTAGCTGAAGTACTAGGTGAATCTTTCAAACCCGATATGGTTGCTGGGCATTCGTTAGGAGAAATTTCAGCATTGGTAGCAAACAGAACATTAGCGTTTAGCGACGGACTACTATTAGTTTCTAAACGTGCGCAGGCCATGCAAAAAGCGTGTGAATTAGAACCTTCTACGATGGCGGCAGTACTTGGTTTAGAAGATCATTTAGTGGAAGCTATCTGCGCAAATGTACCTGGTACTGTAGTTGCGGCAAATTATAATTGTCCGGGTCAATTGGTAATTTCAGGAGATATTAACGCAGTAAATTTAGCGTGTGAAAGATTAACAGAAGCAGGAGCCAAACGAGCGCTACTACTTCCTGTTGGCGGCGCATTTCATAGCCCTTTAATGGAACCTGCAAGAGAAGAATTGGCTGCAGCTATTGAAAACACAGTCTTTACAGCACCTGCCTGTCCTATTTATCAGAACGTATCGACATTTGCGGTGACCAATTCAGACGATATTAAGAAAAACCTCATCTTTCAACTAACAGCTCCCGTAAAATGGACGCAGAGTATTCAAAATATGATTAAAGATGGTGGAAGCGAGTTTATTGAAGTAGGACCCGGAAATGTGCTGCAAGGATTAATGCGAAAAATTGATAGAAGCGTTGCCACCGGAAAAGCAGAAATGTAATAAATTAGGCATTAGGCATTAGGCATTAGGCATTAGGCATTAGGCATTAGGCATTAGGCATTAGGCATTAGGCATTAGGCAAAATTAAAAAAGCTCCGAAATTTTGAAATTTCGGAGCTTTTTTTATTCAATTATTGTCCCGTCCTAAAATAGCGATACACTAAAACTCTAGTGTAATGAAAACATCAGAAAACACGGGTTATGTAAAACGTACCCAGAAAGATTACTCGATTTCTTTTAAACTCCAAGTTGTCCAAGAAATAGAGCTTGGTGAATTAAGCAGAACGGAAGCTTGCCACAAATATGGCATCCAAGCTAAATCTACTATTAGGGAATGGCTCAGAAAATATGGTAACTTTGATTGGGAAAATCAATCTAAGACAACCGTGGCAAAGACACCTGAACAAAGAATCCTTGAACTAGAGGCCAAAGTCAAACTATTGGAGAAACAGAAGGCTCGTGCAGAGCATCTTGCTGAAAGGGCGGATAAGAAAGTCATCATCTTCGATATGCTGGTAGATATGGCAGAGAAGGAATATGATATCCAAATCAGAAAAAATTACAAACCCGAGTTATCGACCGCTTCAAAGAAGAACACAAAGAAACGTTAGTTTCTACCTGTGATTTACTCGGGGTAAACAGACAGGTTTACTATAGATCCATCAAATCAAAAGCCTACAAACAACTTGTAGCTCAAAAGGTTATAGCGTTAGTTAGAGACATACGCGGTATTATGCCAAGACTAGGTACAAGAAAGTTGTACTATTTACTCAAAGCTGAACTTGCTATCTTAAATGTGGGCAGGGACAAACTCTATAGAATTTTAAGAGCCAACCATATGCTCATAAAACCAAAGCGAAGTTATCATATCACAACAGACTCCCATCACCGTTTCAGAAAACACAAGAACCTTATCACTACTATTGAAATAGAAAAACCAGAAACCATATGGGTCAGCGACATAACCTATGTTGGAACCAGGGCAGACCCATCTTACCTGGCTTTGATTACAGATGCATACTCAAAGAAAATTGTAGGTTATAATGTGTCAAAAAGCTTAAGCGTGACAGGGTCTTTGAAAGCACTAGGTATGGCACTTAAAAAAAGAGTTCATAAGAACCAAACGCTGATACATCACTCCGACAGGGGGTTGCAATATTGTTCCAACGAGTACCAACAACTACTTAACGACAACGACATAAGCTCAAGTATGACAGAAAAGTATGACCCCTATGAAAATGCAATCGCCGAAAGGGTTAATGGTATATTGAAACAAGAATTTGGGGTGGCAAGAAATATCAAAAGCTTAGCATTAAAAAGGGCGCTCATAAAAAATGCAATAGAAATCTATAACAATCAAAGACCTCATTTGTCAAACCATATGCTCACACCTGTACAAATGCACGCACAGAATAAACTGAAAAGAAAACAGTACAAATCAAAAAAGCTGAACAATGATATCATTGTTCAGCTTTAATTAATAAATTTAATCCTTTAATAATCTGTATCGGTTATTTAGGACTAGACATATGTTTAGGCGCTTATCCTGCAATCTTCACAATCTTTCACTTTACCATAATAGGTTTCGCGATACTTGTAAAGAGTTTTTATAGGAATGTTCAACAATGTTTTTTGGATATAGACAACTTTTGCAGTCATCATTCCCATTTTTTCTGAAAATCTTTTTTCTTTCTTAGTCTTTCTGCGGACTGATAGTAATTGCATTGTTTTTTATTTAATGATACTGCAAAACAACGCATTACAAACGCCAATTACAAATTATAGTTGTTAAACCTTTATTAAGCGTTTAAGATACAGCTGAATTCCAGGCCCTATAGTCCCCGCACCTTCTTCTCCCATTTCCACGCAGAAACCAGAGATTCTTTAAGATCATACCTTGTTGTCCAGCCTAATTCCTCATTGGCTTTTTTTGTGTCGGCGTATACTGCAATCACGTCGCCTGGACGTCTATCCACAATTTTATAATTCAGTTTTTTTCCAGTTACTTCCTCGAAAGCAGCTATTACCTCCAAAACACTATTTCCTTTTCCAGTCCCTATATTAAAAACCTTAAAATTAGTTGAATTCTCTGCCTTAATCAATCTTTCCAAAGCTTTTACATGTGCATTAGCAAGGTCTACCACGTGAATATAATCGCGGATACAACTTCCATCTGGTGTATTATAATCGTTTCCAAAAACTGAAAGTTCTTTACGAACTCCGACCGCTGTCTGCGTAATAAATGGTACCAGATTTTGAGGTACGCCTACGGGTAATTCTCCAATAAGGGCAGATTCGTGCGCACCAATAGGATTAAAATATCGCAAGGCTATCACATTTAAATTTGATACCTGGCAAACATCCTTAAGTATTTCTTCGCTAATTTGTTTTGTATTTCCATAAGGAGAAGTTGCTTGTTTAATAGGCGCATCTTCATCTATAGGCAATGAATCTGGTTCTCCATATACCGTGCAAGAAGAACTAAATATAAAATTTGATATTTCATGGGCCTCACATTCTTGTAAAAGGTATACTAGCGAATTTATGTTATTTTCATAGTACAAGAGTGGGTTTTCTACACTTTCGCCTACGGCTTTACTCGCTGCAAAATGGATGACTCCATCAATATCATTATGTTTTCGAAAAAATGCTACTACATGATTTTTTATGCGCAAGTCTAATCTTTCAAAAATTGGTGGGTTGTTGGTAATTTCAGTAATACCTTGCAATACATCAATAGAAGAATTGGAAAGATTATCGATAATAAGCACCTCATATCCTGCTTCTTGTAGCGCCACAACTGTATGTGAGCCAATATATCCTAAACCACCAGTAACTAGTATTTTTTTCATGGGTAGGTCCCAAATAGGGAAATCTATTTTGTGACAAATTTTATCACTGCTTCAGTAATAAAATCTATTTGCTCATCGTCCAGTTCTGTGTGCATAGGCAATGAAATCACCTCTTTAACTAACTGGTTTGTTATCGTAAAATCTGCTTCATTGTAACGTGCATCTGCATATGCTTTTTGTAAGTGTAAAGGTATTGGATAATAGACACCACAAGGAATTCCTTTGTCGTTTAAATGCTGCACAAGCGCATCTCTATCTGCTTTGGTAATTCGTAGTGTATATTGATGAAATACGTGGCAATCGCAAACATCGCAAATACTTGAACCAGCATCACAAAATCCTGTTGGAGTTATAACGCCTTCAATTCCTTTAAATGCCTGAGAATATTTTCTTGCTGCATTTCGTCGTGCTACGTTGTACTCATTTAAATGTGGCAATTTTGCTCTCAATACGGCAGCTTGAATGGAGTCCAAACGTGAATTTACCCCAACTACATCGTGATGATAGCGAACATACATACCGTGATTTACAATTCCACGTATCGAATGTGCTAGATCATCATCATTCGTAAAAATAGCACCCCCATCGCCGTAACAACCTAAATTTTTTGATGGAAAGAAAGACGTAGATCCTACATGGCCTATACCGCCTGTTTTTGTTTTTGTTCCATCTTTTGAGGTATAATTGGATCCAATTCCTTGGGCGTTATCTTCAATAACGTACAAATTATGTTCTTCAGCAATTTCCATAATGGCATCCATATTCGCGGAAAGCCCAAAAAGGTGTACAGGAACAATAGCCTTTGTTTTTGGGGTGATTGCCTTCTTTACAGCTTCAATATCTATATTAAAATTTATAGGGTCTACATCTACCAATATTGGTGTTAATTGTAGCAATGCAATTACTTCCACGGTTGCTGCAAAAGTAAAATCTGCTGTAATTACTTCGTCTCCTGGCTGAAAACCTAATCCCATCATAGCAATTTGTAATGCATCTGTACCATTGGCACAGGGGATGACATGTTTTACCCCCAGATAAGTTTCTAATTCTTTTTGGAAGGCATGAACTTCTGGACCGTTTATAAAAGCCGTTGTCTCTATCACCTCTAAAATTGATGCATTCACCTGTTCTTTTATATGCTCGTATTGGCCTTTCAGATCGACCATTTGTATTTTTCTCATAGCTACTGCCCTTCTATGGGGATATTTTTATGGTAATGAAATTGAATAAATTCCTCTTTGGTAAAAATACGAAAAACCCCAAGCCTCACCATATTATTTATAGATTAACAGAAGCTGCCATAATTTTTCTAATTTAGCGACCTATGGGTACACTTTACAACATAGCTACATATATAATGAGTTTTTTTCTTTGGCTTTCGCAAGTCTTTAGTCAAAAAATGAAATTTTTTATACAAGGCCGCCAGAGCACCTTCTCCATTTTAATAGAAAAAATAAAACCTACAGACCAGACAATTTGGTTTCATTGCGCTTCCTTGGGTGAGTTTGAACAGGGTTTTCCTATTATGGAGGCCATAAAAAAACATTTCCCTAAGTATAAGATAGTAATTTCCTTTTTTTCACCTTCAGGATATGAAATTAAAAAGAACACACCTGTCGCAGATGCGGTAGTTTATTTACCTATGGACACAAAAGCGAGCGCTCGTAAATTTGTTGAGTTAGTGCACCCAACCACCGCTTTTTTTGTAAAATATGAGTTTTGGCCCAATTATCTTTTTCAGCTGAAAAAGCAGGGCGTACACACCCTTTTAATTTCAGGTGTTTTCAGAGAAAATCAAGTTTTTTTTAAATCCTACGGAAGTTTTATGAGGAAAGCGCTGGCAAATTTTGACCATATTTTTGTTCAAACTAAGGTTTCAGAAGCCTTACTGAAAGAAATTGAAATCACTGAGGTTTCAGTGAGTGGCGATACTAGATTCGATAGGGTTTCACACCAAATTGAGCATGATAATTCGATTGAATTCATGGAAATTTTTAAAGGTGATTCGCTCTGCATTGTCTGCGGAAGTACTTGGCCCGAAGATGAGACAGTATTGCTGCCATTTATAAACAATAATAAAGACATCAAGTTTGTGATTGCTCCACATAAAATGGATGTTGGAAATATAAATGCATTTCAGAAAAAACTGAAACACTCCAATATAAGATACACGCAACTAGAAAGTAAAAGTGACGCTCTTAGAGAAGCTTCTGTACTTATTGTAGACACCATTGGATTACTCACTAAAATATACAGTTACGCAGATATTGCTTATGTGGGTGGCGCTATGGGAATAACCGGACTACATAATATCCTAGAACCTGCTACTTTTAGTGTTCCCATTGTGATAGGTAAAAATTATGAAGATTTCCCCGAAGCCGAAAGGCTAGAATCTTTGGCAGGCTTATTCAGTATAAAAAATGCTGCAACTTGTTCCGAAATTCTCACAAAACTTTCAGCTAATAGCAACTTCAGAGATAAAACAGGAATGATTGCTGGCCATTTTGTGAATAGTAATACAGGGGCTACAGCTATGGTTTTGGATTATTTTAAAAATTTAGAGAACAACTAAACATTAAACAGTTACCGCTTCATTTAAATACCTTCTGAAAGGCAACATTTCTTTGTATATGTTAAGAACTTTTTCTTCAAATCTATCGCCCATTACTTCATTTTGAGTGAGTTGAACTGTAACTGCAAACGACTTTCGGCGTAGCAGATCTATATGGGGGTGTTCTTGTGTAAATCCTCTAGGCGCTGTTTTTAAAGGATCATCCGCTACCAAATCACCAAACATATCTTTAAAACTATTTTTTTTAAGTATTTTTTTTAATTCCCCACCGTTATAATCAATTGCTTGGCGGATACTCTTCAAAATTGTAGAAGAAGGATGCCAGTAGCCGCCACCTATAAAATTTTCGGAAGTTCCTAAATGAATATAAAAATCACCTTGTTTACTTTCCTGGTCTAATCCGGCTCCAAAATGATCTTTATAAATAGGTTTGTTTGGATGAAACATCAAATTGTTATTAATGCGGTTGATTGCCTTTTTCCCAGGAGTATCGAAATAATTTGGATCAATTTCAGCAAGTTTTATATTCATTTTATCCAACCATTCAATATAGAAGTCGCGCACACTATGATACGCATCCCTATGTTCATCCATCCATTCTTTCGTATTATTTTGCTGTAAACTTCTTAAGAATTTATAAAGAATAGAAAAACTCATTTTTTTTTTAAAATAAGTGAAGACATTCCTACTATACAAAATTTTAATATAACTTTACGATTGCCCAAATGTTAAAAAACGTAGTTTTGTTTGATAATTAAAACAAACCGTACCCATTATGAAAAAATTAATGATTGCCGCAGCATTAGTTTGCGCAGTATTCGCAACTTCTTGTAGAGAAACAGAAACGAAAGAAGTGATTGTTGAAAAAGAAGTAGAAGTAAAAGTAGATTCTGATGACGATGAAGGTGGAATACTAGAACGTGCTGCAAAAGAAGTTGACAAAGAAGTAAACGAAGAAATAAATGAAGAAATCGATAAAATTGGAAATGACGATTAAATTTTAATAAACACTAACATAAATAATTTACCCATGAAAAAACTAATTTTAAGCCTAGCCCTATTATTTACATTGAGTACAGCATTTGTATCATGTAGAGAGACAAAAGAAACTAAAATTGAAGTTGAAGCAGACGACGTAGCAGATGATGTTGAAGATGCAATAGATGATGCAGGAGATGCAGTAGAAGACGCTGCAGACGATGTTGAAGATGCAGTGACTGGTGAAGACGACACTCAATAAATTAAAAACAACCTAATTATGAAAAAATTAATTTTAACTGCCTTTGCTTTTGCAACCCTTGCGGTAACTTTTACTTCTTGTAGAGATACAGAAGAAAAGACTGAAAAAGAGCAACTTATTGATAACGCTCAAGAAGATGGAGCAAAAATTGAAGTGAAAGATGGCGGAGATAAGGTGAAAATCGAAAATCCTGACGGAAGTGAAACAAAAATCAAAACAGATGATGGTGACGTTAAAATTAAGACTGACGATAATTAATCCGTTTTTAATAAACCCTAAAAACTCCGTGAGAAATCACGGAGTTTTTTTATGTGTTTAAATTTTTAATTTGTCCTTTCAACTCTTCCATAGATTGCTGTAGTTGTCGCAATAAAGCACTCTCGGAAGGATCATCCAGACCAAAAGTTAGCTTACTATTCACCATCCATAATTCTTGAATATTTTTCACGGATACATCTATTGGAATATATTCTGAATTTAAAGAAATAAGTCTCACTTTATCAGGAGCATTTGGTATTTTTTGAAGTTTCTTCACTAGTACTGAATCGTGTAATACTACAATATAAATTTTGCTATCACTGGCTTCAGAGATACTTGGTACTGCTTTGCCAAGTACCCACTCATTGGGCCTAATGTTTGGCAACATACTATCCCCTTCTACTTGAAATCCGCGATAAGTGGCATTTCTATATTCTGGCAAAGGAATATTAAATGCCGGCAAAGTTTCATACCAACTTACATCTTGAATATTGTGAGGATAGCCAGCTGCGGCTTTTTGATTTACCAGTAAGATGGTATCCTTATCTTCCTGATCTATTGAAATGACTTTTGGCCCGACATTTCCACCATCTACATCTAAATATTGCGTATAACTCTTCCCAAACAACCACAACGGATTAATTTGAAACTGTCTTAATAACTCCATCACAATTTTACCAGAAATTTTAGTTTTTCCGCGTTCAATATCAGCTGTGGTAGCACCAATATCCAGAAGTTCTGCAAAAGATTGTTGCGTATGATGTTGCTCTTCCCTTATTTTTTTAAGGCGTCGAGCTTCAATAGATAATTTAGATTCCATGTCCCGAAGATACGTTTTTTTGGAATATATCCAAATTAATTACGGACAAATTCCTATAAAAAGGAATATTTCCATATTTTTGTATATATTCCATTACGATATAAATTTTGAAAGTTCATCGATTTCTACCTTAATCCTAAAGGGAATATCGATGAAATTTTAATTTTTTTTTTGAATTAATCCTATTAAATCCCGAGGCTTTATGAATTTTGAAAGAATAAAAGAAAAACTAAATATACTCGCAGATGCCGCCAAATACGATGTATCCTGCTCCTCCAGCGGAAGTAAGCGAACCAATAAAAATAAAGGACTAGGAGATAGTTCTGGGATGGGAATTTGTCACAGCTATACCGAAGATGGCCGTTGTGTTTCACTGCTAAAAATACTGCTTACCAATCATTGTATTTTTGATTGCGCCTACTGTGTCACTAGAAAAAGTAACGACATTAAACGTGCTGCTTTTAAAGTTCAGGAAGTAGTAGATCTTACTATTGCATTTTACAGGCGTAATTATATAGAAGGTCTTTTTTTAAGTAGTGGTATTTTTAAGGATGCAGATACTACGATGGAGCGATTAGTACAGGTGGCTAAAAAACTTCGGGAAGAAGAAAATTTTAACGGCTATATCCATTTGAAATCTATTCCCGGCGCCAGTGATGAACTCATGCGGGAGGCTGGATTGTATGCAGATAGACTTTCTGTAAATATTGAAATTCCTTCAGAAAAAGGGCTAAAATTATTAGCCCCAGATAAAAACAGAGCGGATTTTATAAAGCCAATGCTAAAGGTAAAAAATGAAATTATCCAATATAAAGCTGAAAAGAAACTCATTAAAAGTACTCCTGTCTATGCTCCGGCTGGTCAAAGCACACAGATGATTATTGGTGCCAGCGGCGAAACAGATGCTGAGATTATGTATACTTCGGCGTATTATTACAAGCAATTTAATATGAAACGGGTATATTATTCGGGTTATATTCCTATCAGTTACGACGCTCGCTTGCCATCTATTGGCACCGAAGTTCCTATGCTTCGGGAAAATAGATTATACCAAACAGATTGGTTGCTTCGATTTTATGGCTTCGATATTCGAGAATTACTTAATAAGGAATATCCTAATTTGGATAGTGACATAGACCCAAAATTAAGCTGGGCGTTGCGTAATTTACACCACTTCCCTATTGATGTGAATAAAGCGGATAAAGTGATGTTAGCCCGAATTCCTGGCGTTGGAATGAAATCTGTTCACAAAATATTGCATGCACGGCGCTTCAGAAAACTGAATTGGGAGCATTTAAAAGCTATTGGCATTGCAATGAACCGTAGTAAATATTTTATGGTGTGCGATTCTAACCAATTTGAAAGAAAAGACAGAACAGCAGCTCAGATTAAAAGTCTTATTTTACAACATTCCGCCAGTAAATACAGTACAACCTACAACCAACAGCTCAATCTTTTTTCTTCCATAGATAGTCCAATTGCCGTATGAGAACCACGCTTGTATACGACGGCTCTTTTGAAGGTTTTTTAAGTACAGTGTTTCAAGTATATGAAGAAAAGCTTTGGGATGCTATAATTGAAAGAAATCAATTGGCTACTGAAACATTCTTTGCAGCATGTATTCCTGTAATAACAGATTCGGAAAAAGCAACCCGAGTATGGAAAGGATTGGTTAGGCATTGTTCGGCTGAAGGAAAAAACAATATTTACAACGCTTTTTTAAGTGAACTTCCACACATTGAAAATATTTTATTGCATTTTATTAAAAGATCCCTTTCAGAAAAACGATGCGTGGCCAATGATTTTGCAGATCCTGATATCTTGAAAATTGCTCAAGCCGTAAAAATGGTAAGGCGTGAAAAACACAGAATGGATGCTTTTGTACGTTTCAGATTAACAAAAGACAAGCTGTATTTTGCTACCATATCTCCAGACTTTAATGTATTGCCTTTAAATGCTAAACATTTTAAGAACAGATATTCAGACCAAAAATGGTTAATCTACGATCTAAAAAGGAAATATGGTATCTATTACGATTTAAAAGACGTGAATTACGTGAAGTTGCAACTTTCCAAAGAAATTAATAATACTTCAAAAGAAGCACATTATTTTACTGAAGAAGACACAGCATTTCAAGACCTTTGGAAAAACTACTTTACTAGTACAAATATTACTTCCCGTAAAAACATGAAACTACACGTTCAACACGTACCTAAACGATATTGGAAATATTTATCTGAAAAAACACCTAAATTAAAAAAATGAGTATTTTTATCGCTTATTAACAATAAAACAACCATTATGAAAAAAGTATATTTAGGTATTGCAGCTTTAGTTTTGCTGGTAAGTATTTCTTCATGTAGAGAAACCACTGGAGATAAGGCAGAGGAAGCTTTAGAGGCTGCTGCAGAAGACACAGAGAATAATTTAGAAGCTGCAGGAGAAGCAATAGAAGAAGCTGCTGAAAAGACAGGAGATGCAATAGAGAACGCCGTAGATAGCGCTGATAAAGAGCTTGATGAAGAAATTAACAATACCGATGATGTAAACGGTGATGACGACAATTAAATTTTAACCACGAGTTTTACAAGTTTTTATATAAATTCACCTATTAATTTAAACACTAACAAAATGAAAAAAGTATTAGTATCCTTCGCAGCCTTATCCCTCATATTTTCAATTTACTCTTGTAGAGAAACTACTGAAGAGAAAGCTGAAGACGCAGTAGAAGCTGCAGCAGAAGACACAGAAAACAATTTGGAAGCAGCAGGAGATGCAGCTGAAAATGCAGCAAACGATGCTGGACAAGAAATTAATGAAGAGATTGAAGGCACTGATGATGTAAACGGTGATGATGATAACTAAATTTCTTTACGTATAACGTTTTACAAAAACCCTTTCAGTTTACATTGAAAGGGTTTTTTAGTGTTCAAATATTACAAAACCAAACAATAAAAAACTTCAATAGAATTATTTGTATTTGGCCTACAAAATGTGCGCTTTTATAACACAAATACAATCAAAATTTCCTTCTATTCGCATTTTTTTCACTAATTAATTAATCGATTAAAAGCAAATTTATACGATTAAAGGATAAAAAAAGGGATAAATTTACACAAAACTTAGTAAATCAGCACTATAGGATAATTAGTCTTTTACCCTTATCATTGTATCAACAAAAACAAATAACAATAAATCCTATACTTATGAAAAAACTTATGTTTATTTTAGCTGTACTTGCATTAGCGGCTAGCTGTACCCCAGAAGATCAAGCAACAAATGACCAACAAATCGACAAAGCGAAATACGAAGTTCCGCCAAACGGATAGGAAAAAAACATTTATATCAGGGGTGTTGCTATCATTAAGTTTGATAGCAACACCTTTCTTATTTTATATTTATAAATATGCGCCTGCCGAACCAGATGTTTCGTGGGATACTATTTTTGGGACCATTGAAGCTGGTAATTTTGGTAGCGTGCAAAGTTATATGCACGCACTTTTCACCAAAATTACTTTTGTATTAATTACTGCTATTTGGTTTATAACCTCTAGAAATTGGTGGAAATATGCCATACTCGTGCCACTTACTATGTTTTTATTTCAACTTTCTGGTGTTATTAATCATCAAATTCAATTTATAGACGAATTTGATTTCTTCTATTCTATTCCTGTTATTATTCCTATTTTATTACTCCTTATATTTATTTCTTATCGTATAAGTAAAAGAAATGCTATTGCCGAAGCTTTAAATGCCGATGCTAATGAAGAGGTAAAGAAATTGATGAGTGATGATCTTTAAAATAGCATCATAAAATAATTAAATTTTAAAGCTAATAAAGCTTTGTTAGTTTTGTAAAAGTTTTAAATTTGCAACCGCTTTCAATTAGAAAGATATGTTCTTATAAATTACGCGAAAATAGCTCAGTTGGTAGAGCGCCACCTTGCCAAGGTGGAGGTCGCGGGTTCGAATCCCGTTTTTCGCTCTGCTTCGATACTTTTTATAACCTTACGGTTTTAAAAACACTCAGCAACCCTCAAACGCGGTTAGAGAATTAAAATATCGAATAAAAAAATATACCAATAGAGGCTGCGCAGTGAGCGGAGTCGAACTGCTCGAGTGGTGGAATTGGTAGACACGCTGGACTTAAAATCCAGTGGGCAGTAATGTCCGTACGGGTTCAAGTCCCGTCTCGAGTACATAGAAAAACCGTAATAGACTATTTATTAGTTTTTTACGGTTTTCTTTTTGCTGTTCTTACCCACATCTTCCCCACATCTATTAAATTCAGTCAAATTTGCTTGTTATATTTTTGATTAAATTTGAAAGTATGAGAAATATATACATCACAATAATTACCTTTTTAATCGTTTTTGGGGTATCGGGTTTTCTTACATCGAAGGAGACATATTTTCTTGCCCATCCTACAGATGGAAAAAACGAGGTTTCAAAAAAAGTATTCAACGGTTTTCCTGCTAGTTTTAAGATGACTGAAACATCATACCACCTAGAATTAGCACTTATTATATCGGCTTTGGCCTCCGGGTTAGTTCTATCAATTTTTTCTATTAAAAAGGAATTGAGTATTAAAAGTAAGTCTATAAAGAAAGAAAACAATCCGAAGATACCCAAGATGACCAGATCGGAACGGCTCAAAGCGACAGCGTTTATGAACGTGATGGAAAAAAGGAAAAAGGCTAAATAAAATTTGAGTCAGTGAACTTCTAAAGTATTTTTCAATTTCTTTTTAAGAGCAAAATCTTTTGTTTGATTACCGTTCCACATGATGTCGAGTGTTTGATAATTAATGCCTTCATCAAATATCTCGTCATTAATGATGTTTTGCATATACCATCGAGACCATTGAGAGGGAGATAGTTCTAGGAAATCATATAATTCTCTAGCAGAAACAACGTCCCCGTTTTCGGTTTTAGAAATTTTGATTAGTTCCATATTGTTTCTTGAGTTTATTCTAAATAGGCAAACTCAAATATGAGTTAGCGAATTTCAAGACTAGATGTTGAAATTTGGAGTTTTACCTAAAATAGGTAAAAATCACCTCCCAATAGGGAAGGTATAAGATGCAATTTTACCCCCATAACACAAAACACAAGTTATGGAAAATTCAAGTATTCAATTCATTAATTGCACGCCCAATGATTTAAAAATGGGTATTTCCGATGAGGTAAAGCGCCAAATCGATGAGATTAAAAAAGAGTTTCAGCCAAAGAAGCCAAGTGAATATCTTACGAGAAATGAAGTAGCAAAACTTCTAAAAGTGGATATTAGTACAGTACACAATTATACTAAGCGAAAAATTTTACAGTCGTGGGGCATTGGCCGAAGAATATATTACAAGCGTTCACAGGTGGAACAAGCCATTATAAAAATAAATTAATGGCTAATGGCAACGCATATACCGACACCGAAAACTTTTAGTTTCGAGGTTTTAAAAACCTTTAAAACAACAAGACACTACGCGCCTATAATACCGACAAATCACGGTATTTTATCACAACCAATAAACATTAGTAAAGACCAGGGTTTTGCAAAATCAAGTCCTGATTATTGGTTGAAGATTAGAAATAAAAATAAATGGAGTGACAATGTTACTGGCTTATTTCATACTGGGAAAAGTATGTTTTACTATGGAGACTTGAACAACAAAAAAGATACTTTGTTATTTCGGTTCCACAGTAACGGAAACCTCACAATCTACCTTTTTAAAGACTATTTCACAAAGGATATTAATCTAATCCTAAGAACTATTCAAAATAAAAAAGAGACGGCTTAAAACCGTCTCTTTAATTGTTCAGATGTGTTGGAGTTTTGGCAACGCCCAACAGCGCAAATATACTATAAAACAATGATTGACTATGTAAAATTTTTGATAGTAAATATTAATATCGAAAAATTACTAGAAAACCCTCTACTAGATTTCAAGGTGTTAATAAGTACCTCAACCGGGGTAATTACAGAATTTAGAGAATCAAGAATTAATTTTTGCACGATAAAGGTTTATGATAGTGGGCTGGTGTTCTTTAGTGGGAGTATTCATAAATTTTGGAACGCATCACAAGGAATAAAGGCACCAAATTACAAGGATGAAAAGAGTTACAGAGGATATAACGGGAACGATTTTACCCTAAATGATGTTTGGAAAGTAAGAATGGCTCTATGTGAAATTTTTGAATGTGAACCGAATCAAATGATATTTAAAAATATTGAATTCGGGGCGAACCTAGAATTATCTTTTGCCCCCAAATTATTTATTAAGGGATTATTGTTTCACAACGGGAAACCTTTTGAATATAGATACAATAGGCAATATTCCCAAGTTGAACATCAAAGATATTTTTTGAAAATTTACAACAAGGGCGAACAGTATAGCATGAACAAAAATATATTGCGAGTTGAGGTAAAAATAAATAGGAACAAACATTTTAGCGTTACGGGAATAGAAACTTTTGCAGACGTAAATACCGAGACGCTAAATAAAGCATCTATAATGTTACTAAAGCACTTTAAAAAAATTTTGTACTATGACTACACTACAAGCAAAAGGTTTCTTAATAAGAATGAATTACGCCTTATAACGCAGTACTCAAATATAAATTATTGGTTGAATGATTTAGAGCCTAGACATAGAGACAGACAGAAGAAAAAACTTTATAAAATAACATCAAAGCATTCAGAGTTTTTACTTTCAGAAATTACTAGAAAATTAAGAGAAAAGTGTGTAATAATTAACAGGCTTTCCGAAACACCCAAGTGTGTAATAATTAACAATTCAAGTATAGGGTTAAACATTACACAACCCACCCTAAAAAGATGCCCTGTTACCGGGCTAGATATTTCAATGCAAAATTATAAGAGCAAAACGATAACAATGGTAGGATTGAAGTACTTGTATACATTCAATAAAAGAACTTATCACAAATTACATTTACAATTATTTGGGTCAATGTACAGTGGTTATAAATTACCTCTTGAAATGAGAATTATATTAAGAGAGGTTAAAAAAAGGTACCGAAATTTAAACACCCCTACAGAGGGACTTTTAACGTCTGCGTACTGACTACCAAAAATCTTTAATGTTATTTGAAATGGCCTGTTTAAGCGCATTAATTTCTATCTCCTGTTGTACTAAGATTTCGTTATAATCTTCATTAAACTCTTTGTTGTTTCGTACTTGCATAGCGTTAATTATTTTTAGTTGTTAAAATCGAAAGTATGTAAAATTAGTTCTTTTTTAAATTAGTTAGTTCAGGGTAAATCTTTAAAAATTTTGATCCAATCGATTAAAGCAAACCCCATACCCGAAATAAAAACGATTTCCTGTGATGGCCAAGGTGCTCTTAATCTACCTATCCATACCAAAAGCACTATTACCTAACATTTTTTTTTAGTTAGTAACCCCGATGAGAATACTACCTTAATTCTTTAAATTCAATTCAGTTGCCAACGGTTAACAATAGGCGTTTTACCTTTAATGGGTGTGTTGTTTTTAAGAACGGGTATTGTACCATAAGCGATTAGAATGGAAACTATTGCAAATCAATTATATTAAAGTCGATATCACAAACAACTTTTTTAAACAACTGAATGGCCTTACTTCTATTTTTACCTAAAGAGTTTTTTTTAGAAATAAAGGTCAACTCTTCAATACTGTTTTCTGCAATAAAACCGTATTGTTCAAGCATACTCACATAATCTTTGAAGGCCATATTTTTTGTGTACATTTCTTCTTTGAAAAAATGATAAAGAGCACATATCTCCTTTCTTAATTGATCTGCAGTAGGATTAGTTTTTTTAATCTCATTTAAATACTGTGTGTATATATCTCCAACATATTCAAATTTAAATAGCCCTTCATATTTGTTGGTACCTTCTACGTCAATCAAAAAATGCTGACTTGTCACTCTATCAAAATCAATTTTTTTCGGTGTTGTTAACTGGGTTAGAGCTTCGTCTAAATACCTTAGTTTCTTTTTTGCATTTTCATTAAAAATTTTTTCAATTTCGGATCCTCTTATAATGGCATTATAGTTTTGATAAAATCCATCTTCCAAACCCCGCAATGAGCCCTCAACTGTATTCTCAATGTTTCTGTATTCTTGTAAAATAAATCTTTCAGTTATCAAACCCGTTTCTTGTTCCCTTTTTTTGAAAGTATTTTTATAAGTCTCAAATGAACAATCAAACCAAAAAACGCAATATTTTTCTGATAGTTCATAAAGACTTAATAAGTCCCTGGCAATAGCCCTATTTATCTTTTGTCGTTTTTCAGGCATAGGGAATGGCTTGTTATTAAGCCTCTGTATATCGTGCCAAATTTTATATTTTAGTTTATTGAATTCTTCCATTTACAAGTTTGCAATTTCGGCCTTGTGAGCCAATTTTAAGTTGGTTTTTTTCTCCTGTTTTAATTCTTGTATTTTGTAGAAGTCTGCTATTTGTTGGGCGTAGTCATAGCCATTTTTACCAATGTAGGTTAATAGCATTTTTTCTGTGCTATGTCTTGTGATTTGCATAATTAATGGCGTGGGTAATTTCCCATAATTGTTTGTTGCAAAACTTCTACGGCAAACGTGTGAACCTATTAATTTATACTTTGGATATTTCCCTGTAACCTTACGATTTGTTTTTTTATCTTTTTTGCTCCCCTCTATTATTTCGTTTATTTCAGCGATCTTGCAAACCTTTTTAATGTATTCATTGAATTTTTGAATAGAGATTTTGTATGGCAATCCAGTTTCTAAAATCTTTTTTGTTTCGGAAAGTAGAGGGATAGATACCGGTTTATTTGTTTTCTGCTGTGTTAGTTCAATAATATCTAACCCATTTCGAGTAACGAAGTTTTCAGAAGTGATACTTAATAAGTCATTACCTCTTTGCCCTATATTGGAACCCAGTAACAGCCATTTACGCGCGTTCTCTAAAGATGGATTGAGTATTTCCGCTTCTTGTATTTTTTCCAGTTCTTGAGGCGACAGATAAACAATGAAGTCATTTTTAACCTTTCCGCTTTCAATTCGTTTTAATTGGTGGCTTGTTTCAATACCGTTTAACTCTGCATCATAACACACAGTCTTTAAATCATCTATTTTTTTTTGGGAATAACTTGGTGCGTAATTACGTTCATTCACTAAGTAAGATAAAAACCTTTGCGCGTATTGCTTATTAACTTGCTTTACCTTGGTTTTAGTGGTGCCGTCAAATTCGCTAATTTTCTTTTTCAGTTGCTTGTATGAATTAACCCTACTCTTTGACAGCCCTAACCCACCTACACCGTTTTTGCGCACGTTAGAGGTATCTATTACGTTTTGAACAGCATCTATTAAGTAATCACTTTGTTTGTGCTCATTAGCGCGTTTAAAATGCACATCAATTTTTAACTGTAACCAATTAGCATCCACCTCAACGCCTTCAATAGTCGCGTCGTTTAACTGCTTTTGTAAATAGTGTTCTAAACCTCGAAGTACGGTGGTTAGATTTTTATTATTCGGATTGTTTTGCTTGGGTAACGAAGTTGAGGTACTCCATTCATTCGGGTTAATTGACAACCCCGTTTTTCTTTCAAAACGTTGTGTTCGACTAATTGAAAGCTTTAAATAAATTGGTGCGTTATCTTGCTTACTATGTAAGCGAAATTTAATAGTTGCCATAAGAAGATTTTACATTTGAACATCACAAATATAACTCTTTCCCCACATCTTCCCCACCAAATTGCTATTTAAATCAATTTTATTACATTTTAATCAATCTCAATAAACCCCTGTTATAATCTGTTGTTGTTGATTTTACCTCTTGAAATGTGATTTTTTCAGGTGTTTTTCGATAATCAAAATTGGAGGGTTCAAGTCCCGTCTCGAGTACAAATGGACAGAAAGCCAGGTTTAAAGACCTGGCTTTTTGCATTTAAAAATCCTGATGCTTGTAGGCGTTAAAATCGAAACCGCACATTTAGCAAAACGAGACCAAACTGAAATAAAAAAGGATTACCAGTCTTGTCTCTTGCTCTAAAGAACTTTATTTCTTAAACTTCACCGCGTCTTTACGCTGCAACATTCGTTTTATTTCATTCAGCTTCATTAAAGCCTCCACGGGTGTTAGTGTATCTATATCGGTTTCTAGAATTTGATCTCTAATTTCTACCAATAAAGGGTCGTCCAGGTTAAAGAAGCTTAGTTGTAATTCATCTTTGGCGATGTCCTTCATTTTATCTGAAAGTTCCTCGGAAGAATGACTTTTCTCTAAACGTTCCAAAATTTTATGGGCTCGCTGTAGAACAATTTGAGGCATCCCAGCCATTTTGGCTACATGAATTCCGAAGCTATGATGTGAACCTCCCGGCACTAATTTCCGAAGAAATAATACATTGTCCTTTAACTCTTTTACCGAAACATTATAGTTCTTTATTCTACTGAAGGTTTCCGTCATTTCATTCAACTCGTGGTAGTGAGTTGCAAACAAAGTCTTCGCTTTGCTAGGATGCTCATGTAGGTATTCGCTAATGGCCCAAGCGATAGAAATTCCATCATAAGTACTGGTGCCACGTCCAATTTCATCCAGCAAAATCAGACTGCGTTCTGAAACATTATTCAAAATACTCGCCGTTTCATTCATCTCTACCATAAATGTACTCTCGCCCATAGAAATGTTATCGCTGGCTCCTACCCTGGTAAAAATTTTATCTACACAACCCATACGCACTGCTTTCGCTGGCACAAAACTTCCCATCTGCGCCAGCAAAACAATTAAGGCAGTTTGTCTTAAAATAGCACTCTTACCACTCATATTAGGTCCAGTAATCATAATAAATTGCTGGTTTTCTCTATCTAAAAAAACATCGTTCGCAATAAACGGACTATCAGGCGGCAATTGATGTTCAATGACGGGATGACGCCCTTCTTTAATATCAAGGTCGAAGGTATCATCCAACAATGGGCGCGTATATTTACATTCCTTTGCTTGGGTAGCAAAAGACGCCAGGCAATCCAGTTCTGCCACTAAAGCCGCAGTTTGCTGTACCGGTCCAATAAACTGAAGCATCCATTGTACCATTTTGGCAAAAATCTCCTGCTCCAAGGCTAATATTTTCTCCTCAGCACCTAAAATTTTAGTTTCGTATTCTTTGAGCTCCTCAGTAATGTAACGCTCTGCGCTTACAAGGGTTTGTTTTCTAACCCACTCTTCTGGCACTTTGTCTTTATGTGTATTACGTACTTCAATATAATAGCCAAACACATTGTTGGATGCAATTTTTAATGAGGTGATGCCAGTTCGCTCGCTTTCGCGTTTCAACATACCCTCCAAATATTCTTTTCCGCCAGTTGCAATGTTACGGAGTTCATCCAGTGTTTCTGAAACGCCCTTGGCAATAGCATTTCCTTTCCCAATTGCGACAGGAGATTCTTCTATAAGGGTTTCAGTAATTTTATTCCGAAGTAATTCGCAGGTATTCAGTTGCTCGCCTAGTATTTGAAGCGATTCATTTTTGGATTGTATTGCCAACTCTTTCAACGGAACTACCGCAGTCATAGAATTTTTTAACTGCACTACTTCCCGCGGATTTATCTTCCCCGTTGCGGTTTTGGAAATAAGCCGCTCCAAATCGCCCATTTTCTTGATGTGCTGCTTTGCCTTTTCCAGCAATTGCGGATTGTCCAATAAGAAGCTCACTACCTCGTGGCGTCTGGTAATTTTTTCTGCATTTTTTAACGGAAGCGCAAGCCAGCGTTTTAATAAACGACCGCCCATAGGCGAAATGGTCTTGTCTATCACATCCAAAAGCGTCACGGCATTTTGTTGGTTGCTGTGATACAATTCCAGATTTCTTATAGTAAATCGATCCATCCAAACATATTCGTCTTCAGCGATCCGAGAGAGTTTGGTAATGTGCTTTAAATTGTTGTGCTGTGTTTCGCCTAGATAATGTAGGGCTGCTCCGCTGGCAATAGTTCCCGTTTCTAAATGAGCTACGCCGAAACCTTTTAAGTTTTTGACATCAAAATGCTTTTGAAGTATCTCTGAAGTATAATCTTGCTGAAACACCCAATCCTCCAGATAAAAGGTATGGAAGTTATCTCCAAAAGTATCTGAAAATAGTTTGCGTTTTTGTTTGCTAAAAAGCACTTCACTGGGATTAAAGTTTTGTAACAACTTATCAATATATTCTGAAGAACCTTCGGCAGTTAAAAACTCACCGGTGGAAACATCTAAAAAAGCAACACCAACTTCAGAGTATTTTCCTCCACCACCAGAACTAAAATGTACAGCGGCCAAAAAATTATTATTCTTACTTTTTAAAATATCATCATTAAAGGCAACACCAGGTGTTACCAACTCTGTAACACCTCGTTTTACAATAGTTTTGGTAAGCTTAGGATCTTCCAATTGATCGCAAATAGCTACGCGGCAACCAGCCATTACGAGTTTAGGCAAATAAGTATTTAAACTATGGTGCGGAAAACCAGCCAATTCTGTTTGTTCACCACCATTATTTCTTGCCGTAAGCGTGATATTTAAAATTTTTGCCGCTTTTACTGCATCTCCCGAGAACGTCTCATAAAAATCGCCCACCCTAAATAACAACAACGCATCAGGATATTTCGCCTTTATGGTATTGTATTGTTTCATTAATGGGGTTACTTTCTTAGTCATTGATCTTTATAATATCGACCTATAAAAGTACAGAAATCCTTCCCTTTATTGAAATTTCTTCAGAATGAAGTTGTTGGGTTTTATTAACAATAGAAGAAATTTAAAACAAAAATGTTAGAAAATACTTAATACTTTAAATACGTTAAGAAGCGCTCAGTTCTCCAACTATCAAATTGTTTCCACAAATTTTGAAAAAACTTTTTTGTGACGTTCAAGATCCAAATCAGGAGAGAGTGATGCACGCACAATATAATCTTTGTCACCCTCCTTTGTCGTCCCTTGCGTAGAGGTTGCAGGTATGGTCCAGTAACATCCATGTAGCTGCCCATAGCTTACACAAAATTTACTTTCATTGGGGATTTCAGTAATCATCAAATTGATTAATTTAAGATTCAAAGCTCTTTTATAGGTTTCTTTTTCTTCCTCGGTATTTCCTTTAGTGGGAAGGCCTAATGAAAAAACAGAGGGTGTAAACCCTTGTTTTGCCAGGTCTTCTGAAACAAAATTAATTTTCGCAGCTGGCAATGTATCTTTTATAAAGCTTACAAATTCACGTGTATTTTTGTAGGCATCAAGAATTCTTTCATTCATAGAAGGCAGTTGGTTGGCTAGTATTCCATATTGGTCTGCTGTAGCCTCATTATCGCAAAGATTTAGATGCAATGCTATGTTGTCCATAAACACTTCGGCTTTTTTATTTGCTACACAGTATCCGGCAGTACATTTCCCGCCACTTGGAAATTTAGATCCACTAGCATAAGAAATTGCGCTAACAGTAGAAAGTATCTCACCCTCGCCTAAAAAGTGAACGTTGGGGCAAAAAGTTTGATCGAGAATAAAAACCGAAGCAATAGCTGGTTTCCCAGCTGCCGTTTTACGTTTTTTACTCAAAACAGTTTTTAATTGCTGGAGATCTGGAACCTCTACTCTTGGGTTTGTTGGGATTTCAGCGATAATGTATGGGATAGCGTCTTCAGTAGCAATTTTATCTAAGACTGTATCAATACTTTGTACCATATCATTGTCACCATCCACTGGTAAATCCACTACCTCAACATTCCCCAAGCAAGCAGCAACACGTCTTGCTTGGTCGTTCGTTCCGCCATAGCAATTAGGAGGTACAATAAATTTGATTGCTTTTCCTGGATGTTTCTCAACTGCATCGTGAATGAGCCCCATCATAATAGCATATTGAATAGACAGTCCGCTAGAGCCAACCAGAGGCATTCCATTGGTACCTGTAATCTCTTTAATGTACTCTAAGACTTTTTTCTTGTTTGCCTGAAGTGTACTTTTCTTAGTGTCTGGAGAAGCTTGACCTATTAATAATTTTAAGGCAATATGGCAATTGGCTGGCGTCATTGCAACGGTCTCTCTTCTTCGTAGGTGCTGAATTTCTGAAATATAAGTTTCATTTTGCGTTCCTTGCACTAATAAAACACTTCCCAAATGCCCATGAAAACTGATAAAAAAATCGACATTAGTAGTAAGTTGAATAGCACCCATTTCATCTTGTTCTGAAATGAAAATAGTACTGCCATTAAACTCAGATATAGCTACTACATTTTTAACATTCTTTAGCTCAAAAGTATATCCATAGATACGTCGTATTAATTCAGCATCAAAAAACGCTGGTAATTCTCCAGTATATACAATTTGCGTGTTTTTATTATCTAATAAATTCTTTCTGAGAATTGCCAAGACAGGAGCCGTTTGCGATTGAAAACTGATTACATTTTCGGGTTTTAGATCCTCTAAGTGTGCAATTCCCCATTCTAAAATAGAAGACAATGGATGCCCAAGTCTAATATAATCGTAAGCGGTTGGTAATTTATGTAGTTCAGACGGCGAAGAATCATTGTTAGAAAACAGAGCTTCAAACTGATCTAAAAATTGAGTTTTGGCTAGAGACTCGTTATAAATATCGAGTCGATGGGTTGTTAAATTCAACCATCCAGCCGGCATATTTACTAGTACGTCTTTAATATATTGCAGCATTTTATTGTCTTTCATAAATCCCATCTTTAGAAGGCTACAAAGATACAGGAAGTAGAATTTTTTAGAAATCTTATAAGGTGTTTTGTGATAGTTTTTTAAATAAGTTGGTGTGGTTTTCATTATTGCTATTAACTTTCAAAATTTAGACGCTAAATTAGTGAAGCTTGACCCAAGATTATTCAAACGATAAAAGTTTAGAAAGGAAGTTGGTTATTGTTATATCCAAAGCCTGTAAGGAGTTTATCGAAGTATCAAAATGAAAATACACCCAATGACTGTATCTTTACACCCATGAAAAACCGCAAACTGAAAAACAGCGAACTAGACCGAATAGACGCCAAAGCTTTTAAAGCAGCAGAAAAAACACGTCTTATTATAATCCTGGACAACATAAGAAGTCTTAACAATATAGGTTCTGTTTTTAGAACTGCTGATGCATTCTTGATCGAGAAAATATACCTCTGCGGCATTACCGCACAACCGCCCCACAAGGATATTCAAAAAACTGCCTTGGGCGCAACCGATAGTGTTACCTGGGAATATGCAGAAAGTACCGCAGCAGTCGTTAATAAATTACAAGAAGAAGGTGTTTTTGTAATTGCTATTGAGCAAGCGGAGCTGTCTGTCCCATTACAGGAATTTTCGGTACAGAAGGAACTTACCTACGCTGTTATTTTTGGAAATGAGGTAAAAGGTGTACAACAGCAAATTGTTTCGGAAAGTGATCTAGTGATCGAAATTCCACAATACGGCACCAAGCACTCCTTAAATATTTCGGTGAGTTGTGGCGTAGTGGTCTGGGATTTGTTTTCTAAGCTAAAAGCGCTTTAGAGTTTTGAGTTACAAGGTTAGAAAGACGAGCGCAAAATGAAATTATAAAATAAAAATCGGAAACTAAAAAGTTACCACAACTTATATAAAGAAAGTACAAAATTCAATAAGCTTTAACTTTTTTGAAATTTTACATGAATCCTTTATAATTTGGGCTTTCGGGAGCGATTTGTAAAAATTTGAAACGTTCCATCACTCACTTCTTACTTTTAAGAAAGCAACTGTCTTAAAACATC